>NZ_CP187259.1:1204923-2409847 GCF_049676595.1 Methanocella sp. MCL-LM
GTCGCCGACATCGAAGGGAACATGAGGCAGGCTCACAAGTGCCCGAAGTGCGGACGCATGTCCGTATGGAGAGAGGGCACCGGCATCTGGTCCTGCATCAAGTGCAAGTACTCGTACACTGGCGGCACCTACCTGCCCCAGACCCCGAGCGGCAAGACGGCAGCCCGCACCATCAGCAAGCTCGCGACCACTGTCAAGGGTGAGTAATCGATGGTTTACAAGTGTGCACACTGCAAGCAGACCGTAGAGGTCGACAAAGACATGAAGGGCGTACGCTGTCAGTACTGCGGCCACCGTATACTGATCAAAGAGCGGCCGACCACCATCAAAAGAGTGCCCGCCGCTTAAGGCGCGGGTGCTGGCAGCATAATGCACACACTATCGGTCGAGTTTGAGCTCGGGCGCCTGGCTCAGCCAGCTTTTGAATCTTTGCGCCCTGAGCTGCAGGCTATACCATCGGAGCGCTCGAAAGTATCGCTGGAACTATCCGGCGATACCCTGAAGCTCTTCGTCGTCGCCGAAGACGTTGTCTCACTGAGGGCAGCCATCAATACCTGGCTCCGCCTCATCAAGATCGCAGAGGACATGTTTAATACCAGGGTGACTTCATCATGAACGAACTACCACCGCAGATCCAGAACCAGCTGGCCCAGATTCAGCAGGTGCAGCAGCAGGCGCAGGCCCTGATGCAGCAGAAGGCTCAGGTCGAAATGCTGCTCAGGGAGACTGAGCGCGCTTTCGAAGAGCTCCAGAAGACCGAAGAGGGCGCCGAAGTCTACAAGGGCGCAGGCGAGCTCCTGATCAAGGCCAGGCGGGAGGATGTGCTCAAGGACCTCGAGGAAAAGAAGGACAACTTCGACGTCCGCCTCAAGTCTCTCAGCCGCCAGGAGGAACGCCTCCAGGCACGGTTCAACCAGCTCCAGGAACAGCTTAAGTCCGCGCTGGGCAAGATGCAGGGCCAGGGCCCCGCAACGGGCGGCCGGGCCGAGTAAACGGCTGAGTTAGCATATGCAAGAAGAAGAGATCATCGACGCGGTCTACCAGGCCGTCGTCGATCACATCTATTCTGTCGTCCCCGCCAAAAGGGTAGTCGACCTGGACATTTCCATCGGCATCGAAGGCAAGGACCTTACCATCGATATCACGCTGGTTACCGACCGTACCCAGGAGATCGACCAGAAAACCATCGAAGAAGCCATCAAGGTCGCGACCGAAAAGGCCGACGAGCTAATGGCCAAAAACGCTTAATTTTTCCATTCACTAGTTTGACTACCAACGCCTGCAGTATGCGCTTCTTTTTGTTTACAACGGTGGCACGGCTCCTAAACCCGACAACAGGAGCGCAGATGTTCTAACCACGGCGGCACAGCGACACGGCGACAATTCGAGTAACGATGACAGGATGGTTATTTGAACCACGGCGGCACGGCGACACAGAGACAACCCGTACTCGAATAACAAGGCTCTCTTTTTATTGATCCACGGCGGCACGGCGGGCTGAGGACACGGAGACAAATATATTTTGCTTCATTAAGGATATTAAACGAAAGTCCGGCTGAATCGATTGGATAGTAAGCATATGATTAATGCTCTGTCTTGGTGTCGCCGTGGACCTAAAAAAGAGTTCACTTATACCGGTTTATGAATGTCTTGGTGTCGCCGTGCTGCTGTGTTGCATTATTCTTATCTTCATGTTCGCCTTTTGAACGCCTGCAGTCGCAGGCGTTCTCGAGGCGATGCGATGACGATCGCTGCGCTGTGCCAGGATCACAGATTGAAACGGATTGCACTGATTTCACAGATGACCTTAGAATAAAATCGGTAGACGGCAAATCCATTTCTCATCGATTAGAATCTGTGCAATCTGTGGCATCTGTCAGAATCATCAGATTCTGCGTAATCTGTGATCCTGGCACAGCGCAGCGATCGTCTTGCTGAGTCACTCCACCTGCAATAGCTCGGCCCAAAGAAGAGAAAATGAATTATGCAACACAGCACCGCCGTGCCGCCGTGGTTCAAATATTTAATCTACTGTAGTCCGGATAAGGGGCCGTGCCGCCGTGGTTGAAATAACCAGGTGGTTTGTTTTGAGTCGGTCCGCCTCCGTGCCGCCGTGGTGAGTAATATACGATCATAACGCATCTTCTCTGAGTTGTAGCGCTTTCGTGAAAAAGCTCGAAGTGGCATAATACAGAAGGATATTGGCCGAGATCATCCCTGTCAGGAATATGGCGATGAAGATGCTGACCTGTATGGCTGCGGCCTGCACTGGGTCGGAGCCGCTGAGGAGCATGCCTGTCATGACGCCGGGTATCCAGACGAGGCCCAGGTTTTTCATGTTGTCTATCGAAGGGATAAGCGCTGACAGTATGCCTTGCTTTAAACTGTGTTCCGTGGCCATGCGAGGCGACGTTCCCAGCGCCAGGTATGCCTCGACTTCGCCTCTGCGATTGCGTAGCTCTCCTCTGTAGCGGTCGATGGCGAGGGAGCTGACGTTCATGGCATTGCCTATGAAGATACTGCCAGTTGGTATCAGGTACCTCGGCTCGAGGGGAAAGATCCCGAGCAGGAAAAAGGGGACTACCATCGCCATCGATGTGACGGCTATCGAGACTACTGCGGCTGGAAAGATAAGTTCCAGCTTGCCTGCCCTTGTATACGTGGTATAGCCTGCCACGGCGGCCATGGCGAGCAGAATCAGGAGACTCCAGTAAACTGGCAGGTTGAACATCAGGATGATGACGGACGATAAGATAAGTATCTGGACGATCGCCCGGGCACCGGAAATGGTGACTTCTTTCCAGATGTGGTACCTCGCTGCCAGCACTGCAGCCAGAAGTAGCAGGGCGATGGCAAGCCCGAATCCCAGTACTATGACCTCAACCATGCTCTTCCCTCAGCTTGCCGTCCTCCAGGACGTAATTGTGACGGGATATCCTCCTTGCCTGTGCTTGGTCATGTGTCACCCACAGCATTGTCAGGTGACGCTCTGACTGTAATCGCAAGAGCAGGCTCTCCACCTTTTCGGCCGAAGCTTTATCCAGCGCCGAGGTCGGCTCGTCCAATAATAGAGCTTCGGGCTTGTTGGCCAGTGCCCTGGCGATGCAGACCCTCTGTTTCTCGCCCACTGAGAGGTGGGCTGCATCTGCATCCATGAGCTCGCCGGGTATCGCGGCCTCGGCTGCCAGCGCTTCGATGTCCGCGTCCGTGTTCCAGAGTTTCGTTCCAAAAGCGAGATTATCCCTGACGCTGCCTTTGAAGACGACCGGTATCTGGAATACCATGCCCACCCGTCTCCGGAGCTCTCTGGGATCGTAATCCTTGATGTTTGCCGAGTCGAGGAGAATTGTGCCAGAATCAGCCTCAGTCAGCCGGTTTATCAGCCGCAGCAGGGTCGATTTGCCCGCTCCAGACGGTCCCATGATGGTGATGAGCTCTCCTTTGAGGACATTGAGGTTCACACCTCGCAATATCTCCGATCGGACCGATGTTCCCGCCTGCCTGGTAACGGTCCTGTACACGTTCCGGAGTTCGATGTGGGGCTCTGCCATGGGGGTATCACGACATGAGACTGTGGTATTTTCGGGGATATCACTTTTAATCCCTGAGCGGGCGAAAAGTCGGGGAGTCCGGCGTAGAGCCCGTATGATCGCCGGGAGAAGAAGTCGTTAAATAGAATAGGGCGGCGGTGTAATGGCCCGCCGCTGCCATGTTCCCTTTTGCAATACCTCATGCAGCTGCTACACTGCACCAAACAAATTTAACGGTGCCAATATGGAATTAACACCTTCTTTGTTGCTGCATTGTTGCGTTCTTCAGCTATTCCGCGTTCGACAGCTGTACGATGCTAGATCTCAGTGGGTTTGAACACCCTCTTCAATGTACTTTTAGCGTTCGTATGCTTTCGGTATTCGACAACTGTACGGTGTCAGACTTCAGTGGGTTTGAACACCCTCTTGGGTTACTGGTTCTTAGCGTTCGTAGGCTATTCAGGCTTTGATAGCTTTACTTTGCTAATTTTCCGTAGGTTTAAACACCCTCTGCAATACATTTTAGCGTTTGTAGGCTATTCGGTTTTTTAATAGCTTTACTTGGCTAATTTTCAGTGGGTTTGAACACCTTCTTGCCGTTGCGTTTTCGCTTTCAAACACTCTTTAGTGTTTGACAGCTTTTCACAGGTATATTACCAATAGTCTATTGGATTCTAAGCCATAAATACTTGCCGCTGGGGTAAAAAACGCCTTACCGCTATCTATTTGTAGGCTGAGAGAGATACATATCTATTTACAAAAAATGGCGGGCTTGCGCCCGCTAAGAAAGACGTTTAATAGTACATGTCCCTGGTGACGAAGAGCCCGAGTTGCTTACGCTTGTCAATGGTCTCTTTAGCCATCTTCTTCTTGGCCAGTGCCAGCTTTTGCAGTAATCCTAAGCCGGGCTTTACCGTGCTTATGTCCTTGACTTCCAGCACGCCGTCTGCCTGCGCTCCGCCGAGCAGTTTCTCTCCTCTCCGGGTCCTGACGAAGATCGTGTTCCAGCCGGGCTCGGATCCTATCGAGCCGACAGAGATGTCTGCGTACTCCGCCGTGAGGTCAGGGCAGACGTGATCGCCGTCCTGGGCGTACCTCGCTGCTTTCTTGATCGGCACTTCTCCGGTTTCATTGTCCGCCTCTATGATAAACTTGCCACCTCCCAGGTGTAACCGGTTCATCATCTCGAGGGGCATACCCCCATAGCCCTCGACGATGCCTCTCGTGCCTTCGTGCGGGAAGTTTTCGCTACAGAATATGCCTATCAGGTAACGGATCTTGTCACCGACATGGCGGCCTCCGAACGGGTACAGCTGCATCTTGCGGACAGCCACTGCCTGGCAGGGCAGCCCTACGTACGCTACGTTTTCCAGCGCGTTTTCCCTGACCGCATCCTTGAGCTGGAACACGCTTGGAGACAGCTCGTACACGCTGCCAGCGCAATCGAGGATTTCTTCCCTTGTAGTAGCGACAACCTGGCCTGCATGCCAGTTACGACTTGCTCTCTTCGTCAGGACAGCACCGTCGATCTCTCCATTTTCCAGGGCATAGCAGAGCAATGCCGTGACAGCGCCCCCATCCTGAGCCACGTCTCTGATCTTATCCGATGTGGAGCGGGCTGTAAAGACGCTCCTGTACTTTCCGAATCCCTCGCCGGTCATAGTTCCTCCAGCATTCTGTTCATCATATCTACCGGCTGGAAGCTCCGCGGGCACTGGGCATAGCATGCGCCGCACTTGACGCACCTCTCCCAGTTGATGTTCGGGCGCCCCAGTACCATATCTATAGCCCGCGTCGGGCAGGAAAAGGCGCATGCACCGCACCCGATACACAGCGCGTTCTCCACGATCTTAGAGATGAGATCGCAGCCGCAGGAGAACCCTCCCATGCCCTCGGTCGTCAGGTATTTCAGGTAATCCGTATCTCCCTCGACGAACGCCCGGATGATGTTGTAGGCCATCTCCGGGCCGGGAGGGGACCCCGGTACGAACGCATCTACTTTAACAAGGCGGCTGATCTGCGGGAAAGACTCGTGCTGGGGCTGCGGGCTCTGTCCTCCCCTGGAGAAATTATTGATCGTAGCCGTGCTGGAACAACCGCCCCAGGCTACCAGGAACCCGGCATTCTCCCGCGCCTTTTTGAGAGATTCTATGCTCTCCTTCGACTGCAGGCAGGCTGCGCCGTCGACAAAGACGAGGTCGACTTTGGGCATCTCCGTGGCATCCATAAGAATGGTCATGTAATCTATGCTGACCATGTCCATCATGTCCAGCACACGCTCGAAGTTGTCGAGAAACGAGATCTCGCAACCCGAGCAGGCCGCCAGGTGCAGGTATGCAAACTTCGGTTTGGTCATACCCATCCTCCCCTGCTGTCGGAGTACCGATCAACGACGTGACCATCCTGTACGATAATATAATGTGTGGCACAGGAGATGCAGGGATCGTAAGACCGCATGACCCACTGGGCCCACCTGTGATGGTATCCTTCCGTCGCCCTGCCAATGGCTGGGATGCTCCACATAGTTGCCGGCATGGCTTTGTAGAAGGTGATCCGGCCGTCCTCCACTCTGGTAATATGGACGTTAGTCCCCCTGGGCGCCTCGTTCACGCCGATGCCCAGCTGACCCGAGCCTCTGGTCACGGGCTGGTTGATGGTCCGGGCTCTGGTATCGAGCGTCCTCAGGATCTCTTCGGCCCTGTCCCTTCGTAAAGTGATTTCAATGAGCCGCGCGCGGTTCAGGGCCATCGTGCCTAACTCTTTGTAGCCCCTGTACTTCCACAGCCTGGCCCTGGGCCCGACTTCGACCGGTTTGCCTCTGATCATCGGGATGACGGTGCACGCCTCTGTGCCGATGTCCTCTCCATAAAATGGCACCGGCAGCATTTCCGAATAGTCCTGGTAGTACTCCCGCCGGAACACATCCGATCTTCCGTAGATCAGGTCCGTCGCCATCAGCGGCATGTCGTGCACGCCAAGGCCGGGCGGTACCTCAGAGGCATCGAAGGCCCGCTCCATAAACTCTCGCTGCTCATCCCAGATGCCCTTATAATCCATTATCAAGTCCAGCAGCCTGCGCCTCGCAGCTTCGCTAATGTTTCGCTGCATACCACCCACCCGTATATGCGGGGAATGTATCGCCTCGCCTCCCGTGACCTCGCATACTGACTGCCCGATCTTCCGCAGCTTCTGGATCCGGATCAGCGCCTCTTTTTGCCCTTCTGCGTCCTTGACAAAGTCCGGCAGGATCAATATCTGCTGCAGCGGATGATCATGCAGGTGGTTTCCCAGGTTGCACAGTTCTCTCAGCAGCAGGCCATGACGGGGCGGAGACACGCCGATCGACTGCTCGATCGCCTCCGATGAGGCCGTAGCGTGCGTGGGCGGGCAAAGGCCGCAGAAACGGCTCGTGGCGACAGGCGCAAACTCCATCGCTCTGCCTACCAGGAATTTTTCGAAGCCCCGGACGAGTACCAGGCTCAGGAAGTGTCCCCGGGTCACGATGCCTTCATCGTCGACCTCCAGCACGAACTTCCCGTGGCCCTCGTTACGAGTGGTCGGGGCTATTACCACCCTTTCAGCCAAAAATAATCACCAAAATATAGTAATGTGACAAATTTATAATTATTATCGATATATCGCACGAATTAAGGCGTAAAATGGTTTAGCGGTCCTTATCCTGCGTCAGGGGTCATAAAATAAAAAAATGTGGAGATTCAGGCAATTTTCACAGTCTTGCTGAAGCTCCCGATTTCGGTACCACCAGTCCTGATCGTGACCTGGAGGGTGTAATCTCCAGCGGTGGACACACCTTTATATTCGGCCGGTATGTCCGCCTTGAACTCAACGCGCTTGGTCTCGCCGGGGTTGATGTTCAGGTTACTGAAAGTATAGTCTTTGCTTCCGAGGGTCGTCTGGCCCACGACTGGCACCGCCCTGCTGGCCGTGACTGAGGTAGTTACATCGTTGATAACTGAGCTGCCTGTGTTCTTGATCGTGACGAAGCCGGTAGCCTGCTCTCCCCTGGTAAAGGTATCCTTGTCCGTGCCATAATTCACAAGCTGAGCCGACATGCCCTGCTGGCCGGTCACAGCCACCGTTGTCGGAACCACTGTGGCAGCAGGGGTCGGAGTCGGAGTGACCGGCGTGGGGGACGGGGTCGATACTGTCCTGGTACCCACAATGATGGTCGGGGCAGCAGTGCCCTCGCCTCCTGGTGCATATGCGGTCGGGCCGACTATCGGAGAAGGTGTCCCTGCCGGAGATGCCGCCAGGCCGGTATCCTGTGCCTGGCCATAGGGGGACATTGCCCAGATCGCCGATCCAACGATCGCAGCGACTGCCAGAATGATGATGATCTTATCTCTCTGATTCACAACACTCACCAAAAAAAGGTATAACTACACGAAGTTCACACTATTCTGGAGTTTGAGCGAAAAAATAAAAAAAGAGCGCGTTCGAAGTAATACGTCCTGGGGTGCCGGTATTACCGTCAGACGCTGTAAACCGGGAGCCTTTTTAAAAAGGCTCCTCTCAGAGACTCTTAAAATCTAAACAACCTTGATATCCTTGCTGAAATTACCGATTTCTTTGTCTCCGATGCGGACTACAATCTCGAACTGGTAATCGCCGGCAGTATTAAAGCCCTGATAGCTCTCCGGAATCACGACAGATATCTCCACGCGCTTCGTCGTGCCCGGCTCAATGCCCTGTTGATCGACAGTGTAAGTCTGGTCGTCGATCGCGTGGATCTTACCGATAAACGGCCTGGTTGTGTAGACGTTTACTATAAAATCCACTCTTTCGATAGGTACTTCGCCCGTATTCCTGACCTCTACGTAGCAAGTTGCAGTATCGCCGCGGTTGTACGTGTCCTGGTCCGTACCGTAGCCGACCATTTCGGCATCCATGATGCCCGATACCGGTGTCGGAGTTACATCAGCCGCCGGTGTCGGAGTTACATCGGCCGCCGGGGTTGGAATGACTACGGCCGTGCCGTGGATGGGGGTATACGTATCTGGTTCCTGTGTGGGCTCCACAGGGTATCCGGTCGGGCTCTCCGTCGGCCAGGGCTCCGGAGTCGGAGTTACATCTCCCGGCAACCCAAAGTTACAGCATATGCAGCCCGATATGGTCAGCCCTAACAATACGCAGGTGACGGCCGCCAGGCCGGTGATCATATTTTTCAGCAGCATTATCCTATCACTCCTGTCCTTCTTTGTTAATGATTCTGACACCCTTGCCAATGCTGGTAATGTACGCTTCTGAAATAACCCCGGCGCTCTCGAATCTTTTCCTCATCGACGCTGCCACGTCGAAGGATTTTTCTTCCGGGCAGAGGGCCAGCATCGTCGGGCCGGACCCGCTGATTGCCACCCCGTATGCGCCAGACTCCAGAGCTCCCTCTCTGACGCTGTCATAGCCTTTAATTAATGGCGACCTGTAACGTTCATTGAAGGTGCCCGTGAGAGATCGGCCTATGATCCCGGGGTCCTTTTTAGCTACGCCGGCCATCAGCATCGACGCCTTGCCCACGTTCAGCACCATCTCGTGTAATGGCACCTGCTGTGGCAAAATGCCCCGGGCGGCTTTCGTGCTCACCACGATCTCTGGCAGGACTGCAACTACCCCCATTGGTGGCATCTCCACATGCTCCACATAATTATTGCATACCAGCGTCAGGTCTCCCATGATGCAGGGTGCCACATTATCCGCGTGGACAATCCCTGCCGCGGCCACTTCTCCCCGGGCGGCAATCCAGACCAGCTCTTCTTTCGTGTATCCCAGGGAAAATAGCTCGTTGATGGCGACTGCAGTGCCCGCGGCCGGTGCAGCGCTGCTGCCCAGGCCGCTCCCGGGCCTGATGCCGCTCTTGATCGTGATCCTGACCTTCTGGCCCATCTCCAGGGCTACCAGGCCTGCAGTATTCTTTTCGGGCTCTACCGGGATGCCCTCTGCACCCCGGCCTTTGATGACGATGGACAGCTCGTCCGCTTTCTCGACAAGGATAGTGTCGCCCGGGCTTTCGAGGGCTATGCCCATAACGTCAAAGCCAGCCCCCAGGTTGGCGGAGGTGGCGGAAGCCTTCACAGTGATCGAATCCATAGGTTATCCCTGGATATCGCCATGAATGAATAAGCCCATGAGGTCGCAGCCATGTGCTACGTAGCGGCCGTTCTTCATGGATTCCTCATCGTAGCGCTTATTATTAGTGATATTATATCTACTGTCATATATAATATATGGGACAGGGTCGTAGGCGTGAGTCTTTGTAGCTAATGGTGTCGGGTGATCGGGCAGTACCATCATCCTGAACTCGTCTCTACCTGCCATGCCGGCCAGGATGGGCCGGATGAGTTTGTTGTCGAGATCTTCGATGGCCCTTATCTTGTCTTTCAGCCTGCCTTCGTGGGACATCTCGTCAGGGGCTTCCACGTGGACAAACACAAAGTCCTTGCTTTCGAGCGATTTCAGCGCATGGGCAGCTTTTGCGCCGTAGTCGGTGTCGAGGTACCCTGTGGCGCCCGGGACGTTGATTACTTCCAGACCGGCAAATACTCCCAGCCCTTTGATCAGGTCCACTGCGGATATGACGGCTCCGTCCAGCCCGTACCGGTCTTTGAAGGTCGGCATCGACGGCTTACGTCCCTGGCCCCACGGCCAGATGGAGTTAGCCGGCCTTTTACCCTCTGCGACTCTCTTCTTATTGATCGGGTGGTTGGCGAGCAGGTCTCTGGAGGCTTCGATCAATTCGATGATCTTCTCGCTGCCTTCGCCTTTTGGCAGGTTATCTTTCACCGGCTGGCCGACGACATCGTGGGGGGCCGTGCAGTTGATCCCGTCCGGGCAACCCTCGATAACCAGCAGGTGCCGGTAGCTGATGCCGGGGTAAAAGCGAGTGTCGGGTGTTCCGAGCTTGCTATCCAGGTACTTCATGAGCTCGGAGCTTTCCTGGGTGGTGATGTGGCCTGCGCTGTAGTCTATAATGTTATCATCGGCCGTGATCAGGTTACACCTGAAGGCTACGTCTGCAGGTTTAAGGGGTATGCCGATGCTGGCTGCCTCAAGAGGGCCTCTGCCTGTGTAGTACTTCAACGGATCGTAGCCCATGGCTGACAGGTTGGCGACATCGCTTCCTGCAGGCAGGCCGGCAATAGTCGTTTTTACCAGTCCGTACGTGGCCGAACGATCGGCAAGGTAGTCCATACACGGCTTGTTAGCGCTCCCGAGGGGCGTCTTACCGGACAGCTCGGGTATCGGGTAATCGGCCATCCCGTCGCCTAGAATTACAATGTATTTCATGGTACCAGTTCGTCAATCATTAGCCGGCTTAGTACAAATATATTTAGCGGTATAGCGTATATTCGTATAGTGCATATTATAGTATGCCAGATGATCCGTGTATAAATCGTTAGTCAATTGTCGTATGCAGTTAAGGGTATAATCGCCTGTGCGTCGAAATATCTGACTCTGCCAGTAGCCGGCGATTGGCGCATAATTTGTAATCGGCATACCGCATGTGAGTTATGTATAAAACCATGCTTTGTAAACGGATTTTTAACGTGCGAAAGACCAAAAAACTTTTATTAAGGTAATGACTAATGTATGTCCAATAATCCGTGTCTATGGATTAATTATCAAGCGATGTCAAGTTCGACATATGTCGAAGATGCGGCATATGGGCTGATAAAACAAGAATGTTTTATCGAGGCGTGATATCTGCAGTGAATATACACAACCATGGGAGGTTGAATTAATGAAGAACACTACTAAGGCAGTATTAATCGCCCTGGCGGTACTCGCGATCATCGCCATCACGATTGATGTAACTGCTGTCAAGCCAACCTACAACCAGACCCTGTACCAGGCTCCGGCAATGGGTACGGCACACCCCAGCCCGGGTGCTATTTCGGGCAGGTTAACCACTTCGAACACTAGCGCAGGACTGCCGCACGCATATGTTGCAGTCGTGGACGCGAACAACAACGCAATGGCGTACTATGTTGGCGAGTCTGACGCGAACGGTTTCTACCAGTTCCCCATCGTCAACAACACCTTCGGCTTAACGCTTGCCGGCACTGGCAACAACTACAGCCAGACCAACGGCAACGCCTACACCGCTGCATACAAGATCTACGCTAACCACAGCCTGTTCGGCGAGGGCTACTCCAACAGCTTCCCTGTTGAGGAGCGCTCCACTGCACCGGCTAACGTAGTCATTATCCCGCAGCCCGCCAAGATCGTTGTGACCGCTGAGAGGAACAACATCGCAGCAGACGACGCAGACAAGGTCAAGATCTACGCCTACGCAACTGATGCACTCGGCGACCCCGTCGCAGACGGCACCCTGATTGACTTCAAGGTCAACCAGACTCCGTGGGTTGCAAACCAGAACGGTTCGCTGAGCAGAGGCGGAAACTACGAGGGTGTACAGACCTTAACCAACGTCCCGACCAAGGGCGGCTGGGCAAACGTCACCTTCGGCTGGGTCAACGAGCTCTACGCTGGTAACAACTCCAGCATCATGGCTTACTACGGCGCAGACCCGTTAATCAACGGCTCGACCAGCATCTACTTCAACCCGACTCTCGCTTCCTGGTTCGGCAGCGTACAGGACAGCTTCGGCAAGCCCTATGGCGGCACCGTTGTGACCCTGCACCTGATGGGCAACCTGCAGGACGGCACTGCAGTCGAGTACTACAACATGACCACCACCGCATACGTGGACCTTCCGTACCCCGGCAGCTACGTCTTCGACAACATTGAGCTCAACAGCTCGATCACCTACGGATACGCAACTGCTCAGGCAGACATCGGTGACGGTGTTATCTACTACGGTACCTCTCAGAACTACTCGCTGAACAAGTCGAGGACCAGCTCGGGCTTCATCGTCCTGCACGTCCCGATGCCGGATGCAATCGAAGTTACGGCAGACCCGGACACCATCCTGGTCGGCGGTGACCAGTCGATCATCACTGCACAGCTGTTCCTGAATGGCAAGCCGTACAAGAGGAGCGGTGTGACCGTTACCTTCTTCGAGAACAACACCACGATCGCTTACCTGCCCTCGGTCAAGACCAACGTGACCAACAGCGCAGGCCAGGCAGCCATCATCCTGACGTCCAACGCGACCAAGGGCGATGTCATCGTGACCGGCTACACCAAGATCGGCATCAGCAGAAACCTGACTGACGACGCTCTCGTCCACGTAGTGGGCTGGGGTACGATCTCGGGCATGGTAACCGACAAGAACAAGAACGGTATCCCCAACGCGACTGTCAAGCTCTGGACCACCAAGTGGGCCAATGACACCCTCGAGAACCAGAAGCTCGTAAAGTCGCCCGAGAACCCGCAGTACACTGTCTCCAGACCGGAGATCGCAGCAATCGGTACGTACACCTACTACAGAGTCCCCTCTGGCGTCTACAACCTGACCGCTGAGAAGGCAGACTCCTCGGGCAACGTACACATGTGGTTCGCATGGGTCAACCTGACTGTCGGTACCGCAACCAACAACGTTGCACTGCCGGACTATGTAGTCCCGACTGTTGCAACCGCAACCCCGACCGCAGTAGTAACCCCGACTGCAACCGCAACCGCAACCGCTGTCCCAGTGACCCCGACCCCGACCCCGACTCCGGCCCCCGGCTTTGAGACGGTGTTCGCTCTCGCAGGCCTGCTCGGCGTTGCATACCTCATCATGAGGAAGGAGAACTAAACACTGAGATCCATGAGGGGATAAACATCCCCTCAACTTTTCTTTTTCGGGATAAAAATGTTAAAAACCCGTTATTCCAGTATTCTAATTATACTCATTATTCTCGCAATATTTACCTTAATCATACCAGTATCCTGCGCTTCCCAGTACGGGACCGTCCAGGGTAAAGTAGTGGACCGCTATGGAAATCCTATTTCTGGAGCTACCATTGTCATACAGGACGGAGAATGCCGCCCCGTAGGCTCTGTTCAAAGCCAGTCTGACGGCACTTACAGCTACAATCAGGTGCCAGTAGAGGGTGGCAGCGGTACCTTTAGAATCGCTGCAACGCTGGACAAGGATGATGTGCACTTAATGGAGAATACCGCTTTCTTCATGATATATCCTCTAAAAACCACCTCTCAGGATGTCCGTTTTTACTCTTACCCTGCGAGTGGAGTCGGCACACTATATGGTGTCGTATCGTCCAGTAAGGATATGATCGAAGAACTGGACGGAGTTGTCTACCTCAACAACGGCATGTACACCATCTACGAGGGTAACAAATACGGTCAGTGGTCGTTTACGATACCTGCAGGTGATTACACCATCTGGGCTGAACGCAACAAGAATTTGACCACTTACAAATCGCAGAATTATACAGTCCACGTTCCGAGCGACGATAATGCTTACCAGCTTATCTATATGCCTATGAAAGAGCAGGCTCCTTACCACGTACAGCCTACTGTACAGAGAAATGTAGTATATGGACAGGTTACCCAGAAGAATGGTCAGCCTCTCACAGGAGCAACTGTTGAGCTCTGCAAGTATGTTACCGGTGGGCTGGAAGTAGTTGACTCAATGAAGACAAACTCGAGCGGTGACTACTGTTTTTACAACGTCAACGTTCGATCAGTATCGGAAAAATTCATTGTTAAGGTCTCGTGGGAGCTGAACGGAGAGGTCCACGAACAGTCCAGTGCTCCCTTTGATGTTTACTACCCCAATACAATTGGCAAGAAACACGAGCACAACATCCCGGTTTGCATGAATGTGGCCAGCAATGGTAACCTGAATATCCGGACCAGCCCTCAGGGTGCTCGCATCCTGGTAGATGGTATGGACACTGGTAAACTGACACCATGTGAGATCCAGGATATTCCCGCAGGGAAGCATACAGTAACCTTAACTCTGGATGGTTACTATAACGACACGTCTGATGTTACCATCCAGCCGGATAAAATTCTTAATATGAATCGTACTCTGGCGATCAATACCGGCTCGATAACGATTAATGTTCAGCCTCGGGATGCGAAGATTTACCTGAATGATAAGTACGCAGGTACCGGGTCTGTCAGCCTGCCCAAAGCCGCCGCAGGTAAGTACGACTTCAAAGTCGTCAGGGATGAATACCAGGAAGAGGCCGGAAGCTTTGACCTTATCGCAGGCAGACAGGTAGAAAAATCTTTCGAGATGGTTGCAGTCCCTTCGTTGAGCCTGACTTATATCAGCTATTTGCTTAGCAACATGATTAGTTCCCTTGCCAGCATCTTATAGGGACGATCATACTTTTCTTAGCGCGATTCGGATAATTCTTAAATATGATTATTTGCAACTAATGTTTCATGCAAATGATCGAGATCGACGGCTCCTACGGAGAAGGCGGAGGTCAGATTCTCCGCTCAGCTGTGGCCGTATCTGCGATCACGGGCACAGCAGTTAAAATTGTAAACATCCGTAAAAACAGGCCTCGTCCGGGTCTTAGCATTCAGCATATTAAATCGATCGAGTTAGTAGGCCAGATGGCCGGTGCCACTATCGAAGGACTTTCACCCGGCTCCACGGCAATCAGTTTTACCCCTTCGAAGATTGGCGGAGGCAACTATTCTCTGGACATTGGTACGGCGGGTAGCATTTCTCTCGTGTTGCAAAGCGTAACTCCTGTCGCAGCTTTCGCACCTTCGCCCGTGTCTATTAAAATCGTTGGCGGCACAGACGTACGCTGGTCTCCGACTATCGACTACTTTAAGCACGTAACTTTGCCTGCGCTTGGCATGTTCGGTTTTCGAGGAAGCCTGAGCCTCCAGAGTCGTGGGTTCTTCCCTGTCGGCGGCGGTTGTGTCACTGTTGATATCGAGCCGGCAGACCTCCGGGGCGCTGTGCTGGACGAGCACAAAGATGGGCCTGTTAAAGGCGTATCTGCAACTTCTAACCTGCCACCTCACGTATCCCGGAGGCAGGAAGGCGCTGCCAGAAAATACCTGGAGAGCGTCGGTATGGAAGTCGGAGAAATTGCGCTGGATATCCGAAACGACCTCTCGACCGGATCAAGCATCACCCTGTTCAGCGGTTTCCACGGTGGCAGCGCTCTTGGGGAACGAGGCCTGCCTGCCGAGAAAGTTGGAACTGAAGCCGCCATCAACCTGGCGAACTGTTTAGAGTCGGGAGCAGCGGTCGACCCCTTTTTATGCGATCAGCTCGTCACCTTCATGGCTCTGTCAAAAGGCTCTTCCAGAATCACCACAAGTAGCGTTACCTCTCACGCCGTAACTAACATGTGGATAATGGAGAAAATGACGGGCCGCAGGTTTACTGTGGAGAAAAACAGGAATATAATAATCCAGTCAGTATGACTGGCCAGTCATTCTGACTGGCTTTATCCTATCTGTAAAAATTCCGACGGTATCTGGTATGTCAGGCAAACAGGGCCTGCGTCGAGTATTTCGATGCCGCTTTCTCTCGCTTTCTTAGCATCAACCTCGATGATCACCGGGTGCTCGGTCCTGATACAGGCGACCTTTACCGCTTCTTCGATACTCTTGCTCAGGTGGACGAAGTGCTGGTTTACCGGCTTCAGCCCGATCTCCAGGATTCTGTCGGCTTCTTCTTCACTTGTGCCATAATACAGCATGTCCCCATCGTACTCAGGGTAATCCGGCTTTATGTTTACCGAGTGTCCGTACCTGGCTCTTACTCTGTCTCCCTTTCGCTCATACCGGCCCTTGTCATCGGTCTTAAACATGGCGTCGACGTGGAACGATCTTGCCCACTCGTACTTGCGCTCGATGACCTTAGTCAGTTCGCTTAAGCTGACCCAGCCATGTTCGTCCATGTCCAGGCCCAGGTCTGCGGGGAAATGCCTCAGTGCGCCGGATATGATCTTGCCGAGCTTTTCCGCCTTATAGCCCGATAGCACAAATCTTCCCGGGTTCCCGCACGTACACTCGTGCCCCCTGAAATACCCATGCACCGGACACTGCTTGATCTCGCCTGGCTGTTCTTTGTTTTCCATGATGACACCTGGTATGATCCCTCTACTCGGGATATAATATACATTTGATAGCGTTGATTTAAAATATACTTTATGATTTTGCGCTTGTAAAGTAAATACTTTGATATCTCCTCTAACCGGCCTGTATACAATCTTTAAATACCAAAACGAACTCAATAATAGCAGCTGTCTTCTGATCGTATTTGCGACAGGGTCGGCTGGTGAAAACATATGGTAATTGACCGTATTATCGACCAGTGCTCCAGAGCGCTGGGCTTTCTAATTGAATGTTTCAAGATGATCCTGGAGGAGCCCAAGCTCCTGGTACCCTCGCTACTGTCGGTATTCTTCGGGTTTATCATGAGCCTGGTGATCATCGTCCCGTTCGTCTTCATGAACCTGTTCGGCAAGCTGGGGTTCTACGCCTTCGGAGGCGCAGTCCTGATCCTGCTGTTCGTGAGCTACGCTTTCAGCTACTTCTTTATGGGAGCGTCATCCTATGCCGTCTATCAGCATATTAAGCAGGGCAGATCATCTCTTAGCGACGCTTTCAGCCGGGCCTTTTCCTGCATAGTGACGTTGCTGCTCCTTGCGGCCACAGCCGCCGTCATCCAGATGATCGTCAACATGCTGAAGAACTCCTCTAAAAACAAGGGTTTCCTGTTAAACATGATCGGCTCCCTCGCAGCCGACGTGCTCCGCGAAGGCTGGGACATCGCCGTCCGGCTCCTTGTGCCGGTAGCAGTCATCGCAGGCCTCGGATACGTGGACTCCCTCAAGAAAGCGTTCGACATCGTCAAGAACAACGTGGTCATCATAGGCGTGGGCGAAATCAGCATCCGCATCCTGACGGGCATCATCGGCTTCGTTGGTGTGCTGCTATCTATCTTCGCCGCCATCGGGCTATTCTTCATCCTGTCCGGCCTTAGCTTCCTGCTCGCGCTGGCCATCGCAGTACCCGTCGCCTTCGTCGGCATCTCGCTGGTCTCGACGCTGAACCTGTTCATCCGCACCTCCTACTACACCATGCTGTACGTCTGGGCAGAAGAGCGGAACGTTCAGAGTTCGGCTGGAGGAGCAGCACAATCCGTGCCTGCGCCGCTGCACAATGCCTTCGGGATCTAAAGTCCCGGGGGTCCTCAATTTTATTTTGTTTGTTGTACGCTGCGCTGTGCTTCAACACGAAGGACACGAAGGTCACCGAGGTCACGAAGGTTTATCAAGGTCACAGGGGGTTCGTGTTCAAGGGCACTATCCTTCGTGACCTTAATTAACCTTAGTGTCCTCCGTGTCCTTTGTGCCCGTCGTGTTAAAGCACAGCGCAGCGTACCCTTGTTTTTAATAATGGTTAAGAAAAAGATTTGGCGATAGCCTCAACTGATCTGGCCAGCAGGTCGATTTCTTCCATAGTACTATAGCACGCGAAAGATGCTCTCGCCGAGCCTGCGATGCATAGCCTTGCCAGTGCCGTCTGGGCGCAGTGCTGGCCGCTGCGGACGCAGATCTTCTTCGTCTCGTCCAGAATCATGGCCACATCGTGCGGGTTGACGTTCTCCACGTTGAACGATGTCAGGGAGACCCTGTTGTCCGGTCCGTATAGCTCCACCTGGGGAATCTCGGACAGGCGCTTTGCACATTCCCTGGCCAGCTTGCTGACGTGGGACTCGATGTTCTCTATGCCGAGGGCTTTTACGTATTCGACACCCCTGCCGAGGCCTATCACGCCCGGTATATTGGGGGTCCCGTACTCGAACCTCGACGGGATTTCATCGAAAGTGAACGAATCGACGGTCACTTTCTGCACTGTCCCTCCGCCCACGAACATCGGCTGAAGCTTTTCAGGCTCCTTCACGTAAAGTATGCCAGTGCCCTGGGGGCCCAGCAGCCCTTTATGGCCCGGCATAGCGGCGAAGTCGCAGCCAATCTCTCCCAGGTTCAGCGGCATCTCTCCCGCGGATTGAGCTGCATCCACCAGCAACATTACGCCGTGCTTTTTCGCTATCTTCGCCACGGCCTGGATATCCTGGGCTGCGCCGAAGAAGTTGGAAACATGCGTGACAGCGATGAGCCTTGTCCTGTCAGTTATCGCCTTCTCGATCGCCTCCGGGGGAACCATTCCCTCCATGTCGGAATCGACGACTGTGACGTCCACTCCCTTTTCCCTGAGCCTGATCCAGGGCAGGAGGTTGCTGTGGTGCTCGATCACAGTCGTAATGATGTGATCACCCTTTTTCCAGTCCAGCCCCCAGGCTACCATGTTGATGCTTTCCGTGGTGTTTCTCGTGAAAATGGTGTTCCTGGGTTTTATCCCGAAGAACCCGGCGACGGCTTCCCGGGCATCCTCGTACTTCTCCGTCGTGCGCCTGGAGAGCCTGTGCGCTCCCCTGCCGTAGTTCCCGCAGTAGCGGGTGAAATACTCCTGTACTGCCTCTGCCACCTGCACCGGCTTCTGGCTGGTTGCAGCGCTATCCAGGTAAACGACTTCTCTCAGGACCGGAAAGTCCTCTCTGATCCGGTAAACATCATACATCTGCTATTGCCTCAAAAGAAACCGGGGCTTTCTTAGCCCCCGGACACCACTCTCATCACATCGATGGTGCCGCTTTCGACCGCGGAGTCAAAAGCCACTGGCACGCCATTTTTAAAAACTACCACTGTCTCAGGGTTGATCTTCAGCTCGTTCAGCAGATCAAAGTAACTGCTGCCCTCGGGCAGATCGACCTCTTGCCGGGCTTTACGTCCGGCATGTACTACCACTGTAACTTGCACTACACCCACCGTTTAGCCTTATACTCCCTCTCGCTTGCGCAGCCCGGACGTAACCCTTTCCTCCGGTGGCGAAGTTTCTTTATCAAAATCCTCGCGCAGCTTGTCAGGATCTGCCAGATCTTCGGCGTTTTCATCGAGGAATTTCATGTCGCGCTCTTGCTGCTTTTCAGTCCCCTTTCTCTCGACGTCCCGCTTTTTGAACTTTCCAGGCATGCGAATCACTACACTTAATATATGACACGGTATGAATAATTAGTTTACGCAGTTATAGTCATTATTGAAACATATTATACGGTCCGGCAGGTCCTGGACGCTGCCGGACCGTATAAGAAGTTTCACAAAGGACTATCAGTATACGGAAGCACCGCCAGCAGGCCGGATGATTCCCGGGCCAGCCCGCGGCATAACTTTTAAATACTCTGCGCATGTAAAAGGAAGTCGGAATTTACCCGGAAGCCGAGGTACTCTAACGGTAAGGGACTGGTCTCGAAAACCAGCGGTCGCAAGGCCTTAGGAGTTCAAGTCTCCTCCTCGGCGCTCAATTGTTTTGAAGGGCTCCCGGGGGACTTTTTCAAAAGTCACCCTGGGTTTCGACACCGAAGTAAGCCCGAAGGGCATTTTTAAAGCGATGTTTTTGAGGGGGTGACGAGGGGGGCTTTTTACAAAAAGCCCCCCTAACACCAGTCCTAAGTAACTTTTAAGGAGTAACTAAAAAGCCCTTGTACATCAATCCTTAACAACATAAAAAAAGCCGAAACCTTGGCTATTATAATTTACTTCTTCGCTATCGTAATCATCCCTGTCCCGAACAGGGCAAGTAACACTACTATTGCGATGACTACAATACTTCCGGCCGCTGGCAGTCCATATCCAGTTAGCAAGCCGTCTACTGTGGTAATAACGTTGATCGTATACAGAGTGCCTATCAGGTATCCTGCTGCGAGCAGGCAGATCGCTGCCAGCAACACGTTGGGGAGAGAAAGCTGTGGTTCCCTGGCTCTTACCGGCGCTGCCGTACGCTTCGGCGCTACCGATGCCTCCCGTTCCCGCCTGATCTCATCGAGCTCCTTCATCATGCGCTCTTTCTTGATCTCGTCCAGCTCTTTGCGCATCATGTCCGCCTTGATGTCTGCGAGCTCCTGCCTGAATGCCTGCACCTCATCGGTGCTCAGCTCCTTATCTCCCGCCATATCAGTATCCCTCGAACAGCAGATCTAACGATGGCTGCGGCCTTTTACCTTTCTCTACTTTCAGTTCTATCACGGCTTCGTTTCCCCGGGCCAGGGCCTCCACAAGGCTGCGATCCAAACGGGCGGCAGGCTTGTCGGCGTTGACCATGACTGTCCGCCCGCAGATGTAGTCGCTTACTCTGAAGACCATGCTGCTGCTGTCGGTAAAAGTCAGCCGGGCCGAGCCCCAGCCTTTGACGACGTCCGTGTAGCCGGCGCAGGTGATCGTGGCGGTGATCACTGCGTCTTCATCCGTAGCGGCTTTTTTGAATTCTTCGCCGAGTGTGGCAGCGCCTTTGTCAGCACCGACAGCGATGATACAGTCCGCAGTCGGGGAAATCTCGGGGTCCCGGGTGACCTCAAAGGTG
This sequence comes from Methanocella sp. MCL-LM, assembly GCF_049676595.1. Lineage (GTDB taxonomy): Archaea > Halobacteriota > Methanocellia > Methanocellales > Methanocellaceae > Methanocella_A. Next base: position 1,225,788 of record NZ_CP187259.1, read on the forward strand.
GACGAGTGCAGGGCTGTCACGTTGCAGTGTCCGCGCGCAAAGACTGTCTCGGCCGTCATTGTGGCTACATATTGCATACGCAGGCTATAAGTATTCTGTTTGCCCATAGATCAGACAGGAGAAGATTATGAATAAGATCGAGATCGCGGAGGCAGTTTGTCCTTCGTGCAGCCCGGACGAGCCTACGGCGCACGTCATTCTGAAAAAAGGCGGGCTGGTCAAGTGCGAGGAATGCGGCTATGTGCATGCTATTCCAGTCCAGAAGAAAAAGCTTATCAAGCTCAGAGTAATCGTGAGCCGCCAGGATAAGTCCTCAGTTCAGTTTATCGAAGTGGACGAGGATGACATTATCCATATTGGCGACGAGTTCGTCGTCGAGTCGGAAGACGAAGTGAGCGGCGTACGGGTTCAGTCCATCGAGACGAAGACCAAGGCACGGCCTGAAGCGGCACCTGCCAGCGAGATCGACACGCTATGGGCCCGCACCATAGACGACGTCATCGTCAAGATCGCGGTGCAGGAAGGCCCGATCACCGAGTCTGTCAACTATAAGGTGACGGGCGACCACGAGTTCGACATCGGCGGCACCATCAAGCTCAAAGGCTACGATGTCGTGGTCGTGAGCATCAAGACGCGCGACGGCGCCCACGCAAAGCGTGAAGGCCAGTTCGTCAAAGCCAAGGACGTGAAGCGCATCTATTCGAGGATCTTATCGCGGGAGCGGCCGACCGGCCGCGGCGGGGGGTTCAAGCTACGATCGAGGAAGGCATACCGTGGGACAGGCGACGAAGAAGCCTGATAGATCTGCTCCGGCGTGAAGGAGCCGGCGACCGGGTACTCCAGGCCATGGACCGAGTACCCCGGGAGCAGTTCATGCCCGAAAACGTACGGCCGGATGCATACGAGGATACCCCTCTGTACATCGGCCACAACCAGACGATTTCTGCCCCCAGCATGGTAGCGGCCATGTGCCAGCTGCTGGACATCCCCGAAGGGTGCAAAGTGCTCGAGATCGGCACCGGCATGGGCTACCACGCGGCCGTCATGGCCGAACTGGCCGGCCCTGCCGGCACTGTTTTTACCGTCGAGCGCATCCCCGAGCTGGCCGACCAGGCACGCACTGTATTAAGCAAGCTCGGCTACGACAACGTCAAAGTCTTCTTGCGCGATGGCACCGAAGGCCTGCCCGACTTCGCCCCCTACGACCGCATCAGCGTCGCCGCAGCCGCCCCGGACATACCCAAGCCACTCGTCGAGCAGCTCAACGACCCCGGGCGCCTCGTCATCCCCGTAGGCCGCTACTTCCAGCAGCTCATGCTCGTCGAAAAAAGAGGCGGCCACGTCATCACCACCGACAAGGGCGGCGTAGCGTTCGTGCCCCTGCTGGGAAAGTATGGGTTCAAAGGGTACTAGACAGTCCGGGTGGTTAATTGAACCACGGCGGCACGGCTCCTTGTCATGATAACTGGAAAATAGAGGTTCTAACCACGGCGGCACGGCGGCACGGGGACAATTCGTGAAACGATTGCTGGATGGTTATTTGAACCACGGCGGCACGGCGGCACGGGGACAACCTGTACCCGAATAGCAAGGCTTCTTTTTATTGATTCACGGCGGCACGGCGGGCTGACGGCACGGAGACTAATATATTTTACTTCTTACGGCTATCGATCGAATGTCAGGCTGAAACGATTCGATAGTAAGCTTATGGTTAATGATCTGTCTTGGTGTCGCCGTGGACAAAAAAGGAGTTCACTTTTACCGGTTCACCACTGTCTCTGTGTCGCCGTGCCGCCGTGGTTTAAACACCTGCTCCCCAGTTGCCAGGATAAAGAGCAGTGCCGCCGTGGTTTTATTTACCACTGGCTTGTCGTGGAACGCCCTGTCTTTGTGTCGCCGTGCCGCCGTGGTTCAAATATTTGATCTACAGTTGTCAGGCTAAAGAGCCGTGCCGCCGTGGTTAGAAAATTTAATCTTGTTATCGTATCTAGTGCATTCTCCGTGCCGCTGTGCCGCCGTGGTTTCAGTTACCATCCGGCAGGTCGTAGTTCGCGGTCGTCTCTGTTTTTGCTGTGGTGTATATGTCCCATAACTGCTGTGCCACATTAGTCGACCTACTCAAAGCCTGCCTGTATCCCGGCCGAGCCACGGAATACGCTTTTATCCGCCCCTGTAAATCTTCGTATTGTGCGGAGTGTGCCTGAGTGGACGTCGATCTGTTTTACGTGCCTGGGTGTGAGCAGTTTAAGGATCTGGTCTCGAGGAAGATCGCTGGCACCTTCGGCGTCCGGGTGAAGGACCGGGGTATTCTTCCGGCCTACGATCGGGCCTATAATCCGCTGCGCAGGCAGTATGATGCCTACATCTTGCTCGATTACCTGGTCAGGTGCATCGTGTCGGATACCGCCGTGTGGATCGTCGACCGGGACATGTACTGCGAGAACCTGAACTTCGTGTTCGGGCTGGCTATGTACCATATAGCTGCGGTTGTATCCACTTACCGGGTGCCCTCGGCGGAGATGGTGGCCAAGGAGGCTGTCCACGAGGCGGGCCACGTGATGGGACTGCAGCACTGTAAGAACCGGTGTGTCATGCGGTATTCAGAATCGCTGGAGGACGCGCTGGACAAGCCCTCCGAGCTGTGCCTCAGCTGTAAAAAAGCCCTTGACCGCAAGGTAGTTGAGCCCGGACTGCAAATGTAGTGCCGGAGGCAGACGAACCTTGGAAGGTAAAGGCACATATACGCTTATCCTGCAGCTTAAGGAAGGCCGCAAGCTCCGCGTGGGCGCGCTGGGCGAGATCTATTTTGAAGAAGGCTTCTATGCCTACACCGGCTCCGCGCTCGGCGCAGGGGGCTTCGCCCGGATTAAGAGGCACCTCGAAGTCGCCGCGGGCAACAACGGCACCAGAAAGTGGCACATCGACTACCTGCTGCCCCACTCCGACGTTCTCCAGACCGTGACTTCCGTCAGGCCCGAATGCAGCGTGGCCTCCGGAATAGACGCAGTCCTGCCCAGGATAGCAGGCTTCGGCTGCAGCGACTGCCGCTGCCAGTCTCACCTCCATTACTCGAGAACTCTGGACTCTATGGTCAAGGCGGTGCGCAAGGCACACAGGGTTTAAGCATTTACATCCCAGAGCTGCGCAATCATAAAGGCACGAATATTCGCCGCAAAGGCGCACAGGTGCAAAGCTTTTTTGAACCGCAAAGGCGCAAAGACGCAAAGAACTGATTCTGTATTTTAATCAGATTATTATTTACTCATCTTAGCGTCTTTGCGCCTTTGCGGTTGATACTTATCAGAATCTTCTTTGCTTCTTTGCGCCTTTGCGGTTAATTTTTTACCGACTGTCTTTGTTTACGATTTCGTGCCAATAAACGATTTTTTTCAATTAAATAGCGATCGCAGTATTTGCGCTTAAAGAAAAATATATATGCATATAATTACTTTTATTAGTGGGGATGTGATTGGTAGCGTCAATCGCTATAGTGGAAGATGAGCCTGAGCTCAGATCGTTGTACTGTCTTGCGTTGAAATCCCGGGGCTACTCGGTTTCGTTTACCGCGTCCGGCGTAGAGGAGGCTGTCAGGGCTTACGAGGCTTCGCTGGAGAAGCCTTCTCTGGTTATCATGGACGTTCGTCTGGTGGATGGAACGGGCTTTGACGCCGCGGAGAAGATTGCCCTGGCTAACCCTGAGGCCCGCTTTCTCTTTGCCACCGCTGATGCAGATGTGGTGAGCAGCATGGTTGTCAGTGGTATGACTGGCGTGTTGCAGAAGCCGTTTTCTCTGAAAGAGATGCTGGATTCTATCGGCATGGCTCTGGCTTCGCGCCACTCTCATGTCTGGCCTTATCCTGGCCACTGCTGTTAAGCTGCTCAGGCATGGAAGACTGAGGTAAGCCCGGGCATCCGGGCGATACTGCTGTACGTCAGGGTGGCGAGCTTTCCGAGGGCATCGGATTTGTGCAGGCCGCAGCAGACTTCCAGCGCCGGGTCGAACTTGGCTTTGTAGGCGTTGAGCCTCTTGGTTTCCGTGCCCCAGTTCTCTACGACGCGGAGCCCTGCTTCTTTAGCTCTTTTGATATGTTCCCAGTTGAGGTATTCTACCGGGCTGCCGCAGTTGCCCGCCCTGCCGTACATCCAGAACAGCAGTCTGTCTTTGTACTCCACGTTCACCTGCATGGCCACAGGAGTGCCTTCGCTGTACATCGTGTACATCTTCACGTTATCCGGGAAAGTGGCCAGGATTTCTTTCAGGTATTCGGGCGACTGGTTGTGGAAAAATGTATTCCCTTCCTTATCCAGCGCCCGCCTCATGATGGTGAAAAAGGCGTCCACGTCGCCGGAGGGCTTGATTTCGACGTGTTTATCGTCCCAGTATCTGATCGTCTGCTTGCAGGTCTTGCTCATGTTACTCCATAACTCGTCCAGCGGCCTGCTTAGATCGATCGTATACGTGTACCCCAGGTCAACGCTGTACCCCAGGTTCCGGAACTCTCGCAGGTCGGTAAGCCCCGGGGCCATTGACAGAAATATGTGGTTCGGGGATTCCGCCGATATCGCCTCGTCGACGCCCTTTGCTATGAGATCAAGGTATGGCTCTCTCTTATGCTGCTTCATCCTGGAGTACTCGCTGTCCGGGATGAAGCCCAGGTACGGGATGTACGCAACTGCCTGCTGCGGCGCAGAATAGACGAGCTTTAGCCCGCTCTTTTTTCTCGTGAAGATCGGCAGGACGCAGGAGAGGTGCTCCCCCTTGTAGATGCCGTAGGGGACAAGCCGGTAACCGCTGTACTTCTGGATAACCTTCAGGAATTTCCACCGGTGGAACAGGGTACCATAAGGGCTGTTTTCTACGAACTTATCCCATGTTGTCTCATCGTCGATTATTCTGGCAGGCATGTCTGATCATCCGGTCTGGCAATATTCGATTAAAACACGACAATAAGCATATTATATAATTGTATTTATATTTAATGGGCGGCTGAGACAGAAGCTCAGCCTGTCCGGTAGTTTAGACCTTGATAATGGAGCTGAGCACCGGCACCCGGGTAACACCGTTGAAGGTCATGGTTGCCAGCTTACCGATACCGTCGGTTTTTCTGACTATGCAGGTCATCCCCAGCGACGGGTTGAACTTGGACTTGAAGTTGCAGAGGCGCCTCTGCTCTGTCCCCCAGTTCTCGGCGACCTTTATGCCTCGCCTGCTGGCATCCTTGAGCTGCTCCCACACAAAGCACTCTCCGCAGTCGTACTTATCGCTGGCAGAGCCTGCCATCCACATAAGTAGCCTGCCCTTGTACTCGATTGTCACGCTGATGTAGAGGGGCGTTTCCTCCTCGTACAGGGCGTTCATCTTCACGTTCTCCGGGAACGCCTCCTTGATCTCTTTGACGTACTCCGGGCTCTGGGTGTGGAAGAATGTCTGGCCTTCGCTTGCAAGGACCGCTTTCATCACCTCGAAAAATCGATCAACGTCGTCGTACTGCTTAAACTGCAGGGCTTTAGCTTTAAGGTCCTTGATGTCTTTCCGGCAGGTGCTGGTCAGGCTGCTCCACAACTCTTCTTCCGTGCGCTCGAGGTTCATCAGGTATGTGTAGCCAAGGTCCACTGTGTATCCCGACCACCTGAACGGCCGCATGTCAGTGCACCCGGGTACCGGGAAGATAGAGGTATAGTTAGGTGCCAGCCTGGCGATCTCCTCGTTGATATCGCGGGTGATGTCACTGGTGAAGGCTTCTTTCTTGTGCTGCTTCCATGCGTCAAACTCTCTGCTCAGCACGTAGCCCAGGTAAGGTACGTAGAGTATCGACTGCCGCGGGGGAGAGGCAACAAAGCGTAATCCTTTATCCGCCCTGTAAAACAGGGGAAACAAGCATGCTAGCTCTTTACCTTTGTATATACCGTAGGGCAGCAATTTGTAACGGCTGTACTTCTCCATGATCTTCAGGAATTTCCACCTGTGAAAGAGGGTACCATAGGGACTGCTGTCAACAAATCTGTCCCAGACATCTTCATCGTTTATCAGCGTAGCTGGCATACTTGATCACCTGAGTTGGGAGGATGGATTAGCAGAGTATTGCTCCATTGGTTACTCTACAACCGTTTAATTATTTATGACATATTATATAAAAATTTCCATACTCAACGATGGGGGCTACAGCCAGCGACTGTCCTGGAAAATATTCTGGTGCAGGGCTGCACAAATCTATCTATCTATTCCGGGAAGACGATCTTAAAAGAGGAACCCGGCTCTGCAGTTATGCTTATCGTGCCCCTCAGCTGGGCAGTAAGCGTCGAGATCAGCTGGATACCGAGGGAGGATAGCCTGGTGACGTCGAAGCCATCCGGCAGGCCTACGCCGTTGTCGGTGACCGTAAGCACGTAATTCCCGGCTTCGATGCTCATGCAGATGGCCACTTCTCCCTTTCTGCCGTCGGGAAACGCGTGCTTGTAACAGTTAGTGACCAGTTCGTTGATGATTAGCCCGCAGGGAATACCCTTATCGAGGTTGATATACAGGTTCCGGATGTCCACCGTGGTCTTTATCACATCGGTCCTGACTCCGTAAGTGGCGTTCAGGTTTTCGATGATGCCCTCGACGTACTCCTGCAGGTTGATAAGGCTCAGGTCCTCCGACCGGTACAGCTTCTCATGGACCAGCGCCATCGACCTCACCCGGCTCTGGCTCTCCTTGAACAGGTCTACATCTCTGCTGTCGATGATTTTCCCGGCTTGCAGGCTCAACAGGCTGGAAATGATCTGGAGATTATTTTTAACCCTGTGGTGCACCTCTTTGAGGAGCACTTCCTTTTCCAGGAGCGATGCCTTAATCCTGTCTTCGGCTTGCCTGCGCTCGGTGATGTCGAGGAACGAAACCACCATTTTTCGGGTACCCGGTATGATCGCGATGTTCAGCAGGATGTTTCTAACGGCGCCGTTTTTATCGATCAGCCGGACCTCATATCGGTTCGGAACTGAGGCCGGGTCATTTCTCCTCATGGCCAGGTTCCTGGCGATCAAATCGAAATCCCTGGGGTCCAGGAAATCGGTGATCCTTTTCCTGCCGACGACTTCTTCCCGGGTGTAGCCCATAATCTTCTCGCACTCAGAGTTAGAAAACGAAATGGTCAGGTCTTCTTCCACGATCGACATGGCGACCAGCGCGTTGTCAAAGACTATCCGGTACTTTTCCTCCGCCTGCTCCCGGAGCTCCCGGTGGCGGTTCCTCTCGCAGATCTCACTCTCCAGCTGCCTGTTCTTTTCCGACAGGACCTCTACCTGCGTCCTGGTCTGCTTCCAGCTGACGTACAGGCCGAGTAAGATCGCCAGAAAGCCTATGGTCCGGGCGGCAATGTGGATAGTTTCCAGGCCTTCTCTGAAGCCGAGGATGCTCAGGGCATTCGACACAAAGTAAAAAGCAAATCCGATAGCGATATACAGCGCAACCTGGTTCTTGTTCGACTTGTAGACCATGTAACCCACGATGATCAACGCGATACTTATCAGGATATTCAAGATGTAGATCGGGTTAAGGTCGAAAGCCACGTATACCTTGATGCAGAGCTGATATATCATTTTTTTGATACTACAATACGATGCTGAAAAGCTACGGGAAACACCTCTCGTATATATGGCTGATATTCCATGCCACGATACACCGGCGTTCCCGCCTGGCTTCACTCAGGCATTTTTAACCGGGCGACCTGAGGGCAACGTAATCGCTTACGTTCAGCCGGTATATCGCCGAGGGCCTGGTAGTAAGTCCGGATATGTCAAGTGATTCGAGGCCATGTCTCGCCGCCACGTTCCTTTCTCCGCCTCGCTCGTCAGCGCTGTTGATCAGTGCTTTGGCAACCCTCTCCTGCTCTTCACTATCCGTCACAAGTTCCAGCTTTCCCATGAGCAGTACGGTATCGAAGTCGGGAGTGTCTTCGCAAAGATTATCTACTTCTACACTGACGCTGGGGTTGCTCCTGATCAGGTCCATCTTGCGCCCGTAGTCGGCGAAGTGGAAGTATACTTTGCCATCGAGGTACATGTAGTCAAGTGCTATTATGTAAGGCTGCGGGTCGTCGTTGAGCGCCATCCGGCAGAGCCTCTGCGACACCAGGAGCTGATCTACATCGCTGGCGGTCATGGCGGGAAGTTTGACAATATCCTGCTGGGCAGGCTGCATACCTGAAGAAATCCGCCGGTCTCCCGCCAGTGTGTTCTCGTTATCTTGTAAAGTTCGGTCATTCGGCCAGTCGGCCTCGTTTTCGAGGGCTAAAGTGGGCACTAAAGCGATCATGCACCCAAAAATGATCACTGTTATAGCTATGGCAACATACTTCCAATCCACCATCATCTGTCATCCCAGATCATATCGACACCTGTGTGTTGATAGGTGTTGGGCACAAAATGAGCTTCTACCGGGAGTGGTGATCGATTGTTACCCGTTATAACCACTATTTTATCACGCAACGTTTTCCGGTCGCCCGTGCAAGACACTAGGGGCGATGATTTTTGGCAGACGAAGAGTACATACGCCTCGCTATCACAAAGGCCCGGGAAGGCATCAGCCAGGGGCAGCTTCCCTTCGGGGCGGCGATCGTCCGGGATGGCAAAGTGATCAGCGTTACCCACAATACGATCTACAAAGATGCTTCCATCCTCTCTCACGCCGAGACAAACGCCATCATAGAAGCCTGTCGTAAGACGGGAAGCCTTGATCTGGCCGGCTGTACTATGTACGCCTCTTGCGAGCCCTGTCCCATGTGTTTCGCAGCCTGCGTGCTCGCGAACGTTTCCCGGATCGTCTTCAGCGCCCGCTTAGGCGACGGTATCATTCCCGGGTTTAGCATGCTGGTGATCACGGATAGCGAGCTGAAAAGCACAGGACATGCCGATATCGAGGTGACGGGCGATATCCTGAGAGAAGAGGGTATCGACTTGTTCAGGGAGTGGCGAGAGCGGGCTCATATCGCTGGCATGGGCAATTCTCATAGTGACAACATGGGTCAATAGAAAGCTGATGCTATAGCCTAAAATTTTTTGAAAAACGAATGCCCTGTGCCGGACTTGAACCAGCGACATCCAGATCTTCAGTCTGGCGCTCTCCCAACTGAGCTAACAGGGCTTGTTGGTATATTGTTTGCAGCACAAATATTTGAACTTATGCCGGTGTATTCATGGGGGTGAAGGGATTCGAACCCATGGCCGCCCGGTTATGAGCCGGGCGCTCTGACCTGGCTAAGCTACACCCCCAAATGATCTTTTGGGGTTAAGCGCCGCCAACAGGACTCGAACCTGTGACATGCTGGTTAACAGCCAGCCACTCTACCAACTGAGTTATGGCGGCAACTTGCCATCTTGCGAACCTTAAAAGTACTTTTAACCTATAAATAACTAACGGTGCGTACTGCCTTTTTTGCATATTTACAGAGCGGTCATGTTCTGAATCCTGCCCGTTATCGGGCGTACTGGCATTCCGGGCGGTTTAACAGCCTTGTTTTCAATCCCTTCAGGCTGATCGTGACGCCGATCATATCCCCGACCCCGCTACCTGTTCCTTTAGGCGTATGCAGGATAGTTTTATTATCGTTGCCGTAATTAATCAAAATAGCTTATAAAGGAGTGATCTACCAGTAAATGCACTTCATATCGTTTGCCGACATGTCCCCTGCTGAAATTGAGGCGCTGCTCGACAGGGCTGAGGATCTCAAGAGGATGCGCAGGGCAGGCGTGATTACGGACTACCTCAAGAACCGGAGCCTGGCGATGATCTTCGAGAAGTCGTCGACCCGCACCCGGGTGTCCTTCGAGGTGGGCATGACCGACCTGGGCGGCCACGCGCTGTACCTCGACCCCGCGTCGATGCAGCTGGGCAGAGGCGAAACGGTCGCGGATACCGGCCGTATACTTTCGTCCTACGTCCACGGGATCATGGTCAGGGCTAATGACCACGATACAGTGCTGGAGCTGGCGAGGAACTCTGCCGTTCCCGTAATAAACGGGCTGAGCGACCGGGAACACCCCTGCCAGGTGGTGGCGGACCTGCTCACCATCAGGGAGAAAAAGGGCAACCTGAAGGGCCTGAAGTTCGTCTGGGTAGGCGACGGAAACAACGTATGCAACTCGCTCATGCTGGCCTGCGCCATGATGGGCATGGAAATGGTAGTAGCGTGTCCTAAAGGCTACGAGCCTGACCAGCAGATACTGGAGCAGGCCCGGGCGATGGGCGGTAAGATCACTATCACCCAGGATGCCAGAGCCGCATCGAAGGACGCGGACGTGCTCTACACGGATGTATGGGTATCCATGGGCCAGGAAGCCGAGAAGGAAAAGCGGTTCTCCGACCTCCGGAGCTACCAGATTAACATGGATCTGGTAGGCCTGGCTAAGGAAGGCTGTCTGGTCATGCACTGCCTGCCCGCGCACCGGGGCGAGGAGATCACCGACGATACCATCCGCAGCCCCAATTCGGTCATCTTCGAGCAGGCTCAGAACCGTTTGCACGCGCAGAAGGCGCTGATGATCAAGCTGATGGGAAAAGATGCCCGCACGCAGGCTTAACGAAGTCCCTGCCCCGCAGGGTACGAACTCGCTATGGGTGTGGACCCGGACTCGCAGCCCGATCAAGGTCACCTTTAACTTTTTAATGCTGCTCTTAGTCCGCTACAGCCCGTCTTTGAGGCTGAAGATCGTGGCGATGAAGCTGATGGGTGTGAAGGCCGGGAAACAGGTCTCGATGGCGTTAAATACGACCGTCGATATCTTCTATCCTGAGCTGATCGAGATCGGAGACAACTCGATCATAGGCTACAATGCGACCATCCTGGCCCACGAGTACTTGATCGACAAAATGCGCAACGGGCCGGTCACCATAGGTAAAAACGTGCTGGTGGGGGCCAACTCTACCATCCTTGCGGGAGTCAGCATCGGCGATAATGCAACTGTGTCCGCGGGCTCGCTGGTCAACTGCGATGTTCCTGCGGGGGCATTCGTGGGGGGCGTGCCTGCCAGGGTCCTCGAGAGGAAGTAAGATGCTTAAGCCATTGTGGAAGCTTATCGACTGGATTATGGGCAACCGCAAACTGCTCGTCGTCTTTCTACTCATCAACATAGCCGGTTCGATATTCGGCCTGTACTACTACTGGGAGCAGCTCATGCTGACGCCGTGGTATTTGTGGCTGGCCGTGCCGGATTGTCCCCTGTACACTTTTTTCATGATCTTCGCGCTACTGCTCATCCTGTTAACGAAGCCTTCGGATACGCTGAACGCCATCACGGCCGTCGGGCTGTCCATGTATGGGGCGTGGACTACGATAGTGCTCCTGTATTTCGGGGAAATATACTTTAATCCCGCCAACGCGCTCATGTCTGCCGGGTTATGGACCTCTCATTTCTGCATGGGCCTCGAAGGTTTCCTGCTCCTGCCTTACCTGACCAGAGTGAAGCCGATCTCGTGGGCAGTAACGGCAATCTGGTTTACTGTACTGGACACGGTAGACTACTTCTATCACTTTGCATACAACGGCGTGGCTATGCGGACGCACCCGCTGGCTCTCCTGGAATACTATGCCACTACCCACCACGTGGCAGTATTACTGCAGAATATTGACTCGCTGATGTACCTTACCTTCGGCCTGTCGATCATTTTCTTTATCGTGATGATCGTTATGGCAAGGGCATATGCAAATAGCAGCCCCAAAAAAGTGATAGAAGAAAAGATTAGAAACTGATGGTTGCTTCGACCCAGATGCTTACCCGGTCACGGTGGTCGGTCTCTCTGGGGTCGGCGATCCTGACGTATTTTACGTTCCGGATAACGATCCGTGAGATCGCCTCTTCCGTCAGGCTGGTCATCAGGTTGCCGGACCGGAGGTTTTTGCGTAATTCGGTAACGAGGTCTTCGCCCTGAGTCATGATGATGGCGTGGGTTTCTGTTGTCATCCAATCTCCCCTGTAAGTTGTACTGTAGTTAGGAGTGATAGGCAGGAGATAGGTTATATAGCTATCGCCAAAATCCGCCCCGGTAACTTATTTCTTCACTTTGGCCGTGAGCCGCAGCGCCCACTCAGCCTTGTCCACTGTCACGGGGCTGTACGCTTCGAACATGTCGATCAGCCGATCAGGGTCTTCTTCGATCATGATCATGCTCCTGTTCTCCGGCCGGACGAACATCTCCTCCGTTGTGTGGTCCAGGAAAGTCATCAGGCTGTCGTAGTACCCGCAGACATTCAACAGACCGCAGGGCTTCTTGTGAATTCCCAGCTGCGCCCAGGTGGCCGCCTCGAAAAACTCCTCGATGGTCCCCAGCCCGCCCGGCAGCGCCACGAAGCCATCCGACAGCCCGGCCATCAGCGCTTTCCGCTCGTGCATCGAGTTGACCACCCGCAGGTCTTTCAGCGCCGTGTACGCGACTTCCCGGTCTACCAGCCACTTCGGTATGACGCCGATCACCTCTCCACCGGCTTCCTCCGCAGCAGTGGCAATCTCGCCCATAAGGCCTACATTGCCGCCGCCGTAGACCAGCCCTATGTTACGTCGGGCCAGCGCCCTGCCCATGTCCCGGGCAGCATCGATATACTCCTGTCTGGCGCCAGGGCTGGAGCCGCAAAATACACAGATACGCTTCATCTTGATCAGGGTACAAGTACGGGCCGGGATAGATATAATTTGCTTTGCCCCTGGCTGAAAGTACTATCCGGCTGGCGCCGGCCAGAGAATAGGGGTGATGTGAAGGGTGTCATATCCTAAGGCTCGACAGCCTTATATATACCATCGTACAATATTGTATAGATACAATATGTTATTGTTACATTATTATCCTGAACGGTGAACTTATGACTGATCTATCTAACGCCGAATCTGCACTGCTTGGCCTGCTTTCGGAGCAGCCCATGTACCCGTACCAGATCGAGCAGGAGGTCAAGTTCCGGGACATGAGGTCCTGGACCGAGCTTTCCATGTCCTCCATCTACAAGCTGCTGACCAAGCTGGAAAAGGCCGGCATGGTTAACCGCCGGGACGAGATCGCCGAAAACAGGCTGCGGAAGCTCTACTCGATCAGCGATGCCGGCAGGAAAGCACTGCAGGCCAAGCTCACGGCCCTTCTCCGGGAGCCGGAGCATATCCGGTGGCAGGTTGACATTGCGACGTATAATTGTGATCTGCTTCCTGTGGCGACTGTGCGGGAGGCTCTGACGGACTACAGGAAAAAGCTGGAAGAAAAAATCAAGTGCTACGAGGAGCTCCGTGCGTTTATGCAGGGGATTGGCTGTCCGGCTAACCGGGTGAGCGTTGCCGTCCGGCCGGTGTACCTCCTCAAGGGCGAGATCGAGTGGGTGGATGCTTTCCTGGCCGGGCTACCCGAGGGGGATTGAGCGGAGTATGGCCCGGACACCGGCTGATAGTACTGAATACTTTCTCACCGCTCATAGCAAGAGCTTATGGGTCGGTATCGCATTCAGGTGATGCTACCCTGTCAGCCCGGCGTCTGCTTAACAGGATACCTATTGAGATGTGATGTATATGGATAGTAAAATTGTTCTCATCGGTGCCAGAGAGCACAACCTTAAAAACGTCAGCATCGAGATACCGAAGAACCAGGTCGTCGTGTTCACCGGGGTGTCGGGCTCGGGCAAATCCTCGATCGCTTTCGACACGATCTACGCGGAGGCCCAGCGGCAGCTGCTAGAGACCTTCAGCTCCTTCTCCAGGCGTTATCTGCCCAAGATCGAGAAACCGAAGATCGACGAGATCCGCAATATATCCCCGGTCATTAAGATCGATCAGAAGCGCATGGGCGAGAACGTCCGCTCCACGGTCGGCACGGCCACCGAGATATCGACTTACCTGCGTCTGCTGTACTCCCGGTGTGTGGAGCCCATGGTCGGCCCCTCATTCTACTTCTCGTTCAACAACCCCGAGGGCATGTGCCCGGAATGCAGCGGCATAGGAAACAAGATCACCGTGGACCTCGATGCTATCCTTGATATGGACAAGTCCATCGCCGAAGGGGGCATCAGGCACCAGCACTACTATCCCGGAGGCTGGTACTGGAAGTCCCTGAAGGAAAGCGGCATGGTGGACATGAACAAGCCACTGAAAGACTTCACGGAAGAAGAGCTAAACCGCTTGCTCTACTCCGAGACTATCAAGATCAAGGCTAACGAGCAGTATGGTCTCAAACACGTCACTTTCGAGGGCATCGTCACCGGTTTCAACAGGCGGCAGGTGGGCAAGGACGACCTCCGGGAGCGGGAGGCGAAGTACTTCAAGATCATGCCCTGCCATGCCTGCGGTGGCACCCGCCTGAACGACCGGGCCCGATCTGCCCGGATCAACGGCAAGAATATCGCAGAGCTCTCTGCCATGGAGCTGACCGAGCTCCGCGCTTTCCTGGATACAGTCACCGGGCCTGTGGCGGACCCCATCACCAAGCCCATGAAGGTCCGGCTGCAGCACCTGATCGACATCGGCGTGGGCTACCTGTCTCTCGACCGGCCGGTCTCTACTCTGTCCGGCGGGGAGTCGCAGAGGGTAAAGATGGCCAGGCAGCTCACTTGCGACCTGGTAAACCTGATCTACGTGTTCGACGAGCCCAGCATCGGCCTCCACCCCCGGGACGTCGCCAACCTTGTCAAAATGCTGCGGAGGCTGTGCGAGAACGGCAACAGCCTCGTCGTGGTCGAGCACGATCCCGGCGTCATCGAGCACGCCGACTACGTGATCGAGCTGGGCCCGGGCGCCGGCACCCTCGGCGGCCACGTCACCTTCACCGGCACAGTCGCCGAGATGAAGAGCTCTAATGCGCTGACCGGCAGATATCTCAACGCCCGGGAGCACGTGCAGTACTGTCGGCGCAAGCCTGCAGGCCACATCGAGATCAAGAATGCCAGGCTGCATAACCTGAAAGACGTATCTGTCCGGATCCCGAAGGGGGTGCTGGTCTGCGTGACCGGCGTCGCAGGATCGGGCAAGAGCACCCTCATCAACGATATCTTCATAGCAGAGCACCCGGAGGCCGTGGTCATCGACCAGTCCCCGGTCGGCCGTAACAGCCGCTCTAACCCTGCCTCATACACTGGCATCTTCGATGATCTTCGGGCTGCTTACGCGAAGGCGACCGGGACGAGCGCCAACCTGTTCAGCTTCAACTCGGACGGCGGGTGCCCCAAGTGCGGCGGCAGCGGCTTCGTAGAAGTCGAGATGCACTTCCTCGACAGCGTCCAGATGACATGCGACGAGTGCGGCGGCAAGCGGTACAAGGCAGAGGTGCTCCAGTATCAGTACAAGGGCAAGAACATCGCGGAAGCGCTGGAGCTGACCGTGGAAGACGCCATATCCTTCTTCTCGGGCGAACGGAAAATCCTGCACAAGCTGAAGAAGCTCCAGGAGGTCGGCCTGGGCTACCTCACCCTCGGACAGCCACTGAGTACTCTGTCCGGCGGCGAAGCGCAGCGCATCAAGCTGGCGAGCGAGCTCCACAAGGAAGGCAACCTCTACGTCATGGACGAGCCTACGACGGGACTGCACATGGCCGACGTCGAGCGGCTCATGGGCATCATCCACAAGCTGGTGGAGGCGGGCAACACCGTCATCGTCATCGAGCACAACCTCGACGTCATAGCGGCCGCCGACTGGGTCATCGACCTGGGGCCCGAAGGCGGGAGAAAGGGCGGCGAAATCATCGCCGAGGGAACGCCGGAGGATGTGGCCAAAGTGGAGCGGTCATATACCGGACGGTATCTGCGCGAACTCCTGCAGTGACCACTACGTCACTGCTTTTAAGTTTTAACCACGGCGGCACGGCTCCTTATCCTGGCACTAGAAAATTTAATATTTGAACCACGGCGGCACGGCTCCTTATCCTGGCACTAGAAAATTTAATATTTGAACCACGGCGGCACGGCGGCACGGAGACAATTGGGTACCAGCACTCAGTGATCAGTTTTTTGAACCACGGCGGCACGGCGGCACTGAGACAGGCTGGAATTCGCTGTATCATGGCTTTTTTTATTGATCCACGGCGGCACGGAGAGCCGGGGCACGGAGACAACCACCTTATCCAGTATTATTGTGCTAAACGTGATAGGATTCTACGGAGCGTTGGAGCTTTCAGAGTATTGATCAGATTCCTGAGCTGAAACGATTGACCGATAAGCAGCTTTTGGTTAATCGGCTGTCTCTGTGTCGCCGTGGACTGAAAAAGAGTTCACTATTACAAGTTCGCCCAGACGCTGTGCCGCCTTGCCGCCGTGGGAAAAATAAATTAAAATGTAGTAAATGGGGTGCCCGGGTTATTTTGCCCGGGCTTTGCGGACGTTGCTCCACCGGGAGAAGCCCATGAAGGTTTTTATGACGGGCCGGAGGACCAGCGCCATCGCCTTCGTGTCCATGCCTTCGAGCTCTTTGGTCGCCCGTTTAAGCTCGGCGGGTATGTCGATGTGCTGGGTACACTTTTTCACGCACTTGCCGCAGCTGATGCACTGGGACGCCATGCCTTTCGGGCTCTTCCCGTCCATGCCTCCGCCTACGTGGGTCAGGTACATGACCTTGGTCTGCATAGGGCTGCCGAGGTACAGGTTGTTGTAGCTTTCGAAGCACGCGGGGATGTTCACCCCGGCGGGGCAGGGCAAGCAGTACTGGCAGCCGGTGCAGCCCACTTTGAGCCGCTTGTTGTAGGCCTCTTTTACCCGGTTAACCAGGGCTGTCTCCTTCGCCGACAGCGAGCCGGGTAAAGCCTCGCCGGCTGCCCGGAGGTTCT
Source organism: Methanocella sp. MCL-LM (assembly GCF_049676595.1). Classification (GTDB taxonomy): domain Archaea; phylum Halobacteriota; class Methanocellia; order Methanocellales; family Methanocellaceae; genus Methanocella_A. The sequence continues at coordinate 1,242,547 of NZ_CP187259.1, forward strand.
CCTCAATGTGCTTTTCGTCGTTCATGCCGCTCAGGACTACGGTGACTTCGGGGTGGTCCCACACCCACCGCAGGGCCCATTCTGCGGGTGATCTCTTTACTTCTGCCTCATCCCAGATATCCCGTATTTCCTTAGGCGGCTCTCTGGCCAGGCTGCCTCCCCTGAGGGGTTCCATGATCACGACGCCGAGGCCTTTTGCGGCGGCGTATTCAAGCCCTGCTTTTCCGGCCTGGTTGGTCTCGTCGAGGATATTATACTGAATCTGGCAGAATTCCCAGCCGTAGTCATCGATGATCTGCTTGAAGTCCGCTATCCCGGCGTGGGTCGAAAAGCCCATGTGCCTGATGCGGCCGTCAGCTTTCGCCCTGGCGATGAAGTCTGTGACGCCCAGCTCTTTCATCTTTTGCCAGTCCCGGAAGCTGATGCTGTGCAGCAGATAGTAGTCGATATGGTCGGTCTGGAGTTTCTGGAGCTGGACATCCAGCAGCTTATCCATGTCCTCCCTCGTTTTGACCTGCATGGGCGGGAGCTTGGTGGCAAGCTTCACCTTTTCCCGGTACCCGCCTGCCAGCGCCTTGCCGACCAGCGCCTCGCTACCGGGGTAGAGCAGCGCTGTGTCCAGGTAGTTGACCCCCTGGTCGATGGCCGAACGGATCTGCGTGATCGCCCGCTCTTCATCGATGCCGACACCTTTTCTTGGCAGCCTCATACAGCCGTAGCCGAGTATAGATAACTCATCTCCTGTCGTTTTCATCGTCCTGTACTGCATCTATTTTCCTCCACAAGTTTGCCGCAACGAACTGACTAATCAGTCATTGCCCAGGCAATAATAATCATGTCACTACTATCTCGATAAGCCACTCCATACCAGCTCGAAAGAGCCGTCGATCAGCATTTCGGTCTGATCCTGCAGCCTGTAAGTCAGGATCTTTTTAATCACAGCCCGGTTAGCACTGAACATCATCTCGAAGATCAGCCCGCGGTGGATATCCCGCAGCTTTCCTTCTCCGACACCTTCCTCGATCAGGTCGCTCAGGAACACGAACCTCTTCATCACTTCCTCTTCGGTGATCTTCGAGATGTACGGAGAAGACATGAACTGCTCGAGAAACAGCAGTTCCCGGGGGCTTTTCAGTCCCCAGCGAATCGTGTTCCCCCAGATGCGGCGCATTTTGCCTTCAAGGGTCTCCTCGTCTTCCAGACCTTCGGCCATTGCTGCCGCAAAACGGTTTTTCGCAATCACATAAGTGCTGTTGATCAAGTCCTCTTTGGTCGGGTAATAGCGAAACAGCGTGCCAGTGGCGACACCAGCCTCCTGCGAGATCAGCGCGGTCGGCGTATTATCGAAGCCCCTTTCCGTAAATAGCTTCAACGCAGCATTAATAATCGCCTCTCTTTTCTCGCGTACGGTGTCTGACATGTCGGTTTCCTGTGGAGTGACTAATCAGTCATTTGTCCCGAAACCATATAAACGTTTTTCAACAAGGGCTGACTGTATCGCTACTTATCTATACTTCCGGGTAAAGATCAACGCTCAGGTATCCATGACCGACGATAAGGCCCTTGCGGCATCCAATTTTGACCGTAACCCGCCCGTGGCGCACAACCAGTACGACGATTCGATCAGGCTGTTCACAGCAGCCTACGAGCCGCTGTTCGACATGGCCCACGCCAGCCTTCGCTCTATGGCGGGCGATAACGCCGACATCCTGATAGTCGGCGCCGGCACCGGCATGGAGATCTGCACCTTCGGGCAGAAGGCCGGGGGCTGGCATTTCACAGGGGTCGATCCGTCAGCCGATATGCTGGCCATCGCGAGGCAGAAGATCGCCGAACAGGGGCTGTCAGGGCGGGTAGAGCTCGTTAATGGTTATACCGACGATTTACCTGCGGGTCGTCTGTACGATGGGGCTACCTGCGTCCTGGTCATGCACTTCCTCCCCGACGACGGGTCCAAGCTCCGGCTGCTCAAGAGCATCAGCCGGCACCTGAAAAGCGGCGCCCCGTTCGTCCTGGTCGACGACTTCGGCGACCTGAACGACGCCGGGTTCTGGCGCACCGTCGACGCCTGGAAAACTTACGTAAAGGCAAAGGGCGCCGACCCGAAGCTCGTGGACGAGGGCTTCAGTGGCCAGATCCTGAAGCGCCTGCATTTTGTGCCCGAGGGCAGAATCATGGAACTGCTCGACGAGGCCGGGTTCGAGAAGCCCTCCCGGTTCTTCACCGCTTTCCTGTACTGCGGCTGGGTGGTAATTAAGAAGTAACTCTAACGGGTGAGGCCGCAATACGATCGCTGTGCTGTGACCGACTGGAAGCAGTCCCTTGCATACAGGATCATAGATTGATTCGGTCATGAAAAGGGCGTTTTCAAGTAAGCCCATGAAAAAATCTTCTGGGGGTTGGAGAGTTCCCGGGAGGTGTGAGAGGATTTTCAAGGTGGGAGGTTTGAGAGGATAGTTTCTTCTATGGTGATTCCTGGTCATTCGTATGGTCAGGTACCGTTTACACGAAGTACACAAGGTACGCGAAGTACGCGAAGTTTTACTATAAATTGGCTTGCAGTCAGCCTGTTTATTAGACTTTGAGTACTTCGTGTACCTTGTGTACTTCGTGTAAATGGTACGGGCACTCCATAACAGGCTTCAGGAATTACCGTTGATTTAATCCTCCCCGGCCTCCTCACTTACCCTCTCAGCACCTCCCGCACCCAAATTTTTCATTGAATAAGATTGCACGGATTTCACAGACGGCTATCGTACAAAAATTGGCAGATGGTTATACCTTTTAATTTTTTTTTACGAATCGTATCTGTGCAATCTGCGTTATCTGTCGGAATCTGTGACGCCATATGCAAGGGACTGCTTCCAGTCGGTTACAGCGCAGCGATCGTCAGCGTTCACGAGCTCATTGTTCTGCCAATCGGTAGAGATGTCTATCCTAATAGCGCCTTTTATGGGCATGCTCGTCCCAGTAAGCCGTTGATCTCTATCCACAGCTATTTTACCACGGCCTCCAAACGTGATGTGATATCGAGAGCGTCGTGGACTAGTTCATACGATCGAGGCAAAATCGGCAGGTTATTTTAAGCACATGTTTAAGCAAGTAGAAGCCATCATCGGCAAACTCAGGAAAGCGAGGGAAGAGATCACAACTGTCATGAGCGCAGCGCCGCCGCAGAAGGCGAAGTTCAAGCCGAAGGACCTGAAGTTTTTCTGGCAGTTCGTCAAACCCGTCTGGAAGATCGGTGCAATCAGTCTTTTTCTGGTCATGGTCACCACGGGCCTCAAAGCTCTGTTGCCGCTGACCGGCAAGGTGTTCATCGACTTCGTGATCTTGAAGACCGGCTACGGGGGCATCGAAAGTGCGCTCACGTGGCTCGGGCTCGGGTCTCTGACACCTGATATCATTCAACTGTCAGGCTCCATCGAATACATAGCAGCCGCCATGATTATCGTAGCCTTCATCTTCGGGCTGCTCAGCACTCTTGCAGTGTACCTGACCACGGTGTACCAGCAGGAGCTGACTTTTAACCTGCAGACGAACCTCTTCGACCACGTGCTCCGGTTCCCTATGTCGTTCATCAAAGACAGGCAGACCGGGTACCTCATGTCGAGGGTTTCGGACGACGTGAACCTGATGCAGTACCTGTTCTCGGATGCGGTGACGCAGATCATCTCCAGCGCCTTCTACATCATCTTCGGCATCGCCATCCTGATGTCTCTGAACCTGCGGCTTGCGGCGGTCATAGCAGCTACCATACCTGCGTACCTCGTCATCCGGTACCTCGTCTCCGGCAGGATCAGGGCGCTGAGCTACAGGGAAAGGGAGTCCAGCGCAGAGGTATCCCGGAACATGCAGGAAGCGATTTCCGGGGTAGAGCTGGTTAAGTCCTACGCGACTGAAAAGACCGAGGTCGGCAAGGTATCGGTTAAGTTAAGAGACGTCATCCGGGCGAGGATCAGCAGGTCCGTGCTTATCTCCTTTGCCATGTCCCTGATGCGGGGCACGATGTTTGCCCTCGTGCTGATCATCATGCTGGTAGGGGCAGGCGAAATTCAGGCCGGCAGGATGACTATCGGTGATTTCGTCGCGTTCATCTCGTACCTGGTGTTCCTGTCCGGGGCAGTCAACACGCTCTTCTATACTTACATGTCCTTTCAGCCGGCCTTTGCCTCGATGGATCGGCTGAAAGAGATGTTCGGAGTCCCGCCGGAGTTTGAGTGGGGCAGCAATGGTGAAAAGCCGGATACTGTCCGGGGAGACGTGCGGTTCGAGAACGTAACTTTCTCCTACGCGCCGGACCAGAAGGTGCTGAACAATATCAGCTTCGAGGTCAGGAAGGGCGAGACTGTGGCGATCGTAGGTCACAGCGGAGCTGGAAAAACGACGCTGGTGAGCCTGCTGCTGAGGCTGTACCAGCCCCAGTCCGGCGTGATAAGCCTCGACGGCCGTTCTCTTGCCGAGCTGGACCACGCGTGGCTGAGGCAGCAGATCAGCATCGTGTCCCAGGACATCTTCCTGTTCAACGATACGGTGGAGAATAACATCATGTATGGCCGCACGGATGCTTCGCACGAAGCCGTCGAGCGGGTGGCGAAGAAGGCCCGCATCCACGACTTTATCATGTCCCTGCCGAAGGGCTACGATACGCTGATCGGTGAGCGTGGCACTAAACTCTCTGTCGGCCAGAGGCAGCGGATTTCTATAGCCAGGGCCTTCCTGAAGGACACGCCGATCGTGATCCTGGACGAGCCGACGTCTGCCATCGACCCGGAGACCGAGATGTACCTGAAGGAGTCGCTCGACGAGCTGGTCAAAGGCCGGACGACGTTTATCATCTCGCACCGGCTGTCGCTGACCGAGATCGCCGACCGGGTGGTTGTGATCGATGACGGCGGCATCGCCCAGATTGGCAGCTACGAGGAGCTTGTGGCAAAAGAGGGGCTATTTGCTACTTTAAAGGCGTCCGATAACCAGGCGCAGGCAAAGAATGTTTTGTGATTGCGTTCAGTTATTGCCAGATGGTCGTGTGTCGCCCTGAGCTCTGGTAGCGGGCAGCAATATAACGAACTTTGCGCCTCTGGTGTGGTCTCCCGGCACCCGGTCTTCGACCCACACTCTTCCGCCGTATCCCTCGACCAGGGTTCGGACGAGATATAACCCCAGGCCTTTGCCGTGGGCTTTGGTTGCGCCACGCTGAAAGCGGTAAAATAGTTTGCTTTTCACGCTGTCCGGGATGCCCGGACCGTTATCCTCGACCGCACAGCTGTAGTACTGCCTGCCGTTTTCCGTGACTGGCTCCACCTTCACCTCGATGGTCAGCGGTTGGTCAACATCGGAATGTTTGATGGCATTGCTGATGAGGTTCACGAACACGTCTTTCAGCAGTTCGTTCGCTTCGACGACAACACCGGGAATATGCGGTATGTGGATCCGCACCTCACGATCTTCCTGGTTAAAGCTTACTTTATCGAGCTCCCGGAAAACCCTGTCCAGGTCAGTCGGCATAGTCTTTACACCCTCTGCTATCAGCTTCTGGAGCTTTCGAACCTTGTCGATCAGCGCAGAGCTCTCTGCTATGATGCGCATCGGCCGCTCGATGAACTCCCTGTCTTCCCGCCTGAGCCGGCTGTCTACTTCCAGCGTATGGAGCGCAAGCTCGAGATAGCCTAATGCCGATTGGTTCATATTGTTGATGTCGTGGCCCATTAGCTCCATGTACAGCTCTGCCTGGGCTTTCGCCTTCACCAGGGCTTCCTCTGTCTCCTTGAGCCGGGTGATATCGGTGAAGGTGCATATTATCATCTTGATGCTGCCATCCGGGTTGAGCAGGGGCTCGACGCTAATCAGCGTCCATATTACCCTGTCCTGACGGTAGCGACGGATGCCTACGACTTCATTCCGAACCGATGTCCGGTTAAGCCTGGCATACTGTACCGGGTGGGCTTCGTACGGCAGAGTATTGCCATCCTCATCGAGGACCTCCCAGGTGGCCCAGCTTATGTCTGCAATGTTGATGCTGGCCAGCTCTTTTTCCGATATGTTGAAAATCCGGAGAAACGCGGGATTATATAATGCGAGCCCTCCTTCCCTGTCAATCAGGAGAACTCCGGCTTCGAGCTCGTGGAGCAGAATCTTAAAACGCAGCTCGCTGGCTTTCAGCTTTTTCTCGGCGTGCTTGCGCCGGGTGATGTCCCCGAAAACCACAATCTTAACATCCCCTATCTGAGCCATGTAAATCTCTACACACCTGACTGTACCGTCCTTACAGGTCACCATCGCTTCCATGGGCTCGAAATCTTTCGACTCCCTCGTGGCTTTATCAATCCGTTCCGCCCACTCTGCCATCACCTTCTCTCTGTAAGAGGGGTCAGGGTAAGCCAGCGGCCACCACTTTTCTACACTTGAGATATCTTCCAGGGTATAGCCGAAAGTCTGGACGTACTTCTTGTTAAGGTAGAGGACATTATCGGCTTCGTCGTACAGCGCGACGGAGATCGGCGAGCGGTCCAGCAGCTGCCTGAACCGGGTCTCGCTCTCCCGCAGCGCCTCCTCGATCTTCTTCCGCTCGGTGATGTCGCGGATGATGCCGACGAACGCAGTTTCACCATTAAAAGCGGTTCTGTTCGTGCTGATCTCGACCGGGAAGGTCGTGCCGTCTTTGCGCATATAGACAGTTTCATATACGCCGCCTAAGTGTCCCTGGTCTATTTGTTCGGACGTCCTGGATATTTCAAAAGCCGGTCGCAGATCGTACGCACTCATCTGCAGCAGCTCTTCTCTGGAGTACCCTAAAGCAGCTACAGTGGCATTATTAGCGTCAATTATCCGGCCGTCGGGGGATATCACGATAATGGGATCGCGCACGCTTTCGAAGATAAGCCTGTAAAACTTATCGCTGTGCATGGCCTGATCCCTCTGAAATATATCTCATAATGCCCTGTCAGTCGTCTACCACTACTTTTTTGCTAAATTCTCTGGCTAACAGCAAGTCGTCACTATGCCGCTTTACGTCTACTTCTTATGATATACACTTTTATTATAACAGTATTATATCATTAATCTTGTATTTATGCAATCTCTTAACGGTATCGTATCACCTGTCTGGTAAACACTTGCTGATGCTGACAGCGTTGACAGCGGATAAAACCATACTTATACATCTCCTGCGCACGTCGATATGTGGTATATTCGGCATCTGTCACCGCCAGCTATTTATAGCGGCAGCCAATTGCTACTGAGTAATACTCTGGAGGATTTTTCACATTGATTATTCGCGCTGAAACAGCAGATGATTATGCAGGCATCTACGAAGTGAACTGGCAGGCCTTCGAGAGGGCTGCCGAAAGCCGGCTGGTGAACATGCTCCGGGAATCGGAACACTATGTGCCGGGGCTGTCTCTGGTGGCAGTGAAAGACGGCCAGGTAGTCGGGCATATTATGTTCACCCGGCTGGCGATCGAAACGCAGGACGGGATTATCGAGTCCCTTTCGCTCGCGCCGGTGGCAGTACTGCCGGCTTTCCAGGGGCAGGGGATCGGCTCTAAGCTCGTGACCGAGGGACTGAAAGCCTGCAAGACGCTCGGGTTCAAGTCCGTCGTGGTCGTCGGCCATCCCGAATACTATCCCCGGTTCGGGTTCTCGTCGGCCAGAGCTAAAGGCATCGACGCGCCGTTCCCTGTTCCTGACGAGGCTTTCATGGTTCAGGAACTGGTCCCCGGGGCTCTCGATGGCATCAGAGGTATGATAAGGCTTCCTAAAGAGTTCGAAGTCGGGATGTAGGGCGGATACCGCCATTACCTCGATTTCCCGCACCCCGAAATGCCGGGAGGTACGGGGGGTACCGGAGGTCTGGAGGTAATAGGTCGGGGAGGTAAAGGAGGTCGGGGAGGACTTTCAAACTGGGAGGTCAGGGAGGTTAGGAGATCTGGGAGGACGATTTTTAATAGTCGTTATTGATTTTTTAAGTCATCTGTCTGGCTGTTCGCCTTTTGAACGCCCGCGTTCGCGGGCGTTCTGGAAGGCGATCAGCTGAGTATTTGTGCACGTTTAGATGAGAATATGAAATGCATTTGCATACCATGAATCGATCGGACAATAATGTTGAAAATTTTTGCGATAGTTAAACACTCTCTGACCTCCTTACCTCCCCGACCTCCCAGTTTGAACGTTCTCCCTGACCTCCTTACCTCCCCGACCTCCAGCCTCCTGACCTCCGGGGCACTCTTTGACCTCCGAAATTTTTCGGGTTCGATGTCCGTAAAACCTTCGCCGATCGCTTGTGCTCTAAAATCGATGCGAATATTTATGTAGGGAAAAGCATCAATGGGAGTACGCAACTTTTCACGCGGGGGTTGCCAAGCCAGGTCAAAGGCGTAGGACTTAGGATCCTATCTCGAAGGAGTTCGTGCGTTCGAATCGCACCCCCCGCATTAAATTTAACTGGCCAGAGTGTAATTTTATATTTGCAGGGCTGGATGTTATGTTGATGCAAAAAGTGACACCGGATATGATTGAACAATGGAAATTTATATCCGAAGAATTCAGGCATCGGTTAAAGCCGAACAGAAAATCTGCTTCGGACATAATCGCATATCTAACCAGCAAATATCCGGCAAGAAAAGTTACCGACGAGAAAATGAACCGGGTCGTCATAAGTAATGTATTAGCTAACAAGTGCTTTGCCGAAAAACTGCCGGCAGGTGCACATCCTGCAGCTTTATGCTATTCGATTGATAATGCCGGCGCAGGACGATTTTTGTATGAGCGACAGGATGAACTATTCCGCGGCCAGACGATCTTTGTCGGGGTAGAGCTTGTAACAGGATTTTTCCTTGTTGAAGGGTGTAGCGAACTGTGGGATGAGTTGTTTGCATTCCGTGGGCTAGATGAAGAAGACTTAACTAATTTCTACTTAGTTGCGGAATACGTCACTTGCCTGCGAAAGTTCAATCTGCTGGACGATATGCTGGCATAAACTATATGAGCGCCCGTCACGTGTGGTGGTGGCGCCTTTCCCCTGGATCAACAATGGCAGCATTACGTTTATCTAATTATTATTTTAAGAGCATATACTTATTATTTGGCAGAAACAATACTTTTCCAGCCGTTAGTCAACAGTAAAATCCATCTTGTTAGTTTCCTGGCGATGACTGGAGCGCAGGTCCGGGATGTACGTTCCTCCTGTGATGTACGGCTGACAATCGGTGACACCATGAGTATCCTCCTCGCTTTCAACGATACGCCTTACACGATTGCGATGGTGATCACCTCGATCGTCACGTTCCTTCTGGCCTGGTTCGTCTGGAAGCGTCGCACATCGCCAGGGGGCCTGTATTTTGCGTTGCTGATGCTCGTTATCGGCGAGTGGACGCTGATGGCGGTCCTGGAGATGGCGGCGGTTGACCTGCCGACAAAAATCCTTTTCGGGAAACTGTCCTACTTCGCGGTCGTATCTATCGGCCTGCTCTTCTTCTCGTTTGCCATGGACTTTTGCGGGAATAAAGCCTGGGTCCGGGGGAAGCGAGCGCTGGCCTTGTGGATCTTTCCCGCAGTCGTGCTGGCGCTGGCCTTCACTAATGAATGGCACGGCCTAATCTGGCCCAGTATAACGCTCGGGCCTATACCCGGGGAAATGGCGGTTTACGACCATGGCCTCACCTTTTACCTCTTTACCGCTTATGCCTATTTCTTTGCTTTTGTGGGCGTTATCGCGCTAATTACTACTGCGATGAAATCCTCGGCCGAGCGCCGCATACAGATTGCTTCTGTGCTGATCGGGGCCTCCCTGGTGATCGCCGGGAACCTGCTCCACATTTCCGCCATCCGCCTGCCGGGCGGCATCGACCCGTTCCCGTTTTTGCTGGTGATCGCGTTCGTCTTCGCCGGCTGGCGAATCTTTGGCAATCACCTCTTCGATATCATGACCATTGCCAGCGCACAGATCATCGCGGACGCGCCCGACGGCGTCATCATCGTCGACAGCCAGGGCCTCGTCGTCGAGCTGAACGGGGCTGCCGGGCGGATGATCGGGGTTCAGGGGGCGGTCGTCGGCTTGCCTGAAAGGGATGTGCTGGCTCAGGCGCCAGGCCTGGAGGCCAGTATCTGGAATCGTCCTGAGAAGGCCGTCGAGATCCGGGTGGATAGCGGCGGCCAGGCCAGGTGGCTGGATATCCGGCCATCCCGCCTGCGCGATGGCCGCGGAAAGCCTTCCGGGTGGCTGTACGTCATCCGGGATATCACGGACCGGAAGCGTACTGAAGAAGAGCTGCAGGCAGCGTACAACCGGCTAATGCGCTCGAACGAGGCTCTGCAGAAGGAGATTGCAGATCGCGAGAAAGCAGAGGGCCAGGCTCTCGCAATGCTGCGGGAGAAGGAGGTGCTGCTCAAGGAAATCCACCACCGGGTGAAGAACAACCTCCAGATCATCTCCAGCCTCCTCAGCCTGCAATCCGGGTGTAGCAGCGATGAATCCCTTGCCAGAAAGTTCAGCGACAGCCAGGATCGTATCCGGACCATGGCGCTGATTCACGAGAAGCTGTACCAGTCGGGCGACCTGTCGCACATCGATTTTAAGGAGTACGTCGGCAGCCTGACCGGCTACCTGTCCAGATCCTATGGGGTCGGCGGAAACATCCGGATGGATCTGGACATCCAGGAGATCTCGCTCGACATAGACGTTGCGATACCCTGCGGCCTGATCATCAACGAGCTCGTATCTAACTCCTTGAAGTACGCGTTCTCGGCGGAGCAGCCGGGAAGAATCTACATCGGCATGATACACGGCACCGGGGAATACGAGCTGACTGTAGGCGACGATGGTAAGGGGCTGCCGCAGGGCTTCGATTTCCACGCGTCATCGTCCCTCGGCCTCCTGCTGGTCAACACCCTCGTCGAGCAGCTGGGCGGGGCCATTTTGCCGGGCGGCACCCCGGGAACCTGTTTCAAGATAACCTTCCCGGACGTTAAAAAATAAGCCGCGGGCTGGGCGGGGTTCGGAGTACATGCGTCTGGATCGGTGCGACACTGGCGGATTTATCAGTAACCTGCTACCCTCGATACGCTTAAATATGCGTGTTCTGCACTAATCCCTTATAGTAATATATCAGGGGATGTCAGCCCTTGGCCGAAGTCATTGCAGAAGGACAATCTATAGAACAGCAGCCCTCCAGATCCAGGCTATATTTCATCGATAATCTCCGCATCCTGCTGGCGGTCCTCGTAGTCATGCACCACGCCGGCCAGCCCTACGGCCCGGGAGGCGGCTGGTGGATACCCGCCGAGCCGGCATCACCCCTCAGTACAGTAGTCCTCGGCGTCTTCTTCATGGTGAACATGTCCTTCTTCATGGGCCTGTTCTTCCTGATCTCGGCTTACTTCCTCCCCGGCTCATATGAGCGTAAGGGCGCAGGGATCTTTTTCAAGGACCGCCTGACCCGGCTGGGCATTCCCCTACTCATCTTCTCGTTCCTCGTCTTCCCCGTCATGCTCTGGCTCCTCCACGGCATCGGAACGACCTCTTTTGGGAACTACTACTTCAATACTTACCTCACCCTCGAAGGGATGTTGAAAGGTGAAGGCTTTACCGTCTGGCACCTGTGGTTCCTGGAGCAGCTGCTGATCTTCTCCGGCATCTACGTCCTGTGGCGTAAGCTCCGGGGCGATAAGCCGCCTGCTGCGAGCCAGCGTAAGACACCGTTCCCGGGCAACGGTACTCTCGCCCTATTCGCTATCGGGCTTGGGCTGGCGATGTTCTCTGCCAGAATCATCTTCCCGGTGAACGTCTGGCTCCCCATCGTCGCCTTCGAGCCAGCCCACTATCCCGAGTACGTCGCCCTGTTCATAGTCGGCATCCTGGCGTACCGGAACGACTGGTTCAACGCGCTGCCGGTGGCTACCGCAAGAATCTGGGGCTACATCATCGGGCTGGCCATGGTCGCTCTGATCCCCATGTTCGCCCTGTTCGGCGCCAACATGATAAGCGGAGGCCTGACTTTGGGTTCCCTCGCCCTGTCCTTGTGGGAGGCCGTGATGTGCGTGGCCATATGCATCGTCCTTGTCTCCGTTTTCCGGGACCGGTATAACGCTCAGGGCAAGGCCGTAAAAGCGATGGCGGACAGTTCCTTTACCGTTTACCTCATCCACATCCCGGTCATCGTGTTCCTGCAATACCTGCTGATCGGCATAACTATCCATCCGTTGCTCAAGTTCGCCCTGGTGTGCCTGGTAGGGGTGCCCGCCTGCTTCCTGCTGAGCCACTACGTGGTCCGCCGGCTACCGCTGGCGAAACACATCTTGTAGAGTATAGCCTGGACAAAGGGAGTAAAATTTTGCCGAAAACGGAAAGCATTAAATACACAACCCCTTAACACTAAAGTTTATAAGTTTGGTCCCGGGGTATTGCGATGGGGCTCCTTACCCGGGTGAATCTCTGGTGGTATTATCATTCGTATACGGTCCGTCTTAACTATCAGCATAATGGTAGTAATTGCACTACTTCTAACCACGTTGCCTGCATGCGCAGCACCCGCCGGACCATACGTATACGTCGCGGACTCAAACGTCGCGGACTCCGTTCTCGATTCCATCTTCGTCATCGATCCGGCGTCAAACGCCATGATCAAGTCCTTCCCGGGAGGGGTTATGCCGAGAGACGTAGTGGTCACCCACGACGGGACCAAGGCCTATGTGGCCGGCGGAAGCGGTGTCATTACAGTCGTCAACACGGAAACCGAGGAGGCTACCGGAACAATTTCTGCGGGGACCTCCCCTTACGATCTGACGATGTCCCCGGACGGAACCAAGGTCTACGTGGCGGACTACGCGGGCGATCGGGTTTACATTATCTTCACTGCGACCGACGTCGTGACCTCCCTCCCGGTGGGCGATGGTCCTCGCGATATTGCGATGTCCTCGGACGGACGCAGAGTCTACGTAGCCAATAGATTGGATGGCACAATATCGATCATCAACACTGAGTATGGTCCCGAGCCATCCGATTATCTTATCTCGACTACTGTGACTATGGACATTACCCCTGATTGGCTGGCGATCACCCCTGACGGAAGCAGAGTCTTCGTAGTAGACTATATGGGGCTCGTCCAGATCTACGATACCTTGAGTTGCACCTTCTCAAGTCCAGTATGGGTTGGCATGACTATCAGGGATATTGCGATTACCCAGGACGGAAATAAAGCCTACCTGGTGGAGCCTGATATCAACTCGGTCGAAGTCCTCGACACCTCTTCCTGCACCTCGCTGGGATCCATTACTGTAGGGGGTGATCCTTATAGCGTGGCGATTACACCGGACGGAACCCGGGCATATGTGACCAACAGGGATAGCGGTTCCGTTTCAGTCATTAGCACAGATTCCGACGAAGTTGTGGAAACAATATCTCTTGCGCCGTGGTCGCCGTGGGCGGCCCCTGCCGGCCTGTGGATTTCCCGGAGCATACCGGAGATCACTCTGACGGGCTCGCCCAGCCCCTCTGTATACGGGCAGGTCGTCAGGTATACTGCGACAGTGGCAGGGACGGGAAGTACTCCCACGGGCATGGTCATTTTCAAGGACGGAACGACTGCAATAGGAGCAAATACTGTCAACGGTGCTGGCGAGTCGACCATCTTCACCTGGGCACTCCCCGCAGGTACCCACCAGATCACAGCTCTGTACCAGGGCGATTCGTTGTACGGTACAGCCACATCTCCGGCTTTCACGCAAACGGTCGACAGGGCTGACACTGTCATGGCGCTGACCTCTTCGGATAATCCTACTGTATATGGACAGCCCGCCACATTTACGGCGACAGTATCGGCAGTAGCACCGAATATGATCGGTCCCGCCGGTACCGTGACGTTCCTGGTGGACGGGACCCCCACAGAGCCAGTCTCGCTCTTTAATGGCGTGGCGACATACACCACCAGTTCTCTCCCGGTCGGCTCTCATACGATCACTGCCACATATGCCGACGTCGAAGGGAACTACAACGGCTGTTCAGGCTCGTTAACCGGGAATCCCCAGCTCGTCGACAGAGCTGACACCGCCCTGGCGTTGGCGTCTTCTCTGAATCCGTCCGTTTACGGGCAGCCGGTCACCCTTGCAGCGACAGTCTCTGCAGTGGCGTCGGACAGCGGCACCCCGGTGGGCACAGTTACTTTCTACGACGACGGATCGCTGATCGGGACAGCTACGCTCTCGGAGGCAGGAGTGGCCGCCCTCACCACAAGCGCATTACCGGCGGACTCCCACACGATCACTGCAAGCTATGCCGGGGATGGCAGCTTCAACGGATGCGCCGGCTCGCTACCTGACCCCCAGGTGGTCGACAAGGTGGACACAACTCAGACGTTGGTGTCTTCAGCGAACCCGTCCGTTTACGGGCAGCCGATCACGTTTACCGCTACGATAACGGCAACTGCTCCTGGCGGCGGCACTCCCGCCGGCACAGTCACGTTCCTGGACGGCGGGTCTGCAATGGGCACCGCGACGCTTTCCGCCGGTGGCGTAGCCACGCTCAGCACCGGCGCGCTCTCGACCGGGTCGCACACCATCACGGCAACCTACGCCGGCGACGGTAACTTCGCAGGCTGTACAGGCTCTCTGGCCGGTAGCCAGACGGTCAATGCGGATTCTTCCGCTGTGGCCCTGACCGCCTCGCCCAGCCCGGGCAGGATCGGGCAGCCGGTTACGCTCACGGCCACGGTGACTGGAACGCATGGCACTCCTGCGGGGGCCGTGGAGTTCCTCGACGGGGGATCGTCCCTGGGGGCCGCCACGATCTCCGGCGGTACGGCGACTTTCACCACGTCCGGGCTTTCGGTGGGCACCCACACAATAACTGCCGCCTACCCGGGAGACACTAACTACCAGAGCTCCTCGTCTTTGGGGCTGTCGGAGGTGATCCTGCCGAACCCGCCAGTAGCAGACTTTACCGCGAATCTGTCATCAGGCGTAAGCCCCGTCACCATCCGGTTCACGGACACTTCGTTGGGCAGCCCGATCTCCTGGGCCTGGAACTTTGGAGATGGCTCGGCTAACAGCACTGAGCAGAATCCTGCCCACTCCTACACCAGCCCGGGGACCTATACTGTCACTCTCACAGTGGCGAATGCCGGGGGCTCTACCTCCCTCCAGAGAAGCGGCCTGATCATGGTCAGGGCTCCTGCTAGTGGTGCACCGCTGACGATCAGCATGGATCAGATGTATTCACGGCTGACAGGGTTACTCGTACCTTCGCCCTCGCCTCTGCCGTCTTCTACCCCTGTCCCTGCCCCGACGGCCCAGGCGGTAGCCGGGACCAATGTCACCCCGACTCCAATGCCCTCCAGCGTAGTAACACCCAGTGTTACGCCTAATGCAACAACAGGCTCTCCGTTAGGAATCCCCATGCTGTTAGTACTCGGCGTGCTGGTCGTCGTGATCACAGCGGCAACTGTAACCTACCTGTGGGTTACCAGGAAATAAGCTGAAAGCCCGGGCCTGCCACCCTTCCTGCCCCTCTCTATGGCCCTCGTAACGGTACCGGGAATCGCCACGGGTGTATACTAGCTGCTCTTCAGGCTAAAGTAAGCCTGAGCGGCCAGTCCTCTTTCATTTTTTAATAGTCTTACTCAAAAAGGCACTGAAGTCCTGATCACATGCGTTGTGATTTTAACCTTTTCTCCCGGCCTTATTCTTAGTCTCCCGCGCAAACTGCCTGGCTTTTTCGAGGTCGTCCTGATTTGGATGACCTCTGCCGACCATCAGCATAAACTGGCCCTGACAATAATATCTTCCTACTACGGTGGCGCCTTTGTTTCTCAAAGCTGCAGCCATCTCCTCTGTTTCACTCCCTACGCCACCGGCCGAAGTGCCGAAAAGGGCGACCTTCCTGCCGCTGAAGCCGGCTGTCTCGATGAATTTCATCATCTCGGGGCCCGGCTTCTTGCCGTAGCATCCGCTGCCGAGGAAGACAACCTCTGCGGTCTTGTCGAGCGTGGCTTGCTTAATGTCTGCGGCCTCAGTGCCGAGCTCTGCTGCGATGGCCTCTGCCACTTTCTTCGTGTGGCCGCCCTTTGAATAATAAAGTACCTGGTACATATCCATTCATCCTCTGACGTATACTACTATTGTATCTGCTATTCTATCAAAGCCTCTTTGCTTCTCCTTGTTGAAGAAGATCAGCATGATCAGCGCGTCGATCACGATGAGGTTGTTGATGTACTTGGACAGGTTTCTGAGTACAGCTTCCTTATAGCTTATCTTTGTGCCGTTGGTCCTGATGACTTTCAGGCCCAGGAGGTATTTGCCCGCGGTGTAGCCATAGCGGCCTTCCAGGATGATGTAGTAGCCGAAAGCGACGATCATGACTGAGATCATGGTGACGAACATGAGCCCGAAGGCCAGGGCATATACCGGCATCGGACTGCTCGCCAGCGGGATTGCCGAGTCGGTGGGTGCGTCAAGCGCTGCCATGACGACAAACATCGGTGCCATTATGATCAGCGAGGCGACGACCATGATAATGTTGTCGACGAGGAACGCTGCCAGCCTGGGCCAGAAGCCTGCTCTCCGGAGCGTGCCCGCATAGGATTTCGTGAGGCATTCCGCCGTCTCACTGGGAGAGCCCATGTCTGCCCTGGCGGCCTGCACATCGGCTGGGGTGACTGTGGCTGCCCCTCTTGCTCTGGCAGCGCTCTCCGCTGCCTCGTAATAGGTCGATCGCAGCTCTTTCTCGATTTCCTCCCTGTCTTTGCTATCGACATTAGTGTTTCTTATGATCTCTTTCAGATTTTTCTCTATCTCCTGCTTTGCGTCTTCGGCGAATTCCATTTTGTTACCTCCCTATCCCTTGTATTTCCAGACTTTACCCATCGCATCGTTGTGCTTCTGCCATTCCCGCTGCATTTCGTCGAAAAATCCCCTGCCCTGTGGAGTTATGCTGTAATATTTACGGGGTGGCATGCCGGCTTCAGATTCTTTCCAGTAGCTGTTGATCAGCTCTTCCGTCTCCATGGTGTGGAGGATCGGGTAAGCATTGCTCTCTTTCAGCGAGATGACTCCTTCCGTGATGCTGTTCAGCTCTCTGGTGATCTCGTAGCCGTACATGTCCCGCTTCGAGAGCAGCGAGAGCATCGCCAGCTTGGAGCTGCCTTTTCTCAATTCCTTGAGCCATTTGTCCAGATCGGTCTGCATCTATACCACATACTATTACTTATGTATTAGGTAAGTATACCTATTATTAGTATGTACATAATAGAATTATATATAGGTTTGCTTTTGCGGTTCAACCATCGACAATGGCCAGGGCTGGCTAAACCTGGCGAGGAGAATTCGCTTAATGTTAATGTTCAAAGTGGACTCCGGCGTTCCGGCTCACAAAAAAAGCTGGCGATGAAGCTCCGCCTATGGATTTATTCTTCCAGAGCCGCCTGCCAGAAACCGTTCGTGCGCAGTAATGAGACACCCATCGAGTGTCTCAGTTTACTGCTTTTAAGAACGCCTCTAAACTGATGCGCTCGATGGTTGCGCCCGGGCGCTCCGGGGCCTTGCCATTTTACCGGTAGAACGCAATGATCCTGCCGGGCCGTATAATACGTTTCAAGTATGACTGTAGTTATCGGCGTTTTTCGAATACCTGCTCGCATTTCGGGCACTTGTACTGGGCCAGCCTGACCGCGCTGCCGCTCTTGCGCTGGGCTACGTTCACATACCCTAAAAAGACACTTTCCACATCACAATCCGGACATCTCAATAGAACACACTCTGTTACCTGATTTCTCTCTACCCTTATGTACCTTCCCTCTGATTTTAGGTCGGGCACTATTTTTGAGATAATTGTATGCCCGGTCAAGTAACCGGTCAGTAATCTTTCTTCGTCGCCGTCGCCGGCATGAACCCGCCCCGGTAAAATACGTTGACCTTGACCTTTCCGCCCCTCTGGAAGAGGCGCATCTGCCGGTCGTAGGCCATCGGAGAATGTTTGAGCCCATGTTTTTCGAAGCGCTCTGCGACCGCCTCGAGGAAAGCGATCTCCTGCTCGAGGAACGCGGCTTCGTATTCTTTTACTTCTCTGATGGTGCGCCGGGCCTCGGCCTCATCTATCTCCCCGTGGTAGCTGCCGTGCCTGTTCAGCCCGCTGATCTGTCTCCAGTCCAGGACGCCTTCGTCGTCTTCTTCCCGGTGCAGCATGTACGGGTATATCCGGCAGATCTGCGGGCGCTGGTCGTAGATCCTGCACCGCCCCTTTTCCAGGAAGTGGCAGGTGCCGTCATGGTTTGCCCGTATGGCAAAGCCGGAAACGTAGAACTCCCCGTTCTGGTCGCAGAACTCGTAGTACGGGGCAGGCACCAGGGCGCTTTCGTCCAGGCTCTTTACAGTTACCGCATCCGCGTCGAGCAGGAAGGCGTGATCGTTGAAGTCCCTGGTGCAGCACTTGCCGCAGAGGGTGCACTCGAAGCCTACGTCCATTATAATTTGCAGGAACTGCTCGTCGGGGTACTCTTCGAGACCCTTGAGCTCTTCTTTAAGCTCCCGGATTTTACCGTCGAATGAAAAAGCTGTAATATGCTACACCTCCTGCGTCTTATCTAAACCTTGAAGTCAAGTAGATGCGCTGGATGTTAAAATCATTTTGCATACCAACAAACTGAGAGGGAGTAGATGATCCCCTCTCAACTCGTCCCCGGCAGCGACTCCATCAGCGCGTTGAACTGCTCCGGCTCGTGCGTACTGAATAGCTTGTACCACGCGTCGAGGGTCGCCGGGGCGAACACGTCCAGCTTTTTCAGGGTTTCGTAAGCGAACTCGAGCGGGGCCACTCCTGAGGCAGTGATGAGCGAGCCATCGCAGACGGCGGGCTTGTTTATGAATAATCCTTCCCCTCTATATCCCTGGCAGCACATCTTCAGGTAATTCAGGTCGTTACTGGTATGGTGGTGGCGGTCCAGCAGCCCGTTTGCACCCAGCCCGATCGTGGCTCCGCAAATGGCCGCTACGGGTATATCTTTTTCCAGGAACTCCCTCGCTACTTGAAAGACTGGTGCATGGCGCGGTTCCAGCCAGGTGTCGCCTCCGGGCAGGATCAGTAGTGCGGCATCATGGGTCGTCAGTTCTGCCAGCGTCAGATCGGGGATAACTTTTACTCCGCCCATCGTGGTAACAGGGTTCCTGGTTAAACCAACTGTAGCCACATTGTATTTCAGCGCCTTGGCCTTGAAATACCTCCCGGAGCGCAGTTCTGCAAGCAACAGTGCAGGTTCCCAGTCTGCCATCGTGTCCAATACGTACAGGTATATCTTCTCGATACGGATTCCTCCAGTTTGCACCAGTACCTTATGCTCCAGATGGTTTTAAGCATGGTGTTACCTGCCCGAAAGTAATTGGCGAGGCGCCGTACCTGTTAATATTACCCATTATCCCGGCATACAGCCCATATCTCTGCATTATTTTTCCCAAGCCTTTTCCACCTGCGCTGTCAATGACTGTCCGGGGATGTCATGAGAGGAATACTTCGATTTATGATCTTGCTTGCCTCGCTGTTTATGCTGGGCACGTTTGTGCTTGCCAGCCCTGTGCATGCGAACGGCAAAGGTGGCTGGGACAACGATAAGTGGGACGATAAGTGGTACAAGAGAGGCGGTTACCTTCCTCCCGGCGCGTACCATGTACCCTACGGGCAGCTGCCCCCGCCGGAGTACCGCTACGGTGGCGGAGTGGCGGTAGTTCCGGTAGCCGTACAGCCCCAGTACGCGTATGGTGCAGGGTATTATCCCTACGATGTCTACCCGGCTTACCAGGCACCCTATGGTGCTCAATCCGAGGCTGTCTCCTACAGCCGTACGAGCACATATTCTCCATATGGTGTGTACTACTGAGGAACAAGGCAGGGTGCCGGATATTCCCGGCCCCAGCTTTCTAATCCGCGCATGGCATAATCGCCGGCAGATATGGTAAGTTATAAACAATTGTCTGATAATCTCCAGTTTATGACGAGCACGTACATTGCGCAGATCGGAGACGGGTACCGGATCACCCTGGAGAAGAGCATCCTGGTCAAAGAAGGCCTTGCCCTGGGCGACTTTGTCGAACTGACCGTCCGGAAGATCGAAAAGACCCCGAAATCGGAGTCAGGCAGCCCTTACAGTACGTAATGGCGAAGCCAGGTGCATAGCATTTCTGCCCCCAGCCTTAAAATAGAAAAAATGATCCCTGATCTTACATGGGGTATACGGAACTGGTGACGTCTTTGTCGACGATGCACTCGTTCACGTTCCGGCCACAGCCAGGGCACTGTTCCTGTACGTCCTTCTTGATCTCGGCCCCGCAATGCTGACAGGATGGGCATTCAGACTTTTTCTCCATATGTTATCACCGAATTATTAGTCAGACCCGGAATGCGATATACCCGGGCCCAAAATTTAGTGTAATTCCTCGCAGATGTAGTTTGAAAATACGGCCGGCCATAGCCGGCAAACAATGCCCTCTGGGGATATCCAAACCTCGGGAAAGACTACTGTACTTACATCTCAGCAGTATTCTCCATGACTATCCTGTCGGGCGACCGATAAGGTTATTTCAATCTCGTGTAACCTTAAAATCCAGCAGGCAAATAGGTTGGTGTGCAACCATCACCTATTTATGTAGATTACTACATTTACTAAATATATGAAAAATAGGAAAAGTATGCCTGTCACTCCAGGAAACCTAAAAACTCTCAAAATCACCGAGCATACCCACGATCAGCTCCAGATTATCAAAGTCATGCGAAAAGAAAAGACGCTCTCGGACACCATCGACTCGGTATGCAGGGACGTGGCCTTCGATCAGCAGCTCAGCAAAGATCTTCGGGACTTCGGCATGACCCTGGAAGGCACGTCTCCTAAATACGCAATCCATGATGCCGTCGTGCTCCTGTGGGAGGACCGGGTGATCGACGACGACCTCTACGTGGAGCTCGAAAAGTTAAAGGTGACCATCGGGTGCGAGACGATGAACGACGTCTATAAGTTCCTGCTCAGCGAGTACCAGCAGAAAAAGGAATAGTCTACGCTACCAGCGCAGGCGGCAGCGTCACTTTATCCGGCACAACAGTACGCCTTTGCCGACTGGCAGGATCATGGCATCTACGCGTTCGTCTTTTAACGCCCTGGCCAGGAATGGTGCAAGCTCTTCCCCGTGGCTGATGGCGTTATCTGCCACGAGTATGCCGCCCCTGACCATCGCTGGTACGATCCCTTCGTAGCAGTCTGCGTACGCTTCTTTTTCGCAGTCTAGGAAGCAGAAGGCCACGTCGGAGCATTTTCCTGCGTAATGTCGGGCCTCGCCCTGTACGAGCCGGACGACGTCTACGACACCCGCCTCTCTAAATGTTTCCCTTGCGATCCTGACCTTCTCGTCGAGCAGCTCAAACGTGGTTATATGCCTGCCGGCTTCTTTGCAGGCCAGCGCCAGCCAGAGTGTCGAGTAGCCTCCGCTGGTACCGATCTCTATGGCTTCGCCCTCGGGTGCAGTGGCGAGCATTATGGCGATAAATCGTCCTGTCTCAGGGGTGATCTGCCGCAGCCTCTGCATTCTCGGAGTACCGTTTGCCCGGTCTTGAAAGTCAGCCTCTTCAAGGTATTCCATGCGGTTTTTCATACGGGACGGGATATCGTTAAACATCTTTCGCCACCTTGTTCTATCTTTTAATTGTGAGCTTTCCAGTACGTGTTCATTCCGTTGCAGACCACCCGGGAGCCGGGTGGTACCTGGGTGAGCACGAGGAACATGCTGAGCATATCCACCGAAGCGCCGAGGGCATTGAGTAGTACAATGATGCTCAGCAGCGGGCTCAGCATGCCTGCGGCTCCTGCGATCAGCGGTAGCAGGAAAGACAGGACTATAAATGGAGTTACGCTGATCATGACGAACCTGCGCCTTGTCAGCACTTCTCCGGTAGCGACAAACGGGCCGGCAAATGTGAGGCCAGCGTAGTTCTTCTGGGACCATATGAAACCGGGGATGAGCGCCAGGTGCAGGAACTCGTGTACAAATAGCAATAGTGCCAGAAGTACCATCATTAATATTAGATCGGTGAGGTAGATCGAGACAGAAAGCGAGCCTGACAGCACGGGTATCTGGTCCAGTAAGGCCGGCGCTGTCAGTACGATCACCAGCCCGGAGATCACGAGGTTCAATAACATCAGAGGAACCGAAAACAGGATAGCTGAAATAAGGTTTCCAGGCTCCTTCAGCTTCGTCCACCCTTCGGCCAGCAGCCTGGTATCTCGGGCTTGATCTGCCTCCGGGAATCCTATCGTGATTCTAATGCCGCCTCCTCCTGAAAGTCGATTGCTATGCCTCTGAGGGGATAGGCGATATCTCATAAAATATTTTCCTGTGTCAGATAGCCTGACTACTCAGCGAATAATCTTCCGCCGCCAACTGTGTGGGAGATACTATGGCCGGGTACGCGGAGCCGGCCAGACTTGTGCCAGTCTGTTACCTGAACGGCGTTTCCCGCGCCATTCTGCCACCAAACGCTTCCTTGATCTCTACCTGTTCTTTTTTATTGGTGATAACTCTGCCTTCTGATCCGCAGAGCGGGCAATTGACATAAGCGTCGACACCGCCCTGGCCCATGACTCCATCGGTCATGTACGCAAATTCATCGACACTCGATTGCATGACATCGAGGTCTCCCCTGAAAAACATCCTGACGATGTATACCGGATTATGTACGTGACTGTGTAGCTGGTGCTTCTTGTTCGGGTTTTCGCTCTTCGCGCTGGTACACTCATGCTCCACGTAGAATACCCGGCCTCCATCCAGCCTGAATGCTGACATCATATACCTCCTGAGCCTGCTTTATGTCTCTTCGGGGCTCATATCTGCGATGCATCCAGCGGTATATGCCGCATGCTGGCTAAAAAGCCCCATCAATCATCCTCCGCTAAGGCGCAAATACCTATCATTAGGAAAAAAGCGAGAATGAGCCTCCCGGGATATTTTTTATACAGCGGCAGGCATCTTATTCAACGGGATGCCCGCGTCCCGGGAGCCATTTGATGCCCTTTCAGTTATGGGGGTATTGGTGCCCGCTTTTTATTAAGATGGCTCTTGTGGCAGCTGTACCCGAAGTAGATGAGCAGGCCGGCCAGGCACCAGATGACAAACTTGTACCACGTGCCCGAGCTGAGGCTGAAGATCAGGTAGCTGCATGAGAATATGGCGGCCGCGGAGATGATCGGCAGAGCCGGGCAGCGGAAAGGCCGTTTTAGGTCCGGGCTTCTTATGCGCAGCACCAGCACTCCGATCGCCGCCAGGATGAAGACGAAGAGGATGCACACGTTGGCCAGCTCAGCCATGTCCCCCATGGGCATGAAACCGGCCACCAGCGCCACAGACAATCCAACGATCAGAGTAATCAGGTGCGGGGTCCCGAACTTATGGTGCACCTTGCAGATGCGCTCGGGTATGAGCCCGTCCCGGGACATCGAGAAGAGTAGCCTGCTCTGGCCGAACATGAGGACGAGCAGCACTGTGGTGATGCCCGCGATGGCGCCCACCCCTACTATTGCAGAGCCAAGGCCCTGTCCTATCGCGTTGAGCGCGTAGGTGACCGGTGCAGGTGTGTCCAGCGCCGTGTACGATACGACGCCTGTCATTATGGCTGCCACCACGATGTATAATATCGTGCATATGACCAGCGAGCCGATGATCCCTATGGGGAGGTCCCTGTTAGGGTTACGGCATTCTTCCGCGGCCGTGGCGGCCACGTCGAATCCCGTGTACGCGAAGAAGATGATCGAAGCGCCCTGGGCTACGCCAAGCAGCCCGAAAGGCAGCAGGGGCTCCCAGTTTATCGTATTGACTGCGGGAGCCGCCAGGATGATGAACAGAAAGATAACGGCAAGCTTAACGAACACCAGAATCTTATTAAGGGTGGCGCTCTCCTTTGTCCCGACCACCAGCAGCCCCATGATTAAAAGGACCACAAGCGCCGCCGGAAGGTTGATCAATCCGCCGTCCGCCGGTATCTTCGACAGGGCTTCAGGTAGTGTCAAACCTGCGCTGCGCATCAGTTCCGTCAAATATCCCGACCATCCTGCAGCGACGGCGCTGGCTCCGACCGAGTACTCCAGGATCAGGCTCCAGCCGGCCAGCCAGGCGAAGATCTCTCCGAGAGAGACGTAAGAGTAGGCATATACTGTGCCGGATGCAGGCACAGCCGCCGCAAGCTCTGCGTAAGCGAGGGCGGTAAAAATGCATGCAATGCCGGCTATGATAAAAGATATCGTGATGCCCGGCCCTGCGTACCTTGCGGCGGCGATGCCCGTAAGCACGAAGATTCCAGTGCCGATGACACATCCTATGCCCAGCAGTACCAGGTCTACAGCGCCAAGCGTGCGCTTCAGGTTTTTACTCTCGATGCCACGGTGTATACTGTCGATACTTTTTTTCCTGAAGATATCCATAATAATCCCGCCTCGTCCTCATGAACCAGTGCTGTAGAAATTCCTCTTGTGACGCAGCGGTAACCTTCCCGGAGGCCTGCTTCGTCCGCGCAAAAGCCATGGCCGGGACCGGCTCAGTATCTTAAGAGAGTTGGGGTTGTTTGAGGGTATTCACTTATGATCTGGGTGGTGTACTGGTAGCCTGTCCCGACATACACGGATATTCCATGCCGCAGTTTCCTGCGTGGCTTGCTACACATGCCGTGTGTGCAAAAACGAAATTGGTTGCAGAGCTATTATAAGTCTATGTGGGAATCGTCGAACTGTGCGACTTCAGGCGTGCTCAGGCACACGATCGGCGATGTTTGCGGGCAGGTCCTCCGCGGGCAGCTCTACGATAAATCTCGCACCTTTTGAGTAGTCTCCGGGTATGCGGTCTTCAACCATGATCCTGCCACCGTAGTTGTCGACAAGAGTGCTGACAATGTAGAGGCCAATGCCTCTTCCCTTATGCTGCACCTGCCCTGTTTTCATCCGGTCAAAAATCGCATCCTTGCTGATGTCCGGCACTCCGGGGCCATCGTCCTCGATGGAAACCCGGTAGTACTTTCTGCCATCCCGGAAAGTCGTTTCTATCCGGATGTCTATCGTCAGAGGCCTTTCGCTGACCGAGTGCTTGATCGCATTACCAACCAGGTTCGAGAATACTTCTCTCAGCAGGGAGTTCGCTTTGACCGGGAGACCTCTGACAGAGGAGTAGTTGATAGTTATACTCCTGTCGACCGAGTGGTTGTATTCTTTCACGATGTCGTCCAGCACCTCCCCTATATCTATGGGCTGGTACTGGACGTCTCCCGCCTGTACTTTGTTAATCATCCTGATGTTGCTGATGAGCTTCGAGCTATTGGTAAAGGCCTCAAGAGGCTTTTCTATATAGTGCAGGCTTTCCCGGCCCAGCCTCCCCTCGGTCTCGATCTTCATCCGGGCGATCTCCAGGTGGCCCATGCCGATCTGGTTGATGTTGTTGATGTCGTGGCTCATGATGTCCATGTACAGCTCTACCTGCCTCTTGGACTCCGCCAGCTCGTGCTCATTGTGCAGCTGTTCGGTGATGTCCTGGATGATCCCTGCGTAGCCCGATATTTCCTTCCGGACGTCCAGCAGCGGAAATAGTCTCAGGGATACATAAACCCCGTCAGTATTGCCGCGGCCCGTAAATCGCATTTTTGACATGCTGTATCTCTCGCCCTTCTTCAGCCTGTTTAGGGCTGGGACTAGCTGCTTATCCATCTGGCTCAGGTACTCGAAGAAATTCAGCTTCCCGACGAGCTGGGCCCGTTCCATGTTGAGCAGCCTGGTCATTGGCTCGTTCACTATGGCCAGGCGTCCGTTTACATCGCACAGGAACATGGCATCCGGAGAGTTCGCGATGATGTCCTGCACGTAAGGCCTGGCATCGCTGATCTTCCTGCTGATGGTAGCCAGCAGCCTGTCCCGGCTGCTGGAAAGGTAGAACAGTAGCGCTATCGCCACGAACACAAGAGACACTGTATAGATGATGTCGGTCAAGTTAGCGATCTTGTAGGAAAAAATTCTGGTTATGTGGAGCATCCACCGTGCCTCGAATAGCGCGTCCGCGATCGCGTTGACCATGACGAAACCGCATATCGTACAGACCAGGTATTTCATCTCGTCCCTGATGTCCATGTTCAGGAGCTTGAAGCACAGCAGGACGATCGTCATGTCTACGATCAAGTACACCAACAGGGTGACCATATCAAACGCTCTCGGGTCGCTCCACTGGATGCCGGGTGCGACGATGATCACAGTCGATGCGATACCTATGATGCCGATGATATTGATGAGCAGGTTGATGGGCCGACTCAAGTACCATTGCCTGGAATGCCTGATCTCCAGCAGTGCGTATATCAAGATGAGGTATGTGCACAAGTACCCGAACCCGATGACATAATATACGATAGCGTCAGCCTTGATCTGCGTGAGGACGACTTCCCAGAGCAGCGTGGTCAGTGACCAGGCAGCCATGGCAACCGTGAAGATCAGGATAAACCGTTTGATGTGGCTGTGTCTTTCCCGGAAGTATATTCTCGCCAGTATCAGCGTGATCAGCAGCGGCCAGAGAAACTGTATCGTGCCGTAGAAAAAGTTCGAGTACAGCGCCGGCAATAAAAGGGCTATCAAATTCAGTGCAATAGTCGTGCCTGCGGCCGCGAGCATGATCTTCCAGAGATCAAGCCCTCTAACATCCATCCCTGCTCCACCCATCACTTCATACTTAGTTCCAAAAGATGTTAAATATTTCGGCGAATAATTTTTAATGGGTGATATAAATTTACATCGGGGAAAAATACCATAATTATCGGTTTGTTTTAAAAAAGATGAGGCGGACTTTGTCCGCCAACTCATGGTTTCGCTGTCCGTTCTTCAGATCATGTGCGATACGAAGATGAAGTACAGGAGGAAGATCAGCGACACGATCCACATCAGGGGGTGGACATCCTTCCACTTGCCCGACATGACTTTGATCAGGCAGTAGGAGATGAAGCCGAAGCCGATACCCTTGGAGATGCTGAAGGTAAAGACCATGCCCACGATGGTGAGGAAAGCCGGAAGAGCATCCTCGATCTTGTCCCAGGCGATGTCCTTGATCGACGTGATCATGAGGTATCCCACGATGATCAGGGCGGGCGCTGCGGCGGCCATCGGCACGAAGTATGCCAGGGGCACGAAGAACAGCGCTGCGAGGAACAGTAATGCTACGGTGACTGCCGTAAGGCCAGTCCTGCCGCCCTGGGCTACGCCCGAGGCGCTCTCGACGTAGGTG
Source organism: Methanocella sp. MCL-LM (assembly GCF_049676595.1). Classification (GTDB taxonomy): domain Archaea; phylum Halobacteriota; class Methanocellia; order Methanocellales; family Methanocellaceae; genus Methanocella_A. Next base: position 1,269,808 of record NZ_CP187259.1, read on the forward strand.
GTGACCGAGCTGGCACCGAAGGCGCCACCGATCATGGCTGCGACGGAGTCGACCAGCAGGACGTTCTTCAGGCCGGGTAGCTTGCCCTTCTTGTCAAGCATCCTGCCCTGTTCGCCAACTGCGACTACGGTACCCATGGTATCGAAGAAGTCGACCATAAGGAACGCGAAGACGACGGGGATGATGGCGATGGACAGTCCCTGGATGGCGGTCTGGGAGAAAGCTCCGAAGAACATGCCAAAGGAGGCCAGGCTCGGGATCGCGACGATGTGGCCGATCAGGCCTGTTACGCCGCCGGACAGCCAGGTCGTTACGTCCAGGGCCGCCGGGACGTTGCTGGTGCCAGCCGGAAGCGCACCGATTGTGGCGGGCACTCCCTGCACACCGTAGACGTTAAATGCAAATCCGAGGGCATTGGCTCCAAAGGCGAGCACGAGCGCGAGCACGCTGGAGATCAGGATACCATAAAGAATGCTGCCCTTTATCTTCAGCGCCATCATGGCGGCGATCGAAATGACTGTTAAAATTGCAATGATCACAATGGGGTTGGACAGGCTGCCGAACTGAACCAGGGTGACCGAGTTTCCGACCATGATCTTCGCGTCCATGAAACCGATGTACGCGATGAACAGGCCGATTGCGGCGCCGATGGCGAGCTTCAGGGACTTCGGGATGGCGTCCATGACCATTTCTCTCAGGTTCGTCAGCACGAGCAGCGTGATGATTGCACCTTCGATGACGATCATGAGCATGGCCGTCTGCCACGTCAGGCCTAAGCCGATGACGACGCCGTACGTGAGGACGGAGTTCAGGCCCATGCCCGATGCCAGCGCGAACGGATACTTTGCGACGACACCCATCAGGAGGGTCGCAACCGCCGCGGCCACACAGGTGCCTACAAAGACCATCGTGAAGTCCATTCCTGCAGCCGAGAGGATGATCGGGTTCAGGATGATGATGTATGCCATCGTCATGAACGTCGTCAAGCCGGCAAGCAGTTCAGTCTTAATAGTAGATTTTCGTTCCGATATCTGGAAATAGTTGTCAACTATAGAAACAATAGACCCGGATTTTCCGGAGCCTTTAGGGGTTTTCTGCTGATACACCTAACCACCTCAACCTTTATAGTTGCTTGGACATCTAGATAAACATTTGCTTTTTATAATTAGATTCAGGTAACTTGTATATAGCCAGCATAAATATAACGAGGGACATAGGCCAGTTATTATAACTCGGGGGACTCCTGCCGTGTTATCTGCAAGTATGCCTGTAGCCAACAAGGATATGTACATTCACCAAACTTTCTTAGTTTAACAGGTGCCTGTTGTCATGGGATTAAAAAAACCGGACGAGTCGCCTTACCTTATGGTGGGGATCGAGTTCATCATCGCCATAGCAGTATCCCTGTTTTTCATATCCATGGCCATGAATAACTTCCAGGCGCTTCCGGCTCAGGCTGCGATACTCATTCTGATGCTTCTCTGCCTCCCGCTGCTGATCATCATCTACTGGACCGCTGGTGATTCAAAGCTGAAGCCAGTGGTAATGGGACTGATAATCTTCTTCGTTGTCCAGACCATATCGGGGATCTTCTGGTATGTCCTCCCGCAGGTGGAGGCCGCTTCCTTCGTCTACGGCCTTCCGGCGGTGATGGACATCGCTATGTTCCTGATGCCGCTGGCCTATATCCCGCTGCTGTACGTGCTGACCGTCGCCGTGCTCAGCAAAAAATCCTCCCCTTCGCTCTTACTCTACGGCATCGTAGGCTCGTCCATGGGCGCCATCACCAGCGTCCTGGTCTACCTAGGTCTGTACGCATATGGCCACCCCGGATCACTTTTCGATGTGCTCATCTTTGGCTATGCCATGATCGGGGATGTCCTCGTAACCGGGCTGTGCGCCGTCCTCCTCCTGGCCAACCTCCGCAAGGTCTCCAGCTACCTGTACGGCATCGTCCTGGTCTCGTTCTTCCTCAGCTTTGTGGGAGATACGCTCGGCGCCCTCACCGGCCTGGGCATCGCGGACGTATCCAACTACACCCAGATCGTCTATTCGATCATGATGGCGTTCGTGACCGTTGCCCTGTTACTGTACTCCATGGGCAGCGTCAACCGGGTGCTGGTAGACCGGCTGAACCGGGAACTCTACGATACAAGGCGGCTTGTCGACGATCTGCTCCGGCATACTCCGGATGCCATGTGCGTGGCCGCCGTGGACGGCAAAGTGATCCGGGCTAACGGGCAGTTCTGCCGGCTCCTCGGGCGAAGCCCGGACGAAATCGTGGGGTCGTTCAACATTTTCCACGACTGCGACCGGCTTGGCTCCGGCTTGTGCGGGCCCGCGACGCAGCTGCAGGAGGGTATCTCCACGACGGTCCACCGGGTGTGCAGCGGCAGCGATGGCAGGCTTTTCCGGGTGAAGATGTTTCCTACTTATTCCGCGACCGGCCAGATGTCCAGCTACATGATCATCCTCGAGGATGTCACCGAGCTGGAGCAGGCGACAGATGATCTAAAGAGGGCTCACGACGAGCTTGAGACGAGAGTAGAGCAGCGCACGACTGAACTTGCGGAAGCCAATACTGCGCTGTCCGGGGAAATCGAAGAACGTAAGCTGGCGGAGGATATGCTCCGCACCTCCCTGGCAGAAAAGGACGTGCTGCTGAAGGAAGTGCACCACCGGGTAAAGAACAACCTCCAGATCGTGACCAGCCTGCTCAACCTCCAGGTAGCCGACATCAAAGACCCGCACGATGTCCACATCTTCCGGGAAAGCCAGAACCGGATTCGCTCCATCGCGCTGGTCCACGAGTACGTCTACCAGTCCGACGACCTGTCCAGAGTGGACTTCGGCAGGTATGCCGAGGCGCTCACCCGCCAGCTGTACCAGTCTTTCCAGGGCCAGGTTTGCCAGGTCAGGCTCACAGTCGACGTCCCCGGAATCCGGCTCGGGGTCGACAAAGCGATCCCCTGCGGGCTGATCATCAACGAGCTGCTGACCGGATTGCTAAGCTATCACGCAGCCTCGGGGCAGGGAGGCGAAGTTTGCCTCGGGCTCCACGAAGCCGGCGACGGAAAACTCGTACTGGCTCTGGCTGACAGGCAGATTTCCGATGGCCCGGACAGCGACATAGCTGCCAGGCCTGGGGAAATAGTGGAGGTGCTGGTCGGGCAGCTTGAAGGCACGATAACTGTGGATCGGACAAATGGAATAAGCTATACAATAACGTTCGATGCCTGAAACGACTTTATGGCTGATGTCAAACCTAGTAAATAGTTTCTAAATTCGTCGGTTTCTGAAGTATTCATCACTGTTTCCTACCATATAGTCAAATCCCTGCTACGTCGTTTGCCTCGCAGGAGGCAGAGTAATGACAACTCTGGCCCCTCTCCCGGGGTTCCCGGGCACCCGGTCCTCGATCCAGACCCGGCCGCCGTAGCGGCTGATGATCTTCTTTACGAGGTACAGGCCCATGCCCGCCTGGCCGCCTTCCCGCCTGAAGACGCCCGACTTCAGCTCGTCAGGTATGCCCGGCCCGTTGTCGGAGATTTCGATCTTGCAGGTGCCCATCCGGTCCTTCGTACCCTTGATATCGACATCGACCGCTTTGCCCGTCGAGTGCCTCGCGCTGTTGACGATGATGTTCCGCATGGCGTAGTGGAACAGCGGGTCTACTTTGACGTCCTGGGGCAGTGCCTTTACCGTGACGTTCAGCTTGCGATCGTACGACCGGGACAGGACCATCGAATCCTCTATCGCCCTTTTAACCGATTCTTCCACCGGGACCGACCTGACCAGCGCACCGTCGGCATCGCTTATAGCCCTGACTGTATTCAGCGCTTCATCGCTCCCCCGGATGGCCCAGAGCACGTCCCCTGGCAGCTTTTCCCCGGCCCCCTGCTCCTGCCACGCCTGTATGATCCGGTTGTGGGCCGCGATCTCGTGGGCGAGCAGCTCCACGAAGAGCCGGGCCTGATCCGCCTGCGAGGCAAGATTTTCCTCCCACACCCTGACGTTCAGCGCAATAGCCATATGGCTGCAGATCGTCTGCAGTGTCTCCAGCTCGGAAGGTGTCAGCGCCCTTCCATGGAGCACCGTCAGCACGCCTACCAGGCCGTCGTGATCGATCAGCGGCGTGGCCACCACGAATTCTGCGCCGATGCGCTCGATGGCGTCCTTCACCGTCGTCATCAGCCCGTACTCTTCGATAGTCGTGACCATCTGCTCCCTGTGGTAGGCGCACCGGCCGGCCATCGAGGGCGCATCCGGGGCTATGGGCCCGATGCTGATCATCGACTTCAGCTTCTCAGTCCAGCCCTTGCTGGCCAGCAGCTCGATCTCCTGTCCCCGGGCGACGTACCCTGCAAGGCCTGTGTAGCCGTAGGTCTCCTTGACGATCCACAGCGCTTTCTCCAGCAGCTCCTTGGGTGTCCTGGTCTGGGTAGTGAGCCGGGAGATATCCGACAGCGTCCTCATCAGCGTCACGTTTTGAAGCAGGATGATCTCGCTCACCCTCTCTCCCCCCGGGCCGGTCATACGCTGGCATTCAGTCCTGAAGAACCGGCGCCTGCCCAGCTTGTCCCGGTCTTCCAGCATCTCCCCGTGCCTGCATATGTCCGTCAGGCCTGCGAAAAGCTGGTTGAACATCATGCCCACGGGGGCAGCACGGTGGGAAAAAAGCTCGATGAAAGCGGGGCTTGCCCATACGATCATGCCGTCCCTGTCCACTACGCACGTGCTGTTGTCAACGCTGGAGTCCATACAATAACCACTGATCACTTTACTAATATTAATCTTTCACGGGGGCTTCGCTTCGCTTCGCCCCAAAGATGATCGAGAGCGAAACTACCTGGTCAGAACAAGCGACTAGTGGATAATTATGTGTCCTTATCAGGTTAATATAATTAAAAAACCGGACGTATCCTCGTAATCTTTAAGCCTTGCCGGGGCTTATTGTACAATCGCAGTAATGCAAGTGATTCCAAAAATGAACACTGAAAACATGGTTGCCCGTTCGGGTAAAAACCGTAGTTCGGCTCTGAAATTTCTCCCCTTGATCGTGCTCGTGCTAATCTGGCTCTGGATCCTGCTGTTCGTGGCAGTCATCGGCCTGAATACCACGGTGTTCCACTCAATGTTCGGGTGGGCGGCGATGTTCCCCCACATCTAACCTTTTTACTGCGTAGATATTCTGGAAACATCTTCGTTTATGGGGTTCGAATCAGCAAGTAGTCCTTGTACGGGCTCTCTTGAACGATGACTAACGCTGCGCTGTGACGCCAGCACAGCGTAGCGTTCTACTGCATTCGCATGAGAGTACGCAAGGTCTGTAAGGCGTATCCTTTTGTGGAACTTGAAAAGGGAGGATAGGGGGCGGGGAGGTGTACGACCCCGGCGGGATCGCCGCCCCCGTTCGGGATGTTCCGCTTGTTCCGTGTGGATAGATAATCGAGATTTCTTCGAGGCGTTTTTAATGCCGCAGGCCATGTTCGGGGCCGTGTTTCCCGGCAAGGCTTGCGGCATCCGCGCTGGTTTGGTGTCGAAATGTTCGTTTAATAACGAACATTCTATTATATGCGAACAATAGGTATATGTACCTTGCGGTATAATCATTCTGCGGGGTACGAACAGTTTGAAAAATGGGAACGTACAGGGTCAGGTACCGATAGAGCTTTTTGCCACCGACAGCGGTATTCGGGCTATCGACAGCCCGGTCCTGGTTAAAATCTTATCCATGCTGAAAGAGCGGGACATGCCCTTCGACGAGATCGTGGCCAAATCCGGCAAGGCAAAATCTACCATCTCCGTTCACCTCAATCGCATGATAGAGGCCGGTGTCATCGGCTCCAGGCTCGACCTGGAGGACCGGAGAAAGAAGATCTTCTTCATCAACTCCAGCTACCTTGGCGGCCTCCAGAAGGAGGCCAGTATGGACAACGACATCCGGGACTACTTCATAAAGGCAAAAGGCGGGCTTCCCGACATGTTCGCTTTCTACCGGCTCATGTTCAGGACCATCCGGGTAGAACTATACCGCCAGGGTGTCAACATCGAGCCTATCCTGAGCGATGCAGGGTACAAGATGGGTCAGGCTCTATACGAAGTCGTCAGAAGCGATGATCTGGAGGAAATGCTGGAGAACCTGGGGAAGTTCTGGTCCGACCACCAGCTGGGCCGCATGGTTATCGCATCCCGGGACCCGCTGACGATCTACGTTTACGACTGTTTCGAGTGCTCCGACCTGCCCCAGCTTGGCCGGCCGGCCTGCGCGTTCGACATCGGCATCCTCAAAGCCATCTTCATCGCCAGGTACGGCAAAGACCCTGGCGTAAAAGAGATCGGGTGCTATGCGATGGGCGACGACCGGTGCACCTTCGTGATCGGCGGACAATAGCACCATACCTGTAAAAAGCCCGCCGGGCCCGCCGCATCAGCGGGCAATACCTTTCGTGGTATCAGACTACTGGTGGTCCATGAAAGCACGATACCTGCTGACCATATGCGTAGTCTTGATCACCGTCAGCGTCTTCGTGGTACCCGGCACGATCTACGTCGGGATCGACAGAAGCCTGGCAACCGAGCTATCCTCGATAATGCTGCTTGCCGGCATCGTCTCCGCCGTCCTCACGGTAAACCAGGACGCGAAGGAAGGGCGGGAAATAGAGCTTGAGGGACGACGCTAAATCCAAATTTTTTCGAGCCCTTTAACATTATGATCGCTGCGCTTTGCCGGCCATCCTTTCCGGGTTACTCGCAAACTGTTATTTATGTGCCAGTGAACGCTGACGAACGCTGCGCTGTGCCAGGATCACAGATTACTCAGAATCTGATGATTCTGGCAGATTACGCAGATTGCACAGATGTTAATCGATAACCCAAAAAGGAAATGGTTCGCTGTATTCCTTATTTTATAAGAAATCTGTGCAATCTGTTAAATCTGTATCAATCTGTGATCTGGCACAGCGCAGCGTTCGTTTTGCTGTCTCACTGAATCAGAGCAATCAGGTAAGGCACAGCGCAGCGTTCGTCTTGCTATCTCAGTGAATCAGAGCAATCTGGTAAGGCACAGCGCAGCGTTCGTCTTGCTGAGTCGCAAGTAAAGAAAAAAGTTATGCGATATCTCTCGAAGTATCAATGTATATCCGGTCCATGATCTTGAACCTGATGTACTCGACGACCGGGGGCATGCCCCGGATTTTGGGGATCGAGAGCTTGTTGCTGATCTTGTCGCCCTTGAGGTCCGATTCGATGAGGAACAGGGTGTCGCAGTACGTCTGGAATATGTTTTCTATGCGCTCGGGGTGGACGCCTTTGAGGATCAGCAGTATACAGGTGCTGTCTCTGTCCACGACCATGTCGTAGACTTTGTCCAGCAGCCTCTTCAGAATGGTCAGGTCCACGCCCAGCTCGATCAGGAAGCTGAAGTTGTCGAAGATGATCGTGAAGGGCTCGGCGCAGTTGGTGTAAATATCGTCCAGCTTCGAGTCGATAAACTCGATCACCCGGCGGTCCACTTCGGCGATGTCCTGAGACGAGACGTAGATATTGTTATAGTACTCATCGTGGACGTCTATGAACTCCACGTTATCGTGGGCGAAGTTTAGCTCTGCCATATGCCTGAGGATGTGTACTGGATCCCGGCCGGTAGTGAAGTAAAACGTCTTCCTCGGCGTGGTGAACTCAAAAAGAAATATCTCGGGCTGAGCCTTGGGGTCAGCCCCGAAATAAACCAGAGAGCCTTTCGGTATGCCGCCGTTGAGCGTCCGGTCCAGGATGTTCATGCCAGTAGGCAGCCTGTTAGTGACTACCGCTTCCGGCTTCTCCTGGGTAACCCCTTTAGTGTCCGCCTGTTCCTCGGTCATTTTGCGAAAGGTTCTCTGTCCCTAAGCTATTTTTACTTTTTCGTTGGCTTGCTTTCCATCTTTCAGATGAGGGCTTCAGATGAAGCCTTCATATAAAGACGGTGAAGATCACGTAGGCTATGACTACCATGATCAGGGAGTACTTTAGCCCTGACATCCACTTGCCCTCACCCATCTGCCCGGCCAGCAGCCCTGCGAAGAAGCCCTGGATCAGGGCGGAGTGGAAGAACAGCCGGACGTAGTCTTCAGGGTTGAACGCCTTGATAAACGTCGCCTGCGAGGCCGTTGCTCTGGCTGCCGAACCGCTGGCTGCAGACGTTGCGGCGCCTGCCGCAGAGGCCATCACGGGGATGAAGCTCGACGTCAGGGTGTAAACGCAGTATATGAACACGAGGAACGAGATGAAGATAATCACCACGTAGATGAGCATACCGTCAAATCTTTCCTTGCGCATCAGCTCGTTGGCCCTGGCATCGTTAGCGGCGATGTTCAGGACGTCCTTAATGTCACCCGAGGACTCGCTGGCCTTGGTGATCAGCGTGATGACTCTGGTGGACGACGACGTCCGCAGCGTGTTGGCGAATCGCTTGAGTGCCGTGTTTACATCCGTGCCCCACAGCAGATCTTTGTGGATCTTGGTCACTTCTTTGCTAAGCGTGCCGAAGTTCGAGTTCGAGATCAGGTTGATCGACTGGGTCAGGGTCATGCCTGTCTCGTTGGTCGAGGCCAGCTTTTTCAGGAAGTCGGGCATCTCCGAGGCGATCTTCCGCTCGCGCATGTTCTTGGACTCGTGGAAGAACGCCAGCGGCGTCAGCGAAATCAGCAGGAAGTAGACGATCAGGTCGTCGAAGTAGCCGATGATCGGCCCGTAGATGATCAGCGGGTCGGTAGTCCATTCCCCTTTGCCCATCGCCAGGTTCTTCTGGAACGTGCTGACGTCGGCGAACGCCTGGGTCATGTTGCCGAACGTGAGGCCGATCAGCAGCAGCACGAGGATAATCGCGACTGGCATGCTGATGGCCAGGACGTTGATCGGGTCTTTCCTCACCCACTCGAGCGGGTTCTTAGTAAACTGCTTGAACTTCAGGTTCTCCCTGGCCTTATTCAGCTCCGCCGTCTTCTTTTTCTCCGCGCTGGCGTCCGCCGCGTTCTCGGGCAGCATGTCGTACTGGGTGATCACATTGACCTCGAAAGGCCTGGGCGTCTCATCATCCTGCGGCGTCATCATGCTGATCATGACGATGAATATGACCGAGCCAAGAGGCAGCACAGCGTAGATGATGATGTAGAGGATCATCGGGCTGCCACCGTTCATGATAGTCATGACCGAGGACATGATAATAATGAACAGCGGGCCTGCGACGAAACAGGTCACATACGACTCTGCGATCAGGCCGAGAATTTCCAGGAACGATTTCTGGTCGAGGGCAATCCTCATCCTGTACTGCTCGACTTTGTTGTTCAGGTATGTGGTAACGTCACCACCGCTGTCGATCACCGAGAGGAGGTTGGACAGCAGGTCCTGGAGCAGGTCCGAAGGGGTCTGGTTAGCGCAGTTGATGAGCGCAGCCCTGAGGTCGTTGCCGAAGTAGTCCATGTCACGGATGACGAAACCAATCTCACGGGAGACTTCTCCGTAGGTGGTTTCAGCCTCGTAGAGCGACCGCAGAATCGTGATGATGTCCGCGCCGCCTTTAGACATGGCGTACATGAAGGTAACCGCAGACGGAAGGCCTTTGTTGATCCTGGACTTCCGGTCGCTGGCGTTGAACGACGGGATGAGCAGGAAGATGGAGAACGTGATGATGTAGCCCAGCGCTCCCAGTAGTATCGTCGTTACGAGGAGGACGATGATGCTGGCGAACGGGAAGACCCAGGACATGCTATCGGGCATGTGCAGGTTGGTCATGCTGAAAGAGTTGATGATCACTCCTCTTAGCAGGAACCCTACGATGAGGCCGAACATCGCGCCGACAATTCCGGCGATGATCGAGGATAAGTAGGCGACAGAAACGTACACTTCGTACGACTGGGCCATGTGCGCCTGGCGCAGCTGCTTCTGCAGCTGGTAGTAGCGCTCCTTCCGTTTTTTGACTTCGGGGCCAAAAATGACGTGTGCAATCTGGCTAAATTCGTCCATGTAATCAGTCCCTGATCTGCAGCTTCTCCAGGACCCGCTCCGGCTTAACGGCGTACGCCTGGATGATCGCCGCCACCTGGTGGAAGTCCCGGATGTTGTTTTTCACCATGTACTCCAGAACGCGCTGCCTGCGGTACAGCTCGGTCACGAGCTCTTTCTTGCTCCATGCCCTGCGCTGGGATATCTCCGCGAGCACCGCCGACTCGCCCACGTGGTCGAACCTGTCCGTCGCCGAGTTCCAGACATATACATCGTTCGTCCGGATGTTCCTGGTGTTCGGATCGATGTCCTGGATCTCCACGAGCTTCATGTTCCGGCGGACACGCTTGTTTTTCAGGTACGTCTGCGACTGGATGCTGATGATGTCCAGAGCAGTGATCATCGTCCTCGGCACGCTGATGGGCGGGTTCTCCAGACGGTGGATGGCGGACTCTACCGAGTCGGCATGCATCGTCGAGAACGTGGTGTGGCCTGTCGACATAGCCTGGAACAGGGTCAGGGCTTCCTTACCTCTGACTTCACCTACTAGCAGGTATTCAGGCCTCTGACGCAGCGCCGCCTTCAGCAGGGCGAACATCTCGATGGCGCCCTTGCCGTCAGCCGTGAACGAATCCCTGGTCAGGCCGGGAATCCAGTTCTGGTGGGGCAGCTTCAGCTCTCTGGTGTCTTCCAGAGAGATGACCTTCGCCTTGGGCGGGATGAATAACGCCACAGCGTTCAGCGACGACGTCTTACCCGAAGCCGTGCCGCCCGAGAAGATCAGGCTCTTGTTGTTCTCGATGCAGAGCCACAGGTAGGCCATCGTCTCGGAGGAGAAGGTGTTCCAGGCGATGAGGTCTACCGGGGTGATGGGGATTTCCTTGAACTTACGGATGGTGAACGTGCTGCCCCTCGTGGTGATCTCCTTGCCCAGGGTCATCTGGATACGGGAGCCGTCGGGCATGGTGGCGTCGACCATCGGCTCGGCGATCGAGATGTGCTTGCCGCATCTCTGCGCCAGCCTGATGACGAACGAGTCGAGCTGCCTCTCGTTGAACGTGATGTTCGTCATGATGTTCTCGTAGTTCTTGTGGTACAGGAACACCGGCGTGTCAAACCCGTTGCACGAGATATCCTCGATGAAGTTGTCGTTCATGAGGGGCTCGATCTTGCCGACCTGGATGTAGTCCCGGACTATGTAATAGATGAGCTTGTGGTAGGACTTGGTATCGATCTTCCCGATGTAGTCCACGATGACTTCGGTAGTCTTGCGGACCAGCATCTCTCTCCGGTCGGACTTGGGATCAATGTTCTCGATGAGGAGGACGTCCTGCAGCCGCTGGTAGATGTCCTCGAGCAGCTCTTTCTCGAAGATCGTCAGCGTGGGCTCGCAGACGTAATAAAGGTAAGTGTTGGCCTTTTCGTTGTAGAGGATGACGACGAAGGAATACGGCTCGATAACCCAGTAGCGCTCGATCTCCTCGAAGTCGGCCAGGCCGGTGAACACCGACATCGGGCCCTGCTTCTCCGGGTCGTAGGCTTCGAACTCGAACTTCTTCTTGAGCTTCTTGTCGGCTTTGGTTTTCTTAGCGACCGCCGCCTTGGGCTCTTGTTCCTGAATGTCCGCACCTTTGGACTTGGATAGAATCGTGTTAAACTCGTTGATGATGTCTTCTTCGCTCTTGTTGTGCCTGAGCGAATCGATCTCGGCCGAGCTGATCAGCCGATCATCGCGCCTGGGGGGAGCTTCGGGGACAAGCCTTGCGGGAGGTTCCGGCACGTACCTTGCCGGAGGTGCGGCAGGTGCCGGCTCGGGGGCCGGGATGGCAGATTCCTGCTGCATAGCGTACGGCTTGCTCAAAATTCTTCTCAGCTCTTCCGGTTCCTCTTCTAATGCTGCCTGAGGCTCAGCAATGACTTCCTCTGGCAGGTTAACGGGCTGCTCTTCCGCAGGGTAAACGGGCTCTGGTTCTACCGCGGTTACTGCAGAAGCGATCTGCTCTTCCTGACTTGCAGGGGCTTTCTCTGTCTGGCCAGCCTGTTTTTTCTTAAGTAAACCGTAAAAAGTTTTTTTATCAGTATCGTGGGTTTCGAAGTTAATACCTGAATTACCGGTTCCTGTCACTTTACCCTCTCCGTAAAGGCTTTACCTCGCCGAACTCCGGCTAGTATTACGTAACCCTGCACCGCCCCACTAGCATTTGAGTACCGCCCCCGTACGTTACTCATTGGTTATCGTAATAGTTATCGTAATATAACTTACTGGATTTATGGGTATATAAACTTAGTGTCAATAAGAAATTTTTTTGGAAGCTTTTACGTAAGTAGGCAAAAATTGTGCCCGGGCTCTTAAAAGGGTAATTACATTTTTGAAATTATGGAAAAATTTCATTCTCCTGTAATTATCCGCAGATATTGCCGGGCAACCATATAAATAATACTTCCAGAACTTCCGGACCAAGCGTAAGAATGCAGGTTGAGGGTCGGGAAAACTTTATATCAAAAAAGTTCCCCCAACACCCTCCTCTAAAACTAGCCCACTATTTTCCAGTGCCCGCCGATATTCACGACGTTCAGCTTACCGTTAAGCTCGAACACGGAGAGCGGCTCGTACTGGTACTGGACGCTGGTCCACCTGGCGGATACTACGTCTTTGCCGCCGATCTGCTGTGCTTCTCCGGTCTGCGTGGTCAGTACATACTGGACTTTTGTAGCGCTCTCGGAGTTCCCGTACATGGCGCCGGTGCCCTGGAGGAAGTCCTGGTAAGCGGTGCCGGACAGGGGCTTGAACTTGTTGTCTCTGCCATCGTATGTAACGACTAAGCTGGAGGCGGTAGCATTGTCATCCCTCTCTAGGCTGTCAAAAAACGCCTGGATGACTCTTTCCGGGGAGCTGTCCCGATCGTTAGGGCCGTATACGCTCTGCATGCTGTACTCGTAGATGGCACCCGGCGCTTCGATTACATAGCGCACCGGAACCGGGGTCGACGGGTGCATGTAATAGCGTACCGTCATGTTGATAAATCCGTCCCCGTAGCCGATCATACGGCCGGCCTCGTAGACTGAGCAGTTGTCGAAGTTGCCTGCGGTGGTGTTAAGGCTCGCCGTGCCGGTCAGGCTGTATGTGGCTTCCAGGGAGTTCCACGCTTTGTCTGCGGTCGTCATGTTAAACGGGGGGAAGCCTCCTGTAACAATAATGGTGGAGCTGTTAATGGCAGTGATGAGGACATTGGTGGTAGCAGTCCTGTCCTTCTTGACCCAGACATCTGTCTTGACAGAATTGTTGCCATAGATCTCCTGCGAAGTGATCCTGTCGCCGTCCACTTCGTTCTTCGCCGCGGTGACGATGAAGTCCCTGTGGGAGATCGTGCCGTTTTCGTTCACGGCCATATCGTACCGGGCCATGCTGAACTTGGCCGGGTCGAAAACGTCCTTGCCATAAAGTGTCTTGCTATCTTCCTTGTTGTCAGTGCACCCCGAGGCAGCCACAACTGCCACAATTAGTCCGAATAACGCGAGATATATAGCTGACTTGCCTATCCTGTCCATTTTCTCTACTCCTGCACTTCATCCGCTCTCTGTTCTTCCAGCAATCTGGCCACGGCATACGCCGGGAACACCCGGGACAGACGCTCGTCGCTCACCATGGTGAACGGCATCCCCAGCTCCATGAGCGCTTCTTTGATTATGAATGCGCCCAGGCCGCAGATGGCTGCTTTCCTGATCCCGTGCTGTTCCGATACCGCGGTGACTGCTTCTTTGATCTCGTCGATCTGGCGCCTGCGTGCCTGCTCAGCGATCTCTTTAACCTCTTCCATGCCCAGCTCTTCCAGGTCGCAGCAGACCAGCCGGGCTATTCTCCGGGCTGCTCCTTCGGCATCCTTGGGGCCGCAGTCAGGAGTGTCGCAGGTGTAGTCAGCGGGCGAGATCCGCCCGAGGAGCAGGTGGACGTCTCCGGTGATCGCAAACAGCTCCGACGCTGTCCGCACCTGCTTGCCCCTTACATTCACTTTGTGCATCAGGGCTGCCAGATTCGTCCTTAGCGTGCCGGCATAGATGAGCTCGTTGTTCCCGAGGCGGCCGAAATCCGTCAGCATGGCTACGGGCTTACCCTCGGACACCGGGATAATATCTGTGGTCGTGCTTCCGGTGTCGATAAAAATGATGCTGCAGTGCACCTTTCCAAGGTACCGGGCCGAGGCCGACCAGTTAGCCGCAGAGAACAGGCTGTGTTCCTCCGTGTTTTCGTAGAACTGCCCGTCGTAGCCGTAGAACAGGGCATCCGGGAACACTTCTTTTACGACTGAGGAGATGTGGGCAATGCCGTCCTTTTTAGTCGGATAGCAGTCGGCCAGCTCCCCTGTTATCGTAATGCCGACCGGGCCGCAGTTTCCGGCGTTATGCTTGATCTGCTCCAGCGTGCCTTTCAGGTCAGCCCCTTTCCACAGCGGCAGGTAAATCGTCTCTACGTAGCTCCCGTCGGCAGACGCCGCCTTGGTGTTTGCCCCGCCGATATCAATGCCCAGCGCTATAAGTATTCCTCCAGGTCTTTCTTGGTGAACGAGTATGTGCCCTTCCTGTGAAGCTCCGGGGGCATCGTGCCGAAGTGGGCGAGCAGCACCAGATCGGCGACGTTGACATCGATCGCTTTCACGACGCCGACGATCGCGGTAGTCGGCCGGGGATTGATGTCCACGATCCAGGGGTGTGCCCCAAATACGATATCCACTCCGAACAGCCCTTTGCAGCCGGCCATATGGCCGGCCATCACCGCCGCGTTGAAGATATCTGCCATCGCGGGGTGGGTAATATTGACATCGTTACCGTCGTAGTCGATGCCGTTGTTGATTTTGATGTGCTGCCTGTTCAATGTCAGCGGCAGAATCCACCCTTTGCTCGCCACCAGAGAAATGCTCAGGTGCTCCCCTTCCACGAACTCAGTCGAGATGTAGCCCTCTTTCTCCACCGGCCGATCAGACACGAAAATGCCTTCGGACCCGCAGCCCGTCCGGGGCTTGACCACGCACTTCACCGGCTGGTCCTCTCTCACGATGCGAGGGGCATACAGGCCGTTATGCAGGAGCATCTCAGTAGCTTCCTTCTTGTCAGCGCACAGGCGAATCGCCGCAGGGCTGCTGCCCAGGTTAATGCACGACGCCTCAAGCACTTCAGTATAGTCCGCCAGCAGCTCGTCAGGCGCTATTACGAGCCCTGCGTCGCAGGCCTCCGCCGTCCGCTTAAAATCAGAGCCAAAATCCGAAGGCACAGACACCGTACACCCGGCCGCCTCGAACGCCGCCTGCAGCGTCTTCAGCATGGCGGCCCCTTCTCTCCTCAGGGATGCATCCATGCCCGTGCACACCGAGTATTCAGCCAGCATGACCTTCATAACAATCCGCACAAATGAGGGACGCACAGGTATAATAGCATTTCGGGCTGAGATCAGTACCCGAGGTGCAATGACTTTTCACCACGGCAGCACGGCTCCTTAGCCAGACCACTGGAAAACAAGTGTTCTAACCACGGCGGCACGGCAGCACGGCTCCTTATCCAGACCACTGGAAAACAAGTGTTCTAACCACGGCGGCACGGCAGCACGGCTCCTTATCCAGACCACTGGAAAACAAGTGTTCTAACCACGGCGGCACGGAGACAATTCGAGAAACGACTGGTGGATGGTTATTTAAACCACGGCGGCACAACGACACGGAGACAACCCGTACCCGAATAGCAAGGCTCTCTTTTTATTGATCCACGGCGGCACGACGTGCTGGCGGCACGGAGACAAATAAGTTTTCCTTCCTTCAGTCTATCGATCGAAAGTCAGGCTGAAACGATTGGTTAGCAAGCTTATGGTTAATGCGCTGTCTTGGTGTCGCCGTGGACATAAAAAGAAGTTCACTTATACCGGTTCACCATTGTCTTGGTGTCGCCGTGCCGCCGTGGTTTTATTTACCACTGGCTTGTCGTGGATCGCTCTGTCTTGGTGTCGCCGTGCCGCCGTGGTTCAAATATTTGATCTACCGTTGTTGGGATATAGGGCCGTGCCGCCGTGGTTCAAATATTTGATCTACCGTTGTTGGGATATAGGGCCGTGCCGCCGTGGTGATAATTTTTATCTTCGGGATTTCGTGCTTCGCATGCCAGTAACTATTATATCTCACTCAAGCGAATTTACGAGCGATGACGTTCCGCATTCTGATCACCAACGACGATGGCGTCGCTTCTCCTGGCCTGATGGCGGTGTACGAGGCTGTGAAGGACCTCGGTGAAGCCATCATCGTGGCGCCGGCTACGCAGCAGAGCGCGGTGGGGCGGTCGATGACCTTGTTTGAGCCGCTGCGGATCGAGAAGATGAACCTGCAAGGCTCTGTGGCTTATGCGGTTAACGGGACGCCGACCGATTCGGTGATCATGGGCATGTATGTGACCATGGCGGACAAGAAGCCTGATTTAGTCATCTCGGGCATCAACATCGGCGAGAACCTGAGCGCCGAGGCTGCCACGACTTCCGGCACCATCGGCGCCGCGATGGAGGCCGCTAACCAGGGTGTGCCTGCCATAGCCGTGTCGATGCACGTGCTGGAGGAGGCGGACAAGTTTGCTACCGCTGCGATGACCAGAGACTATGCGGTGGCCCAGAGCGTCATCCGAAAGCTGGCCCGGCACGTGCTGGAGCACGGTATGCCGAAGCGGGTTGACCTGCTGAACGTGAATCTGCCGGCGGGCGCTACGCCTGAAACGCCCGTGGTCGTGACCCGGCTGGCCCGGAGGATGTACGATACGATCGTCCACCACCGGATGGACCCCCGGGGCCGGTCCTACTACTGGGTGGATGGCACTGTAGTCGAAGACGCGCCGGAGGGCACCGATCTCCACGCCGTTCACCAGAGGAAGCAGATCTCTATTACTCCGATGTGCCTGGACATGACTGCCTGCGAGCAGACGGGCGAGATCGAGCGGATGATCAGGGGTAACTGGTAGCTGTAAGTTTTATCTTTGAAAAGCTCCAACCTCGAAACCATGGATGAACAAGCGCTGTGTGATAAGGCGATTAAGGACCCTGCTGTTTTAGACGGGCTCCTGAACGATCTGCTGCCCGAAAACAAGGATAAGGATAAACGGTTTAAGAGTTTTAACGCGCTGCTGCTCGTCAGCGAGAGTCGCCCGGAGCTACTATACGGGCGGTGGGATTTTCTGGCCGGGCTGCTGCGGAGCGGCAACACGAACTCCCGGTATAACTCTCTCTTCCTCCTGGCCAACATTGCCTGCATCGATGATCTGGGTCTTTTCGAAGGCCTCTTCGACGACTACTTCGGCCTGCTGGCTGACGAGAAGACCAGCGTCGCCGCCCACATCGCCGGCCACGCAGGAAAAATCGCCCGGGCAAAGCCGGAGCTTCAGTCCAGAATTACTGAGAAGCTGATAGAGATCGGAGGCGACGGGTTCGATCACAAGCGCTAGGCCCTGATCGCCGGCTACGCTATCGAGTCGCTGGGCGAATACTTTGAGGAGTCCAATGACAAAACCCTGATACTAGAGTTCGTCAGAAGCTGGCTGCGGTGCGAGAGCCCGAAGACACAGAAGATCGCTAAGAAGTTCCTGGAAGCCCACGACAACTAAGCCGGGGCTTATTACCGCACAGTAGTGTTATTCTCCATGGTGTTTGACGGTTTTCATTGATCTGCGGGCAGCGATATACAGGAGTATTACCAGCAAGGCGCCTAAAACTGCGACTCCTATTATGATCAGTGATGTGCTCTGGTTGAAATCCAGTCGCATCGATAAGATCACCAGCAGCGAGAGCACGCCCACTACCAGAAACAACAGCGTGTCAGCGATGAGAGCGACGAACTCCTGCGACCGGATACCTCTGAACAGGGGCTCGAACGGGAAACCGGGTGTCAGATTCTCCTTTTCGACCATAGACAGAGATAAAACTGGTAAATTTATAGCTGTTATTCGCGCATAACTCGTAGCGATTATTTTTGAGCTACGAAGGCGCAGCTACACTGCGCATGATCTATGCTTTAAAACCCCATCTTCCCGGGGTTCATGATGTTCAGAGGATCGACAGCATTTTTGATGGCCCGCATGATCTCGTGGCCTCTGCCGTAAATCCTCGGCATGTAGTCGCCGCGTATCACACCGATGCCGTGCTCGCCCGAGAGGGTGCCGCCTACCTGAAGTACAGCGTCGTATATCTCGTCCTTGACTGCGTGGACCTTTTTCCACTCGGCCTCGTCCAGCAGGTCGATCGCTATGCCGGTGTGGAGGTCGCCGTCGCCGATGTGGCCGAAGACAACCAGCTCCAGGCCGTGCTTCTCGCTTATCTGCCGGATCTTCCGCAGCATGAGGGGTACGTCCTTGATCGGCATCCCGATGTCCTCGGCCTCGTAGATGGCTACTTTTCCGGGGTTCAGCCGGCTGATCACAACGCTGACCAGCCGCCTCGTGGTCCAGATTTTCTCAACTTCGGCGCTGTCTTTTGCTATCGTCGTCGTACCGTCGCACCTGCGGCAGATATCGGAGATGAGGGCAGCTTCCCTCAATGTGCTTTCTTCGTATCCGTCGACCTCGAAGATAAGCATCGCTTCTCCCTCGGGTACCTCCATCTCGGGCTGGTACTTCTTTACCGCTCTGATGGCGCTGGCATCCATGATCTCCATCGCTGCCGGCGTTACTCCTGCCTTCAGTATCTCGACTGCAGCCGTGCCGGCGTCCTCCAGCCTGGCGAAGGCCGCCGTGATCACCGATTTCTTCTCAGGGACGGGGCATATGCGGAGCCTGGCCTTCGTGATGACTCCCAGGGTTCCCTCGCTGCCTACGTAAAGGCGGGTGAGGTCGTAGCCCGCCGAAGTCTTGGGCGCTTTGCAGCCGGTGTGGATGATCTCTCCGTCCGGCAGCACTACCTCTAAGTCCAGTACGTAGTCCTTGACCGTACCGTACTTGACCGAGTGCATCCCACTGCCGCCGTTGCCTATCAGTCCGCCGAGACTGCACATTTCACTACTGCCCGGATCCGGGGGGAAAAAGAAGCCGTGCTTTTCCAGTTCTCTATTGAGGTGGCCGTGGACGATGCCCGGCTCAACGACAACCTGCATATTTTCCACGTCTATCTCCAGTATCCGGTTCATGCCGGTCATGTCCAGCACGATACCGCCATTGACTGGCACCGCCCCGCCAGTAAGCCCGCTCGCCGAGCCCCGGGGCACGATGGGTATCCTGTGTGCGGCCGCAAGCCTGACAACTGCCGAAACTTCCTCCGCTGCCCTCGGCCTCACCACGTAGTCGGCCTTACCTCTAACGTACGACGAGTCGAACGAATAGCAGTACAGCTCCGCCTCGTCACAGCTGGCCCTGTCCTTGCCGACGATTTCCTGGAGTTCAGAGAGCATACGATTGTATCCTAACAGGTTATGCAAAAATAATATATCACGTAAAATATATATCTTTATCCACTTCGTCGTACAATTGCCCAATCAGATAACACAACGTACACGTCGTGTTAACCATTCCTGGCTGTACGGAACGTCTCAGAAGACTATACTATGCGTTTTTAGGCTGTTGCGAACTAAGAACAAGGTGGCCTGGCGCCGCACTTTACGGTCCCAATTATTTCATCGCATCCTTAAACTCTTTATACACTTCAGCAATCGTGTGGTGCCACTCGAACGAGCGTTGAGCATTCGCTGGTAGGCTCGCTGTCTGGCGTATTCGTCCTCTTCGAAGGCGATGCCCTCGTAGTTGACCTTCGAGAGGTACAGCCCTGCGGGGGAGGCGGGGGGTATGCCTTCAGTATAGGTGGGGTCGAACATTTTCTCTATCCAGTCGTTGGGCCGCTTGTTTTCGCCCACCAGGCGCAGTGCTGTCACAATCTTCCGCACCATGTTCCACAGGAACGAGTCGGCCTCGATGTCGATCACGTAGAAATCACCCCTTCTGGTGATGTCCAGTTTCGTGACTGTCCTGACCGGGTACTTGCCCGGCTCGATGCTGGAGAAGTTGGTGAAGTCGTGGGTGCCGAGGAACTTAGCGGAGAACTCTTTCATGCGGCGCTCGATCACGTCAGGGGCGTACATGACATACCTGTATTCTCGGCTTGTTGCATGCCGCCTGGGGTCGAAGTCATCCCCGGCATCCGCCCGGGCGTAAGCCCACAGGTCTTTGGGCAGCTTAGAGTTGATGATGCGGGGAGCGGTAAGCTTCGGGTCCGCCGCCTCGAAAGCCACTACCTGGCCGAGGGCATGGACTCCTGCATCCGTACGGCCCGCCATGGCGATCTTGGTCTTTGGTTTGATAGCCCCTACTTCTTCCAGGGCTTTCCTGAGCTCGCTCTCCACTGTCGGCAGGTTGGGCTGAGCCTGGGAGCCGTAGAAGTTCGTTCCGATATAGGCGATCTTCAGCGCGGTCTTCACTGTTTTTCCCTCTGCTGCTCCGGCTTTCGGATGCTTAACAGATATAGTGCGGCGACCAGCACTACGACCAGCACTGCGGTGATGGCCATCTCCTCTACCGGGATGTGCTCGACGCCGAAGACCAGTACCCTCCGGATCATGGCGGTCAGGCCCGCTGCGATGATCAGGCGTATGTCCAGCCTGTGGCTGCGGATGAAGACTACCACTGTCTGGATCAGCTCGACCAGGATGAGGATGACAAGCAGGTCGTTTAGAGACATGTAGATGGTATCGATCGTCATCTGGCCGCTCACGAGGCCCGAGAGGTCCCGGCCTACGATAAAGAAGGACGCTATGGCCATGATGATCAGGAAGAGGGCGACCAGGAGGTAGATGGCTGATTCTACCTTGTCGATCGCTTCCGCGATGATGCTGCTGAAATTTTTGCCGCCGTCGGCCATGTTACTCACCGCCATGTTTTTTTCTGGTATCTGCCCTGGCGACCATGAAGATACCCAGGATCAGCACGAACAACAGTACGGCTGTCATCGCCGTATCTTCCCAGGGCTTGGGCGTGGCGCCGAAGACCAGTACTCGCCTGATCACTGCCGTCAGGCCCACGGCCAGAACCAGCCGGGTATCGATGGCGTGGGTCTTGATGTAGACGATCAGCGTCTGGATTAAGCCCGTGATGACGAAGACCACCATCAGGTTTTCCAGAGCTTTGTCCACCAGCAGGATACTGGCAGGTTCCCTGACAAAGTTCATCATGTCCTGGGCAACGATGTAGAAGGCCATGAAGGCCATCAGTATCAGGAAGATCGCTACCAGCAGGTAGATGGTCGACTGAACGATGTCCAGGCTATTTCCTATCGTATTGCTGTATTTGTTTTCCGGGCTTTTGACGGTACTATCGGCAGCCATTGCAAACTAGGTTATATCGCCAGCAATAATATAAAGGTTAGTCTGCTACCGGTTCTATTCCGGCCTTTTCAGCCCGTACTCTGTCTGGCAATCCTCCAGCTGCGAGGCGGTGCCCACCACGATCAGCACCGATTCGGGATTCAGCCTCTCCGAAGGGCCGGGGTTAGGCCTGAACCGGTCGCCTTCTCTGATGCCGATGATCGTGCAGCCGGTCCTGGTACGCATGCCTGATTCAGCGATTGTCCTGTTCTCCAGCTTTGACCCTGCGACAAAAAACCGGGCAAGGAGGACGTTATCAGACAGGAGTACTGTATCCTTGAAGGAGCCTTTCTCCACGATACGGGCGAGGATCTGGCCTCCTACGGCTGACAGGGACATCACGTAGTCCGCCCCCGCCCTGTACATTTTGCCCACGCTGCTGCTGGTGTTCGCTCTGGCGATGATGTTGATGTGGGGATTCAGGTTCCTGGCCAGCAGAATGGTCAGCATGTTTCTTGCGTCGTCATTCAGGGTGACCACGATGGTGGAGGTGGTGTGGATTCCGGCTTTGATCAGGCTCTCTTTGCTCGTAGCGTCCCCGACCACCTGGTCTTTCAAATCGTACTGCCTCCGGTCAATGACGGTGTAGGGCACGCCTTTATCGTCGAGCCGCCGGGCCACTTCTCTGCCGACGTCTCCGAAACCGGCGATGATGCAGCTGGTAGCGCAGGCAGGGTGTTTCACACCTGCGATGGTCCCGGTGACTCTGATCTGGTCTCCGGTTCCTGCTACGACCAGCACAGTCGCCTCGTCGATAACCTCGGACGGCGGGGGGTCGACGATGAATTCGCCGTTCTTAAGTATCGCTACCACTGTCGCGCCTGCCTTTTCCCTGATGCGGGCGTCGTCCAGCTTTTTGCCCACGAGCGGATTATCGGGATATACCGGGAGCTTGCACATCTTCACGTCGCCGCCCAGGTCTACCGCGCCGGAGATCTCGAAGTTGATCGAGGAGAGCGCGGCGAGGCCCAGGTTCATGCCCAGGACCTGTTTGGGAGATACGACGATGTCTGCCCCGGCGTACTCCATGTAGCTGGTCATATCGAGGCTCTCGACTACGGCGATGATACTGGACTCGGAAATCTGAGACGCCGTGAGGACGAGGGCGGCATTCTTGTCGTCGCCCTCGTTCGCTATGATGTACTTGGCATTCTTGATCCTCGCCTCGTGCAGCAAAGACTCGTCCGAGGAGTCTCCCTGGAGCGCGCTGTACCCGTGCCACTGCAGATCCCTGACTATTTCGGCGGACTGATCGACGACGACCAGCGGGAGCCCTTTTCTGGTCAGCTCTCCGATCAGCACCTCGACCATCGTGTTGTGGCCGCAGATGATCACGTGGTCGGTCAGCCAGTCGGGCAGCCTCTTGCGCGGATTCTTAAACCACTGCTCTATGATCGGGTTGACCATCAGCGGGAGCACGATGGCAAACAGGATGAGCAGCCCGGTGAGGATTACGATCATGCTGAAGATATGGCCGAGCGCAGTGACGGGGTAAATGTCGCCGTACCCTGTGGTCGTCATCGAGATGACCACCCAGTACAGGGCCGTTAGAAAGTCCGCCTCGCCGACGTTGAAATTGTCCGCCAGCTCCATGAACAGCAGCGTGTAGATCAGGGTTACCGCGAGTATGCCCGCCGGATATAAGACGTAGGGGGAAGCAAGGGCACTTCGCACGTGGCTACGGATAGCCTTCAAGCTCATAAATCTTCAAATTATATTGGACTGCAATATATAAAAAAGAGTCGTGCGCAGGTTTCCCTGCGCAGTCGTATAAAAATATTTACTCCGGCTTGAGCATGAGCTGGGTCTTGGACAGGACCTTGCCGTCTGCTGCGTGGGGAGTCCTGAGGATGGCGTCGGTGGCCTTCTCCAGTTCCCTGGCTTCGTCGGACAGCTTGGCTGCCTCTCTGAGCAGCTCGTGAGCGCTGGCGACGGTGGGGATGTACTGCTCCATTTCCTTCTGCATGAAGCATCCCTGGAGGTCGATGTCTGCGACCTTCTCTGCGGCGACGAACGCTGCCATGGCCTTGGCCTTGGCGTACGGGTTCTTGTAGCCTGCCTCTGCGACAGCCTTGTCTGCAGAGATGACGATCTGGGGCAGAGCGGGGGTCTGGCCTGCTGCGTAGCCGGCGATGACTGCGTCGAGCTCCTTCTGGATGAGCCTGACTACGCCGGTGTTGGCGAGGACCTTGAGGACGTCTGCGTTGAACAGGACCATTTCAGTGGGGTCCAGGAACTGCCTGCGGGCGCCGATCATGGGGTCGCACTTCACGACGAAGTAGCCGAAGCCCTTTGCCTTGAGGTCGTCCTTGATCTTGAGCACGGGGGAGTCCGAGATCACGATGGTCGGGATGCCGGCTTCCTTGAGCATGTCCCTTGCCTTGGTCGGGCCCGGAACGGTTGCGTTGGGGCTGATGACGATGCAGAACTGGGGCTTGAAGTCGATGATCTTCTTCATTTCCTCTGCTTCTGCCTCGCCCATCTTGGCGCCGCCGCCGATGGTCCTGACGTAGATGTCCCTGTCTGCGCGCTCATCAAGCACCAGGTCGATGAACCTGGAGGTACCAATGTTACCTAACTTAACAATGCCTACTCTTACGGTCATAATAATCTTGTAAGAGATTGATGAAAAGTCGATATATATCTTTCTGCCCGGAGAGGCAGCGCATGCTATAACGTCTTCTTCTTTTAGCGTTCGAACCGGACTTTTCCGGAATGCCGGGTGAAAAAAGCGTAACATTAATATAGTAACATGTTGCCGGACAAGCGTCTTTTATACAATCGCCTGCTACTGGCCTTTCCTTTTTTTAGGTCGGGCGCTTCAGGGCAGGGGCTCGCACTGAAAAAAAATAAATACCTAGCAGTTGTATTACGATTGGAGGTTTTATATCTATGGCAGAATTTTCTACCACTATTCAGGAAAAGGACAAGCTTCTTGCAGCTATTGCTTATGTCCTCCCCATTCTCGGCGGGATCATTATTCTTGTGACGGATGCGGGTAAGGACCCGGCTATGAAGTTCCACGCGATGCAGTCCATCGTGCTGGGCGTCATTGTCTGGATTCTCAGCTTTATCTGCATTGGTGTCCTGTTCTGGCTCTACTGTCTGTACGGTGCATACGTCATCTACACCAGCAACGACTTCCAGTCGATCGTAGCCGGCTTCGTCAAGGACAACCTGATGAAGTAAAACCCTTAACCCTTTTTCTTTTTCTCACCCCGGCCGCAAAGCCTTTTATCATATCCCGCCTATATTGGCCTGAATTCTTATGCAGTGCAGCAGAGTGCTTGGCATCGAGGGTACCGCCTGGAGTTTGTCCGCGGCGATCGTGGGCTGGGACAAAGTGTACGCGGAGGCTGCTCATCCCTACGTGCCGGAGACCGGCGGCATCCACCCGATGATGGCTGCCCAGCACCACGCCAACTACATCAGCCAGATCATCCGGCAGGTGCTGGATTCGGGCTACGACTTCGACGGCGTGGCTTTCTCTCAGGGCCCCGGCCTTGGCCCGTGCCTGAGGACCGTGGCCACCGCAGCGAGAGCTCTGGCACTGGCTTATGAGGTACCCCTGATTGGTGTCAACCACTGCGTCGCGCATATCGAAGTGGGCCGGTGGCAGACCGGATGTCACGACCCAGTCGTATTGTACGTCAGCGGAGCGAACTCCCAGGTGATCGCTTTCCGGCGGGGCAGGTACCGGGTTTTCGGGGAAACCCTGGACATAGGCATCGGTAACGCGCTGGATAAGTTCGGGCGGCACCTCGGCCTCCAGCACCCGGGCGGGCCGAAGATCGAGGCGCTCGCCAAAGAAGGGAAGAACTATATTCCCCTGCCTTACGTCGTGAAGGGCATGGACCTCTCCTACTCGGGCATGATGTCGGCGGCCAAGGAAGCTGCGACAAAGTACCCGAAGGAGGACGTGTGCTTCTCCCTGCAGGAGAACGCGTTTGCCATGCTGGTGGAAGTGACCGAGCGGGCGCTGGCGCACACCGGCAAGAACGAAGTCCTGATCGGCGGTGGCGTAGGAGCTAACATGCGCCTGCAGCAAATGCTGGATACCATGTGCAGGGACCGGGGAGCCAAATTCTACGCTCCGGCCAGGAAATTCTTCGGGGATAACGGGGCTATGATCGCTTATACGGGGCTGCTGCAGCTGAAGTATGACCAGACGATCCCGGTCGAGGCCTCGGCGGTAAACCCTATCTACCGGACGGACGAGGTGGAAATCCCATGGCTGTAAGCGAGGGGCAGGGTATCGCACGTCAGGGCGCTGAAGCGATCGTAGATCTGCTGCCCGATAAGGTAATCAAGACCCGGGTACCCAAATCCTACCGGGTGAAGGAGCTGGACGAGCGCCTGCGCCGGGAGCGCACCCGGGCAGAGGCGAAGATCCTGAGCGAAGCCAGAAGGCTGGGTATACCAACACCTGTCGTCTACGACGTCAGGGACGCAGCTCTGGAGATGGAGCTGATCCGGGGAGAGCCGCTGAAGAACGTCCTCTCGCCCGACCTGTCCCGGAAAGCGGGCATCCTCGTCGGCCGGCTGCATCAAGGTGGCCTCATCCACGGCGACCTGACTACCTCTAACATGATTGTCTCCGACGGCAGGATCTATATGATCGACTTCGGCCTGTCCTTCTGGGACGGTACGCTGGAAGCCCGGGGCGTCGACGTACACGTCTACTACCAGACCCTGGTCAGCTCCCACGAGAACCACGAAGAGCTGATGGAAGCGTTTGCCGAAGGCTACCATTCCTCTTTCCCCGGGGCGGCCGAAGTCCTGCGCCGGGTCCGGGAGATCGAATACCGGGGCAGATACAAGACGGAGACGCCTTGAACGGACGTTTGTCCCTGTTTCCGGAGTATTGTCAGACATAAGCTATAATTCTGGTACATGAGTACTCTTGATCATGCTGCTGGAACTGATCGGGCTGATAGCCGGCCTGGCGCTGCTGGCTAAAGGCGCTGACTGGCTGGTCGACTCAGCCCGGGATCTGGCCTTTGCAGCGGGTATTCCCGCATCTGTGGTCGGGCTGACTCTGGTAGCCATGGGCACGTCAGTCCCGGAGCTCGTGGTGGGCGTGGATTCTTCTTTGATGGGCGTCGGGCAAATCGCGATCGGAAACGTGATCGGCGCTAACATAGCCAATCTCTGCCTTATCATCGGGGTCGCAGCGATAGCCAGCCCTGTCGTTATATCCCGGTACATCGCCCGGGTCGACCTGCCCGTTACCTTTGGGATTACCCTGATCTTTCTGATAGCCTCGCTGGACGGCACCATCGGGCCGGTTGACGGTGCCCTGCTCCTCGGAGCTGGCATCCTGTACCTGTTCAGCATTTACCGCCGGGCGGGCAGAGACCGGAAAGCCCTGGTTGCAGACACCGATACGCTAAAAAACCTGGTCCTGCTGATCGCCGGCATCGCCTGCGTCATCCTCGGAGGAAAGGTGACCGTAGACAGCGCTATCTCGCTGGCTGTCACCTTCGGAATAAGCCCGTTCCTGATCGCGCTGACCGTCATAGCGATAGGTACCTCGATGCCTGAAATGGTCACGGCCATCATCGCTTCCAGAAAGGGTGAGGGCGACCTGGTCCTGGGGAACTGCATCGGCAGCGTCATCGTAAATACGCTGTTCGTCCTGGGAACTGCTGCCATCATCAGGCCTCTGCCAGTCTCCGGCGTCTTAGATATCCTGCTGCTGCTGGGGGCCATCGTGCTACTGCTGCCCATTCTTTTAACCAGGTCGCAGGTCAGCCATCGCGAAGGCCTTTTCCTGATCGCCGTCTACGTCCTTTTCGTCGGGTATAAAGTGATTGCCGGCGTCAGCTGAGGCGGCATGGCCGCTCGCCGGCAATCCCAAAAAAAGTTTACAGCCGCCTACGCTTTCTTATATGCTGCCGCAACTACTGCCAGCCCGATGAGGGCGGCTACGATCTCGAAGCCGGGGGTCGGAGTTGGGGTTGGGGCTGCGGTGGGCGTTGCCTCCGGGGTAGCAGTGATGATCGGGGTGGCTGTTGCGTTGGCAACCGGGGTTACTGTCACCTGGACAGTGGCGTTCGGAACCGCCGTGGCGGTCGGAGTCACCGCGGGAGCAGGCGTGGGGGTGACCTCTACCATCTGGAGCGGGTAGTAGGTGCCGTTCTTCGCTTTGGCGAAGACGTCTACCGTGGCGTTGGTCCCTTCCATCGGGGCGGAGATCGTGGTCTTGAACTGGCTGTTGGTGTCAGTATCGCCGTACAGTGGGTCCAGAGTGCCGGCAGTCGTGTGGGTGGTGATGAACCAGCCGGCGCCGACCTTGTTCATCCAGTGATCGTACACTGTAAAGGTGATCGTCGACTTCCCGGTCTCCAGCGGTATGACTTTCTGGCTGACCGTGATGTCCACAAAGTAAGGCTCCGGTATCAGGACGACGTTGGCTGTGTATGTCACCTTCTCCGAGACCGCCAGCGAGTTGGAGAGGCTGGAGGCATAGTTCGGGCTCCAGGCAAAGACTGATACATTGCCCATGGGCACGTTGACGAACTGGTAGTTTCCGTCCTTGTCGACCGTCATGGTGAAGTTGCCGATCTGCTCGGAGGTGTTCGACGCGTTCACCAGCATCACCTGGGCGTCGGTGACCGGGGTGCCTATAGACGAGGAGACTCTGCCCGAGATGCTGGCGTTTAGAGTCGGCGTCTGCGCGAGTGAAAACGCTGAAGCAGTAACGACCAGCAGCATCAGCGCTGTGGTAACCAATAGTATGACTGTGAATGGTTTCATGTGAATCAAATATATTTAGCGTGCCGTGATATATTAAATCTTTTTTAAGCTACGATCTGGTTCGTATCTACTTACCCGGATTTCACAAGCTGCTCCAGCTCTTCCCGGGATATGCGCCTGTAACTGCCCCGGTACTGGCACTTAAGAGCCCCCGCCGCGCTGCCATACCGGAGCTGGTCCCGTAATTTCATGCCGAGGAGGCCCGCATGGGTGAAGCCGGCGGCAAACGCCGCGCCCGCACCTGTACAGTCGACGACTCCTACCTCGTAGGCAGGTAGCACTGTCTGCTCTCCGGCACAGCAGACACAGCCCCTTTCGCCCATGGTCACGATCGCCGTTCGGACTCCTCCGGCCCGCATGATAGCGGCGGCTTCTCCGGGGTCAGCAGCCAGGCTTTTAACGTTCGCTTCGCTCGCTATGGCTATGTCGAACGACCCGATAAACGACAGGTTTCCGCTGCTGGCGTTAAGCATCGACGGAACGCCTTCCGCCCTGGCTTTTTCTCCCAGCACGGCAGCGTTTTCACCGTAGCATCCGCAAACGTAAAGGCTGCGTGACCGGCGAACCAGCTCCAGCGGTACCGGGATCTTTTCAAGGGGCGTGTCTTCGTGGAAGGTGATCGCCGTCCTCTCTCCTGCCGGGTCTACCGCGACAACAGATACGCTCGTCTTTCCCTTGTAATCTACGTAAAGGTCGATGCCTGCTTCAGATATCTGGTCGCGGAGGTAATCCCCCATAGGGTCCCGGCCGATCGGCCCTCCGGCCAGCGCCACCTTCCAGCCCAGCCCCGCCAGGGTCAGAGCCACCAGCGTAGCGTCGCCGCCAGGGGAAATCTCGTAGCTTGTAGCGCTTTCCTGCGTGCCTGGAGACAACCCTGCTATGCGGCCTGAAATATCCAGTGCTATGGCGCCGTAGCAAAGGGCATCATATTTAACACTCATCATTACTTGTATTACGTGTACCAAATATTATAGTGACCGAAGGTTCGGACAGGATCTCCGGCGCAGAAAACTTGAAGCCGGAACAGCACTTTTAGCTTACCTGCGCTGTCCGGCGGGTACGTCGGAGACTGGCCAGCTCTTATCAAGGTGAGACCGAATGGACCGGAAGAGGAAGAACGTCATATTTTTACTCGTGGCCGTGGCGATGCTCATCGACATGATGATGTACACGCTGGTCATCCCTATCCTGCCAGCATATTCGACTACATTAGGCGCCGACGAGTTGATGATCGGTGTGATCTTCGGGGCTTTTTCTGTAGCGCTGCTGCTCTTCAGCATACCCTTCGGGATGCTGTCTGACCACGTAGGGCGGCGGCCGCTGATGATCGCCGGCATGTTCCTGCTGGCCCTGACCAACCTGGTTTTCATCCTCTCAGATAATGTGTACTTGCTCATCCTCGCCCGGATTATCCAGGGAATTTCAGGAGCCGCGACCTGGTCGGCGGGGCTTGCCCTGATCGCGGACACCTTCGACGTTTCGGAGCGGGGCTCGAGGCTGGGGATGGCCATGGCGATGATGTCCGCCGGAACCCTGACGGGGCCGGTCGTAGGCGGAGTGCTCTACGATCTGCTGGGCTACCAGATGACCTTCCTCCTGCCCTCTATACTTACCCTGTTCCTGGGCAGCATGTTCTTCCTGACGCCCGTCCCGCCGAGGTCGCCCGGCGAAAAGGGCAGCTACGCGAAGCTGCTCAAGAGGGCCCCGGCGGCGCTTGCCGTCTGCTCGATCGCCACCGTCGTCGGGGCGCTGACCTTCGGCATCCTCGAGCCCTTCATGCCGCTGTACCTCTTCCAGAAATTTGCCGCAACGCCGACGCTCATCGGGCTGACCTTCGGGGCGATGTCGCTGCTGAACATGGTGGCCGCCCCGGTGGTAGGTAACCTGTACGATCGTTTCGGCGGGAGAGGCCTGATAACCTCGGGCATGATACTCTCGGGGCTGCTCATTGCGGTCACCATGCTAATGCCCTCGATGCTGCTCACGATCCTGGCCTTCGCGGTGGTCGGTATAACCATAAACATGGCACTGACTCCCATGTTGCCTCTGCTGACCGACCTCTTCGGCGGGGACGAGGGCAGCTCCCAGGGCTTTCTCTACGGCATCTACAACACCCTCTTCTCGCTCGGGCTGACCATCGGCCCGTTCCTCGGGGGTGCCTTAATTGTCAAGTACTCCATGCCGCTAACCGTTTTCGGGCAGTCGATCTTGCTGGCCCTGACCGGGCTGCTGATCTTCGCCGTCATCCGGGATAGAAAGGCGACCCGGGAGCACGAGCCATAAAAGCCCGTACTCCAGGCATATCCTGTACAGTTGCGGCCGCATACATATCGTAACCTTTTTATACTACCTGTTCAGGTCTCCCCAGAAGCCTTTTATAGCACCGTCTCCGAATGAATCGTTTACAGACATGATCTGGCGTAAGCAGGCCGCATCGGCCTCGAATGCCAAGCATGCCGTCGAGAACTAGCTCCCGGGCGATGTCCGAGGAGGGCTTTACATGGAATCAATTATCAAGACGGTAAACCTGACGAAATCTTACGGCAAGAGCCGCGGGATCGAGAATGTCAACATCAACGTAAACCGGGGCGATATTTTCGGCTTCCTCGGCCCCAACGGGGCCGGCAAGTCGACGACAATCCGCACGCTGCTGGACTTCATCCGGCCCACGAGCGGCAGCGCCACCATCTTCGGCCTCGACTGCCAGAAGGATACGGTGCAGATCAAGAAGCGAATTGGCTACATACCCGGTGATTTCGGGCTGTACGGCAACATGTCCGGGTGGAAGTTCCTGGAGTACTTCGGCAAGGTACGCGGCGGCTACGATGCGGAAGCTGCAAAGGCATATGCCGCGAGGCTGGACATCAAGCTCGACCGCAGGATGAAAGAGTACTCGAGAGGTATGCGCCAGAAGGTTGCGATCATCCAGGCGTTCATGAACGACCCGGACCTGATCATCATGGACGAGCCGACCAACGGCCTGGACCCGCTGGTCCAGCAGACCTTCACCGACCTGATCCGGGAAAAGGCCGCCGAAGGCACGACGATCTTCATGTCCTCCCACGTGCTCTCCGACGTGGAGAAGGTCTGCAACAGGGTCGCCATCATCAAGGGCGGCAAGATCGCCACCGAGGAGAAAGTGGAAGACCTGCGGAAGAAGGCTGGCAACGTCGTCCAGGTGAAATTCGCGGAAGAGGTCGACCCGGCCGCTTTCGCAATGCCCGGAGTCAGCCCTGTGAGGCAGAATGGCTATCTCAAGATGACTGTGACCGGCAACATGGAAGGCGTGCTCGGTGAGATATCCAGGCACAAGGTAGCGGATATCACTATTCACCAGATGACGCTGGAAGAAATATTCATGCACTACTACGAAGGAGGCAAGTAAGATGGCGTTCGAAGTATTGAAGCAGGCGATCAAGGACAAGTACAAGGGGGCTATACTGGCGTCGGCACTGCTGTTAGTGTACGTTTTCTGGATGGCCTCGTTCTACCCGGCTCTAAAAGACTCGATGGCCATGTACGATCAGCTGCTCGAAAACCCGACCTTCAAGGCAATGCTCGGCAGCGAGATCGCAGGCATGGGATCGTTCTCAGGGTTCATGACTGTAGAACTGTTCAGCTACATCGGCCTGATCCTCGGAGCTTATGCCGCGTTCCTCGCTGCTTCCTTCATAGCGGGGGAGATCGAGCAGAAGTCCAGCGAGCTGATGCTGTCGCTGCCTGTCAGCCGGGAGAACATTATCCTGTCCCGGTTCGCTACCCTGGTACCCATCACCATAGCTGTCTCTGTAGCCATGCTGCTGGGCATCTATGCAGGAGCAGCCTTCATCGGCGAGCCTGTCGAGATCGTGTGGTTCGCCTACGGCATGCTGTTCACCTGTGTGTTCATGCTGACCGTCGGCTCGGGAGCCTTGCTCCTGTCGGCGCTGATGAGCGATGGCAAGAAGGCGGCGTTCTCGGCGATCGGCATCCTGCTGGTCATGTTCCTCGTGGAAAACATCGGCTCCATGATCACGAGCATCGACTGGGCGAGAAAGCTGTCCCTGTACCACTACGCAAAGGTTACTACAATCGTGCTCAACCACGACGTGAACTGGGGGAACCTGGGCATCCTGCTCGCCGTGGCAGTGGTATTCCTGGTACTGGCGGTCATCGCCTTCAAGCGCAGAGACGTGAACGTATCGTGAGCCTGATGGCTCACGAATAATTTTTTAAATTATTATTTTCACCCTCCTCTCGCAACAGCTATATCTCATGTAAGAGTATTCTCACTTCCCGATAGTGAGAGGACAGTATGGCCGCAAGCGTGATATCCAGCGTCGCCAGGTGGAAAGAATTTCTAACCCGGTACTACAAGAACCAGATCCAGCAGCTGGCGGTTTCTGATATCAAGAACAAAGCCCTGGTCATCGAGTTCCCTAACATCACCAAGTTCGACGTCCGTCTCGCCGAAGAGCTGCTGAATAATCCCCAGCTGGTGCTCTCTCACGCCGAAGATGCGCTGACGCTGGTGGACCTGCCTGTCAAGACGCAGGTTTCCGCGAAGGTCCGGGTTATCAAGGTTCCCCGGAAGACGCAGGTCAGAGAGCTGCGGAGCAGCGACGTCAACAAGCTCGTCTCTCTCGAGGGCACGGTGCGAAAGATCACCGACGTCAGGCCGAGGATTCTGGAGGCTGCCTTCGAGTGCGCCCGGTGTAAAAATGTCCTATACATCCCCCAGGAAGGGTCCGGCAAGTTCATCGAGCCTTCCTACTGCCAGTGCAACGAGGAGAAGAAGGGTGTTTTCAGGCTGCTGTACCAGGAGTCCCGCTTTGAGGACTACCAGCGGATCAAGATCCAGGAATCCCCCGAAAACCTGAAGGGCGGCGAGCAGCCCCAGACACTGGACATCAACGTGAGCAACGACCTGGCCGGCGTCGTGACGCCCGGCGAATTTATCACAGTCACAGGTATCCTGCGCTCTGCCCAGCGCATCAACAAGGAAGGCAAAACTGCGTACTTCGACATCTTCCTGGACGGCATTTCCGTCGAGCTGGAAGAGCAGGAGTTCGACGAGGTGGAGATCAGCCTCGAAGATGAAGAAGAGATCCTCCGCATGTCAAAGGACCCGGGAATATACCAGAGAGTAATTGGCTCCATAGCTCCATCGATCTACGGGTATGACGAGGTCAAAGAGGCCGTCGCCCATCAGCTCTTCTCCGGCGTGGTCAAGGAGCTCCCCGACGGGAGCAGAATCAGGGGCGACATTCACGTGCTGCTGGTCGGTGACCCCGGTATCGCCAAGTCGCAGATTTTGAGGTACGTAGTCAAGCTGGCCCCGAGAGGCGTGTACGCGTCGGGCAAGAGCGCCTCATCCGCAGGTCTCACGGCCGCCGCAGTCAAGGACGAGTTCGACGGCCAGTGGACGCTGGAGGCCGGTGCGCTGGTGCTGGCGGACAAAGGTATCGCAGCCATCGACGAAATGGACAAGATGAAGAACGAAGATCGATCGTCGCTGCATGAGGGCATGGAGCAGCAGAGCTATCATCCTTTGACAGAAATTCTGCTGGCGGACGGTCGAAAAATCTGCATCAGTGACTTGTTTGATCAGGCCTATAAAAGGGCTGGCAGCAGCATCCAAGGAATAAATTGTGAAATTGTGCCTTGCGAAGGGGTATCAGTTCTAAGTACTGATATGAATCACATTTCAGAGCAGCGTGTAGATCGCATTAGCAGGCATAAAGCTCCCGATCACTTCATAAAAATAAGTTATTCAAACGGCAAGGATATCCTTGTTACACCAGAGCACCCTGTCTTTATTATTAGAGATGGAATATCATGCATCCCTGCTTCGGCTGTAACCATCGGTGATCCAGTACCTGCTCCACGAAAAGCGCAGGTAGGTTCGGAAATAGAATTGTTACGTGTGACATGCGTCGAAACTATTCTTAACGACGGCAAGTACAGGGCTGAATATGTCTATGACGTTACCGTCGAGCCTTACCACTGCTTCGTCTCACAAGGCGTTATCCTACATAACA
Source organism: Methanocella sp. MCL-LM (assembly GCF_049676595.1). GTDB lineage: Archaea > Halobacteriota > Methanocellia > Methanocellales > Methanocellaceae > Methanocella_A. The sequence goes on from NZ_CP187259.1 coordinate 1,303,928, forward strand.
GCATCAGTATAGCCAAGGCGGGCATTCTGGCGACTCTAAAATGCCGTTGCGCAATTCTGGGCGCAGCTAACCCCAAACTGGGCCGTTTTGACCCCTATGAGAGCATTCCTGACCAGATCAACATGCCTCCGTCTCTGATGAGCCGTTTCGATCTGATTTTCATTCTGCAGGACAAGCCCGAGGAGAAGCGGGATACTAATATCGCCGGGCATATCCTGAAGTCGCACTACGCCGGCGAACTGCACGAGCACAGGAAAAACAACGCGGCCAGCCACGTAACCGAGGAGATGGTCAAGACAGCTATGTCGACCATCCAGCCTGTGATCGACGCCAAAATGTTCCGCAAATACGTCGCCTATTCCAAGCGTAAGGTCTTCCCCATCATGACCGCCGATGCGAAGGAGCAGATCATCAACTTCTACCTCAGCCTGCGTAAGCAGGGCGAAGGTGACAACGCTCCCATCGCGGTTACTGCAAGGCAGCTGGAAGGTTTAGTGAGGCTCGCCGAGGCTAGCGCCCGCATGCGCCTGAGCGACAAAGTCACGGCCGACGACGTGGCCCGTACAATCCGCATCACTATGACCAGCCTGAAGCAGGTGGGCATGGATACTGAGACGGGCAAGCTGGACATCGACGTCCTCCAGGTGGGCGTCGCCAAATCTCAGAGAGACCGGATCAAGAACCTCAAGCACCTCCTGGACGAGCTGTCCAAAGAGTACGAAGGGTCGGTGCCAGTAGACGTGCTCATCGACCGGGCGGTCGAGAGTGGCATGCCAAAAGATAAAGTAGAAAAAGAGCTTAAAAAATTGAGAGAGATCGGGGAAATATTCGAGCCGAAGTCAGGCCATCTCAGCCTGTCGTGAGGGGTGACGCCTGTCACTGATATGACAGGAGTCATGAAAAGAGGATGATGAGTATGGACTACGATTCACTGCTGAACCGGGGCAAAGCCGAACTGCCGGAGAGTGTCGAAAGCAAAGCCCGTTTTGAGGTGCCTGCCGCCCGGGTCCACCTCGAAGGCAAGAAGACTGTTATCACCAATTTTGACGATATCTGCGACCGCCTGAACCGCGATCCGGACACTGTGGCTAAGTACTTGCTACGAGAAATTGGCACTGCAGGCGCCCGTACCGACGGTAGAATAACTCTTACCGGAATATTTTCCCCGGCACAGATAGACTCCGCTATCCGCCAGTTCGTCGAAGCTTACGTGATGTGCAAAGTTTGCCATCTCCCGGATACGAAGCTTATCAAAGAGAAACGGGCTACCACCATCGTCTGCGAAGCTTGCGGTGCAAGATACCCGGTAAAAACCATCAGCTAGGTGTTGTTAGATGTACCTTAAAGTCTACCGGATAGATAACGAAGTAATGGTGGCCGTCTGCGACGAGAAGTACCTCGGAAAAGAGTTTTCGGACGGGCAGGCGCAGCTGAATGTGGCGGAAAAGTTCTACGGGAAAGAGCCTGCAGGCTGCGATGAGGTAGTCACTGCCTTACGTGAAGCTACTATCGCAAACCTGGTCGGAGAAGAAAGCGTGGCCTGCGCAGTCAGCGCCGGCTTCATCGACGCGGGTTGCGTCATGTATGTGGCTGATGTGCCGCATGCCCAGCTGGTGTGCATGCCCTAGTGCAGGTATATACATAAATTTAAATATATAATAATACAATATACTGTATTTGTTGGGCAAGATACTGTAGCCGTACATGTGATTGCCTAATAATACTAAAACATATATATAATATGAATGTAATTATATATCAGTAAGTACATACGATGAAAACGGTTGGCCCGGCATACGGTTGTCATACGGTGCTGGCAATCGGAAAAACACAGGCGGTGCTTCGGAAAATGGAGATAGACAGACTGAACAAACGGATATTGCAGTTGCTTCAGCGTGACGGCAGGATCACGTACAAAGACATCACCAAAGAGATGGACCGGGCAGAGTCGACTGTACGTGAGCGCATCAGCTTCATGGAGGAGCAGGGGATTATCGAAGGCTATACCGCGATCATCAACAAGCCCCGGGTGGGCCTCAACTGCAGCGCTATCGTATATGCCAGAGTGCAGCCCACGCAGTTCGACGAAATATCTAACAAGCTAAAGCTGGTCAATGGCGTCCTCCAGATTTATCACACCAGCGGCGAAAAGAACATGTCCTTTTTCATCACAGCCACCGACTACGATGAATTGAACAGGATCATCAAGAACAAGATTACCCCGCTGGGCATCAACGAGATGGACATCTCCATCATCATGAAAGCCATCAGGGAGATCGCCGAAGTTAACATCCTGAGCGTGGACGAGAAAGAGGCAATCATGCAGGTTCGTAACAAGAAAGAAATGATACCTGCTCCGGCCCAGCTAAAATCCAGTGGCATGAAAGTGGGCGAGGCGCTCGGTGTTATGTACGGGCACTACAAGTGAGCCGGCCTCTACTATTTTTAGTATTTTTAGTAATTTTATTATCGATTTCTCGCCATAGAAAATCAACAAGAGCCTGCGCAGTGTATACCTGATTGCTCATATAGCGTTAGATAGCAAGACGATCGCTGCGCTGTGCATACTGGATTGCTCAGATTCGGTGAGACAGCAACACGAACGCTGCGCTGTGCCAGATCACAGATTACTACAGATTACGCAGATTGCACAGATTTCTTTTAAAATATGGAGTACAGCGAACCATTTCCTTTTATTATAATCGATTAGCATCTGTGCAATCTGTATAATCTGTCGTAATCTGTGATCTGGCACAGCGCAGCGTTCGTCCACGTTCACGGGCACAGAAACAGCCGTTTGTGAGTATCCTAGAAATGCTGGCCGGTACAGCGCAGCGTTCGTATACGTTCACGGGCACAGAGACAACTGTCTGCGAGTAACCCGGAAATGATGGCCGGCACAGCGCAGCGTTCATTTTAGTCCCGTTTTTAAAAAAGGCCACTAATTACCACAAGTTAGTACTATCTCAGATGTCAATGATCATCCCATCATAACCCAGGGGATACGTCTTAACTGCCTCCTCGTGGGGCGGGAACAGGTGGGCAATATGGGTTAACAGAGTCGTTTTTGCCCTTGTCTCCCGGGCCAGGTCCATCGCATCGGCAGCGTTCATGTGCTTGTTGATGTTGATGTGGGGCGGGACGATGGCGTCGGCGATCAGCAGGTCGGGGTCCATCATCAGCTTCAGGCTCTCTGCCGGGATGTGGCGGTTGGTGTCACCCGTATACACGAGTGTCTTGCCGTTGTGCCTTATGCGCATTCCCGTGGCCATCTGAATTGGGGGGTGTGTAACCTCGAACAGCGTAAACTCCAGTTCGCCGATCATAAACGGTTTGTAAAGCTCGCAGTCATGGCGCTCGAAGGACATGAAGTGGAACTCGCCAAGGACGTAATCGAGCACCTGTTTCTCTCCGTAGACAGGCATGTTGCTCTTTACCCGCCAGAAGTCTCCAAAGCCACCGGTGTGGTCACGGTGCTGGTGGGACCAGACCACTGCGTCAATCCCCTCTATGTCATGTTCCAGAAGCTGCGACCGGAGGTCCGGGCCGGATTCGATCATGACGTTCAGCTTGCCGTCGCTGACCAGCATCCCTGGCCTGTACCGCCGGCTTTTACCGCCCTTCTTAGCGTCCAGGCATGCCGGGCATTTGCACCCGATCTTCGGAGTACCTACGGCATCTCCGGTGCCCAGGAGAGTGATGCGCATGGATTAGCAATAGGCTGTGGTATAAAATAAAGTTTCTCGCCGGGCTGATATTGCTGGCGAATTCAAAATACTGGCAGAGGAACTCCCGTAGAAGAGTCCCCCGTCAGACCTTTAAAAACTGCTTATTTAGCTACTCTGGCCGTCATTCAATCTTAAGTTTATTCTTTCCTCGAACTGCCTGACTGCCCGGACCATGTCGTCCTGGGTAAGCTTGGTCCTGTCCTCTGTCAGTGCGTTGAGCACTGCTTCACGGACCACCAGGCGCAGGTCGGAGCCGGAGTAGTTCTCGGTCATGGACGCCAGCATCTGGGTGTCGAACTTGCCCTCGATGGGCTCGAGCACCATCTTGAAGATCTGTTCCCTCATCTCCACGTCGGGCAGCGGGAACATGACGATCTCGTCGAACCTTCTCCACGCGGCGCTGTCCAGTAATTTAGGATGGTTGGTGGCGCCGATCAGGAGTACGCCGTCGTTGACCAGGCTGATGTCATCGATGCACTTCAGCAGGGTGTTGACCGCTCGCTTAAGGGCCGCATGCTCATCCGACGTTCTCGTCTTCGCGACGAAGTCGAACTCGTCGATGAACAGGATGCAGGGGCTCATCTTCTTGGCCAGCTCGAACACCTTGTCGATGTTCTTGGAGGTCTCGCCCAGGTACTGCGAGGTGATCATGGACAGCTTCACCTCGAGGAACGGCAGGCCCAGCCTCGCGGACATGGCCCTGGCCGTGGACGTCTTGCCGGTTCCCGGGGGCCCTACGAACAGCAGCTTGCCAATCTCCCTTAAACCGATCTTACGCAGGTAGTCGCGGTACTGAATCGCCTTTACGATCTTCTCTACTTCAGCTTCCTGCTCAGGAGTAAGCACGATGTCGTCGATCTTCTGGCTGACGTCTTCGGGGGCGAAGACGTGGACGAGCTTCAGCATGTCTACGCCTTCTTCGCCGCCTTCGGTGGCCACGTTCTTGCTCAGCGCCTCTACCCACGCCCTGTCAGATTCCTTGGGCGGGTTTCTGGACTTGACTTCCTTGTAGTCGACGTTGAAGGTGCCGTAGTTCTGGTAATAGTAGGCCAGCACCGGGTTGTTGTTAATCCGGTCCTTCACGTCCTTCTTCGCAAACCACTTGGTGCCCAGGTCCAGCACTGTCAAGGTGAAGATCGAGCCGAACTCATCGAAGTTGACGAAAGGCAGCGACGACATGACCTCGTGGGCATCGTCCAGGTTTAAGATCGCCTTGATGTCAGAGTCGACTACCTTGATAGGCCGGGGTACGTTCTTGTTCTCGGGATCCCAGTAGTGCTTGCGGATGCTGGGCGGGAGATCGTCCTCTGTCAGTGCCCCGGAGTTGTTGTATATCTCCGCGGTCAGCAACAGTTCGAGGACATCCAGCACAGATTTTTCGTTGATATTTGCCATCGTTATTGCTCCAGTCCTGCGTTGTAAATTTTAATTAAGGTGAACTTATTAGATACGTGTTTCGCTGCTTAAATATTTTACAGTCCTCAAAAGAAAAAGCTCCGAGTCATCGAGACTCAGAGTAGGCCTATGACTCCCACGATCATCTGGGTCATGATGTCGCCGTACGCCAGCGCTACGATTACTCCCAGGGTGATCGGGATCAGCAGCGGAATCTTGGGCGTGACCCAGAGGGAGTCTTCTATCTTGCCCTCTTTTCTCCACTTCTTCAGCTGGCCGTAGAGCTCATCGTCCAGCTCAGGGTACCTGAACATGGACATATGTCTGACGACCTTGCCGTCATCCTCTTCTTCATAGGTGTGCATCAGCCTGACGTGCTTCTCTTTCAGGTCCTTGAGCTTCATCTTGTACCCGAAGAAAGAGGTGATGAAGTTAGATCTGAGCTCCCCGAACGGCAGCCTGGTCGCATTATACACAAAGATCGACAACGGGAGGACGATATTCAGTATCAGGGCGTTACCGAACACGGCCAGGGTAAAGATGGGTGTCACCGGATCTTTGGCCAGCGGGAGAGAAACGTTCAGGACGTCCATCACCGGGTAATAGGGGAATAGCACAGACATTGCCAGCAGGGCATTAGCGTCTGCCCCTCCGAAGGCTCCCTTCAGCACGTTGTTGAACAGGTAGTAGATGAAGTTGACCAGTAGGTAGATGATACAGAAGCTCAGAGCGAAGAAGAACAGCACGTTGTACCTTACTTCGTACGATGAAGTGAAGATCTCTGCCAGCAGCAGGATAACGCCGGCGGCTGTCATGACTTCCCAGAGTATGGGCGGCGCCCGTCTGGACTTCCAGTCAGTGATACAAGAATATCCCATTATTGCCAGGCATATGGCAATACGTAGCCAGTTGATTGCATCCGGCTGGACAGATAACATACGCTATTAGAATTGGCTATATGATATAAATGCTTTATTAGACAAAATAGTAAGTAAGGGTGGTTCCCTTACTCTTTGTAATTGAGCGTGTACTCGGAGATCCTGAATGCTCCGATTGCCGGTGCGAGGTCTGGCCTCTCGCTCGAGATGACCGTAACCTTCTGCTCCAGCTCGTCGCAGAGCATCTGCTGGATTCTCTCCCTGAGGCCAGGGATGCAGGCCATGCCGCCGGTTAAGATGATCGGCTCTGTCAGGACTCTCTTATAGGTCTGGTAGTGGTCCTGGGCCAGCTGCGGGAAGAAGTTCTCCATGATGGCCTCGATCACGTTGTTGACGTACTCTTCTACGGGCTTCATGATGCTCTTCTCGATCTTGAAGCCGTACTGGCCTCTGTCGTGAATGTGCACGGAGTCGTAGACTGGCTTGTAGTCGATGAAGTTGGCGAACTCTTCCTTGTACTTCCTCGCCGTGTTGAGGTCGATGTTGACGATACCCTGGGTCTCGTTCTGCACTCCGAGGCGGATCTTCCTGTCGACCAGGTTGCCGCTGATTGTGCCGAGGGTGACGGTGTGAACAGGCTCGCCGTTCCTGAACGCGCTGATTTCCAGCGTAGTGGAGCCCATGTTGACGCTCATGAATGTCTTCTTAATAGCTTCCAGGCCCTCGAAGGCCGGGATGGCGCCGCAGAAGGCTTCGGACCAGGCCTGTCTGCCGGTGCGGCCGATGGACATGCCCGAGATGATCTCTTTCAGGTTCTTGCGGCCCCTCTCGTTCTCTACGGCCGGGTGGGCCAGAGTAACGTAGCTGTTCTCCGGGATGTTGTACCGGTACACGAGGTACTCGATAAACTGGGCGGCTAGCTTGACACTGTCGTCATCCTGGGGCAGCCCTGCCCTGAACATGAAGTAGACTGAATCAGCATACTCTTCAGCAGCTTCGTCTCCGAACTTGGTGGCGAGCTTGCCGGTGAACAGATCCCGATAGCGGGCGACGCAGGTGAGCGTGCGGACGATATCCAGGCTCCCCTCGTAGTTGGGCATGACCAGCACAGTGCGGGTAGAGCCGATCTTCAGGCCGATGGGCACTGCTTCATTAGACCTCTTCTTGACATATCCCGCATCGACGAATCCGGCGCCGTTCAGTTCCATGCCACCGTCAGTGAACATTTTGCTATCGTGAACATTCATTTCTGCCATTTCATATCCACCTTTATTCTTCTCCGTCCAGTCTCCATACGACTACGGACGACTCTCTATCGGACGAGGAATCGTGTGACTTATAGTAATACAATCCCTTGACTTTCTCGATGTCGTCGTTGATGACGAGCTCTTTAGTGATCATGGTGAGCGTGTTGGGGGGAATCTCCAGATCGTTGCTCATCTGGATGAAGGAGACTCCATCCTGGTGCTCACGAATGTATCTGATGACCTTTTCTTTATCCTTTATGCTCGTGGAAGGCGGCTGGTCTCTGCCGATGGGCATCGACTTGGGTACGCGAATCCTTCCGTCCGGCTCAGATGCGATCGGTGCCCGGGTTTCGTATGCGGGCGGTGCCCTGGATTCCCTGGATTCCCTGGCTTCGTAGGCGGGAGCCCTCGGAGCCGGCTCATCGTACGCTGCCGGCGGGATCATCGACGGGCCTCTGCTGGCATGGGAGGACGATATCTTCTCCACGCTTGACCTGTCCTGCTTCTTGTAAATATCACGGGCGCTGACCATGCTCGGAGCTTCCTCTTCCTCGCCCCGGTACTCCGGGAGGCGGGGCTGCTCTGCCCTTGCATTGAAAGCCTTCTCCTGGCTCTTTTTACTGTCCAGCTTAGCCCTGGATGCTGCAGCCGCTTCACGTGCCTGCGCCATCTTTGCCTGTTCAGCCTTGCGGACCTCGGCCATCTGCGCTTTGTTCGCCTTCCTGGCCTGGCTGGATGCCTTGTAGTTATTAAGGGACTTGCCCAGTGCTCCCTGGATCGGGACTATGATACCACCGAACATTCCCATGATCATCTGGCGCTTTGTGAACAGTAGTGCGAGAATCGCAAGCACTACCAGGATGATGATGACGACTGCTGCTGCGACCGGTACCCACGAGGGAACCGCCGATTTGGTCATGCCCACGAAGATGTCCTGAGTGGGCGTATTCTCCACTATGTCTACCGGGGTTTTCCACTCATCATAGCCAGGAGCTGTAATCTTGACGTAGTGTCTCTTTGGTTCTAAGTAAGCCGTGTAGGGCAGCGTAACCGGCTTGCCATCGGAGTCAGTGATCAGTTTGTCATCGATATACAATTTGATTCCGGTTATCTCCGGGTTGACCGTATTGATCTTCACCCAGCCCTGGGTAGAATATGGTACAGTGAAGTTAGCTACCGGATTCCTGGCTCTCTGATCTGCAGTCTTATCCAGGGTGACGAAGTTTGGGTTATACAGAGTTATCTTCCTGCTGTCAAGGTATTTCTGGCCGTTGGGATCGGTAAACGCCACAGTGATATTGAAACTCTTGGAGCCGTAGACCACGCCATTGTCCGGAGCGTCTGCGGTAACCTGGACTCCGTAGAACTGGTAGAAGCCGTTCGGGTCGGTCCTGGCTTCTCCAACCTTCAGGTAGCCGCTCATGCCATCATCAGTAACCTGGTACAGCGTGACGGGCTGGTCTACGATAGGCTTTCCGTCTTTATAGGTGACGTAGCCACTCACGATGTTTAGCTGATCCTGAGTTGGCATTTCTGCTGGCTGAGGGTTCGACGCTGCAGCTGACAGCGGCACTAAAACCGTCGTTGAAATGACATCTAGATAGTTCGAGGCACCGGTCACGTCGACGTCCATGATTTTGCTCGACTGGAAGATCATACCGTTTTCCATGTACTGGCCCCATACCTTGTAGTGGCCGACCGGAAGGCGCATGATAAAGGTGCCTCTGTTTTTAGAGTTGTCCGTGAATGCGTAAAATTTCTGATCGCCAGAAGATGCGTAGACGACACCATTACCGAGAGATCTCCCACTTGAGCCGTCTTGCTGCATCGCACCCCAAAGGTAGCCGTACTCCGGAGGCGGATACTTGTCGAGCGTCGTATCTTTAACGTCGAATTTGACGATGCCCGTGTCAGTGCCGTACCACAGCGTATTCACTACGTCTGTCTGATAAGTGGTCTGGCCATCCTTGAATTCGATCTTAACCTTACAGTTCGGGTTGTTTGCCACAACATTAGCAAAGCCGAAGGCGCCGTTCTCGTCCGTTGTGGTCCTGCTGATCTCTTTGTAGATGCCATCATACAGGATCACCGTAGCACCCTGTACTGCTTTTCCGTGCCTGTCCACGACCTGTCCCAGCGCGGTGAACGGCAGGCTTGCCGCATACACGTTGGGTGCGGCGATGAGCTGTAAAACGAAGAAACTGATTAATAAGAGGGCAAGTACCTTTTTCATCCTTCGACCTTCCGACCTTCTGAATTAAGCTTTTACATCTACAAATATTTTATCGTATAACCGGTTATACACGCGGTGTTTTCGATACAAGGCATTTTTACGGCTTTTTTAATCATAAAACGCCGTAGACCGCGAGCAATTGCATGTTTTTCGCCATGATATTTATAGCTTTACTCGCCGGATCATCCGGGGCGTTTTATTCTCTCGCCATTCGACAGCCATGTGCAGGCGGTTTTATGCCTCGTCTATCTATCCACACATATGTAGCCGGTAGCTTATCGAATAGCTACTATTAGCAGCGAGTATATAAATCCTATCCTATTATCCGTCAACCATCCCCCAGCACAATATATATTATGTTTGAGCATTTCTCACCCTCCGTTTTTCCCTTCAGGCGAATTAAAAATGCGCTGGCATATGCCACTATCTGCCTGCTGCTATCCCGGCGACAAAGCCTAATATATTTTGCAGCAGATCAAAGTTTCAGAAGCGGGAGAACGGACTATGCTGAAAGAAGCTATCCTGTGGGAACAGGCAGGAGAAAACAAGCTGCGGTGTAATGTTTGCGCATACCGGTGCCTGATCCACCCGGGCAAGCTCGGCAACTGCCGGACCCGCAAAAACATCGACGGCAAGATCTTCAGCCTCATCTATGGAACCGTTACATCGGTCGCCAGCGACCCGATAGAAAAGAAGCCCCTCTACCACTTTTATCCCGGCAGCTACTCCTATTCGATGGGCTCAGTAGGCTGCAGCTTTCACTGCGAGCACTGCCAGAACTGGACCATATCCCAGGCTGACATCCAGAGCGTCTACACGAGCGACATCTCGCCCGAACAGGCGATCGAAAACGCAGCCAGAGACCGGTGCAAAACTATCTCCTGGACGTACAACGAGCCCTCCATCTGGGTCGAATTTACCCGCGACTGCGCCGACATCGCCCATAAGCGGGACATTAAAACCGTCTACGTGACCAACGGCTATGCGACCCCCGAGCACATGGACGTCATGAAAGGCTTGCTCGATGCCTACCGGGTAGACATCAAAGCCTTCACCGAAGACTTCTACCGCAAAGTCTGCAAGGCCAAACTGGCCCCGGTCCTCGAATCCTCCATAATCGCCAGGGAAGCCGGCATGCACATCGAAGTCGTCACGCTCATCATCCCCGGCCTCAACGACAGCTCGGAGGAGATCAAAAGCCTCTCGAAATGGGTCTTCGACAAGCTCGGACCCGACACCCCGGTGCACTTCACCCGCTTCCACCCCATGTACCACATGGACGACGTCGGGCCGACACCACTGCAAACCATGGAGCGGGCCCACGACATCGCGAAAACCGAAGGGCTCAACTACGTCTACCTCGGCAACACCCCCGGGCACAAGTACGAAAGCACGTGGTGCCCCAAGTGCGGGGAGCTGTTAATCGAGCGCTATGGGTTCCACATCATGCGGTATTCGATACCTGCGGATAAAAAGTGCCCCAAGTGCGGCGAAAAGATACCCATCGTCGGCGAGTACGGGCGGTAACACGACAATAACTAACTAAACCAGGGCGACGCGGAGACAATGGCGAATTGGTGGAGCAAGATCTAATGGTTAAACCACGGCGGCACGGCTCCTTATCCTGGCAACGGAAGAGCAGATGTTTGAACCACGGCGGCACGGCTCCTTATCCTGGCAACGGAAGAGCAGATGTTTGAACCACGGCGGCACGGCGACACAGCGACAGTACAAGAAACGATGGCTGGATGGTTATTTGAACCACGGCGGCACGGCGACACGGCAACAATGGCGAACCAGAAAAAGTACTCTTTTTAAGTCCACGGCGACACGGAGACAGCCCATTAATCAATAACGGTTTACTAGCCAGGTGTTTCAGTCAGTATATCATTATGATCTCATGACCGGTAAACAACATTCTATAGTGATTCCTGGTTTTTCCAGCATAGTAACAATAAAGGGATTGTCTCTGTGCCGTCAGTCCGCCGTGCCGCCGTGGATCAATAATAAATGCCTTGCTGTTTGGATATGGTTGTCTCCGTGTCGCTGTGCCGCCGTGGTTTTAAATAACCATCTTGCTATCGCTTCTAGTATTGTCTCCGTGTCGCTGTGCCGCCGTGGTTCTAGTTTTCTCTCGGTTGTACTGGTACCTATTGTCTCCGTGTCGCTGTGCCGCCGTGGTTCAAACATTAGGCCCATAGAGTTGTAGTTCAATCAGTACTTGCCTGCAATGAACTCTTCAGCGAACGCCGGTATCTGTTCGAGCCAGTAGTCGACGGCGTACTCTATTTTCTTCTCGTCGGCCTGGCCGTGGATGGTGACGGCCTTGATCTGGGGCTCGTCCAGGGGGGCGCCGATTTTGCTGACGAGGTAGACGTAGGCGTCTTCTACGCCGAGCTTGACGATGTCTTCGGCGGCCTTGATCGAAATGATGTTGTAGATCTTCCCCACGTGGTTGACGGGGTTCTTGCCGGCATGGGCTTCGAGGGTCATGGGCCTGCCGGGGGTGATGAGGCCGTTTGCCCGGTTGCCTCTGCCGGTCTCGCCGTCGTCGCCCATCTCGGCGGAGGTGCCTGTGACTGTAATATATATGTTAGTGCCGTGGTCGGCTGCGTTGACTGCGAGGGACGAGTCGCTCCACCGGGCGGAAATGTGCTCGATTGCCCGGGCTGCGATGTTTGCCTTGATGTCGGCGTATTCGTTCATGCTCCCGGCGTATTTGGACACTATCGCATCGGCGATCGTAAACTGGGCCCTTTCGCCTTTGCGGATGCCCATGACCTTCACGTCGTCCCCGGAGCCCCGGGTCTCTCTGGCAATCCGCTCGATCTCGAAGACGTCCTGCTCCATGTGGCTCAGCGGCGCAAACCCTACTCCCATGGACGTATCGTTAGCTCCCACTTTCTTGACCAGGCTTCTCAGCTCTGTCGACCCGGTGCTCAGCCGGGGCTCGACGGCGAAGTGGCCGTTCAGGTGCCTGACAGTCTTTTTCAGGTATTCTGCTGTGGCATTTGTCGCTATTTCGTAGACCGGAATCCTCGCTCCTTCGAACTCATCCGTAGCCCGCCCTCCCAGCACAACGCTCAGCGGGCGGATGATCTCCCCGCCTCCGAGCACTGGCTTCGACCGGCCTCCGATCAGCAGTACCTTGTCCACGTTGTGGTGCAGGATGGTGCCGAAGTGGTCCAGGTAGTACCTCGAAAGTGCTCTGGATATGGAGTCCGATATGCCGTCGCAGATCGTATCCGGGTGGCCGAGCCCCTTGCGCTCGACGATCTCGAATGGCTCTTCACTGTACGGTGCGGGAGCGTGCCTGATGATCATGAACAATGCCTCAATTATTATATTAACTAAATAGATATATAATAAGCTAGTGATTGGGGTGTATCATAGACGAATTCTAGCTGGTCTCATAAATGCTATGGCCTCTCAAGCATCCTTCTAAGTTCAGCTATCGGAATCCCCGTGTGCTCCGATATCAGTTTCAGCATCCCGATCAGGGTGCCACTGGGGATTGTATCGGCGCTTCTGGCGAGCGTAAGGTTACCATCACCAGAGATTGGGTCTTTAAAATGGTAGCGCTCATGACTTCCTTTGCCGCAGCGCCGGTATTCATATCCAAGCTGCAGGATAAACTTGATGAACTTACGACTTTTAGTGGCAGGAAGCTTCGACATCGTGGCCTCTTTCCGCCTCGATGTCCGGATAGTCTACTGGTATGATCTTAATGTCTATTTCCTTGTAGGGAATGTCAAAATGACATTCGACAGCTTCCCGGATTTTCTTTACCAGCCTGTCGTAAGTCCTGGCATAAGTAAAAATACCGTAGTTTACCCCGTTTGCGCAAAGCCTGCCACTATCGGGGTCCCGGAAAACTTGAAACGTCACTTCGATCTTTTTCGACATTTGATGATCAAGGATTATTTGTCTGATCATAAATACACTTCTGCATCTCATCGGGCTGAGATACTATTATGCATTTAAATGTAAATAAGTTTCCCTCTAACCGTATACTTCGTGCGACAGGGGATCCAAAATTCAATGCCAGCCCTTATTTCTGGACTGGCACCAGCAGCTTCACGGCCCCGAACGGATCGCCCTCGGGCACGTTCGCTTCCATCCACTGGGTTAAGGTCTGCTTCTTCATCTTCGCCTTTTCCTGAATCTGCTTCTTGATAGACTCCACGTCGCCGTGGGTGAGCCCGAAGTAGTCGCAGAACGCCGAAGTGGTGGTAATCTTGAACGACCGTCCCTCTTTGGTCTTTTCGATCAGGCCTCTGTCCAGCAGCGCCGCCACGTGGTCGTAGACGGACTGGCCCCGGATGTTGACGAGCTCGTTCTGGAAGATGGGCTGGTAATAAGCGATGATAGATAGGGTGCGCAGCACGCCGGGGCTGAGCTCTTTGGGTGAGACGCTCATGACTTTGCCCGAGTACTCCGGCTTTAGCTGCATGACATATTTGCCGTCGAGGCGGATGATCTCCAGCGGAGAGCCTCTCGACCGGTATTCGTCGATCAGCTGGTCCATGATCTGCGCTACGTACGCGCTTGATCTGTTGATCAACGCTTTGAGCTGGGCGTCCGTAATGGGGCCGCCTGATGCGAACAGGGCTGCTTCCATCAGATTTTTCTCATCCACCAATCTTCTCACCTCGCCTGATGAAGATCTCCTCGAACAGCACTTCCTGGGTCAGCGCAACGTACTTTCTGTTGGCCAAAAACAGCAGCGGCAGGTACACGTTGATGATGCCGTGCGGAGTCTTATCCTTGATCAGCTCCCCGAGGGTGACGAACTCCCGATAGTTAAACTCGACGTCGAGAACGGCGATCATGTCACTGATGCTCTTCTCTATGTCTTCCTCGTGCGCGAGGCCCAGCACTTCCTCCAGCGTCTTTCTCCGGGGCTTTTCCACCGTGCGGGCCTGCCGGGCCATGTTGATGTCCTTAGTCGCTGCTGCCCGCTTTAATTCCTCGATCAGTTCCTGCAGGGTGACCGGCCGGGCAGCCACGTGCCGGAGCCTCGGCTCCAGCACCGGGAACTCGTCCGGGTCTATGTCGAAGCCCGGTTCCTCTTCCATGTACTCTTCGGCCGGGGGCGGAGCATTCACCAGTATGTCCGATTTCATGCGCAGGAGAATCGAGGCGTAGAGCAGTGTTCTCGCGGAGACCCTGAGGTCGATCCGCTCGCGTTCCTCGATCTTGCGGAGGAACTTATCAGTGATGTCGATGATATCGATGTTCCAGGGGTCGATTTCGTTGTTGCGGGCCATCTCCAGCAATATTTCGACTGACTCTTCCTGCTTCGGCTGCTGCTGCGCCTCCCCTGGAATCGCCTCACCCGGCGGAACTTCAATTGCCATAGAGTCTCACACCCGTGATGCTGGAAATGTTGTTTTCCTGCATGGCGATGCCGATCGTCCGGTTGGCCGACTCGATCATCGGCTTCCGCAGCGAGACTACAATGAACTGGGCGTTGCCGGACAGCGACTTGATCATCCTGGCGACCCGTTCTGCGTTGGCGCCGTCGAGGAACATGTCGACCTCGTCGAACGCGTAGAACGGTGCCGGGCGGTGCCTCTGGATGGAGAATATGAAAGCTAAGGCTGTAAGGCTCTTTTCGCCCCCGGACATGGCTTCCATACGCTGCAGCGCCTTGCCGTGGGGCTGCGCGTGGATGGTGAGGCCTCCGGCAAACGGGTCCTCGGGGTTCTCCAGGACGAGCTCGCCCACACCGTCCGACAGCTCGTGGAAAATGTTGCGGAAGTTCCCGGCGATGGCAGTGTAGGTGTTCATGAAGGTCTCTTTCTTCATGGTCTTGTAGTGCTCGATCTTGTCCAGGATGTCCTGGCGCTCCCTGGTCAGGATGTCCCGCTTCTCGGTGGTTTCCTTCAGCCGGGCCTCCACCGAGTCGTACTCAGTGATGGCGAGCATGTTGACCGGCTCCAGCTCCTGCATCTTGCGCTCGAGGAGACTGATGTTTGCCCGTACCTTTTCGATCGGGGGCACGTCCTCCGAAGGCGTGACGCCCCGCTCCTGTACCATCGCTTCCATCCGCCGGATCTTCTCGATGTTCTCGTCCCTGGCGATTTCGAGCGTGTTCAGCAGGCCGGTGACTCTCTCCAGCGACCGCTTTGCATCGTACAGGTCGTGGTCAGCCTTCGTCAGGGCTTCCGACATCTCGTCCCGCTGCTTCTTGAGGCCGACCAGCTCCGTTTCGATCTCTTTCTCCCGCTTCCCCAGCTCGGCCATCCTCTGCTGGTGCACGACGATCTGGGCCTCGTTCTCCGAGACCTTCTGCCTCAGGGCCACGATGTTGGTGTCGATATCCTGCAGGCGCTTCCGGTTTTCCTCTATCCTGGCGGTGACGAAACCCTGCTCCATCTTAGTGGAGCTGATGCCGCTCTCTATGTCCCGGATGCGGCCTTCGAGGCGGCGCATTTCCTCCTCGATGCGGGTGGCTTCTTCGGTCAGCTTCGGGATCTCCGAGCCTTTCAGCTCATCCTCCAGCTTTGCAGTCTCTGATGATAAGGATATGATGTCCGCGTCCGCTTTGGCGATCGCATCCTCGATCTGGATCATGTCGTCCCGCAGCATGCGGCGCTCGTCCCTGAGCGAGGCGATAGCGGCTTCCTTCTCCCGGATAAGGATTTCCAGTCTGCCGGCGCGCGCAGCAATCTCGTCCCTGCGGGACGACAGTTTCTGGATTTGCGATTCCAGCTCCGAACGATCCTTCTTGAGCGTATAGATGTGCCCGTCGACGGACTCCACTTTAGAGATGGCCATGTCGCGTTCAGACTCGGCGACCGTGATTTGTTCCGCGAGGGTCCTGATCCTCTCCTCTTCCGAAGCCTTGAACTTGAGCTTGGACTTCTGCCGGAAACCACCGGTCATGGCGCCGCTCTTCTCGACCAGATCGCCATCGAGAGTGACCATCCTGACGCTGCCGATCATGCGGCGGGCGGTCTCCAGGGTGTCCACGACGAGGGTGTCGCCGAACACGTACCAGAAAGCCGCGTCGTACTTCAGGTTGTAGTCGACCAGGTTGATAGCGTAGTCGATGACGCCGGGCTGGTTCTTGAAGTCCCGCATCGGCGGGCGCTGGCGCATCTTGTTCAGCGGCAAAAACGTGGCAGTGCCTTTGCGCATGTCCTTCAGGTAGTAGATGCACCGGGAGGCGTCCTCGTCGTTGTCGACCACGATGTTCTGGAGCCTGTTGCCTGCAGCGACCTCCAGCGCAGTGGAGTAGCTGTCGTCCACTTTACCCAGCTCGGCGATGGTGCCGTAGATGCCGGGCAGCTCCCTGGTGTTGCGGGCCTGTAAAATGGTCTCCACAGCCTGGCTGTAGTCCGACTCCTCGTACGCCTTGATACGGCCTTCCGCCCGGGCGTACTCTTCCTGGAGCTTCCTCAGCTTCGACTCGACCGCCAGTTGATCCTGCTTCGCCCGGGCCCTGGCGCTCTCCATGTCCGCGATGTCAGAGACCAGCGCCTGCGACCTGCGTTGCAGCTCTTTGATGTCCCGCTCGATGTGGCCGCCTTCGACCCGGACGCTCTCGATCTCGCTCCTGCCGGAAGTGATGGCCGATTCCGCGTCCATCTCCTCGTCCTGCTTGCGCCTGGCGGCGTCCAGAATGCGGTCCTTCTCCCTGATCTTTTCGTTGCGCAGGTTCCTGGCAGTTTCGAGGGCGTTCTTCATCTCCGAGAGTTTGGTACGTACACCCTCGAATTTGGAGTCGATGACCATAATTTTGCCGTGCACATCCTCGAGAGCAGACTTTTGTCTGTTAAGCTCGTTTCCGAGGCTGGCCTTCCGCTGCTCTTCCTCGGCGACTTTGGCGCCGAGAGCCTCGATCTGGGTGTTCGAGGCCTCTATTTCGAGGAACAGCTTTTGTTTTTCGCGCTCACGGTTACCTGTTTCCGATTTAGAGAAGTCGATGATGTTGGTGCAAGCCTTTATGCCCGCCCTGTCCTCTTCGATCTCTCGCCGGATCCTGATCTGCTCGCCCTCGCCCTTGGTGGTGATGACTTCGCTAAGGGCCCTGATTTCGGCTTTCAGCCGGTCGACCGCGGCCACCTTTGCCTCCACTTCGGCGATGATGGCTTCACGCTTAGCGGTCTTGTCTCTCAAGTCTTCCAGCAGCGAGTCCAGCGACCGGCGGGCTTCCTTCAGTTCAGATAAAAGCAGGTAGCCCTCGTTCTTGATTTTCTCGTCCCTGTACGACTGGTAAAGCAGCGCCTGATCCCTCTCCCGCTTCAGCTGGGAAAGCCGGGCCTCGACTTCGGCGATGATGATGTTGACTCTTTCAATCCGCTCTCTGACGACTTCTAACTCCGACAACGCCTTGTCAGTCTTGTCGTCGAACTCCGCGGTGCCGGCGATCTCGTCGATGATCTTGCGGCGCTCCGTGTCGCTCATGCTGATGATCCTGGTGACGTCGCCCTGGAGGACTACGTTGTAGCCGTCCTGCGAAATCCTGGCCTTCGCCAGCTGCTCGTGGATGTCGTTTAACGAGCAGGGCTTTTCGTTGAAATAGTAATAGCTATAATAGCCGCTGTCGCTGGACTTGATCCTCCTCGTGACGGTGATCTCGTCCATGTCGATCGGCATCTCCCGGTCGGCATTGTCGAAGCGGATGGTCACTTCGGCGGTGCCGGGGCCCTTGCCGTCCACGCTGTATATAAGATCGGTGAGCTTCTCTGCCCTCATGGTACGGGAGTTCGAGAGGCCGAGGCAAAAGAGAATGCTGTCTATGATGTTGCTCTTGCCCGAGCCGTTGGGGCCGGATATGGTGGTAAAGTCGTCGTAGAACGGCACTTTCACCTTTCTGGCGAACGACTTAAAGTTGCTCAGCTCGATCTCCTTGATATGCATGAGAATCCACCGGGACTATTCAGGTGTTCTTCGAGACCTTGAAAAAGCTCAGCGCGTCTCCGGAACTGCCCTTGCTGTCTTTTTCGATCTCTTTCATGAGGCCGATAGGGTCAGTCTGCGCTGCGACGTACTTGTCGTACAGCTCCAGGGCCTGCGGGTCCTTCTGGCCGTCCAGCGCCAGGTCCGGGTCCGACAGTTCCACGACTCCCTCATCGTCTTCCGAGGTCTTCTCCAGCAGTTCCGCCAGGAGCGTCTCGAAGTTGCTCATCCTCTTCAAGGTTTCGGAAAGCGCTATCTGCGTCTCCGTCAGCTCGGTCTCTAAATGAGCTACTCTCGCCTCGATGGCCTTGACGTTGTTCGGGTCTTCCGACTCCATCTTGAAAATGCGCTCCCTCAGCGAGCGGATCTCCTCATCCTTATCCTTAAGGCGCCGCTCGAGCCGCGCCAGCACAATATCCTTAAGCTCCCCTTCCATTAGTGACACAATTCGTGGGAAGAGCATAAATATTTAATGGTTGCTCCAGTCAGCAAATAAAAGACGTCCGGGCATGGCCTGAGGCCATTACCCGGAGCATTACCCCATACTTCTCTGTCTACTCAGTTCTTCGGCCATCAGGCCACAAAGCTCTTGGTCCACTCCGGGGGCTCGGGTTCTCTACCCTCCGCCAGCATGGCCTGCCACGCCTCGTCAGTCAGCCGATCGCTCATCGGGTGCTTAAACTCATAGTAGCTGAATGCTGCGCCGGTCACGAGCGTCAAAGTGCCCTCGATCGGCACGATCACCAGCAGCTCGTAGGGCTTACCTACGCCCTCTTCCAACACCTGGCCTGTGTTCGGGTCGGTGTGGACATCTGCTACCACGGCCATCTTCTTGTCCGCCTCGCTCTCGATCGCCTCAGAGGTTTCGGCCGAGAAGGTGGTGATGCTTTCGAGACTGCCGCCGATGTTCTTGATCAGCGAGTACTCGTCGGTCGACAGAGCTGTTCCTGCCAGCTCTTTCTCTGATATGGCCTTCAGCGAGGTGAGGAGGTTGTAGAGGTTGTCCAGCTTCTGGGAGAACTCGTCCGCCAGCAGCCCTCTGGACGTCAGCCCGTCTATCGTCATCTTCGTCAGCGAGGCGAGCCGGCCGTATAGCTCGGCGTTCGGCTCCACGTAGCCTTTGGCCTCTTCCTTCGGGGGCATGACTGCCGAGGTCAGGACGGCGTAGCTCTGCTTCGCATACAGAATCGTATCGTGCCGCAGCTCAGTCCAGCTGCCTAACGCAGTATTCAGGTCTTTGTCCACCCATGCCTGGTTAGTCATGAACGACGGGTAGCCTTCGCCTTTCTCGTTCAGCAGGGACAGCAGGCTGTACAGCCAGCACCAGTATAAGTTCTGGGTCCAGTCTGCAGCGTCGAGGGTGGCGAACTCCGCTTTCAGGGCTTCGAACTGTTCCTTGTAGTTCAGGTACTCTGTCTGCTTGTAGACCTTATCGAGGATCTCGTAAGCTCTGGCCGAGCCGAGCACACCCATGACGTCAAGGCCCATCGGGAACGTCCTCGGGTTATCCCGGGTGCCCACTTTGTCGTAGACCAGGCCCTGGAAAATATACGAGTCCGGGATGAACCGCTGGCCCATGAGCCGGAAGCCTTTCAACACCTTCTTGTCTTCGGTGTCCACGATCAGGCCCGAGATGATCTTCGGCGCCTTCAGCTCAGCCGCTTTTTCTATGAACGTAAGCACTTTGCTGTCGTCTTTCAGGTCCGCCAGCGAGACCTGGCTGCCGTATACCTCCCGGATCAGCGGCATGTAATCGTAGATCGACAGGTCGTCCGTTTCTCCCACGAAGAACACGGTCGGGTCGTAGATCGACTTCCACAGGTCCAGGGCTCTGTCTTTCAGCGCCAGCGTGACCATGATCGCCCGCCTGGTGCTGTCCATGTCGGGCTCAGCTCCGGCCAGCCCTTCCTTATACAGGTTGAAGGACATGCGCCCGTACCACATCAGGGCTTTGAAATATTTCTTCAGGGTGTCGTTCCGGGTATAGTGGCCCCGGGGCACGTACTGGCTGTAATCCTCCTTCCTGCCGAAGATGGGTGAATCGGCAAAGCCCTCGTGGGCGTCGATCAGCTTTAGTTCTGCTTCTGCGAGGCTTCTGGCTTCGGAGGGCACGCCGTCCCATGAGCCGGTAAGGAGGTTCTGCGCTACGGCGAAGAAAGCGACGT
The DNA here is from genome assembly GCF_049676595.1 of Methanocella sp. MCL-LM. Taxonomy (GTDB): domain Archaea; phylum Halobacteriota; class Methanocellia; order Methanocellales; family Methanocellaceae; genus Methanocella_A. The sequence goes on from NZ_CP187259.1 coordinate 1,324,484, forward strand.
TTTTCAGGCACAGGTCTTTAAGCTCCGGGATGCCGGAGTTCAGCTGCGCCATGGATTCGGCGAGCAGCAGGCTGGTCATCTCGATGGCCGCGGGGCTAAATTTGTTGACTTCGAGAATGCGCAGCAGATAGTCGAAGAGAATGTGGTACGTGTGCAGCACAGAGTCGGAGGTTACGATCACAGGGGTGCCGGCGTCTTTGCAGTGCTTATAGATCTCGTACACCTGCTCGTAGCGCGACGGCCGGGCGATAAACAGGTTCTGAGTCAGCAGAGCTTTTGCACCGTTGTCGAAGCTGATGTTCTCTGCGCCCGCCACTGCCGAGAGGTTGGATACGGAGTAGCCTGCGAGAGACGGCCTGACGCTGACCGGCATCGGGGCGAACTCCGCGAACTTCGTCTCTACGCTGCCCGTGATCGTATATGTCGGACTTGTGCCGGACGCAACGCCCGGCGTCTTCGTGTCTGCGCTGATGCAGCCCAGCACGCTCGAGCCGAAGAAGAGGGCCGATGCTGCGCCCGCCGCCTTTAGAAACTTACGCCTGTTCATGCCGCCGTCGATCATGTCTATCGAATATTATTCGGCACAGGCGATGATATAGGTTACTTAAGCTACGGCTGAAGTTGAAGCTATGGATGGCCCGGCGCCCTTGATCTTGCCCGCCAGCTGCCGGCCTAGCTCTGCAACTCTTCTCATTTCCTCGTCCCCGGGCGTGCCGTGTATGTCCACCGCTCCCACGATTTCGATCCTCGTCGGGTGAAGCATTTCCTGCGCCTGCTTTAGCGCCCCGCCTCCCCACCCGTAGGAGCCCAGAAAGGCCGCGTACTTTGCCGGTGGTTTTAGGATGCCCACCAGGCTGGTGGCAAAAATGGCCAGCGGATGCATGCCCCCGATCAGCGTCGGAGAGCCGAGCACGATCGCCCGGGAATCCACGAGTTCCCGGGCAATATCTCCGACATCGGCTATTGCCAGGTTAAAGACCCGGACCTCGATGCCTTCCGAGGACAGCGTTTCCTCCATGGCTTTGACCATGCTTTCCGTCGCTCCCCACATGCTGGCGTAGGCGATCACTGCTTTTTCCCTCGTCTCCCCTGCCGTCCACCTGCGGTATTCGTTCAGTATGCGCTCGGGGTTCCGGTAGATCGGCCCGTGGCTGGGGGCGATGATCGAGATGTCCATACCCTTGATCTTTTCCATGGCCTTCGCACCCATGCGCCGGAAAGGCATCATGATCTCCCCGAAGTACCTCTGCGCGAGCGGCATGAGGTCCTTGACCTCGTCGTCGTAGAGCCCGACTGCCGTATGGGCGCCAAAGAAGTCGCAGGGGAAGAGTATCCGGTCCTCGTTCAGGTACGTGAACATCGTCTCCGGCCAGTGCAGCCAGGGAGCCTCGATAAAGCGCATAGTCTTACCTCCGAGGTCCAGGCTGTCGCCGTCTCCTACAATCTTCATCCTGCCCTCGGGCACTTTCGAGTATGTGGCCGCCATCTCGGCGCCCTTCTTAGTCGTTACAAGTACTGCCTTTTCGCTGGCGTTCATGATGACCGGTATGGCGCTGGCGTGATCAGGCTCAGCGTGGTTCATGATCAGGTAATCGATCTTAGTCACGTCGCCTACGCAGTTGATCTTGTCGCACAGCTCCGCGTGGAATCCCGGGTTGACAGTATCTACCAGTGCAGTCTTCTCCTTTCCTACAACCAGGTATGCATTGTAGCTCGTCCCTTGAGGCAGTGGTATGAGCGCGTCAAACAGCCTTCTGTTCCAGTCTCTGGCCCCTACCCAGTAGACGTCCTTCTCGATCATGGCAACATAGTATGGCTTCATCAAGGCTCCTCGATATCAAGATTATATCCGCACATTTATATAATTAGGCTGGAAGTATCTCGAAACGCCTGCCTTACAAAAGCCTGAATATGGGTGGAAAAACGTATTGCCCGGCCACTGGCAGCCTCGGTTTTAAATCGCAAAGGCGCAAAGCAGGTTGTCTCATAATTCGTTTTCACTATACAATAAGGAACTAATTATCCTTATTAGAGAAACAGTACGATCTTATACTGTATGTTCGCCCGCCAGGACGCCTGCCAAGGCAGGCGTCCGATGCGGGCGATGCGATGACGATCGCTGCGCTGTGCCTGGACACAGATTGGACAGATTGCACAGATGATCGTCGAATCAGACCGGTAAAGGCGGTCATTACCTGTTTTATCTATTGTATTCATCTGTGCAATCTGTCTAATCTGTTAAATCTGTGTTCTGGCACAGCGCAGCGATAGTGTACGAATCGCCTTTGAGAACGCCTGCCATGGCAGGCGTTCAAAAGGCGAACATCCCGGCAGGGATTATATTGTACTTTTGGGTGCCGTATTATCTTAATAGGTTATCGCAATGAATTATGAGACAGTCTGAAAGGCGCAAAGAGTCAGATCAATGAGCGCCGGCCTGCTCAGGTATAAGTCATGAAAAGTTTTTCATAGGACGCAAAGTTTATTTTCAGGCCTTTGCGTCTTAGCGCCTTTGCGCCTTTGCGAACTAAGAACAAGGCAGCCTGACGCCGACCGAAAATTTCAGCAGTATCCAAAGGTTTTTAACTTATTTTACTTATTTACGGTATAATGCGCACGATAGACTGGGATCAGAAGAAAAGCTGCATTACGATCATTGATCAGACGCTGCTGCCGGAGAAGCTAATGCTTCTCGAGATCCGGGACCTTGAGAGCCTGATCGAGGCAATAACTACTCTGAGAGTACGTGGAGCCCCGGCGCTCGGCGCCGCAGGCGGCTACGGCGTAGCTTTGATTGCCCGCAGCATCAAGACGAAAGACGTGCCGGGCTTCGTGAAGCAGCTCCGGTCAGAGGCCATCAAGCTCAAAAATGCCCGGCCTACCGCAGTCAACCTGTCCTGGGGCGTCGAACGCGTCCTGAACCGGGCACTGGATGCTGATAACGTTCAGGACATCCGCAATATCGCCCTCGAAGAGGCGAAGATGCTGGCGGAGGACGACGTGCAGCGCTGCCGGGAGATCGGCATGCATGGAGCTCAGCTTCTCAAGGACGGGGACACGGTACTGACTCACTGCAACGCCGGCCGGCTAGCCTGCGTGGACTGGGGTACTGCGCTCGGGGTGATTCGTTCCGCGGTCGAGGCCGGCAAGAACATCCGGGTCATCTCGTGCGAGACCCGGCCCCTGAACCAGGGCAGCAGGCTCACGGCCTGGGAGCTGGCTGAGGATAAGATTCCGGTGACGCTGATCGCCGACGACATGTCCGGCTACGTGATGAGGAACAGGATGGTCGACGCAGTCATCGTCGGAGCAGACCGCATAGTCGAGGACGCGGTCTTTAACAAGATCGGCACGTACACCCACTCGGTGCTGGCGAAAGCTCACGGCATACCCTTCTATGTGGCGGCACCTCTGTCTACTTTCGACTTCCGAAGAAAGGAGAAAGACGTGGTGATCGAAATGCGGGGCCCCGAGGAGCTGCGCAGGTGCGGTAACAGGATGCTGGCCCCGGCCGGCGTACCTGTCCTCAACCCTGCGTTCGACGCCACCCCGATGGAAAACGTGACTGCGCTGATCACCGAGGAAGGGGTGTTCAGGCCTCCTGTGGACTTCAAAGCTTTAGAAAAGTTGAAGATGTGAATGACCTCTTCAAGGCTCTAGAAAAGTTGAAGATGTTTATGACCTATAGAACTGGGGAATAAAATGGGCTATCGCTATAATACACCTGAGATGAAAAAGGCCGCCGAGGCCGTCATCGACATCATCGAGAAAGAGGTAGAACTGAAGGAGTACTACCTGTCAGGCCTGCAGCACGTCTACAGGGTAGACGGCCAGTACCTGCTGATCCTGAGGTACAGCAAAAACAAGGATGGCCACTTCTACTTCTCCGTCCCGCCCGAGTTCCTCAACAACCTCAGCATCAAGCACCTCGTGCTCATCTGCGAAGATTCGGCGCACGTCATCGTGCTGCCCTCTTCCCAGCTCAACGATCTTTTAGAGGACGTAGAGCCCGGCACCAAAGGCTGGACGCTCGACGTCTACGACAAGGAAGGCTGGGAGATGAAGATCGTCAAGACGGAGAAGGTCCTCTACATCGACAACTACGTCAACGACTACGATCTCATCTTCTCCCGCAGCACTGCGCTGCTGGGTAAGTCTGCCCTTCTGCTCATCTGCAAGGACAAGCCCGGCGTGCTCCGGGACGTCGCCGGCATGATCGCCAAGCACGGCGGCAACATCACCTACACCCAGCAGTTCATCTTCGCCAAGGGCCAGAACGAGGGAAAATCGTCCCTGTACATCGAGGTCGAGAACGTCAAGGACATCGATGACCTGGTAGTGGCCCTGGAAAAGATGGGCGTGGTCGAAAGCGTGACTCTCCACCCGCCCATGGAGCGCATTTTCGGTTCCCGTGTCATCATCATAGGCGGCGGTGCCCAGGTGGCGCAGGTCGCAGTGGGCGCTATCAGCGAGGCTGACCGCCACAATCTCAGGGGCGAGCGCATATCCGTCGACACCATCCCGCTGGTGGGCGAGGACAATCTGGCCGACGCAGTCGAGGCAGTCAAGCGGCTGCACAGGGCCCAGATACTCGTGCTGGCAGGGTCGATCATGGGCGGCCGGATCTCCGAGGAGGTCCAGAAGCTGCACGACGAGGGCATGCCGGTCATCTCGCTCAACATGGCGGGCAGCGTGCCGGACGTCGCCGATCTGGTGGTGACAGATCCCATTCAGGCGGGCACCTTTGCCGTCATGCACGTAGCGAAGACGGCTGTGTTCGACATCGACCGCGTCAGGGGTAAAAAGTTTTAAAGCTCCTAAAACTTCTTTTTTTCCGCTGAAAAGGGGACATTCTCTCAGAATTACTTAAATATCCTGCCATCATCCTATCTTCTCAAACCATGTCTCTCTCTGGCATGGTTCACAGGCAGCAAGTATCTTTACTCTTCGCCGGCATAACTCTTATAGCGTATCTTTCAGTAGTCATAGCCTTCACGGTCCTCGCGCTCGCTTGACCTGCCAGAGGTACTCCGGTCAAATTTCTCTGCAGAAGCCGATAAGCTTCTCGAGTGGGCTGATATCCATATTTTCCACAGGCCGCAGCTCCAGTACGCTGATGCCGGCTATGTTCAGCTCTTTTTTAAGGCACAGTAAACCGGCCATCAGCTCGGGCGCGTCTAATCCATTCTCACACGGGCACTGGACCCAGGGGTGCTTCTCCGGATACAGGACGTCCAGATCGATGTGCACGTACACATTCCGGTAGCCCTTTTCTCGCACCATCCGGGCGATTTTCCCGGCGTCGTTCCTAATGTCGTCCACTGTGGCGCAGTCGATGCTTTTCTCCTCGATGAACGCCTGCTCGGGCGGGTCAAGATCCCTGGTCCCGGCCATGATCACCTGCTCCGGCCTCAGCAGTGAAAAACAACTGTCTTTCAGGGCCACGTCCCCGTCGCCCAGCAGGCATCTCAACGGCATGCCGTGGAAATTGTTAGAAACTGTCGTAGCGGGCGAGTTCAGATCGCCGTGGGCGTCGAACCATACGACTGCCAGATCACTCTCGTACCGCTTGTTCAAATACGAGACCGGCGCCAGCTCGGTGCCGCAATCGCCTCCGACCAGAAAAACTTTATCCGGATGGTTCGCCCGCAGTATTCCGCACGCGCTTTCAAGCTGGCCAAGGATCTGCCTGTAACCTCTGATTCCATGTTCCTGGGGGGCATTATCCAGTCCGACTGGAACTTCCTCGAACCCGGCACCGTCCAGCAGGTTGTCCCGGATATACCTGGCCCCGTAGTAAGTGTCTTTCCTGTTTCCCGAGCCCTGCCACTGGGGGAATACCAAAGTTAGCAGTTCCGGCATCGTTATCAGCCGCTGTACTTCTTGATGATATCCTTCATCGTATCCACGACGAAGCCCAGCTTTTCCCGGCCTACTCCCAGCGTGCTGAGCTTAAAGTTCTTGGTCAGCCCGGGCTTGATCCCGTGGATGCTCTTCTCCTTCAGCTCCCTGTACAGGAAGTACCTGTCGGTTTTCTGGGAGATGTCGTAGAAGACGCTGCCCTCGAAGAACATCAGGTCGTGGTTATGGGGCTTATCGCCGAGCTGCTTCATGCCCAGGGCCTCCATCTGCCCGGAGAACCACCGGGCGTCGCTCACTTCTTTCTCCCAGTTCTCCGGCTTCGTCCGCTCCACAACAGAGGGGAACGAGGCGATCATGGTCATGATTGTGGCGCCTCTTGCCGTACAGCCCAGGAACTCGATCTCCTTGTTCTTGTGAGTCGGGGATTTCTGCAGTACTTTTGAAGCGTATTGCTCATTGACTCCCAGGACGCCTACGGGGCCGGAGGCTGCCATGGACTTGTGGCCGCTTCCCGCTACGAAATCTGCTCCGAGGTCCTTGCCGTTAAAGGGCATTCTGCCGACGGCGTAGGCTCCGTTGATAATGATAGGTACCCCGAAATCGTGGGCTACTTTTGTGATCCCTTTCGCATCCGCCAGGTTGCCGTAGCTCCCGTCGGGGTAGGTGAGGAGAGCGAGTGCCGGGGGTTTGCCGGACTGCTGTTTCACCTCTTCGATGGCTGCAGTGTAAGCTTCCGGAGTAATCTTATAGTCCGGGGCCGGGGTTTTGGGCACCAGCTTGACGTTGATCCGGGCTCGCTGCGCGGCGACGATCGACGAGTAGTGAGCGTTGCCATCCATGACAATCCAGTCGCCAGGGCTCGTCATCGCGTGCATGATGGCGAATTTGCTCTCCCTTGCGCCATTCGTGACTCTGGAGTGGTCCATGCCTATGAAAGCGGGCAGAGCCTTGTGGACAAAATCGAATATAGGCGGGGTTTTGATCTGGTCTAACATGCCGCCGCAATAGTCGCAGACTGAGTATCCGTCACCCCACTCGAGCAGAGCTTCGCGGGCTTCCGGGGTCAGCAAGCCTCCCGTCTGCAGGGGGTCGAGGTTGATTGCCCGGGGGGTATCTCTCTTGATGAGGCCGAACTTCTGGAGGGAAAGATCCTGTGACATCGCAGTCGTTGTTTCCATGTGCTGATATTTAAGCATGACTGGCTTAAACTTGAGCCGGTCCGCTTAAACTTAAGCATGACTGGCTTAAACTTGAGCCGGTCCGCTTAAACTTAAGTCTGTCTGGCTTAAACAGGTGTACAGGAGTAATCTCTGGTCGCGGGCTGCCGATAATATGGGGCAGGTTAATCACTTCGGAGCGTGATGCAATTTTCGGTGATCATGGTGGAGAAAAAGAAGGAAATGACGGTGCGCGAAGCAGGTCATAAGGGCGGAGAGAAGACTGCGGAAACCCACGGCCACGAGTTCTACGAGGAGATCGGCCACAAGGGCGGGGAAGCCGGAGGCCACAAGGGCGGCCAGAGGGTCAAAGAGCTCATCGAGAAGGGCAAGGAATCCGAGGAAAAATAATTCCCGGCCCCTACCCGTTTTATTTACCGTCAGGCTGCGCCTGCGGAAAAGTTCAGGGCTCCCGGAGCAGAGTGTTTTTCACGATCAGTTACCCCTGCCGCCATTTCTACCGCTTAATTATTCTATCTCAGAAATCCCTTCCACGATCATAATTAGGTAAAAATAACCAAAACTATTTATCGCCCGGTCGATAAAAATTTGCCTCGTAGTCAGGGTTTTTCTCATGGGTGACGGTGCTGGCGTTCCGGGAAGCGACGGGCAGGTACGGGCTGTTTCAGAAGTTGATCACCTGCTGTCTGTTTTAAAATCGGCTCAGGATGCCCAGGTACGCAAGGAGGCTGCCTGGAGGCTGGGGGAGATCGGCGATCCCCGTACTGTGGATGCTTTGATCGCTGCCCTGGACGATCGCAGCATCGCCGTACGGAGAGAAGCTTCCATGGCGCTGGGGAAAATCGGCAAGCCTGCGATCGATGCGCTGATCGGCACCCTCAAGGACCGGCAGGGATACCGGCAGCGGAACGCGGCGGAGTCTCTCGGCTGGATCAGCGATTCCCGGGCCGTCCAGGCCTTGATCGAGGTGCTCACCGGCGAGGAGTGGTACGTCCGGCGGGAAGCGGCCTGCGCCCTGGGGAGAATCCAGGACCCGGCGGCCATCGAGCCGGTTAAGCGAGCGGTTAGCGATCCTGACCCGAGGGTACGCAGAGAAGCGATATGGGCGCTGGGGAAAATCGGTTGTGACGGCTGCCAGGAGTTACTGGCAGTGGCAGAGACCGATGCGGATGAAAGCGTCCGCCACGCGGCAGCCGGGGCATTGAGAAAACTCGCAGGGGCAGAGCCGGCACGCCGTATCAGTCTTCCAGTACCGGTAGCAAAACCTGCTGTCCGGCAGGAAATCCCGGCCGCACAGGTTCAGCACTGGATAAAACAGCTTGCGGGCGACGATGTTTCGGCCTGCGTAATCGCCGCGGCCAGGCTGGGGGAGATCGGCGATTTACAGGCAGTAGAACCTCTTGTCGCTCTGACGGGCGACGCGGATGAGCGGGTGAGGCAGGCGAGTGTCAGTGCACTGGGGGCAATTCGCGATATGCGAGCGACTCCGGCAGTCCTCAGGATGCTGAAAGACGAGTCCCCTCAGGTCCGGTGCCGGGCTGCTGCCGCCCTTGGCGAGATCGGCGACCTCCGGGCGGTGCAGCCTCTGATCCAGGCTCTCGGAGATCCGGGAAGCGAAGTAAGAGCACATGCTGCGGCCTCTCTGGGCTTGCTGGGAGATCAGCGGGCAGCAGAGGCACTGAGGGCCGGCATGAGCGATAGCAGCCAGCGCGTACGCGAGGAAGCGGCCTGGGCTGCCGACGCCCTGATCACCGGGAAAAGTCCGCTGCCGGCCGGCGAGGGCGGCCGGAAAACAGGCTGAGATCACGCGGGGTACAGCTTTGGCCGGGACTAATGGCGACGTACTACTCATTACTTGCGACAGCGCGGAGGTCGCCGTCGTCGGAGAGGCTTTAGCTCAGGCCGGGCTTGGCTACGGGCAGGCTGCCGATGTTGCGGCTGCGGGCCTTCTGGCCGCAACCACGCCTTTCGATGCAGTACTGCTGGGCAGCGACAAATCTGTGTCAGATGCGATAGCCTTTTTAAAGAGCTCCGGCACCAGGGTGCCAGTCCTGGTGATGTCCGGTGCCGGAAAGAGCGACATGCCTGTTGAAGCCATCAAGTATGTGCTCTCAGGGGCACTGGTTCAGGTAGCCGGGCTTCGGGACCCTGGTAGCGGGGCAGTCGCCACCATCCTGGAGCTGATATCCCGGAACCGCACCAGCAACCTCGGCGCCAGGCTGCAGGATGAAGTGAGCAAGCTGTCTTATATTGCCGATACCTTTTCCGAGTGCCTGCTGATGATCGACAGGGCCGCGACGATCGTATACGCTAACCGGGCCTGCCACGAGAAATACGAGTACTCGCGCGGGGCCCTCAAAAACTGTAACATTTCCGGGCTGCTGGCAGGCCCGGAAGATTTCGCGAGGCTTAAGGAGCTGATACGTGTCACTCGCCCCGGGGGATCGAACACAGAGCTAACAACTGTGACCCGGAGCGGCCAGAAACTTCTCTCGCTGGCAGTCATCACGCCCCGGTCTGACGATGCCGGAACCGTTTTCGCCTACGTTATCCTCCTGCAGGATATCACCGACAGCCGGTATGCAGAGAGCCGGCTGCAGCGCCGCATCTCCGCGTTGACCAGCCCGGCTGCAGGCCTTTCCTCACTCGATTTCAGAGACCTGATCACAGACCCGGAAATCCAGATGCTGCAGGACACGATGGCTGCTGCCATGGGCGTGTCTGCAGTAATCGTAACCTCTGACGGGACGCCGCTGAACCGCAGCAGCAACGTAACGTTACTCTGTTCCAGCCTTGCCCGCGCGGGCAGCGGCCCTGCACAGAGGTGCAGTAAGTGTATCGCCGATCTGGCAGGGCGGGCTGATACAGGTCAGCAGACCCGCTGTACCTGCCCATGCACTGGCATGGTCGAAGTAGCCATACCTATGGTGGTCAACGAGGAACCGGCTGCCTTCTGGATCATCGGCCAGGTGAGCCTCGGGGAGCCTGCCCGGGAAAAGCTCCAGGGTCTCCTGGCGGACCAGGGTATTCCCCCGGGCGAGGCCAGGAACCTGATTGCAGGTATGCCCCGGATGACCGTGCACCAGCTTAACCAGATCGTGGCGACTTTCAGCATGGTGGCCGATAAAGTGACCCGGCTGGCGGTGCAGAACCTCCAGCAGGGGAAGTACATCAACGAGCGTAACATCGCGCTGGAAGAGCTGCAGCGGAGCGAGCAGCGGCTGCAGGAAATGAGCTATCGCGACGGGCTGACGGGCTTGCACAACCGGATGTTCTTCGAGCGGGAGATGGGACGCCTCGGAAGCGATGTGACCACATTTCCGGTCAGCTTCGTAGCGGCAGACGTTGACGGGCTCAAGCTTATCAACGACACGCTGGGCCACGCCGCCGGGGATCAGCACCTCCAGATAGCGGGCCGCATGCTCTCGGGTGTATTCTCCGCATCCGGAGCTGTCTGCCGGATCGGTGGCGACGAGTTCTGCGTTTTGCTGCCGGGCTGCGACGAGGCGGCCGCAGGACAGAAGCTGGAGCGACTCCGGGAAGAAATCCGGCACCACAACGAAAGCCAGCCGGGCTGTCCTGTAAGTATCTCTGCCGGCATAGCAACCACCAACCCCGGCGAGAGCCTGTATGACGCCTATAAGCGGGCAGACCGGATGATGTACGAGCACAAGATGAAACGGGACGACTACGCCCGGTCGAAGTCCATCGATATGATCCTCCTGTCCCTTTCCGAGCGGGACTATATGGACCACGGCCATACCCGGGTGCTGACGGTGATCGTGGATGCCATGGCCTCCGCGCTGGGGCTCGGCGAGGATGTCCAGGCTAACCTGAAGCTGCTGGCCCGGCTGCACGACCTGGGGAAGATCGGCGTGCCTGACGAGATCGTGATGAAGCCCGGGAAGCTGGACGAGCAGGAGTGGGTGATCATGAGGTCGCATGTGGAGATCGGCGCCAACATCGCCAGCAGGTCCTTCCACATGAACCCGATAGCGCCCCTTATTCGGCATCACCACGAGCGCTACGACGGAACCGGCTACCCGTCCGGCCTCTCCGGCAGCCGGATACCTCTGGAATGCCGGATTATGGCCATCGCCGACTCCTACGATGCCATGATCGCTGACCGGCCTTACCGGAAAGGCCTCAGCGGCGACTACGCGCTGGAGGAGATCATCCGCAATTCTGGCACTCAGTTCGATCCTGAGCTGGTCAAAGTCTTCGCCGGGATCGTCAAGTCCGGCCGGTTATAACCGGCTCGCTGTGGGTTCTTTACTGGTAATTACGAATAGGCAACAAAATCTATTTATCGCCGGGTTAAAAGACTGGTACAAGGGTATATCGAGGGTGTTTACAGTGGGAGATAATTCCTCAGCTTCTGGTACCAGCGAACCTGAAACCATTAGCCGCTTTTTCGACGCGTTGTCCGACGCCGATGTTCTTATCCGCCGGGACGCTGTACGGTCGCTTATCCGGCTGGGACCACAGGCGACGGAGCCCGCTATTGAAGCGCTGCGGCACCAGCACTACGGTACCCGGTGCAGCGCCGCCGAGGCGCTGGGAATCCTCGGCGACCCCCGGGCTGTAGTACCCCTTCTGGGCAGCCTTCGGGATCCCGACGCGAGAGTCCGCCGGGAAGCTGCCCGGGCCCTGGGGAGAATCGGCGATCTTCGGGCCACCTTGGCATTGAAAGCTGCGACGGCCGATGCTGACGGGGCCGTATGCGAGGCAGCTTCGCAAGCTTTGCAGCGGCTTAAACAATCGGCCCTGCCTGCGGAAGCCCTCACGCCAAAGCTCTCGAAGGTGCCGGCCAGTACAGTAGATATCGCTTCCATACTGCCCTTCAACGAGCTGGCCGCCATGGTGCTCGGCCAGGATGCCTATGCCCGGAGAGATGCGGCACTGGCGCTTGGCAGGTCTACAGATCGCAGAGCTATCGATCTTCTCACCCGGGTTCTCGGCACTGACCCGGAACAGACGGTCCGGGCAGCGGCGGCTGAGGCGCTGGGTATCGCCGGCGATACGAGGGCTACCGAGCACCTCATCAAGGCACTCCGGAGCGAGTCGTGGATGGTGCGTAAAAGTGCAGCCGCTGCGCTGGGCAAACTGCGGGACCGCAGAGCCGTAGATGTGCTCATCAGCGCGATGAGCAACTCTAACACGCTCGTCCGGGAAGACGCAGTGCTGGCGCTTGGGGAAATCGGCGACATCAAGGCAGTCGAAGCGCTTTCCACGGCACTAAAGGACGAAGACCCGGACGTCCGGAAGAACGCGAAAATCGCTCTGGAGCACATGACCGAGCACCTGGTTCCGCAGCTCAAAAACGAAGATTCCGGCATGCGGGAGATCGCCGCCGAGCTGCTTGGTAAAATCCAGGACGGCCGGGCCGTGCCGGCTCTCATCGAGGCGCTGCAGGACGATGAGCCTGTAGTCAGAGAAAACGCAGCAGAGTCCCTGGGGCGCATTGGGGATAAACAGGCCGTCGAGCCTCTTATCCGCATGCTCGGCGACAGCCGGGGTTATGTCCGCAAGGACGCCGCCCGGGCGCTGGGCATGCTGAAAGATAACCGTGCTGTCGAGCCCCTAATCCGGGCGCTGGGTGACACCAACTGGTTCGTCCGCAAAGACTCCGCGTGGGCTTTAGGGGAAATTGGCAGCGATCTCGCCGTCAAGCCCCTCATGGCCATGCTCCGCGACGACGACCCCGGCGTCCGGGACACCGCCATCAAAGCTCTCCAGAAGTACAAGAACGTCAACCTCAGCTTCATCCAGCTCAGAAAACGCGGGACTTGAATACTCCGTCGCTATGGTTATTCACCACAAAGGTACAAAGAACACAAAGACTGGAAACCACGGCGGCACGGCTCCTTTATTCTGGCAACTGGAAACCAGATGTTTGAACCACGGCGGCACAGCGGCACGGAGACAGTACGATCTACTACAACCAGGTGGTAAATAGAACCACGGCGGCACGGCTCCTTTATTCTGGCAACTGGAAACCAGATGTTTGAACCACGGCGGCACAGCGGCACGGAGACAGTACGATCTACTACAACCAGGTGGTAAATAGAACCACGGCGGCACGGCGACACAGAGACAAATGCGATGCCGTAGCAGAGTACTCCGTTTTAGTCCACGGCGACACAGAGACAGCCCATTAACCAATAACCGTTTACTGGCCATGTGTTTCCATATATCCTTATGATCACTTGATAGGTAACTACTTTCTATAGTGATTCATAGTTTCTCCAGTGTAGTAACAATAGACGGATTGTCGCCGTGCCGTTAGCACGCCGTGTCGCCGTGGATCAATAAAAAAAGAAGCCTTGCCCTTCGGATACGGGTTGTCTCTGTGTCGCTGTGCCGCCGTGGTTTAAATAACCATCCTGCTATCGTTTCTCGCATTGTCCCGTGCCGCCGTGTCGCCGTGGTTAGAACATCCGGTTTCCAGTTGTCAGAATGACGAGCTGTGCCGCCGTGGTTCAAATCCTAAGTGGCACTGTCGGGGCTGAATCGTTACTCCGACTGCGATAATAAACTTGTTGTGAAAAGAGAATGAGCAGCCCATCAAAGGGCTGCATCTACACTATGCTTATTCCTTTGGCTGCTCTGCGGGGGTGGCGGTCTCCGGGGCCGGGGTCGAGGCCGGGGCGGCCTGGACTGCGGCTACGGCGGGCCTGTAGACGAGCTCGGACTTGCCGATCTCGACCCTGCGCAGCGGGTAGATGTTCTTGGTGTTCTTGTAGATCTCGGAGGCTACCTTGCCGGTGACGACCTCGTTGACGAAGTCGGTGAAGCCGAGCTCTGCGCCGCGCTTGTTGACCACGTCGAGCATGATCTGGCGGATGCTCTCGATCTGGCTGGTGCGGGCCCTCTTGACGGTTAAGACGATGGGCTTGACCCTGACCTTGAAGCCGTCCTTGGTGGTGACGACGACGTTGGCGTCGATCTTGGAGGTCCTCCTCTTCACGAGGGAGCGCATGTAGTCCCTGGTCAGCTCGTGGCCGAGGTAGGACGTGTAAGCGCTGTTGCCGCCGATCTCGTCGATCCTGAAAATCATCTTGATGTTCTGCTTGGTCCAGTCGCCGGTGACGTCGCCGAGGGTGGATTCCATGATCCTGCCGATCATCTTGCCGGGCTCGTCTGCGAGAGTCTCGCCGATGTTGGCCCTGTTGAACTCTGCGGGTGCGATGACCTGGTACCAGTTCTTTGCGCGGAAGGCGTCAACCTTCTTGCCTGCTTTTCTCGCCATAATTATCTCCTCGTATAGTGTTAAGGGTGACTTCAGATGCGGCCCGAAGACCGTAAAGCCACAACCGCGTTGCGCCCCAATCTGGCGATTGAGACGTAGCTGTGCCATTGCTGGCACCGTCCGATGGTTAACCCGGACGTTTCACACTAATCAAAAACAACGAAACGATGCTTTGATTGGCGCGCTGGAATAATAGATATCTGAAGGTGTATATATCTGTATCCCATCCGGGGGCTAAAAAATGGGCCCGCCGGGCGATGCATGTCTACCACTACCGGGGCAGCGCTACTGCTTCGAGCGATCTGCTGTTCTTATATCCCCGAAGAAGTTCATCATAGAGTACTTCACCTTCTCGGGCTTCACATCGATGAACTCTTTGCGCTCGTAGTCGGGGAACTGCATGTGGATGGAATACCGTTTGAGCTTCACGACCGAGGTGTGGGTAAACCGGGCATCGGCGAGGACTCGGACGCCATAGTCTGCCGGAGACCGTACTACTCTGCCGCAGGCCTGTCTGATGCGCCTGATTGTGGGGTAGAGGACGCCGTAGTCCCAGCCTTTGCCCGGGCCGAACTTTTCGTCGTACGCCCGCTGGATGGCCTTCGTGCGGTCGTTCAGGTTCGGGAACCCGATGCCGACGATGACTACGGTGCGGCACCGGTCGAACTTGTAGTCGACGCCTTCGGTCAGGGTGCCCCAGAGATAGGTGATCAGCACTGCCTTTTTGCCGTCCTCGCCGTGGCGGAAGAATTCCAGCTTGGTATCCTGGGCCGAGATGCCCGCCTCGTCCACGAAGACCGGCACGTCAAGGTTGAGCATGCCAGCGTACTTCCGGGCTTCCCCGCTGCTGGGGAAGAAGATGAGCACGTTGCCTTCCGATTTTTCTACTACATCCCTCAGCAGCCCGACGATGGCGTTGACTGTCCCGGGCTCATCCCGGTTTTTGGCAAACTGGGGGGCGATGTCCACGGAGAGCGTGCGCCGGCGCTCCGGCGGGTAGGTGGTGCCGAAGGTGATCTCTTCAGTCGGCCTTTCTATGCCCAGCGTAGCCTTCACCATCTCGAACGGTTTCAAAGTGGCCGACATGAGGACTGCGCCGAAAGCTCCGTTGAGCAGCGGCTTCGTCACGTCTGTGGGTATGCAGCAGAACATCTCGATGCGTCCGTTGATGTCTCCTTCCCTGGAGCGGCGCACGTTGAGCACGGGGTAGTAGTCCGTCTGGTCGGACCGGTCGAAATAGGTCAGCATAAAGGACGATACGGCCAGCAGTGACGACGTCTTCCGTGCCTCCGATTTGCCTTCCTTGAACTCCTTCCTGAAGCGGTCGTCGAGGTCCAGCCCTTTGTCGATGGCTTCTTCCAGCAGCTTGCGGTAGTCGATGCCCCTTACTTTAAGCTCCTGCAGCAGCTTCTGCCGGAGCAGGTCTTCTCCGCCCTGCGGGTCCCTGATGGTGATGTCTACCCACGCATGGCCCAGGCGCTCTGCCTCGCCGAAGCCGAACTTCGACTCATAGGTGCTGCGGACGGTCTTCTTCAACAGGAAGAGGAAATACTCGATATCGTCTTTCCGGGGGCTTTTTATGGATGCGGCTTCTCCGATGGCCTTGTCCATGGCATACTCCGAGAGCGTGACCGACGAGTGGGACCGGGCCTGCTGTTCCAGGTTGTGGGCTTCGTCGAAGATCAGGATGGCGGTTTCGAGGTCGCAGCCCGCCCAGCCTAAAAAGCGGGAGGCGATGTCCGGGTCGAGCAGGTGGTGGTAGTTACAGATGATCAGCTCTGAGTCTTTCATGCACCGCTTGAGCATCTCGTAGCCGCACTGGCCGTCTTCCATAGACCTGACGGCGATCTCTTCCGGCGTCCTTACGCCGGCGAATAGCCATTCTCTGAAGTTCTCGTTCTCGTTCATCAGGACTTCTCGCAGGTAGCTGCAGGACCGCTTCTTCAGGCCTGACAGCTTCTCCTCAGCCTTGCGGATTTCGCCGAGCAGCCCTTCGCGAACGTCTGCATAGCTCCTGTCAGTCCTGATCTTGGCCATCGCCTCTTTCTCTCTCAGCCGCAGGTCGGCCAGATCACGCTCGACCTCGAGCAGCTCGTAAGTATTCTCCCGCAGCACCGAGCATTCTTCGTAGTCCTTTTCCAGCGGGCACATGTGGGCTTTACCCTTTACCACAATCGCCTTGATGTTCGACGCTGCCCTGATCTCCCGGGCTTCTTCGATGAACTGGTCCATCTGCTGGTGGACGTTGGTGGCGATGACCACTTTCTTACCCAGCTTTCTGCCTATGGCCAGCGCCGGAGCCAGCGCTGAAAGCGTCTTGCCGGTGCCGCAGGCGCCCTCGAAGAGCACGAGTTTGCCGGTCAGAAGCGCGTTGTAAATCCGATCCATGGCCTCTCGCTGGTTCGGGTAAAAGGCCGGCTTCGGGAAGAACTGCTGGTATTCGGCTGCCATGGCTGGTAAAATCCTTATAGCAGCTTGTATGGTGCATTACCTATTTAACCATGAGACTGGTGCAGTGAAAGTATTCTTTATTCTCGAGTATCTGCTCTCTCAACCCGAAAGTTATTTAATTGTTCGTAATAAACAGAACAATCATGCCTAAATGGGTTTGTACCGTATGTGGGACGGAGCACCAGGTGCTCTGTACGCCCGGCAGATGTCACGCTTATCACAACCACGGCTCCTGTGCTCCGGCGAAGTGCAAGGGCTGCGGGGCGCCGAGAGAAAAGATGCTCATGGGCGGACTTCCTCCCGGAAAGCTCCCTGAGCGCCCCGAGATGGCTGTGCACTTGAAGCCGCAGGGACCGCCGGCTTAACCGCGGGTAAGGCCCCGGGCGAATTGCCCGGTCTTAACATATTTTTCTTATCCGTGATCTGAACGTCCATCCAGTCTATGTTATGGTAAACTTATTGGAGTAGCAGGTGAATCTTATCTTGATGAAAATACTCGCCCTATCGGATACGCACCTGTCCTGTCCGCTGCCCCGGGAACTGCTGGAGCTCGCAGGCAAGGCTGATATCGTAGTCCACGCAGGGGACTTCAACACGCTGGAAGCTTACGAGTCGCTGAAGAGCGGCAGCAAGCGTCTCGTCGCAGTCCACGGCAACTCGGATACCCCCGCACTGCGGGACCTGCTGCCGGAGAGCGAGCGGTTTGTAGTAGACGGAATACGCTTCGGAGTAGTCCACAGCGGCAAGCACACCTCTGACCTGACCAACATGAGGTACCTTGCCCTGGAGCTGGAAGTGGACGTGCTGATCTTCGGTCACATTCACCGGCCGCTCATCGATCAGAGCGACGTGCTGCTCGTGTGTCCCGGAAGCCCGACGCATCCCCGCATGTCAGACCCTTCGGTAGTAGAGCTTACTGTTGAGGGCGGAAAAATCTCGGGCAGCATCGAAAAAGTTTCGTCGGGCGACGTCTGCGGCTACCTGACTTTTGCCAGATCTATAAAAGGTTAGTTTTCCCCGGTGTCCAGGGTGGTCTGCGAGGTGAACTCGATGCCTCTGTTGGCACCGTAGAACGCTCTTTTAGTCACGTTATATCTGCTTCTGATCTGCTCTGCGACGTTCGTTCTGACGACGATGATCTTGTCCCTGAACGAGTCCCGGCCGCTCAGGTGTTGCAGACCGCTAAAACAGTCCCTGACCTTCTCGGCATTCAGCAGAGACAGGTACTGCTCGACAGAAACGATGTAGTACTTTTCAGGCGCCTTCATCGGCAATTCCATATCCATACCCCGGTAAACCGTTATAACGAACTTATGCTATAAGTAGCTGACCCCCTCATCTTGAAGGGTCAGATGACCTTGCCTGCTTAGTGGAATCAGATGACTCTCTCACTCGTATTTAAATAACGGCCTTCTAACCCGCTGCCTGTTCGTTTAAAAATGGGTCGTTTAACAATATTGAGGCCATCTATTTCCCGATAAGCCAAAGAAATTAAAATATAAAATACTAACATATAAATAAAGGGCTGCTTAAATTGATATGGTCAGAATGCGAACGCTGGTGATTGAGCTAGATGACGAAGTCTCCGCATGGGTAGAGCGGAGGCGCGGCCGGATGAAGCCTGAAGAGTTTGCCAGCCGGGCTCTTCGGGAATACGCGGCGATTGATGAGAAGGGGATAGCAGTCCGGTTCGCCCGGGTCCACGAGGAGATGGCCGATCAGCTCGACGAGCTGCAGCAGCGTATCCGGAGGCTGGACGAAGGCATCCGGGCCAGCCCCGCGATGCCCGTGAAAGAAACAGGCAAGGCTTCGATATATTTATATCGCGGACGGGGAAAGTAAGTAGCGATGGTCATCACATATGTGCTGGATACGTCCGCCTTCATTTACGGCACTATCCCGGGCGACGGCGAGATCGTGACGACGCCGGGGGTTTACGGCGAAGTAAAAGATGAGCAGTCGAAGCTGCGGCTCGATATGCTGGAGGGGCTTCGGGTAATATCGCCGGAAGCCGAGTACGTCCAGGCTATCGCTAAGCTGGCCGGGGCTACGGGTGATGACCAGCGGCTGTCTGCGACAGATCGGGACCTGCTTGCCCTGGCACTGCAGGAAAAAACTGCGGGAAAGGATGTCGAGCTGCTCTCCGATGACTATTCCGTCCAGAACATCGCCCGCAAGGCGGGCCTGCGCATCCGGGCGCTGCGGCAGAAAAAAAGCAAGTATGGCATCGTCTGGGAAATGCGCTGCATCGGCTGTGGCAGAGCCTACCGGGAAGGCGGGAAGGCAAGCCCGGAAGGCGGTACGTGCGAAGTGTGCGGATCGCCCCTGAGGCAGAAAAAACGATTCGCTACGAGGAGTAAGTGACATGAAGAACGTTAACGACCTTATCGAGAAAGCGATCGAGCTCAGGAACCGAGGTCTCCGCTCCGGCGAGATCGCCGACGAGCTGAACATCTCCCGGGAGACGGCCACCTGGCTGCTCACCCGCGCCAAGAAGGAGACTACCGGAGCACAGGCGCCCAAGGACATCTTCATCGACTGGAGTACCATAGGCAAGAGTTCGAGCCGGCTCATGCTCATCGCCACCTGCATGGCGGACATGGTCGAGGAGGTCCTTAATGAGATGGACACCAACGTAGATGTCGTAGTCGGCATCGCCCTGAGCGGGGTGCCGCTCGCTAACGTGGTGGCCTACCAGTATGGCGTTGATCTGGCTGTCATTCACCCGGGCAAACACAGGTCTGAAGAAGCGGGCAAACACCACCAGACCCAGGCGACCGTAAGCGAAAATTACGCGGACGTCAAGGGGAAGCGGTGCGTCATCGTCGACGACGTGATCACCACTGGCTCCACGATGGAAGAGACCATCAAGCTCATCGAAGACCAGGGCGGGGAAGCCGTGGCCATCGCGGTGATCATCGACAAGCACGGGGCGGATACCATCAGCAGCGTGCCTGTCAAGCACCTGATCCGCATCGGCAGAGTCGACTGAGCTTTTTAGAAAGGATGTCGGCGCAGCACCGGCATCGGACTGTTTTTCCGCGGCTTAGAAAAACTGGATGACCGCTTTGACGACCTCGCTCCCGCGCCGGTCGAACTCTTTGTAGGCCTGGGGCGCATCGCCGATCTTTATGTGGTCTGTAACGATCGCGCCGGGGCTGGCTTTTCCCGCGATGATCTGGTCCCGGAGGAACCCCTGGAAGCGCTTTACCGGAGTCTGGCCGGTGCCTATCTGCAGCCCTTTCTCCCACATCAGGCCCCAGGGCATCATGATCATCCCGTGCTTCTCAGCCTCCGTCTTCCCCAGCGGATCGCTCATCGTGTAGACGCCTACGATCCCCAGTGTCGCTGTAAAATTGGCCACCCGCGCCATGTCTATCAGCACCTGGTTGGGCTTGAACTGGTCCGGGTTCTGCCTGTCGTAGGCCTGGTAGCCCACCGCGTCGATCACGCAGTCCACGCCTCGGAGCATCTTGTCCTCGCCGTACCTCATCGCCTCGTGTAGCGGCTGCATGGTCTTCAGGTGTTCCTGTATCTGCAGCACAGGGTCTCCTTTGAGGAAGTTGATCGGTACGGCACCTAGCGACATCGCCATCTCCAATCGCTTTTTGTCCTTGTCCACGATGTAGACGACCGGGGCACCCCTCATGATCGCGCTGTGGACGCACAGCAGCCCTACAGGCCCTGCGCCGAAGATGGCCAGAGTTTTACCGGGGGCTACCTGGGCAAGTTCGGTCGCATAGTACGCCGTGGGGAAGATATCCGCCAGCATCAGGAAGTTATCCTCGTTGCTGTCGCCCGGGCGGCCTGGCAGCTTCAGGCAGGCCCAGTCGCCGTGGGGAACCCTGATAAACTCTGCCTGGGCACCTCTGTACGGGCCCATGTGGGCGTACCCGTAGGCTGCGCCCGGGTTGTTTGCATTCATCGTCAGGCAGGCGTTAGTGAAGCCGCGAATGCAGTTGAAGCACTGACCGCAGGCAATGTTAAAGGGGACTACCACTCTGTCACCCTCTTTCACCAGCCTCACCGCATCGCCGACCTCCTCAACCACTCCCATTGGCTCGTGGCCGAACACAACGCCCGGCTGGGCATCTGTATGTCCGTCGTACATGTGCAGATCGCTGCCACAGATGGCGCTGCTGGTCAGCCGTAAAATGACGTCTGTCGGATGTTCGATTTGGGGCCGGGGGATGTCCTTTACCGCAACGCTTCCCGGGCCCGTATACACAACTGCTTCCATGATCTCAACTCACCATGCCAAGATCATAAAAATCAGCATTATAACATTTGCAGAATTTGTTTACTGCCCTCCGGGCTCAGCGCGCAGTTTAAATCGGTATCGTGCTGTCCATCAAGCCGTGAATCACCTGCCTGTAAAATTGCATAGATGCAACTGGGCACATGCCAGCCCGGCCAATATTTAAAAGTCGCGGTTCATTACAGGTTGCAGGGCAGTAGCACGATGAATTTACTGCCTTTCGTATGGCTGTCAGGTACCCTGTTTTCCACCCATACCTTGCCATGATAGTAGTTTACCAGTGTGCGGACGATGTAGAGGCCGAACCCTCTTCGTTCGGCTTTTTGTCGAATTTCCTGCGCAGACATGAATATCTTTTTCTTCAGCGGGTCAGGAATGCCCGGGCCATTGTCTGATATGGCGATCTGGTAATACTCTTGTCCTTCCAGCGCGACCCGGCTGACGGCGATCTCCACTACCACGGGGCCGGCCGAGTGCCTTATTGCATTATCGATCAGGTTTTCGAAAACATCCTTGAGCATATCCCCGGCGATCACGTGGCAACAGGGGCAGAGGCGGGCATTAAAAGTCACTTTGCTGTCCGGCACCTCCGAGTACTCCGAGACGACCTCCGACAGTAACTCGCATAGGTTAACCCTGTTTAGGGGAACGTTTTGAGCTTCTATCTCAGTGAGCTTCTTCACGTTGCTGATCATCCTGGAGCTCCTGTTGATGATCTCGATCGACCTCTCGGCCAGCTCTTTTTCGCCGCTCTCCTGCTTCTGCGTGGCTTTTATCAACTCCAGGTACCCCATCAGCGCCTGGTTCATGTTGGTGATGTCGTGGCTCATCAAGTCCAGGTAGAGCTCCGCCTTGGCTTTTGCATCCTGGATCCCCGATATGGCTTGCTTGCGCTCCGTAATATCTATGGCCATCTCGAACCGGGCATCTCTGCCATCAGGCCATCTGATGATTCTGTCTACAATCCAGAAGTCTTTATTTATCACTGGATTGTGGTATTCCCAGTAATACGGCTTACCCTTATCCCTGAGAATGATCGCGTTGGTGCAAAAATCGCAAGGCGATGCCCTGTCCTGGAATTCCCGGAAGCATTTTCCCCCTATGATGCTTTTCTTAAACCTTTCCCGGGTCCACCGGTTCGCGAACAGAACCTCGTAGGTATACGGGTCAGCTACGTAGATTAGTTCGTCGATGCTGTCGAAGATGGACAGGAGCTGATCGTGCTCGAACTTCAGCGCTTCCTCCGCACGCTTCTGTTCGGTAATGTCATTTCCGGCGCCCAGCACGCCGATCACCCGTCCCTCGGCATCGCGCAGGGGAACTTTGTTGGTGGCAAACCACCTGTTTTTACCATCTGCGCAGTGTATCATCTCGACGATGTTTAACCTGGGTTTACCGCTAGATATGACCTGTCGATCGTCGGCGTGGTATTCATCTACCTGCTCTTTTATCCAGGGCATATCATAGTCGGACTTGCCGGAAATTTCTGCAGGGTCGGCAAAACCCGCTATGGTGGAAAAGTTTCTATTACAGCCGAGATAGACCGAGTTTCTATCTTTCCAGAACACGATGCCCGGGAAATTTTCGAGCATATTCGCCAGAATGATCTGCGTGTGCTCAAACGCTGATTCTTCCAGACTATGCTCCGCAGCAGGCTTGCGAGCATGTTTCGGCCCAGACTTAGGTGGATTCCGCGTCACGAGGGCTCCTTATGACCAATCACTTTCCGATTTGCTAATCCTACTATATTTTACGTTCAACATATAATAAAATTAGTACAGCGTGACAATTGGTATCAGAGCCCGGTATATCCGGTTAAGACAATCAGCTCTCGATGACGCTCTCTATGTCGCCCTTCATGCTGACCTGCTTCAGCCTCTCGATACCCCTTACTTCTTCCACTACTTTAACCACTACCGGGGGCACCAGTTGCTGCCAGTTTTCGTCGGCCAGCATCCTTCGCCTGATCTCGGTGCCGGAGAAGGCGACCCTGTTGTACATGGGCGAGTGCTTCAGCTCGTAGCCCGCCTCGGAAAACAGCCTGGAAACCAGCGGGTTGTTGGAGTAGACACAGGAAAACGGTGGAGTCATCGACTCCACGTGGGACACCCAGATCGCGTTGCGGTAGATGTCGTTGATCGGAATAACGTAGCTGTAGAGGTCAAGTTCCTCCAGGCTGCGGGAGATCATCAGGATGCGCTCGCCCGCCGTAAAAGGGTTCTCCGGCGTATGGCTCTGCTGCGCGCTGCCGATGCCGATGACCAGCTCGTCCGCTTCGCGGGAAATTTCTGAGATAACCTTCAGATGCCCGTTGTGGAACGGCTGAAAGCGGCCGATGTAAAACGCACGCTTGATCTGCGCAGTCTGCCCGTTACCAGAAGCTCTTGCCATGTCACTACCCGGATAAGATAATCGGTCGTTAAGTATTTTAATGTATCACCGGGCTATAATGCACTACATTTAAGTACTAAATGTTTCAACATTTCATGACCCGGGAGGGCGGCGTTTGAACCTCACCAAGTACCGAGATCACCTGATCGGCTTTATCAGCCCTATATCGAGGATTTTTGCCGCTACCGGCATCACGCCCAACCAGATCACGCTGCTCTCCCTCGTCCTCGGGATAGCGGCCGGCGCGTTCTACGGGCTAAACGGCGTCTTCACAGGCGCCGCCTATGCCGGCGCCGCCGCGCTGTTACTATCCGGGCTGCTGGACTTCATCGACGGTGGCGTCGCCCGGATCAACAATAAAGCCTCGAAGTTCGGCGCTGCCATCGACTGGATCGTCGACAAGTACGTCGACTGTATCGTGCTGCTGGGCATCGGCCTCGGCGGCATGGTCGACATGCGGCTTGTTGTCATCGCCATCATCGGCTCGATGATCAACACTTTCATCAAGCCCGTCGTCTACGCGGAGATCGGCTACCAGCAGAAGCACGACGGCAAGATCAAAGACCCCCTCGAAGGCATCGGCATCTTCGGCCGGCCCGAGACCGTCATCACCCTCATCGTCTTCTCGTGCCTCAGCGCCTTCACCTTCTTCGGCTACAGCGCGATGACTATCGCCGTCGCTATCGTGGCAATCGGGACCAACCTTTCGGCTCTCCAGCGAGTGTTATACCTGTACTGGAACCGGACAAAATTTTAATTCCAACCACAGTGGTACAGAGACAATGGTGAGCTGGGAGGGCGAGATCTAATTATTGAACCACGGCGGCACGACTCCTTATCCTGACTACTGGAGAGCAGGTGTTCTAACCACGGCGGCACGGCGGCACGGAGACCATTCGAGAAACGATAGCATGATGGTTAGTTGAACCACGGCGGCACGGCGGCACGGAGACAACCGTACCAGAATAGCAAGGCCCTCTTTTTAGATCCACGGCGGCACGGCGGGCTGACGGCACGGAGACCAATATGTTTCGATTCCCTCAGGCTATCGATCGATAGTCAGGCTAAAACCCTTGGGCAGTAATAGTATGGTTAATGCTCTGTCTTTGTGTCGCCGTGGACATAAAAAAGAGTTCACTTTTACCAGTTCACCACTGTCTCCGTGTCGCCGTGCCGCCGTGGTTCCAGTTACCACCGGCTTGTCGTGGATCGCCTTGTCTTTGTGTCGCCGTGCCGCCGTGGTTCAAACATCTGATTTCTTGTCATCAGGATAAAGAGCTGTGCCGCCGTGGTTCAATCATTAGATCTTGTTATCGTTTCTCACTAAGTCCCCGTGTCATTGTGCCGCCATGGTTTATCATTTCACGTTCTTCCTTCGAAAACCAAAATTTTAAGCTTGCACGAGCCATATTTAGTGAGCATTACCGGAGCTTTCCTCATGAAGGTCGACATGCATGTGCATACCAGCAAATCTGATGGCAGGGATAGCGTGCACAGCGTCATAGAGGCGGCGGAGGCGAAGGGGCTCGATCTGGTGGCAATCACCGACCACGGGCCGGGGCACGGTAGCGGCGTTACCGAAAAGATGGTACGGGAGACGAGAAAAGAGGTGGAGCTGCTCCAGCCGTCCTACCGGGTTAAAGTTCTCGTGGGCATCGAGGCGGAGATTCTCCCGACTGGCGAGGTCTACCTCGCCGACCGCGATGGTATGGATCTCGTTCTTGCCTCCTTTCACGGCGCACAATCCTGGGACCTTTACTATCACGCTGTGCTACGGGCAGTGCAGGACCAGAAAGTCGACGTGCTCGCCCACCACGCCTGGAGCGCCGGCGTGCAGTTCAGCCCCATCCAGGAATATGAGGAACAACTGGTAGAAGCGCTCCGGGATAACGATGTAGCTATCGAGATCAATTCCAAGCACTGCCTGCCTTCCTGGGACTTTCTGGCGAAGTGCAGGGATGCCGGGGTGAAGTACACCATCGGCAGCGACGCCCATAAAGTGGCTGACGTCGGCTCGGTGGCGTGGGCGAATAACACGGCCCGGCACATTTTCAAGAATGAAGGGCTGTTTTTGCCGTAGCTATCTGATCTGCAAGCCTGTTGCCGGACGAACTCAACACTTATCGGACGTGCTACCGCCCCTCTATTGCCTGATTTTGTCGGCGTACATCTATCGAGATATGGTTATTATTAGCCGGCGATATAAATGTGGGGTAAGGATGCGTTATCATGGACCCTAAATATGCAGCGGCAATAAAGGCTGGCGTCATCGCAGCCATAATCCTGATCCTGCTGACGCTCGCCGGCGATATTCTGGTCAACGTGATCGGCGGGCAGCAGTTTGTGGAAGAATCGATGCAGTGGCAGGAACAGTATGCAGATCCCGAGAACCTTCCGGAGGGGACGCCAGAGCTGCCGTCTACCGGCTTCATGGGTATCGGCCTCGGCTATCTGGCTATCCAGGGGTTGCAGTTGCTGACCTTTATCGGTGCGGGAGCGCTTGCGGCAAAGCTGGCGCCTTTTACGACGAAAGGTGAAGCAGCCCTCGTAGGCGCTATCGCAGGAGCCGTGGCAGAGCTCATTCACCGGCCGGTAGCCATTGTCCTGTCTATACTCTTCAGCTTCCTGACGGGGTATGATGGCTCCTCGATTCTCGGCTCCGTCATCGGCAATATCGTCTGCTGCCTGCCAGTAACGCTGATTATCGGCATCATCCTGGCGGTCATCGGGGCGCTGCTATACTCGCTGATCAAGAAGAAGCCCGTGATCAGACCCTGAATAGCTAAGCTGGCGCACGTAGGGACTGCTTGCGCCGGCTAAAACCGATATCTATTTATCCGATTTGTACTCTAGCCCTTTCATATTATCTAATTGAGGAAATTCCATGGGAGTTCTAGAGGTTGTACAAGAAGTGATAAACACCGTTAACGGCTGGGTCTGGGGCCCTGTAATGCTGGTCCTGCTGGTCGGTACCGGCCTGTTGCTGACCCTTCGGCTGAGAGGCTTGCAGTTCAGGGAACTGCCTCATGCGTTTGCCATGATGATCCACTCGGTCAAGACCAGGAAATCTGATCAGGAGGGCGACATCCCCTCGTTCCACGCGCTATGTACCGCCCTGTCGGCCACTGTCGGCACGGGTAACATTGCCGGTGTCGCTACTGCCATCGTGCTGGGCGGCCCGGGTGCGCTGTTCTGGATGTGGGTCACTGCTCTCGTAGGCATGGTGACCAAGTACTCTGAAGCAGTTCTTGCCGTGAAGTACAGGACTAAGAACGCTGACGGGACGATGTCCGGCGGCCCGATGTACTACATCGAGAAAGGGCTGAAGATGAAGTGGCTCGCCGTGCTGTTCGCGTTCTTCGGCATGATCGCAGCGTTTGGCATCGGGAGCATGGCGCAGGCTAACTCCGTTACAATGGCCATTACTTCACAGATCTCTGTCGGCGGCAGCATCGATGTGCCCGTCCTCGGCAGCATCAATCTGCTGAGCATCGTCATCGGTGTTATCCTGGTACTGGTGACTGCACTGGTCACCTTCGGCGGCATCAAGAGGATCGGCGAAGTCGCAGCGGTGCTGGTGCCCTTCATGGCCATTCTCTACATCACCGGCGGACTAATCGTGCTGGCACTGAACTTCTCGAAGATTCCGGATGCCCTCATGCTGGTCTTTACCTACGCTTTCTCGCCATATGCGGCAGTAGGCGGAGCAGCCGGCTACGCAGTCTCGCAGGCTGTGAGGTACGGTATGGCGAGAGGTGTCTTTTCCAACGAGGCAGGCCTGGGTAGCGCTCCCATCGCCTACGCTGCGGCAAAGACCAACAAGCCGGTCTACCAGGGCATGATAGCGATTACCGAAGTCTTCATCGACACGCTGATCATCTGCTCGATCACTGGCCTTGTCGTGCTGACCAGCGGCCTCTGGGACGACGGCACGCTCACCAGCTCGGGCCTGACGATTGCGGCTTTCGGCCAGAGCCTCGGCGGCGTTGGCCTGATTGTCGTCATCATCTCCGCCATCCTGTTCGGGTACTCGACCATCATCGGCTGGGCATACTACGGGGAACAGTGCTTCCACTACCTGTTCGGCAACAAGATGAAGAATGTCTACAAGGTCGCCTTCCTCGCAGCGGTGCTGTTCGGTTCCGTGACCAAGGTCGGCCTGGTGTGGGACATTTCCGACACGTTCAACGGCATGATGGCCATACCCAACCTGATTGCTCTGCTGGCGCTGAGCGGAGTCGTCGTCGCGGAGACGAAGAAGTACTTCGACGAGCGCAAAGCAGGCAAGAAGGGCGGTATCGTCGACAAGGCACCTGCATAAACGGGGGCTTTTGCCCCCTTTCTTTTTTATGATCAAGTAATCAGTCAGTTAGTCGAGCCCCGGAAGGACCTGGTGACCGGAGCTGCCGAGAAGAAGGTACAATAGTTCACCGAAAGCTTCATAAAATAGTTTTTATAAGAAGAAACTCTGACAATAGTAGGCAAACCGGCGCTCCCGGCGGCCGGCTTCTGAGTATTTCCGAAGCGTAAGCGCCGGGCCGGACTGTGCAGAAACGAGCCCGGACGCCGCAATCCTTAAGCTTGCGGGCGTCTATTCAAATTCTCACGGATGCCTGAGATGGCCGGTGATATCGATCTGCCGCAGGCTGAAGGCGCCGGCGAACCCGATGCTTGGTCCTGAACGGACAGGCGAGAAGCCGGGGTTGACTTTCGGCCAGTGCCGCAAGATCGTTTATGAGAGGAATACATTCATGGAATTCTGTCCTAAATGCAAGAGTATTATGAGGCCGGGCGGTGGCGGCATGGTGAAGTGCCGCAAGTGCGGCCACGAGAAGAAGGCTCAGGCCGGCAACATGATCGTCGGCGGCCCCGTCAAGGATCAGGAGCGGGAGATCACAGTACTGGATGACAAGCAGGACGCAGGCCTGCCCACTACGGAAGATGTCAAGTGCCCTGACTGCGGGAACCAGAAAGCTTACTGGTGGCTGCGCCAGCTGCGCAGCGCCGATGAAAGCGAAGTGCGCTTTTTCCGCTGCACCCAGTGCGGCAAGACCTGGCGTGAGTACAATTAGAGCAACGTGCAGACCTGCATCGGCAGGTCTGAAACCTGCTGATGCAGGTCTGGTATCAAAGCTTTTATTTATCTATAGGGATAACAACAGTTAGTAATAACCAAGGGCAAGGAATATAACATGTTCAAGGCGGCAATCAATGCAGAGGTCTTCAAGGACGCGATCGAGGCCGTATCGACTCTGGTCGACGAGGCCAAGTTCAGGATCACGAAGGACTCCATCTCCGCGCGCGCGGTTGATCCTGCCAACGTCGCCATGGTGGCATTCGACCTGAACGCGAAGGCGTTCGACACCTTCGAGGCTACCGATGGCGAGATAGGCATAGACCTGGTCCGGTTCATGGACATCCTCGGCATGACTGCCAGGGACGACCGGCTGGAGCTCAACCTCAACGAGGAGACTCGTAAGCTGGAGATTCGCACGGGGGGGCTTGCCTATACCCTGTCGCTGCTCGACCCCAGCTCCATCAGGAAAGAGCCGAAAGTACCGTCTCTCGAGCTGCCCGGAAAAATCGTGCTGAACGGCGCAGAGTTGAAGAGAGCTGTCAAGGCTGCGGAAAAAGTCTCGGACCACATGGCCCTGGGCGTGCAGGAAAAGACTTTCTATGTCGAGGCAGAGGGCGACCTGGACAAGGTGCGCCTCGAGATACCGGAATCGAGCCTCATTTCTCTGCAGGCTACGAGCAACGTACGGTCTTTGTTCTCGCTGGACTACCTGAACGACATCGTCAAGTCGCTGGGCAAGGCTGAGCAGGTCAACATCGACCTGGGCAGCGATTACCCGGTCAAGTTCACCTTCAGCATCGCCAGTGGTAACGGCACTGTCATCTACCTGCTGGCGCCGAGAATCGAGTCTGAGTAAAGAAATATACAGGGAAAGGCTCAAGTTTGTTCCGCAAACTTGACGCCAGTGTTTTTTTATCTTCTTTCAGCTTCTTTCCCCTTCTGGATCAGTTCCCTCACTCTCTGGCCGCCTTTTACCCCGCCCTTGTGCCCTATATCCTCGTAGAACTTGCGATCGTGGGACTTTGAGGTTGCCTGGCCACCCTTGCGGCCTGCCTCTTTTACGGACATGCCGCCTTTATCTGTCACTTCCATCCTCCTGGCCATATCATCACCAGAATCTCATCCGTAGTATATTGAAATTAAAATGACCCGTAGAAAAAACAAAACTTGGACCTGTTGGTCCTGAATGTGGACAGAACGCGAACACCAGCCGGAGCTCGGTGGTTTAATCCAGAGCGTCAAGGGCCGGCCGATTGCAGGCACTGGAATTGAAAACCCTTTTTTACACTCTCCCGGGAAACTTTTAAAAAGATTTTTACATATGGCCCGGCCATTATTACAGGAACAGCTTATGCTGCGATAGTCCGCAAGAGGAGCATCTGTCATGGACACGGTTGGTTTTGCCAAGTATCCGTTTACCCAGGAAGCGCTGTCCTACGTCAGGGACCGCAACTACTCTATGGCAGATATAGTCCAGAAGCCGGCTTATGGGCAGGTGCGGACCAGGGCTAAAAAAAGGGTCCTTACCTCTATTAAGGGTGAGGCTCAGGCAGACGATCTGCTGCCTGATCCGGAGCGGGAACTGCTCTCGTATCCGGTTGCCCGCATGCTGGTGGCGATGACCGAAGACCAGTACTTGATGAAACGGTTTGCCCTGTGGGAATCCAAGCGGGCATACACCTTGCTGCTGGGCGAAAGCGAGAGTGGCCTCCTGGATGTAGGCCGGGACTTCGGCATATCTGCCAGGACTAAAGACCGTGAGTTCATCATCCACTTCACCGACTATCTCCGGTATGCGGCCGGGCTGCGTAACCTGGAGTGGAAGCTGATCAACAGAAAGGTCGTATCTGGCATGGTCTACGTATCCCGGGAAGCTTTCGCCCGCCTGCTGGAAGAGGCGGTCAGAGATAAAATCCAGGCCAGCTTCGGGGCTAAGGTGCCGGCAGAAATTAAGTCCGTTCTCGAGCCTTATATGCTGGAGATCCGGGAAGCCCTCGATAAGCTCAAGAGCGAAAAAGGACTGGCTGGCGAGGGCGAAGTAACCCAGGACTCTTTCCCGCCGTGCATGAGGAACCTGCTGGCCGACCTGCAGAAGGGCATCAACCTGCCACACACGGCCCGGTTCGCATTGACATCCTTCCTCGCCAACATCGGCCTTGATAAGGATGCAATTATGGACCTGTACCGGCTGGCCCCCGACTTCCGGGAGGACCTCACCCACTACCAGGTACAACACATCACGGGCAGCAGCGGCACAGAGTATACCTGTCCCGGGTGCAAGACCATGATGACCTACGGCAACTGCATCGGCAAGAACAAGTTCTGCGAGTACGTCACCCATCCGCTGTCCTACTACCGCAAATCCCAGCGGCGGAGGGCGAAAGATGTGGCCGCTGCCCAGGCGTTCAAAGGAAGCAAGGATAAGGCTGTCAATGATACTGCCGCTGAGAACGTCCAGGTAGAGACTGGTAACTTGCCGGGTAATTGAAGCCTGTCGTGCTGAAGCCCCTGAGCCTGCGAACGTTGACGAAGACCGCGGTGTGTCATAGTCACAGATTGCCAGTATACTCGTGCCGGGAGTGTAACCGGTGGTCCGGTGTTACAGCCTTGTTTGGGCTATCGTGGGTAGCACGAAAACACTAAACTACTTTTTTAGAGGGACACTAAAACCCTAATACTCTAAGGTGCACGGCTAAAACACGAACTGCCCCAAGGCACTATCAATCGACAAAATGCACGAAGGGCACGGTCTAAAAACACGAACAAGTGCCGCGAATGCGCAAAGACACCAAACTAAAACACAGTTGAACAAGCAGTAGCCATCATTGACAGGCATCAGGAATATTGTGCGGCTGCATGGTAAAAGAAGTCACGGCAGAGGTAAGGCGAAATGGTTGTTTGTTTTAACTTGGTGTCTTAGTGATTTCGCGGAACTTGTTCGTGTTTTTAAACCGTGTATTGGTGTCCTTCGAGCTTTAACCGGTGCCTTCGTGCAATTCGTGATTTAGCCGTGAATCTTTGGGATTTCGGGCACTTTGTGTCCATCTAAAAACGATTTTCGTGTCTTTGTGCTACCCACGCAAATCCAAGCAAGGGCAGAGCACCGGGCAGTCCTGTAACCACAAGCCAAACAAGCGCGGGGATACTTGGAATCTGTGACTCTGGCACAGCGCAGCATTCACACTGTTGTCTCAAGCTGTTTTCATTTGTTGAAAATTACGTAATGTTTGTTAGGTGCAAGGAGCACGGTAGCCCGTGCCTCTGGCACCATATTCACCCTTGTTATACTTTTAGCCAAGCGGATCTTGGCCGATCTTCTGCGTCATCTTCTCGAGGACTTCCTTTCTCATACCCT
The DNA here is from genome assembly GCF_049676595.1 of Methanocella sp. MCL-LM. Taxonomy (GTDB): domain Archaea; phylum Halobacteriota; class Methanocellia; order Methanocellales; family Methanocellaceae; genus Methanocella_A. The sequence goes on from NZ_CP187259.1 coordinate 1,356,308, forward strand.
CGACGAACTTGATCGAGCCCACCACGAGGTGGCCGCCGCCGTTGACGCCGCCGCCCTTGATTTCCTCGCGTAGTTCCCTGACCATCCTGGGGATGTTCATCAGTACGCCGCGGCTGCGGAGCACTGCGAAGTCGGGGCCGAAGCCCAGCGTAATGACGGGCTTGCCTTCGTTCTTCTTACACATGCGATCGTGGATCTCGCCGGTCATCTTGCCCGGGGGCGGGAAGGTGAACCTGTGGGCGAAGAGCTCCACGTCGATGGCGTGTAGTAAGGCGCCGTTAGGCAGGTCCATGACTTTCACGTGGGGCATGGAGGCGTCCATCTGGTCGTTGATCATCTTGTTGGCGTGCTCGGTGAGCAGGTCGACGAGCTCCCGGTGGCGCTTTGCGCTGCCGAAGTTGAGGATGTCGTTGACGATGCCTCTGCCGTCGTTGTACCTGAGCCAGAACTGCTCGAAGTCCAGGGCTAAAGCGATCTTTTTCAGTTCGTCCTCAGAGTACTTGTCCTTGACGAGCTCCAGGTATTTCGCCCTCTCCGGAGCTTCCGACCTGTCGCCTACTGCTGCCACTGCCGCGAGGTGCTTGATCTCCTCGGTGACGTCCGGGTTGATCATCCGGGCGAGCTCTGTGCCGAGCATGCCGGCGGTGATGCCGAAGTCCCCTCCGGCGTGGTACGGGTTGACGTGGCCCTTAAGGTATGGGTCTACGATGGCGTCCGGGTGGTGGTGGTCCACGACCAGGAGGTCGATGTCGTATACTTTGGTGTACCTGTACGCGTCGATGTCCTCTTCGGTAGAGCCGTTGTCCATCAGGACGATCAAGGGCATGCGCTGGCCGAACCTCTGGTTGTCTTCCAGGGCCATGACCAGGTCCTTGTTCACGTCTTCCAGCTCGTAGAACGGCGCCTTCGAGGGCGACCGGGAGAAGAAGTGGTGTTCGGCATCGGAGTCGCCCTGTTCTCTGATTAACGGCAGGCAGGCGCGCTCGACGGCTACGCCGGCGCAGATACCGTCGGCATCTGCGTGGTGCCTGATGATGATCGGCTCCGACTTGAGAATCGCTTTTCTGATGTGAAGGGCGACCTTCTCCATCTGAGGCCTGAGCTTCTCCAGCACTTCGCTCTGGACGAGGAAGTCCACGTGCGGAGGTGCTGCCCTCTTGTCGATGGCCTCTTCGATGACCTGCTTGATCTTCGCTGCATCGTCGCCGCCCAGCTTTTTCATGTCCAGCACTTCGAGCTGGAGGCCGTTGTTCCGCTTGGTGACTTCGCCGATGACCCTGACCATGTCTTCTAAGCCGACGTCCGGGAACGCCCTCGCTCCGGCTTCTACGAAGGCTGCGCAGGACACCGAGCTTTCCTCGTCTGCCACCGTGAAGATGGTGGGGCCGCTGGTCTGCTTGACCTGAACTACTTCGCCGCTGATACTGACCAGCTTGTTGACGAACTTTGCCACGTCGGAGGACTTAGTCCTCGGGAGATTCTTCTCCACCTCGACGACCTGGAAAGAAGTCACTTTGTGCGGTAAAAGATCGAAGTTACCGTTCGGCTTGATGGAGTTGATCTTGACGATGACGTCTTCGCCCGGCACATAAGGCCGGTGGACGTTGCTCGAGTGGATGAGGCCCTTGGTCTGATCGTTCAGGTTCACAAAGACGCCGAAATCGGCGAGGTTCGCTACTTTGCCGAAGTACGCCTTGCCGACCTCGAGGTCCGATACGTCGCATGCCGGAGTCAGCTTGTAGACCGGGTGAACGCTCTTGCAGTTTTCACACACTGTCTGCCCGGGCAGGGCCGGCTTACCGCAGATGTCGCAGTCCGCGAGCTTACCAGTGCCTGCACAGTCCTTGCACTTCTCCCTCTCCTGGAATTTGCCGCTTCCCTTACACTTGGGGCAGAAGCCGCCGAGCATGCCCTTGAGGTCCTTCTCGGACATCTGCATGAGGTTCATGCTCTTGACCTTACCCTGGCCGCCGCAGGCAGGACAGGTCTGCTCTCCTTTGATGACATAGCCCTTTCCCTGGCATGTCGGACATTCAGTACTCATGATAATAACCTTATAAATTTGCTCGCAGCGAACACCTTGAGGATTTAATATATATTTTCCCCTCAAATATTGCCGCCGCAGGCCGTACGCCGTACGCTACGTGATCTGCTCCCGATAGAAAGAGCTGGGTTGCGCAGGCAGTACACTATGAAGCCTCTGGCTATATAAAGATGTTGAGAAAAGGTGAGCGGGCGAGGCTCCTCCCGGAGCCTAAAGGCGCCTACTAGCGCCGCTCACTCGTAAGCCATGTGGCTGAAGTAGGTGTACACTTCCTCAGTGGGGTACTTGATCGCCTGCGCGAGGATCAGGCCGGTCTCCGTATCGTAGGTGATGTGGAACTCTGCTCCGGTGCCCGGTATGCTGGAGGCCAGTGTCGTCGCCTGGTAAGTCTTCCCATTCAGCTCGTAAGGCATGGTTGCGACTAGTGTGTAAGGCTCACCGTTTGTGCCAGTGACCGATCCAGCAGGATTTGCGGGGTTGATCCAGAACCTGTAATCGTGGGTGCCTCCGTCATATGCCGTCCACTGCGCAGTGATCGGTTCCAGCCCGGTGTTCGGGATGGTGACCGAGGTGGTACCGGAGAACGCGTTGCCGTCGACGGAATCTACTTTGTACTTCCAGACCGTCTGGACGGGACTGTTGTACTGGCCGTCCTTGACGAATGCTGAATAGCCATCGTAGTACACCGTAAGCCCTGGCTTAATCCAGTCAGGCGTGGCTGGCTGCCATTGTGTTTCGTCGTAACCCGGGATATAGTCGCCGTAGCCGTCGCCGCCGTCGCCGCCAACACCGTTGCCGTAATCTGGCTGCTGCGCCCCGTAGCCGCCAGGGTTGTTTTCCCGTGCCAGCAGGCAGCAGCAGCCGCAGAGTATCAGCGAGATCAGGACGATCGATAAAGCGAGCAATTTAATTTTCATCGGGAACCACCTTGATACTGCTTTGTAATCGGCAAACATAAGCGTTTTTATTTCAATTGTGAAATTAATTTATGCTGACCGGGTCGTGATAACCGGTTGTCGGTTGCTGTATATCCGCACGGATTCGAGAAACCTATTAACTCCTACGGATCAATCCTTTTATGGTGATATGTCATGGCAGTAATTTCGGGACCTGAAAGAGAGGTGCTGATGTACCTTAAATCCTCGCTGCACCACAACAAGTTCGACGGCGTGAAAGCGAGCGAGATCGCCAACAATATCGATAAGCCAGTCCAGGACGTGATCGCAGCCTGCGAGACGCTCGAGCAAAAAGACCTCGCCGCCATAGAAAAGCGGGAGATGAGCGGCGGCAAGGCCACAGACCTGGAGATCCACATCAAAGAGCACGGCCTGGACTTCCTGAGGAAAGAGAAAGGCATACCCATCTAAACCTTTACTACAATACTTTTTTGATTAATAAAAAACGCTTTTATGGTAATCTTCATTATTAATTAGAGCAATAGCTAGGCCGGGTAGGTATTGTGGACAGTAGCGAACCACGCGGTAACCAGCCGTTTTGGCAGCCCGGTAAGGCCGTTAACAAGAAGGGTTCCCGGAGCGCTCTGGTAATTCTGACTTTGATCATACTGCTGATAGGTGTCCTTAGCGCCCTTATTTTACTGCTCTTTGCATGTGTCATCACCTCGGGCAATCCCGGCGCTAAGGGTGGAATATTTACGGTTCCCTGGCTCAATCCGGCCACCTCTCCAGAGCCTTACTCTGTATACCTTACTACTGAAGGCGGCATCCTGCGGAAAATCGACCCGCAGACTGATCGTATTTTGACAAACGTAACCCTGGGCAGCGGCTCAGGTGCTATCGTCGCAAACCCGGATGATGGGCGGCTGTATGTCTGTAATGGCAATAACGTGACAGTGATCGATACCGCGGATGACTCGATCGTGAAAAACCTGACCTTTGATATGGGCGCATGCTGGGCCGAGCTAAGCCCGGACGGGTCTCGCTTGTTCGTCAACTACTGCGGCCACGATGCGCCGGGTAACGTCGCAATTGTGGATACGACAAACTACGAGGTCATCGGAACCGTCTACGATGTACCATTCTCCTGGGGTATGGCGGTCAGCCCCGACGGTAAATACCTGTACATGAGCGACTACTGGGATAACCGGCTCACCGTAATCGACACGAAAAAGGCAAGCATCGTAAAATCTATCAGCTGCGGCCTGGCCGGGGGTAACGCAGCCGACGTGGCAGTAAGCCCTGACGGAAAGACGGTGTACGTGAGCATCTGGTCTGCAAACTACCTGGCAATAATCAATACCGATACCATGTCACGGGAAGATACGGTGAACATGCAGGGCCGGTCATCCTCCGGCGTGGTCGTAAGCCCTGACGGTCGGTACGTTTATCTCAGCTGTTGCGATGCCAACAGCCTGCTCATCATCGATGCAGACACCGGCAGGATAGAAGACCGGATCACGGTTGGAAAGTGCCCCAGACACGTCATGCTTACGCCTGACGGAAGGTACCTGTACATCTTGTCGGAAGACGCTCCGATCGTGAAATTTGACACGCAGTCGAGGATGATCGAATCCCGGATGGGCATCAGGGGAAGCAACGCCGCCTTTCCCGCGGGGCAATAGCCTCGCAGGAAATTGGTTTTCTCATAGTACAACCGTAAGAGGTACATAATTCGGCCGATAATTTTATAAGAGATGAAAGGCACTGTTATGCTGCAATTATCAATGGGGCCTGTGGTCTAGCTGGCTATGACGTCGCCTTCACACGGCGGAGGTCAGGGGTTCGAATCCCTTCGGGCCCATTAAGATTTTTGAGGGGCTCCCGGGGAACTTTCTAAAAAAGTTCCCCTGGGTCTCGACACCGTATCATGCTCGAAGAGCACTTTTTAAGCGATGTTTTTGAGGGGTGGCGAGGGGGGCTTTTTACAAAAAGCCCCCCTAACACTCGGTTATTATAAGGCTTACTTTTTATCCCGCGATAGCACTATAAAAATTATACACGCTACTGCTATTACTACCTCAAATCCCGATGCTGTATCATATCCAGGCGGTGCATCGCTTTCCACTTTTATCCGGGTTACATTAACGTATTGTATGCCAGATGCATCGACATACCTGAACGAGTTTCCCGGCGGAAAGTATTGCTTATGATCCGGGTAATAGAATCTAAGTTCACAATAGTCTGCACTGGCCGTCACGTTAACGAACTCGAAACTACCGTTGTTATCTGTAACAGTTGTCCTAATTACCGAAGTATCTCTCTCAGCTGTGACGTTAACGGATTCGACACTGCCATTGCTACTGGGGAGGGTAGCAAAGACAGATCCATTTGGATAATAGCTATGGTGAGTATACTTAGTTAGCGAAGGGGCTGATAATGTGATCGTGGTGCCCGGTATCGGGGTACAATTTTCCTCTGTTACCGTACCATGGATAGAGAAAGTATTACTCACAGCATTAGCGTTAAAAGGAATCAGAATCGCGATGTACAATAGAATAAGTAATATAGCTAATAATTTGTTCATGTGATGCTTTTTGTTTATCACTGATATTATATGAAGCTAATTAAGCAATTAGCAGTTATTTTTATGCTTCTATCATCCTCGCGGCATAACATATTTCTATTCCCTCGCGAGTGCCGGCTTCTCGCCCATAAATAAAGAAAAGAAATTTCTCTCAGCCCTACTCTTCTTCCCTATACTGGTACTTGCTGCAATCCTGTGCCTTGCACTTCCCGCACTCATCCCCGTTCTCGCAGGGCTCCATGTGGATGATGACGCTGGCCCGGGGGAACCTCTTCTTGAGGTCTTCCTCGATGTGGTCGGCCAGGCCGTGAGCCTGCTCGATGGTCAGCTCTCTGGAGACCACCAGGTGCAGGTCAATGAACCTGTCCGAGCCCGATTTTCTCGTCCGCAGCTCGTGGAAGCCCACGTACTGCTTAGAGTGGTCTTCGATGATCTGGCAAATCTCTTTTTCCTCAGCCTCGGGTAGCTTGACGTCCATCAGGTCTTTGACTGATTTGATCAGTAATTCCACCGCTGCCTTCAGGATGAAGAGCGCCACCAGGATGGCGAATATGGGGTCAAGTATCGTGATTCCAGTAAGCTTGATCGCGACCAGCCCGGCGAAGATGCCCAGCGACGTCAGCACGTCAGTCCGCAGGTGCCAGGCGTCTGCCTCGAGCGCGATGCTTTCGGTGCGCTTTGCGGTCTTCATGAGCCTCTGGGAAACGTAGAGGTTCACTATGGCTGAAATGAGCATGACTGCGATACCCAGGCTGACGTCCTCGAGGACGACTCCGTGAAGGATCTTCTCGTATGCCTCGTAGATGATCAGGCCTGCGGCGACGAAGATCAGGAGCGCTTCGATGGTGCCGGAGATGTTCTCCAGCTTGCCGTGCCCGAACGCGTGCTCCCGGTCTGGCGGCTTGCTCGAGTTGCGTACAGAAAAATATGCGATGACTGCCGCTATAAGGTCGATGCCCGAGTGAATAGCTTCGGATATCACGCTCACCGAACCGATCATGAAGCCTACTATCAGCTTCAGGATGACCAGTGACAGGTTCGACACTATCGACAGGCGGGCGATGCTCGTTTTTTCTTTATTCAGCTGATCAATACTACTATTGGCCATCGTTTCTCACGGTTATAGGTAAACTTCGCGATACGCCGTGCTACTATTTAGGGATGTCGGATGCTGCTCAAACCCTCTTCCACCGCAGAAAATTAACCCCGTTAAGTGAGAAGTGAGTTCCCGGCAATGGTAATTCTTATAAACGGAGAGGGCGTAATACAATTAAATTGAGTGGAGATATCAGGGAATGATCGAAGAGCTTGGCATCAAAGACATGACCGTGAGCGAGTTTCTGAACGACCTCATGGACCTCAAAGGCTACACCAGCATCATCTGCCCGCTGACCGAAGAATACCTGGCTGACCACAACCGGACGCTGTTCTACGACGGCGACCTCCTGGAGTACCAGGTCGGCACGAACCGGATCGTCAAAGTGACGGTCGATGGCGAGCAGCTTCAGGTCAGGAAGGACGGGGTCGAGTACACCGGCGCTAAAGCCCGGGCGCTGTTCAGCGGAGACCGGGAGTTCAAAGCCTGGAAGAGGACCTGCGACGGGGAAAAGAACGAGCTGATCAAAGATGCCTGTGCATCAGTCCAGATCTTCCACGTGAACTACGTTTACGCGCTCAAAGAGCTGCAGCTTCCGAAGGAGCTCACCTTCTGCACCGTCAGAGAGATGATGTCCTTCGTCATATCCAGAGAATTCGAGGCAATAGGCGCCCGCTACATGCCCTACAAGGACGCCTAAGTTAACCTGCCTACCACCAGGCTCTTAACATACAGGGTCATGGCCCTGTATCCTTCTTTTCCAGCGATTGCACTCCTGCCCATTGTACCAGATATGCCCCCGGCATATGGCGGGTGATAAACTATTTCTACTTACAGCTGGCTCTACCCCAAACAATGGATTTCGTGCTAATTCTGGGACTATTCGCAGGAGCGCTGACTACCGGAAGTACTATTCCCCAGATCCACAAGATCCTCAAGACCAAATCCGCCGTAGACATCTCCACCCTCTTTTTCCTCTTCATGGGCTGCGGCATGCTGCTCTGGCTGATCTACGGCATCCTCCGGTCGGACCTGATCATCATCCTGTGGAATAGCCTCAGCCTCAGCCTGTGCTTCATCATACTGGGGCTAAAAAAAGTTTATCCATAACTTTGCTTATAAAACGCAAAGCGATCGCTGCGCTGTGCGGGCTTCTGATTACTATAGTACTATCTACCATGTTGTCTCTGTGCTCGTGAACGTTCGTATTGCTATCTCACCGCGGAGTAAACCGGCTGATATCAGACGTCCCCGCAACTGCTTCGATGGCGGCCAGGCTGTCCATCATGTTGTGGAACTTCTGGTCTTTCATCAGCCCTTCTTCCTCGCCGCGCATGATCGCCTGGATGTTCATGATCTCGTCGTTGGTCGCGAAATCGTACAGCGCCGGGAACAGGATTGTCTCTTCCACAGCGGCATGGGACCTGTACATGACGATGAATGACATGCACAGCCTCACGATCTCGTTCATCTCCCCGATGGTGTCGACGCCGCCGGCCTCGGTCAGATCGATGACTCTGTCAATGATTGCCCGGCCCTTATCGTGCTGCAGCCTCAACGTTCTCAGCAGATCAGCATGCCGGCCGGATGTCTCGATCTTCGGGAAGATCAGCCGTTCCTCGTCTACCATATGATGCTCAGAACCTACTCTCTTCATGAGCATGGCTGCCCTGTGAAGCGGCCGCAGGTCCATGTTTTCGCCGTTAGCGATGCTCGCTATCATGCTCTCGATCGAGATCATCAGCCGCTCCATGAGCGCGTGTTCTCGGGACAGCATCTCCGTCGGCGAGGTCATCACCGACTCTTCCCCGAACCTGCCCGGAGTCTCCTGCGGCGCGATCTGGACCATGTTACAGATAAAAGGCAAAACCCATCCGTGTACGCTGTTAATCTTCGTAATAACCATCCCTGATCGGCGAGTACGGCGTCAGTTGCCAATAACGTCACCCGCGTTCAGAGTCGTCCACATTACCGGCCATGCACTTTTTTCACGGGTACCCGGACGCTCTTAAAATATGGGGGGTACCAGAGGTATCCGTGCTCCCGCAGCGGATCGACATACCGGACAGTATCTCCGTCGTGTTCCTCCGTTACCGCATACGAGTGGTAACGCATTCGTCGAAGCTCCGGGCTCTCGCTTTCCGGCTGCAAACCGGGTGAACGCCCGCGATATTTCTCGTACCTCACGTTTTCACCCGGCCCTTTAACCAGGTCGTACTTATGAACACTGATGGCGTCGGAGGTTTCCGATATGGCCAGCCAGCTTACCGGTATGAAGCCGGGTATTGTCCTGCCGTCGACCCGGCGGTCGACGTATACCTTCAGCGAGGCACACGTGAGGATGACGGCGGTGAAAAACAGGGCGTATGGCCATGATTCGGCAATGTCGGCCACGCCGGCCATGATCAGCAACAAGTAGCTCACGCTCGCTATCGTCAGAAAAATGCTCGGCCCTGCCATGATGCCCAGCGTAAACTTGCGGTCGGTGAGCGGATAAAGCAAAGGTATGCCCGGGTAGGCCAGATAATCCAGGATTATGTGGGATAGCACTCCCGCGACGGCTGTTCCGATCGTCAGAGCCGGGTTGATCGCCCCGTATGCCGGGAGCGCCACGGGAACCAGAACAAGCCCTGCTATGGCAGACAGGACTGCTATTGCTACAGCCCCTGCTATGCTATGAGTTATGCCGCCGTGGGTGAAGATGTAAAGCCGCGGATATCTGTCCGAAAACCGCTGGAAAACTACGTCGATGTCCGGGATGACCGCTCCCAGCACCGCAAACGGGACAAGGTCATGCCGGCCGGCAGCGGCAAAAACGACTGATATCGCCAGGGCATGGGTCAGGCTGTCCACGTGATCAATTTCAGTGCCGGGTGATAAATATGTTACCTGTGGATGCCAGCCGCAAAGCCGGGCGTTAACGTAAGATCAGGCAACCGGGCCCTCCCGGGTGCCCGGGCGTGGCATTGTAATCCGGACATCCCGGGCATCCCGGGCATCCGAGGTTAAGGGCGTAGCAGCCTGGCTCACCCGGGTTCACTATCGGGTTATCCGGGCACCCGGGGCATCCCGGGCAGCCCAAAGCATAGGCTGTTCCGCCGGTCCAGGATGGTACATATGGCCCGTACGTGTAGCCCTGACATGTCTGAGCTGCCGCAGGCAACGCCAGTACGATCAGCAGTAGGGTAATCATGATTGCTGTTGTAGCTGTTTTCAATTCTGATCCCGAATGAGACTTCATGTGGCACCTGCATAATTCGATTTGAAGTTATGAGCGGACCCGAATTCCGGGGTAATCTCAGGGTTCGTATTTAATAAAAGAGGGCTAACTGTAAATTGTTACCAGAGGTTCGCTATGCAGCCCGAATTTTCGATGAGCCAGGTCAACGCAAAGATAGTCAGCGCCGGCAGGCTACACCTGAGGCCTGTTTACGTGTTCGCTGCCGACAACCCTCCGGCCGGGTCCGTGCAGGTATCCGCAGTGATCACCGAAGGTCATAAATGCCTGGCAAAGGCGTTGCTAAAAATGGCCATCCACCCCGAAGTGCCTCCCGTTTACCTTGGCGGCGATGCCATGAAAGGCTGCTGCTTTGGGGCTTCTGCCTGGCTGGGCTTCATGAAGATGCCCCCAATGATGAAGGCCATGTATGCTTCCGTGCCTAAAGGCGACGGTAAACACTTTGCTCACTACCTGAAAGCGACGCCGGACCTCTGCGATGCAGGCCTGAAAAGCCTCGGCAAGGTAACGCCACCCGGAAAATATCTGGTTATGGGGGCGTATGATCGGCAGATGGAAAACCTTCCCAGGCCTCTCTCTGTACTGTGCTTCGGAAGCGCAGAGCAGATACGTAACCTCAGCGGGCTGATCCACTTCAACAGGGCAGACCTGTTCGCGCCGGTCATCGCTGCCTGGGGCGCCCACTGCGCCACGTTTATCTCTTATCCTGCCGGCTTCTGCGAGAACGTTCCGAAGGATACTGCTTTTATCGGCCCCACCGCAGCCTATGGCAACGACTGGTTTCCCCCTGATCTGATGGCGCTGAGCATGCCGATCAGCATGGCTGTACAGCTGAGCGAGGACTGCGAGCAGTCGTTCGTGGAAAGGTGCCCCGGGAAGACCTATCCGGCCACCCGGGACCAGCTGTAGTTCCCGCCACCGTCATGCTCATAAGGTATGCCGGTTTATGGGTTATCGGCATGCACCTGATCATCACCGAAAAGCACGACGCGGCAAGCAAGATTGCCGCCATACTCTTTAAAGACAGAATGCCAGAGCGCATCAACGGTGTGCAGGCTTACAGGTCTAAGGCAGCAGATGCTCTGGTGATCGGCCTGGCCGGCCACATCCTCGAGCTGGATTTCCCGGAGGCCTACCAGAAGTGGAGCGCTTTTCCGCCCCGGGAGCTGATCAGGGCCCAGGTGCTCACCTACCCGTCGAAAAAGGACCTCGTCGGAGCGCTGGCCACTCTGGCCACTAAGGCAAAGCGGGTGACTATTGCCACTGACTACGACCGGGAAGGAGAGATGATTGGCGCCGAGGCCTATTATATCATCAAAAAGATCTCCAGCCCGACGTTCGACCGGGTGCGGTACAGCTCTTTTACAAAAGAAGAGATCACGAAGGCCTTTGCCAGTCCCACTGCTGTCGACTTCGATCTGGCGGCAGCCGGGGAGTGCAGACAGGAGATAGACCTTGTGTGGGGCGCAGCATTGACTCGCTTCGTCTCCATCGCCGGGAACAAGTTCGGCAAAGATTTCTTGTCCGTGGGCAGAGTGCAGACGCCACTGTTGGCTCTAATCGTTGACAGGGAAAAGGAGATTCAGGCGTTCGCTTCGAAGCCCTACTGGGAGATCGTAGCCACGCTGCTGAAAGAAGACCGGTCATTCACGGCATCTCACAAGCGGGGACGGTTTGACAAAAAGGAAGAGGCCGCTGCCATCCACAAGAAGCTCGGCAAAACTGCGGTGGTCAAGGACGTCAAAGCCGACCGGAAAAAGGAGCAGCCGCCGATACCCTTCAACACGACCGAGTTCGTCAAAGCCGCAAGCGCTCTGGGGTTTACCGCAGCCAGCGCGATGCAGATCGCCGAAGCGCTGTATATCAACGGCTGGATCTCTTATCCCCGTACTGATAACACCGTCTACCCCGATACCTTAAACTTGAAAGATCTGCTCGGCATGTTCAAGACCAGCCCCGACTTCGCGAAGAGTGCGCTCGAGCTGCTGGTCGCGCCCACGCTGACTCCTACAAGAGGCAAAGTCGAGACCAAGGACCATCCGCCTATCTATCCAGTAGCCTGCGCGATGCGAAAGGACCTCGACGATAAGCAGTGGAAGCTCTACGAGCTCGTAGTTCGCCGGTACTTTGCGACTCTGGCCCCTGCCTGCGAATGGGAAGTGATCAAGGCGGAGATCGATCTCTCCGGAGAGCCGTTCGTGGCAAACGGGAAGCAGCTCTCCGTTCCCGGCTGGAGGAAACACTATCCCTACGGCCTGCAGAAGGACGAGCTATTGCCGGCGCTGAAGGCGGGAGATCCGCTGCTGGTCCGGAGAGCAGATCTACTCGAGAAAAAGACCGAGCCCCCTAAACGGTACGGTCAAGGCAAACTCGTCCAGATGATGGAAGACCTGGGCCTCGGCACGAAAGCGACGAGACACGAGGCACTGGCGAAGCTGTATAGTCGCGGCTTCATCGAGGGCAACCCGCCCCAGCCGACGGCTACCGGAATCTCGCTGATCGACGCCCTGAAAGCTTATGCATCGGCTATCACCAGCAACGCCATGACGAGTAAGCTCGAGCGGGATATGGACTCTATCGCAGCCAGCCAGCTTAAGAAAGCCGCTGTCGCGAAGGAGTCCCGGGAGATGCTGGACAAAGTGTTCCACCAGCTTGAGAAAAACCGCATGGAAATCGGCCGTATCCTCCGGTCGGGCTTCGCTGCAGACAGCGACATCGGGCCATGCCCGCTGTGCGGCTCCGCCCTGGTCGTCAGGGAGAGAAAGTCCGACAAGAACAAGTTCATCGCGTGCACCGGCTTCCCGAACTGCCGCAACACGTATAATATCCCGCCCGGCTCTCTCAAGTTCGACAAGGTCGTCTGCGAAAAGCACCGGCTGCACCACATCAAGGTGACCCCGCCTTCCACCAAAGGGCCTGACGGTAAAGCGGTCAGAGGCAAGGCTTACGACTTCGGGTGCCCTGCCTGTAGAAAGGAAAACCCGTCTGTTATGCCCTATATATCAAAACCTGTAAACACGACTACAGGGCGGTGATTATCTATAGGGAGCATAGAGACGCAGAAGTTTTAACTATATGTTTTTCCTGAAACTTTTAGGACAGACAGGTACCGTTTACGCGAAGTACGCGAGGTACGCGAAGTACACGAAGTTTTATGATAAGATCATTTTCCAGCATGCCGTTTTTATCGTACTTTGAGTACTTTGCGTACTTTGCGTACTTCGTGTAAATGGTACGGGAACTCGTACAAAACGTTTCAGTAATGACTATAATCACTCTGATGCTCGCACTGCACTTAAAGCCCCTTTCTTCTTCTGTCCTTCCAGATATCCCATAATGTCACCAGTAGCAATACAGGCCCGGCTATGACAAGAGCCAGGTAGAGGATGACTATTGGTATCGATATGAGTGGTACCAGTAAACTGCATACTATGCCGAGGATGGTAAGCATTGCCAGCATGACCACGAGATCTTTTCGGCTGAAATGCCTGGTCTCTGGAGCGAGGTCTCCGGCCCCAGGCTCATCCGGCTTCTTTAGGTACAGGAGTAGCACGATCACCGCATAGATGCAAAAGGTTAGTAATATCGTCAGAGGCGATGCGATTCTTTCCGGCAGCAGGAATACGAAGGTCACTAAGTACAGCAGCGCCAGGTACCCGAGGAGGATGGTCATGCCCGTTTTGCCCAGCCGCAGCGATTCTAACGAGAACTGCCGTCCGTAGCGCCGGGAGGCTATCCAGTACAGTATTCCCGCTATGGTGGCGCTGCCAAGGATGCTCAGGACAACCGCGAGGACGTTGCCTCTGGCATTTAAGGACAGGAAGGCCGCGCCGATGATGACGACCGCTATTGCCAGCATCCAGTTCCTGCGCTTTTTGGTCAGGATCCCTCGGTGGCCGGGCAATATTCTGCTTTCCCCGGACAGGATCTCAAAGCACAGCGCCGGCAGGATGAAGGCGAAGACCGGGTGCCAGAAAAAGACGATCAGCGGCAGCTCTGGGAAAGCGAAGCCCAGAATTTTACCCCAGCCCGGCTCGGAGCCTATGTAGCCGGCCCATGTGACCTTGGTAATCCAGGCCTCGTAGAGGCCGAAGAGCACACCCCACAGGTATAGTGCCGTGAGCGAGGTTCTCTTGAAGATGAAAGCCAGGTTGATGAACAGCAGGAAATGCGCCAGGTATAGCCAGAAGGTGACCAGCCAGGCCCAGGGAGAGACGAACCACAGGACCGAGGAGCCGGAGAGTACTTCGGCGAAGAACATCGACAGTGTCCCGGCCAGAAGGATGAATACCAGCTTAGCCGCCAGCGATATTTTCGTAGCGGCAGCCTCTTGCCCTGACATAGACTACTATTGGTTGAGGCCGGTAGAAAAGGATGATGGTGGCGATGCCACTTCGGAAAATGGTAGTTTAGGCTGCTATGATCTTTTGAGCCGTAGTGATCGTGGCGATCTCGTACTCTTCGCGGATGCAGCAGTCGCTGCAGCCTTCCCTGTTCTGGCAGAAGACTGTCTGCTGGTGCGGGCACCAGCTTCCGTAAAATTTGAGCCTTTCCTCGGCAAGCATATCCGTTCAGACCACCTGTTTAGTATTACTAATCAATTAGGCTCGCCAATATTTAGCCTTTGCAGTAAATACGCTGTTATAATACTAATTTTGTAATTACAGTCTATTATTTGCCTTTGTATCTCCTGGGGCGGCGTGTTCCGGGAAATGGTAATCGATGCGCTTACTCTGCATGGCAGAACCCCACCATAGCAACCTATAAATACCCGGACTGCTATTAGGTCAATTGGACATAGGTCATTTAGACATAGTATTAACAAGACATATGTCAATCAGAACTAGGTCGTATAACACAATGGCTGATCTGGACTTAATCATACTCGGCTCGCTGCTGGGAATGCCTGCTCACGGGTACCAGCTGAAGCAGAACATCGAGCTTACCTACGGCAAGAGGTACGTCAACCTCAGCAACAGCAGGCTTTACCCAAGATTATCTAAGCTGGAGGCCGACGGGTGTATCGAAGGTAAGCGCGAAGCGCAGGAGAAGGTGCCTGACCGGAAGACGTTCCACGTGACCCCGGCAGGCATAGAACGGCTGAAAGAGCTGGTCGCCACGCCGCTGGGCCCGAGGGAAGATGAATTCGACTTCCTGGCCCGGGCTTCCTTCTTCGGGCTCATCACCTGGGAAGAGCGGCGGAAGATCATAGAGCCACTGTACCACGCAAAGGTGAACGAGCTATCGGAAGCTCAAAAAAAGCGGGAGCAGTTCGGCCAGTACATGGACAAGTTTTCTATGGCGGTGCTGGACTACGGCATCGCCGCCATCGGCAACACGGTGGAGATGTACAGGAAATTGTTAGAGATGGAGTGATATTGATGATCGATATAGCACTGAAGAATATGTGGCAGAGGAAGACCCGGACAGGGCTGACGGTAATCGCTATCTCCGTATGTATTATGCTGTTCCTGGTACTCTCCACCGCAACGAGCGCAATGGACCAGATGTTTACCGACTCGCAAGCAAAGCTCGTCGGGCAGATGTACGTGAAGACGCCTTCGACGCAGGCCGGAGGAGCGCTGGAGTTCCCGCCCGTCTCCTCGAGCATGACCATGGAAAAGGCAGACCAGCTCATGAGAGTAAGCGGCATTGATGCAGGTCGGAGTTCCCCGCTGCTGCTGGTGCCGCAGGCGCCGTCACTCTTCCAGAGCGGCCCCCCCCAGGTAATCGCGGTCGGCATAGAGCCCGGCCATGAGAAGGCCTATTACGGGGATGCCCGGATCGACAGCGCCAGCGGCTCTCTACACCTCGGGGACAACGACGTAATCCTCGGCGCCTATGCTGCCGGTACTCACTATAAGGCGAATGTGGGCGACCAGATCACAGTGCAGAACCGGAACATGACGGTCATCGGCATCGCGCAGCCCACCGGCTCCATCCTGGTCGACGGCATGGTCCTGGTGCCGCTGAGCACGGCGCAGGAGATCTTCAACCGCCCGGGTGTCTCGACCGTGCTGCTAGCGGCGCCTTCGGAGGACAAAGTCGACTCGGTAGCAGCCACTGTCAAGACTCAGTTCCCGGAGCTTGAAGTCATGACCCAAAAGGACGTGGCTGAGACGCTGAACAATATGGCATCGATGACGCACACCTTCATGGGCATGATCAACCTGACGATGCTCGTGGTGGCAGGCGTGGTGACGCTGATGGTCATGTTCATGTCCGTCTCCGAGCGGACAAAAGAGTTCGGCATGCTGCGTGCTATCGGCGCAAGCCGCCTGAAAATTTTGATGATGGTTATGGAAGAATCAATCATTGTCTGCCTGATCGGCAGCTTCATCGGCGTGCTGATCTCCTTCGTGGTCATGAAGCTCATGTTCGGGGCAGCATTCGCATCGGTCGACGTCATCCTGCGGGCCATCATCTTCATGACGGTCATCGGTATCATCGCAGGCCTTATTCCTGCGTACAGATCAGCAAAGATTCAGCCGCTGGAGGCGATTCGCTATGAGTGAGCAACAGGTCATGAACGTTCAGACAGATAGATCGGCCGAGGGTAAAGTCGTGCTGGAGGCCAGGGGCCTTAAAAAGTCTTACCGCATGGGCAAAGTGACAGTCGAAGCGCTCAGGGGAGTTAACCTCGCCATCAGGCGAGGAGAATTCGTCTCCATCATCGGGCCCTCCGGCTCGGGGAAATCGACTCTCCTGAACATCATCGGCTGCCTGGATACGCCGACCTCCGGCCAGGCTATAATCGACGGGCAGGATGTCTCCCGCATGAAGGACTCGGCGCTGACAGCTGTCCGGTGCGCCAGAATCGGGTACGTGTTCCAGAAGTTCTACCTGCTGCCCTTCCTCACCGCGCTGGAGAACGTGGAACTGCAGGCCCGGCTTGCGGGAATCAAGGATGGCCGGGCTAAGGCCGCGGAAGCCCTGAAGCTGGTCGGGCTGGAAGCCCGGATGAACCACCGGCCCGTGGAGCTGTCGGGCGGCGAACAGCAAAGAGTCGCCATCGCCCGGGCTCTCGTCAAGGCACCGGCCTTGCTGCTGGCGGACGAGCCGACCGGTAACCTGGACACGAAGACCGGCGACATGATCATGGACGTCTTCAAGCGCCTCAACGCTCAGGGGCTCACCATCGTCATGGTCACCCATAACCCAGAACTGGCGGCACAGACCGGCCGGGTCATCAAGGTCCGGGACGGGCTGATAGAGGGAGCCTGATACGCTTCCTCTCTTTTTTATTTTGCGACATGTCTATATAACCCATCTGCATAACTGCCTGTATCATGCTGGAGATCTACTGCGACTCTTCCTTCAACGAAGACAGCCCTTCCTTCATAGGCTGCGTGATCCTGGCCGACAGCCTCGAGATACACCAGTCCACGACCCGGGTGCTGCCCGATCCGAAGAGCAACCTGGAATGCGAAATTGCTGCTATCGAGCTGGGAATGCAGCTGGCCAGGACTTTTCGGAGGAAGAGCGAGCAGGTAGTCATCTACAACGATAATACTGAGGCTGTGAAGGCTTACCAGCAAAACGAAGCAGCCCTCTACCCGGTGGAGTTCGCGCCGAGGGAGAGTCCGTACCTGTCGATGGCAGACCGCCTCTCGAAACGGTTTCCCCAAAAGCTCGCGGAGGTCTCAGATCTCTGCAAGAAGCCGGTCGAGTCGTTCACTCCAGACATCCTCCGGGACATCGGCGAGAACCGCCGGGCAGTCCTGTACCTCGTCAGAGATGCCGGGCGCTCCACGAACACGAAAAGCGTTTACCGGCTGGTCGTCAGCACTGTCGAAGGCGTGATCTCCGATGATATGGCCTTCGAGGCCCGGTCCGGAGAAGTAAAGAACATCAAGGTGGCCAGGGATGTTTCAGAGAGCCTCGGCGAGGCCGGCACTGATCTGGCCGGCGCCTATTTCCTCCTGACTGACGAGACGTGGGGCCTGCGGCAGAAGGGTGGAGAGGCTTACTCCATCTTGCCGTGCTCTATACCTCACCGCATCATTTGCCACGAAGTAGACCGTTCTCCGGACAACCTGTGGCGACGGGTTGAGGCTCTTGCGCAAGGCGAAATAAGATAAAAACAGCCTTTATCTCCGCTGTGCCCGCTTTATTCTTTCATTATCTATACAACCCCAGAGCCAGAGATTGCTATGGTGATCAAATGGCTATTGACCCCGTATGCAATATGACGGTTTATGAAGAACTGGCAGTATCCTGCGAAGAGTACAAGGGCAAGCACTATTGTTTCTGCAGTAAGGCCTGCAGGGAGGCCTTTGACAAGGACCCTGATCTACACGCGAATAAGCCTTACGAACTGCTGCAAAGTTAAAACAGTATTCTTTTTTTATTCTTCCAGCTTCTCAAAGAACGACTTATCCACGTTACAAACCGGGCAAGTCCAAGTATCGGGGATGTCCTCGAAGGCTGTGCCGGGCTGAACGCCGCTGTCCGGGTCTCCTTTTTCAGGGTCGTAAACATACTGGCAGACGGTGCAAATCCACTTGTCCATAATAATTCCGCTGAACTGTTATCTCCAATAATTCATAAGTTTATAGCGCGGTAAAAACGATGGGCAGGCCTTACCGGCAATTCATCGGCAAATATATGCACTATCAGCGCCATCATTAAAAGAAACCGGAACATAGCAGTCAAAATACCGTGAGGATTGAGCATGAGGGACTGGGATGTATGGCAGAGGCACCCGGAGTATACC
This sequence comes from Methanocella sp. MCL-LM, assembly GCF_049676595.1. Classification (GTDB taxonomy): domain Archaea; phylum Halobacteriota; class Methanocellia; order Methanocellales; family Methanocellaceae; genus Methanocella_A. The sequence continues at coordinate 1,374,885 of NZ_CP187259.1, forward strand.
AGCGTCATAGCGCTCGGGGGAAGCCTGCCGAAGAGCACAGTGGAGAAGCTGGAGAAGCTCGGCTTCGTAGTCGACGACGGCAGCAAGCCTGCTATTAAAGCAGGGCAGCTATTCTTCCTCCACGTGAAGAACAGCCTGGAAAAGCACGAGTACTTCAGGAAAGTGGACGAGTACAAGAAAAAGTACGGCGAAGAGCCTTTGCCGGTTCACCTCGAAGAGCTGCCCGAGCTGATCATGCGGTTCGTCGGCGACGTCAGCGTCGAACAGTGCCTGCATATCAGCAACTTCGCCCTGGACGAGCTGCTGAAAAGATAATCTTATTTTTATAGCCAGTACGCTACCAGGTACAGCACAATCAGTATGGCAATATCTGCTACTACGGCGATCATCAGTACTGCTGTCGTCCATTCCAGCACCCTGCTGATGATGATGTTGTCCAGCGCCAGAGAGAGGAGCATCAGCGGGATCAGGAGATACATGAGGTATCCGGCAATAGCGTATGCCTGTTCAGCCCAGGAGTCGTAGGTGCGTGTCGCCGAGGCCATACCGGTAACTCCCACGTAAAAGAACAGGATACATATGGAAGCAATTGCGATCAGCATTAGCCACAGCATAATATTATCAAAGAAACTCCTGTCCATATCCTGCCTCTGATGTCAGATTAGGTTTTAAAAATGATAAATTCTCCGTCAGCCCGGAGGAGTTTAATCGCTTGCCCGCATTACGCCCTGGCAGGCAGGGCTTTCGGCCTGAGCATGTTCAGGGGCATGTAGACGCAGGCCAGCAGCATGATCAGCCCGATCACGAAGAAGTACATCGGGTTCATCGGCATGTTCAACAGGAGCCACAGCGTCGGAAATACCGTAACCAGCAGCACGATGTCAATGCCGGTAAGCATTAGCGCGGTCTTGATGTCCTGCAGCATCGCGACGATAAAGAAACATCCGACGAGCAGCCATAAGGCCTGTACGTAAGTTGTCAGGTTGAGTTCAGGCATCGCGTTGACGGGCACTTCGAAGAGGACCATGACGACGGAAATGATTACCAGCAGTATGATGCTGACCAGGCTGAGTAGTAAGTGAACTGTATCGCCTGTAAGCTTCACCTGTGCAGCGGGCTTCTTTGCCACTGCTGCCTTCTGGGGGGCAGGCTTTCCCTGTGGTTTACCCGCTGCCGGCTTCCCGGCCGGGGCCGGCTTTTTTGCTGCAGCCTGCGGCGCAGGCGCTACCGGCGTCGCCTTTGTATCCTGGTCCGGCGCGGGCAGGTCCAGGCTCATCATCGGGGCCGGCAGATCAAGTTCTCCCGGCGACATTTTCAGCATGTCCACATCGGGCAGTTCTCCCTCGAAGGCCATTTCTATACCTCAACTATCAATAATGAAACAATTAAGCCCTAAAAGGCCTGATTATGGTTAATATAGCCTCGTAAACATTTAACCTTTTTGGTAAAAGCTTATTTTTAAAAAAAGAGCTTAAAAAAAGATTATTTCACAAATGTAATTAAAAATGTGTAACGGCTTATCCGTTGATGTTATAGAGCGCCCTTGCCTTTGACAGCAGGGATTCGGCCTCTTTGTCCTTCCCCATCCCGTGGAGAATGACTGCCTTGTTCATCAGGGCATCGGAGTACCTGCCGTCGAGCTCGATCGCCTTGTCCACATATTTCAGGGCTTCTTTGTCCTTGCCCAGGCCGTACAGTGCGATACCTTTGTTGTTTAGCGCTTCCTTATCTGCGGGATTCGCCGCCAGTACCCGGTCGAAACACTCGAGTGCCTTATTATTATCTCCCATGCCGACGAACATCATGCCTTTAAAGTTGATGGCGTTCCTGTTATCCGGATCGATGGCCAGGACCATGTCCAGCATGCCGATCACTTCGTCGTAGTCGAAAGGCTTCAGCTGGCCTTCTCTCTCGCAGTTCTCGAAAGACGCCATCTTCTCGTTGATCTGCGCAAAGATCGCATTGACGCTATCTTCGGTAGTCTCAGACTTCTTTGCCGGCTTTTTCTCGAGCTTCGCTGTCACTGCCTTTGCCGGCTTCTTTGCCGGCTTCTTCACCTTTGGCGTCTTAGGTGCGGTCATAGCCTACAATAGGCCAGCTTACTCTATAAAGCTTATCTGCCCCTCGCTAAACCTTGGATAAACTATTCATACGAACAGTCCATTACATGCCGGAGGTAGACAGGCTGGCAGCATGAAGTGGGAACGGCTCGCAATTCTTCTGATCATCATTGTCACGCTGACTGTTTTTCTTGTACCCGCAGTTCACGTGCCCCCGGTGCCGCACGCCATCACGGTCAACGCACCTGCCGGCGAAACCAGTACTGGTACCCTGGTTGCATACCTGGTCATATCTGGCCTGCTGGCGGGCATCAGTCCGCTTCTTGTCATGGCTTCCCTGTGCCTCGGAGGGCTGTTGTTCATCTACAACAAGAGCCGGATTCCCAGGTACACCAAGTATTACCTGGTCGGCGTCTTTGCCATGTTTCTCACCTTCCAGTACGATCTGACTATTCCTGGCGCCATAGAGTCCAGCATCTTCAATTTCAGGATCATGATGCTCATGGCCATCGTGACTATCCTGCTCACCATCATCGCCCAGGAGTTCTCTCCCGGCTTCGCCAGGCGGGCCGCAAAAAATGAGACGGTAAAGGTTACTTTCTTCATCTTCACGGGGGCGCTGGTTGCCCTGGCTATCCTCATGTACGGCGGCGGCTCTTCGTCGCCGGTGATCGGCTTCGCCGAGCAGTCGAAATACAGTACCATCCTCCTGCTGCTGATCTACAACGTCTTCACAATACTGCCCTCGGTCATCCTGTTCGTCGTGCTCAGCAGCGTCAGGCTGAGCCTCCGCACCCGCCTGGCTAACGACAAAGAGACCCTCATGCTCATCGGCATCGTCTTCCTGTTCGTCACGCTGCTGGTGCTGGAACTTGTGACACTTCTCACAGGGCAGTAAAAGTTGCGCTTGAGCATGCGAGACAGCGCAGCGTTAGTTTGCGTAAGCTTATTATTGAAAATTAGATAGCGTCAGGTGCCCTTTCTTTAGAGGCACAGCCTCGATGCCCAGCTTGGTCCTGATGTCCTTGGCCAGCTCTTTGGAGAAGCCGTGGAGGGTGTAGACGATCTCGGGGCTGACTGCTTTCGTGAAGTCCAGCAGCTCCTGGTAGTCGGCGTGGTCGGATAGCGGGAAGGCCGTATCTGTATGGGCCGCATACATCATGCCCCGGTCCATTGCCCAGCCTGATACTGACGCTGTCCGGGCGCCCGCAATCAGGTATTTTTTCAGCACGGGGTCGCGCTTGCCGCCTGCGGGTGCCACAATGATCGACGGCTCGCCCGGTTCTTCGGGCAACATCTCTGCGTCCAGGCGGTACCCGAATTTTTTAAGTACGGCGTTCACTTTCATGACCGGGCCGGTCGTAAATATCTCGTTTCCTTCCATGGCTGCGATGACTTCCTGGGCCTTGCCGAAGGTGTACGCGTAAAAGATCGTATGCTTGCCGCAGGCGGCGTTGTCTTCGGCCCAGTCTTTCATCGCCTTGACGGTTTCGTGGTACGGCGGGAAGACGTATTTTTCCTTGCCGAAGGTCGATTCTATGATGAGGACGTCGGCTTTGACCGGCTTAGCTCCGGGGGAGAAATATTTTTCCCTCGTGCAAAGATCGCCGGTATACAGAACTTTCTTGTCTCCGTTGATCAGGAACATGCTCGCGCCGGGCACGTGGCCGGAGTCCAGCAAATCGACGTGCTCGCAGGTGGTCCGCTCCACTTTTACGCCTGCCCTGCTCTCTACGATCGCGTGGGTGATCTCCGATGTCACTATCGCCTGGCTCAGCGAAGACGGCACGTGGTCGAAGTGGCCGTGCGACACGAGGTTGACGCAGTTCCTCGCACATCTCTTGGGGTCGCACCGGTACTCCCGGCCGGAGAAAACGGATACGCCATTGTCCAGGTAGATCATCGGATTTCCCTCTGCGGGGCAGGTTAAAATAGTTGCCTATAAGCAACTTAACAAAGTTGCCGATGATACCCTGTATAAAGGGTTTTCCGTAAAGGGGTGCTTTACCATACATATATAATACTAACCGCCCATTACGCCCTGATTCTGCGCATTTAAAAGCTATTTAACGGCCTGTTAGGCAAAAGATATAAATACAGGGGTTTTTAAGTAACATATATCGTTAAATCCGGTATTTTTTATACTGCGAGGAGGTGGATACAGATGAAAGAACTACCCGTCGCATCCGTCGACAGGATCATCCGGAACGCCGGCGCCGACAGGGTCAGCGAGGACGCGAAGGAAGCACTTGCAGCTATACTCGAGGAGTACGGCACCAAGGTTTCCGCAGAAGCGATCAAGCTCTGCAAGCACGCGGGCCGCAAGACCGTGAAGGAAGAGGACATCCGGCTGGCTTCTCAGCGGATTCACTAAAAGAAATGAGCAGAGGAGGGCCACTAGAGGCCTGACTCTGTACCTTTTATCATTTTTACAAAAAACTTTAGAAATATTATCCCTTGAAACTATGCTTCACCCGGTACTGCCCGACAGCTCTCTTCTCCACACTATCCGCCAGCGTGAGGCGGATATCGGTCTCCTGGGACGTGGTGACGGAAAAGCTGTATTGCTTCGACAGATATGCTGCTGATCCACCATCTCTGGCTATGCCTGTGAGCTGCCGGTGCTTTTCCAGCCGCTCTGCAACCACTGTCTCTGTCAGTTTCTTCACCCCGGCCACCCTCTCGTCGATGATCGGCTCCAGGGTTCTGTCCAGCTCGTACCCCGCCGAGTTCCTGGCCGACGCCATTGCTGCCAGCAGGGTCGTCCCGGTGCCTGCAAAGGGGTCCAGCACTGTGTCGCCCTGTACCGAATACATCTGGATGAGGCGGTAAGGAAGCTCGAACGGGTATGCAGCCGATCTGTTTCTGCTATTGCCCTTCAGCTGCTGCGGCACTCCTTTCAGGCCAGACCAGACGTCGGAAAACCAGGCGTTGCGCTCTTCCCGGAAATATGCGCTCTGCCGCCTTGCTGCGGTGCCTTCGCCGAACTGCCTGTTTCCGCCCTTGCGGAAGATCAGCACGTACTCGTGCTCCAGCGTCACGTAAGCGTTCGGCGGCAGCATGCCCGAGCCCATAAATTTATTAGGCTTGTTAGAAGTTTTCCGCCAGATGATCATGGGCAGGACATCGTACCCGGCCTTTACGAAAAAGCTGGTAATCCTGACGTGATTGGGATAAAGCCTGAAGGCCTCGCCCACCTTACGAGTTGCGTCGCCTATGTTGATGCAGACGATGCCGGAAGGTGCCAGCACCCGGTCCGTCTCCTGCCAGACCTTGTCCAGGGCCCGGTGCATCAGCTCGTAAGCACTCTTTCCGTCGCCGGCTTCCAGCGCCCTTCTTATTCCTGAGCTGGACGCGCCGAACTGGGCGTCCCACATCTCGATCATGGGATACGGGGGCGAGGTGACCACAAGGTTGACCGATTCGGACGCCAGCTCCTTCATGTTCCGGGCATTGCCGAAGTAGATCGAATGAGTCGTAATCATAGGAGGCTCCGGTACTATTTTTTCCTGTGTTCCATTCCCCGGATAAGCGCCGCCAGGGTATCGTTGACCGGGGTCGGTACCCCCAGTGCTCGCCCGATTTCACACACCTTTCCGTTCAGCACGTCGATCTCTGTGCGCTTTGCCTTCGATAAGTCCTGCAGCATTGACGACCTGTTGCCTGCCGTGTCCCGGATGACCTGGCAGGTCAGCTCTACCGGGTTCACGCTTGTCCTGATACCTGCAGCCCTGGCCACGTTTGCAGCCTCCGTGACCGCTGCAGTAACCAGCACCTTAAGCTCCGGGACTTCCAGCAGCACGCCATTATTCACCCCGGTAATGGCGGTGATCGCGTTGATTCCGACGTTGGCGAACAGCTTCTCCCATTGGGCAGCCCTGATGTCGTCGGCAATCCTGGCTTTCAGGCCCGCTTTCTCCAGGGCCAGGAGCGCCAGGTCCAGCCGGTCTTCAGCGCCCGGATCTGTAGAGCCCAGCACCGTCTCGGTGTACCCTGCCACTTTTACCTTTCCCGGCTCCAGAAAGACCACGCCGCTATACGAGACTCCTGCCGCCACCCTGCAGCTTCCGATAACGGCTCCGGCAGCTTCATCGCTTCCCAGCCCGTTGCTGATCACGACGACCAGCGTGCCGGGATTAACGGCGAGCCCTTCTACTGCCGTCATTACGTCGTAGGACTTGACGGTGATGAATACCAGGTCCGATGGTACCGGCCTGTCAGAAATGTGGGGCTTTGCAGCGGCCTGAATTGCCCCTGTGACTGAGACGCCTTTTTCAAGCTCTTCTCTGTCGTGGGGGCGGCACACCAGAGTGACATCCTGCCCTGATGCGGCCAGCATGGCGGCATAAAACGTGCCGAGAGCGCCGGCGCCGATGACGCTGATCTTCATAATACGTATTTAGCGCGCAGCGATATATCTGTGTTTCCCGCTTACTGTTTTGCCTTGGCGACCGCTTAGCCTCTGGCTTCAGCGACCGCTTAGCCTCTGGCTTCAGCGGCTTCGTCGCCAAGCTTGAAGAGTTCCCTGAACTTCTCGTTGTTGAGCCTGAGGCGAATCCGGGGGCGGCCGTACTGGGCCCTCACGTTTTCCTCGTAGATGACGCCCAGGTTCTCCAGAAAGTCCTTCCTGCGGGAAAAGGTGGCCTTGGAGGCAAGCCTCGTATGCTCTCCCCACGCCACGACGTCGAAGAACAGCTCTTCGTTGATGGCTGCGGCGAGCAGTAAAATGGCTACCATATCTATAGTGTTGGGCTTCAACATCGTGTACTTGTGATCAGATAACAGCTTGCTCAGCTTGATGAAATCTTGAATTGTGTTATGGCCGAGGATTTCTGGCTCGTGTTCGGCAGGATGCATGTCTTACCTTATTTTACTATTGATATAATTATCTTTTGCTTATTAATGAATTAATAACCAACCGCCTATGTGTATGCCGATCTTACTGGCATGCACCTTTCTGCGTGCGCTCCGACAGCCGGTTCAGCACGCTCTCCCGGGCGTCGACCGAGACCCGGATACACGGCCCTTTCGGGCCAGTGTTGTACTGCACATCCCTGACGATGGCCTCCTCGTACAGCTGCGACAACATCGATAAACCTTCCTCTGTGTGGGGCAGGGTAAGCTCTGCAGATATCCACTTCGGCAGGAAAAATTCGACCGTGGCCCGCAGTTCCTCTAACCCCTCCCCTGTTTTGGCCGACACGACCACCGGGTGAGGGGCCAGGTTCTTAATAGCTCCCTCCGTCAGCTCTAGCGTCGGGAGATCGATTTTGTCGCTCTTGTTCAGCGCGGTGATCACCGGTATCGGGCCGATCTTGCCCCAGAGCGTATCGTGGCACGTGGCCAGTTTGTCGAGCACCACTTCCGGAGGCTCGCTGGCATCTACGACCAGAATGATCAGGTCTGCCTGGTAAATCTCCTCCAGTGTAGAGCGAAAGGCTTCTACCATGAAGTGGGGCAGGTCCTTGATGAAGCCCACCGTATCCGTCAGCAGCACTTTGCGGCGGCCCGCTTCCATTATCCGGGTCGTCGGTACCAGCGTGGTGAACAGCTGATCTTTGGCCACGACAGTCTCACCGACAAGGGCATTCATGAGCGTACTTTTACCCGCGTTGGTATAGCCGGCGAGCGCGACCATGTCAAAGCCCCGCTCTTTTCGCTTGACCCTCGTCTGATCCTGCCTTTTCCGGATGGTTTCCAGCTCTTCCTTGATCCTGGCGATCCTGCCTGTAATCTCGCTCTCGTAGATGTCTGCCTGGTACTGGCCCAGGCCTCCGAAACCCGGCTGCTCGCCCCGCCGGGCCAGCTTGACTTTCATCCGGGCCCGGGGGCGCTCGTAGATCAGGTTCGCCAGCTCGACCTGCAGCTTGGCCTCCCTCGTGCGGGCGCGCTTGTCAAAAATTTCCAGAATCAGGTTAAAGCGATCGATGACTTCCACCCGGAACAGCTTAGCCAGGTTATACGCCTGGACCGCGTTCAGCGTCTCGTCGAAGATCACCTTATCGGGCCGCTGCGCGGCCAAGAGTTCGGAGACTTCCTCCGCCTTCCCCCTGCCGATACAGTAGGCCTTATCCGGCAGAGGCCGGACCTGGGTAATCTTGTCCAGCACCTCGTAGCCTGCCGACTTAGCCAGCTCTTCCAGCTCGTCCAGAGTCTCGTCTCTGTGCTGCGGATCAATTCTCTTTATCAAAATAGCGCCGGGCATGGTCCACCTGAGGCCGGATCAATCCGGCTCGGCGGAGAATATGTTTTCCAGCTATTTGAAGCTTCCACTTTCTTTAGAAAGGCGGCGAGCTGGCCCGGGGTATGAATTTTTCCCAGTACACCAGGTCGGCCAGCTCCTTTCTGGGGCGGGCGTCAGGCGTCTCATCCGGGTATCCCAGCGTCATGCAGGCGACGATCTTATCGTCCTGCGGTATGTGAAGGACGGATTTCATGTAGTCCTCGTCGAAGTACCCGATCCAGCACGAGCCGATGCCTGCTTCCCAGGCTGCGAGCGAGATATTCTCCAGCGCGATAGCGGCGTCTACCTGGTACCATTTATCTTTGGGGCTGCTAAAACATGCGATGAACGCGGCGCAGCCGGCCACGTGTTCCATATTGCTGCAGGCCTTGGACGCCAGCCTCTTCTGCTCCCGTTCCCGGACTACGACCAGCGCCCACGGCTGCCGGTTCGAGGCTGACGGCGCCAGCCTTGCCGCCTCCAGTATCTGCCGCAGCAGATCGTCGGGAATCGGCCGGTCCTTGTACTTCCTGATGCTCCTCCGGGTTTCGATCGCCTTGAAAACTTCCATACGATTCATTTAATATTTTAGTTATAAATATAAAAAAGTGTGCACCGGGGCTGCAGGGATTCGATGGTACTCGAGCCCCGGGCAATCTCGCCTTTACCGGAGCAGTCTCATCCCGTTGAGGATGACGATGATGGCGGCGCCGGTGTCCGCGAACACGGCCATCCACAGGTTGGAGAAGCCCGCCACGGTCAGCCCGATGAAGACAAGCTTGACCACCAGCGAGAAGGTCACGTTTTGCTTGATGACGCCCATCATCCTGCGGCCGAGCACCACGAGGAACGACAGCTTCGAGAGATCGTTGGACATCAGGGCGATGTCGGCGGTCTCGATGGCGGTGTCTGAGCCGGTGGCGCCCATCGCTATGCCGATGGAAGCCTCTGCAAGGGCGGGGGCATCGTTGACGCCGTCGCCGACCATGGCCACGTGCCCGTACTTTTGCTTGAGCCTCGTGATCTGGCCTACTTTGTCTTCGGGCAGCAACCCTGCATAGTATTCGTCCACCCCCGTCTGGCGGGCGATGGCGCTGGCTGCCTGCTCACCGTCTCCGGTGAGCATGACGAGGTGCTGGATTTTGGCGCTGTGCAGGGCATTAAGGGCTGCGGCACTTTCGCCTCTGACCCGGTCCATGATGGCGAAGACTGCTATGATGCCCTGCGGCCCGCCCAGGATGATCGGGGTCTTGCCCGCAGCCTCGAAGGCGGCGATAGTTTTCTGCACGTCTTCGCCGAGGCTGCCGTTGAACATTCGGGCACTGCCGATGCTGTATTTTACTCCGTTGACAGTCGCACGCACGCCGGCTCCGGGGACGGCCTCGAAGGTCTCCGCTTTTAACACGCTGTTCTTGCCGTTGGCCCGCATGATGGCGGCTGCCAGGGGGTGCTCCGACCGGTCCTCGATGGCGGCGGCGAGGTGAACCGCTTCATCCCTGGTGCAGCTGTAGGTGACTACGTCGGTGACTTCGGGCCGGCCCTCGGTCAGGGTACCCGTCTTGTCGAAGGCGATCGCGTTGATGCGGCTGCACTCTTCCAGGTATGTGCCGCCCTTGATGAGGACTCCGTGCCTGGATGCGTTGCCGATAGCGGCTACTATCGATACGGGGGTCGATATGACCAGCGCGCACGGGCAGGCGATGACCAGCAGGACCAGCGCCCGGTAGAACCAGGTTTCGAAGGGCATTCCAAAGAGCGGAGGAATCGCGGCGATTGCGACGGCGGCGGCGATGACCGCCGGAGTATAGTACTTCGCAAACCTGTCCACGAACTCTTGCGCCGGGGCTTTTCGGCCCTGCGCTTCCTCGACCAGGTGGATGATATGGGACAGTGTGTTGTCCTCAAAGGTCTTCGTCACCTCGACCTCAAGCGTACCCCGCTCGTTCATGGTTCCGGCGTAGACTGTACTGCCCTTCGCCTTCTCCACCGGGACTGACTCCCCGGTGATAGGCGCCTGGTTGACCGACGAGACGCCGTCGATGACCGTGCCGTCCATAGCGATACGCTCGCCCGGCCTGATCACTAAAACGTCGCCAGGCACGATCGACCGCACCGGGACCTTGCGCTCTTCTCCGTTCCGTAAGACTGAAGCTTCGGCCGGCGCGAGGTTGATCAGCGACTTGATCGAGTTTCTCGTCCTGTCTAAAGTATATGATTGTAGCGCGTAGCCCACCGAGAAGAGAAAGATGACTGCTGCGCCTTCCTCCCACTGGTTGATCAGGATGGCGCCGGCTACCGCGAGCGTCATCAGCAGGTTCATGTCCGGGGTGAGTGACTTTAGCGAGTACAGCGCGCTCCTGAAGATGTAGAAACCGCCGGTAATGATGGCGAAGGCAAAGCACAGCGTCGGCACATACCATGGCAGGCCGAGGAACGATGCAGCCATACCTGTACCGAGGCCTAAGCCCGAAACTGCAGCCGATATGATTCTCCTGTACTTCTTAAAGAAGCCGTCTTCCTGTCCGCCGTTGCCCTGCAGCCGGTAGGTATAGCCCATGCCCGAGATCGCTTTTCCGATCTCTGCTACCGGGGTAGCATGCTCCACAGTCAGGGTAGCACTGGAGAAGTTGAGCGCCGCCCTGGCTACTCCGGGCATCTCCGAGACGTACTTTTCCAGCTTGGCAGCGCAGTCGGCACAGTCCAGGCCTTCGACCTCAAAAGTATGGACTTCGATACCGTCGAGAGCTGCCTCGTACCCGCTCTTCTCGATGACACAGATCAGCTCCTCTATGCCGGTCGTGTGATCTACGGTCAGCACTCCGGCGTTGAAGTTCAGGCTCGCTTTCTCGACGCCCGGGACTGCCTCGACTGCCCTGACCAGCTTGGCGGCACAGTCCGTGCAGTCCAGGCCGCTTACCCTGATCCGGTCGTGGCGCAGGTCTTCTTTCCTGTGCACCTGCTCAGCCATGCAGCAGCTGCATGTTTCGGTCATGGTTTTTAGCTTCTCCATCAAATCACCCGTGGGCCACGTGCTCGACGCACAGATCAAACAACTGCTTGACATGGCCATCGTCTATCGAGTAGAATGTCGATCGGCCTTCCCTGCGCGCTTTCACTATGCGCAGCGTCCGCAGCGTGCCGAGCTGGTGAGAGATGGCCGACTGGGTCATGTCCAGCGCGGCGGCTATCTCCTGCACCTTCAGCTCCCGGTGCTCCAGGACGTCCAGGATGCGCAGCCGGGTCACATCGCCCAGCGCTTTGAAGATCTCAGCGGCGTCGGCGAGGCACCTGGCCTTTTGTTCATCCCGGCGCTGCGGGCCGATCAATTCATGGGAATGGTTGAACATATGAATGACTGTTCATATGAATTGATGTTATTTATACTTTCCGTAAAAACCGAAAAAAATTACGAAAAAGGGGGCGTCGGCAAGTATGACTCAAAAGCCCCGGCTGGGCAGGCGACTAAGCAGACGATCGCTGCGCTGTGCCAGGATCACAGATTGAAACAGATTGCACCGATTGCACAGATGGCTTCCGGATCGATAGTGATGGATGACTAATATTCTTAAAGTTGTATCTGTGTAATCCGTGCCATCTGTCGTAATCTGTGATCCTGGCACAGCGCAGCGTTCGTGTGCCTACTCCGGATAGCCTTAACACTCTACGACAGGCTTGCTTAGCTCTTCGAACCCGTAAATGTGGGTATAGACGTTCTTGCACTCGTCACTGCAGAAACCGGATGAGATTTCTCCATGCTCTTCGCTATATTTGCGTTCACACATCATACAACGCATAATCCAATCCCCGTTGTAAATGGGCTCTGGCATACATAAACAATTTGCTCTTTCCACGGGGCAAACATGATATACGGTTAATTATATATTCAGTTAGGCCGGCAAGCGAGATACACAATGTTTATATGTTACCGGCATAATTACTCTCGATAAAACGCAGAATACCGGAGACCGACTATGGTACTAGACAACCTCGGCACCTCGCTGAAGGACGCCCTCAAGAAGATCGCCAATTCCGGCAAGATCGACAAGGAAGTCATCGACGAAGTGGTCAAGGACATCCAGCGGGCCATGATTCAGGCCGATGTGAACGTGCGGTTAGTGATGAAGCTCTCCAGCCAGATCAAGAACAGGGCGCTCACCGAAGCCCCGCCGGCCGGCATGAACTCGAAGGAGCACGTGCTAAGGATAGTTTACACTGAGCTTGTCAACATCGTCGGCAAGGCCACTCCCGTGGCTTTACAGTCCCAGACGATCATGATGGTGGGCTTGCAGGGTTCCGGTAAGACGACAACGTCCGCCAAGATCGCCAGGTACTTCGCCCGCAAGGGCCTGAAGCCGGCAGTCATCTGCGCAGACACCTACAGGCCCGGTGCCTACGACCAGCTGAAGCAGCTGTGCGACAAGCTGGGAGTCGGCTTCTACGGGGAGGCCGGCAACAAGGATGCCGTCGCCATCGTCCGCAACGGGCTGAAAGAGATGGCGAAGTACGACATCAAGATCGTGGACACGGCAGGCCGGCACGCGCTGGAGACCGACCTCATCCAGGAAATGAAGGACATCTACGGGCTGACCAAGTTCGACCACAAGCTGCTGGTGCTCGATGCAGCCATCGGCCAGCAGGCCAGCGAACAGGCCAAAGCCTTCAACGACGCGATCGGCATCACCGGCGTAGTCATCACCAAGCTCGACGGTACCGCAAAAGGTGGCGGTGCGCTGTCGGCTGTATCTGATACTAATACCTCCATCGCCTTCATCGGTGTCGGCGAGACGCCGGACGACATGGAGAGGTTCGATCCCGACGGGTTCATCTCCCGGCTGCTCGGCATGGGCGACCTCAAGGCCCTCGTGGAAAGGGCCAACGAAGTCCTGCTGAAGGACGACGTCAACGTCGAGAAGATGATGCAGGGCAAGTTCACCCTGAACGACATGTACGACCAGCTCGAGGCTATCAACAAGATGGGTCCCCTCAAGCAGATCATGTCCATGCTTCCGTTAGGCGGCCTGGGTGGGAACATCACCGACGACATGTACAAGATGACCCAGGACAAGCTCAAGGGCTACAAGGTCATCATGGACTCCATGACCGCCGCAGAGCGCGACGATCCTAAATTAATAGGCAGCAGCCGCATCGTCAGGGTCGCCCACGGCTCCGGCAAGTCCGCCGACGAAGTCCGGGAACTGCTCAAGTACCACAAGATGATGCAGAAGGCCATGAAAGGCATGAAAGGCGGCGGCCCCGGCGGCAAGATGAACATGCAAAAAATGATGAAGCAGATGGGGATGAAGTAGCTACCCTGAACTATTCTTGCATCATCTTAACATCTGCATAACCAATTATTTTTAAATCACATCTTCGCGGGTCGACGTCCGACCCTTCGGGTCGGCCTACTCCGGTTTTTCAGGTGCTCCTATGTCCAGGCCGCGCTCGCACCCTCGTCGGTCCAGGCAGCTCGCACTTCGTTGCTCGCCCCCTGAACCTCCTTCGCAAGCGCTAAGCACCGCCACCTTCGGTAGGCGGTCATTGCCTGGCCATCTCCGCATCCGGCTGATGCCGGACAAGCCTGAAAAACCTCCGTCGACCGCTTTGGTTGCTGTTTTAGTTCTGTGCGCATTTTGTGAGCGGGCATCAAGTAGCTCTTACGAACGCCCTTGGCGCCATCCATCCACAATAATTAATACTCTTAAGCCTAACTATCCACCATGCGCAGGTTCGTCGTCGTGGGCCATAAGGCTGTCACTAACCCGAAATTTTCCTTGAACGATCTTCCCGGCGGAGCGGGCCGGATGGATATCATCGCCCGGTGCGTTAACGCATCGCTGTTTTTATCGCACGACCTGCGGAGGGATGTGGAGTTCTTTGCCGTGCTTCTCGGGGAGCCTGCTCCGCCAGTCACGATCAAGTTCAGCGGCGAGCACGTGCGGTATCTCAGCCCGGACGAGCGGAGCCCGGCGGCGCTGATCAAGAAGGCGCTGGAGAGGGGCATACCGCCGGAGGGCGAGGCTGAGGCGACGCCTGGCGTCTACATCTCTAAGAGGTCGTTCGCCGACGTGATCAGCGGCATGGATAACCTGGTCTACCTGCATGAGGATGGGGAAGACATCCGAAGCGTGGAGCTGACCGGGAACGAGACATTTGTGCTTAGCGATCACCAGAACCTGACTCCCGAGGAGGAGGCGGTGTTGGATGCTAAGGGCGCGAAGAAGGTCAGCCTTGGCAAGAAGCTGTACCACGCCGACCACTGCATCGTCATGGTGAACTGGGAGACCGACCGGCGCTGAGGCGCCGGAATATCCGGCCTGCACCTTTTCCTTTTTGGGCGATGTCGCCCGACCCCCAGAGTAAGAATTAACTACAAATCCAGCCTATTCTACACCGGTGGTTATTTGAGAAGCATCAGTCCTCACGATACCAGTTTCGACCCTGTGCGCCTTGAACCCGAGCCTGCGGTCTTAGATTATGCCGGCTTCCTGGTCCGCCTGGTCGCCTTTCTGATCGACTCTTTTGTCATGGGAATCATCGGCTTTGTCATCCTGATCCCGGCTATGATCATCTACCTGGCAGCGATCTTCATGAGCACCTCCGACGAGGCTAACATCATGATGCTCCTGATTGCCGTGCTTGTGATCTTCATCTCAGTACTGATCGAAGTCATCGTCTTCGTGGTCTACAACGCCTGGTTCGAGAGCTCCAAATACCAGGGCACGCCGGGTAAAATCCTGCTCAAGCTCAAAGTCGTCGATGAGCAGGGAAACCGTATCGGCTTCGTCACGGCAGCGCTCAGGTATATCCTCAAGACCGTGTTCGCCAACTTCTTCTACATCGGCTTCATCTTCATCCTGTTCAACGATAAGAAACAGGGGCTGTACGACTTGCTGTTGAAGACCTGCGTGGTCCAGGAAGAGTAATTTTCTATTTTTTACCTTAGCCCTCAAACGATAGCGGCACCCGGGCAGCTGTAAGTCCATCGAATGGTTTATTAAGCCAGGAATAAAAACTGCTTACAGGGTATTGACTTGAGTGGTAAACTGTTCATCTGTTGTTCTCTGATCGTAGTCGCAGGCTTACTCGTGAGCGGGTGCTGCGGCTGCTGCATTCCGACTGATCCGGGTACGCCGGATACTCCCGGAAACATCTATTCCGGTCCGGGAACCCGGACAGACATCGATAGCGACCTCGTCGGGGCATGGGGTGACTCGGGCACGATGGGTAGTCTTGTGGACTCTGCAGGCAACTATGTTGGCGCCGCATATTCGGGACAGGCCTACCGTTTCAACAGTGACGGCACTTACATGTACCGGATCATCGGCTCCGGCACGATCATCAAAGGCCTGGTCGAAGTCCACGGCAAATACCGGGTGAGCGGCGATCAGCTCTACCTGTACGATAATAAGGAAAGCTTCTACCCGTTTGCCGGCGAGAAAAGAGCGCCGACCAGGGACGAGCCCGGGCAAGACGAAACTTATAAGTACTGGTTCGAGGACGGGACAGAAACGCTGGCTTTGAGAAGTATAGATAGCGATTACGTAGAGCGCTTCCACCGAGCGGAATAAAATTAAAAGGCCTGCGGGCCTATTTTTTCTCTCCGCACCCGCAGGACGTTTCGCTCGCCCCTGATCCGCAGCAGCCACCGTCGCCGCAGACCTCCGGGCCTCCGGTGAGCGCAGCGTGGATCATGGCAGCAGCGCAGCCTACGCCGCTCTGGACCTTGATGGCGCCAGTCGGGCAGTTGAGCTGGCAGGCGCCGCATTCCATGCAGGCTTCCTTTCGCTCGAGCTTTGCCACGGCCTTCGCCTTCATCAGCAGGTTTGTGCTCTTGCGCTCTTCGTGCCCGAAGACCGCGTGCGGGCAGACGTTCCAGCACATGCCGCAGCCTACACACTTGTTCGGTAAGTACTCCAGCGTGTTTTCTTTGTAGGAGTTGAACATCAGATCACCTTCAGGAAATTAAGCGCTGCTACTGCGAGCTGGATGACCGTGCCGAGGCCTGCCATGATCGCCATTATTGGGATGTACCTGTAGATCTCCTTGCGGACGCCGGTGCGGGAAGGGAACGGTGTGGCGCCGGTGAAGTTCAGCGACAGGTACGCCGTGATAGGTGGCATGATCAGCGGGAAGGTCAGCATCCACAGTGCGGTCCATACGGTTACCTGGGGGTTGCTTAGGTATGTGTACCCGGCGAACGGGAGTGCCAGTATCAGTCCGAGGAACAGTCCCTTTGAGCTGTAGTCCTTAGTCGGCAAGTACGGGAGCAGTACCGGAAAGAGCACTACGCCTGCCAGCACTGCCGTTACCGCCGCGAGGGCGGAGACCAGGCCGCCGGTGAGGAAGCCGGCAATCGTAATCAGAATGGCCGGGATAACTGATGCCACCAGCTCTACGGGAATCAGCACAACTCGGTCGGCTACCGGGAACTTCACTCTGCGCATCTCCGGAGTGGCTTTACTTCCGGCTTGCAGGTAGTCTTTGATATCGGCTGCCCGTACCGGGCCGTACTCTACTTTGAAGCCGCTCCGCTTCGTCACCTCGAACGCGTTGACACCCGGGGCGCCAAGCTGCGGCAGGATCAGCTTTTTATGCGACACGACGTTAGCCAGCCCGGTGACAGCGATCCGGTTGACCAGCTCGTCGGTGCCGAAGGTGCCTTTGCCGGCAGCGCACCAGACGTTGATACCATAAGTGTTAATCACCAAAATGTAGCAGTCGATACCCTTCAGCGCGGAGCGCAGGGCGTCGAAGCTGAGCGTATAGTTTGCGGTCACGAACACAGGCGATTCCTTCTCTGGCCTGCCCAGCGCATACAGGCCGGGCTCTACCAGGTGCTGGTTACGCTTCCAGGACCAGCGTGCAAGGAAATGGTCAAATCGATTTTTCCAGGTTATGTCGCTGTCGATCGCAGCTACCATTGGTTTCACGAGCGATGCTTCCATGTCTAAACCCCCTACTCCGGGCCCAGTTCCTTCACCATCGGCCCAAGCATGTCCTTGACCATGCCTGCCAGATCGTCCGCCTTAACTAAGGACATGCAGCAGACTGCGCCGTCCTTCTCCCAGCTCACGATGGCCAGCTTGTCGCCGGGCTTGATGCCCGCCCGGTCTCTCAGGTCTTTGGGGAGCACCATCTGCCCCCGCTCGTCCACGCTGACCAGCGCTTCGACCTTCCAGGTCTGTAGCTGGGGTTTTGAGGGCGTATCACAGCAGCCTGGCTCCGGCGAGTTCTTCAGCTTCTTTACCATCTTATCACAATCCCCTCTACAACTGTATCCTATATAAGCATTCTGATTATTCTGAATATTCAGATTAGATTGATATTTCCTGGGCTAGTTTTACGTGGTCCAGCTCAGCAGGACATCTGCGTTTCGCTCCGGTGCTTTTCTGCCCTCGTTAGTCGGGTAGCCGAAGGCCAGCGTCGCCATCATCCCGTATCCAGCCGGGACTTTCAGCTCCTCTCTGGTTTTCCTGTCAGTCCCAAGCGGCGCTGCCAGGCCGATCCAGCAGCTGCCCAGCCCGAGGGAAGCCGCAGCCAGCATCATGTTCTCGGCTGCGCAGGCGCAGTCTTCCCTGATCAGGCGGCTTTTCGGGGCAAAGATAAAGACCAGCGCGGGCGCATGGTGGAACAGGTGGAGGCCTGGCGCTTTCATCATCTTCGCATACCGTGCGATGCCCGGTCCTCCCAGACCTGTGGCCGCGGCTACTTTTAAACCGATGTTCTGCTGCCACAGCTGCTTCGCCCGGTCTGCATACCTGTCAATATCTGCTTCCCCCGTCACCACGGCGAAACGCCACAGCTGCTGGTTCATGGCCGTAGGCGCAAATGTGCCGGCCTTGATGATCTCGAGCAGCACCTCGTCGGGCACAGGATCAGGCTTGTAGCTCCTGACGGATCGCCGGCTGTAGATATTCTCGAGTACCGGGTTTGA
This sequence comes from Methanocella sp. MCL-LM, assembly GCF_049676595.1. Taxonomy (GTDB): domain Archaea; phylum Halobacteriota; class Methanocellia; order Methanocellales; family Methanocellaceae; genus Methanocella_A. The sequence continues at coordinate 1,393,102 of NZ_CP187259.1, forward strand.
GAACTTTGCAGACGGGCGATCGCCGGCTGGCAGAGCAGGGATTACTCCTTCACTGGTTGTCATAATTACCAGTTGCTAAGTGTATCTACGGTCTATTTAACGTTTTTTGATTAAAATACGACGTTAAACATGCGTTTTAAAAATTTTATGACAAAATAATCTTTATTTCAAAAGTTGAGCGTATATCATGAACCCCAACATCGTAGCTCAGGCATACTTTTTCATGAACTCCTCCGGGGTGTAGACTTCATCGACCCACCCGAAGTGCTTCTTGTTGTTGGTGATCAATGGAATTTTCCGCTTGTATGCATAAGCGCCGATGGCATAGTCTACGGCGTGGGCCGACAGGTCGTACTTTATGAGCGCATTATTGGCCGCTATCAAGGCGAGCGACCTATCAAAGGGTACGATCTCGATATCCAGCCCTGCTAACGCACTGATAAAATTCGCCACAGATCCGTCCGCTCTCCTCATCTGGTAGTACGAAAGCTCCATGAACGCATGGGCGGGGAGATAGCCTTTTACATTTTTCTCTTCCATCCAGAGCAGGAACTCCGGGCCACTGCTGAAGACGTTCGTATCGAGGCAGACATCCATCTGTTTAGCCTTCCCTGAACATTCTGTCGAAGCCTTTCCTGAATTCTTTGTCAGTTTTATCCAGGTCCTTGAAGCCCTCTACCATCTCGTAGACGAGGTCCTTCAGGCTCTTGATGATGATCCTGTCATCTTCTTCGATGAAGACTACTTTATCACCTGGCTTTACTCCAAGCTTCTTTCGGACATCGCCTGGCAGAGTTATCTGATTTTGGCTCGATACTTTACTCGATACTGATTCCATTTATGATCACAATATTTTAAATGATACGTTCAATATTAAATGTTATTGTTGGCTCATTTAAATGGTTTCGGGAAAGGTTTAAAATGTGTAAGCACATCATTGAACCCGGCAATATGACAATTATAGAAACAGCGAAACGCATCCTCAAGGAAGGCCCGATCTGCGATGCCTGCATGGGGCGGCAGTTCGGCAAGCTTTCGACCGGGCTGACCAACGCCCAGAGGGGCAACGCTATCAAGCTGACCTTATCCATGGAAGCGGCTGCTAACGGCGATATGGAACTGCAGAAAGAGCTGGCTCCGACACTGCCCCAGGCGAGAAAACTGGCGGGCGGCGAGGAAGAGGAATGCTGGCTGTGCAGAGGCCTGTTCCAGCATCCCGAAAAGCTCAAAGAATACGCCGACAAGTGCGTCGAGGTCGTGAAAGGCTACGAGTACGACACGCTGCTGGTAGGTACGAAGGTACCCCCAATCATGTCAGAGAAGGAGGAAGTGCTCTGGGCTGAGTGCGGCATAGCCAACGCAGAGCCGCTGAAGTCGGAACTAAACCGGGAAGTCGGCAAGCTGGTCTCCCAGATGACCGGCAAGCAGGTCGACTTCAAGCGCCCCGACGTGCTTTTCACCATTTACCTCGCGGACGAGAAGGTTAAACTTCAGGTGCAATCCTTGTTCATCTACGGCCGGTATAACAAGTATGTCCGGGATATCCCCCAGACCAGGTGGCCTTGCCGGGAATGCGGCGGAAAGGGCTGCGAGCGGTGCAAGAACACTGGCAAGATGTATACTAACTCTGTAGAAGAGCTGATCAGCCACAAAGTCATCGAAGCCTTCAAAGCCCACGACGGAGTACTGCATGGCGCGGGCAGAGAAGATATCGATGCCATCATGGTGGGCGAGGGCAGGCCCTTTGTTATGGAGGTTATGGATCCTCACGTGAGGCGCACAGACCTGGCAGCGCTTAAGGAGCAGATCAATACTTATGCAGAGCCGAAGGTAAAAGTGTCTGACCTCGTATACGTGGCCAAGAATGCGGTCGAAGAGGTCAAGTCGCTCAAGGTCAACAAAGTATACAGGCTTAAAGTTATATACAATGAGGATATTTCAATAGAAACACTTAAATCTTCGTTAGCTACTCTATCTAACTCGGAGATACTTCAACGTACGCCTGAGCGGGTCGCACATCGACGTGCCGACCTCGACCGAACAAGGCACGTTTATAGTATCGACCTGGAAGAGCTGAACGCGGAGAAAAAGTACTTCGTGATCACTGTCCGCTGTGAAGGCGGGCTATATGTGAAAGAACTTGTTTCCGGTGATAACGGCAGGACGCGGCCTTCGCTGTCGGCGCTGCTCGGAACGCCGGTCAAAGTTCAGGAACTCGATGTCACAAAAGTTGAAGGAGGAATATCATGGCAAGATCACATGGCGAGAGATTAAAGACGAGGCACAAGTTTAACAAGGACCTCAGGGCAAGAGGCCTCTCCCCGGTCAGCAAGGCTGTACAGGACTTTGAGGTCGGACAGAAGGTCCACATCGATATCGACTCGAGCGTCCACAAGGGCATGCCTTACCGCAGGTTCCAGGGCCTCACAGGCGAGATCCTTGGCCAGGCGGGCCGCGCGTGGTTCGTCGGCATCAGTGACGGTGGCAAGAAGAAGACTGTCATTGCCCGGTCGCAGCACCTGAAGCCGCAGAAGAACAACGCATAAGCAGGGATCGTAATGATCATCAAGAAGGTAATAAGCGAAGAGTTGCTCACCCTCCCGGAAGTCAGGGACATGCTCAACCACATCAAGGATGAGCGTGAACAGGCCGGCGTAGAGCTCCGCTACGAACAGAAGCGGGCTGTGGAGCACGCCAACACGTTCTCCAAACTTGACGGCAAGGCTTCCAGGGACATGGTCAACGAGCTTCTTACCCTTGAGAAGATGAAGCTCGACATCGCGATCAAGATCGCAAGCCTGTGCCCCCGTACCAGGGATGAGCTCAGGTCTATTTATGCTAAGGAGCGTTTCACCCTGAGCGATGCCGAGCTGAAAGCCATCTTAGATATAGTAGCAAAATATATCTAAGCAATACTTTATTTTATCTTAGAGCAATATACGATTATACACATAGTACCAATCAGGGTGAACTATCGATGACCACGACCCACGCTATCGACATCAAAGAGCAATACGCATATGTTCTAGACTTGCCCGCTGGCCACGGAGATGACACCAGGCCAATCCACCTCAGGGAGCCGCTGGCTCAGTCCCTCGGCTCGGAGTACTTCATACTACTGGAGCTGGTCATGAAAGAGGGCTCGAAGGTGGAAATCGGGAGTAAGGTCTTTGTCGGCAAGGGAGAGCGTGACGTGGTCAAGCGGGTCGAAAAGCGGCTCAGGTACGAGGAGCTTACCCAGGGTGCCAAGATCGAACTCCCCTACATGATCGAGAAGATCGTGAAGGAGAACGAGGCCAAGTACCTGGAGTTCTTCAACATCGCCCAGCCGATCACCACTAGGCTCCACATGCTGGAGCTTCTCCCCGGCATCGGCAAGAAGATGATGTGGGCGCTGATCGACGAGCGCAAGAAAGGCAAATTCAAGAGCTTCAAGGAGCTGGAAGAGCGGGTCAAAGGCCTGCACCACCCCGACAAGCTCATCGCCCGCCGCATCGAGGAAGAGATCAAGGACGAGACCATCAAGTACAGAATGTACGCGAAGTAAGAGCTCGGGGATAACTATCTCACCGGCACGGATCGTGCCGGCCTCATAGATTTTTATGGAGCATAAAAATGGACCTCGCCCCTGACAAGCGTAAAGATCAGCACTTTCTTGTAGATCAGAACGTATTGCACAGGATAGTGGACGCTGCGTCTCTGTCCCCAGACGAAGATGTACTTGAAATCGGCGCCGGCCCCGGCAACCTCACCCGGCTGCTTGCGCAAAAATCGCATCACGTCTATACTATCGAAATGGACAGGCGCTTTGCAGAAGCGCTCGAGGCCGATTTTCGAGGCTCCAACGTCACCGTCCTCCAGGGCAACGCCCTGAAAGTGGATTTCCCCCGGTTCGATAAAGTAGTGGCTAATCTGCCCTACTCTATCTCTTCAGACGTCACCTTCAAACTTCTGCGTCGCCCTTTTAAGTTCGCCGTTCTGATGTACCAGCGGGAGTTTGCGCTGAGAATGGCGGCCAGGGCCGGGGAGGAAGACTATTCCCGGTTGTCTGTCACTGTGCAGCACTTCGCCGACGTGAAGCTGCTCTTCAACGTCTCCCGGCGGGCGTTTAACCCGCAGCCCGAGGTCGAGTCGACAGTGGTCAAGCTTACTCCCCGGCCTGCAGGCTATACCGTCGCAGATGAGGAGCTGTTCATGAAGCTGGTCACTGCGGCTTTCGCGGGCAGAAGGAAAAAGCTCCGGAAAGCCCTCTTGAACGGGGCGCACATGATGAGCCTGAAAGACCCGCAGGCTATTCTCTCTGCGCTACCTCCCGAAATTCTGGACCGGCGGGCGGAGCAGGTGTCCCCCGAAGAGTTCGCCTTACTGGCGAACGAGGTGGCGAGGCTGGTGAAGCATGACAGTTCGGATCTACCGGGATAAAGAGTTCGAGCTGCTGGAAGGCGTCTACGATCCCGGCGATGACTCTTTCCTGCTGGTCGAGGCGGCGCTCAAAGATATCCGGCCCGGCGAAAAGGTGCTCGAAGTGGGCACAGGCTCCGGCGTCGTCTCGTTTTTCGTCAAAGAGGTCACCGATGTCATAGCCACGGACATCAATCCCATCGCCTGCCAGAACGCCCGCCTCAACGGGGTCGAAGTCGTGAGGACCGACCTGTTCAGCGGCATCTGCGGCCAGTTCGACGTCATCATCTTCAACCCGCCATACCTGCCGACTTCCGAGGACGAAAGGCTGGACGCCTGGCTCAACCGGGCGTTCGACGGAGGCCCGGACGGGAGGGACGTCATCAGGCAGTTTCTGGCCGGGGTCAAACGGATCCTGCCGATCGGGGGCCGGGTGCTGACAGTGTTCTCATCCCTGACCGACATCGATGCCGTAGCTGAACTGTACCGGCAGCACGGCTTTTCTGTGGAAACAGTTGCCAGGGAAAAGGTGCCCTTCGAGGTGCTGGTAGTGTTTAAATGTATCCGGCTATCCTGATAATTCCATATTAGAAAATTGATTTTTAGTAGAAAACGGTTAAATTTGGGGCCGTTGATTTATTATTCTACGATAACCGTCGATATCCTGCCGCATTCCCGGCGGATGCCGGAGTAATCAGAGTTTACTGCGAGCGGGAGGGGGTATCTGTCCCTGAGAATGAAGACGGTTGATCCACGAGGGATACGATGCGTTTAAAACTATCCTGTACTGCAGTCCTGTGTACAATAATGCTGACTGTTTTGATGATCGCTGCGACAGCCCAGGTCGCAATGGCTATGGGGGTTGCACCTCCCCCATCTGATCCCACACCCGAACCGACGCCCGAACCTGGGCCGGGACCTGCACCTTCGACAGATCCTACCCCTGAGCCTGCTCAGCCTTCCGGGCCTTCCGGGCCCTCCGGGAGCTTCGATATGAGTCAGTTCTACGTCCGGCCGACGCCTACTCCGACGCCGGAGCCGACCGTCACTCCGACGCCTACCCCGGCTCCTACCGCTACTCCGGAGCCCACGGTTGAGCCAACCCCGGAGGCAACCGCAACGCCTGCCCCGTCTCCGACTCCCGAGGCCGGTTCATGGTGGTCTAACTACTGGTACTGGATCGTGCTTCTGGTACTGATCATCATCGCCGTTGCAGCAGCGTATTACTACATGAACACTAAAAAGTAGGCACGGGGGAAAATACCCCGTCATTTTTCTTCGGGCACTTAAAACTTGCTCAACTTTTGTAAAACGTTCTCGATCAAGGGCCTTATTTGTCCCTCGTAGCCGTCGGGCGATAGCCGGAAGTACAGGCTTCTCAAAAACATCTTCACGTTGTTCCGCAGATAATCGTCCTCAGGGTGCGAGCCGCTCTTCAGGATCTCTCCGAACATCTCCAGCCATCCGACGATCGCCTGCTTGTCCAGAATTCTTCTACCCAGGATGCCGACCACTGCCCTGGCCAGTCTTTCGTCTTCCCTGTGAATGTAGATGTAGCTGTTGATGACCACTTTTTCGCTGACGGAGTGCAGGATGTCCAGCAGGTCGCGGCTGTCCGTAAACTCCTCGCACTTCCCCAGCTCGCCAAAAACGTCGGCCGCATGTGCCGTGGAGTGGGCCCAGCCCTTTTCTCCGACGTAGCCTCTGACATCCTTTTCCTCTGCCATGTACCGGACCATTTTAGCCTTGACCTCCCGGAGGTCTGCCAGAGTCAGGAATGTGTTCCTCCTGTGGGCGTCGATGATCAGCGCCACGACCAGCAGCGAGAATGTCCTGGTAAAAACCGAGTCTGTCCCTTCTTCTCCGATCCTGTAAAAGGCGTGCGAGTCGTCCAGGCAGGTGTTCAGCAGGTGTTTCAGCTCTCCCGGAGAAAATTTATCAGCCTCTATCCACCCGGCGAACGTCTCATAGATGAGATCGTCCCGCAGTACCGGGTCTGTCGAGCCGATGTTTTCCAGCATCCCGGGGACGAGGCCGAAATCGGCCGTGTCATGGTCAGGACAATTTCTTATGTTTATCAGCTTCTCTTTCAGCGTATGCAGGGTTGGGGTCATCTCTATTCACCTGTCATACTGCCGTGGAGATGTTAAGTATTACGGAGCTGCCGAAAGTAAGCGTCTATTCTTAAGACTGGTAGCACTGGTATGTTGATTTTGTGATTGATAGAATGACAAAACGAACATTCGACCGCCGGGTAGTGGCCGCTTTATCTTCTCCTGCTGTGACATGAGCATAAATCGCCCGACTGCCATCTGGGCTATCGAGGCATCATTCATGAGGCACATCATACTGGATATCAGATCTGCCGCTTACCACTTCGCCGGCAGGCTTCTGGAACCGCTACTGCAGGCCATACGGGGCATCCGTAAAACAAAACTGGCGGCTACCGGAAAATCGGCCAGGCAGCTGGAAGCCGAGAAGCAGGCCCGGGCTGATCATGCCAGGCACCTCGGAGAAGCATCGTCGGCAATCCTGCCTACTCAATTCTTCCGCTAATTTTTTAGAGACTGTACGTTCTGCACTTGCTGCAGCGATCATCCTTCATACGACTTTGTCCTTCCCGGAAGCCTTATCCCGGATCTGTTGATCCAGCCACGTATCGAACCGGTAGACTTTATAAACCAGTATTGGGACTACCTTCTCGAAGTACCCTTCCTTCTGCAAGGCATCCTGGAGCTCTTTCAGCTCCGCCGTCGTTTTCGTCCAGACGTCTATGGTTATGTCATTAGGTAGCGTGCTGGATGATCCTCTGCTCCACCAGGTTCTGGACTCGCTTGTGGGCGGAGTTCGCAGAGACGCCGAGCTTGTCTGCGAGCTCCCGGTATGTGACCCTGGAGTTTGGGACGAGTTCCTGGATTATCCTGAGGTCAATATTGTCCATGGTCGGGCTGCACCGTATCAATAATCGATATGCTGCTATATAATTGCTTACACAGGTCCGGCTAAGCCCTCCTTACAGGGGGTATCTGGTATGTCCCGTCCAGTACCTGCGATCCAGGCTCGTACATCCGCAGGATCAGGTAGAAGTTCCCTTCAGGCGCCGGGAGCCAGTTGGATTCCTTCCCTTCGGGGATCTCTTTCTGGATGTATATGTCCAGCGATCCGTCCGGATTATACTTTAGGCCGGGCGTCTGGTCGCCGATCGAGTACCGGTAATACGGGTTGGATGCCAGCATGTACGTCGATGCGTTGTATGCCGACAGAGACCAGAAGGCGTCGACAGGGGGCAGGTTGCCGCTGCCGAAGCGGATGACGTATCTGTCGGCTCCGTTTAACGGTGCTCCCTCGATACTGGTCATTGCTCTGGCATACACCGCTTCTTCGGGGACGTTTGCCCCAAGGCCGCCCGCTGCTACTGCCGCCCTTGTCAGGTAATCGCTGCCGTAGTTACCTGTCTTTGTGTTCATCAGCCAGGTATTGCCTCCTTTGCCGCTCTGGTTTGCCCATGCTTCCCCGACAATCCGATCTCCCTCCACGATCGCCCGTGCCAGCCCGTCGCCTATCTCGGGGTTCAGCCCTGTTCCGTACGGGGACTGGGCTTGCATCAGGCCTATCCGGCTGAAGTTGGCCATCAGGGTTTCCTCGCCTGGCGGTGGCGGGTTGTTCAGCATCGCGACCCGGAGTTCTTCGAAGAACCTCAGCCTCTCCTGCACGTTAGGGGAAGGCGTATACTGCTTGTAGTCGGCCAGGGTCAGGTTCTGAGCCGGCGTCGTCTGGTTTCTGAGCCGGCTCAGTGGCGTCAGCGTAAACTGGCTCTGGAGGGCCGTGGCGTTCGACAGGTCGTCGTAGCCGTTCACCAGTATTCTGCCGATAATCCAGACCGTGTTGGTCGGGGACTCGATGACGGTCAGGTTTGCGGGGAGGCTGCCGTTCCATCTGGGCCCGACTATGGCGAAACTACCCTCTCCAGTGCCGGTAGTCCGCCGGCCGACGCTGGCGAAATTATTCGTATAGGCATCGAGCATCTGCATGACGTAATATCGATCGCCGGTGTCCGGAACCTGGAGAATGACCGGCTCTTTACCCAGCTCCAGCCAGGCGGTGGAATACAGGGTATCCGCATTGGGTGTGACGACATCCGTATCCTCCGGCGTCGCCAGCCTCGTGATGTGCCCGAACTGGTTGACAGGGGCGTGGCCAGGGCCCGGGGTTGTGGTGAATTGCTCCTCTGTCCGCTGCATGATGACTGGGGCCAGCCCATAGACATAAGCCTGCAGTCCGATCGAGTACGACTGGTTTTCCAGCGACCTTCCGGGATCGCCGGGCGTGGCAAATATTGCCGGACCTCCGTTAGACGCCGTGACTGTCGCCGCCATCGGGTATGGCAGCGCCATCGTAAGTACGAGTAAAATACAGGCAATCTTTGCCGCCGACACCGGGCCCTGGGGGCGATGCTCTCTGCTAGTGACATTTCTCATGGCCAATCCATCCCTGTGAACGTAAGGCGGTTATAGTTATATATTTATTTCAGAATTATATGGTGGTCTCTAATATGGCTTCATATCCTTACCTGTATGGCCGACTGCCTGATTGAACCGTCCATTTTCCCTTGTTTTCATGCTACTGGTACTGGCAACTATTATTTAATCGAGGGTCGAAACACTCTATAAGCGAGGAAAGCCACCGATGGTTGAATATGTCACTGCCGAAGAGATGCGGGCGCTCGAAGCGAACGCAGACTACTATGGAGTCAGCTACGGCACGCTTATGGAGAACGCGGGCAGAAAGGTCGCCGAGGTTTTGCGGGCTCTCTACGGCTGCAAGAGGGTACTGGTTGTATGCGGCAAGGGTAACAACGGCGGTGACGGTTTTGTCGCTGCAAGATATCTATCCATGGCCGGCTGCCCGGTGTCAGTCATCCTGCTGGGCAGAGCTTCCGACGTGAGGAAAGGTCCTGCTGCCGAGAACCTGTTCAAGCTGCGCATGGCTAAAGTCGACGTCATCGACATCGAGGCGGCGGAGATGCTCACGAGGGAACTGTTCGAGACCTGCGACATCATCATCGATGCTATCCTCGGTACCGGGAGCTCCGGCATGCCCCGGGGGCTGGCGGCCCGGGCCATCAGCCTGATCAACAACAGCCCTGCCATCAAAGTATCAGTCGACACTCCCAGCGGCCTGGACCGCCACACCGGGGAGTGCCCCATGTGCATCAAGCCGGACCTCGTCGTCACCTTCCACGCCATGAAAAAAGGGCTGGAGCGGTACAATACCGAAGTTGTGGACATCGGCATACCTGAAAAGGCAAGAGAGTACGCCGGTCCCGGGGATCTGCAGCAGGTCAAAGCCCGGGGAGACTTCGAGCACAAAGGGCAGAGCGGCCGGGTGCTTATTGTCGGCGGGGGCCCCTATGTCGGAGCTCCCACGCTGGCGGCAATGGCTGCGCTGCGCACAGGCGCCGACATCGTAACCATAGCGGCTCCCCAGCGTGCCGCTGACCTCATAGCCTCCTATTCACCGAACCTGATCACCTATCCGCTTTCGGATAGACACCTTATAGTAGGTGCAGATGTAGACCTGCTCAAACAGCAGATCAAGCGGCATGACGTCGTTGTCATCGGCATGGGCGCCGGGCATGACCCTGAGACGCTCAGAGCTCTCGAGGAGATCGTGAGGCTGTGCGACAAAACGGTCCTCGACGCCGACGCCCTTCAGCCGGGCATGCCGCTCAAGGGCATCGTCACCCCTCACCACGGCGAGTTCAGGAGGATCAGCGGCGTCGAAGTAACGGGCGACGGCCGGGAAGAGGCCATGCAGTTTTCTCAGTCGAAAGGTCTGGTCACTCTTCTCAAGGGCCGGACAGACGTGATCACCGACGGCAAGCAGCTGAAGCTCAACAGCACCGGCAACCCGGGAATGACTGTCGGAGGTACGGGCGATGTCCTCGCAGGCATTACCGGAGCCCTGTACTGCGTGAACCCTGCGTTCGAGGCGGCCACCGCCGCAGCCTTCGTCAGCGGGGCCGCGGGCGACATGGCTTTCAGGGAAAAGGGCTACGGGCTGCTGGCTACCGACGTCGTCCACTGCATCCCTTATGTAATGAAAGAGTACCGGCAGCGGCGGGAGTAATGTCCTCCGTGCCCTTAGTGTTTAGCACAGCGCAGCGTTCAATTGCTCGTACACCGCAACTCTGGCTGAAGATCTGCCGAAGATGGTTTTTATCACAGTAAAGCTAAATTAACTGTAGCGTATATATGCAGGCTGTAATCTTTTGGTTCAGGAGCCACCGCAATGTCAGCTAAGGATTTCACCCACGTGGATGGGGATAAGGTAAAGATGGTGGACGTGGGCGCCAAGGCAGACGTCCTCCGGATCGCGAAAGCACAGGGCACTATTCGCCTGACGAAAGACACGATGGCCCTGATCAAGGCGGGCAACGTCAAGAAGGGCAACGTGCTGGCGACCGCCCGGGTCGCGGGAGTCATGGCCGTGAAGCGCACCTGGGATTTGATCCCGCTGTGCCACCAGATTCCGGTGAGCGGCATCGACCTCGACTTCGACGTCGGGGAGGAAACCATCACGGCTATCGCCGAAGTCCGGTCGACCGGGAAGACCGGCGTAGAGATGGAGGCGCTGACCGGGGTCAGCGTGGCCTTGCTGACGATCTGGGACATGGTCAAGTCTGCGGAAAAAGACTCGACGGGCAACTACCCCGAAACCCGTATTACGGATATTCGGGTGGTCTACAAGATCAAGGAGACGCCTGGCAAACCATGAGCGAAGAAACGCCGCTGCACATCCGGGTCGTTCTCGTCGAGCCTGCCTTCGAGGGCAACGTGGGCTCTGTCTGCCGGGCCATGAAAAATTTCGGGTTCGACGACCTGGTATTAGTCAACCCCTGCGAGCTGGGCAACTATGCAAAGGCGATGGCCTCCCACGCTCAGGACCTGCTTGCGGAAGCCACTATCGTCGGTTCAGTCGAAGAGGCCCTCGAAGGCGTGAACATCACCATCGGCACCACCGGAAAGCCCGGAAGCTCTATGAGGGAGCACGTCCGGATGCCATGTTTCAGCCCCCGGGAGCTAAAAACTATGCTGGAGGACAAGCAGGGCACAGTTGCGCTGCTGTTCGGCAAAGAGGACCACGGCCTTCCCAACGAAGTCATAGAGCGGTGCGACGTAGTTCTTACTATCCCGGCGTCAGACGAGTACCCCGTGATGAACCTTTCTCACGCAGTCACCGTCGTACTCTACGAGCTTTTCGATGCCACTGGCGGCGATTTCCTGCTGGCCGACGGAGAGATGCAGGAGATCCTGTACCAGCACGTCGAGCAGCTGCTCGAAAGCATCAACTACGCGGAGCACAAGAAAGATAAGACTACTATCATGATCCGCCGCATCCTCGGCCGGGCGATGATCAGCCCCCGGGAATACTTCACCCTCATGGGCTTAATCCGCGACATCGAGCTCGCCCTGGCCAGAGCCGAGGGAGAGCAGGACACCTCGTGGGTGGAGAACAACTAATTTATGGTTTCTCTTATTGTCACATCGGCAACGTACTGTATGTTATCAGTCATTTTTGTCGTCACCTTTTTCTCTCAAAACGGAGATTATCTAGCATGAGACTGCTTGCGGTGACTGATTTTCACAACACGTTCGACCGGCTGCCGGAGATTTTGGAGAAAGCCGGTAAGGTGGACGGGACTTTGCTGGCCGGGGACATTACCCAGTTCGGCCCGACGGAGAAGGCGAAGGTTGTGCTGGAGAAGCTGCCGAGGCCTGTGCTGGCGGTGCCGGGCAACTGCGATAAGAAAGACCTGATCGACCTGCTCAGGGAAGAGGATGCCAATCTCCACGAGAATAAGATGCGGATTGGCAACGTTACCTTCATCGGCATAGGGGGCTCTAATCCTACACCGTTTAACACCCCTATCGAGTTTTCCGAAGAGCATATCAAGACCGAGCTTGAACGCCTGCTCCATGGTGTAACCGGCCCTGCAGTACTGGTTTCTCACGCGCCGCCCAAAGGGCACGTAGACGAGATCCCCGGGGGCATGCACGTAGGGAGCACTTCTGTGGCAGACCTGGCACCTAAGTTTGTGGCCGTTGTATGCGGGCATATCCACGAATCCAGGGGCATATCCCACATCGGCAAGACTGTCGTCGTCAACCCGGGTCCTGCCTCGATCGGCAACGCTGCCATCCTGGAGATCGACGACCGCGGACAGGTGAAGGCTGACCTGATATAGGGTCAGCGTCTCCTTCTTCTTTTTCTGGTTGCTCTGTCCTGCTCCCCGCCAGCTCTCCTGTCATATTCTTTCTTTCCCCCGCTGATCTCTGGCACGACTATCCTGAAGTAGTGGGTGATGATCACCAGCAGCATCGCCCCGAGGAACAGGCCCGGGAACCCGAAGATGACCGGGCCCAGGATGTAGGCCAGCATCAGCAGCCCGACGTCGACTTTCCCGTGGGAGACGAACGGCCGTAGCAGGTAGTTGGGCAGGTTCTCCACTAAGACGAAAATGGTTATCGCCATCACTACCAGGTACCACCAGTACTTGCTGAAGGATCCGTTAATGAGCGACTGAGCCAGAGCGTAGAGCAGGATTGGCACGTCCACCATCCAGCCGCCCAGTATGGGCAGGAGTGCAGCTATCCCGCTGAAGATGCCGAGCAGCACCGGGAACGGTATGACGAAAGCCGGATCCGGGGCAAAAAAGTTGAGGATGGAGTAAACTGCCGTGGCTATGATGGCGAAAAAGACGATGCTCAGGACGTTCCCGAAGAAGACCTTCTCGAAATCGTCATCCACCGCTTTAAAGTAGCGGACGAACAGCTCGTTGTTCTCCGTGACCAGGCCGGGAAACGTCTTCCTGAACCACCTGGCCATCCGGTCGTCGTGGAGCAGCAGGAAAAAAGCCAGCAGCAGCATCAGGATGATCTTGAAGGTAGCGTCGACTATGGTCATGCCAGTGGAGTATAGCAGGTCTTTAAGGCTGAAGATGTGGCTCCAGTATATGCTCAGCCGGTCGTACCATTCCTGGATGGTCGTGCCGAGGCTCTCGTATTTAAAATCTCCCTGGCTGAAAGACTGCTGCACGGCAGATATCGACAGGCTCACGTTGGTTAACTGCCCCGGGGGCAGCATCGGAATGTTCGACTGGGCCAGAAAAGTGTTGAGCTGGCCTATCGCGAAGAGGATGAGGTAGAGGATTATGGCGACCAGAGGAAGCGTCAGCAGCAGGAGACACCCCAGCGCTACCAGCGCTTCATTTTTGATGTACTGGTGAAGCCACCTCTTTACCGGCCGGGTTATGTAGTACATGAAGAGGGCAAAGACGATCGGGGTGATGTACGGCAGGCTAATCCACACGATGAAAATGACAATAGCTATGCCCACCAAAGCCCATTTAGCCTCGTAGAGCTTCGCCAGAAGGCTCTGCATACAGGTTGAAGTCTGTCGCGGAAGTGTTTAAGATTATCAGATGTTATCGTTAAACCGCGGCCGGTAAAAACGTGGAAAAGCAGATGTGCATTTGCTTTTACCGGGTCCTGGTGCGTTTGTCAGGGATGCTGAACTATGGCTCTGCCAGTGCCCGTATATCGGTAAAAATTTCCTGTGATATGCCATCTACCTGGCCTCCGATAGCGCAAGGTTTATAAATATACGAGGTATTTTACATATCAAGCAAAGCAGTCTTTTCTCTGTTATTACTGCGTAGCCTGTTAATAAAGTTTCAAAAAACTACTGCGCCAGCTTAACGGGGAAAGGATTATATATAAATGACAAATAATAATATGTGACTAATTTTTGTCCATTATAAGGGGAGTTTTGATGGAAGACAAACAGTATAAAGGCACTACTACCATCGGTATAATATGCGACAAGGGTGTGGTACTTGCGACTGAACGCAGGGCCACGATGGGTAACTTCATCGCGAGCAGAGATGCCCAGAAAATCTACCGCATTACTGATAACGCTGCCATGACCATCGCAGGCTCAGTAGGTGACGGCCAGAGGCTGGCACGCATTCTGCAGGTCGAGGCCAAGCTGTTCGAGCTGAGGCGCCACGGTGGCATGTCGATCAACGCGCTATCCATGCTCCTCTCCAACATCCTTGCAGAGATGCGCTATGCACCCTACTATGTTCAGGTACTAATCGGCGGCATAGACAAAGCCGGTCCTAAGGTATACTCTCTGGACCCGCTCGGAGGCCGGATCGAGGAAGAGAAATTTGTCTCTACCGGTTCAGGCTCGCCGATTGCTTACGGTGTACTGGAAGACCGCTTCAAGCCTGGCATGAGTGTTGAGGATGGCGTCGAGCTGGCCGCGAGGGCGCTCGAGTCCGCGATGAAGAGGGACTCCGCCTCGGGCAATGGCATGCAATTCTGTGTCATCACTGCTGAAAAATTCGAAATATTCGAGAGGGAGGTAAGCAAACAAGTTATCAACGCTTGATTTGCTTACTCTCTTTTTTATTATGTCATAGGTGAAAAAACGATGACAATCGACGACGTTTTAAACGATCTCAGGGCCAAGATAGGCGATAAGCTTCCAAAGGGCATCACCATCTCCGGCCTCGAGTTCGAGGGGCCTGAGCTTGTTATCTACACGACCGAGCCCAGGGCTTTTGCCGACAACGGCGACATCATTCGTTCGCTGGCAAAAGACCTCCGGAAGCGGATAGTGGTAAGGCCCGACCCGAAGATGCTGCTGGATGCAGAGCAGGCGATCGACAAGATCAAGCAGATCGTCCCGGCTGAATCCGGCCTGAGCGACTTTTACTTTGATCCTGATACTGGCGAAGTTATCATCGAGGCTGAAAAACCAGGCCTCGTCATCGGCAGGCATGGCTCTACCCTGAGGGAGATCACCAAGCACATCGGCTGGACTCCCAAAGTGGTACGGACCCCGCCTATCGAGTCTTCTACGGTAAAGAACATCAGGCAGTACCTGCGTACCGTGAAGGATGAGCGGAAGCAGATTCTGAAGACCATCGGCAGGAAGATCCACCGGCCGGTCTCTACGAAAGACCAGTGGATTCGCGTCACGACCCTCGGCGGCTGCAAAGAAGTCGGGAGAAGCTCGTTCCTGCTGAGCACGCCCGAGACCAAGATTCTCATCGACTGCGGCGTTAACACCGGGGCAGAGAGCAACGGTACCCCGTACCTCTACGTGCCCGAAGTGAGCCCGCTGTCCAACCTGGACGCGGTCGTCATTACCCACGCCCACCTCGACCACAGCGGCATTGTACCGCTGCTGTTCAAGTACGGCTACGAAGGCCCGATCTACACGACCCCTCCGACCCGCGACCTGTCGGCTTTACTACAGCTCGACTACATCGAGGTGGCGAACCGTGAGGGCAAGAGGCCGCCATATGACTCCGCGATGATCAGGGAGGCGCTGAAGCGCACCATCACGCTCAACCACGGCGATGTCACCGATATCGCCCCCGACGTGCGGCTGACTTTCTACAACTCCGGCCACATCCTCGGCTCGGCCATCGCCCACTTCCACATCGGCGAAGGCCTGTACAACGTGGCGTTCACCGGCGACTTCAAGTACGAGAAAAGCAAGCTGTTCGACGCGGCTATCAACAACTTCCCCCGGGTAGAGACCGTCATCATGGAATCTACTTACGGCGGCATGCACGACATGCAGCCCGCCCGCAGGGAAGCCGAGGTCGAGATACAGCAGGTGATTAAAGCTACGCTGGCCAGAGGCGGCAAAGTCCTGATCCCGACTTTCGCCGTGGGCAGAAGCCAGGAAGTCATGATCGTGCTCGAAGAAGCGATCCGCCGCGGTGTTATCGACAACGTGCCCGTATATCTGGACGGCATGATCTGGGAAGCGACTGCCATCCACACCACGTACCCCGAGTACCTGAACGTGGAGCTGCAGGACATGATCTTCCACAAGGGCCAGAACCCGTTCCTGTCGCCGTCGTTCGTGCAGGTAGACTCCCCGCAGAAGAGGGAGAAAATCCTGGCGGACCCGTCGCCCTGCATCGTGCTCGCCACGTCGGGCATGATGAACGGCGGGCCGGTCATGGAGTACCTGAAGTCCTACGGCCACGACAAGCGGAACACGCTGATCTTCGTCGGCTACCAGGCAGAAGGCACCATGGGCCGCAGAATCCAGAAGGGCTGGAACGAGCTCCCGATGTCCACTGGAGGAAAAACCGAGATCATGAAGATCAACCTCCAGGTCACCACTGTGGACGGCTTCTCCGGTCACTCCGACCGCCGGCAGCTGATGGAGTACGTGAAGCGCATGGACCCGAGGCCCGAGAGGATCATCACCAACCACGGTGATGAAAACAAGTGCCTCGACCTCGCCAGCTCGATCTACAAGAAGTACAAGCTGGAGACCAAGTCTCCGATGAACTTAGAGACGATCCGGCTGATATAATTTCGAGGGGGTCAGCCCCTCGGCCTCTTTTCTTTTAGATACTTTCTTATACCCTTCCACGTAACGTGATCATGGACTGGCGCTTATGCAAGTGACCTCTATGATGACAATTCTCCCTGTGTTGACCAAAGCTGAAATGGAGCGGCTGCTGGTGGAAGAGCGTGTCGGAAGGGTCGGTCTGAACGACGACCCCCAGCCCTATATCGTTCCGACCGATTTCGCCTACCTGGACGGCTCGATCTATATCCACACGCCCGAAGGCGGCAAAAAGGCCACCCTCGCCCGCAGGAACCCCAACGTCTGCTTTGAGGTCGACCGGTACAACAGCACCGTCACCGATTTCCAGAGCATCATCATTCGGGGCAGGATCACCGAGGTCTCCAGCCCCGACGAGCGCCGCAAAGCCATGCAGCTGCTGGGCGAAAAAGCCCTCCGATCAGGCGGGACCGTACCCCACGGCAAGGCTCCTGGAAGCTCCACCAGGATCGCGATCTTCAAAATAGATATCAGGGACATGACCGGGATAAAGTCCCCTGCCAATGGGCATCCATAGTAATGTCGAAATATTTCCTGATCTCTGGCGGTACGGCGGCACCGCAGTTTGGGAAACAATAATACGATCAAATGTTCTAACCACGGCGGCACAGCGACACGGAGACCGTGGGAGAGACGCTGGCAAGATGGTTATTTGAACCACGGCGGCACAGCGACACGGAGACCGTGGGAGAGACGCTGGCAAGATGGTTATTTGAACCACGGCGGCACAGCGACACGGAGACCGTGGGAGAGACGCTGGCAAGATGGTTATTTGAACCACGGCGGCACAGCGACACGGAGACCGTGGGAGAGACGCTGGCAAGATGGTTATTTGAACCACGGCGGCACAGCGACACGGAGACCGTGGGAGAGACGCTGGCAAGATGGTTATTTGAACCACGGCGGCACAGCGACACGGAGACCGTGGGAGAGACGCTGGCAAGATGGTTATTTGAACCACGGCGGCACGGCGACAACCCGTACCCGAATAGCAAGGCTTCTTTTTTATTGATCCACAGCGGCACGACGGGCTGAACGCACGGAGACAAACACCTTATTCAGGTATCCTGGTGCTAAATTTGACTGAATTCTAAGTAGTGGTGAAGTTTTAGACCATATGCCCGATACACAGGCTTAAACGATTATGTAGTAAGCAGCTTTTAGTTAATGCACTGTCCCCGTGTCGCCGTGGACAAAAAAAGAGTTCACTTTTACCGGTTCGCTCTGTCTCCGTGTCGCTGTGCCGCTGTGGTTAGAACTACCAGTTGGTTGTCGTGGATCGCTCTGTCTCCGTGTCGCTGTGCCGCTGTGGTTAGAACATCTGATCTAATTCATTTTACCCGGCGCATCCCGGCAGGTGCACTGCCTGACTTCGGGCACTGCGGTGATGCAGCCGACGACGTAGCTGGCGAGGACGGTTTCGATCTGCTTCATGGCTTCGAGGACTTCCTCGTGGGTGACGACTTTAGAGATACCGGCAGCATAGTTGGTGGCCACTGAGATGCCGGCATAGCACATGCCCAGCTCTCTTGCCAGGACTACTTCGGGTACCCCGGTCATGCCTACCACGTCGCCCCCGAGCATGGCGTACATCTTGATTTCGGCCGCAGTCTCGAACCTCGGACCTTCGGCGCAGACGTAAGTGCCCTTCTCGTGCAGCCGGATATCTCCCCTCGGCGCGGCGAGGATGCACTGGCGCAGCTCATCGCAGTACGGCTCTGTCATGTCAGTGTGGACAACGCAGCCGTCCTCGTCGAAGAACGTGATCGGGCGGGCTTTGGTGAAGTCCAGGAACTGGTCGAGCAGGACGAAATCGCCCGGCCGGATGGCTTCCCGCAGGCTGCCCACGCTGGAGATGCCGATGATCCTCTCGACGCCCGCCTCTTTCAGCGCAGCAAGGTTGGCCCGGTAGTTGATCCTGTGCGGAGCGCAGGTATGGCCCTCCCCGTGCCGGGGCAAAAAGACAAATTCAGCGCCATTCTCGTTCTCGTAAAAGAACAGCGTGGCGTCTCCATACTTAGTCCTGACTACCCTCTTCTCTTTCAGATTACAGCCGGGCACCGAATAGAACCCACTGCCGCCAATGATCGCCGTACTGGGCATGGTGGGGATATATCGGCTGTAGCCTTAAAAAAGGTTGCGTGTGACACGGCTACTACTGGTGCGTTGCAGGGGTGCTGTGCGAAGCACTTAGGCTTCGACAATCCTTTATTAGGCACAACGCACAGAATACCTTTTTACCCGTCGGCAGCCGATCTTATTTCCGGCACACGAAGAGCCCGTACCCGAAGTGCCCGACGTACTTGTACATCTTCTGCGTCGTGTCAATAATGCGTTTAGCCTCGGGGTTGGTGGCATAGAGCCACATGGTCTTGAGCGTGGAGGTCACGAAGGTGCCCATTCCATCGGCCTTTTTCGCTTCCATCTCTACCTGCGGGTCAGCCACGTAGTGAGTAGCCTCGACTGTCGGGAACTGCTTCTCGAAGGTCTCTTTCCAGTCATCATAAGTTAGATAGCCCTGGCTGGTCTTCGAGGAAAATGCTGAGAAGATGGCTTCGAGGTCGTTGATATCGTCTTTAAGCTTCTCGTGGGAGGCTCTGGTGATACAGACTTCGTTGTCGCAGACGATGCCCCCGGGCTTGACTACTCTGCGGTACTCCGAGATGGCTTTCGGCACGTCTTCGACGAAGATCGTGACCGATTCTACGAAGACCGCATCGAAGCTGTTATCCTCGAAAGGCAGCTCTCTGGCGTCGCCCTGTCTGAACGTTACCTTTCCGTCCAGCCGCAGCCTCTTCGCCAGCGCAGAAGACTTTTCGACCATCTGGGGCATGATGTCTATGCCGGTGACAGTGCACCCGTGGTCTGCGGCCAGCCTGCACGAGGTCTTGCCGATGCCGCAGCCTACGTCAAGCACTTTGAAGTCCGGCCCGATCTTCGCCTTTTCGACCAGTACGTCAGTCGCTGCCTTGCCGCCGATGTGCCTGGCATAGCCTGTGGAGGCAAGCATATCCAGGTAAGAAAAGTTCTTTTCGCTGTCGCCCACGCCTTAACCCCGGATATTATTATTCACGATATTTTATATACAATATGGCTTTTAAGAGCGACAACATCTGCTGTAGATCAGGATAATGCTATTGTATCGTTCCATTCAAATTCGACGATGACTATATGCTTCCACACGTACTATTGCCGTTTAAGCCTGCGTGAAGACCCATGACTCCGGTGCCCCAAAAATCTGTAGTGGCAGATGAACGCCTGCAGCAATTCAACCGGTTTTCTGCCGAAGATTTCGTGGCCTTCTGGAAGTACGCTATTCAAAAGCGGCGGGTAGGCCTCGTCCTGTACCCTGCGGTATGCCTGATCCTTTTACTCGGCTACTATCAGCTCGTCCAGCATTTTACAGGTAATGTCCTCAGCGTGGACGCCATAGTCGTATCTGTACTGACGGTGGGCCTCTTCGCGCTCTTTTTCATCTACCTCCCTTCGATGCCCGGGGAATACCAGTACCGGTTCAACGGAAAGTTTCGAGAGGACCTTGCACCGGGCGAGAAAAAGCAGTTGCTTATGGACCTTCTCGCAAAATCGCTCGAGCAGGCGTCGGTGATACTCACAGCCCTGCTGGCCGCCTGTGTAACTGTGTACCCGGCGGCAAAGGGCCTGATGCTGCCAGACTTCTGGGCCTGGGTCTTAGTGGGGGGAACCGGCATCAATATCTATCTGCTCTCACTTGTCATCGTTTCCCTTGGCAGGTATAACCGGGCTCACCTCGGAAAGATCTTCGTCGATGACGAGTATAAGCGGTATACCAGCTTCGACAATTATAAGAAGCTTTTAACAATTCTGGGTGTTATCGATCTTCTGGGCATCATCGCTCTGGTAGTGACTCAGCTTTCCGGCCTCTGAATGAAGGCGATCCGTATACGAACGCTGTATTGTGCGTTTCTGGTAGCTGCGAGGGCGTGAGACAGCGATCGTGTACGTTCACGAACACAGAGACCACATTGTATTGAGTATAGTAATTCCTTAAATTTTTAGGACAGACAGGTACCGTTTACACGAAGTACTCAAGGTACGCGAAGTACGCGAAGTTTTACTATACGATCATTTTCCAGCATGCCGTTTTTACCGTACTTTGAGTACTTCGTGTACTTCGCGTACTTCGTGTAAACGGTACGGGCACTCGTACAAAACGTTTCAGTAACGAGTATACCAGAGTAATCAGAAGCCCGCTCAGCGTAGCAATCGTGTTGTTTGGTCGCCAGATCTATCGATCTGTCTCCAGCCTTTTTTGCACATCGTGATACAGCTTGGAGATGGGAATATCCACAGGGCAGACGTCGTCGCAGCACCCGCAGTTGATGCAGTTCTGGCCTACGGCGGCGGCTTTGGCGATGTGGTAGGAGAAGGCGGGGGGTAGTCTTCCCTTGCCCTCGTAGTGGGGGGTCTTGAGCTTTGCTTCAAAGGCCACCGGACAGTAGAGAATGCAGCCCTGGCACTTGATGCACTTGCTGAACTCTTTAGCCCAGTAGTCGATGTCGGCGTTGTTGAGGCTGAACTGCTCCGCCTGGTGCCGGGCAGCCAGTTTGGCCATGCCATTGTTGATACGGCGTCTCATCTCCACGCCTTTGGGGTCGGGTGGGGATAGCTGCAGGAGGCCTGCCTGGGCTGTGCCGTCGAGTATCCGGGCTCCTTTTTCCGAGCTGACCTCGACGAACGTGGCCTTGCCAGCTTTGGGCCCGACGACGCCCCAGTTGCCGCAGATGAGGTCGGTCATGTACGGGATCTTGGTCTCGCAGCGGAGGCAGTTCTCCCGCCTGCTTTTCTCGTTCTTCTCGACCTCCTCTCTTACAAAAGCATCCATGACTGAGGCGTTCATCCGCTCGATCAGCTCTCTCGTTCTAATCGGGTGGACGGTGCCGCCGCAGTTGAGGCCGATCATAGTGACGTTTTCCATTTTTACCTTGCCCATGCTGCCGAGCTTGACGAGTGTCCGGGCATCGCAAGGCTTGACCGTGACCGCGATTTTCATGTGCCGGGCGCCGTCGAGGTAGCGGGCGATGAACCTGCCTATGTTTACGTGAGCGCTGTGTAGCGATCCTGCCGATGTGATCACTTCGTCCGGGCAGGTGATGACCCTGGGCACTCCATCGTATATGTCCGCGCCCTTGACCATGACTACTACTGCGTCGACCAGACCGGCTTCCAGCGCATACTTCAGCATGGTGGTGATAGCCCCGCCATTCTGCGCTTTGCGCCTGATATCCTCGTCGTTGGTGATGACGTAATACATGTCTCCCGGATTGATCATTCCTGGGCCTCCTGCATGGCACTGGCAACTCGCTCCAGCTTCACCGCACATACCTTCAGCTCCGGCATCTTCGACACCGGGTCCAGCGCCGTATTGGTCAGCCGGTTGGCGGCCGTCTCCGCGAAGTGGAAGGGGATGAAGACTGTACCTTTGACGATGGCATCCGTCACTTTGGAGGCGAGTTCGATCTGCCCCCTTCTCGAGGTGACCCGGACTACATCATCCATCCTGATGCCCAGCCTGCGGGCGTCCAGCGAGCTGACTTCGACGAATCCCGAGCGTACCTCTTCATCCAGTGCCGGCGACCTTCGGGTCATGCTGCCCGTGTGGTAGTGGAACAACATTCTGCCGGTGGTGAGCACGAACGGGTATTCTGCATCAGGCTGCTCTGCCGGGGGCCTGTACCTGACAGGCATAAAGAGCCCTTTGCCGTCCGGCTGGTTGAAGCCGTCAGTGAAGAGTACCGGGGTACCGGGGTGAAGGGCGCCGGGGCAGGGCCACTGGACGCCTTCGGGCTTCAGCAGCCGGGCATAGTTGATACCCTTGTACTGGGGGACTACCGAGATGATCTCCTCGAAGACTTGCTCCGGCGATTCGTAGGCAAAGCCCGAAGCGCCCATCTCGCTCGCAAGTATGCAGATGATCTGCCAGTCTGGCAGAGCTTCTCCGGGCGGCTCGACCGCTTTTCTGATCCGCTGGACCCGGCGCTCGGTATTGGTGAAGGTGCCCTCCCTTTCTGCGTAGGACGCCGCTGGCAGCACTACATCAGCGTACTTTGCGGTCTCAGTCAGGAATATGTCCTGCACGACGAGAAATTCCAGGCCATCCAGCGCCTGTTCTACCTTACTTACGTCCGGGTCGGAGATGGCAGGATTTTCCCCGACTACGTACATGGCTTTTAGCTTACCCTCACAGGCAGCGTTGAACATTTCGACGACCGTGAGGCCCGGGCCGGGTATCTCGCCAGCAGTCTTCCACGTTACCGCAAACTCCGGCCGGGACTGGTCCGAGACCGGCTTGTAGCCCGGAAACACGTTCGGCAGGCAGCCCATGTCGCAGGCGCCCTGCACGTTGTTCTGGCCCCGGAGGGGGTTGACGCCGGAACCTTTTTTACCCACGTTGCCTGTCAGCATCGCCAGGTTCGCAATCGCGTGTACGTTGTCTGTGCCTGTGCTGTGCTGGGTGACCCCCATCGAGTACAGGATGGCCGAGCAGCCGCTGGTAGCGTATATTCGGGCGATCTCCCTGATCGTGCTGGCGTTAATGCCGGTCATCGCCTCCGCCCGCTCCGGCGTGCAGTCTGCCACAGCCTGCTTCAGGTCTTCGAATCCCTTCGTCCGGGCCTCGATGAAGCTGCGGTCTTCCAGCCCTTCTGCGATAATGATGTGGGCCATGGCGTTCAGCAAGGCCACGTCCCCGCCGCTGCGGAGGGGAGCGTAGATATCGGCATGCCTGGCTGTCATGGTGAATCTCGGATCAGCGACGATCACTATGGCGCCTTTACTTCTGGCTTTCAGTATCCGGCGGGCGATGAGGGGATGGGCTTCAAAAGTGTTGGAGCCGATAATGAAAATGCACTTCGCCTCCTCGATGTCCTTGATCGAGTTGGTCATGGCGCCGCTGCCGAAGGCCCCTGCAAGGCCTGATACGGTGGAGGAGTGGCAGAGCCTGGCACAGTGGTCAATATGGGGGGTTTTCAAGACGGTGCGGGCGAACTTCTGCAAAAGGTAATTTTCCTCGTTGGTCGCCTTGGCCGATGCCAGAACGCCGATCGTCTCCGGGCCGTTTTTCTCCCGGATTTCTGCGAGCTTCCCGGCGACGAGCTTAAGTGCTTCGTCCCAGGTCGCACTGGCAAGCTCGCCATTCTTACGGATGAGGGGTACTGTAAGCCGGTCAGGGCTGTGGATGAACTCGTGGGCGAAGTTGCCTTTCGGGCAGAGCTTGCCTTCGTTGACCGGGTGGCGTTTCCAGGGTTCGACGCCCACTACCTTCCCGTCCATGCAGACGAGGTTAAGGCCGCAGCCGCAGCCACAGTAAGGACAGATCGTAGGCACCAGCCTGAGTTCCATAGTACCTTCACAATTGTGCACTGTTGAATACTTTCCCGGGCTGTTCAGCCAGGGCTTTTCTTAAGAACAGGTCATCCGAGAACTGCCGGGTGCGGACATTTCTCGCAGCATTTTCTCATACTATACTATGTCTTTCTATATATTAGTTTTCGGCATGCCATGGCCGTATACCTGCTGGCCGCGTAGATAAACGTTAAATAATGAGCGTACGAAGTACTAGCTAAAGGTGAGGTCTTTGGTCATCTCAAAGGACGACATAAACCAGGTTGTTAAAAAGTACGATAAGAATAAGATCACTATCTGTACGATAGGCAGCCACTCGTCGCTGCACGTCTTCAGGGGCGCGTACGACGAGGGCTTCAGGCGCTGCGCTATCTGCGCGAAAGGGAGGGAGGTCCCTTACCAGCGCTACAAGTCGGCGGAAGAGTTCATCATGGTTGACAAGTTCTCGGATGTCAACGATGAGAAGATCCAGCAGCAGCTGCGGGACATGAACGCTGTCATAGTGCCCCACGGCTCGTTCGTGGCCTACGTAGGCCTGGACCGGATCGAGAACGATTTCAAGGTCCCCATGATCGGCAACCGTAACATCCTGCGCTGGGAGGCGGAGCGGGACAGAGTTACGAAGCTCTTCGAGGCGGCCAACATCAGGAAACCCATGAAGATCCACGGCCCCGACAAGATCGACCGGGCGTGTATGGTCAAGTTCCCCGGCGCCAGAGGCGGCAGAGGCTACTTCGTGACCGACTCCCCGGCTGGCTTCGACGAGAAGATGAAGCTCATGATAAACAAGGGCTGGCTGACGGAAGATGACCGGGCTAAGGCACACATCGAGGAGTACGTGGCGGGCGACATCTACTGCATGCACTACTTCTACTCCCCGCTGACCAAGACTGTGGAGCTGCTGGGCATGGACAGGCGCCACGAAGCCAACATAGACGGCCTTGTCAGGATTCCGGCCAAAGACCAGATGGAAGCCGGCTTACAGCCCACCTACGTGGTCACCGGTAACTTCCCGGTCGTAGCGAGAGAGTCTCTGCTCGACCAGGCCTTCGGCATGGGCGACAGGCTGGCCGAGGTAGCCGAAAAGATGGTTGCTCCGGGCTTACTGGGCGCCTTCTGCATCCAGACCATGTGTACCGACAACCTCGAGTTCGTCGCCTTCGAGATCTCCGCCAGGCAGGACGGCGGCACCAACACGTTCATGAACGGCTCCGCTTACTCCTACCTGCTCTACGGCGACGGCATGAGCATGGGCCGCAGGTACTGCCGCGAGGTCAAGAACGCGCTGGCGGCTAACAGGCTGGAAGACATAGTAACATAAGTACGTCAAAAGCTCCGGCTAATCCGGGGCTTTCTCTCTTTTTAGTCAGCGACTCAGAAAAGCGATCGCTGCGCTGTGCTTACAACGAATTATTCCGGCATTCATAAGCAAATGTTGCTTATGAGCCCGTGAACGTACACTAACGCTGCGCTGTGCCAGGATCACAGATTCTTACGGATGGCACAGATTTCACAGATGACTACTGGGGAAAATGGTCGATGGATAACTAAGTCCATTCTTATCCAGTAGTATCTGTGCAATCCGTGTAATCCGTCGTAATCTGTGATCCTGTATACAAGGGACTGCTTCCAGTCGGTCACAGCGCAGCGTTCGTTTTGATATCTCCTATATCTGAGCAATCTAGTACGCACAGCACAGCGTTCGTATTGTTACAGCACGCTATCCGAGTAGCAGGAAAGATAAAGAAAAAAATAGCTTAGTATACGAGCAGCCTTTTCACGCGGCTCAGGACAACTGTACTGTTGCCCGCGAAGACGTCGAGCTTCTTCATCTTATCCACGTCGGTTTCGCCGTTGATGTTGATGATGCTGATGCCGCCTTTACTGGTGGTGTAGATGTCCTTGAAGTCGTATATGGCGCCGACGATCATCATTTTACCGGTGTAGACCTGGTTCCTGATCGAGGCGTCGTTGAGCAGGTTTTCGATCTGCTTGTCCACGTTGGCCTCGGAGACCAGCGTCTCGAAGTAGACATGCTCACTGATCGGCGTCAGGGGCCTGGTTTTAGCTTCCTTGATGTACTGGGACAGGCCACCTCTCCTGATGAGGAGCTTCTGGACTTCGGCTACTATCGGCTTGATGAAGTCGAGCGATTTGATAATCCTGTGGTGCTCGTCCTTGAGCTCCAGCGTCGAAGCATGTACTGCCCCACAGCCAGTGTGGCCCAGTATCATCAGTATGGGCGTGTGCAGATGGCCGATGCCGTACTCGATGCTGCCGAGGTTTGGCTCTACCCTGTTGCCGATGTTCTTGATCGAGAAAATCTTGCCTATCTGGTCGTCCAGCGCTTTTTCGATGACCCGGGAGTCGGAGCAGGTGACCAGCGTGACGTCCGGGTGCTGGCTGTCCAGGATGTCCCTGTACTTGCCGGCGCTCGTGGCTTCTGCGGAGTACCTGTCGTTGTACGTGAGCTTATCGATGAGCGTGACTAGACCCTTGTCTAACATAACTGTTCCTGACATTATCTTACACTCCTAAAAAAGAAAGACGGAAAGGAGATCTTAGTTGATCTCCTGTCCGATTCGCTTGGCGACTTCGTGGTACAGCCTGGAGAGAGGGATCTCTACCGGGCAGCCATCTTCGCACATGCCGCAGTTGATGCAGTTGTTGCCGAGCGCCGCCAGCCTGGCCATGTGGTAGTTCATCGAGGGCGGGACGTCGCCCAGGCCTTCGTAGGCCATCGGCTTGAGCTTCAGGTCGAAGATGACAGGGCAGTTGACTGTGCAGCCCTGGCACTTGACGCACTTGCTGAAGTGTTCGGCCCAGAACTTCGGGTCTGCCGCTTCCGCAAAGTGCTTCTTCTGGTTCTTCGCGGCCAGCTTGACCATCGACTCGTTGATCTTGGCGCGCATCTCGATGCCCTTCGGGTCGGGAGCCTGGGTCGTGATGGCCTTGGCGTTAGTGGCGCCTTCGACTAGCTTGGCACCGTTTTCGCTGCAGACCTCTACGAACGTAGCCTTGCCGGCTAACGGTCCGATGACACCCCAGTTGCCGCACGCAAGGTCCGCCATAGTGGGGATCTTGATTTCGCAGCGCTGGCAGTTCTGCCTCCGGCCGCTGCCGTGCTCTTCGAGCTCATCGATCGAGACTTCCTTGTGCTCGTGGTTCTTGGTCACGATGATGAACTTGCCCTTGGCGATCTCTTCCTTGATCACATCATCCGGGCTGACACCGTAGTACTTCTCGATCATCTCTCTGCCGACGACCGGGCGGACCGTGCCGCCGCAGTTGAGGCCGATCATCAGGATGTTGTTCCTGTTGACCTTGCCCTGCTTTGCCGCGGCGAGGATTGCGCTGGCGTCGCACTGCTTGACCGGCAGGGCGATCTTCATGTCCTTGGCCCCGTTCATGTACTGTATGATGAACTTGCCGATAGCCGTGGGTGCGCAGTGGAGCGAGCCCGCGGACTTAACCAGGTCCGCCGGGTTGGTGAAGACCGTGGGTACACCGTCGTACAGGTCTGCGCCCTTGGTAATGGCGACTACTGCGTCGACCATCTTGCTCTCCAGTGCGTACTTCAGCAGCGCGGTGACTGCTCCGCCGCACTCGCCGGCCTTACAGATGTTCTCCTCTGCGGCGCAGGCGTAGAACATGTCCTTGACTTTGACCATGTTAGTGACCTCCTATCTTCGGCGCTACTTTCACAGGCGCTGCCGCAGCCTTCTTGTCTTCCTTGGGTATGGGTATGATCTTAGCTGCACAGGCCTTGAGCTCCGGCATCTTGGCGAACGGATCGAGGGCCGGGTTGGTCAGGATGTTGGCGCTGCACTCGTGGAAGTGGAACGGGATGAAGATAATGCCCTTCATGATGTTGGGGGTTACCTTCGCGGCTATCTCGATCTCGCCTCTGCGGGATGCAACCTTGACTTTGTCGCCCATCTTCACTCCGAGCGCCTTGGCGTCGACCGGGTTGATCTCGACGAAGCCGGTCTTGACTTCGCTGTCGAGGGTTGCTGACCTTCTGGTCATGCTGCCGGTGTGGTAGTGGAAGATCATCCTGCCGGTGGTCAGCAGGAGCGGGTACTCTGCGTCGGGTACCTCTGCGGGCGGCTTGAACGATACCGGGAAGAAGATGCCCAGGCCGTCCGGGTGAGTGAACTTGACCGTGTGCAGAATGGGTGTTCCCGGGTGATCGGTTGCAGGGCAGGGCCAGTGGAGGGCTTCGGGCTTCTTCAGCCTTTCCCAGGTCATGCCTGCGTACTGCGGCGTCACTTTCCTGACTTCCTCGAAGATCTCGCCGGCGGACTTGAAGTCGAAGCCTGCGACGCCCATCTTCTTCGCGATGGCGCAGATGATCTCCCAGTCTTCCTTCGCCTGGCCGGGCGGGGTGACGACTTTCTTGAGCAGCTGGACGCGTCTCTCGGTAGAGGTGAACGTGCCTTCCTTCTCGGCATAGGCCGCAGCGGGAAGTACTACGTGAGCGAGCTCTGCAGTCTCGGTCATGAAGATGTCCTGGACTACCAGGAAGTTCACCGACTGGAGGGCGTGCTTGACGTGGTTGATGTCCGGGTCGGATACCATCGGGTTTTCACCCATGATGTACAGCGACTTGACCTTGCCGGCATCGATGGCGTTCATGACCTCTACGATGGTCAGGCCTACCTTGTTCGGCAGGTCTGCGACGCCCCAGGCCGCGGCATACTTCTTCCGCAGCTCGTCATTGATGACTGCCTGGTAGCCGGAAACTACGTTCGGCAGGCAGCCCATGTCGCAGGCGCCCTGCACGTTGTTCTGGCCTCTCAGCGGGTTGATACCCGTACCGGGCTTGCCGATCATGCCGCACATCAGCGCGAGGTTGGAGACCGATACTACGTTGTCAGTACCGCAGGCGTGCTGGGTGATACCCATCGAGAACAGGATGGAAGAAGCGCCGCTGGTGGCGTACATCCTGGCGATCTTCTTGATGGTGTCGGCCGGGACGCCGGTGATGGGCTCTGCCCACTCAGGCGAGCACTTCATGATCTCTGCCTTGATGGTCTCGAAGTCCTTGGTCCGGGCCTTGATGAACTCCTTGTTCTCCAGGCCTTCGGTCAGGATCGTGTACATCATCGCGTTGAGCAGGGCGACATCAGTGCCGCTTCTGTGCTGGACGAAGATGTCAGCCTGCTTAGCCGTGATGTTGAACCTCGGGTCGCAGACGATGATCTTTGCCCCTCTCTCCTTGGCCTGGACAATCCTGCGACCGATCAGGGGGTGATCCTCGAAGGTGTTGGTCCCTATGATAAACAATAATTTTGCGTCCGCTATGTCCTTGATCGTGTTGGTCATAGCGCCGCTGCCCAATGTCTTGGCGAGGCCGGCGACCGACGTGCCGTGGCAAAGCCTGGCGCAGTGGTCTATGTTCGGGGTCTTGAGCGCGACCCTCGCGAACTTCTGCATGACGAAGTTTTCTTCGTTCGTCACTCTGGCAGAAGCGAAGCAGGCCATCGATTCGGGCCCGAATTGTGAGTTGATCTCCTTGAACTTAGAAGCGACGAGAGATATAGCCTCGTCCCAGCTAGCGGGGACGAACTTTCCGTCCTTCTTGATGAGCGGAGTAGTCAGCCTGTCGTTCCTGTGGATAAACTCGTGGGCGAAGTTGCCTTTCGGGCAGAGCTTGCCTTCGTTTACAGGGTGTCTCTTCCAGGGCTCGACTCCGACGACTTTACCATCCTTTTCGACTAGATTAATACCGCAACCGCAACCGCAGTAGGGGCAAATCGTCGACACAAGTTTTAAGTTCATAGTTACACCAGTAGTTATGTCTATGTTGCTTAAATAGGGAGGGGTTCCGTCCCTCCCTCTTTGCTTTAGACAGGGAGGGCTGCAACCCTCCCTTTTTCTTTCTTTCATGCCTCCTTACTTCGGAGCAATCTTTGCTGCGTCAGCGGGCTGGGCCGGAGTAACGCAAACCGGGGACCTGATATAGATCCACCAGTAGGCCATCGCCACGAAGACTGCTGCTCCGACGATGTTGCCCAGGGTAACCGGGATCAGGTTGTTCCAGATGAAGTTGACCCAGCCTCCGGCGCCGAGAAGCGAAGCCGGTATCGTGACCTTTGCTGCGGTCAGGGTGGCGGCGATGCCGGCGTCGTTTGCCGCGAAGATGCCCAGCGGGATGAAGAACATGTTAGCGACACTGTGCTCGAAGCCGATAGTTACGAAGGCCATGATCGGGAACCAGCAGGCCATGATCTTGCTGATGATATCGTCAGCGCTGACAGCCAGCCACACTGCAAGGCAAACCAGCCAGTTACAGCCGATTCCTCTGAAGAACGCCTGCTCCCAGGTCAGGCCGACCTTGCCACCTGCGACGGATACTGCCCAGCTTGCCCATGGCATGGCGTTGAACAGTCCAGTCATATAAGCAAGGAAGAACGCTACGAAAACTGCGCCGATAAAGTTGCCGATAAATACTAAAGTCCAGTTTATTGTCAGGCCTTTCAGCCCGGTCTTTTTATCGAAAAGTGCCATTGGCGCAAACATCATATTTCCGGTCAAGAGCTCGGAGCCTCCGATGACGACCAGCATGAGGCCGACAGGGAACACTGCGCCCGCAGCAAACTTAACCAGCCCGCTTGGTATAGCCAGCTTATTGATAGATCCGTCCGCAAGCGTGATTGTACCGTTGGAAAGACCGCCGGCTACAATTTCACTTAACAGCGCACCAAATGCAATGTATGCGCCGGCCAAGAAGGCCAATACAAGTAACTTAGTCCATGTGGTGTTACATTTTGTCTGTCCTGAAGCAATCGCTGCCTTAGCAATATCTGCAGGTCCTTTAAATGCCATACTTTAACCTCCTATCCAAAGTATTGATGCATGATGGCTTCTATCGGCGGGACAGTCAATTTTACCCCGTGCCCCCGACTAGTAAGCCATAAGGAAAAATTACTATTTATTCAGTAATTAGTATATATACGTTTCCATAGAAGCTTCATAAAAAAAATTTATTGCCAGGAATGTGAAAAAAAGCGGTTATAATTTTTTTCACACTCTCCAGGCAAGTGATTAGGCGGTATCCAATCAGTGCTATATCGCTTCTAGAATATATAACTTTCATACATTCCTGACAATGTATAAAATAAATAAAATGGATTACAGAGGCACAATAGTAATCAATTTATGATTTTATAAAATAAAGTTTAATCGATATAACTTACTTTTTAATGGTACTTTATAAAATTTATGATTAGAAATTTCCTTATTGAAATGACTTTCTTTCAAAAATGAAACTGCCAAATTATCAACCGGTAATGTAATGATAATTGATGATAGTTTATTTCAGCCTACCTAAACTATCCTCTAATATTTTCTTATGCAATAAGTTCTTACATTTTTATAAGTAGCCGCATATATACTGCAAATTAGCATATTCAATATTGTTCAATAATGCTAAAAACTAAAAGATTTAACTTTTTATGTTTTTTACAAAAATTTCCCGGGGAAGTACCTGGTAATCCGCTTAAGCTTCTTCCTGTAAATATGTCCGGCTTATGGGGTGACTTGAGATTGTCCTTGACAGTTTTCAGCGCAGAGTATTCCGATCGTTTACCGTAAGCCTAAATATCAATGCCGTGTCATTTACTTACATCGGTGTGTGAAAATGAATGTCCTACTGGCAACAGATGGCAAACCGCATTCCGATAAAGCGGTTCAGTATGCCATCGAGTATGCGGAGCGCTTCGGGGCAAACCTGTTCATCGTGTTCGCGGTGAGCCCCAGGCCCGGCGAAGATCGCGACAGCGTGATCAAGAATGGCATGAGTGTCCTGGAAACTGTCAAGCAGCAGGCCCTCGAAAAGAAAATCCCTGTTACCACGATGTTGGAGGCAGGTAACCCTTACGAGGCGACTCTGGCTGTATCCGACCGGATCAAGGCGGACGCCATAGTCGTGGGGACCTCGGGCAAAACTGTGCTCGATCGGGCGCTCATCGGCAGCGTATCAGAATATATTGTTCGCAACGCTAAGTGCACGGTAATCGTAGTGCGTTAAAAAATTTTTATAATTTTCTCTTTTGCTCCCACCTGTCGATGGCTAACATGATGCCCTGGATAATAGCCTGCGGCCTCGGGGGACAGCCGGGTATGTATACGTCGACCGGAATCATTGCATCTACTCCGTTATATACTGCATACGAGTCCCTGAAAATGCCGCCTGTTATAGCACAGGCGCCCATGGCGATGACCATCTTCGGGTCCGGGGTGGCATTGTAAGACTGCATCAGGCCGCGTTCCATGTTCCTTGTGACAGGCCCGGTGACCAGCAGTGCATCGGCGTGTCTTGGGGAGGCTACTATGTGCAGGCCGAAACGTTCGATGTCGTAGATCGCATTTGACAGCGCATTGACTTCGACTTCGCACCCATTGCAGGAGCCTGCGTCGACTTCCCTGATAGCCAGCGAGCGGCCAAAAGTCTTCTTGATCTTCTTTTCCAGTTCTCTACCTGCCGTTTCCATGTCGAAGTCCGGCTTCGTCCGGGACGCCAGCTCGTATTCCCCGGTCATCCTGATAGCCTCGCAGGCGTCGGCGCAGGCGCCGCAGAATATGCACCTGCCGGGCGAGATTTCTATCCTGCTATTTATCGCTCCTGCCGGGCAGGCGGCAATGCACTTGCCGCAGTTGTCGCACTTGCTCTTATCGACTGCGGGCATGCCCAGGAATTTATCCGGGGTCCTGAAAGGCTCCGCCGGATACCGGGAAGTTACAACGCCCTTTTTGAGGAAGCCTGATTTGATAACGTCGAACATTTTTTCACCTACAGATCGTTGCCCGAGTAGGACAGGTTAAAGCTCTTGTTCACCAGCGGGAAGTCCGGTACGATGTTGCCCGGGGTAGCTATTTCCATGGCAAGCCAGTTACAAAACGAAGGGTCCCTGATCTTGTGCCTGAAGGGCTTGTTGCCGTCGCCCGACAGTATCCAGTGGAGAAGCTCTCCTCTCGGGGCCTCGACCAGGCTGATCCCGATCTTGCCCGGGGGGATGTCGGGGACTGCTGCCCTGATATCCCCGGCGGGCAGTTTATCCAGCGCCTGTTCGATCAGGCTCATAGATTCGTAGATCTCCCCTATCTTTACCTGCATGCGGGCGTTAACGTCACCCTCTTTTAGCATGTGTACAGCAAAGTTCAGATCACCATATGCTGCGTACGGGTGGTCCCGCCGCACGTCCCGGTTGACGCCGCTTGCCCTGGCTCCGGGCCCCACTACATTGAGGTTGACAGCTGCTTCGAGAGGAAGCCTGCCTGTCGTCTCCGTCCTGTCCAGGATAGACGGCTGGCCGTTGACCAGGTCTACGAAATCTTTGAAGTCGAGCTTGGCCTTGACTATCGCAGTCCTGATCTCCTGGATGTCGTCCTTTGTCAGGTCCTGCCGCACTCCTCCGATTTTATTGACTGATCGCAGCAGCCTGCTGCCAGTGATGCGCTCGTTCAGTTGCAGCATCCGTTCCCTTAAAATGTATGCATGCTGGGCGCCTACATTATATGCGGTGTCAAGGGATATGCCGCCAGCGTCGCCGAGGTGGTTGTAGATGCGCTCCATCTCGAGGAACACGGTCCGTATGTACCGGGCTCTGTCGGGCACCTCTACGTCTGCAAGTTGTTCCACCGTCTGGCAGTAGGCTGTCGAGTGAGCCATGCCGTTGTCCCCGGAGATACGCTCGGACAGGAACACGCCTTTATCATAAGTCATGCCTTCGGAGATCTTTTCAATACCCTTGTGCACGTAGCCCATGCGGATCTCCAGGTTGAGGACCGGTTCCCCGGCTACGCTGAAGCGGAAGTGGCCGGGCTCGATGACGCCCGCGTGTACCGGGCCTACTGGTATTTCGAAGACGCCTTGGCCCTCCACCCTGTGGTAAGGGTATTCAGTAGCCACCTTTTCAGGCCTGCCTTTGGTGTCCTTTCGCAGGGGATGGTAGTCCTCGGGCCAGGTATCGTACAGCACCAGCGGCCGGAGGTCCGGGTGCCCGACAGGGGTCAGCCCAAACATATCCGAAATTTCCCTCTCGAACCAGTTAGCCGAGTAGATCATGGGCGTCAGGGACTGGAAGGTACCGGGAGATTCAGGTATTTCCGCTTCGATGTTGACGATCAGGTTCTTCGAGGCTATGGGCATCACCGCATACATCGTGTACCCGCCGGTAACCTGCCTGGTGTCCGCCACATGCAAGGTGGCCAGGGTGGCCCCGTATCTCTTCGCCACGAAAGAGGCCACGTAGGGAAGGGCGTCTTTGCCAGCCCTGACAAAGACGTTGTTTCCGACATCGTGGGCCGATGCCATCTCTGCGCCGAAAGCGGCGGTAATCTCGTTGGTGATGTTTTTCGTCGTCATACGGAACCTCCGAAGATGGCCACTATCTGAGACAGCAGGTCGCTGAGCGCCAGCGGAACATAGATCCCCAGGGCCAGCGTTGCCAGCAGCAGCACGGCCATGACGCCCAGGCCGAGATAGTTGGGCTCTCCCTTGATCATGCCTGCGGCAGGCTCCCCAAAGGCCATCCTGCCCACGTGGTACATGAAGCCGGCGAAGATGACCACCAGCAGGAGCAGGTACAGGATGCTCACGATCAGGTTGCCCTGGGTGATGCCCGCTATCAGGATGATGATCTCGCTGATGAAGATGCTGAACGGGGGCGAGCCCGTGATGGCCAGGCTACCGGCCACGAAGAAGATGGCTGTCCAGGGCATCAGCGTAGCTATGCCTTTTACTTCGTCGATGTTCTTGGTCTTGAACTTCAGCAGGATGTTCCCGGCTCCGAAGAACATGAGTGACTTGGTTATGGCGTGGTTGAGAATGTGCAGCAGTGCCCCGAAGATGCCCACTGCGCCGCCTATGCCGAAGCCTATTGCGATGATGCCCATGTGCTCGATACTTGAGTACGCCAGCAGCCGCTTGTAGTCCTTCTGGATGATGATGAAGGCGGCTGCGGCCGCGAGCGATAGCAGGCCGAAGACGATCAGCAGCGTCCCGGAGAAGCCGGGACCGAGGGCGTTAGTCGTGATGATGTGGTAGCGCAGGATGCCGTACATGGCGCAGTTCAGCAGCACTCCCGAGAGGAGGCCGCTGATCGGCGTAGGCGCCTCGCTGTGGGCATCGGGCAGCCAGGTGTGCATCGGGGCGAAGCCTACCTTGGTGCCGTAGCCGATGATCACGAGGATGAAAGCGATCTTTAGCAGCGTGGGGTCGAGGCTCTTCGCCTTTTCTGCGAGCATCGGCCAGCTAAGCGCTTCTGCGGATTCTCCCATCGCGTCGACCGACGAGGCGTAGAGCAGGATTGTGCCCAGCAGCGCCAGCGTAATGCCGACGGAGCAGATGATGATGTATTTCCAGGCCGCTTCCACCGACGTATCCTTGTTGTAGAAGCCGACCAGGAAGGCGGATGCCAGCGTGGTAGCCTCTATTGCAATCCACATGATGCCCAGGTTGCTGGAGATGCAGACCAGCAGCATGGTGAAGATGAACACGTGGAAGAGCGTGAAGTAGTACTGCAGCTTGCCCAGGTCTAGCTTCTTCTCCTCGTACTCATGGCCAAGGTAGCCTATCGAGTAGATTGCCGCAGCCAGCCCGATGAAGGAGATGATGACGAGCATGTAGGCGCTCAGTGCGTCCACATACCACAGGCCCGCGGAAACCGGGCCCTGAGTAAAGACTGTGTACGCGAGATAGGCGCAGCCCGCCAGTATAGCGATCGCTCCCAGCGTGCTTACTGTCTCTACCGCCCGCTTGTGCTTGATCAGGTAACACAGAGCGGCTGTTATCAGGGGTATGATCAGGAGGGCTTCGATGATCAATCTCTCAGCCTCCTGAGGATGCCCGTATCAACCGTATCGAACGTCCGGTTGATCTGGAAGGCGAAGATGCCCATGATGAGCACGCCAACCAGGATATCGAAGAAGACGCCTAGCTCCACGATGAGGGGCATGCCGTACGAGGTAGAGATAGCCGCCAGGAACAGCCCGTTCTCCATGACCATCAGGCCCATGATCTGGGTGATCGCCTTTCTGCGGCTGATCATGATGAAGAAGCCGATGAGTACGACGGCTATTGAGATAGCAAGGCAGTTCTTAGTGATGGCGCTGCCGTGGGCGATGATCGGCTCGGTGATGAAGTACGAGATAATGGCGAGGCCGCCCGCGACCAGCAGCGACGCCGGGACGTTAAGCATCATCTCCACTTCCTTGTTGACGTTGATGCGGTTCATCGTGTACTCGAGGAACCGGGGGATGACGAACGCTTTGATGACGATGGTCAGCGCCGCGACCAGATATATGTGCGGGCTGTTGGTGAAGTAAGCTACGGCAGCTCCAAGCAGTCCCAGCGCCAGCGACTGTATCGCGTAGGTGTTGACCCACGGGTGCAGGCGGGTGTGGGCGACGATGACGAACGTCGTCAGGAAAATGATGACGGCGAGGCCGTTGATGATGTTGTTGCCTATGGATATGTCAACCATGTGAAACCCTCACAGTATGTAGAACGACATTACGGCCAGCAGCGCGAGCGTGAACGATACGGTCAGCAGATTCGGCAGGCGGAACAGCCGCAGCTTAGCCATGCAGGACTCGATGTAGGCGATGGCAGCTACCATGATCAGAATCTTTACCAGCAGCGCGACCAGCCCTATGACCAGGCCTGCTACTGTCATGCCAGTGGCTATGCCCCACGGCAGGAAAACGTTGGCCAGGATCGTGAGGAACAGCGCCAGCTTGGTCATCGAGGACAGCTCCATCAATGCCAGCTGTTTGCCCGAGTACTCCAGGATCATGCCTTCGTGGATCATGGTGAGCTCCAGGTGAGTGGCAGGATTATCGACGGGGACGCGGGCATTCTCGGCCAGCGTGACGATGAAGAGCGCCGCAAACGCTAGGAACAGCGAAGGCCGGATCAGCTCCAGGCCGTTGACGGACAGCTGGTAGGAGATGTCTCCCAGGCTGGTCGTACCCGCTATCAGGGCCATCGTGAAGATGGCGAGGAGCATCGTCGGCTCTGCAATCGCCGAGACCGTCATCTCACGGCTGCTGCCCATGCCTCCGAAAGCGCTGCCGGTGTCCAGGGCCGACAGCGCCATGAAAAAGCGCATCATGGCCAGCATGTACACGACGACGATCAGGTCGCCCATGAAGCTCAGTGAGGTCGTCGAGAGCACCGGGACCATGAGGACGGCTACCAGCACGGCTGCCATGCAGACGTAGGGCGTCAGGTGGAACACCCACGAAGCGTTACTGGAGACGACGGAGTCTTTGCGGAAAAGCTTGGCCAGGTCGTAGTACGGCTGGATAATGCTCGGGCCCTTCCGGCTCTGCATCAGCGCCTTGAGCTTTCTGATCACTCCGGTGATCAGGGGCGAGATAGCCACGATGAAGGCCGACTGAATGAGGATAAGGGCGATTTGTACCGGTTCCATGGGATCACCTGAAAATGATCAGGAGCAGTACCAGCGTGATGAAGATGTACGTCAGGTACGCCTGAATGCTGCCTGTCTGGATGAAGCTCAGCCGCCGGGCAGCCTTGACCGTGAAGTCAGCCACGGGGTTGTACAGGTACTTCTCGAAGACCGGCTCGGTATGGTCCGCGTACGTCAGCTCCTTGCTGATGTACGGGGAAGCCGTCGGCCTTGCTACCAGCTCCTTGCTGGGCCGGTATATGGCGCTGAAGATCATGTTGATCGACTTAGCATAAGCAGTGCCCGTGTACTCGTTCCTGGGAGAGAGCTGCGTACCGCAGTCCCAGGTATCTCCCTGCACGATCCGCCTCTTGCCACCATAGTACCTGGTGATCAGGTATATTGCCGGCAGCATTACGACCAGGAGAGCGCCAATCATGACCGGAGACATGCTTGAGAACGATGTGGCTACCGGTTTCATGACAATGCCGTACGTCATCTTTGAGGCCACGCTGGCGCCCGTGATGGTTGAGGTGACACCATCGATGGCCGGGACAATATAGATCGAGAGAACTCCTGTCAGCACGCACAGCACTGCCAGGATTGCCATGCCGGCGAGCATCGTCGGGGGCACGTCCTTCGCCTCTGCTGCGTGCTCCGACCGGGGCGCCGCCAGGAAGGCGATACCGTAAGCCCTGACAAAGCAGGCCGCCGCAAGGGCGCCCGTGAGCGCGAGCATGCCTATGGTGACCGGGATGAGGATTTTCACGATCATTTCCGGGAAGTTGAACGAGAGCAGCAGCGACTGAAAGATCAGCCATTCGCTCACGAAGCCGTTCAGCGGCGGAATAGCCGAGATCGACAGGGCGCCGACAAAGAAGAAGACGCCCGTCCAGGGCATGCGCTTAGCCAGGCCTCCCATGAGCTCGATGCTTTTAGTGTGGACCGCGTAGATGATCGAGCCCGCTCCCATGAACAGCAGCGCCTTGAACAGCGAGTGGTTGAACGAGTGGAACAGCGCCCCGATGAGCGCGAGCGCCGCGAGCTCTTTGAGGCCGTAGCTGGTGAAGACCATGGAAGCCCCGATCGCTATCAGGATAATGCCGATATTTTCGACTGTGGAATAAGCGAGCAGGCGCTTCAGGTCTGTCTCGTTCAGCGCGAACAGGACGCCCAGCACCGCGGACAGCGACGCCACGAGCAGCACCAGCAAGCCCCACCACGTGTCGGCCACGCCCAGGAACTCGAAGATGCACCGGATGAGCATGAAAATGGCCGTCTTGACCATCACGCCCGACATCAGCGCCGATACGTTGCTGGGGGCCGCCGGGTGCGCGTATGGCAGCCAGACGTGCAGCGGCATGATGCCGGCCTTGGTGCCGAAGCCTATGAGGAACAGCAAGAAGGCGATGCTTTTCACCATGTCCGGCAGCGCCTCTCCGGCGCCCTTAAATGAGGCAAAGTCAAAAGAGCCGGTGGTCGAAGCCAGCAGCAGGAATCCGACCGTGATGAAGGCCGTGCCGAGGTGGGTCATGACGATGTAGAGGAAGCCGGCGCTGACCGCCTCGCTCTTCCTGTTCTCGTACACGACCAGCAGGTACGACAGGATAGACATGACTTCCCACACGACCAGAAACTGTATCGCGTTACCCGCCGTGACGACCAGCATCATCGAGAGCAGAAAGAGGTTGAAGATCGCACCGAGCAGCCCGATGCTATATTTTCCCGTGTATTCCCGGGAATACCCGACGGAGTATATCGAGACTGCAAAGCCCACTACCGAGATCGATAGCAGGAAGAATGCGCTCAGCGGGTCCACGGTGAAGGACACTTCACCGAACGGAGTATATGCCGGGAGTGCCATGCGGAGCTCTGAGCCCAGGAGCACGCTGGCCGATAGAACCGCACCAACCAGGGCTGTAACTGCCGCGGCACCGAACGCCACGTGAGCACAATACTTATTTCTTCGCAGTACGACGGCGCCTGCCGCACCTATCAGGGACGTCAGGACGAGCGCTGCAAACAGGTATTCCATCTTCACCTGTACGCGCCTCCTTTCGACGATTTGATAAACAATCCGTGAATTGGTCTCGTTTTAAGGACCCCACCTAGTGAGTCCCTAAGATTCCGCTTTCCGGCATAAATCTTTCGTATAAGGCAACTATTTGCCTAAAGGCTTAGTGTATGAAGGTATCCCGGATAAATGATAATTATTAATAATTAAAATATTGTTACCTTATCCTGAGCAGACGCATCACCATACATAACATAATATATTGTGTATTATACGCCTGGCGACTAACCGCATAACTTATAATAGATTGTAATTATATAACTCCTGTTTATCTGCTCTTGACTGTTCCTTATACTGGTGCCTGCTGGATAAAAAAAGACTGACAATATACACTTATCAGTTATTAAGGTATCGCACATTTACTGATGGAAGCGTATTCAAATGGCCACATTTATTTTTTATAAGTAAACATTTATATAACACTTACAAAATTAGTCTCAAAAGAGAAAATTTATATAAGGTAGCGGAGTGAAAAGATAAGCTAGAGGCGGTATATTTGAGTCAAACAGTAGTAGTATCACCGACAACTCGACACGAAGGACACGCCAAGTTAGTCCTTGAAGTTGATGACAACGGGATCGTTACTCAGGGTAACTACCTGAGCACTACTCCCGTCAGAGGATTTGAAAAGTTTATAACCGGAAAGCCAATGGAGTTCGCTCCTGTTGCATCGTCCAGGTTCTGCGGCATCTGCCCCATTACCCACGCCAGCGCGTCGACTGATGCGCTCGACAGGGCACTCGGCATCACCCCGCCCAAGGACGGCGTTGTGCTGAAGCACCTGTGCAACATGGGCAACAAGCTCCACAGCCACCCCCTCCACAACCTACTACTGCTCCCGGACTTCTTTAAGGCAGACCCGAACGGCCAGCTCGCAGCGACCGTGAGGATCCAGAAAATGAGGAAGATCGGACAGGCAATAGTAGACATCACCGGTGGAGAAGCTATCCACGCCCCGAACATCAGGGTCGGCGGTATGCAGCACAACATCTCCGAGGCTGCCAAGAGGAAGATCCTCGAGATGCTGAAGGAATACGAGCCGATCATGAAGGAACAGAACGAGGCTATGCTCAACGCGTTCAAGAACTCCGACGTCCCCAAGACCCTCGGTGTCCACAACAACGAGCTCATGGCCACTGACCTGCACTACGGCAACGCAGACCTTTTCGAGCAGGAGTACTTCTACAGGTTCACGGAGATCACCCCGAGATCCTGGTACCCCAAGGCAGAGGTCGGCGAGGAAGCCTGCGGCACTGCACCCCTCATCGGCGGCAAGGCAGTCGAAGGCGGCCCGAAGGCAAGGATGACCAGGTTCGCAGGGTTCGGCGCGAAGG
Organism: Methanocella sp. MCL-LM; assembly: GCF_049676595.1. GTDB lineage: Archaea > Halobacteriota > Methanocellia > Methanocellales > Methanocellaceae > Methanocella_A. The sequence goes on from NZ_CP187259.1 coordinate 1,434,162, forward strand.
ACTGCTTCGGCTTCGACCCCAAGGGCGCAATGGCCATCAACATCGCAAGACAGATGGAGATACCCTTAACCCTCGCAAAGGCAAGGGAACTCGCAACCCAGCTTGACACCACCAAGCCCACCCTGAACAAGCCACCCGAGTCGGGCGGCGACGGCCAGAGGCTCGGTGTCGGACCCCAGGAAGCCCCCAGAGGTGTCAATGTCCACACCGCCAAGGTCAAGGACGGCAAGGTCACCTACTACAACTGTCTGGTAGCCACCACGTGGAACATCCTGACAGTCGGCAAGGCTTGCGAAGGCCAGCACTACAAGTGGGCAGAACATGTTGTCAGGGCTTACGACCCCTGCGTCTCCTGTTCGACACACATGATTGTGATCGACGAGGAAGGCCAGCTCGTAGCCGAGGGCAACATATGATGTTGGAACAGGAAACCTTAGTAGTTGGCTGCGGCAACGTCCTCTTTCAGGATGACGGATTTGGTCCGCGAGTAGCCGAGGAACTCTCCAAATACGAGTTACCGCCTGGCATAAGGGTCATCGATGCAGGTACGGGCGCACCGCACCTCATCTTTACCCTTCTCGACGAGACCTGCAAGAACCTGATAATCCTGGACTGCATCGACTGGAAAGCAAAACCCGGTTCGCTGCGTAAGTTCACGGTGGATGAGCTGCCTAAGGGAAAATTTCAGGATGCCCACAACTGGACTCTGTCCGAACCATTGCACGCAATTAAGGACAAGGTCAACATCGTGGTCATCGGATGTCAGCCGGCGAAGGTTTCTGAACCTGATATTGTCTGGGAACTCACCGAGGAAGTAGAAAAAGCGATTCCCCAGGCCATCAGAATGGTATTCGAAGAGCTAGGGATCGACTATGGGAATATTCGACAAAGTTAAGGGGATCATAACTGGAGCGCCGAAAGTAGAAACTACGGCGGCCCCGGTACCAACTAAATCGGAGGAAGTAAAAGTGGCTAAGCCAAAGATTGCATACGTTCACTTAAGCGGCTGCACAGGCTGTCTCGTATCGCTTGCGGACACCTACGAAAAGCTGCTTGACATTCTGGGCGCAGTGGACATGGTCTACAACCTGACCCTCGCGGACCAGAGAGACTTGCCCGAAGGCAAGATCGATATCTCGATCGTTGAAGGCTCTGTCTGCCTTCAGGACGAGCACAGCGTACACCTGATCAAGGAAGCACGGGAGAAGTCGGGCCTCGTAGTGGCGCTCGGCGGCTGCGCAGCAACTGGCTGCGTCTGCAACTTCTGCCGTGGCGGCCAGGCAAACCAGCCCCAGCACGAGTCCTTCGTGCCCATCAACAAGCTGGTCAAGGTCGACGCGTACATCCCCGGCTGCCCGCCCGCACCGGAAGTTATCTACAACTTCTGCATTGCGGCCGTCACCGGCGACATGGACTACCTCAAGCCCTTCATGGCTGGCGAGGTTGGCGGCTACCACTGTGGCTGCGACCTGAACACCAAGGTTATCCAGAACTCCCTGTGCATGGGCTGCGGCACCTGCGCATCCTCCTGCCCCACCAGGGCCATCGACATGGAGTTTGGCAGGCCGAGCTTTAACAACATCCGCTGTGTGAAGTGCGGCGCTTGCGCGGCAGCATGCCCGAGGATGTTCCTGCCTGTTGAACAGATACAGAAGAAGCTTATGGTGTGAGGTGTCTGACATGGCATTCGGAAAATACAAGGAAGTAATGGCCCTCAAGGCTAAGGACAACGCAATCACCGGTGTCGCACAGGACGGCGGTGTAGTAACTGCACTTCTGTGCTACGCACTCGACCAGGGTATCATCGACGGCGCCATCGTCGCCGGCAAGAGTGACACCCCCTGGCTGCCCAAGCCGGTCGTCGCCACCACCAAGGCAGAGATCATGGCTGGCGCAGGTACCAAGTACACGATCAGCCCGAACATGGCTGCAATCAAGACTGCAGTCCGTGAGTACGGTCTGGACAAGGTTGCCCTCGTAGGCACCCCCTGCCAGATCTACGCTGCCCGCAAGATGCAGCTGTACCCGTTCGGCGCAAGGCACGTCGGCGACAAGATCGCCCTGACCATCGGTATCTTCTGCACGGAGAACTTCTCCTACGCAGGCCTGAAGACCGTCATCGAGGACCACTGCAAGGTACCCATCGACTCCGTCAAGAAGATGGAGATCGGCAAGGGCAAGTTCTCGGTCAAGGCCGCCAAGGACGTGGCAATCCCCATCAAGGAGACCCACAAGTACGAGCAGGACGGCGACCACGTCTGCACCGACCTCACCGCTGAGTTCGCAGACATCGCCACCGGCAGCATCGGCACCCCGGACGGCTGGAGCACCACCTTCACGAGGACCACCAAGGGCAGCGACCTGATGAAGAAGGCAATCGCAGCCGGCGTATTCGAGACCAAGCAGATGTCCGAGTTCGCAGCCCCCATGGGCCTGGCAATGCTCGAGAAGCTGGAAACCGGCAAGAAGGACAAGGCCAAGAAGCACGCCGCCGAAAGGCAGGCACTCGGCCTCTACGTCACCCCGGGCATCCTGTACTAAGAGAGCTAAGAACATGTATGTGCGGGCCAATGGCCCGTGCTTTTCTTATTTTATAACTAACAAACCTTTAATTATACACCTAAGCACGATTCCGGAAGAACAAAGACAGGCGTCTTCTTTCAAGTCGTTTAAAAAGCCAAACTTAATATTACTCCGGTAATTGATCAAATCAATAGTAGTGGATATCTAAGTCATCCCTGAAATCTTTCGGGAAGTCAGGTACCATTTACACGAAGTACACAAGGTACGCGAAGTACCCGAAGTTTTACGATAAGATCATCTCACAGAATTCCGTTTTTATCGAACTTCGTGTACTTCGTGTACTTCATGTACTTCGTGTAAATGGTACGGGCGGTCGTACAACATGTTTCGAGAGTTGTGGTGTTACAACGATGTTATCATTTCGCTGAGTAGCGTCTATATAATCACCTTCCCATCAAGGCTATAAACTAGCAGCCACTATTCGTGATGGAGACTCTATGCGGTTCAAGAGCGGCGTAATCACCCTTATCGACAAGCTCGAGTACAACGACGAATATGCGAAGGTAGTCACCAGGTCCGGGGGATATGATGACCACCAGGAATCTCAGACTCCTGATATTACGCTGGTGACCTGCTCGGACTCGAGGGTACTGGAAAAATGCCTGGATGACGAGATCGGGAAGATTTTCTCGATCAAGAACATCGGCAACCGGGTGATGCCGAACCTGGGCAGCATCGAGTATGGCACAGGGTTCCTGAAGACACCGTTGCTGATCATCCTCGGGCATACCGGCTGCGGCGCCATCCACGCCTCGATGAGCGATATCAGTAGCGAACACCTCCATGTGACTAAATCTCTGGAGTCTATCCGCCCGACGGCGGCTCACATTCAGAAGCTCATCATCAAGAAGGGCGGGATAAACGGCTACATGAAAGAACACCTGCCGAACCCGAACTCGCATATCACCGAGCATGACTACCTGGAAACTTTAGTTACCGAAGCCAATGTGGATAAGCAGATCGATATCCTGCTCGACGACGAGCCTATCCGGAAACTGGTCTACGATGGCAAGCTCATGATTCTCGGCGCCATCTACGATTTCAAAGATATCTACTCGCCCCGGAGGGGATCGATCTTCATCATCAACGTCAACGGGGAAACTGACGTGAACAAGCTCAAGGTTGTCGACTTTCTGTCTGACGAGAAGCTCATTACGGACCGGATGAAGCGGCTGCTGCAGTACTAAAAATAATTGCTGAACTTTACAGGCTATCAGCCTGTACTTCCTTTACTTTTTGCCGTAGATCTTCTTGACCGCTTTTCTCGCTTCATCCCTGACGTTCTTATCCTTGTGCCTGAATAAAAGTTGTAATGGGTCCAGTGCCCTTACGTCGCCCAGCTTCGCCAGCGACCAGACCGCGTTCATGATGACCTTTGTATCTGAGTCATCCAGCGCCCTAATTAGCGGCTCGACTGCTTTCGGGTTGCCCGTAGTGCCCAGGTCCATGGCTGCCTTCCATCGCATGGAGCCATTGGGGCTTTTAAGCCTGGCGAGCATTCCGGGCAGAGGATCGGCGCCATCCTCAGAATCCACCTTCTGAAGAGGTTTGCTTATCGTCTTCGGGGGCTGCGGCTTCTTCTCCGCTTTAGGCTTAGTGATGGTGCTGCTGCCTCCGTCCGTGACGGCAATGTGATCAGCTGTCTTGAAGACCGGCACAGCCTCTCCAGAGGCTGACTCGATCGGGCCGACGTTCTTGAAGAATTCAACCATCGCAGGCTTGACGTCGCCTGGTTTGAGCTCGACGAACTCCCTGCTCTCTTCTTCCGGGAACTTGTAGAAGTAGCCCATTTTACTGAACTTATCCGAGTACTGCTTTGTGTACCGGCTGTCTACCAGTATAGTGACACCGTAGTCCGTGGGGGACCTGATCACTCTGCCGCAGGCCTGGCGGATTTTCTTGACCGCCGGCTGGGATACTACGTACTCCATGCCTTTACCGGGGTACAGACCTTCGTAGGCGTTGATGATCGCCTGCGAGCGGTCATCCCGGTAGTTTTGCAAGCCCACGCCGACCACGACTACGGTGCGGCAGCGGTCGTACTTGTAGTCCACGCCTTCCGTGAGGGTGCCCCACAGGTAGGCCATCAGGACCGCTTTATTGCCCGAGTCGCCGTACCCGAAGAACTGGTTTTTGAGCTTCTCGGGAGAGGTGCCTTTTTCCGGTACCAGGACCGGGACGTCGGTCTTGATCAGCTGTGAATACTTCCGCGCCTCTTCCGCCGTCTGGAAGAAGAAGAGCACATTACCTGTGGACGCCTCAATGATCTCCTGGAATAGCTGCACCAGCGTCTTCTCGAGGTTTATGTCGCCCCTGTTGGCGAACATGAGGGGGCCGGAATTCACTACTATGGTTTTCCGGCGCTCAGGTGGGAACGGGCTGCCGAAGGCGATCTCGGTGGTCTCCCGCTTGATCCGCAGCACTTCCTTCAGCGTATCAAAAGGCTGCAGCGTGGCAGACATGAGCACCACTCCGGCAGGGCCGTCCAGCAGCGGCTCTGACAGCTCTCCGGCAATGCAGTTGCACAGCTCAAGAGCGCCATATAGTCGAGCATCAGCTGTTTTCCGGACGGTGATGACCGGGTAGTGGGCATCGCTGGAGGATAGCTTTACATAGCTATCGAGGAAGTTTGCCACGTCGAGGAGCTTCGATCCGTCAAATGAGGGGGTCCTACCGCTCTTGAAATCTTCCTCCGCCTGAGCGAAGATGGCCAGGCCCATCATCTGGACCCTGAGCAGGGCCTCATCGAGCGAGATGCCGATTGCGGACAGCCTTTCTCTAAAGGCTATACAGAAGAAATCGTCCGTGCCGGCCGGGTCTCTTATCCTGATGTCGACTCCTCTCGAGGTCATCCGCTCAGCCTGGCCGAACTTGAGCTTCTCGCTGTACGTCTGCCGGATGGTTTCCTTGAGCGTCGTCAGCAGCAGCCTCGCCTCTTCCTTGCCTTTCCTCAGCTCGGCCTCGTTATAGGTCTCCTTGTCTGCTTTGAGCCGCGTGACCTCTTTCTCGGCGAGATCAATTGTAATCTCGTCCACCGGGGCTAATGCACTGGCTCTGGCCTGTTCTTCGAGATTGTGGGCCTCGTCGAAAATGATGATGACATCCGACAGCTTGCAGCCGAGGACTGTCAGAAACCGCTCTCTGAACTCGGGCTTGATCAGGTGATGGTAGTTACAGATGACCAGATCGGCTTCCCGGAGGTAGTCTTTCAGCAGCTCGTAGCCACACTTGCCCTCTTTCTCCGACTGGTCGATCACGTCTTCGGGGGACCTGACACTGTCGTAGAGCCACTGCTTGAACCTGTCGTTAGGCTCTTTTAGCGTCTTGTATAAATAATCGCAGGACGATGCTCGCAGTCTCCTGACTGCATCCTCGCTCATCGTCATGCTGCGCGTTAAATCATGACGTTCATCCGGCCTCATGCTGCGCCATTCATCTGTTTTCATAAGCTGCCGCATTTTGGCTGCGTCTTTTTCTGCGTCTAGCAGAGCGTCAGTCGCGAGCATGGCCGACCTGCAGGCGTGCACATTCTTCCCTGCCGGGCACATCTTTTCCTTGCCGATGAACGTGACAGCCTTGATGCCGGCTTTCGCCCGGATTTCCCGGGCTTCCCCGATAAACTGGGCCATCTGCTGATGTACCGGCGTAGCGATGATGACTTTCTTGCCAGTCTCCTTACCTACGGCAAGCGCAGGCGCCAGCGCCGAAAGGGTCTTCCCGGTACCGCACGCTCCTTCAAAGAGCACTAGCTTACCCTCCCCTAAGGCCTTGTGAATCGTCTCCATCGCCTTCTCCTGGTTCTGGTAACAGGACGGCTTTGGAAAGTACCGGTGGTAGGGCTGATCACTCATGCTAAAAATCTAACTGCTATACAGTACCCGAGTTATATTACCGTTCTGGTTCGCCCCGGCGAAAGTAATACATCGGCTACTGGCTACGGCAATCGCGGTTCTCCGCCTGCCCTGGCACGGGAAACTCATAACTACACGCGAGGTATATCTCCTCATGGAGTATCTCTATGTTCCTGCGCATCGGCGAGATTGACGTGTACTACGAAGTGATCGGCGATGGGAAGCCGGTGGTGATGATTCACGGCTACGGCCTGGATCACCATGTGATGAGCGGGTGTATGGAACCCGTATTCGCCGATCGTCCCGGCTATAAGCGCATATACTTCGACCTACCCGGGATGGGCCAGACCAGAGCCAGCCGGTCCATCAGCAATTCTGATAAAATGCTGGAGCTGATCGTCCGCTTCATCGGGCAGGTCATCCCTGACGGCACGTTCCTCGTGGCCGGGGAATCGTACGGTGGGTATCTTGCCCGGGCATTGATCCGCCTGATGCCCGAACGCATCGGCGGGGCTGTGCTGATCTGCCCGCTGATCGTCCCGGATCGCCCGAAGCGCAGGCTGCCGCCACATATGGCACTAGTCCGGGACGAGGCGTTCTTGAGCACGCTTAGTTCTCACGAGCGGGAGAACTTCGAGACCATGGCTACCGTGCTCGATGAAACTACCTGGGAGGGGTTTAAGCGGGATATCATGCCGGGCGTCGGCCTGGAAGATATCAGCTTTACAGAATGGTTCCAGAAGTATGGCTATCCGCTGTCCTGTGACGTTGACGATATTCCGCCCTTTTCGAAGCCTTTCCTGCTCTTTGCCGGCCGCCAGGATGTCTCCGTCGGATACAAGGACCAGCTGGAGATAATAGAAAACTATCCCCGCGGGACTTTCGTCGTTATGGACCGCGCCAGCCACAGCCTCCAGATTGAGCAGGCTGAAGTTTTCAACGTCCTTGTCAAAGAGTGGCTGGACCGGGTGGAAGAAAGCGCCCGTTAAGATGTGGATAGCCCAAAAATTTAAACCTTTATCCCATTATATCATTACTCGGTTCCGTCTGCCGAACCGGTAATTTACTATGTTTCATTTCATCGATAAAAAGTCAGTTTTAGCCGTATTTGGAATCTTTACGGTTCTGTTCATAATCATAGCCGGGTGTGTCACTCCGACGCCACAGCCGCTGTCGACCGGTACTCCTACTACCACACCTATTGTAGTTACTCCCGGGGCTACAGTAGCTCCTGTTTCCGGCAGTACTCTGGCCGTGCACTTCATCGACGTGGGTCAGGGAGATTCGATGCTCGTCCAGTCTGGCGGAAAAAACATGCTGATCGATGCTGGGACACTTGATTCTGGCAGCACTGTCGTAGCCTACCTGAAAGCGCAGGGTGTGAGTACCATAGACGTCCTGGTCTCGACTCACCCGCACAGTGACCACATAGGCGGCATGGCGGCAGTGCTGAAAGCTTTCCCTGTACAGGTAATCTACGATGGCGGCGTGCCCCACACGACCCAGACCTACGAGCAGTACCTGACGCTGATCGACCAGAAGGATATCAAGTACGTGGTTCCGGAGCCCGGTGACCTGATCGACTTCGCACCGGGCGTCGCCGTGCAGGTGCTCGCAGCCGGCGGCCATTACGAAGACCTGAACGACAAGGCTATTGTACTGAAAGTGACCCACGGCGATAACTCATTCCTCTTCATGGGCGACGCAGGCTTCGACGTCGAGAGCGATCTACTTAAGTCTGGCTACGAACTGCAAAGTGACGTGCTAAAAGTCGGTCACCACGCCAGCAAATACTCCTCCGGCACTTCCTTCCTGAAAGCCGTCCAGCCGAAGATCAGCGTGATCGAGGTCGGGGCTGACAATCCTTACGGGCACCCGACCAGAGAGGCGATGAATCGTCTTGAGGCTGTGGGGGCGACGATCTACCGCACGGACTACGATGGCGACGTCGTCGTGACCTCTGACGGCAAAGGGGTTACTGTGGCAGCGGAGCGGAGGGCGCCGGCATAGCTTAAATAAAGATGACAGGTAATCACTCATGGGCTTGATATCATGAAAGCGACAATCGACAGGTTCGAGGAAGACCTTGCCGTGCTGATCGTCAGGGGCGAGATTCCGACTGTACTGCACATCCCGGAATGGCTGCTACCCGAGGATTGTAAAGAGGGCGACATTCTTGATATTTGCATAAGCAGGGATGTCGAGGGCACGGAAGCGGCTAAGAAACGGGTCTCTGATCTTATCGAGAAGCTGAAAAAGAAATCGAAGGACTGAAAATCAGTCCAGCATCTCGCCGGGGGTGTGGACTTCGGTCAGCATGTCGGCCTTGAAGTCCTCTAAAACGTCCTCCAGAGTGCCTACGGCGCCTTTGTAGACCCGGATGCCCTCGCCCAGGAGGACTGTCAGCATGTGGGGGCCGATGAAGCCTGCGAGCACCATCTTGACATCCTCGTCGGCCAGGAACTGCGCGTTAGTCTTCGGCTCAGGCTTTCGGTCGGGATCGTTGTGGATAAACCTGAGATCGCCGACTTCACCGTGGTCGTACTCGAAGACGGCGAAGTCCTCGGCCATGCCGAAGTGATCGCTGAGCTCGGATAGCATGCCGTTTGCCGATTCTACCGGAATAGCTACCTTAACCATGGCAGTGTCCCTCGCACGGGTTCAGATCCGACCTGTCCTCCAGCCGGCCATCGATGTACGAGCGTACTGCGTCCCACACCGTGCCCGCTGCCCCGACGTGAACCTGCATACCGGTGCCAGCGATCATCTGGCGCTCCCGCTCGGTCAGCGCTTTTGCCACTACTGCACCTACTCCCCTGCCGAGAAGCATAAATACAATTTTCCCGGTATCCTCTCCCGCCGGTACGGCGATAGACTCGAAGTCCTTGTTTATCCTGTCGCCGTCCACGCTGACGATGGAGAAAAACCTGGACTCGGAAAACGTGTCGCTGATGCCGGCGTCGACGCCAGCACCGTTAATGGCCGGTACTGCTAACCTCATACTCTTCATAGTATCCTGTTGATCAGATAAATCTCTGATGGGTGTAAAGAAAAGAAAAGCTATATGCAGTCTACACTCCTATGAAATAAAGGATATGCCCCCCGACTACTCTATCGTGATCACCCGCCCCTGCACTGACGCCCCAAACCGGTTCATCGCAGAGTCCAGCTTCGGGCGCAAGCTCGACATGCGGGCGGTATGCGAGACCTCAAAGGCAATCCCCGGCGCAAAATGCTCTGAAAGCCTCGGCGTGGCTAAGTTCGACTACAAGGACTGGACTTTAATCCTGTACCGCTCCGGACGGGTCGACCTCCGGAAAATTAAGGATGAGGCTGATGCCAGGCAGGCGATGGGGGAGATGGAAGCGCTGTTTTCGGACTGTTTTGCACTGTAAGCGTCCGTAGTCCTCTATTCTTGTGCGAAGCACATCACAAATTATTTGTTTACCAACGCTCTGATATGTGAGTGGTTTTCATGAAGATCAGCATTATCGGGACGGGTTATGTGGGTACTGTGACTGGTACTTGTTTCGCGCACAGAGGCAATGATGTCATTTGCGTGGACGTCGACCCCGGCCGTATCGAGAAGATCAACCAGGGCATTCCGCCTATCTATGAGGAAGGGCTGGAAGAGCTGCTCAAGGAGCACGCCGGCAGGAACCTGAAGGCGACGGCGGACTACGATTACGCCATCGCGAACAGCGACATCTCTTTCATCTGCGTTCCCACTCCGACAGACGCCAGCGGCAAGATCGATCTCCGGTTCATCCGGGAGGCGAGCCGCAGCATCGGGGAGCGCCTGAAGAACAAGTCCTCCTACCACGTGGTCGTCGTCAAGAGCACCGTGGTGCCGGAGACAACGGAAAAGGTCGTCACCCCGATCCTGGAGCAGGCCTCGGGCAAGAAGGCGGGCAAAGACTTCGGCGTGGGCATGAACCCCGAGTTTCTTAGGGAGGGCAAAGCGGTGTACGATTTCATGAATCCCGACCGCATCGTCGTCGGCGCGGACGACCCGAAGGCCGGCGAAGTCATCAGAAAGCTGTACGCTGGCTACACGTGTCCGATTCTTACCGCAGACACCAAGACTGCCGAGATGATCAAGTACGTCTCCAACTCTTTCCTGGCGACCAAGATCTCTTTCTCGAACGAGGTCGGCAACATCTGCAAGCTCCTCGGCATCGACACGTACAAAGTCATGGAAGGCGTCGGCCTGGATGCCAGGATTTCCCCGCACTTCCTCCGGTCCGGCCTCGGCTTCGGCGGCAGCTGCTTCCCTAAGGATGTAAAGGCGCTCGTCGGCAAGGCCTCCGAGGTAGACTACGAGCCTATCCTGCTCAAGACCGTGCTCGAGGTCAACGAGAGGCAGCCGCTGATCGCTTTGAGGCTGCTGAAGAAACACGTGCCGGACCTCAGGGGGAAGAAGATCGCCGTACTCGGCCTGGCGTTCAAGAACGACACCGACGACATCAGGGAGTCCCGGGCAATCCCCCTAATCGGCATGCTGCTCGCCGAAGGTGCCATCGTGACCGCCTATGACCCCATGGCTGCGGGGCACATGAAAAATGTCTACCCCAACATCTCCTACTTCGGTAACGCCGGCGACGCACTCGACGGGGCCGACGCTTGCCTGATAGCGACCGAATGGGGCGAGTTTAGCAAGCTCAATGGCGAGTTCGGGCGGATGAAAACTCCGATCGTAATTGATGGCCGGAGGGTCGTCAACTCCGACATAAAGGGCCTGATCTACGAGGGTATCTGCTGGTAGGTTAGAGCGGGTTATCCGGGCCCCCGGGGCCCGGTATCCTTTCAAAAATGGTACAATAAGGCTTTAAACCTTCCCGGTGATGGAATTAGTGACGTGTCACTATGCAGGTAGCCGGAATATGCCCGATCTGTAAGAAACCATCTAACCGCCTGAGCACGTGCAAGATGTGCCACCAGGTGGTATGTAGCCACTGTATGGTGCACAGCCTCTGCAAGTCCTGCTACGAGAGGCGTCATCCGAAACGCTTCGTCGTCGACGACGAGGATGACGAGCCCAAGAAAAAGCGGCACTGATCTTTCGCAAAACTTTTTAGGCAGCAGCGTTATTATTGCAGCTATGTTTGACCTGTCGGGCATCGTTGCCGGTATCTTGCTGGGCCTGTCGCTTGGCGTCCCGCCCGGGCCGGTGAACGCTGCAATTGCAGCTGAATCGGTTAAAAAGTCCTATACCGGCGGCATTATGGTCGGCCTCGGGGCGATGACGGCCGACTTTCTCTACCTGATCCTGACGGTAATCGGCGTTTCCGTGCTGCTCACAGGGGCCACCGCCCGTACCCTCATCTCAGTCGTAGGCGGCCTTATCCTGCTGTACTTAGCGGTGAGCACGCTCAAGAACTTCCGCAGCCCCCCGGAAGAAAATGAGGGAAAAGTGCTCGGCCATCCGTATGTAAAAGGCCTGTCCCTGGCGATCACCAACCCCATGGGCATCGTCTGGTGGGCTACGGCCGGAGCCGCCTTCGTGGCGCTGTTTAATATCCTCGGCGTGGCAGGGTTCATGTTCGGGCTCTTCGCGTGGATCACCAGCCTTTCCCTGGCCATCCACTATGCGAAATCGAAGTTTAATTCGCTATACCCTGTAATCATGCTAGCCAGCGGCCTCTGCATGCTCGCCTTCGGCGTCATACTGATAGCCGAGGTTGCCCGGCCGGTGCTAGGGATTTGAATAAAAACCACAGCGGCACGGCTCTTTATCCTGACTACTGGAAACTATATGTTCTAACCACGGCGGCACGGCGACACAGCGACAATGCGAGATACGATGGCTGGATGGTTATTTGAACCACGGCGGCACGGCGACACAGCGACAATCCGTACCCGAATATCAAGGCTTCTTTTTTATTGATCCACAGCGGCACGGCGGGCTGACGTCACGGAGACAATACGTCTAATGTTACCATACTAGAGAAACAAGGAATCACTACAGAAAGTAGCTTACCGGCTATACTATCCTAATACTATACTGAAACATCTGGCCAGTAAACCGTTTTTGGGTAATGGGCTGTCTCTGTGTCGCCGTGGGCTTAAAAAAAGGAGAACTCTGTTTCGGCGTCGCAGTTGTCGCTGTGTCGCTGTGCCGCCGTGGTTCAAACTTTTATTTTCTCAGCGCTTCAGCAATGATCGGCGCGGCCGAGATTCTGCTGGTGGCCTTTTCCAGCGTGTCGGTGGAGATGACTGACTTGATGCCAGCACGGTAAAGTTTCACGACAGCGTTGCCTACGAGTACTGGGTGGACGCAGCCGAGGTGTACGTCTTTTGCCCCGATGACTCTCAGGAGCTTGGCTGCCTCTGCGATGGTGCCGCCGGTGCTGACGATGTCGTCGAGCAGTACTACGTCCCGGCCTTTGACGTCGAGGTTCTTGGGGGCAATCTTGACTTCGGTGCCCGAGAGCCTGGTCTTTTCCAGGTAGTCGTATGCCAGGCCTTTCAGCGATGCCGCAGACTTGACCAGGTTGAGGGCACCGTCATCTGGCGCGAGAATGAGCGGGTTGTGGAGCTTCATGCTCTCGATGTGGTTGCCGATCTCCGGCGCCACGTTCAGGTCCTCCGCCTTGCAGGGGAAGTGTGCCAGCACTGAGCGGTCGTGAATGTTGATGGTGAACACCTGATCGGCGTTGATCGTACGGGCGACGGCCCTGCTGCTGATCGGCTCGCCGGGGTTGAACCGCTTGTCCTGGCGGGCGTAGCCGAAGTACGGGATGACGACCTTGAGGCTCTTCGCCTCGTCGCAGGCGTCGATGAGCTGCAAAAGGTAGATGTAATCTCTTGCGGTCGGCGTGCTCTGGATGATGACTATGTCGTTTCCAGTTACCTCGCCGGTCACTCTGCTGTACACTTCGCCGTCCGGGAATTCCTTGTAGTCCGTCAGGTCGATGTCGCAGCCCAGCAGTGCCGCCGTCCTGGTTGCCAGCAGCTGCGAGGCCGGCCCTGCCACGATCCTCATGCCCATTTACATACACCTTTTTCTACTTTTACTATCGCTTGTTGGCTACTTGCCCTAAAGGGATATAAAGCTATCCTGTCGCGGCTCTCAAAAAGCTTTAATGCTTCACGCATACAATATTCTGTATCTTATGAAGGTCATTGCCATAGTGGGATACAAGAAAACGGGTAAGACTACGCTGGTGGAGCGGCTGGTCTCGGAGCTCTCGAAATCTGGCAGGGTAGGCACGATTAAGCACTCGCAGGAGGAGATCCTGCCCTTCGGCGGGGACACGGACAGGCACCTGGCAAGCGGCGCCTCGGTGACCATAGGCGTGACACCTTCCCGGAGCATCATGGTGATGAAGTCCAGCGACATCGACGGGGCGCTGAAAGAGATGTCGATGCAGGGCGTCGATTACGTCGTGGTCGAAGGCTTCAAGCAGAGCCGCCTGCCGAAAATTGCCATTGGTGATGTCGAGGCCGAGAACGTGGTTGCCCGGGTGGACATCAACGCAACAGGGGAGCAGCTTGCCGCTATCGCCATGGCCCAGCCTGACACGGTCACGCTGTTCGAGCTGATCGCCAGGATTCACCGAAACCCCGAGATTAAAAAGGCCGGCGCCATCGGCACTTTCACCGGCATCGTCCGGGAGATCGCGGAAAACGAGATCACGAAGGCCCTGGAGTTCGAGAGCTACGATGTAGTGGCCAAAGAGCGCATAGCGAAGATTGAGGCTGACCTGAAGCAGCAGCCGGGCATCGTCGACGTGATCATACACCACAAGACCGGCCGCATAGCGGCTGGCGAAGATATCGTATATATTGTTATAGCATCCGGCCACCGACAGGAACTATTCCCGGCACTTCGCGAAGCCATCGAAAGGGTTAAGGAAGAAGTGCCCATCTGGAAGAAGGAAATGACAGTCTCCGGTGAGTACTGGGTGCACGACAAGGAGTGATTGATTTCATGGCATTATTTGGCACTAACGGGGTCAGGGGCATCGCGAACGTGGAGATGACACCTGAGATGGCGATGAACCTGGCGAAGAGTATCGGCACGCTAAAAGGCGGAACGGTTGCAGTAGGACGGGACACCCGCCAGTCCGGCGAGATGCTCAAGAGCGCCGTCATCGCCGGCCTGCTCTCGACCGGCTGCAGCGTGGTCGACCTGGGCATCGCCCCCACGCCGACCGTCCAGTATTACGTGAAGCACCACGCAGATGCAGGCATCATCATCACCGCCTCCCACAACCCGCCCGAGTACAACGGCGTCAAGGGCGTGGCGGGCGACGGCACGGAAATGTCGAGGGCCGACGAGGCAGAAGTAGAGAAGATCTACTTTGCGGGCAGCTATAAGCAGGCGAACTGGAGCCAGACCGGTGAGCTGTCCAGCTTCGACCCGAAGCCGATGTACATCGACGGCATCATCAAGGCAGTAGATGCCGAAGCGATCAGGAAAATGAACTTCAAGGTCGTCTCCGACACGGGCTGCGGAGCCGCCAGCGTGACCACTCCCTTCCTGCTGCGGAAGCTGAACTGCAAAGTCATTTCACTCAATGCCCAGGTCGACGGCACCTTCCCGGGCCGGAACCCCGAGCCCACCGGCAACGAGATAAACGATTTGAAAGCCGCGGTAGTCGCTGCAGGGGCCGACATGGGCATCGCCCACGACGCAGACGCAGACCGGGCTGTCTTCGTGGATGACAAGGGCAGGTTCGTCAACGAGGACGTACTGCTGGCCATGATGACGGAGTACAAGCTCCAGCGCAAGCCTGGCATCATCGTCACCCCGGTCAGCTCTTCCTCGCTCATCGAAGACATAGCGAAGAAGTACGGCCAGGAAGTCATCTGGACCCAGGTGGGCAGCATCCACGTGGCGAGAAAGATGATGCAGGTCGGCGCCGTCTTCGGCGGAGAGGGCAACGGCGGCTTGATCTACCCCGAGTTCCAGTACTGCCGGGACGGCGGCATGTCCGTGGCCTCGGTGCTGGAAATGCTGGCCACGACCGGCAAGAAGCTCAGCGAAATCGTCGACGCAGTGCCCTGTTACCAGAGCATCAAAGAGAAGATCAAGTGTAAGGACAAAGACATGGTGCTGAAGATGATCGCCACCCACGCGAAGGGCGACAAGATCGATACCACCGACGGTGTCAAGATCTTCACCAGCGATGGCTGGGTGCTCGTCAGGGCTTCCGGCACTGAGCCGATCATCCGTATCTTTGCCGAGTCCAGGACTGGGGATGGGGCGAAGAGACTCGCGGAGTATGGCGTCGGCCTGGTAAACGAGTACAACAAGTAGGCCGGCTGAAGCCGGCGAGCTTTTTATCATTAAAATAATATGGGCTTATATGCCATACTTTTATATCTCACTAGGTTGTAATTAACTGGTAATGGACAGAAAGGCGAGGTATAAGCGATATGTCCGGCCGTATACGAAGCTGCTTTTAATGCTCGAATACCTCTGCGTGCCGCTATTTAACCTGATCGTTTGCGCCTTCGGAGGCTCGGTTCCGCTGGCCATCGTCACAGGGCTTACCTGGCTGATCTGCGATGTGCTGTTCACTGCCTTCACCGGCTGCAGCATCTTCGGTATCTTTCTGTGCAGATCTCCTGCGGAATTGGGAGAGCCGCTGCCCCCGTTTGCCAGAAGTAAATGGAACTATCGGGCAACATGGTTCCTCTTCATATTCTTTATCTTCTTATTGATGCTCTGGGATTTCGCTATCGTCTGCCTGGCGCCCGCTCAAAAGATGTGGCCGCAAGGCCTTATGGCGGTAATTTTATACTTCCAGACGCTGTTCATGCTGGTTCACCGGCGGATAAACCTCCTCGGCGGAAAGCCCGATCCGCATCTCAGATACGGGAAAGAAGAGTGGGTCATCACTGGCTTCCTTATAGTCTCCATGATAGCACTAGCTTCCTTGCTAATCAACGGCGGCAGCCTCAGTATTTATATTCTGATCGCAGACCTCGTGCCTGCAATTCTCGTCGTGTATTATGCCTTTAAACTGCTTGCCAAAGGCCGAAGTGTGGCCGTTATAAGAATCCTGGGGTAGTGAAAATGTCTGTCAAAAATATCTTGATATTATCGTGTATCCTTGTGATGATTCCTATCCTCGGGTTTAACTATTATGTCCTGATCGCTACTGGCAACTATCCCCAGCTAGTATTAACGTTAATACCGATTTGCTTCGTTCTTAATCTTCTTGCAGGTAAGTATGCGAAGCATTACCAGCGTCCGCTTGCGGTACTATCCCTTACCCTTGGCAGTCTACTAGGGGCGTCGGTTATACTTGTCACAGAAAACTTGTACCTGAAGGGAATTATGCTATTACTGACTGTGGCATGGAGCTTTTTCGTGCTGATAGGGGCCTATAATGTGTTTATTAAGAAACAGCCGCTCGAACGATCTGAGAGCGGGTGATGGACGAGGGAAGTCTACTGATGCCTGAAACCAAAGATCCCCGGCAAATGAGCCCCGACGAGTTCTTTGATGCTCACATAAAGCCATATGCCCTGCAATTTCTCGTACTTGAATTCATCGGTATACCCGCTATCCTGCTAACTGGCTGCTTCGTACTGGGTAAATGGCCGGCGTGGGTCGTACCAATGATCTTTGTATACTTAGCCCTTAATATCGCCAGTATCTGGATCAGGGGTCGGAGCATGGGGGGTATCCGTCTCAGATGATCGTCCCCAAGAACCTTCCGTATTTTCAAAAAATCGGTGCTATCCTAGGCGGGATTATAGGACTAACCATGGTCGCAATAGGCGTTTATGCCGTAATCGCAGGTGATCCGCTTAATGGTACGATTATGCTCTTACTGGGCGGCTTCATTTTGATCTCGCTGGTAGGCAGGCAGTTGAAAATGTGGGAGCGGGCGATAGGGGTATTCGGAACAGTTATCATGCTGTTCGTGGCCATCTTACTCGCATTTACCGTTGAAAAGGGCTACATGAGGGCTCTACTGCTCCTGGCTGCCCTGGTATGGGGTTTCTTTGTTCTGCTTGGTATCTATAACGTATTTATCAAGATGCGGCAGCCCAGATCACCCGGATAATCGGCCGCTCCGGTTCTCAGGGCCTTTCCTGATCTGTCGACTCATAGACTCTTTTCTCAACTTTATACGCTGTGTGAGCCTCTCTGATTATACACGGTTCTAACGCCTCGGGCGGAATCTCTTTTTGAGCGTTGGCCAGAGTGATCTTCGCATTTCTCAGGAAAATCTCAGGGTACCTGCTGTAGAATAGTGCCTGATCTATCGACCGCCTGCATTTTTCTTCAGACCACAGCCTGTACTGCTCTGACTCCATCGCACCTGATGCCGCAATCCTCTCGTACAGGGCTTCCAGCTCTTCCTTCGTCTTTTTTAACTCGTCCTGCAGCGACTGGATATACTCCTGCATGTTGTACGCAGCCTCAAGAGGATCGCTTCCCCATGGATTGGGCTCGTCATGCGGGGCTTCAGTCAGCGTGTTGCCCTGCACAATCCCATTTTCGCTCACGTGGGCGCTGACTATCCCAAGAATAGCCTCGCCGTAGTTCTCCGCCTTCCTGGGGCCGATACCTTTGATGGCTGTAAGCTCTTCCATCGATCTGGGATAGATAGAGCAGATGGCTTTGATGTCGCCATTGGTGAGAATTACATAAGGCGGGTTCTGCTGCTCTTCAGCGAGATGATTGCGCCAGATGCGAAGAGTCTCGTAGAGTTTGAGATCGTAGGTAGCAGGCAGATCCTCTGCCTTAACTTCTGCCGGCTTCGGCTCGGCGACCTTAACCTCGACCGGCCTGCTCAGCTGCACTTTTATAAGGCCGTCAGTAATCTCGACGCTCCGCTCGTTGAGTGTAATAACTGGGTACAGCCCAGGCTCTCTGGTCAAATAGCCCTGAGAGACCAGCTCATTCACCCAGGCTTTCCACTGTTCGGCAGAATAATGGCTACCAGTGCCGAAAACAGGCAGTTGATCGTGTTTCTGGTCCAGCACCTTCTTGAGCTTTTTACCCGCGATGACCTGGCCGATGTGGGTAGCGCCGTAAGGCCACTGGAGCTGGCGGATGCACTCCAGGATTAACTTTGCCTGTTCACTGCCATCTGCAGTTCCGGGAAAATCGTCCAGCGTCGACATTTGTTGTTGCTCCACGTCATCAGCGCTCAGGCTGATTCCGGGAAAATGTCTGTATCGCTACCCGTATAACTTTGTCGATGTAGCCCACATTCAGGTAGGTACGGGCTGATAATTGCTTTTTTTTAAAAAATGTTTATTGGTCGGCGCACCTTTTTGTTAGGATAGTGGCGCCAGACCACAGTTTTACAAGATATCTACAGGTGACAAACTGTTTTTTAGTCAATCACACAAACTCTGGCTTACGAGAGGAAGCCTTTCTTTTGCAGCCAGTCGACCTGAGGCTGGGTGTAACGCCAGATCACGTCGGCCTTGTCGTTCTGGAATTCCCAGGGGACGACGATGACAACGTCACCTTCGCGTATCCAGATTCTCTTCTTGATCTTGCCCGGTATCCTGCACATCCTCGTAACGCCGTCTGTGCAGTGCACGACGACTCTGTTAGCGCCCAGCATGTTGGTAACGGTGCCGAGAAGTTCGCCGTCTCTCTTATTAGGGGTTCGAACCCTGGTAAACTGCTCGCCTTCGCCACCTGCGGGCTGGTTTCTGTTTGGCCTGTTCAGTTTATCACCACTTCTGTTTAGATTAAAATGTTTTAAAGCGATGCTAATATATGAATTTGTCTAATTATGCACTTACATCCGGCTTCTGACGGACTCCAGTATCTGATTCATGTACTTTGCAGCCGCTTTCTTCAGGTCCATCGGATGCACTTTCTTCTCCGCGAAGTCGTTCCTGAGCGCATCAAAGCTGTCGAAGGTCATGTTTCCGCCATGCTTCTCCGGCCTCTCGATCGTGATGCTGTCGTACTTCATGAAGACGTGGTAGCGGAACAGATCCAGCACCGGGTTGTTCTCGATGACGCCGATCGGGCAGAACGCCTTCTCGATCTTCTTTGTCACGGAGTCTGCAGGCTCGTCCACGCTGATGTTGTTGCCCTTGCTCGACGACATCTTGGTGCCGTCCAGCCCGAGCAGGATCGGCGTGTGGAGGCAGATCGGGCTCTTGAAGCCCATCGAAGGCAGCTGTTCCCTGGCCAGCATGTGGATCTTGCGCTGGTCGATGCCGCCCATGGCTACGTCGACATCGAGGTAGGCGATGTCCAGGGCCTGCATCAGCGGGTAGACCATCTGCGATACCCTCGGGTCTTCCGAATCCCTGGAGACTTCGTCCATGCTTCTGCGGGCCCTGTTGAGCGTAGTGTCGCAGGCCATTCTCAGGACGTCTGTCTCGTACTTAGCGGAGAGCTGGTAGCTCGAGCCGAGCACGAACTTCGTCTTGTCTTCGCTCAGGCCGAGCGCAATAAAGCAACGCTTGTTGTATTCGGCGATCTTTGCGATCTCCTCCATCGTGCCCTTGCGATTGAGATATGCGTGAAGATCTGCCAGCAGGACTGTCACTTCGAATCCTGCGTTCTGGCAGTCGATAAGCTTGTTTGCAGTAATCATGTGGCCCAGGTGAATGTTGCCGCTGGGCTCATAGCCGACGTAGACCTTCGGGTGCGGGTTGGCATCCATAAGGCTCTTCAGTTCGTCTATAGTCACCACTTCTTCTACGTTTCTGGTGACAAGTGCAAGCTTGTCCATTGATACACCACTGCGTAATTACTATCACACCGGCTATAAATCATTTTGGTCACGGCTTCGCCGTGAGTAAGTGAGTAAGATCGGCTGAACTTATAGCCCGCAATTCTCAAAATCCTGTGTCAGTCCGATGTTCTGTACTTCTCGCACGACCGCAAAATTATATAGGAATAAAGTGATAGGCTCATGGGGATGGAATATGGACGGTAGAAAGCATAAACCGTTAAGCGGAAGCGCTGGTGCCTTCAGCGGCTCTATCGAAGGCAAAATTGTGATTGTTCTGGTCCTGATCGTCATTGTGCTGGGCGCTGTTACCTTTGCACTTTACTCGACTAACAAGGCCCAGGAAACGGCTATGAAAGAGAAGCAGGCCGATTATGATGCGGTGAGCACGAACCTCAGCCAGATCAGCGCTGACTATGCCGCGCTGAACGCTAACTACAACCGCCAGACTGACGATTATCTCGCTATCAAGGCTAACTATGACAACGTGTCCGAGCTATATAACGCGTTGTTGAACCGGAGCAGCCTGGTGGACAGCAGGCTGAACACCTTCCTGGAGAACGACCCGGCGGTCTCGTACTCGTACCGTGTCGAGCCTAAGGTGCTGCCCGACGGCAGGACAGATAAGTTCCTGACCATCGACGTCTACAACACTGGCAAGACCGATGCCGCCCTGGTCAACGTCCTCTGGACGATCAACGAAAGCGGCAACATTAACGCTTACAATAAAACGTTCTCCTACCTGAGAACTCTCGATAAGCGACAGGTTACTTACCAGTTCGACGGTAACGCGACTCTGGTAAGCGTGTGGGCCGGGCTTGGATAAGCCTGTCCTTCTTTCTTTTTTAATCAATTTTTTAGATATTTTCGGGGCTATCCCTGACCTAAATATTCTCCATCCCTTCTACGCCAGCGTAATAAATTCAAGATAATACGACGCTAATTTATTCTTTTTTTGAAAATACACCGTTGAAATAAAAAGTCATATATATTAACCGTTACAGTAGATGTGCATGGATAATAAGGGTTTGGTGTTCATATGCCCATCTTTAATGTCGGAATCAGTAAAAATGGTACTAGTGGAAAAAATGGTGTAGACTACGAGAAGATTATTCGGAATATCCCTATGCCCTTCTGGGTCGTGGACCCGGATAAATCGATCGTCTGCGCTTCAAACGCAGCTGCCAGGTTCATGGGCAGGTCGGTCGATGAAGTGCTGGGCAAACCCGTCTGGCAGATCCTCGGGGAGAGCCCTGCCTTTAACACCCTTGCGGACGACGCTCTCAAGGCAAATAAGGAGCTGACTGACGATTCCCGCACGACCAAAGATGCGAGTGGCCAGACTGTGCCCCTGCTGTGTTTCGCCTCGCCGGTCAGGGATAATGCCAGCAGGGCCGTTTACGGCATCGAAGCGATGATCAGCCTGAAACAGCTCATGGAAAAGGAGAACGAGGTCCGTGCCCGGGAAAACTACTTCGAGAAGCTGATTAACGGCATACCTGTCATGCTTATCGTGACTGACAGGTCTGGCAGAATAAAGTACGCCAGCGAAGACTTCGCGAAGATTAAGGGGGCTAGCGCCGGCGAAGTCATCGGCAAGACGTTCTCAGAATTTTTCTATGGCCGGCAGGGCAACACGCTGCTGGACCGGGTTATGGAGTCGGGTAAAGCTGTCAGAAACGAAGAGATAACGGTTAACCTGGACGGGAGGAAAATCTCTCTTCTGTGTACTGCAATCCCTGTCAAGAACGACCGGGGCGAAGTGATCGAGGGCATCGAGACCTGCCAGGATATCTCGGCCATCGTGGAAAAGCGGGAATACGATGCCCGCCAGACAAAAAAGCTAATCGACGGCATCAACGCCGTGGCTGCAGGCGATCTGACCTTGAAGCTCCAGAAGGAGCGGGACGACGAATACGCCGTCCAGTTCGACACCTACAATGGCATGGTTGACCAGCTTTCGGCGATGGTCGGCGAGCTCAAGGCCTCCCTTAACGAAAGTGCCTCCGAGTGCGAGGCTGCGAGGAACGGGGCGGCCCAGATCAGCGAAAGCATCGTGCAGATCTCCGGCGCGTCCGCGCAGATCTCCCAGGGTGCAGAGAGCCTTTCAACCCTGGCGCAGGAGACCTCGACCAGGATGGTCGAGACTAACACCATTCTGCAGCACGTCTCGGACCTGTCGCACGACACGGGAAAACTGGTGTACGAGAGCGCGGCGAAGGCGAAGGATGTGGAGAAGAGCGCACACCAGGTCTCCGACACGATGTCCATGATCAACAAGTCCGTCCTGGACACGAGCGAGGTCGTCAACGGCCTGAACGAAGCTGCAAAGGAGATCGGCAAGGTGACGGAGACCATCAAGAGCATCGCTGATCAGACTAACCTGCTGGCGCTCAACGCGGCCATCGAAGCCGCCCGGGCGGGCGAACACGGCAGAGGCTTTGCCGTGGTGGCGGAAGAGGTCAGGAAGCTCGCCGAGGAATCGCGCAAGTCGACCGAGCTGATCAACGAACTCGTCGAAAACGTCCAGAATGCGACTACGGGTGTATTGCAGGCCATCGACCGGGTCCAGAAAGAATCGGTCACAGGGCAGGGAAGTGTCGAGAACGCTACGAAGAGCATCATCGAAATCCTGAAAGACGTCGAGAACATCGATAACATCACCAAGAAGATGTACGGTGAAATCAAGAAGGGTGTCGAGGCCGTGAACGTGATCTCCAGCAGCATCGAGCAGGTCGCCGCAACGGCCGAGGAAACTGCCTCTGCGTCAGAAGAGACGACGTCATCCACTGAGGAGCAGACGGCCAGTACCCAGGAGCTGAAAGCCCGGATGGAAACCACTCACGAGCGGATGCTGAAGACCGCCGATATGCTCGACGAAAACTTCAAGCTGGGCACAACCGCGCAGATGGCGGTCCACAAAGCTTCTTCAAAGGCCAGAAAAGCTTCCTCTTAAGCCGCCTGGCAAGACCGCACTGGCAGGGTCGGAGATCCCTGCCCATATTTTTAATACCCGCCCAGGTAGCCCGTTCTTGATCACTGTGGCATACTCCGGGCTGCGAGTCGCGTGAACTGCACCTAACGGCTTTAAGTTCGCCCGATCAACACCCATGCATGTATGATTTCATGGTCATCGGTCACAGGGGCGCCGCGGGCTACGAGCCGGAGAACACGCTGCGCTCGTTTCAAAAAGGGATAGCGCTCGGGGTGGACTGGATCGAGCTCGACATCAGACGCACCGCCGACGGGCACATTGTTGTCATGCACGACGATACCGTGGAGAGGACTACGAACGGCCGGGGTAAAGTCAGCGAGATGAGCCTGGCCGACATCAAGAAGCTCGACGCCGGCAAGGGCGAGAAAGTCCCCACGCTGCAGGAAGCCATCGACGTGGCGAAGGGCAAGGTGAAGCTGATCATAGAGCTGAAACTCGAAGGCCTCGAGGCAGACGTGATCGATATCGTGGAAAAGAACGGCCTTTTCGAGGACTGCATCATCTCCTCCTTCTTCTACTACTCCATCCGGCGGGTCAAGGAACTCCGGCCGGGCATCATGACCGCCGCCATCGCCAGCAAGCTCCCGATCGAGTTCCACCGCCTCCACAACGACTTCCTGGCCGACACGATCTTCCTCCGCAAGGACATCGTCTCCCGGGACATCGTCGACGAGGCCCACAGAGACGGCTTTTTAGTGTGTGTATGGAACATAGACGACTCCCGGGACGTGGCCAGGTATGCAGACATGGGCGTCGACTTCATCAGCAGCAACTATCCAGACAGGCTCCGGCAAATCCAGCCTGCTACTGCCATAGCCTGACCACTGGTTAAACCATGGCGGCACAGCGACACGGAGACACACAGAGTTCCGACAACAGATCAAATGTTCTAACCACGGCGGCACAGCGACACGGCGATAGTGAGTACTAAAGAACAAATTGGTAAATAGAACCACGGCGGCACGGCTCTTTATCCTGGCAACTGGATAATAGATGTTCTAACCACGGCGGCACAGCGACACGGCGACAATTCGAGAAACGCTGGCAAGATGGTTATTTGAACCACGGCGGCACGGCGGCACGGAGACAAACCGTACCGAATAGCAAGACACCTTTTTTTATTGATCCACGGCGGCACGACGGGCTGACGGCACGGAGACAAATATATTAAGCTTCCTTCCGGTTATTGATCGAAAGTCAGGCTGAAACGATTGGGTAGTAAGCTTATGGTTAATGCTCTGTCTTGGTGTCGCCGTGGACCTAAAAAAGAGTTCACTTTTACCGGTTCACCACTGTCTCTGTGTCGCCGTGCCGCCGTGGTTTTATTTACCACTGGCTTGTCATGGATCGCCCTGTCTTGGTGTCGCCGTGCCGCCGTGGTTTTATTTACCACTGGCTTGTCATGGATCGCCTTGTCTCCGTGTCGCCGTGCCGCCGTGGTTTTATTTACCACTGGCTTGTCGTGGATCGCACTGTCTTTGTGTCGCCGTGCCGCCGTGGTTCAAATATTTAATCTACAGTTGTCGGGATAAGGAGCTGTGCCGCCGTGGTTTAAAAAAATTATCAGTGTTATGATCGATGACGTGGTCGCCAGCGTATACTATTTAATGGTCGTGCGCGTATCTATGCCTTGATTTTACTCTCACAGGATGATTGATTTTCATGGCAATACACCCGATTGAGTTCAGGTACGGGACGCCGGAGATGAAGGCGGTCTGGACGGAGGAGGCCAAGCTGAGGAAGCTGCTGCTGGTCGAGGCTGCGCTGGCCAGGGCTGAGGCAGAGGTCGGCATCGTGCCGGCGGAGTGCGCGAAGATCATCGCCGGTAACGTCGAGAAGGTCGACGTGGAGCGGGTCCGGGCGATCGAGGACGAGATCAGCCACGACATGATGGCAGTGGTGCTGGGCTTCGCGGAAGTCTGCGGGGAGGAAGCGGGCAAGTGGATCCACTTTGGGGCTACCTCCAACGATATCCTCGACACGGGCCTGGGGCTGCAGCTGAAAGACTCTATCGATATCATCGAGGTCAAGCTCCAGAAGCTGAAGATGGCACTGCTGGAGAAGGCAGATGCGACGAAGACGCTGGTCACCGCGGGCAGGACTCACGGCCAGCTGGCAGTGCCCACGACTTACGGGCTGAGGTTTGCCATCTGGGCGATGGAGGTGTCCAGGCACCAGGAGCGGCTCAGCCAGCTGCGCTCCAGGGTGGCGGTCGGCCAGATGAGCGGTGCCGTAGGTACCCAGGCCGCGTTCGGCAAGGATGGCATCAGGATCAAGGAGCTCACGATGAGCTACCTCGGCATCCCTGCGGTCACCGTGTCCAGTCAGATCATCCAGCGTGACCGGCACGCGGAGTACATGATGTTCCTGGCGGGCATCGCGAGTACCCTCGACAAGATATGCCTCGAGATAAGGCTCATGCAGCGCAGCGAGATCGGCGAGCTGGCAGAGGGCTTCGGCAAGAAGCAGGTGGGTTCCTCCACTATGCCGCACAAGCGCAACCCGATCAACGCCGAGCAGGTCTGCGGGCTTGCCAGGGTGGTCCGGTCCTACGTGGAGCCGGCGCTGCAGAACAACGTGCTGTGGGACGAGCGCGACCTCACTAATTCGTCCTGCGAAAGGGTCATCATCCCCGAGGCCTCGATTCTCCTCGACCACATCCTGAACAAGGCCATCAGGGTCGTCACCGGCCTGACCTTCTACCCCGAAAACATCAGGCGCAACCTCAACGTCCTCCGGGGCGTCCAGATGAGCGAAGCGGTCATGATCGCCCTCGCCAACAGGGGCTTCGGTAGGCAGAAGGCCCACGAGATCGTCCGTGAGGCCTCGATGAAGGCCTTCGAGCAGGGCCTCACGTTGAAGCAGGCACTGCTGGAGAACCCCGAGATCTCCGCGAAGCTTACCCCGGCCGAAGTCGACCAGATCACCGACCCCGAGGGGTACATCGGCACGGCGGTCGAGCAGGTGGAAGAAGTCTTGAGGAAAGAGGGCTACTCATCGAAGCAGTAATATATTAAAAGCTATATATAGATACGTATGAATAGTAACTGCCTGCTACTCTTGCCCACGCTGAACGAAGAAACGGCGTTGAAAGCCCTCGTGCCAGAAATTCCGGCCGGCCTGAGCGTGCTGGTGGTCGACGGCGGCTCTACCGACAAAACGAGGGAGATCGCCGAGGGTGCAGGCTGTTATTTTCTGAAGCAGCAGTTCGGCAAAGGGAAAGGCTGCGGCGTGCGGACGGCCATGGAGTACTTCCTGCAGGGCGATTACGAGTACCTGGCCATGATCGACGCCGACTACACCTGCGACCCCCGGGAGCTCGACCGGCTGATCGAGCGGCTCGGGCAGGGCTATCAGGTCGTCCTTGGCAGCCGGGACCCGCAAAAGCAGATCGAGCTGCTGGGCCGGTTTTCCCTGTTCATCAACCGGCTGACGTCGAGGATCACAACCCTCGCCTACAGCCAGGATCTGCCGGACATTCAGAGCTGCTACTGGGTCTTTTCCCGGAAGGCGGTCGAAACGATCTACCCGGGGCTGAGCGCCAGCGGCTTCGACATCGAGTATGATATCGTCTTCAACTCGTGGAAGGAGGGCCTGAAAATCGGGTACTGCCCTGTGACTATCAGGCCCCGCATGGGCGAGTCCAAGTTCACCAAGTTTTTGCGGCTGAAACAGATCTGGTTCGGGCTGACATACATCTACCGGAGCCTGGTCATCATGGCCCGCAGAGCCCTCTCCGGCAGCACCGGTGAAGCCGATTCCGGCTGCCCGCTGCCTGATAAATAAACTCTTCTTCCCGGGCGTCGTGGCACCGGGCGGTGCAGGCAGCCATGTGTAAAACCGGGATATTTTCATCCAATACGGCCGATTCGTTGTCTCATTTTTAACGTTTTGGTCTGTGTTTTCTTACATGTCTAATGTCAGACCACACACACGTCAGAGGTCACGCCGTCTCCGGAGCCAAGTGGATAGGCCTGTCGACGCTGACCACGTCCGCATTCCAGTATCTTCAAGTGGCGATGCTGACCAGGTTCCTGCTGCCTTCTGATTTCGGGCTGATGGCCATGGCCATGGTCGTGATCGGGGTCGCGCAGGCTTTTACTGACATGGGCGTCTCCAACGCAGTCATCCAGCGCAGGGAAACCGCAAGCGATCAGCTGTCCACCCTGTACTGGCTGGAAATCCTGGCAGGTCTTGCCTTATTCGGGCTGATGGTCCTGCTCACCCCATACGTAGTGCAGTTTTACGGCGAGCCCCGGCTTACCAGCGTCATGGTCCTGGCAAGCGCCGTTTTCCTTGTCACTCCTCCCGGGCAGCTCTTCCAGATTCTGTTTCAGAAAGAGTTGCAGTTCAAAGTGATGGCCATGGTAGAGATTTCTTCCTCGTTCCTCAGCATGACAGCCACCATCGCCCTTGCCTTTTTCGGGTTCGGAGTAATGGCCCTCGTCATAGGGCAAATCGCCTTCTACGGACTGCGGAGCATGGCGTACTTGACTCTGGGGTGGCCCAGGTGGAAGCCCCGCCTGCACTTCAGGATCTCTGACCTGAAGGGCTACTTAGGGTTTGGAATGTATCAGGTAGGCGAGCGTATCGTCACCTACCTCTCGATCAACGTGATTAACCTGATCATCGGAAGATACCTGGGCGCCCATGCGCTGGGTAACTACTCCATTGCGTACCAGATGATCATCTACCCCATTCTCCGGCTCAACACCGTAATCATGAATGTTTCCTTCCCCATTTTCTCAAAATACCAGGACATCGACAACCTCCTTCAGAACGGCTACCTTCACCTGACCCGGTTCCTCTCGTTCACCACTTTTCCGGTGCTGGTCATGGTCGCCGTCACCGCCCCTGTTTTTATACCTATCTTCCTTGGGCCCGGGTGGGAGGAGGTTATCCCGCTGGTCCAGATCCTGAGCCTGGTTGGCATCTTCAGGTCGCTCGGGTCTACCACTGTTCCCACCTACCTGGCTAAAGGGCGGGCGGACATAGGGTTTACCTGGAACTTCATCCTGGCAGTCGTAAATGCGATCGTGTTCTATATCATGACCGGCTACGGGCTAATCCCGCTGGTGCTCGCGTTCGCCGCCATCAGCCTGTTCCAGTTTGTGGCCCTGCAGACCATCACAGGCAAGATGATCGGGCTGACCTGGCGGACATACTTGAATGAGCTGACCTTCGACTCGGTGGTTTCCATCGTCATAGGGGCCACCGCGTTAAGCTCTTACCTGGCTGGCGCATGGCTCAACTTAAGCCCCATGTACTTGCTGGTCAGTATGCTACTCGTTTCCATCGCCGTATACGTACTACTGCTGGTTACTTTCCGCCGGGAGTACCTCAGGGAGCTAAAGGATATCTTGATGCCCGGCAGCTAAAATAGCAATTATTCTCATATCCTGCTGGTGTGAGGAATTACTTGCATCCCGGGCTAAAGAAAGTTATTTAGTCCAGATGCCCTTTATTCCCATCTATGTGCGGCATTGCCGGCTTTGTCGGCGAAAAGGCAAGGCAGCGAACCTGCCAGATGATCGAGGCGCTCAGCCACCGGGGCCCTGACGGAGTCTCGGTACAGGAGATCGGAAGAGCCTGCCTTGGCCACGCCCACTTAAAGATCACTGGCGACTATCCTCAGCCTGCGTCCACAGCCGGCATGACCTTTGTCTACAACGGCGAAATCTATAATCACTCTAATTTTCTACCGGGCAGCAACTCAGATACCGAAGTGCTGGCCTCGATACTCGAAAATAATCTTGACGGCTTCATAAATGCCGCTCCGGCAGTCAACGGCGAGTACGCGTTTGCCGCGTGGGACAATAATCAGATCGTGCTCGTCCGGGATCCTGTCGGCATCAAGCCGCTCTACTATGGTAACTGCGAATCCGGCTTCGGCTTTGCCTCGGAGCGCAAGGCGCTCCTCCGAGTCGGCATCCGGGACATCAGGTCGCTATCGCCGGGTTGTCTTCTGGCCGAAGGCCAGGAGCGCAGGTTCGCAGACTTACCACCGATGCAGCCGATCATCAATGACGAAGCCGAGGCAGTCCGGCGGCTGGATGAAGCCCTCGGCCAGGCCGTCCGGCTGCGATTACACAAAGATGCCGCTGTCACGTTTTCCGGCGGCATCGACAGCGCGCTGATCGGCGCCATGGCACCTGCCACGCCGCTGCTGACTGTCGGCCTCGCCGGCTCGTTCGACGTCAAAGCCGCTATACACGCCGCCAGGGCCATCGGCGCAGAGCACAGGCACACGGTCTACGAGGTCACGGAAAAGGACGTAGAAGAGGCGCTGCCCGGCGTTATATACGCCATCGAGAGTGCCAACCCGGTCACAGTGGCCATCGCGCTCCCGCTCTATATATTATCTGCGAAGGCCCGGAAAGACGGGTACAAAGTATTGTTATCCGGCCAGGGCTCGGACGAGCTGTTCGCCGGCTACGCCCGGTATGAAGCAGGCTTTAAGGAGGGTCGGCTCCAGCAGATGCTCGATTACGATCAGCACCACCTCGCAGAGGTCAACCTGGAGCGGGACGACGCCGCAGCTATGGCATCAGGCATGGAGCTCCGGGTACCTTATCTCGACCTCTCCGTCGTAAGCCTTGCCCGGCAGCTCGACCCTTCGCTGAAGCTACGTGTTAATGGCAAGGATTATATACGGAAATATGTTCTTAGAAAAGTAGCGGAAAAATACTTCCCGCCAGATGTTTCTGGTGCGCCTAAGAAGGCCATCCAGTATGGCACTGGCATCCAGAAGACTCTGGAACGGCTGGCCCGGAGCCACAGATGTGATCTGGCCGGCTATTTACAGACACTCTACAAGGTTGTGCTTGTATGATCACCGAGAAAGACGTAGAACACATAGGCAGTCTCGCCTGCATTGACCTCTCGCCCGAGGAAACAGGGCTATTTGCAAAGCAGTTCAACTCTATCCTGGATTACTTCAGGGAGCTGGACGAGGTCAATACGGACGGCGTGGAGCCAACTCACCACGTCATCGGGCTGACCAACGTCTTCCGGGAGGACGTGGCCGAAGAATCGCTGACTCAGGAAGAGTGCATCGCCAATGCGGCCCGCAAAGAAAAAGGTTTCATCAAAGGGCCGAGGATTGTGTAAGCATGGCTGAATACCTCGAGTCCACTCACAAGACGTTCGAGCGCATCGAGAAGAGCAAGCTCAACGCTTTTATCACTTTAAACAAGGCCCAGGCTCTCGAGACTGCCCGGGCCGTCGACGAAGGCAGGGTCACCGGCAGGCTCGCCGGCATGACCATCGCAGTCAAGGACTGCATCACCACCAAAGGCTTACAGACCACCTGCGGCTCTAAGATTTTACAGGGCTACATACCACCCTTCGACGCAGAGGTCGTGACCCGCCTCAGGAAAGAAGGCGCGGTCATCACGGGCAAGGCTAACATGGACGAGTTCGCCATGGGCACTTCGACTGAGAACAGCGCCTACGGTCCGACCCGGAACCCGTGGGACCTCACCCGCGTTCCCGGAGGTTCCTCGGGCGGCAGTGCCGCAGCCGTCGCAGGGCTGGAAAGCCGGATGTCCCTGGGCACTGACACGGGCGGCTCTGTCCGCTGTCCCGCAGCATTCTGCGGAGTGGTCGGCATCAAGCCGACATACGGTCTGGTATCCCGGTACGGCGTGGTAGCATATGCTAACTCGCTGGAGCAGGTAGGCCCGGTCGCCCGCAACGTCGGCGATGCCGCGCTGCTGCTGGACGTGATCGCCGGGGGAGACCCCAAAGACTCGACCAGCGTGGCAGAGGCGGATAAAGTCTGCTACACGGACTTCCTTAAAGAGGATGTAAAAGGGCTCACCATTGGCGTACCCAAAGAGTACTTTTCCGAGGGCATGGACAAGAAGGTCGAACGGGCAGTCTGGGACGGCATCATGAAGCTCACCGAGCTTGGCGCCGACTACAAGGAAATTTCCCTGCCCACTACTAAATATGCTTTATCTGCTTACTATATCATCGCCATGTGCGAGGCATCATCGAATCTCGCAAGATTCGACGGCCTGCGGTATGGTCTCAGGACCGGCAAGGACGAGAACTGGCACACGACGTTTTCAAGAATAAGGGCAGAAGGCTTCGGCCCCGAAGTCAAGCGCAGGATCATGCTCGGAACGTATGCCTTATCCGAAGGGTACTATGGCAGATACTACCAGAAGGCGCTCCAGATAAGGACGCTTATCCGCAACGACTTCGCCAGGGCGTTCAAGGACGTCGACGTCATCGCCGCCCCGACTATGCCAACTCCGGCTTTCAAGATCGGCGAAAAGGCGGACGATCCGCTGTCGATGTACTTAGCCGACGTTAACACGCTGCCCGTCAACCTGGCCGGCGTGCCCTCGATCTCGATACCGTGCGGCTTTGCCGGAAAACTACCCATCGGCATGCAGCTGATCGGCGACCTGTTTGCCGAGCCGATGCTGATACAGACCGCCTACACGTTCGAGGCGAACACTAACTTCCAGAAGCTCCCGGAGGGGTTCTAGATGCAGGGCGAATCTACCGGCAAAGAAGTCTATGTTATCGACGATAAAGCCGAGATCATCATCGGCCTGGAGATACACTGCCAGCTGAACAAGCTGAACAGTAAGCTGTTCTGCGGCTGCTCCACCAAACATCACGAGGCAGAGCCGAACACGCACACCTGCCCGGTCTGCATGGGCCTGCCCGGGGCGCTACCGGTCATTAACAAGAAAGCGGTAGAGTATGCCATCATGGTAGGCCTGGCGTTAAGCTGCCACATCGCAGAGCACACCCAGTTCTACCGTAAGAACTACTACTATCCCGATCTGCCCAGGGGCTTCCAGATCACCCAGTACGACTACCCTATTGCGGCGAACGGCATCATCACTGTTGACACGGACGGGGCCGAGCGGACCATCCGCATCCGCCGGGTTCACATGGAAGAAGATCCTGGCCGGCTCGTGCACCAGGGCTCCATCGAGACCAGCAAATTTGTGCTGGTAGACTACAACCGGTCTGGCATGCCGCTTATCGAGGTAGTCACCGAGCCCGATCTGCGCTCGCCTAAAGAAGCGCGACGTTTTATCAACAAACTGCGCAATATTCTCGAATACCTCGATGTCTTCGACGGCTCGCTCCCCGGCTCGCTGAGGGTCGACGCCAACGTCTCCCTGCGGGGCGGCGCCAGGGTCGAGATCAAAAACATCTCGTCCTACAAAGGCGTGGAGAGGGCACTGCTCTTCGAAATCTCCCGGCAGCAGCAGATGAAGCGCCGGGGCGTCAAGGTCGTCCAGGAGACCCGGCACTACGACGACGAGCGCAACTGCACGATCACACTGCGTTCCAAGGAGCAGGCGGAGGAGTACCGCTACTTCCCGGAGGCCGACCTGGTGCCGCTATCGGTAAGCAGCTGGCAGCACCGGCTGAAAGAGTCGCTACCGGAATTACCCGACGCCAAGAGGGAGCGGTTCAAGGCCCAGTATGGAATTTCGGATAACCACGCTAAGGTTCTGACGCAGGAGATCCGGGACGCTAACTACTACGAGTATGTAGCGAGTAAGATAGACCCGATCATGGCTGCCACCTGGGTAGCAGACTACCTGAAGGGCGAGCTGAACTACCGGGACCGGGATGTCAGGGACGCCTTTGAGCCGGAGAAGATGGTGTTCATCCTGGAACAGCTAAAGCAGGGCATCATCACGGACAAGGGCGCGGTCGAGATTATCCGCACCCTGCTCGACGAGGGCGGAGAGCCCCGGGACATCATCGCCCGGAAGAGCCTGGCCAAGGTGGAGTCGAACATCACCCGCACGGCAGTAGCCGAAGTGATTAAGGAGAACGACCTCGCGATCCGGGACTACCGGTCCGGCAAGGCCCAGGCGTTCAACTTCCTCGTGGGAATGGTCATGAAGAAGACTCGCGGCAGAGCCGACCCCGCGGAGATCAACACGCTGCTGAAGGAGCTACTTGAATGCACCTGATCATCACCGAGAAAAACATCACCGCAAAAAAGATTGCCCAGATACTGTTCGGCAAGAGTACGAAGGAGACCAAGATCGAGGGAGTCTCTGTCTACTCTTCGGGCGACACCTCGATCGTGGGTCTGTCCGGCCACATCGTCAACATCGACTTTCCGGAGCAGTACAACAACTGGTCTGTCACCGCTCCGAAAGACCTCATCCGGGCCGAGACGGAGATGAAATACACTCACAAGAAGATCGCCACGGCGCTCAAGAAGCTCTCCAAAGAAGCGACCAGCGTCACCATCGCCACTGACTTTGACCGGGAAGGAGAGCTCATCGGTGTCGAGGCTTACCGCATCATCAGCGACTACAAGCCCGACATGAAGTTCGACCGGGCCAAGTTCAGCGCCATCACCAAGCCTGAAATTGACCGGGCTTTCTCAAACCGGGTACCCCTTGACTTTAACCTCGCCGCTGCCGGCGAAGCCAGGCAGAAGATCGACCTCGTCTGGGGCGCAGCCCTCACCAGGTACATTTCCTTAACATGCGGAAGGCTCGGCAAGAGCTTCCTCTCCGTGGGCAGAGTGCAGACGCCGCTGCTGGCGCTCTTAGTGGACAGGGAGAAGGAGATCAAGGCCTTCACGTCCACGCCCTACTGGGAGATTTACGCGACTCTGGGCGACTCGGCGGAATTCATAGCGAAACACGAGTGCAACCGGTTCGAGGACAAGAAGAAGGCAGATACCGTCCGGGCAAAGCTTGGTAGCACCGGCACTGTCGCCGAATACAAGAAGGATGCAAGATCGGATGCACCTCCCATCCCGTTCTCGACCACCGAGTTCATCCGAGCCGCTTCCAGCATCGGTTTCAGCGCCGCCAATGCGATGCGGATTGCCGAAAACCTGTACGTCAACGGGTGGATTTCCTACCCCCGTACCGACAATACTGTTTATCCTTCCAGCTTAAACCTGCGAGAGGTTTTGCAAAACTTTGCCGCAGGCGAATTCGGGGAGTACGCCAGAAAGCTGCTGGGGATGGAAACGCTCGTCCCCACCCGGGGCAAGAAGGAAACGACCGACCACCCGCCTATTTACCCTGTCACCAGCGCCAAAAAGTCCGACATGGCCGAGGACGAGTGGAGGGTTTACGAGCTGGTCGTCCGCCGGTTCTTCGCCACGCTGGCGCCGGCTGCCACGTGGGAAACGAGGAACACGACCGTCGACATCTCGGGTGAAAAGTTCAAGGCAAGCGGCTCCAAGCTCACCGAGGCCGGCTGGAGATACTATTACCCTTACGGCATGCCGAAAGAAGAGGTGCTGCCAGCTCTCGACGTAGGGACGACCTTGCCCGTCAAAAAGATCGAGATGCCCGAGAAGATGACCCAGCCGCCCACCCGGTACGGGCAGGGCCGTCTGGTCAAGATGATGGAAGACCTCGGCCTGGGCACCAAGTCGACGAGACACGAGGCGATTCAGAAGCTGTACGCGAGGAACTACGTGCACGGCAACCCGCCTCAGCCGACCAACACGGCGATCGCCGTGGTCGACGCGCTCGAGCGGTACGCGGACCTCATCACCAAGCCTGACATGACGAGCCGGCTCGAGAACGACATGGATGAGATCGCCGACGGCAAGATCAAGGAAGAGTCGGTGGTTGACGAATCCCAGAATATGCTGCAGACCATCTTCGGCGTGCTGGACAAGAACCATGACGAAATCCGGGAAGTCCTGTTCGACGGGCTGAGAGAGGACAAGATCCTCGGCAAGTGCCAGACCTGCGGCTCCGATCTCATGATCAGGAAGAGCAAGAAAGGCGGCAGGTTCATCGGTTGCACCGGCTACCCGAACTGCACCTTCTCGCTGCCGCTGCCCCCGTCCGGGACGATCGTGGCGACCAACAAGGTCTGCGAGAGGCACGGCCTCAGCCACATCAAGATCATGACCGGCGGCAAGAAGCCCTGGGAGCTGGGCTGCCCCCAGTGCAACTTCGAGGAGTGGCAGAAGAAAAAGAAAGAGGCCGCTGCGGCGGCTGGCGAGGCCAGCACAGGCACGGCCACCGCCCCGAAGAAACCTGCCACGGCAAAGAAGCCGGTGGCTAAGAAGGCCGAGGCCGATAAGGGTGAGGCTGACAAGCCAGTTAAAAAGGTAGCACCTAAAAAGGCGGCTTCGAAGAAAAAAGTGATCGAGAAGGCTCCTGAAGCCTGATCGATCTACTTTTTTTAATTATCACTTTTAAGAACTTTGTATTCTCTCGTATGAAATTCGAGTACGAACGCTGCGCTGTGCTTGATACTGATTTCTCGGATGGCATTAAAGGTGTTATCTCTGTGCTCGTGAACGTACACGATCGCTGCGCTGTGCCTGGATCACAGATTACGCAGAATCTGATGATTCTAACAGATTGCACAGATTGCACAGATGCTAATCGATAATGAAAATTGTATGGTTCGCTGTATTCATCTTATATATAATAGTCATCTGTGTAATCAGTGCAATCTGTCAGAATCATCAGATTCTACGTAATCTGTGATCTGGCACAGCGCAGCGTTCGTGTTGCTGTCGCACGTCGTCTGAGTAATCCGAAACGCACAGCGCAGCGTTCGTGTTGTTGTCGCACGTCCTCTGAGTAATCCGAAACGCACAGCGCAGCGTTCGTCTTGCTTCTTCACTGAATCTTAACAAAATTAAAGGTGGACGAACTCGCTGTCCGGCCCGCCCCACCACTTGTTGTAGTTATCCACTGCAGTGTTGTACTTCTCTTTCGCCACGTCGATGTTAGCCCTCAGGGTGGCCTCGTTGCCCGTCACTGTGGAGTATTCCTGGCTGTCCGGCTTGAGAGTCCTGAGGTAGACCTGTCCTGCATCGAGTGTCTCGTTGCTGGTGGTAAGCAGTTCGGTCGTCAGGTTTCTGTCCAGCTCTAGCCATGCCTTGAACTCGGGCTGGCTCATCATTACGCCCGACCTCGCTTCGTAAGCCGCGGTCAGGTTGGCCAGCGACTGCTGGGATTTGCCCAGCTTCTGGTAATAATCTGCCGCTAATGCGGAGTCGCCAGACTGCTGAGTGCATCCGGCAATTAATAGAACAGCTACTGTCAGAGCAATGACTGTAAGAATACTCGTAATCTGTTTCATATTAGTCCTCTGCAATACCTATTGCAGGCTGGTATATGGTCAAAGTCTGATAAAATGGTTACCCATCTGCTAAGTTGCTACCCGATCTCTTTCCTGACATCCATGAGCGTGCCCGACGGGCAGTCGACCATGCCCAGAGCGGCGACGGCGCCGATGATGCCTCTTTTACCGGTGATCTCGTAGGTCCTGACTTTGGACTTTTTCGCCGCTTCCAGCGCTTCTTCGACTGTTACCACCCGGGTGCGTGCCATTCTCGTGAACCTGACCAGCTCCGGGCAGTTGCGGAGCCCGACCTTGACAGCCATGCCGGTATGATCTGACCCGGTCTGGGATGTCACGTACTCTATAGCGGTCTGGATGGCCGATTCGACCAGCTCTTGCTTTGCTCCAAGCTCGATGTAGCTGACCGAGTTGCCGGCGGTCTTGCCGGGCGCTTCGGGGTACAGGAAGCCTACGTTGTGGGATATGCGCTGCACGCCCTCTATCGCCGACAGTAAGTCCAGCAGAGACAGGGTCAGCGCAAAAGTCGCCCCATGGGTTGCGCTGTCCGTATCATCGACGGCGATCACGAGGTGCTTCAGAGCTTCCGTGGCGACGACACCCTCGGTATAGGCGCCTTTCTGGGAGTACCTGACGTCGAGGACTCCGTCTGCCTGCTCCATCATCTCGGTTAAAGAATATGCAGGCCCTCCGAAAGTCCGGATCGTCTGGTAGACCAGGCCGTCCTTGACGCAGACCTTTTTCAGGCATAGCGACGCTGCGTCGTCCATCCTGAGGTCGCCGGGCATCAGCTTCTGCCGCAGGATCAGGCCATTCTTCCTGACCCGGGGATTGCCCAGGGCGTACATGTACTCGCAGAACGAGATACAGCCCTCGCTGCGGCACTCGTGGAAGATCTCCACGGCGCCCGCCGCACCGGCGGACTCGTCTGCCGTGGTAAAAATCCGCTTGCAGGCCGTCGTCGGCAGGCTCCTCGTCCGCCTGCGGGCATACCGGGCTCTGCGCCGGCCGGCACGTTCCTCGAGAACCTCTACGCACCCCTCGTCGACGAAGCGATTGATCCAGTCCTGCAGGGTGCTTCTGGGCAAACCAGTGTCGACAACGAGGTCCTGCACGTCGAAATAGCCTTTCTCGTGTGTGATCTTCTCTATGAGGCCGATCAGTTCCCTGCGTTTTTCGATGAGCTTGAGCACTGGCTACCATCCCGTTATTAGTTACGTACTGCGTACTAGTTGTTTTACATGATCGTAAATATATCTGTTGAGGTAGCGCGCATATCTGCCCCGAAGGGGCAATCCATTCCATACAATAACCCTTTTTGCTCCGCAGGAGCACCACAAGCCGCTTAAATGATGATGCCGTCACGTATATATGCAATGGGCTAAACCATTGTTTTGAAAAGGGTATGCCTCATGGGTCCGTTAGAACCACCTGAAGATAGTATAGTCACAAAAATCGCGTTTTTCGGGGTGCTTGCCGTGCTGCTGATCATTCTAGGCGGCTGCGCATACTTCATCTACGGCTTCATCAGCCCGCCGTCGGATGACCCGGTTTTTCCCACGCCGACACCGGTGCCCACTCCCACCGTGGTTATCACGCCTACTCCTGTGATTACCCCTACGCCGACGGCTATGCCTACGCTCCAGATCGAGCCTACCCCCGAGCCTACTGCGATACCTGTCGTTGACTACCAGTACGATACCCGGGTCACCGACGGGCTGAAAATTGTCACTCCTCCCGGCATCTGGGAGAACTACGTGGTTTACGACGAGCGGCTCGGCGACAATAACTACAAGGTCCACCTCTTCAACGTGAGGTCTCTGGAAGACCTGGTCATCGCCACCGGCAACGTACGCTCGTATGGTGCCATCGGTGAAGGCAAGGTAGCTATAATGAACGTCGGGGATTACAGTATTAAGCTCTACGACATAGAATCTAAGAGCTCTCAGGGTATAACTCCCAATAAACAGTTCCCGAGGGCCTTTCCGAGCATCTTCAAGGATTACGTAATATATACGGGCGACGAGGGTGGCACTAACGAGGTGCTGGGCAGGATCAATATCTGGAGCCTTTATGCACACAGGCTGTCCGACGGCCTCGACAGCATGTGGGCTGTCGACATAACGGAGCCCAGGGAACCCAGAGGCGAAGGAAACAACCTCGTCTGGTGGACCATCTCGGGCACCAGGAAAGAGGTCATGCTCTACGACATCAAGAAGGGTAATCTCAAGACTATCAGCTCGGATAACTGTGATCATCCCCGGATGTCCAACGGTATAATCGTGTACCACAACGGTGCCGATCATCACATCTACCTGTACGAGACCTCGTCGGGCCAGACCCGCAAGGTCGTCGCCATAGGGCGACAGTACAGCGCCGACATATCGGGCAGCAAGATCGTCTACGATGATAACCGGGACGGCAACTGGGACATCTACCTGTTCGACCTGTCGACCGGCAAGGAGACGCAGATCACTAACGAGCCTCACGACCAGATGAGCCCCCAGATATACGGTAACAACGTCATCTACATGGACAACCGTAACAACCCCCTCGGCAACTGGGACATCTATACGATTAAAGTCTAACGGGGCGCAGACAGGCAGGAGTAACTAGTGATACCAATGATAGACATAAGCGCATGGCTCCGGGAATTTCGCTACCGGTTCCTGCTGTTCGTCTCTCTGCCCGTGCTGCTGGGAGCCGCCATCGCCTACATGTACTACCCCGTAGACTTCAGCCTCGGGTATTTTCTTCTCTCCGTCATTGCCATGCTTCTACTCCACTCCGGGACGATCATCATCAACGACTACTTCGATTTCCGGAGCGGCACAGATATCCTGAACCAGTCGAGGACCCCGTACAGCGGCGGAAGCGGGCTACTCCCTGAGAATGCGCTGAAGCCCTGGCACGTGCTGCTCGTCGGTGCGGGCTGCTTTGGGCTCTGTATTGTCATAGGGCTGCTGATCGTCCTTGCCCGGGGCCCGGCTATCCTGGTGATCGGCTTTGCCGGAGTATGCCTGGGTGTTGCCTACACCACTCCGCCATTCAAGCTTTGCTACCGCGGGCTGGGTGAAATAGCCCGGCTGGCAGCAACTCCGCTGATAGTCTTCGGGGCGTTTTTCGTCCAGGTGCCCGTATTTTCGCTCCCCGAGCTCGTAAGCGTCTATCCCGCACTCTTCACCTGCCTCGTGGCATCGCTGCCCGTCGCCTTTTTAAACGCCGCAGCCCTGTACATCTTCGAGTTCCCGGATTACGAGGCCGACCGCCAGGTCGGGAAAAACAATCTTGTCGTAAAGCTGGGTACAAAAAACGCTTCCTACCTGTACTTCCTCATGCAGGCAGCGGCCTACGGATCGCTCATCCTCGCCCTTCTGGCCGGAATCATACCCTGGCCGGCCGCTATTGTCCTCTTACTCATCCCGGCATCCGCATATGCGGCAGCAGGGCTCTTCAAACACAACGCCGAGGCTAAGAAGCTATTACCTTACCTGCGGGCCACCAGCAACGTGTACATCCTGGCCAGCATCATCATGGTGCTCGCCTACATCCTGCGCTTTTAAAAGTTTAAAGTGTTGTCTCTGCGCTCGTGAACGTAGACTAACACTGCGCTGTGACCGACTGGAAGCAGTCCCTTGCATACAGGATCACAGATTGATTCTGTCATGAAAAGGGCGTTTTCAAGTATGGCCCATGAAAAAATCTTCGGGAGGTCGGAGAGTTCCCGGGAGTCCGGGGAGGTTTTTCAAAGTGGGAGGTTTGAGAGGATAAGGAGGTCAGAGAGGAGGTCAGAGAGAATGGTAAGGTTAGGGAGGATCGTTTCTAATGGTGATTCCCGGTTTTTGGGATGGTCAGGTACCGTTTACACGAAGTACACAAGGTACGCGAAGTACGCGAAGTTTTACTATAAGATCGGCTTGCAGTCAGCCTGTTTATCAGACTTTGAGTACTTCGTGTACTTCGAGTACTTCGTGTAAATGGTACGGGCACTCGTATAACAGGCTTCAGGAATTACCATTGATTTAATCCTCCCCGGCCTCCTCGCTTACCCTCTCAGCACCCCCACACACAAGAATTTTTCATGGAATACATATTCGACAAATTTCACAGATGTTGATCGATAATCGAAAAGAAAATGGCTCATAGTATTCCTTTCATTTAAAATAGTCATCTGTGCAATCCGTGCAATCTGTCGAAATCTGTGATCTGGCACAGCGCAGTGTTCGTCTTGCTGACTCACGCCACATGAGCAACCAGAAACGCTAAGCGCATCGATCGTGTTCCTTCACGAGCGATTAAAAAAGTAATTATTTGCCTCTGGCCAGGACATAGTCGCCCAGGGCGTAGAGTAAATCTCTGGACGGGCCTGGCCTGACGGCTTCGAGGTGGCGCCTGGCATTGTTGATCTGCTCCATCGCGAGGCTTTCTGCCCTTGCCACGGAGGGCTTGAGCGCATCTCTGAGCTCATCCCTGTTCATGGCCAGCATTTTCTCCCGGGTGAGGCCGGATTCGTTGGCCAGCAGCATGATCATCGTCGGCCTGTCCATCTTGAGGTCGATTAAAGTGGGCTTGCCCAGCGAGTCGGTACTAGCTGTGACGTCGAGGATGTCATCCCTGATCTGGAAGGCGATGCCGATGCTGGTTCCGTATTGGCCGAGGGCTTTGATTTCCCTGTCGGTGCCGCCGCCGACGAGGGCGCCGATCTCTGCGGAGGCGCTGAACAATGATGCGGTCTTGCGCTCAGCGATCTTGTAGTAATCCTTAAGCGTGTAGTCCTTTCCTACGAGCTCCAGCGCTTCGCCCTCTGCAAGGCTGAGCATGGAGTTCGCCGCACATTCGATGATCGCGTTGGTCATCTTCGAGCTGCTCTTTGAAGCCTGCCTGATGGTGAGCGCCAGCAGCGCGTCGCAGGCGATGAGGGCCATGTTGTTTCCCCAGCGGTGGTTGATGGTCGACCTGCCACGCCTGGTTTCAGCAGCGTCGATTACGTCGTCCATAACCAGGGATGTGTTGTGGATCATCTCCATCACGGCTGCAGGGACCAGCGCCTGAGCGATGTTCCCTCCTACTGCCTCGCAGGAAATGGTGAGGAGCGAGGCACGCACCTTTTTACCCTTCTGGCACAGGGCGTATCTTACGACTTCCGCGAGCTCAGGGGGCTCGATAACAAAAGACAGTAAACCCATCTCCTTGTCTATCAATGCCGCTCTGCTCTCCAGCACCTTTTCAATGTCGACGGAAGATCCCCTCATATTACCATTCACTTAAGAACGCACACAAGATATAATAGTTTGCTTTCGTGCAGGCTACACATGCCGAAAATTAATATAAAACTCCGTGAAAACTGGCACTGGCAGTTACCTTCTCTCCCCTAGCGGGGCGCACACGCCACAAAGATCGCATCGTACGTATCTCTCAGGCCGTGCGGAGTCAGCCTGAAATCGCAGTATATCGCCAGGTCTGTAAACCCTGTTTCGAGCATCAGCTGCTCCAGCTTTTTCACCGGGACGGGATTATACTCTACGACGTCCACGTGGAACTCTGCTTTACCGCCGCGCTCTATGACCGAGAGTATGTTGAATATGACCCGGTCCCGCAGGTAGTCGATGGCAAAGATGAAGACCTCGGTACCCCCTGCATGCCGCTTGAACCTGGACGGGATAAAGCGATCTCTGTCCCGGTAGAGGGCGTCAAAATCCTCCATGTGGATGATGCAGATTCCGCCGGGTACCAGTGCCTGTTTCATACTGCGCAGAGCTTTAAGCAGGCATTCATCCGTGGGCTCATGCGGCAGAGAATTGCCCATCGACAGTACGCAGTCGAACTTTCGGCCCGGCACAAGCTGCAACGACTTGACGTCAGCCTGGTGAAGCCTGACCTTCAGGCCTCTCACCTCCAGGTTCCTGCCCGCAACCCGGAGCATCTCGGGCGAAAGATCGACTCCCTCCACGTAGTAGCCCATTTCAGTCAGCATAACACAGTGGAAGCCAGTGCCACAATGGCAGTCGAGGACAGACTTTACGTGTTCAGGAAGCACCCGCCTGAAGAACGTCTCTTCCCGCTTTCGCCTGTGGTCCCAGTCGATCAGCAAATCGAAGCGCTCTGCGAAGCCTGTGTATGGGTCCATTATTCAGATATGAGCTTCACAGGCATTAATAGCGTGGCACAAGATGTCGCGACAGGGGCATTTATCCCAGCCTCCCCGAAACTAAAGTTTTAGCGTCAGCTGGTTGATGATTACGCTCGCCACGAGGGCTATCGCAAACCCTCCGATCAGCGTGTCGGTTTCTATGGCGGCAGCGCCGCTCTGCAGGTATAGAGCCCCACTGCAAAGTGTCACGATGAAGATGGTAACGCCCAATGCAACTGCTGCGCCTCCTATGATTGCTGTAGTCTGCCCTGCACCAGTGCGCTGTAGGAGTACTGTAGCAGCGATAAACGCCAGCGCGAAGACTAATAATATGATAGTTGCCGATACCGGCAGAGACGTACTCTGGGTTATAAGGTAGACGAAACCGAACGCCATCAGCATCATGGCGAGGGCCATGAGGACTGCGATCAGAAAAGCTCTGGCCAGGACGGTCCAGGTATCACGAGTCACGCGCGTTCCGGGTATAATAATCACTGCCTGTAAGTACTGGTATATGGGCACAGGCTTGGATATAGCTATTTTGGTGGGCAGAACTGCTGTGCCGTAAAACAAACTTTATGTTTATAGTTGCTCGTGTGACGTGAGACAGCAAGACGAACGCTGTGCTGTGCATAACTGATTACTCAAACTGCATGAGATAGCAACACGAGCGCTGCGCTGTGCCAGATCACAGATTACGACAGATTCGACAGATTGCACAGACGACTATACTATATAAGATGAATACTGCGAACCATTCAATTATTATCTATTAACATCTGTGCAATCTGTTAAATCCATTGTAATCTGTGATCTGGCACAGCGCAGCGTTCGTCCACGTTCACGGGCACAGAGTTAACACTTCTAATGTTTTCCGAGAAATCTGTATCAAGCACAGCGCAGCGTTCGCTGTTGGAACAGTAGTGACAATGTCGGATCGATATGCTAACGTTGCACAGAAAAGGGTACTCTAGCAAAAATTAGATGCGGTTGCCGGCTTAGGCCGTGGTTGTGGGATCCACGGAGGTCTTGT
This sequence comes from Methanocella sp. MCL-LM, assembly GCF_049676595.1. GTDB lineage: Archaea > Halobacteriota > Methanocellia > Methanocellales > Methanocellaceae > Methanocella_A. The sequence continues at coordinate 1,477,501 of NZ_CP187259.1, forward strand.
GCCGGGCCACCGCATCGACTGGTTTGCTGGCTGCGTAGCGTCTATGGAACGTAGATGCTACTACAAGGATAATCGTACAGACAAACACTCCTGTTATTAGCAGGGTGTTGTAGCCCAGAGTGGTGAACAGCATGGCCATATCTGCCCCGGGCGAGTAGTTGATCAGGCTCTCGACAGTTCTCAGGGAGAGCACGTACACGGCGATGTCCAGCCGGATCAGGTACGCCAGGATGACGGCTACGGTGGTAAAAGCGACGCCTCCCGCGAGCACTAGCTCTGCCTGGTACTGGAGTGGTAACACTGTGTGCGTCGTGGCTCCGTCGAAACCCAGAGGGCTGACGTACACGTCGAACACCTTCGCTCCGAACAGCGTGGCTAGCGCTGCGTGCCCGGCTTCGTGAGAAGCTACGAACAGCACGTTAAAGAGCCAGAACGCGACTATGATCGCTGCTATTTTTACGAGGAAAGCGAACCCCTGGCTGAAGTGCTTCGCGTTTCCGTTAACCCTGGGGTAGTCCACCGTATCACCTGTGAAATACCCCCCACACGATCAAAGATAGGGAGCTGTTGAATTTATATGTTTTGTTACAAATTTCTAATTAAAAAAGAATAGGCTGTATTATCAATATATATGGTAAATATGGTCATATATATATGGATAGGTGTATCCTGCGGATCCACAGTATACGCTGCCCAAAAATGTAACTAAAAAGGGGCTTTATCGGTCCTTCGGAGTCCGGCCATTTTTCTGCTGCTCTGCCAGCGTATATAACCTGGAAGCTATTGCCCCGATCGCTGTACAGGTTTCGAAGGAAACTCCCTTCCCGTCCGTGATATCGAGATGATAGGGGGCCATTTCAAAATACTCTTTTGGAAGGCCTTTACGCCCCAGCCCGATCAGGATGAATAGCGGCTTGTTCCTCGCCATCATGTCAGCCACATCCCGGGAGGACACCATCTTCTTCTTATCCCCGTGGCTGGATGTCACGACGAGCGAGCCGAACTGGGCAGGGAATCCTTTCTGGGGGATATCCATGACGTAAAGCCTCTTTTCGTCCTGCAGCTTCTGCAGATAAGCTCCCGACTCCCCTATCGTGGTATTATCCCTGACAAAGTCGACCAGCTCCTGCTTCTCGAAATCGTAAGGAAAGCCGACAAGCGCCAGGTTAAAGCCGAAGGCGTAGGCGATCGGCGCTCCCCTCGCAATGCCCCTGTAATGCGCTTCCACGACCTTGTTCCGGTCGTAAGTGTTGTAAAGCCCGAGCGTCAGCATGATAAACAGGGGAAAATAAGGGCTGTGGCACGAAAAGCTTTTTCATAACTGATATCCTGGCGATTTCTCAAATCACAGGGGTGCGGCTCTTAATCCTGGCAACGGCAGAGCAGTTTTTCTAACCACGGCGGCACGGCGGCACGGCGACTATGCGGGAAACGATAGCAAGATAGTTATTTGAACCACGGCGGCACGGCGACACGGCTACAACCATATCCGAATAGCCGGGCTAGTTTTTATTGATCCACGGCGGCACGGCGGGCTGACGCACAGTGACAATTCCTTCTTTTGTTACAATACTGGAGAAACAAGGAATTACATAGAAAGTAGTTTACCGATCATATGATCATAAGGAGGATATACTGAAACACCTGGTCAATAAACCGCTATTGGTTAATTGGCTGTCTCCGTGTCGCCGTGGATTAAAAAGCGTTTGCTTTTACCAGTTCACCATCGTTTCTGTGTCGCTGTGTCGCCGTGCTGCTGTGTTGCATTATTCTTATCTTCATGTTCGCCTTTTGAACGCCTGCAGTCGCAGGCGTTCTCGAGGCGATGCGATGACGATCGCTGCGCTGTGCCAGGATCACAGATTGAAACGGATTGCACTGATTTCACAGATGACCTTAGAATAAAATCGGTAGACGGCAAATCCATTTCTCATCGATTAGAATCTGTGCAATCTGTGGCATCTGTCAGAATCATCAGATTCTGCGTAATCTGTGATCCTGGCACAGCGCAGCGATCGTCTTGCTGAGTCACTCCACCTGCAATAGCTCGGCCCAAAGAAGAGAAAATGAATTATGCAACACAGCACCGCCGTGCCGCCGTGGTTCCAGTAACTATCCGGCTTATCCTATCTCGCCGTGCCGCTGTGTCGCCGTGGTAATATTCACCACCCGGCTATTGCAGGTCACATTGACTCTGTGTCGCCGTGTCGCCGTAGTTGGGAATCGCTGTACTGCCAGGCAGTTGTGGCGAATAATTTAATTTTTTTACGATATTAGCCTTTCTCCGGCCATCCGGGCCGGGACTGGGTGTCGCCTTCCAGGACTTTGATGATCTCCTCCTCCTCTGCGATGTCCGAGGGATTTTTACCCTCGTACCTGAACAGTATAACCCCGGCTTCGTTCAGCACGAGAATCGCGGGGCCTATGAGCTTGTCGTACCGGTTGTACAGGCCGTAGGCTTTGATGACTGTACAGTCGGGATCGCTTAAGATGTGGAAGGGCAGCTTGTGCGAGTCGCGTAAAGCCTTGTTTAGGCTGATACTGCCATCGGATATTGCAAGTACGTCTGCCCCGTGGTACGTAAAGCGCTCGTAGTCGTCCTTCAGGTAGTCCAGCTGCTCTCCGGTATGGGCATCGTCGACTCCCCGGACGAAGGCGAGGACCAGCTTTTTGCCTTTTCGGAAGGCATCGAGCGAGATGTTTTTCCCATTCTCGTTCATCAGGGTGAACTCTGGTGCCCTGGTATCCACCGCAGCATAAAGTCGCTCGTACATGTCGGTAGATCATCTCTTCTCAAGCTGAAAACTGTCACTTGTAAAAAACACGCTCTGACTATCGCGTGGCAGCATCGGGGCTTTTCACTTTGCCGATAATTCGTCGATAAAAAAAGAAAGGCGGCTAATGCCGCCTTATTTAGGTTCCGTGCCCGCATCGTGATGGGAGTCCGGCATCTTCTTCTTCAGATCTTTCGCTGTGGTAGCGGTGTCTTCGAGATCCTTCTTGAGCTGGTTCTCGATGGTCGCCACTTCTGCCCTGAGTTCGTCGGGGTTGGGAATCTTGCCCAGCACGTCGTCCGGGTTGCCGACGAGCTCGTTGACGTCCGTCGGCTTGCCCAGCTCTCCCACGGTATCCTCGGTGGCGCCGAGGTATTTGGCAGACTGCTCGATGACCTTGGAGATCTCGAACGGGAAGATGATCTTGGTCGCCTGCCCGTTGGACATCTTCGCCAGCGTGTCCAGCGAGAGCACGGTAATCGCCTTCTTATCCAGCGGAGCGGAACCCAGTGCCATCAGCCTTAACGCCTGAGCCTGGCCCTGCATCTCGAGGATGCGGGATACTCTGGTACCCTCTGCTTCCAGGATCTTGGACTGCCTGGAACCTTCTGCCCTGAGGATCATGGACTGCTTGGAACCTTCGGCTTCCAGGATGGCCGAGCGCTTGTTACCGTCTGCCAGCAGGATGGCCGCACGTCTGCGCCTTTCGGCGGAGGTTTGCTCTTCCATGGCCGCCTTGACCGTACCAATGGGGTCTACTTCCCTGATCTCCACGGCCTCGATCTTTACACCCCAGGGGTCTGTGGCCTTATCCAGGATGTCTCTGAGCCGGCTGTTGATCCTGTCTCTGTTGTACAGGACCTCATCCAGCTCCATATCGCCGATGACGCTCCTGAGCGTGGTCTGCGCGAGGGCGATAGTCGCCATGTGGTAGCTGGTGACTTCAAAGTATGCCTTCTCGGGGTCGATCACCTTGATATAAATAATAGCGTCCACGTTAGTGGGCGAGTTGTCCTTGGTGATGACTTCCTGCTTCGGGATGTCCAGCACCTGGGTCCTCAGGTCCAGCTTGATGACCGTGGTGATCAGTGGCACTACCCAGTTAAAGCCCGGGTTTAGCCGGCCGATGTACTGGCCGAGCCTGATCTGTAAGCCCTGCTGATAGGGCTGAATAATCCTGATACCAGATATCAGGACGAAGACAATAGCAGCGACGAATATGACGCCGATGCAAAGAAGCGATCCGCTTAGTGAAGTTATTTCTTGCATTCTCCTCTCTCCGTAACGTCTGCTTCTCTGCAGACTATGATATGCACGCCTTTGGCCTGGAGTATTTTAACCCGCTCTCCCACAGCGATCTTTTCTTTTGATGTGGCGCTCCACATCTGCTCCTCGACTCTCACCTTGCCGTCGATGCTTCCGGGGACTATGTCCTGGATCACTACGCCAGTTTTACCGGCGAGAGAGTCACTGCTCGAGGTTACCGGCTTCTGGCCGGGAGCAAGCTTCCGGTAGAAGACGATGGTAACAGCGCTCACAGCTATGGTCACAACGGCGAAGATGATCAGCCCCCACGGGAACGTCAGCAGTCCGGGAGCCAGTACGACGAGTAACCCCATCACTATCAGTATCGTACCGGGAACAGCCACGAAAAACCCGGGGGTCAGCGCCTCAACCACTAATAGTAGAGCACCTACGATTAGCATTAACCAGCCTATCAAGCTGTCCATATCGATCACTTTCTATCTATGTGGCCGTTGTTATTTATCGGTTGTGTATGTATATTATATAGTACCGGAAAATATCTGGTTCATTTACCTGTTACCATTTTTCCCGAACAGGCTGTCCATAAACGAGACTCTGGAAGTACACCTGTCCTTGAAGTAACATTTATCGCACCACTTTCCCCTGCGTGCATCCGGCATACTGTGGGCCCCTTCTTCGATGCGGCGGCGGATGGAAAGAGCTTCGCGCTTGTCTCCCTGGCGTAGTTCGGCTACCCTCAGGCTCCAGCCGCCCATATACTCGACAAGGCCAGATCTCACTTCGCAGCCGAAGCGTTCGGACATAAGCAATGCGTATGCTGCCAGCTTGATCCTGTCGGACGCGTAAATCCCGTTTTCGGGAGGCTGTGACGCCGATATGATTGAAGGCAAGAGCTGGCTGTCCGAAAGCACGATCCTGTCTACATTGCCCGAAAGCCGGAGCTTATCCGATCGAAGACTTACGCGTGTAGCTTCCGATTTCAACAGCTTTGACAGGCTTTCTTTGCCCAGCCTGGCGGCCTCCGCTTCCAGCCCCGTGAGAGTACGGTCTATTATGACTCGGTTTACTTCCCTCATCCCGCCCGAGTCCAGCCCATAGACAATATCGAGATCGTCGCAGGCTCTGTTGTAGGCATGCTCCAGCGCTTTCCTGGGCTCGGCCGCCGAGTGCACAGAGTACAGCGATACAGAAATTTCCCGCAGCAGGTCTGTCCTGACTGTTTCCGGGCTATCGCCGGCAGAATGGCCCCGGCTCCTGAAGTATGCCAGGCGTGGGCACATTAGGTAAGAAGAGATGTCAGAGACACGTACCCATTTATTTTCAAAAGTATGCACATAACCTACTTATAGCTCTAAAAATAAAAAATTATCGGGGCTGCTCCAGCAGGGTGAGCGATTTGATCCATTCTCCCTTCGGCTCCCTGGAAGTCCCGATCACCAGCACTTTGCCCATCGAGGACTCTTCCAGCCTGCCCCTCGCCTCTATGACTTCGCCCTTACGTGCTTGTCCGGCATACGTGTGCGTGTAAGAGAGCACCATAGATATTTCGGGGTGGTCCACTTTGTAGATGGCGGGGCTATCGTAAGCGAATTCGGCGTCAGTCACCGTTGCAGTTATGGTCCTCATGCCCAGGTCGTTGCCGACGGGCAGCACCGGGCCGATCTGATCATAGTCCCTGACATACAGCAGATCGGTCAGGGCGCCGTCCAGCAGACACCTGTTGCCCTTCCGCCTCTCGTGCTGGTAGAACTCTTCGAAAGAAAGTTCCGGCTTGCGCTTCGCGTAGATCTTTTCCCAGCCCGCCTCGTCTATGCCGTCGATGCGGCCGGCAGCGATGGCTTTTTGCAGCTCGTCCCTCGCCTTGAACCAGCTGTTGCCGTAAACGATAAAGTCCACGTCCGATGTCTCTGCACCCAGGCCCACCAGCTTCGAGCCCGTGATGCCCATGTCGCAGAACTCCACTCCGGGCAGCGCCGCGACCATCTTCTTCACCCTCGGGTCGCTTCCGACGATGCTCAGCAGGCCGTCATGGGGCTGGTAGAGCCTGGAGACATGATCGTATGGTACAACCATGACGCCTTTGATCCACTCCGGGCGCTCCCGCCTGATGAACTCGTACGCCTCATCGAAGCCCATCTTTTTATAGCGCACCCCGTTTCGCTCCCTCTCTCCATCCGGGCGGCCCGGGAGGTACCGGAGCAGGCAGTGAACGCCATCCTCGTTGTGGTAGTCTACGACCGAAAAAATCCAGCCTTCCTTCGTTTCGATGAAATCTCTTAACCTTGGCCTCATTTCTTCACCATCAAAATTTTCAAGTTAAGTAATGATCTTGCAGCCTTCCCTGGTGACGATCAGCGTATGCTCCGCCTGGGAAACGGGGGCCCCGTCCTTCTCGACCAGCATCGGGTACTCCTTCACTGCCGCCGACCTTATCAGCCCTTGCAGCGCCGCAGTATCCGCCCCGAGCCACCTTACGGTAAACGGAAAGCCCGTGTAGTCGCGGTTAAGCCTCTGCAGCATCTCCTTCTCTCCTGCACCAGTGGCATAAAAGGCGTCTTTGCGGATCACCTGGAAGATGTTGCCTCCCGGGTTCCTGGAAATCTCCCCTCTCCCGGCAGTTAAGAAAGGCTCGATCGCCAGCACATCTCCTTCCCTGATCTTCCTCGCCGAGCCGTCATCGTAGTTGGGAATAGTCAGGCCCCCGTGCAGACAGTTGCGGCACATGTTGTGGCCGTAAAGGTCTTTCAGCACCCGGAAGCCGTGGGCAGATGCGACTGCCGATATTGTTCTGCCAATCTCCGACGTGGTCACGCCGGGGTGTACCGCTTCCACCGCCCTGCTGAGAGCCTCGTTAGCGGCCTCGATCAGGTCCTGGTGGACGGCTGTCTCCACTTCCGCGGTAAAGGCGGAATCGGCTATGTAGCCGCCGACAATTGCGCCGAGGTCCACCTTAACCACGTCGCCCTTTTCCAGCATCCGGGGGCAGGTGGGGGAAGGGGTGTAGTGGGAAGCTATGGCGTTGACCGAAATGTTGCAGGGGAACGCAGGCCTGGCATCCATCCGAAGCGTTTCCTCTTCTACGAACGAAGCGAGGTCGATCAGCCTGGCTCCTGCCCGGATTCTCGTAGCAACGCTGCTTTTGAGTGATCTGACGATCTCGCCCGCCCTCAGGTAGGCTTCCAGCTCATCCGAGGCCATGCCGGCTATCCTCATAGTCATCCTACTTATTGGCTCTCATGTACTGCACGACTTCGTCGTACATCGCGCCCTTTCTCAGAACTTTGTACGCCTGGAGGTCTACTATCGTGGAGGAGCCCGCATACCTGGCCCTCCCGGCTTCCAGCAGGTAGTCGACGTCGACCGTGATTTCGTCTGCGGTGACCGGATCCGGCTCTCCGTGCAGGTTGGCGCTGGTGGAGATGATCGGCCCCGTCCTGCTGATCAGGTCGAGTGCCACCGGGTGATCGGGGAACCGGATGCCGACGTAGGCCGATCCCGCTGTCAGAGAAGCCGGTAGCACCGGCTTTTTCTTCAGGATCACCGTGACAGGCCCCGGCAAAAACTTCTCGATGAAGCCAGGATGCTCGATCTCCGCAACCTCCCGCAGCATGTCGAGGCTGGATACCGCGATAGAGAGCGGCATAGACTCGGGGCGCTTCTTGACCGCGAACACCCGGGCGATCGCCTTCACTTCCGTAGCCAGTGCACCGATTCCGTAGACGGTCTCTGTGGGATAGGCGATGACTCCGCCCTTCCTGACGATCTCTGCTGCCAGGGCAATGTCGGTCCCTCTGCGCATAAGAATACATGGGAAGCGACCGCTATATAGGTTTTCCAGTCTACGCCCGGCTATCGAGAGCCGGGTCCCAGATTGATTGCCAAACAATAGATACGTTTATTATACTTTATAACAATACATCTGGTATCTTTAGCAAGGGGTAAAAATGGAGTCTTTTGCAGTAATAAGGGCCGATGACCAGACCAAGCTGAATACTGCAATCTCAGATCTGCAGAGGCATGGCGGACTGACTTTTGCGACAGCGCCGAAAGAGCTGAAACCTGCATCCGCAGACAAGATCCTGGTAACCGTCATGAAAGTGCCGCTGAAAAAGTCATGCAGGGCAGCCGCCCTCGTGTCCCTCAGCGACGATCCAGGTGTAGCGATCGATGTCCTGGGCAGGATTCATCCTCCCGCACACGTGATCATCGTCAGCTCCCGCCACGACGTCTACAGCAGGATTACGGATTGCATCGCCAGGCTTCCTGATCTTAAAGACTATGTGGCGCCCGTGATCCAGAAAAAGGTGCCATAGATCTGCGGAAAATGGTTTTCTCGTTTTTGGGTTATCGAGTGTAGGGTAGGCTATACCCTATGCTAATCATCCTTAACAAAATTATATTCTTTTTAAACCCATAGTAATTCCTGACGATTCTTCTCTTATCAATAATCAGGGTACGCTGCGCTGTGCTTGATACTGATCTCTCGAATAGCATAAAAAGTGTTATCTCTGTGCTCGTGAACGATGGTGATCGCTGCGATGTGACCGACTGGGAGCAGTCCCTTGTATACAGGATCACAGATTACGCAGAATCTGATGATTCTGACAGATGACACCGATTACACAGATGCTAATCGCTAATAAAAATAAAATGGTTCCCGGTATTCATCCTATCTAGTATAGTCATCTGTGCAATCTGTGCAATCCGTAACAATCTGTGATCCTGTATACAAGGGACTGCTTCCAGTCGGTCACAGCGCAGCGATCGTTTTGTTGTCTCACGCCATCTGAGTAATCTGAAACGCACAGCGCAGCGTTCGTATTGCTATTAGATCCCATGTAATCAGGAAAGAGATCACTTTGTATTGTAAAAGTCTGTTATAAAAATATAGAAAAGAGGTGTGTTTGCACTTATGCAAACATCACTCCGCTTTCCTGCGTCATGCTGCGGTTGCGCTCGCCCATGACTTTGGCCACTGCCGCGTTGAAGTCCGAAGCTTCCACGATGTCGCGGTTGTTGCGGATGGCGAACATGCCGGCTTCCATGACGATGGCCGAGAGATCGGCACCGCTGGACTCGTCCGTGAGTATGGAGATCTTCTTGAGGTCCACGTCGTCCGCGAGGTTCATCTTGCGGGCGTGGATCTTGAGGATCTGCTCCCTGGCTTCCGCGGTCGGCATGGGTACCTTGATCATGCGGTCGAACCTGCCGGGCCGCAGCAGGGCCGGGTCAAGTATGTCCGGCCTGTTGGTCGCCGCGAGGATGCGGACATTGCCCCTAGGGTCGAACCCGTCCATTTCCGCCAGGAGCTGGACCAGCGTCCGCTGGACTTCCCGGTCGCCGGAGGTGATGCTGTCCAGCCTCTTGGCGCCGATCGAATCGATCTCGTCGATGAAGATGATCGAAGGCGATTTCTCCTTCGCCATCTCGAAGAGCTCCCGGACCATGCGGGCGCCTTCGCCGATGTACTTCTGCACGAGCTCGGAGCCGATGATCCTGATGAACGTGGCCTTGGTCCGGTTTGCCACTGCCTTTGCGAGCAGGGTTTTGCCGGTGCCGGGCGGACCGTAGAGCAGGACGCCCTTTGGCGGCTCGATGCCTACTTTCTGGAAGAGCTCAGGCTTCAGGAGAGGTAGTTCTACTGTCTCCTTTAGTTCGTTAATCTGTGCTTCCAGTCCTCCGATGCTTTGGTAGTCTATCTCAGGTGAGTCGACTACTTCCATGCCCAGTACGGAGGGGTCCTTAACCGTGGGCAGCACCTCGATCACGGCGAGAGACTGCTGGTTCAGGGCAACCTTGGCGCCGGCGAAGACCTCTTTCGAGTTGATAAACTGGGAAGAGTTGACCACAAACTTCGGCCCGGTGGATGACTTGATGATCATCTTGCCGTTGACCATTACATCCAGTATAGTACCGACAATGAGCGGAGGGGTCTTCAGTCTGTCCAGCTCGGACGTGAGCTTTCTGATTTCACGCTCGTACTGGACTTTTTTGTTCTCGACCGACTTCTTTTCCAGCTCGATCTTCCGGTACTCCTCCTTTAAGCGGACATTACGTTCTTCTAGCTGCTTCACCCTGTCGAGCAGGTACTTAGAAAAGTCGCTCAGAGGCACTTCTCCAGTAAAGTCGAGGCCAGATCCTTCCGCCATAAGTATCGTTTGCAAAGTTGATTTTCTTGGTATATATGCTTAACTTACGGACTTATCGGAAAGATTTATTGAGGAAAACATGTGAGTATTATCCAGATACGTATGCAGTGTGAAATATGTGGGGCCGAAATTCGCGGCAGATCCTACCGTATCATCGTGGATCGGGCGGAGCTTGACGCTTGTGAAAAATGCAAGGGCTTCGGTAAGGAAGTCGCCCGGCCTGGCGGCGCTTCGGGAGCCCGCCCGGGAGCCCCTGGCGCTTATGGCACTCAGCCGGCCACCCGGAGGCCGCGCAGCGACCTCTTTGACAAGATCAAGGATGAGCTGGTCGAAGATTACGCGGACAAAATTAAGAATGCCCGCGAAGCACGCCACCTGACTGATGAGCAGCTGGCCGCTAAGACCGGCACGAAGGTCAACATTATCCGAAAGGTAGAGCGCGGCGAACTGGCACCGGAAGATGCCCTGGTGAAGAAGCTGGAACGCGAGCTTGAGATCAAGCTGACTGAAGGCGTCGCCGACGCAGACAGGGGCCAGCGCAAAGGTGAAAGCCGGGTCATGACGCTGGGCGACCTGATCAAGGTGAAGAAAGATAAAAGGTGAGCGTTTAGCGCTTGCCTTTCTTTTATACTCTTTTTAACGTAATCTTTTCGCACACTGAAAATAGATCAGCGACTCGGCAATACGAACGCTGCGCTGTACGTTTCTGATTGCCCGTGTGGCGTGAGACAGCAATACGATCGCTGCGCTGTGACCGACTGGAAGCAGTCCCTTGTATACAGATCACAGATTGTTACGGATTGCACAGATTGCACAGATGATATATTCGATAAGATGAATACAGCGAACCATTATAGTTCATTATCGATTAGCATCTGTGGCATCTGTCGGAATCTGTGATTCTGTATGCATGGGACTGCTTCCGGTCGGTCACAGCGCAGCGTTCGTGTACGTTCACGAGCACAGAGACAACCTGGTAAAGAGTACCAGAGTAATCAGAAGCCATCACAGCGCAGCGTACGATCTACTTCTTACCATTTTCGCCGCTCAGCAGCTGCTTTCTGGTATACCAGATGCGCTGGAAGGCCGTCACGTGGCTGAGAATACCGATCACGAGTAAAGCCCAGCCCAGGATGGTGAACTGGATGCCGTATGCTCCGATCTCTGCCGGGTAGACGAGCTGCAGGCAGGTAGCCACGATGATCAGGATCATCCTGTCGGCCCTTCCCATGATGCCGCCGTAGACTCTGCCTACACCGACTGCCTGGGCCTGAGTGCCGAGGTAGCTGGCCAGCATTACGCCTACGATGACCATTGCACCCAGGTCCGATCGCAGGTAGCCGCCGAGGAATATGCCGCAGATCATGAAGACGTCGGCATACCTGTCGATCACGTGGTCGAGGAAGTCGCCATACTTTGAAGTAGTGCCGTTTTTCCTGGCTATGGCGCCGTCCAGCCCGTCGAACAGGCCGTTCAATAGCACTAACAACAATGCAGCTGCCAGTATCGCCGCGTTCCCGGCAGAAAAGAAGTAGGCGAGGCCGGCGAGGGCAGCGAAGACCAGCGAGGTCATGGATACCGTGTTAGCTGAGATGTGCAGCCCGTCGAAGATGTTGACGAATGGCTCGGTTATGAATACGAACTTCGAGCGTAAGGAATCCAGCGTCATAAGAAATATGCCTCGCTAAAGTCGACGGAGCCCGGCTTATATTTGTCGGTGCCTCCGATTATCTCCCTGATGCAGCCGGCAACCGTCTCCGGAGTTTTCTCTGTCGTATCGATCTCGTAGACGGCATCGCACTGCTCCAGCGCCTCCACGAGGATCACGTCCAGCGCCTCGGCTTCCAGGTTTTCCTCGACCTTCGCCGGGGTCCAGCCCCTGGCTTCCAGGCGCTTGCGCAGCACCACCGGGGACGCCCGGAGTACGATGATCTTATCGACCGGGAGCAGGTGGGCGACGTGGCCTTCCAGGATGGAGTCGCCGGTTAGCTTTTCCACGTAGTGGCTCAGCCCTTCTATATCTGCGATAGCCGAGTCCCGCTCCTCGTCCACTCCCAGATTATACGTGTCCTTGATGATCGCGTTAATGTCCACAACTGTAAATCCGGCATCCACCAGCCTGGCTACTGTCGATTTGCCAGTGCCCGGCGTGCCGGTTAGCGCTATCTTCATTTGCTCCCCTTGATCTCCGCCAGCACTTCCACGAGCCTGATGTTCTGCTCTCTGGTCCCCACTGTGATGCGGACGTACCTGTCCCCCATTTCCCGGAAGGACCCGCAATCCCGGAGGATGACGCCTCTTTTCATCGCCTCGGTCACCACATGTTTCGAGGTCATAGGGGCTGTGTCCATCAGCACGAAGTTAGCCTCGGACGGGTATACCTTAAACGGCACCTGCTCTGCCAGGAACTGCCGCTCGGCCTTCACAGTCTCCACTGTCCTGTGGTAGTGGTCCTTATCCTTCAGCGCAGCCAGCGCAGCTGCGATCGCAATCCTGCTCAGGGCGAAGGGGGTGGCGACTTTCATATACTCCTTGAAAATCCAGTCCGGCATGAATCCGAAGCCTATTCTCATCCCCGCCAGGCCCCAGGCCTTGGACATGGTCCGGCCAATAACTACGTTGTCGCACTCCTTCATGAGCCCCAGCGCCGTCTTTCCGCCCGCGAAGTCGATGTATGCCTCGTCCACGAACACGATGCCGTCAACGGCCTCTGCCACTGACCTGATCTCGTCCAGCGAAGTCAGGTTGCCCGTAGGGTTGTTGGGCGAAGTGATGAATACAAACTTGGTTTTATCGGTGACTTTCTCCAGTAAAGCGTCGATGTCCAGGCTGAAGTCGGCACGCCGGGCACAGTACCGAGGGGTTGCCCCGCAGAATCTGGTGACGTTCTCGTAATAGGAGAAGGCCGGCAGCGGTATGACTGTCTCGTCCCCGGTTTCCAGAAACGCCCGCAAGAGCGTCTCTATCACGGCGTCCATGCCGTTGCCACAGACGATGTTGTGGACAGGCACTCCGTACATCGCAGACAGCGCTTCCCGGAGCTCGATAGCGTCGACGCTCGGGTAAACGTGGGCATCGCAGGCCGCCTTTCGGATCGCCTCGATGGCCATGGGGCTGGCACCAAGGCAGCTCTCGTTGGACGCGAGCTTGATGATGCTCTTCTCGTCAATTCCGTACGAAGCGGCCACTTCCTCAACGTTCTTACCCGCGACGTACTCCTTAATTTCCTGGACTGACTGCCTGGACTTGATCACTTGATCACCGCATTTAGACGAAAGACCTTCATGGTTTATAGCATTTGCGTGTTTTGGGAAGTTTGCATGGCCAGCAGGCACCTTAAGGGCCTGGCCAGTAAGAGCCGAAGGCTCTATATATTAATGCGACTCATATTAATTTTATATCTACCATAGCCGGAGAACTTTACCATGCCCGAGGACAATGTCATCTTCGTCGGCAACAAGCCCGTCATGAACTACGTGCTCGCCGCTGTCACCCAGTTTAACGAGGGAGCGAAAGAGGTTACCATCAAGGCGAGGGGCAGAGCGATTTCCCGGGCAGTCGACACGGCGGAGGTAGTCCGTCACCGTTTCCTGACCGACGTGCAGATAGACAGGATCCAGATCAGCACCGAAGAGCTCGACAGCGAGAAAGGAGAGAAAATTAACGTTTCTTCCATAGAAATCTTCCTGAAGCGCCCGCAGACGTCTCAGTAAAAGCTGTTGCTGAGCCTCTGCAACAGTGTCACAGCACTTTCCTTATCTTCTTTAACAGCGCGTCCTTGCCCGGAAAGCCGGACCGCTCGATCGTTTTCAGTATTTCCTCCATGGCCAAAGGCTCGCCACCGATGCCCTCCAAAAATTCCTTTTCCTCGTAAGTCAGGCGGACGTTTCTGTCTATCCAGAACGCCGCGCTACGGTATACGTCCGGAGCATAAGCCACTTTCAGGGACGGCTTGACTGTGACCCGGAGAAAGTGCTTGTTCTTGAACTGGAGCACGATGAGTGTATAGGCGCCGCTACGCCTGAAGATCTCCTCGCCCTGGACCCACTGCCCGCCTGCGGCATCGTAGGCGCGGGCTGACCTGACCAGGCCCTTATTTTTCTTGTAGTAGGCGATGAACTCTTCCATGCTCATCGCCACGTCGCTCGCGGACATCTATATCAGAAACGGCGGCGACGCACAAATATTTATTGCCTTGAGTAAAACTTTGGGAAAAGCAGTTTAAGCCCCCTTTTAAAGGGTGAGCGGGTTGGTAGGGGATGGATTGGATTGTGCAGTTATAAAAACGGCAAATCACCCGCTCAAATGCTTATTATGTAATCTGGTATAATAAATACTTTGCTGGTTAACCTCGAAATTTTTATCCCGGGAGTGGAAAAAGTGGGATTTATAGGCAAAAAATGCGTTTTATAGCGAACAGTCAACCACGCACCGCTTCCCGTCCATCGAGACTACTATACCTATGATCCCGGGACCAGGTATTTATATTATTGCGAGCGGTGGCAGCAAACAAGTTATTTATACGTTAGGGGGCAACGCAGGTACCATGGAAGATCTGGTGCCTTACACGTCTGCAGCAATCGCCGCTATCGCCGTGCTGTACTTCCTGCTAGAATTCCAGTTTACCGGGGCCAGAGATTATCTGGCGAAACGGTTGCGATCGCTTGTCAAACGATAGCCGGCAAGATTCCGCATATTTTTAGCCGAATTCATTTATCCGGGCCGTGGCAACGATCAGATGATCATGACAGGTGACGTCACGGACGGCAGACCCGGACTACTGTTGCTCTCCTACGGAGACTTTTCGGAGGGGTTTCTCGACAGCCCGGAAAACCTCAGGCTCTTTAAGGACTGCTTATCCAGCTACGAGCTGCTGGAAGACTCGTATATCATGGCTCCCGAGCACGACGAGGTCTCCGGGATGAGCTGCCGCGTTGCGGATCGGCTGGCAAAAAGCACCGACGGCAAAGTCGAGTTCGCCTACCTCGGGCTGCGTCGCCCAGGCATCAGGGAAGCTTTGTATCGTACTGTTTCTGCCGGTTCCCGCACCACTGTATTTGTCGGGGGCGCCGGCCTGATCGCGCCGGGCTACACGTCGCTCGTCCACCTGCCCTCCACGCTGCGGGTTACCACCGAAGAGAACGCGGGGCTCGACGTTATCTACGCGCCCCCGGGAATCAATGCCGGAGTAGCCGCAGAGCTGGTATTGTCCTCGATTGGGCGGGCGCTGGGCTGGCGGAGCATGCCGTCGCAGCCGGCCGGGGAAACGCCCCGCCCCCGGGAAGACCTGGGTATCGTGGTCGTATCAGCACCTGATCCGAGGCCGGCGCTATCCTCGGGCAGCCAGCCCGTGGCAGGCTATCTCGCAGCAGTGAAGGCACTTTCAGATGCCTCCCGGGCTTCCCGGGACATTCCTGCCAGGGGCATACAGGTACTTATGTCTGCAATTACCGGGTATCTCAGGAAAAGTGGCCTGTTTAGTGCCGTGGAAGCTGGTTTCATCGATTTCTGCCTCCCGGGCCCAGAGGAAGCCCTGCGCAAGCTTGAAGCTGCAGGATCCCGGCAGATCATCGTTACAACTTCTCCTTCTCTCCTCCACCGGCATGCTTATTCCTGGGAAACCCCCACACAGGTGCTGGAGAAGCTTAAAAATACCACCGACAGGAACCTCATCTACCTGGCGACAGATACCGCAGCACTTGCAGACTGGGTTTCCGCCATGCTGAAAATCAAGGTGCTCGGCGCCGAGTTCGATGGCATATCGCTCAAGGGTCGCCGCAGCCTGTAAAAAAATTACTTTTTACTCTCTTCCGGTTCCTCATCGGCCTTGCCGGAGAAGAACAGCCTGGCCAGCAGCCACAGGCAGAAGACTGTTACCACTGCGCCGAAAATCCCCCACGTCTCGAGCTGTATGACGCCGAACAGGTTCAGCACCAGCACAATGAACATGATGAACATTAAAATTAGTATAGTCGCACTCCAGATACTGAGCTTCCACTTCATATGCAGAGGTAACGGATTTTTTTGTATTAAGTATGACGCTGGCCCGCAGGGGCTGACACAACGTATTTATCGTACTCGTGCAATATTTAACGCTACGATTATTTCGGTAATTCACGAGGTGGAAGCCAATGCGTAACTGTTACAATCATCCCGGCATGGGTGCTGTCGCTGCCTGCGAAGCGTGCGGCAGAGGGATTTGCGCCTTATGCGTAACTCACGTAAATGATCATGTATACTGCAGGGACTGCGCGGAAGAAGAGCGGAAGAACCTGCCGGAACAGCCGGCCTCTGCCCCGGCACCTGAAGCCGCTCCGCAGCAGCCGGCGCCTCAGCCGGCCCCGGCTCCTGTAGATCCCGTAATACGCCCGCCAGAGGAGCCGCCCAGAAAACAGCCAGCTCCCGAAACACCGGCTACTCCCGCTACCCCAGTTGCTCCGGCTACACCGGCCGCTCCCGCAGAGCCGGCACCCCCGGTAGCAATCGTCCCCGCAAAGCCCGCACAAGTGGCCCCCAAAGTGGTATCTCCAGCGCCTGCGCCCATCACTCCGCCGCCAGCCGGCACAGCAGCAAAGCCCGCCCAAAAGGAATCCCTTATCGCGGCTATACTCTCACTTATCGTGCCAGGCCTCGGCCAGGTGTACAACGGCCATATCAAGAAGGGTATCGTGCTCGCCGTCATCTTCTACGGCATGCTGGTGGCCATTTTAGCGGGCATCGTCGTACTCACAATCTCGACCGCCCTCGGCGCCATCTGCTGCGCCCCAGCCCTGCTCTTCCCGGCTCTGGTGCTGCTCTACGCAGTCTACGATGCCTACGAGAGCGCGGAAAAGATCAACCGTGGCGTAGAAACCAGGGACTGGCTCTAAAAACCTTTTTCTTTTTCTAATTTGTGTACGTCGTGTTAACCATTCCTGGCTAGCCGAAAAGTAATATAAATGACTAAACTCTGTGCCCTCTGCAGTTAGGGGCACGTACTAATGCGCTATTCACCGGGCGAGCTTTCTATACAAGTCTGACTCGTAGAACTGCCGGAGCTGGTAAACCCTGTTCTTGATCGGCGGGTGGGTGGCGACGAACTCCGAGACTCTGGACATGCGGTCTCGTTCGACTTCTTCTTTGTCCCTGTACATGTGGTCGATATCTACTTTGTCTGCCAGCCGCTTTCCCAGCGCCAGCTTGGCCAGCACGAGGATGGCGGCATTCAGGTTGCGGCAGGCGATGAGGCCGCCCCGGTCGCAGGTGTATTCTCTGTGCTGCGAGCTCAGCAGCAGTGGTAAAGGTATCGTGAGCCCGAGCACCTTCAGCGGTACCGACCAGCCGTACTTCACGTGGGCGAGCTCGTGGCCGATGATGAACGTCAGCTCATCGTCGGTCGCCACGTCGATCAGCCCGGTATTCAGGACTATGATTTTGTTTCGGAGCCCCAGTGCATAAGCGTTGATCTGGGGGTCCTGGACTACGTACACGCCCGGGGACCGCATAGCAAGCCGGTCAGCCGCTTCTGTCGCAATCCGGTTGATCTCGGGCAGGGTTTTATCGTTCGCCTTCATGCTGCGGGATAATACGTGGTTGTAGAACCGCCACCGGGTAAAAAGGATCAGCAGAATTAGCTGCAGCACGGCGCCGATCAGCATCCCGGCGATAAAGAAGGACGAAGCCATCAGCCTCGGTATGAAAAACCTGAAGCCGTAGGTCCACCCGGCGTAGCCCAGCAGCAGTATCAGCAATAGTACGATGATCATCGGAAAGGCGAGCTTTTTAAAGTACTCTCCCGCCTCTCCCTCCGCCCTGAAATCGATGGTCCCCGTCTTCGTATCGGCGCCTGCTGCAGACATCTTATACCCCGGATATAATATGCAACAATTATTATTTAATTATGTATGCCTTAATCCCGCGGGCCCGGGTCCATGAACTCCTGATATCTCCAGGCTTGAATTTCAGAATTTTAATTCTGGTTTAAATAGAGAAAGCCTATATAATATGCCCTTAAAATAACTTTTTGCAGGTATGACTCCTGCTTATCCGCTCAAGAAATATTAACTAGCTATCCGCCGATCTACCTCATTTAACCTCCTGAACCAGATTCGGATAGCAGGCGGCGGGCGCCATCCCGCCGCCCACCTCTCTATCGTTCTATTGCTTTTGCCAGTGCAGGTAAGGCTAATTCTATCCGATTGCCTGTCTGCTCCCGTCACCGCTCGATATGTGATATTCCGTAGCCACTGCGTATTTTTTCAACCATATAGTCGTACGCGTCCGGGCTTTTCATCCTGATCTCCATGATCGTGCCTATCGGCTTGCTCAACTTGCAAGGCACCTGTAAGCCGCCGTGGCGCTCGCACCTGACCCGTTTTGCCAGCACAGTCTCTTTTCCCGTTTCCTCGTTGACGTATGCAGCGACAGGGACAGTTTCTTGGCCGCTACATTCAGGACAGGTACGCGTCGCTTCGTATTCGTAGACCCTGTACATCTCTAACACCCACAACGACTACTCGCTCTGCCGGGCAAAATCTCGTTGGCCGATTTATCGCAACTAAAGCGGGTTTTTCTGAAAGATATGCGGACGGGAACCGGGGATTGGGTAGCAAGTATTAATAGCAAGAGTGAAAACCCATTTATTATGTCGATGGAACACGTCCCGGGTAAGAAAAATGGCGAAATCCTGCTTTACGCGCTGAGCACCTGCGAGTGGTGCAGAAAAACTCGGGAGCTGTTAACCGAGATAGGTATAGACTACTCATATGTCTACGTCGATCTATTGAGCGGCGAGGAGTTCAACCAGGTACTGGCCGAGCTTGGCAAATGGAACAAATCAAAGTCGTTCCCTACTATGGTGATCAACAACAGCAAAGTCATCATCGGCTTCCGGGAAGACGAGATCCGGGAGGTGCTGGCCTGACTGGCACCGGCGAGATCACCGACTCCGAAATCCGGGCCTTCTACGATCGGCTGCTGCGAGACGCCGAGCCGGGCGGCTACCATCTCAACCCTGACGAGGCCTTCACCAGGGCACTTGTAAAGGGGCTGCTTGTTAACAAGGGCCGGTATGGCTACGCTTCCTGCCCCTGCAGGCTGGCGATCGGCCAGAAATCGAATGATCTGGACATCATCTGTCCCTGCGACTACCGTGATCCCGACCTGGGTCAGTACAGCTCCTGCTACTGCGGGCTTTACGTCTCGGGCGACATCTACCGGGGCATAAAGAAGCTGGCACCGGTGCCGGAGCGCAGGATGCCAGAGGCCATCCCGGCTCAGGGCAGCCTTCAAAGCCCATCTGTCAGCGTCCTCACCGCGCTAAAGTACCCTGTGTGGCGGTGCAAGGTCTGCGGGTACCTGTGCGCGAGGGAAGAGCCCCCCGGTGTCTGCCCGATCTGCAAAGCCGATAAGGAACGGTTCGAGCGGTTCATCTAATTCCAGAAGGCAATACCGATGATACCTCTGCACAAGCTGAAAACCGTAAAGATAGACCCGGCAGCCGAGGTCCGGAAGATCGTCGCTTCCGGGGGCCGCGATCGGGCTCCCGGGGCATCGGGCGAGCTGAGCCAGGTCTACACAGTATACCGTAACCTGAAAACGCTGGGCTTCTTCCGGCTCATAGCGGAAGCTTACGGTAACCGGGAGTGTACCGGAGGCTCAAGCCAGCGTATCAACGACCTTTTCAGCGCGGAGACGGTAGACGGTCACATCTACTTCGTAACCGAGATCACTCACGAAGCGCTGGAAGCCTTTCTCGACGACGGCCTCGTCCTGTACAAGCTGCGGAGCTGGCTGACTGATTGCTTCAGGAAGGCATGCGTAATGCCACCGGGCGAGGATATCGCGGCCAGATGGGATGGTATCTTTCACGCGCCGGGGACTCCCTTGCCGAAAGGTGTCAAAGTGCTGCCCTTCTACAACAAAGCCCTGGCTCCCGGAGTACCGGGCGTTATCCTTGCGCTGGTATTCGAGAAGCAGGTATAGTGCTTCTGTTAACTTGTTACGACAGAAGAACAACCTTAAAAAAGAAGCCGGGCGTCATCGCCCGTTTTACAGCTGGGGCTTGTCACCGGGGCCATCAGGTATGGTTGGGATGACGTTGTTGCCGTCGAGCCTCGGCATCGTGGCCGGGCCTTCGATGGCCTTCTGAGTCATCATGTCCCACTGGCCATCCATGACCGCGGAAATTACTTTGCCCTTCTCTACGGTGATCACTGCCTCGTGGGGCGTGAGCACCTGGGCGGTCATCTTTTCTGTCCGGTCACCGTAGCCAGAGCTCCTGCAGGTGAACTCTGCGATGACCTCGTAAGTGTCGACCGTCCTGGCGGTGCAGGACTTGATGGCCAGCGTATCGGTCATGCCGTCGTACTTGAAGGTGCTCTCGGAGGCTACGAAATCCTTGGCGATTTTCTGGGCGTCCTCGGAGGAGTACGCAACTCCGCCGGGGGATGATGAGTAAACGATTGCTCCGCCTGCGATTACGAGCAGCAGGGCCGTCACAAGGCTTGTGATTACGATGAACTTATCCATTCTTTCACCAGGCTTATCTATGTTTTAGATAACTATAAGCGTTACTTAAGCTACGGTTACTGCCGTAGTCTTTTCGTCTAAAAACCACAGTGCCCGGAAGCCATAAATATTTTCTCCGGTCACCTCCGCTCAAGAGCGCGCAGGCGTAAGGCCCTTAGCATTGCTACAAACCCGCCTAAGCCGGCCAAAAAGCCCAGGATGATGAACGGCAGGTCCATGTGGATGTCGAAGGAAAATCCCCCCACAGGCGGGCCTATAATTCTGCCAAGGCTGTTGTATGAGCCTATCACTCCCATCGCGGCTCCCTGGTGCTCCTCATCCGTCCGCTTAGAGACGAGGGAATTCAGGCAGGGGACGACCAGCCCTGTGCCGAGCGCCAGGGTGCAGGCGAACAGCATCAGCGATACCAGCTCCGAGGCGGACAGTACCAGGAAGAACGAGGCAGCAGCGATGAAGAGGCCCGTGATCACTGTGAATCTTTCTCCGATCAGCTCTATCTTTATCCCTAACAGCATGCCCTGACAGATGACGCCGGTGATGCCCATGACCGTGAACATGATGGCCATGATTCCCGGCCCCGTGACTATCATCGTCGTCCCGGCCACCGGCATGGCTGACGGCGTATCCAGCACGTTGAAACGGTCCATCAGGTAGTAGGCGAAGGTGCCCTGGAAGCCGGACATCAGCATGGTTACCAGCAGCGCCAGCAAGAACAGCAGCCAGAGCCGGGAGCTCAGCGGAGCAAGAAGGGACACTTTTCCAGGGCGTAGCCGGTGTACGTCCACTGATTTCGACTCTCTCAGCAGCAGGTAGCCCAGGACCACGAAGCCGAACGATGCGGCGGCGATGGTGAAAAACGGCACGGTCAGGCCCCACATCGAGAGCCCTCCAGCCAGGGCCGGCCCGAAGATCATGCCGAGGCCCGACGAGGCCCCGAGCATTCCCATAATTCTTCCCCTGTCTTTATGGCTGGTGATATCTGCGATATATGCCAGCGATGCGGGGTATATGCCCCCGGATAAAATGCCGCCGATCATGCGGGCGGCAAACAGCATCCACAGCTGGGTGGCAAAGCCGTAGATGAGGAATGAGACTCCGTAGCCGAACAGGCCGATCAGGAACACCGGCTTTCTGCCTATGCGGTCCGAGAGCTCCCCCAGAAACGGGGTAAAGATCAGCTGCATGACCGAATAAGATGCCATCAGCAGGCCGAGATCAAAAGCCGTTGCACCCATGTTCTGGGAGTAGTAGGGCAGTACAGGCATGATGACACTGAACCCGAGGCTCAGAAAGAACATCCCGGCCACCAGGACCCCCAGCTGTACCCGCTCTGAAACCATCGCTACCATACGGATTTCGGGGTGCGTGATGAAATAAATGTGGTATGTTGGAAGCGCTGTCCAGCAATAAGTCTCAAAGGGCCTGGTATAGATCACGAAAAAATCAGCAGCAGAGGCGTAGTAAGCCTTTACTTCTTACTCTTCTGTGCGGTCCTCTGCCTTTTTTTGGCCGACTGGTAGCATATGGACGCGTCTTTCATCCCGGGGTCAATCTTGAGCGTCTCTTTATATTCCAGGATCGCCTCGTCCAGGGCGCCGACGCTGTCCAGCGCGGCCGCCAGCCTGAAATGGGCCTCCCCGTCGTACGGAGCTGTTTTGATCGCCACGTGGTACTCTTTGATCGCGGCTTTCATGTCCCCTTTTTTCTCCAGTGCCATGCCGAGGGAAATGTGGTACATTAGCCTGGAAGGATCAGATCGGATAGCGCTGTGGTATTCTCTGACGGCTCCGGCAAGGTCTCCTCTGTCCTCGCAGATCCTGGCCAGCAGGTAGTGGGCTTCAGCGTGTCCTCTGTCCAGGCTGAGGGTTGCCTCCAGGTCTTTTACGGCTTCGTCGATCTGCCCCTGATCATAGTGCAGGGCTGCGAGGGAGTATCGCAGATCGCCGGCATTGTTGCGGGCTGCCGGCGCAGCCTGCAGCCTGACCAGGCTCTGGAGAGCAGATAATGTCCGGGAGAAATATCCTGACGCTGGCATACCTATCACTTTTTATATTGTGACTTATATATTAATATTCTCCGGGGAAAGCGCGAGGCTGTATGTTCGGAAAAAATAGATCTGATCCTCTGATAGAAACCGTGTGCCCGGGGCTATTTCATCAATGCTCTGGAGATCGCATCCATGGCGGCCTGCTGCTTTTTTATGGCACCTTCGTGCTCCGGCTTCAGGCGCAGCGTCTCGTTGAAAGCCCGCAGGGCGTCGAACAGGCGGCCCTGCTTATAGTACGCCAGCCCCAGGCCATAGTGGGATTGCTCGTCCTGCGGAGCTGTCCTGATCCCGTTCTTAAACGCGAGAACCGCTTCATCAACCGCCCCTTTACCGAGGAGCAGGTTACCCATTCTGACGTAAACTTCGGTGTACTCCGGGCTGAATTTAACCGCCCTGGCATATATCCATATCGCTTCGTCAATCTTGCCCAGGCTTTCCAGGTCTACGCCCGTGCAAAAGTACGCTTCCACATACTCTGGCATAATCTTGATCGCTTCGACGTACTCTTTGATCGCATCGCTTCGCCGGTCCAGCATATCGTACACTGTCCCGAGCATAAAGTGGGCTTCGGCATCGTCCGGCCTCAGCCGGACGAGCTCCCTGTACTGGTGCACAGCTTCACTATACTGTCCCACTGACTTCAGCAGTAAGCCGAGCTCCTGGTATGCCTCTGAAAAATCCGGGCGCAGCTCTACCGCTTTTCGGAGGTCCAGGATAGCGTTACCTATGCGGCCTGCTGTGAGGTTGTCCAGTGCGAGCCTGTAATAAAAGTCAGCCGTTCCCGGCTCGCATTCGTCCTCCGATCGGCGGATGAGTGCCGCATCATCGATGATTATCGTGCCGTTCAGAATGTCGATGATCGCACTTTTGCCCGAATCCTGCAGCGCCGATGGCCTGACAGGATGTTCCCTCCTGTCGCACTCTTCAGCAGCCTTGCTGGCCTCTTTCAGCTTCAAGAGGTGTTGCAGCCTGTCCGCTATATCGATTGCCCCCCAATAGTTTAGTTATATATTTTGCTGCCCGGTGATAACGTTTTCTATATTCAACTGTCACGATAGGTAACAAAATTATCTTAACCGGGCGGCCGGTAAAATTCGGGACTAGCGATGTTTACCTGGCATCACCGGGGACAGTATGCTTCACTGCAGTAAAAATAAGCCATGTGTGTCGTATATATTTAATTCTAAAAATAGCCGGAAACCCTGTAATTACACATTCCCAATTGGTAATTTATGAGCGAAGTATTATCTTTCGCTGAATATGTACATGATCATTGTGAGTGCGTATGTGGACCAGAGACAACTCTACTCCTGAATGCGAAGAAAAAACTGGTCTCGCAGCCGCTGACATCTGGGGGGAGATGTGCGGAGAGCCTAAAAATGTCCCGAAGAGCATCGGGGAGTGCGATCTGAATACTGTTCTCGAGATGTATCACTACACGAACGGCACGATCCTGGAGCTGAACGGGTTTCTGGACGATGCCATAAGGGAATACCGGGAGGCCATCCGCCTGAACCCGGCCGAAGGTTTCTATCACTATAATCTTGGGGTAGCGCTGCTGAAAAACAACGAGTACAACGACGCCTACAAGGAGCTCTCTGAAGCCATCCGCCTGAACCCGGAGGACTATGAGTCCAGGTGTGCTCTTGGGGACGTTTACTGCGCTATCGGCCGCAGCTTGCTGGCCGGCGGAAAAACCGGGGAAGCTGTCGAGTCGTTCCGGGAGGCAGTCGCCATCGACCCGGACTACCCCGACTATCACAGCGGCCTCGGCCAGGCGCTGCTTGAGCTGGCCCGATCGGACGCTGCACAGCTTAACGAAGAGCACCTGGCCAGCGCCATCGCCGAGTTCAGGGCTGCTCTCGCCATCGACCCGGAAAGCAGGGATGCCAGGATCAACCTTGGCATGGCACTCAGCCTCAGCCTGTCTGAAAGCCAGCGCGCCGAAGGCATGAAACTGCTCCACGAAGTGCTGATCGCCGAGCCTTTCAACGACGATGTGCGGTCGTGCATCGAGGCTATGGCTGCTGGCAGTCACATGGCTTAACCGGATTGTATGTGATGAGAACTACAATATTGCTTGATATTTATATTTATCAATGTTCTCTCTTTAGGATTGGCTATTTAACACTTTCTCGCCAGATAGAAAAATGTTTGTAAAATTGTAATTATGTGAAAAATACAAAACCAATTTATAGTTTTAAGCTATACTATTGAATGTAACAGGTGGGAATAAACAAGGGCTGAACTAACCCTTGCAATCTAATCGCGATCAAGTCAAGGCTGACTCCAATACGGTTTGACTCCAAAAGCGCAAGCAAGCACCAGTAATACCAAAGGGGCAAAATATCAAAGGCCTGCGGCGAGCCTCAAATCGCCGCCCTCCCATTTTGAAAAATCTTATACCCGGGCGACAAGCGCTCAGTTATCTATATCTAAGTCGATAGCCTGCGCATAGATCCTGTCCAGCGGCAAAAAAGCTATTTCCCCGTATCTGCCAGGACGACCATAACCATCGGCTCTTGCCCCGACTTTACCGGGGCAACCCGAATGGACTTCTCTGACGCGACCCCATCTCTGCCTGTCAGCGTAACCACTCCGCTGCCTGAACTGCCGGTCATTAGCGCCTTCTCAAACATCGAGGTAACCTTCTGGATGTCAGTACTGCTAAAGAGACCTATCTCAAAAAGATTTTTTGCTGTCAGGTCCTCTGCCGGTAATCCTGGCAGGCTGGCTGTTACCTGATTTCCGCAAAGGATAGTGCCTTCAGGATCGCAGATACATATTGCATCTGAAATAAGCCCCATCAGGGCACAAAGCTGCTCCTCTGCCCTCGACAGCTTCTGCTCTGCTTGTTTCTGCTTGGTCATATCTTTGAAGATCGCGACCGTACCCATCACTCGGCCCCAGTCGTCCTCGATCGGGACCAGCATGTAGTCGATAGGCATTCTGCCGCCTTCCTTGCTTAAAAGGCTCGCCTGACTGCTGCCGCTTGCATGGATCTCCTCTGGCTGTTCTAGCCTGAAGATCGAGTGGACATCCTTGCCGGCCGCGTCTTTCAGCTCCCAGCCCGTCAGCTCTTCTGCGGCCGTATTCATGAACTTGACCGCGCCGGAGTCGTCAGAGGTGATGACGCCTTCGTCGATGTTCCTGAGAGTCACTTTCAGCCACTGGCGGGCATCGTACAGGTCCCTGTCCATGCGGTGCTTGTACAGTGCCATTTCGATGGTGACTCTTAGCTCCCGCTCATCGAAGGGCTTGAGCACGTAGCCGAACGGCCCGGTGATCTTCGCCCTCTGGAGGGTGGTAATATCCGAGTTAGCGGTCAGGTAGATAATGGGAGTATCCTGGGTTTTACGGATCGCCTCCGCGGCCGATATACCATCGATGCTGCCCTTGAGGCCGATATCCATCAGTATGGCGTCAGGCCTGGTGGCATTCGCCTTGACGATGGCTTCTTCGCCGGTCGAAGCCGTTCCCACCACACTGTACCCGAGGCCGGCCAGCCGGCTGCGGATGTCCAGCAGGACAATCGCTTCGTCTTCGACTATCAGGATACGCTCGTTCATAGTCAACCCGTTTATACCACCAGAAACCATAAAAACATTGCTGTAATCCGATTTTCCTAATTGGCAATTGGAAAACAGCATAAGGCCGGGACTGTAATGCTTTAGAGTACGACCGATGCCTGGAGAAGCTTATTGAATAACCTCGTACAATTATTATTGTCCTTTGTGAAACGTTTTATGCGGTCCGGCAGGTACACAGCCTGCCGGACCGTATAATATGTTTCAAGAATGACATTATATGGTGATATCCTTGACGATTAACAAGCCAGTATACTCAGAGCATGCCCAGGCGCCGGGCGCCAACGCCGTCAAAGAGCTGGACATGATGAAAGTGAAGATCGTGGAAATGGTCGAAGGGGCCGGAATCAGGTTCCCTATCACCGACAAGGATGCGCTGCTGAAGGTCTTCCCGAAGTCCACGCCGATGGCCTGTTCCTATAAGGGTAGTCAGTGGACCCTGTATGACCTGATCGAGCACCTCGATAAGAGCGATTTCCCGATCAAGAATGCCGGTGACCTGGCGACAATTCTGACGACCCGGTGCATCATCTAAACAAAATTTTTCCTTTCTACTTTTTCGCTATCAGGTCAATCGTCGCCACATTTTTAGTGCCTCGCAGCACCTGACTCAGGCCTGCCCTAGGCGCCATTCCGTCGTTGTAATAGATGCCTGATCCGGCATAACCGATCCCGGGCAGCACCCTTTTCAGGCCGCACAGCCCGGCCAGCCATGTTCTGGGCGTGTCCGACTTGTGGGGATGCCAGATGAGCAGATCAGGCTTTTCTTCTGCCGCCAGCCGCCTAAACTCGGCGATAGTCTCTGCCCGCCAGCCTCTGGCATTGTGAGCCGATCTGGGGCTGAACATGTTCAGGTCGTGGCACCCAAGGAGCATTATCTTACGCCCTCCCGCATCGATGTAGTGGCTCCGCAAATCGGCCACACGCACAAGCCCGTGCTGCTGCCGGGTATTCGGGTAGGATTTGCCTGTGCGCCACACCTTGCCCTTATCCATATCCATGGCAAAGGTCAGCTCTGCATGCGGATCCCAGGCCGAGCCCATGAAGAAGAACATGTCCACGCCCATGGTCAGGTAGCGTGTCACCTGGCGTAGCCTGCGGCCTGTTGCGCCTTCCAGGAGGCTCATGAAGTTCGCCTCTCCGTACGCCAGTAGCTGATCTACGATCTTCACCGGCGGATTCACCGGATCTTCTACGGACCATCTCTTGACAGAATCAGGCCACGGGAGGCAGAGAAATCCGCCACTCAAGATCAGGAAATCTAGCCGGTTCCTGCTAGCAAGCGCTTTGCAGACAGCATTTAGCAGAGCCCTGGCTTCTTCAGGGTCACCCTGCCACTCCCCTTCGAAGAAGACGCGGGCAATTGAGGCATCAGCATCGGCCTGCACGTCGATCTCAAACGCATCCTGTCGGCGGCCCATTACTCTCATACTCGCTGCTGTGGCCCGGAGCGCTAAAAACTTTCTCTTAAAAAACAGCTGAAATGCTTGTATGAGAAAAACGTGCCAGTTATCCGGTATACCACTGGCACAATCACCATATTAGTACAATCCCCGAGGGAATTTACCGCCAGAGATCGGTAGTCTCAGACACCCGTGCCATAGCCAGAAGATCCACAGCAGCTGCAGCACCCGGTAACCGCCAGTGCCAGGTCTATCAGTACTATGGCTATCAGTAAATACTTAATTTTTATCATATCTCCAGCCTCCAATAATTCATATGTTATCAATGAACTGGTCAAAAAGCTATTGTCCGGCAAGTGCCAGGCAATAGCTCTCTTAACCCGGCTAAACCTCTTCAGCCGGCTTACCCAGTGCCATCTGCCTCAGGCCGTACAGCCACGGCAGCCATTCCTCTCTTTCCTCAGGCTTCTGCTGGTTTGCGTACAGGGCCCCGTAGGCGAGAGCGTGACGGTATGCCCAGAAGTGCCTGAGGCTCCACAGCTTTTTCAGGATGAGGAGCGGCTCTTTCTGGTTGGCTTTAAGGTACTCCAGCGTCTCCTTTCCCACGACCGCCACTGTCGCTTTTTTATCGACTTGCAGGAAGAAGAACTTCGTGGCTATTGACACCCCGATGGCGAGCAGCAGCCCGAGAATCAGGACGTACTGGACCAGGCCGCCGTTCAGGTCCATGGCCATTACCAGCTTGGCCCAGAACTGCGGCGCGCCGGGCCTCAGGTAGTTGATCAGCAGGTGCAGCCAGATCATCCAGAGCATCCCCAGTGCCGGCAGGATGGCCCAGACGTAGGGCAGCTTTTTCCGGAGCAGCAAGCCAAAGCCCAGGAAAAGCCCGATCACCATGGCACTTTCGGCATGCCCGGGCCATACGGATACGCTGCCGTGGTACATGTCAGGGAAGAGGAAGAAGGGGTCGATACCAAAGCTGGCCGGCCTGACTGACCTGTCCCAGCCCAGGGTACTCATGTAGCTGTTAGTAACCCTGGCGATATTCTCCATGAACTGGAACCCGGCACCCACCGACCCGCAAAGCAAGGCGATGTCGAGCGGGCCCAGCGCCCTTTTCCAGTATCCCTGCCCGGCTATCAGCAGGTATATGACGACGGGGAGGACTTTAAAGACCTCTTCGACGATGGGCGAAGCTACATCCGACAGCGGATCGTAGCTACCCAGTACAAAATCGAGGCTGAGGACCGCTTTGATCGGGTTGATCTCCGGGAACGCCGTGAGCACGCCGACCATGGCAAGCTCTGCAAAGTAGATGGCGAAAAATACGATGCCCATGCCGATCAGGAACATCCTCACCATCTCCTTCGCCTTTACCGCCCGCCAGGGCGTGGTGAAAACGGTGAACTGCACCATGAAAAACGCAGGCCACCAGATGGCCCAGATGAGCCCGCGAGGGGTGATACCGTTCGCCCAGAAGAGGGCGATATTGACCAGCGTCCAGAGAATGATCACGCCAAAAGCCGCAATACGCACTGCTGTCCAGAACTCTATCTTCGGCAGCTTCGAGGGCGCGCTCGATGCGACTGTACCAGTCGCCTTAGGCGGAGTGACCGGAGGCACCAATTGTTGAGTGGCCTGTCCGGCCACAGACTGAATATCGTCTGCCATTCAGATCACTTCCAGGGCCACCAGTCGGGCAAAAACCAGTCTTTCCAGCTGGTACCATCAGAGCTACTACTGCTACTCCCGGTATTTGTGCCAGACGGCTTTTTCGGGTCGAACCCGGGAACATCTTTGCCAGAGCCAGGCTTCTTCTCGAACGGGTTTCTCGGCCCATCATCATCCGGGTCTGCTCTGGGAGGCCTCTTCAGCGGGGTCTTAGGGGAAGGATCCTTACTCGAAGCAGCCGCCGCTGCCGCAGCGGCCGATGCCCCCGCCGATCCCATAGTAGCTTTCTGGCCATCAGAGGAGTTCCTCATGTTGTCTCCCGCAGAGGCTAACTCCTTCATGCCTGCCGCGTGGAAGACCGGATTGAACAGGATCAGCAACCCTGGCATAGCGAAGAGAAACGCCAGCGCCAGACAGAGCCACGACCACCTGTGGAACCCTATCCTGAGCTTGAATTTTTTCGTATAGGTCATTACCCAATCACCATATTACCATTAAACACTCATCTTTGCGGTCGCTTAAGATAAATGTTCCGAACTCTGCCCCTTTCCAGCCCAGTGATAGCTATATAAGATTTTATACCCTTACTATATAGCGAGGATAACGATGCGGCTGATTTCCTGGAACGTCATGGGCGGGTACGGCGGACACATATCCGTGCAGGTCGAGCAGCTTACAAGCCGGGAGCCGGACATAATTGCCCTCCAGGAAGTGACGGCCGGGACAGCGCCCGTGTACAGGGAACAGCTCAAGACTGCCGGCTATTACAGTATCGTCGACAGCTTCCAGTCCACGAAGTATCTTACCCGGCTCAAGAGCAACAGTTTCGGGGAACTGATCGCCAGCAAGTGGCCCCTGATCTCGTCCCCGATCAAGTTCGACGTCCCATGGCCGGAGAAAGTCCTGTCGTGCTTTATCATCGGCCCGTGGGGCGACGTGCTGCTCCACACAGCCCACATCCCACCAGGAGACTACAACAACGTCAAGAAAGTCCAGACGCTGGAAGGCATCTATAAAGCGCTGGCAAATCCCGCCCAGTACCCCCGCATCCTGTGCGGCGACTTCAGCACACCTCAGGAAGAGCTGCCCGACGGCAGAATCGTCACGTGGGGCCAGAAGCGCAAGCGCACCGGCGAGATCGTCCTCCAGAAATTCTGGGGCCAGCGCTGGGACACCGGCGAGCGCAACATCCTGGAAAAGCTGGGCGAGTTCGACCTCATCGACGTATACCGCAAGCTATACCTCAACAGGCCAGAGTACAGCCTCTACGAAATCACCGAAGACCAGCGCACCGGCCGCAGGTACGACCACGTCTTCGCCTCCGAGGCCCTCAACCCCGTCGAATGTAAATACCTCCACTACCTCCGGGAAAGAAAGCTCAGCGGACACTCCGCCATAGAAGTCGAATTCAAGCCCCACATATCCCGGACCAATCCCCGGCAGCTCCTGAACATGACCGTGGAAGAGTCGGAACAATAGCAGCTCACAGGGATCAAACCACGGCGGCACGGCTCCTTATCCTGACTACTGGAGAGCAGATGTTCTAACCACGGCGGCACGGCTCCTTATCCTGACTACTGGAGGGCAGATGTTCTAACCACGGCGGCACGGCGACACAGAGACAATGCGAGAAACGATGGCGGGATGGTTATTTGAACCACGGCGGCACGGCGGCACGGCGAAAACCGTGCCCGAATCGATGGGCACTCTTTTTATTGATCCACGGCGGCACGGGAGGCTGAGAGCACGGAGACAAACACACTATCCAGTATCCTGGCGCTAAACCTGATAAGATTCAAAGGAGTAGTGAAGTTTTTAGGGTATAAACCTGATACTCAGGCTGAAACGATTGAATAATATGCAGTTTTTGGTTAATGCGCTGTCTTCGTGTCGCCGTGGACTGAAAAAGAGTTCGTTTTTATCAGTTCGCCATAGTCTCCGTGTCGTTGTGCCGCCGTGGTTATAGTTACCATCCCGTCTGTCATGGGTCGCTTAGTCTCCGTGTCGTTGTGCCGCCGTGGTTCAAACATTTGTTTTAGCTATTGCAGTTCGGTTGTCTCACTGTCCGAAGAACCGTGGCTAATATTGATGCAAGCAGACTCAAAGGCTCAGAGCTTGCCGATATCCTCGAACCACAGGGCTGGGTTTTGCCGGATGAACTCGGCCATCATGTCCTTGCATTCGGGCAGGTCTAAATCCACGACTTCGACGCCGTGGGCTTCCATGAAGGCCCGGGCGCCTTCGAAGTTCTTCGATTCGCCTACTATGACTTTCTTGATGCCGAACTGGACTACTGCGCCGGCGCATAAATAACAGGGCATCAGTGTCGAGTAAAGGACGGCATCCTTGTACCGGCCGACTCTGCCTGCGCTGCGGAGGCAGTCGATCTCGGCGTGCATGATCGGGTCGCCGTCCTGTACCCGCTTGTTGTGGCCGCTGCCCACTATCCTGCGGTTGATCACCATCACCGAGCCGATGGGTATGCCGCCTTCGGCCAGGCCTTTCTTAGCCTCGTCGATCGCCGCCTGCATGAAAACGTCCATAATAAGTCACTTCCTGCATTCTATCTATTAATACCCGCATAAATGTTTGATGCTAGCCTACTTCAGGGCTTCCTGCCTGTGTACAGCCCGTAGCCAACATACGATCGGAACTTCATGACCATCTCCCTCGTTTTCGGGTTCAGGAACGCCCTGCCAATACCGGGTTTAAAGAGGCTTCCGATAAGCGCTCTGGTGTGCGCAAGCATGCCGTGGGTCTTCAGGTGGCTCAGGAACTGTCCGGGAAGGCTGATCTTTGAGATTTTGCCGACTACCTCTGTAAACCCGGCCTTCTGGAAGATTACTTTCCATTCCCTCTCCTGGTGGGGCGAGGCTCGTAACGCGAGCCGCAGAACAGCTTTCAGGGCAGGGTCGGGTGCTTGCAGGTAGGTCATCTCGTTGAAACCGAAAGTGCCTCCCGACTTCAAGACCCTGTTCGCTTCCCCGGATACTCTGCCGGCATCGCAGAATGCCAGTGCCGACTCGGCCACCGCAACGTCGAAAGTTTCCTCTCTGAAAGGCAGGTTATGCAGGTCAGCCTGGATGAAGCTGATCATTTCTGCGGTGTCGCTCCGGGCTGACCTGGCTTTCGCCATAGCCAGTGCCCGGGAGTCGATGTCTACCGCGATGACGTCTATGCCTCTTTTAGCCATTGTTGTGGCTGTGAGGCCGGTGCCGCACCCCATGTCAATGACACGATGGCCCGGGGCAGCTCCAGTCATTTTAAGCAGCTGATCGGTGGCCTTCGTGCCGCCCATATGCTCGCTGATGCCAGTAATTTCCCCTGTCTCTTCGGGCAGCGAACGGCCCGGGTCGGCGATCGTCATAACTATCGCTTCAAATTTCTACTGTTCGATAGCGCTCACGACAGTGCTGTTCGCCTTGGCCGCATTTACGCCGTGCATGCCCGCCGGCAGCACCATGACAAACCTATCAGTACCGTCTATCATCAGCGTTCCGTTCTCCAGCGTACAGTCCAGCAGGTGGCCGCCGAACTGCCTGTCGTCGGAGATGAAGTGGCAATGATATCCGGCGACGTTGACTCCATCCATGTACGCAGGGAAGCGCACTCCTATGATCGTACCGGCGACGTTCTCCCGCTCGAAGACCGACTGGTTCTTCACTGCATCGGCTAAGGCCGGGTATGGTTTTGTCTGCGCAGGGACGCTTCTGGTCTTCACGTACGAGAAATTGCCGTGTAACTTTACGGCGTACATCGTGGCATCGGACGGAATTTCGCCATCAATCAGCGCCGTCAGGTTACTGAGGCCCTGCACAGTTTGCAGCTGTTTTGTGCTGTCCGCGTCGAAAAAGGTCACTGCAGCAAAGGGAGTAGTAGTGTTCTCGCTCTTCTCTACCACCGTTCCGTCTACCCGGACCTGGTATACTTTCCCGTCGAGGCACACCATCTCGCCGTCGAGGGCGTCGAAAGTGCCGAGGCCGGTATCCCCGTTCTGCTTCAGCGTTTTTACCGGGGCCACGCCTTCGTAGACTCCCTGAGAGAGGGCGCTGAAGGTGGACACCTGGAACATCGTTTCACTGTCCTGCACAGTGGTGGCCGGCTGAGTGCACCCGGCAGCCAGAACGGCTAAGACAATTAAAAGTAAAGCTGACGACCAGCCAATTTTCGACATATCCACTGACTATGACCGGATAGTTATAAATACGTTAGCACCACGGTCGTCCCGGTTGCTGTTGAAGGCCAGTGCAAGCCATGCTCTGCCATAACCTGCGGGGCCATATTGTGGATATCTGGACCACATAGCCGTCCGGGTCCAGAACTTAGGTAAGCCGGCCAGTGATGATCGTCTGATCTGCCCTGCCGGCCGTAAAAATGTAGACAAGTAGCAGTAGCCTTATGGCTTACTCTGGCTGCTCTTCCTCATCCGTGATGTGATCTTCGTCCCTGTCCTCGTCCACTACGCCGTAGCACTCTGCGGTACAGCCCACTAGCTCCCGGATGTCATCTGTAGCGTCCAGGGTGGTGTCGTGCAGGTGGTTTAAAAACTCCTCGTACTTGGCCAGGCAGATCATCAGGTTATTGTAAGCCACGCTATCCAGGCCAATGACGTCGTTAGGGTCGACCATTGTGTCTTCGATGAGAATGCTGACGCGCTCGATCTTCATCGAGAGGTCTTCCAGCCGCCTGTTCAGCTCTTCGCCGGGCAGCTCGATGGTACTTTGGGCCATTTGTCGTCCGACCATGTGTCCTCCTCTGGTGAGATCAACCTGTTTCCAGCTCATTATATAAATGTTAATCGGGCTGTAGCTATATATTCTTCGGGAAAAAAGGGGCGAGACCCTCCGGCTGAACACCGCCCGGACTGCGGCTGTTATCGACTGCCCCTCTCTGATCCAAGATCCCGGAGGGCGTTCCTGAAGCCCCTGAAAGCGCTCATGACTCCCGGTTCAGTGTCTTTGTAAACGTACACGCAAAACTCCGTCGGCTTATAGTCGCAGCGCAAGACCACCCGTGGAGATAGCCTGTTACAGTACCTGATCATCTCCAGCGGGTCCGGGTGGTACATCTGGCCAGAGACATCATACGAAACCGGGCTCAGGAAATCTGCGGCGATACCTCTGGAGGCCAGCTTGAACATCTTGCGCAGGGTGTTCTCTACGAAAGGCCGGTGCTCGTGCACTTTCAGGTTAAAGATACCGCATTCGAACGCCCAGTCGAACCGGCCGGGGATCTTCGTCTCCTCGAAATCGCCGACGATGAACGTGGCATCCGGGTAAAGGGTCCTGGCAGTCTCGATGAACTCCGGGTTCAGGTCAATGCCCGTATAATCTACCTCGATGCCCTGCTCCAGGAGAAAGCCGTACAGATCGGCGAATCCGCAGCCCACGTCGAGGACGCTGCTGCCGTTCAGGTCCCCTATAGAGGTGAGCACGGTAAACCGGGCTTCCTGGGTTCCCTCGATCCAGCCGAGGCTCTTTATGCTATGGCCGTACTGCCGGTAATTATCCCTGTAAAAGTTTCTCAGGATCTTCCTGTCCTGCTCCCTCAAGATCGCCAACCTCAGCTGAAAGTTTTTTCTCAGTCCATACTAAAATAGCTACGCTTCGGTTTATGCAGGGAGTATGCCTGTCCGACAGACGCCACTCGGGCGGAGGCTGGAATCTCAATCGCTCCAGAGTCATTTTATGAAAAATATTTAAAACATTATGATACATCTTCTCATTAAAGAGGTCTCACCAACAAGTCATGTGCGAATTATACGGTATCAGCTTCAGCAGGCCAGGCAAGGCCATTTCCACCCTCCACCGGTTTGCGGATCACTCAGGCCGCAATCCGCACGGCTGGGGTATCGCATTCTACCGGCAAGGGGATGCTGTAATTCAAAAACTTCCTGAGAAAGCGCTGCTGAGCAAGACCTATTTCCGGGCAGTCGAAGAGGCCGAGAGCGACGTCATCATCTCTCACATACGCCACGCCTCCCGCGGGGAGAAGAACGAGCGCAACTGCCACCCGTTCGTACACCACATGGATGGCCGGGACTGGGTATTTGCCCACAACGGCCACGTCGACGGCATTTACATACACCCCAGGGCCACAGGTGAAACGGATTCCGAGTCCGTCTTCCACATCCTGCTGGACAACATCCGTGATAAGTCTGATACACTGTCCGGGCTGCAGTATGGCATTACCAGCCTGTTCGAAGAGTACGAGTTCGGCAGGCAGATCAAGCTCAATTTCCTGCTGTCCGACGGCGACAACGTCTACGCGTTCGGCCACCACCCTGAAAAGCCCATGTACTACCAGAACCTCTACCACATGCAGGGCGCCCGCACTTTGGTATCTACCCAGGTGCTGGACGGAACCCCGTGGGTAAAACTGCCCAATGACCGTCTGCTGGTCGTCGCCCAGGGCCAGATTCAGTCGATCTCCGGCTCTATCTGATTTTTTATCCGTAACAATACGTAGTTCCGCGCATGGCAAAAGTTCCCCGATAACGGCGCGCAGAGCTATAAATCGGCCTGTTGATCACATGATAACTGGTGGTGTCCAAAGTGATCCGCAAAGCTTTTACCATAATCGCCATCTCGCTGCTTCTATGCATTACCTCCCCGATGGTATTTGCCCAGAACGCCGGCACGTCCGGCGGCGCCATCGACGGGCTCGTGACCGACCGCACTAACCAGGCCGTGCCCGGGGCAACGGTCAGCCTGTTTCCGGAAGGCGCATCCCCGCTGGCGCCGACGTCAACCGAGCAAACAGATGCCAGGGGCTATTTCGCGTTTACCAATCTCCCGCCCGGCAACTACAGCGTCGCCGCTTCCCGGGACTTCTACGTATCTACGACTACAACAAACCTGGGCGGAGGCAACCAGTCGCTGAGCCTCACGCTCCCGCTGTCTCAATGAAGCTCCTCAGCTGGAACATCTGCTTCGGCGGCATCGGCGCCGGCCGGACCGAGTACGATCCGGAAGCTTCCCCGGAAAACCTGCGGATGATCACCGGAGCGATCAAGGGTAAAGGCCCTGATATCGTCATACTGCAGGAATACAGGGATGCGGAAGAGACCGGGGGAGTCCTAAAGGCAGGCCTGCAGGAGGCCGGCTTTACCTGCTACTGCTCTAACCCGGGGCTGGACAAGAACGGCATACTGATCGCCCTCAGCAAGAGCATCACCGATTCGTACGCAGTTTCACCCGCGACGAGCTTCAGGATAGAGAAAAAGCGGCTGGACGAGATCTACCGCTACCGGTGGCTGAACCTGTCACTGGAAGCTTCCGTCGGGTCATTTGAGCTTCTCGGCCTCCACATACCCGACGTCCGGCCGGGCAGAAAAGGCGGCCCGGAAACTTTTGTCAGGTCCATCGGGCACAAGCAGCTCGTCTGGGACTCGCTGATCGACTACGCACGGGAAAAGCTGGGCTCAGGAAGAGAAACGATCATAGCGGGCGACTTCAACACGGGCATCAACGCCGAAGACCAGAGCCCGGACACCGGGACCTACTACCTGAGCGACCGTATGGCGGAGCTGAAGCGGCTGAAGAACTCGCAGGGCCACGGGCTAACCGACGCCTGGCGGAAATTCCACCTGGCACCGGGGCCGGAGGACTACACCTGGTTTTTAGACAGTAGCGGATTCCGCCTGGACTACGC
Organism: Methanocella sp. MCL-LM; assembly: GCF_049676595.1. Classification (GTDB taxonomy): domain Archaea; phylum Halobacteriota; class Methanocellia; order Methanocellales; family Methanocellaceae; genus Methanocella_A. Next base: position 1,514,560 of record NZ_CP187259.1, read on the forward strand.
GTTCCTGACGCCGGGGCTGGGCAAAGCGCTGCGTTCAGTCGAGTACTCGCACAAGGAACGGCTGGAAGGGCTGTCAGACCACTCGATATTAATAGTGGACATAAAGCCGTGATCCAGTTGTGCAGTATTTTTGCCTACGGTACAACTCATCAAGTTTAAATAGCCCCCATTCGTTATTACCTGATCATGGAAGACATCCATGTCTATCTCCGGTTCTTCGGCGTGGGGGAAACCGTCACCGAAGAGGAGCTTAAGCGAGTACGGAACGTCTTCCTGAAAAAGTACCACCCGGACAGCGGCTCGGAAAACGAGGAGATGGCGAAGAAGACCAACATCGCCTACGAGAAGATCGCCGCCTTCATCGAATTCCGGGATAAGATCAACGCTTCCGCGGGAGCTGGCCAGGGCTTTTCAAGCTACGCCGGCATCTACAACAAATACCGGGATTCAGGCAGCCGGGAGGCCGCCCAGGAATTTTACGCCGAGATGCGCCAGCGCCAGGGCGAAGGGCTCAGGAAACACGCTTTCAGCTTCCACGGCATATACGAAGATAAAACTCCTTCTGCATACAAGCACTACTTCGTAGACGCAGTGCTTAATTATACCTACCTTGCCTCAAAGCAGAAAGACATAGGCTACACGTGCGGCCAGTACCTCGAAGTCTTTCCGCTGAACGTCTTCGCCGGCTGGGTAGAGCAGGTGTACCCGGAATGGCAGACGGACCGTCCTAAGATATGGGCCGAGATCAAGGGCAAGAGCTACAAAGCGCTGTTTATCGCGGCCGTCGAAGAATACACCAGGACGAACCAGTGCGCGATTAGAGATGCGCTGCTGGCCTTCAGGATTCCCGAGTCTAAGTACTATTACTGGAAAAGCTGCATGGCGAACTGAGGTTCTCAGAGCGCAGCCGCATGTTATCTCCCTGAAACACTTGTGGACTACCCTATCGTCTGCTACGCAAAAGCTTTATATATCCCGGGCACTGTCTACTTATTTGCACAATCATGCAAGTTTAAGATTATGTGACACTGCGCCAGGAGTACTCCCAATGAAAAGAAAGATGAAGAACGTAGGCCATTTTTTTAACCATGCTGCGGCAGCCGAAGCGCAGGCCATACTCATCCTTCTTTTTATCGTGCTGATGCTCGCTATCGCAGTCAAGCTGACGGTGGCCGACAATATCGTGGCTGCTGCCGACCGTATATCCAAATACCGGGTGTGGGGTGCCGATAACACCGTTACGGCGCCTTCCGGGGAGAGCTCAGCGATTACCATAACGAGCCCTGCCGATGGCGACACCCGGTATATCGACGAGCGTATCACCGTATCGGGCAGGCTTATGCCCGGGCAGGGCAGGACAATCAAGCTTGTCTTCTACCGGATCAACGGCGACGAATGGGCCAAAGGCCAGATTAGCGGCGACCAGTGGTCAGGTGAGAGGAAGCGGTATGTTGAGGGGAACTACGAAATCGAAGCAGTAGCATACGATGATCTTGGCATGGAATCCGAGCATGCGGTCTCACATTTTGCAGTCCTGTTCAGGTACTATGCAGATGCCTTGTACGTTAATGATAACATCCCTCCAACCATGATCGCCGGAGATCGCTATCCATGCCAGATTACCTTCGATAATACGGGCAACACCGCATGGACAAACGGACAGGGCTATGCGCTGGCATCTTATAGCACTGACTTCGGCTCCGGAACAATCCCGGTCCCGGCAGGCGGAGTAGCACCCACGGCCAGGAACACGTTTTCTACGACGCTATCTGCTCCCGAACTTCCTGGCAGCTATTCAATCACATACCGTATGAAGGGCGGAGGCTACGGGTGGTTCGGGGATGAGCTGACAAGGGCTATTCGAGTCGACCCTGTCGTGAGGGATGCAAAAGTCGTATCCGTCGATATTCCGGCTGAAATGACTGAAGGCGACACTTACCAGGCGAAGATCACCATGAGGAATACTGGCACAGGCACATGGTATACTGATGGCAGCAACCACGTTGACCTAGGCCTGCCTGATGGCAACACCGGCGATGCCCATAAGTTTACCGGAAAGACGAGCGTGCCGATGTCGGGAATAACCGAAGTCCGACCAGGCGGAGAATATACGTTCCAGTTCCAGATCAAAGCTCCGGGGCCGGGGAGCTATGGTCTCAAGTTCAGGATGGTCGCTAAGGACAGCATATGGTTTGGAGAGCAGGCTGAAAAAGTGGTGAAGGTTAATGCAAAATCGGGGCCAGAGCCTGAGCCTGATGAGCCTGAGGAAGATTATCAGGCTTATGTGGCGAGTGGGAACTTTAGATTGATAGGGACTGATGGTAGAGAAAGAACAAATTGTATGTGTGTTTGGTGTTATGATGGTCCACTTGTACGACATAATTCAAGATCTAGCTATGTTAAAAAGGATGGGTATGCAGATTGGGATATTGGTGGTCCTAATGGTCAATATCGTATTTATAGCGATGATTATCATGGATCTATGGGCTTTAGCATGAATAATGGCGGTAATAAGGGTACTGTAACTTTCCGTGATAAGTAGTGGTGGCTTTATGAAAATTAAATCCTTAATCCTTGTAATATTTACTATAATGGCTGTTACTGTTGTGGTTCTAAGCCTAAATATGAACTTATCCAGTAAATCCTCACAAGATATTGTAACTCCAAGCTCAAGTATACCGGTTAATCCAATTACCAATAATAGTACTCAAACAAGTAATAATACTCATACAACTAATGATTCAAAAGGATTTGATGTTCAGAATCCTCAATATGTAAACAGTGACCATATCTATAACAATATTCGTTGGTCATACTATCCACAAATAGAAAAGATTTGTGTACATGATAGTGGAGTATCTGAACCCACTGAAGTAATTAATCATACATTTATTTACTTCGACATTGATGTAAATATTAAGGACCCTGAAAATACTAAAGAGCTTTATAGAGAAATGGCCGGCGTTGCTATTGAAATGCGTCAAATGTTAGGCCCAAATAGTTCCGTTAATGTTTGGGGTTTAGTGAATGGAATTGATAGTTACCATGTTGGCATGTTACCCTATGAGAATCGGGTATATGCAATAGATCACTACCATCCCTTCGCCTATAAAAATGACATTTATCTCATCCCCGGAGCCGACATCTACGACTACCACAGCTACACTATAGTCAACAATTCGGTAATAGAGCCATAACTCTATCACACTAGAATTGTAAGTTTAGCACTCACAATATCCTGCGTAATTCGGATAAATTCTCTGGCCGCTTTGATCGCCTCAGTGGCCTGGCCGACGGTGACGGATATGGCCCGGTTTACGATGTCATTTCTTAGCCCGGTGCACTGGGCGAAAGATCTGACGAGGCCGGTCCCGTAGTATCCTTTGTACAGGTCTTCGAGGTATGAGTTCCTCGCTTCGAGGGACTCGGTTGCGTACCCGTCGAGCGCCATCAGGCTGGATATGCAGTCGTTCATGATTTCATAGGCGCCCATGAGTCGGAAAGGTGCTGTTTCCGGGGTGAGTTCTGCAGCGCTGACCAGATCAAGCTTGACCGGGGCGTTCTTGATTAGCTCTTTTGCCCTCGTTATGCTTCTGGCTTCTTTTACTGCAATGCCTGCTTTCACGTAGTGCTCGAACGGCTTCACCTGTGCAACCTCCGGGTATCTGTCTATGATCGGATGTAGGTTAGTGTCCTTTTGAGCTTTTCCTCTGTTTAATCCGGCTTGAAGGGCACCTGGTAAACGTAATGCCTGTAATCTTCATCGTCGCAAAAAGTTTTAGCTTGAGTACTCCCATACACTAGTAACTTAACCTCTCGGTGTTTACGATGGCGTGGGAAAAGATGTCGCAGGAAGCTGCAAGAAAACTCGCGGGACTGGTCGAGGGTTTCGAGTGTCAGAAGAAACCCATGTTCGGGCATGAAGTCTACTGGATCAATGGTAATATGTTTGCCGGAGTCTTCGCGAGCGACATATGGATCCGGCTAGCGAGGGATGATCAGGCCGATTTCTTCGAGGCATACGAGGATGCTAAGCTATTCGAGCCGATGCCGGGCAGGTCAATGAAGGATTATGTAGTTTTGCCAGAATCCGTGCTGGAGAATGAGGAGACCGCAAAAATGTGGCTGGAAAGGGCTTATCGGCATACTGCGTCGTTGCCTGAGAAAAAGGTGAAAGCGAAGAAGGGCTGAATCGTCAGCTCATGCATGTGCCACGACAGTTCAATGTGTGACTGCCAGATCCTTTTTTACAACTTTCTCTACCTGGGTAACGATGTCCTTAAGGCCCACGGGCTTCTCTAAAAACGCTGCTGCGCCCACCTTCATGGCTTCTTCCCGGGCACCTGAGTCTGCGGTTACGAAAATGATCTTCATGTCCGGCTCGATGCTCCTGATCATTTTTGCGGCTTCGAGGCCGTCCATTATCGGCATGCGATAATCCATTAGCATGACCTGTGGCCTGGGGCTGCACTCCTGGAACTTTTTCACGGCATCTTCCCCATCGTAGGCAATAAAGGCGACAGGAATCCCCATCATCTCGAAGACCTTCCTGTAAAACTCGATGATCACTCTCTCGTCGTCTACGATAGCGATACCGCTGTCCCATTTTACTTTTTGCATTTTTTGACCCTCAGTGGCTCATGATAGTATCTTGAATGCTACCTGTCTCTCTTGTCCGCCTCAACGCAAGTATGAAACCCGACGATGCACAAGCGGAGCATGACGATCGTACTATTGCTACCTAACCTATAATACTTCAACAATAATGAACTATTTCTATCAAAAAGGGTATTATAACCTGATAATAGTACGGGGCTTAATTATTCAGATATAAATGACGCCGGGTACTGTATTCTGGTCTTCCTGCGGGTAACGGGGGAGTTGAGAATAATAAGAATATGTGAATTTTGGAAGATCAGCAATTCAGCCCTCTAATCACGCATTTGACTTCGAGGACGATCTCCCTCAGGCTGGCGGGCTTCTGGATGAAGGCCGCAGCGCCTGCCTTAAGGGCTTCGTCTCTCACGCCCGTATCGGCGCTGATAAAGATGATCCTGGTTGCAGGCTCGATTTTCCAGATTTTTTTGGACGCTTCGAGGCCGTTCATGGAAGGCATGCGGTAGTCCATGATCACGATCTGGGGCTTCGGGTTGCTATCCTCGAATTTTCGGATCGCGTCTTCACCATCGTAAGCTACGAAGGCGATCGGGATTTTGCTTGCAGTGAGAATTTTGCTGTACATGTCGACGATCGCAGCCTCATCGTCCACGATCGCAATCCCTCCTCCCCATTTTTCGTTTTGAATCCTGATACCTCCGCAACAACTGGTGTATTGCTACTCGATTAGTAAAGCTCCCGCCTATACATACTTTCACCTAAGGCTATAGAAAACAGCGCCTCATACGTCGTAGATCTGGATTGACTTAGCTCACCTCATGCTCTCAACCTGTGTTTTTCATATTTTAAAATAGGTGATGTAATATAAAACTGACCCGTATTTTATTCCCCGGGCCGCGATAATGAGAAAAAAGTATAACCGTTAGTCAACAAGAGCTGTTTTTATACGTGCCCGCAATTCTTCGACGTGAGTCTGCTGCCTAACTGACATGGCTTGAATTTCTGCCAGCTCTTCGTTGGTCATACCGCCATTTATGGCCAGTAATAGAGTGTTCACTATGTTCTTCATGCTGCATTTACCCCATAACTTATAATTTTGCAAGTGCGTTCGGTATATAAATACTTACCTGCCAATCGGTTGTACCAGTATCAATATCCCGCCATAAAAAATGCGGAAAATCGAAAAATAGCCTGAAAACTTATCGAAGTCATCCATAAATCGGCTGGTGCCTGAAGCCTGATCGACTGGTGCTATATACCATCACGTCAGATATATCTGGCGTTAAGGGCAAAACATGTCAAGTTCAGAGCGTATAGTGATCTTCGTGGATGGCAGCGGCTCAGGCCACAGCGCCGCCCACTTTTCGGACGACGAGGTATACCTCACCCACCAGAAAGGCGCCACCAACAACGAGGCGGAATACAATGGCGTTATCCTGGCACTGGAGCACCTCCCGCCCGGGGCGAAGGCGACGATACAATCTGACAGCCAGCTCGTGGTGTACCAGCTAAATGGCAGATACCGCATTAACTACCCGCACCTGAGCCGGAAACGAGAGACGATCCTGTCGCTCATCGAGAAGAAAAAGCTGGATGTCCGAATCGAGTGGATACCCCGGGAGAAAAACAAGGCTGATGCAGATATCAGGAATCGCCATGGCGTCTCGAATAGTCTAAAGGCCGGCCCGGTGAAGGCTGCCGGGGATAACCGCTTTCAGGGAAAATCAGGGAAAAATCGTCCATAATCCTTTAAGTTAGATCAACATCAATACCGTACTTGTCTAGTAGAAACTCGTTGATCTTACCGGTGTCATTTTCGTGGTACAGGTAATCCCACTCTTCGTCGCTAAAGCTGGGTATGCCGAACTTTTCGATGAAGTTCTTCTGGTAGCACTGGTAATTTCCTTCGATCTCAACGCTTGTTTTTTTGATGTAGTACTTCATGATGCTTGAATTCAGTATCTTCCGGATTTCAGTTAAATGGGCGTTTGAGAATATTCCATACCCATTACAGAAGAGGTTGGATTCTATATCTAAAATGAAGTTTGGCTCGTTAGAAAAGGTTTTAGTATACAGCCGGGGCCCATGGAAATTCATCGCCTGAGTCCTGCCCCATGCATACCAGGTGGGGTATACCTTATTGCCTTTATCTCTGGAGCTTAATATCCCTTTAACGTCTGACAGATAACGGTAACACATTGGATACCTGCTTTTTAGTGACTCTTCAGGTATGATCGAGCATTTATTGTTCGTCACGACGTACGGAAATATGATCCGCAGCTTTGAAGATTTCACGTCTTCCTCAGTCGATACAGAAGCAATTTTTACTATCTTCCTGGTTATCCCTTTCTCGATCAAGTACTCTCTGCTATTGAATTTCGCTTTACAATAGTTTTCATCGTATTCGTTAACGAAATATATTTTATCTTTTAGCGTGGCTATGCCTACCCGGATCTGGCATAATTTACCTAAAGGAGTGCCGGCGGATTCGATTTTTCTGATGTTCGAATAGTCACTTTCGCTCATCAGCTGCCATTTTTTGTCATTTAGCCAGCTGTAATGGTATCTTGTGTAGGTAATATCGTCTAAATCGGATTGCAGGCTGGCGATATTGTCCAGATAGCAGAATTCAAAAGAGTCGTCTTTATGGCTGTTATCGATGAACGTAATGCAGGTGTAGGTAGAAGCGTCAAAAAGCTTCAGGTGGCCGAAGTTTACTATTCTAATAATCTTCCTGTTCCTGGCAAAGTATCTCCGGATATTTAACCCAGACAGCGATGTGTAATAATTATTAGGGGTGATATAGCCTAATCTTCCATTCTCCTTTAGCAGATCTACTCCAAGCTCAAAAAACGCATAATACAGGTTGAAGTTGCCGTTACCGATTGTTTGCCACTTTGATGTTAACTCTTCTTTAGCGGCCGAATCAAGGTCCTGAATTCTGACGTACGGGGGATTTCCGACGATAAAATCGAACCCGCCATTGACGAAGACTTGCGGGAATAGCTCATTCCAGTCAGCCTGGAGGCTATTGGCCACCTTTAGATTGAATCTTATAACCTCCTGGTCTTCGTTATTGCTTATGGCATATAAGCTCAGTATTATTCTGGTTCTTCTGATCGAGTAGTCGAATACGTCTACGCCAAATATGTTGTTTTCAATGATGTTGACGGCGCTTTTGCCTGATATCTGTTTTAGCCTTATCAGCGCTCCTAACAAAAACGCTCCGCAGCCGCACGAGCAATCGCAAATAGTGCCCTCGTTGCTCACAGTATTGTTTACAATATAGTCCACAATTTCCCGGGGCGTGTAAACGATACCGTTCTGGATGGCCTGCTCTTTACATATCAGCGACTCGAAGATCTTTACTATATCATAAACAGTCAATTGAATGTCCAGGTTTGATAATAATCGGTAGACGTCGCCGTTTGTATCGTGGCTTAATACGTCCTGGACAAAAGTGTTCTTAACGTCATGGACGCCGCCGGATTTCAAATAATACCTGACAATGCCTGATTCTATATCTCTGGTGTCATATAAACTAAGTAAACTGGTTATGGATTTTAGGTCAATACGCTTGTTAACGTGACCTTTTCTAACCTTACCACTATCCATATTTTGCTTACCAGGCATATACAGATAGCAAATTTATAATGGCATAAATAACTTATTGAAGCGCTTACTGGATATCCCATCATATTTAGATAGCTCTGACTTGCGACGATCTTCTTACCTATCAGTTTAGTCCTTATTAATAATTCAGGATTAAAAAGAAAATTATATCCTTGAATGCACCTGATACTATATCTATCATGGACAAATCGGTCGGGTGGAGAGCTACTGAGGGTAATACGAATCCCGTAGAGCTAATTAATGCTTTCCGCCAGGCGATCACCGAAGAGATCGTTCACATAAAAACGAAGGGCAGAGATGTCCAGCTGGACCTGAAAGACGGATTATTCATCGACAAGAGCTTAGAATATTTCATCTATCGCTTTCCTCTTGAATCCTATGTTAGAGTGAATGATGATACTCCGATCGATATTTTCACCGGTAAAAGGAAATCAGACGGCTTTGTCGTAACCTCCGGCGAAAACTACATTGATATTGCCACAACTGAAGACTACGGTCCGGTTATTCACAGCGCCACAATTAAAAGTGATACTTCTGCGCTCCTTGATCTTTTACTCAAACGGTACGATGAAATTCTGAGTAACCCCAGCAATTTCGATACTTCCGGCCCGATGAAGCTCTTTGGCTTTGCAGAGCCAGAAATTACGGACAATAGCCCTCTATGCATAGCCGATTCCTTCGGCCTGAACGACGATCAAAAACTTGCAGTGGCAAAAGGGCTGTCGCAGGAAGTCACCTTCATCTGGGGGCCGCCAGGTACCGGGAAAACAAAGACCCTGAGCGTCCTCCTGAATCATTTGATTAAAGCGGGGAAAACCGTTTTACTGATCTCTCACACTAATCTCGCTTTAGACGAAGTGATCAAAAAGTTCGCCGAGGCCCCGGAAAACAAAGACCTGATCGACGACGGCCGGGTGATCAGGTACGGAAATGCCGGCAATAGCGACCCCGTCATTAAAAATTTCCTGCTGGATAACGTCAACGACCGGGTAGTCGGGAACCTGTACCAGAAAATCGACGGATTAAAAAGGGCAATGAGGGGATATGAGCAAGAACTGTCCAATCTATTGATAATTCTCGAATCACCTGACTACCGGAAATTAAGGCAATGCGAGGAAGAGCTATCTGAAAATCAAAACAAGGCAACTGCCCTGAGCGAAAAGATTAGAACGATCAAACTGCAGCTGGTTGAATGTTACCGTGAAAAGAACCGGCTGGAAACGGAAGCCGAACAAAAACATAACACTGGCCTGGGGAAAAATCTCTTCCGGCTCCCCGGCTCCAGCAAGGCCAATTCCTATGCAGCTCTTATCTCAGAAAAAATCCTGCAGATACAACAGTTGAATGCATCGGAAAAAGCCCTTGCATATGAGGCTCAACTGGCAGAAGTCCGGGTTGGCGAGCTAAGATCGGCTATCCCTGAGGTTCGAGAACACCTCGTCTACGCTCATAGTCTCGAAGACGATACTTGTATCGACTCTTTGGCAGCCCGGCTGAGCGATCTCAGAAATCACATCGAAAGCACCGAGGCCGCTATCTCCGGGTTGAAAAAAGAGATCGTTCAGTGTGAAAATTTCATTTTCGGCAAAGCCCGGGTCGTCGGATGCACACTCACTAAATGCTATGTAGACCGGAATATTCAGAATTTCAAATTTAACGTGATGATCCTTGACGAAGCCAGCATGGCTAACCTGCCGGCAGTCTTTTTCGCCGCAGGAAGGGCGTCTCAGTATGTAATCGCCGGCGACTTCAGGCAGATTGCCCCCATTGCTCAGGGCAGCGGGCGTAACGCCGCTAAATGGCTCAAGCGAGACATATTCACCCAGGCAGGCATCGTCGAATCGATCAATGCCGGCCGGGAAGATTCCCGGCTGGTCATGCTGAAAGAGCAGTATCGCATGCATCCCAGAATCGCTGAAATTATTAACGATAAGATGTACGCCGGCCAGCTGAAAACTAACCTCCGGACCCAAACCGATCGGGACCAGATTGCGGCACTTCCGCCTTATGAGGGCCAGCCGGTCGTGCTTTGCGACACTTCCCGGATCAATCCCTGGTGCAAAATGGCAGCGGGCTCGCGTATTAACCTTTATAGCGCCATGCTCGCCGCAAAACTGGCAGAATCGGCCATCGCCGGAGGACTCAATAACGTCGGGATTATCACTCCATACAAGAAACAGGTAAAACTGATCGAACAGCAACTTCAGGAGCAGGGCATCGATAGAAAAATCGTGTCTGTCACGACCATCCATAAATCGCAGGGCAACGAAAAAGACTGCATCATCATCGACCTCGTCGAAGGCTCTCCCGGTAACCCGGGCAGATTCTTTTCCGCATCTTCGATCGACTCCGATACCGCAAGGCTGATCAACGTCGCCATATCCCGGGCGAAAGGCAAGCTGATCATCATATCGAACAACCAGTACTTTAGAGAAAGGCTCAAACCCGGTAATATCTTCCGCGAACTGCTCAGCGAAATTACAGTAAGTGGCCACACTGTCGACTCTGAAGGTATCCTGCTATCTTACCCTGCGGTAAGCAGGCAAACGACGCTAACCGGAAAAGCCGAAATCTCTCCGGACTCCAAGCAGCTCATCTACGATGCGACAGAGTTTTATCGCGCTTTCACCGTCGACGTCGACCATGCAGAATCGAGGATCATTATCTTCAGCCCGTTCATCACGCGGAAACGCATGTCGGCACTGCTAAATCCACTAAAAGCCGCTGTAGCCCGGGGCGTAAACGTCCACCTGGTTATCCGAAGCCTTAAAAACGATACAACCCGGGCGGATAAAGAGGAGCTGCTCGAGGAAATCCGGTCCCAGGGTATCAACGTCATCATCGCCTCGGATTCCAACGGCGTAAGCAAAGGCTTCCACGAAAAGGTCGCCCTTATCGATAAAACCGTATTCTACTTTGGCAGCCTGAACATCCTCTCCCAGAGCGGGAATGCCGGTACATCCGATTACATGTTCGCCTTTGCCAGCCCCCGGACTATCGAGGACCTGGTCAGATATTTCAAGATCGACATAATTCTCGGCCGGCACAGGCAGCCGAAAGGTCACCAGGCAATGCTTTCTAAAGATATTTCTAACGAAGATATGGCCGATGCCCAGTTTAAAGCCGCAATTATACACCTCCGGCAGCAGAAATACGAGGCCGCAGCGATGGATTTAAAAGCAGCCATCAAACTACACCCGTTTAAGCCTGACTATCATTATTACCTGAGCGATGCTCTGTTGAAGACTAATGATAAATCAGGGGCTCAAAAAGCGATCGATAAGGCGATTGAGTTGTCGCCGGAAAACATTGAATACCAGACCTTTAAAGTATCGTTAGACCTGATGTGAAAGCATTGTAAAGAAGGCGTATTAACGATATGATCTATACCATTTTTCGTAATCATTATGATTGACGAAGCACCTGACTATGTATAGTGCCTCATCTTTATACGTATATATGAGGCGACCATTCCCGACCTCATCTACGTGGAACGGCATGCCGAACTTCATATGCCTTCGAGGTGGAAGTGCAGCAATTTTATCCGCATGCTTGATAAAAACTTTGGCCAGACTACTGTCCATACCATGTAAATCCTGCCTGCCCTTTTCTGTGTAAAGGGTTTTCATTTCAAACCGAACTCTTTCTTAATCTGTTCTGCAGTGTAGGTTTTTTGTTTACCGGATTCAACTTCCGCCATCTCTGCCTCTACCGCTCTGTATACCAGCTGAACTTCTTCTTCCTGCTCCAGGTACTTATCGTAGAACATGATCGCCTGCCTGATTACTTCCGTCTGGCTGGCCGCGTAGCCTTTTTTGATAATTTTGTTGATTTTTGCTTCATAAGGGGCTCCAAGGTTGACGTTAAGGGTCATTCTATATCACTATGCTTATTCAACGCGCATTTAGTATATATCTATGATGCATTTATTATCAGGGGTGGTAAACAATTTGTATGCTCATACGGTCTGTTTACGAGTTTCACAAACTACTTAATTACATACATTATAGATAAAGTCAGTTTGTGTCCACTGTAAAAGTATTGGGCCTGTGACGTCACAGAATAATATGTAAGCGCTTATGGCGAGACATTATAATCTGGGTTAAGTCTATGGGCTTTGAGGTCACCTTCACATAGCCATCAGGATCAAGGATGAAAGTCGCCTGGTTGGGGGAGGGATCGCTCTTGCCTGTACTTCCATTTTAGGTATACTTTATACCATAATATTGGTAAACTATATAAATAAATACAATCATAATACCAAATTTGTGGTATAATTGTCATCAATTGATATCCTTGTTGAACGTGGCAGGGTTAGCAGGATACTTGAACCTGACCGTGAGCGTTACCTGAACTTTTACAGCACCTCATACCAGGACAACCTGGAGCATAGCGCTTTTATTATCGAACATTTTCCTCGGTGGAGCATCATTTCCGGCTACTATGCCATGCACGACGCGACCAAGCTGCTTATTGCAAAAGGCTATGGTTACAAGATCGACGAAGATGTCCACAGCACTGCTATAGCTTTTCTGTCAGAAATTTTAAAAGACGACGAGCTTATCGACATGTTTCAGTCGGGCTACCGGGAGTACCAAGAAATGGCTGGCAGGCTACACGGTGCCCGGGAAGAGCGGCGTAAAGCACAGTACTATACCGGTACACTGTTTGCCCAGGACTACTTTAAGAAGCGATCGAAAAAATTCCACGATGAAACGGTAGTGCCTTACATCGAAAAGATATTGGTGCTAATGGAGGCTGTATGATAGAGCCTGTCTTTGACAAGGACGGTTTTAAGGTACTCACCGTGTTCTCGATCTCCCCTGGATCAAGGTACAAGAGAAATGAGCTGAAGGAAATGACCCGGCTGAATAACGTGCCGCTGGACAATGTGATTGTAAGGCTGGTCAATTGCGGCATCCTGCGAATAGAGAAAAACTTGTATCAGCTCAGCTTTGAAAAAGAAGAGACTAAAAAGCTTATAGAGATCGTATCCCAGCAGTATAAGGAATTGCGGGAGTTGCCATTGAGCGTGTTTTTCCTGCTGGCCGATGCGGTCGATGTTCTGTCGGCTGTGAAAGGGATCGAAGTATACCTGTTCGGGTCCTATGCTAAGCTAGTGTACAGGGAAAAGTCGGACGTCGACCTGGCAGTAATCCTGAAGGCCGGGCAGAAAACGCCCGATTATGTGAAGCTATCGATGAAGCTGGAAAAGGTCTATGGTAAGAAAGTCCAGATACACGATTTCGAGTCCGAGGGGTTTTATAAAAATAAGAAAGACCCGCTGGTGAGCGAAATATTGAGAAATGGTGTCAGGTTACTATAGCCAAAGATGGTGTAGCCTTTTTCTATTTTGTTGCAGCGAGAGCCCGGCAACCAGAGATTTGCTATATCTATGCAGCGATATAAAATAATTCTTATACAGTAACATCAATATAAGTAACCTGAGTTGTTGGCTCCGGAATAGCGATGTTTTCCTCTTTCAGCCCTTCGAGATGAAATTCTATAGCCTCTTTCATCTTATGTTTCGTCTCATCCGTAGTATGGCCGGTAGCAATAACCCCGGGCAAATCCGGGCAATATGCCGACTAGTTATCCTTCGTCTTCTCAATGATTACTGCGTACTTCGCCATCGTCTATCCTCGTTTAATATTTCAAGTTATTATCAAAGATATTTTGTGTCAACTGCACAAATTTCCCGGCTATCTCAAGGGCTTTAGTAGTCTCTTCCATACTAGTCGAGTTTGCTCTGTACGTTATGTCGTTTCTGATGATCCTATAGCGGTCGAAAGCTCTTACAAACTTTTCTTCAAAATGCTCTTTCTGCTCATCGTTAAGATACGCAACATTAGCTTCATGGGAAAACGGCTTATAGCCTTCCGTAATCATCAGTGCATGGACACATTCTCGCATGACTTCGTAGGCATCTTCGAAAATAAAGGGCGCTGTATCTTGATTTATCTCCTGCGAGCGGATGAAGCCGAGCCTTTTGGTTGCCCTGGCGAGGATGTTTTTAGCAGTATTCCTATCTTTAGACCCCTGCCGGACCATCTCCATTTCGACATAATACTGGAAAGGCTTCATTTACATCACCTCCAGGTACCCATGAAGGACAATTCCGTTTGCCAGGCTGTTGATAAATCCTGCATCGACATCCCTCATTTTCTTGATTAAGTGAATGCTTATCTTCCGCCTGAGCTTATCCTCAAACGAATACGTTTCCGGAATGTCGTCCTTCTCCGTTACGATGGCAAGATCGATATCGCTTTGCGCGGTGTCCTCGCCTCTAGCATAGCTTCCGAAAAGTACGATACATTCGGGTATGCCATAATGGTCTGTCAAGTATTTGACCAGGCCGCAAGAGTGGAGTGAAAATAAGTTCATCGAACGCTTCCATGCAAGGAAGATGTCGTTATCATAGTTGCCCCGGTATTCTACGACGATCGGCGTAGGCTCTCTGATAAGCAGGCCCTCCTTCTCCAGCGCTTCGAGGATCTTCTTTGCCCCGGGCGGGGACAAATCCGCACGACGAGCTACTTCCCTTACATGTAGCCGTATCGCCGGACCGTCGAAGAAGAGCTTCAGTACCCTCTGCCTGTTACCTTCAGTTAACACGTGTAAACATTTGTTTACACGTGTTATTAATAGTTAACGCAATCTTCTCAAATGCCCTGTCTTGACGTTTCTCCATTACCTCCGGGACCTCTCCGACCTCAAAGAGCCCGGACGGGTTGGGGAAGTCTCAGCTGTAGCCCTCCAGAACTCACCCCGGAGTGATCGTCTCCTCCCCCGGCTCCCAGCTGGGCGGGCAGACTTTGCCCTGGTTCTCCCTCACGAACTTTGCGGCCTCCAGCTTGCGGAGCAGCTCTTTCGTGCTTCTGCCGAAGCTATTGTCGTTCATCTCTATCACTTTTACGTAACCATCAGGATCTACGATGAAGGTCGCCCGGTACGAAAGGCCATCCGTCTCGTTCAACGTGCCGAAGGCCCGGCAGATGTTGCCCGTGGTATCAGCGATCATGGGATACTGGATCGCCTGTAGCTGGGGTGTGGAGTTGTGCCATGCCTTGTGCACGTATGCCGAGTCCCGGCTGACGCTGAACACTTCTGCGCCGAGCTGTGTGAAGTTAGTGTAATATGTGGCCATCTCTTCGAGCTCCTTCGGGCAGACGAAGGTGAAGTCCGCCGGGTAGAAGACGAAGACCATCCATTTGCCGCGGTAATCTGCGGTGTTGATCTTTGTGATGTTGCCTTGGTGGTAGGCGTCGGCCTGAAAATCGGGGATTTTATCGTTAATCTTTAATGCTGGAATTTGTAGTGTTTCTAATCCAGTGCTGGTCGCCAGGTTTACTGGGGTTGCTGCGCTTGCCGATAGTGGCAGACTGATCAAAAGCGAGGCGGTAATAAATATAAAGGCTGTTTGAACTATTATCCTGGTCACTGGCTTCATTGTTCCCACCAGCTAGGATTTCTTGTGTTATTTTTAAAATACTTGGCAGGATTAACAACAGAGAATGAATGGGGGTACAAGGTGTATGACTAGCACAATTATAGTCAATTTTCTCGAATATTGATTTCTATATGGTATACAGGTAATTATGTCCGAAATTTATCTTGTTGTGTTTTCTTCTCATGACATTCAGGGCATAGTGCTTCCCCGTTTTCAACAGTTGTTTTACCACCTGTAGAATATGGGATTATATGATCGAATACAATTGCTCTTGGATCTAATCGTTTATGACAAATATAGCATCTACTATCTTGTCTGGCTAGGATTTCATTCTTTTCTAATTTACTAAAAGACTTTCTTGGGTCAAGAGTAATAGTGCGTGTATTACCTTTATCTGATTCATCTTCTTCAAAAATCTTTTTTGCAAATTCTCTTATTCTCCAACCGAATTCCCTGTCTTCCTTCTTTTTACCAGCCATTATTCCACCTACCACGGACATACTACTCGATGATTTTTCACATATCACTGGTCTACGTGTTTGGCTTTTAGAATTTCTCGTGTTTAAACCAACGACACTATAACATCTTAATCCATCAAAGTTGAAATAAAACTAAAAACAAATTAATATGCTTGAATGCTCTTGATATAATAATTATAATAGAAAAATCGATTGGGTGAAGAGCAATTGAAGGTAGCTGCAAACCTGTTGAACTGATACAGTCTTTCCGCCGGGCTCTCGTCGAAGAGATTGTTTATATTAAAACTAAATGCAGAAGAAGTGGTGAAAGATCTCAAAGCAGCTATTAAACTGTGCCTCTTTAAGCCTGACTATCATTATTGCCTGAGTGAAGCACTACTCCATTGAGATGATGGCGCAGGAGCTCAAAAAGCAATTGATAAAGCGATTGAGCTATCCCCTGAGAATGTTAACTATAGAGAATTTAAGGCATCTCTATAACTTGCATAATTTAAACAATTGCTGCAAAAACTGCCTATCAAAATTATATGATATTTTTTTCGTTCTGACTCTTTATATATAGCGCGATTGCACCGACGGTGAGTCCAACGGCAAGCCCAAAGACTGCCAGCTCTAACAACTGATCATCACTCTTTTTATTATCTCTTGCCTGCATCTCCTTTTTAGTCGGCATAATGATCCCTAATTAATTTGTTTGTATATTATATGCTTAGATATATCAATCTATCTCTACTTTATCTTCAGACCTCTGCTATCTTTCTTAACTTATGACCATTCCTGTATAAAGTCTTTTTTGGAGGCATAAATCCAAGTTTTCTATAATCATCCGGTAAAGCTCCATTCCTTAACCATTCAATAGGTTGCTCTTTTAAATTTGTCGGATTTACCCATACAATTACTCTTATTTCTTCGCAAGTTGTTGAAATATTTTTAAAGTGAACTCTTACATGTTCATCTAACGATATTACCGTTTTATCAGTCCTATACGCTAACTCAATAAGGTGAATGTCTTTTAGCACGATTCTTAAAACATTCGCATCCTTTTTAACATACTCAGATGCAGAAATCTTATCTCTTAACTCCTCGTTTTTTGGGCAATTAATCTTGTGGAGTCTCCGTTTTTCTCTCATTGACTTTCGCCATTTTATGGAGTATTCTGAGTCGTGTCGTTTCCATTCTGAACATAACTCCTCCGACATAACTGCATGGTACTCTTTTTTATACACCCATAGTAAAAATTTAATACAATGTTTCGACTGAACGCTCTCTTTATCGCTCGAAGCTGACCCTACACATGCATCGATTATCAACCATTTACCCGACATACTAATGTACTCCTAATCCGATGCATCGAGATATCTGCTATCAGCTTCTAATGCAATGTCGGCAAAGTCTATCGGGCACTCGCCAAAAGCACCTGCTTTATCAAAGCTAGCACTTTTAACAATTGATTCACCATTATTACCCCGGGCAAACCAGTGAAGTTTGACCTTTCTATATGGGATTTTTCCTTCGGCAATCAAAGTTTGAATACCAGTCAATAGTAACATGCTGTGTGTTTCAATAACGACTTTTACTCCTCTGTTTGCTGCTTCTACGATAATATTTGCCATATTGTACTGGGCTTTGGGATGAAGGTGAACTTCCGGTTGTTCAATATATACTAATTGATCTTTTTCTGCAATTAAAAGTGCCACTAATACTGGTAAAGTCTGTCCAATGCCAAATCCCACGTCTGCAATGTTTACCATATCTTTTTCGTCATCACTATCCGTAGATAATCGGTGTACAAGTATCTCTACTTGAGTATCAGTAACTTTGTTTGTATCAATCTTACTTGTTAAGGACAGGTCTGAGAGCCACTCATTTAATTTACTTAAACGCGGATCATTAGCTAACTTCCAGCTGTTTATTATACTGGCAACATAGTTATCTATTGTACCCGGGAATCTTGGACCTACTGCAGTTGTTTTATATGTACGTTCAGTATTAGTCCTCAGGGCTGGTACATGTATGATCCTTGTTATGTAATTTTCAATTACCAATAAGTTTTCAAACCCTAGAAATGGGAAATACTGCTCCGTTATCATTGTTTTTGTTTTTACATCCAGGGTGTTAATCATTAAACCCAAAAAGCATCGTTTTCTCTGTACATTAAACCTGAAACCCAATTTTTCTGTAATATCCTCATCGTACGTATTCTCATTTTTATTGTCTTTGATCATGCTAAAAACACTATTTGAGAATACGTTCAGGAAATCATTTATAATCGGGTATTTATTAATTAGCTCCCGTTCGGACATTTGTCCATTTATCTCGAATTCATTATTCTCGATTTTGTATTTAGTTTCTACCAGCTCAACCGGCTTGTTAGTCCCTTTAGTAAAACTTTCAGAAATTGACTTATCCTCATCAAAATCAATTTTTATAGAAAACTGTTTTGATCTTTTCGGTCCGAATTTAGAAATAAAATTATCTGCCGAGTTAAAATTAACATGGGGTCCACTTATCAATAGGTCTCCCGGATCATATACTTCATCTAAAGTCTGTTTCATCATCAGCAGTGGTTGCATGATGCTTGATTTGCCTGAACTATTTGCTCCAGCAAGGATGGTTAAACTAGATATCTGAATACTGGTTTTATTTAATAACGACTTATATCCGGCTACTGTTATTCCTGTGATACCATTTTTGTGGTTACCCTTATTACCCATAGTATTAGAACCCATACTCTTGCCTAATCTAATCTATTTACTTCCTATAAAACTATTTTTCGCTCATATGGATTTGTGATAGTTTCAGCATAGATTATTGTAATAATGGCTGATCTATTGCGATAATCTTATTGAGGCCCGGTAATCTGCATAAAAAATATCGGATTTTATTCAATTTTGGCCAATTGTTCTAAACAAGCCAATTATCTCCGCTTTTAACATGCTCATCTTCTCATCATCTTTCGGATTCCATGC
Source organism: Methanocella sp. MCL-LM (assembly GCF_049676595.1). Lineage (GTDB taxonomy): Archaea > Halobacteriota > Methanocellia > Methanocellales > Methanocellaceae > Methanocella_A. Next base: position 1,533,708 of record NZ_CP187259.1, read on the forward strand.
CCCATTTGCCGCTCCGGACGGGTGTGGCAGGTAGAACACACGAACACCATGAGCACCCGACTCCTTTTCCCACTCCGACACCCAGGCCTTCGCATCATTACCGACACAAATGATGAACTTTGCACCCAGCCCTATTGCATCGGATAATTCCTGCCTCAGCCACTGATCAGCGCACAGTCTGGCGTTTTTGGTCTTGAAGCAAGGTGCCTCTTCAGACTGTTTATCCGTGCAGCATTTGTGGAGATGAGTCCAGTAAACGTTATTGGCCATGATCTCCTTCAGGCACTCGATCTCTGCCGTGTACTGGCCTTCCAGATATTTTCTGTTAAAAGTGGCTAACTGCCCGATGATCCACTGCGGAGGGGCACTTGCAGTCATCAGCTGGTGGTGCCAGCCTTCGGGGGATTTCTGCCTCGCATCCATGTATGGCTCGATAAACGCTGTCGTTGGATCCCGGGAGATGATTATTCCTGTAAAGTGGTTTTGATTCCGGGGCTCGGGTATGCCGACAATTGGGATGTCATTCCTTGTCTTGAACTCGCATTTTTGGGGGCAAGAGGGTTTAGTGGTGACGTTTTGAGCGTTAGAGATAAAATCGGTAAATTGCATAAGGGGAAATATAGTATGGTTTATTTATTATAACTATTGTTATCTATCTAATAATGCAGATCAATAAGCTTTCGCCCGACACGCCGATTATAGGATTGGAGAACTCAAAGCTCGTCGATTTCTGGGCGTGGGCATACTCTGATGTCCTGGTAAATACGAACCGCTCTGTGCTGGCTGAGTTCATAGTGGGAAGCATGCTCGGAGTTGTAAAACAGCCCCGTGTTGAGTGGGATGTCTGCGATTTATATTATCATGAGAGGAAAATTGAGGTCAAGTGCTCTGCATACCTCCAGAGCTGGCCACAGCAAAAAATTTCGCCGATTGTGTTTGATATCGCGAAGAAGCTGGCAGACAATACCCTGTCTGATATCAATTCTAAAGTCCCCATGCGAATCTCTGATTGTTATGTATTTTGTTTGTTCGTAGCGAAAGATAAGGACTCTGCCAATATCCTTGATATGGGTGCATGGGAATTCTATGTTTTGAATACTGCTACGCTATCAAAAACGATGGGTGACCAAAAAAGCATCCGGCTCTCCCGGTTGTGTCAGATTTCTGAACCTGTAAAAATTGATCGCCTTAAAGAACGGGTCGATACTGAGCTTGGCTTAACCCCGAAAAGTGCTGACTGATGCTTATATTTTTAACTGTTTGTTGGACTACCGTATGGCAAACATAAGTGAAGTCTGCCTGAGGGGAAATTAAAACTATCTATTTGCATGGATAGGCAGCAAATTTGATCTTCGTGATATTGCCATTTTATTAAGCATCAGCCTGGATGTATGGTATCTGATCATTAATTTATATATTTCACATTTCATAATATGCATAGATATAGTAAACTACAGAAAATTTTATTACAAATAGGATTGTAACGTACTTCCAATCGTTGGGTGCATATATATTTTCTTAAGAAGGGGTTAGTGGTGGCTGTTCAATTTAATGAATTATTCCCAAATGCTGATATTAATTTAAGTAACATCGGTTTTATTTTTGGAGCTGGAACTTCAAAAGAAGCCGGGTACCCCATTATGAAAGATTTAACAATCAATGTTATTGATCAGCTGGACTTCCAAGAACGTTGTAGTCTCGAAAAAGTTCTTAAGGATGAACTAATCGATTATGATCTATCTGGTGGTACCCCAGATATTGAAATTATATTGTCACTATTATCTAAAAATCAAAACAATAGAAAGTATTCCGGAATCATTAATTTAGAAAAAACTATAAGAAGTAACATTATTCAGGATTTATTAAATATTAAAGATCCGAATCTAGAACATCATATAAAATTTTTTTCGGCAATAAAAAAAATTTTTAACAACACACATGAGACAATTTGGATATTCACAACAAACTATGATATATTGTTTGAAATGGCTGCAATGGAAGCAAAAATACCTATCTATAATGGGTTTGAAGGTATCTTTAATCGCTATTTTGATATTGAAAGATTTAATTTATCCTATGGTAAAATCGATACACGCTTTAGGCACTTTAACGAACCAAATATTAAATTATATAAACTACATGGTTCATTATCATGGTTTAAACGCAATGGTTCAATAACTGAAATTAGTGATTTCCGATCGCAAAGTAAAGATAGCTTATCACTGATTTTGCCTCGAAAAGAAAAAGTATTGGATACGTTGGATAATCCTTACGATTTATTGTTCACTCATGCTAGTCGAGTGATTGGTGATAAATGTAAGTATCTTGTTAGTTGTGGCTATAGTTACAGAGATCAACATATAAATGATCAATTAATTATCCCGAAATTACGAGAAAATAAGATACAGCTAATTGCTTTATTTGGAGATATGCCCGATTCTATCGACAACTTAACATCGTATAATTCATTTGGGTATGTATCTACTAACATAAAAAAAATTGGTAAAAATCCAATAGTTGAACAATCAAAATGTTGGAAATTTAGTGAATTTGCAAATATGTTTGTGCAAAAAGCGGGTTTGTGAGGTTATATGTCGGAATATAAGATAGGCAAAGTTATCGGGGTTTCTGGTGACAAAATTGATATTCAAGTTTTAAATTTTTCCAGTGAAGATGGGAAAATCACTGGAGTACCTGATTCTATGTGTATTAATGTTGATACGGAAAATGGGCCTCAGCCGTTACTAATTGGACAACCCGGAAGTTTTATAATAATTTCTTTAACTATGGGTAAACTATTATCAATGATTGTTGATATACAAATGAAAGAATTTATACCTCGCACAAAAAAATTAGATATGGACGATGGTATCCCAATAGAATCATCTATAAGAACAATTTCTGCTATTCCGATTGGTACTATTGATTCATCTGGCCGATTCGACAGGGGAACAGATATTTTACCTACTGTAAATAGTGATGTATTTGCGGTACTTAATCAAACATTGGATGGTGTATACGAAAGTTATGCTGAAGGTAACTTCTCAATTGGGAAATTATCTTTAGTACCTGCTCAAGATGCGAAAATAAATCTTGATGCTTTTCTGACGAGACATGCTGCTATCCTAGGGCAAACGGGTGGGGGCAAGTCCTGGACTGTAGCGTCAATTCTTCAAAAGATCGCCCAATTTCCTGATTCTACTATTATCTTATTTGATTTACATGGTGAGTATAAAAACTCATTTGGAGATTATGCAGACTATATCGATGCCTCGGAATTAGAGCTTCCCTATTGGTTAATGAATAGCGAAGAGCTTTTGGGTTTGATGGTTGATCGAACAGAATTTGCTGCTCCAAATCAAATAGCTAAATTTAAAGAATTACTCCAAAAGGCAAAAGAAACGCATGAAGAGAATAAAAGTTTGGGTATTTCCAAAATAACTATTGATACGCCTGTGTTTTTTAATTTTAATGGGATTATAAATGAGTTCAGACGATTGGATGTAGAAATGGTTCAAGGGGTAAAGGGTGAGAAAAAGGGTCCACTAAATGGTGAATTTACAAAATTACTAATGAGGATCGACTCTCGGTTGAATGATAAACGGTATGATTTAATTTTTCATCCTATAAAATTTAATACATCAGCCTCTATGGAAACACTATTTCGAAAAATTATGGGAAAAGAGAATGGTAGAATAAAGAAAGTGGTTATAATTGATTTGAGTTATGTTCCTTATGATGTTAGAAATTCAGTATTATCTTTGATTATGAGATGTTTATTTGATTTTGCTTATTGGTATAAGCGTATTAATCAAAAATCTTATCCAATAGCAATTTTTTGTGATGAAGCCCATATATACTTAAATGATAATGATCCATCGACTGAAGCGGTAAGGAAATCTGCTGAACGAATATCAAAAGAGGGAAGAAAATATGGAATTAGCCTTACTGTAATGAGTCAAAGACCTAGAGAAGTATCTTCAACGATACTGTCTCAGTGTAACACCTTTTTATGTTTAAGAATAACTAACCCTGACGATCAAATTTATGTAAAAAATTTACTTCCTGATTCCATTCAGGGTATAGTCAATATTTTCCCAATATTAAGAAGGGGTGAGTGTATCCTATTAGGTGATTCGGTAATAATGCCAACTCGGATAAAAATTGATCCACCAGAGCCTAAACCTTGTAGTGATGATACATCGTTCTATCGTATATGGGCCTCGGGATATACTGAAGTTGATTTTAAACAGGTATTATCGGCTTGGAGAAAGCAAGAAATCTAATTTTTCATACCTATTATCATTTCTAAGTCAACCTCTGTTGGGAACTCCTCATCGAGAATCCTCGAAGGACTTTCCATCCTTATATTTTTCTCATACCATTCCGATTCTCGATCTAACAAATATTCTAGTTCAATATTTTCAATGTTTATTATCTTCTTTATCTCTTGCGCTAACCTCTTACCATTAATAAGTACAACTGGGTATTTATCGTCAAAAAGTTCTTTCTGAGAATTAACGGAGTATCTTCCAGTAGTCACATATACTCCGATCCATCCCCTTTGAAGCCTTGCCACAACTCTTGCCAATTCTTCGCCATTTATTGACGTATCTGGTTTTACACACTTCGCTTGACCGAGTACCACAATTTTTGTTTTAGATAATCCCCCATCGATATCTAATCTGCTTACGAAGTCGACTCCACCATCCCCTGATTTCTTAGTTACCCATCCTCTGTTACATTTTTCACCAATGATCTTGGTTGCAATAAGGGATGATAGTCCTTCAAAGCTATGTTTTTTCTTATTATAATAATTATAAACATGGTTCAATAAATCAATATCATCATCTGCATTTTGATCTTTAGTATCTACCACAGATCTTTCTGATACCCTTCTCTGTAACCTATTAATGCTCTCATTACCTTGTTTAACCCACTCCTTCCAAGCTCTCGGCGCATATCTTAAAGTTTCTTCAGAGGTTAGGTTAGAATCTCTTCTATCATCGATCCAATCCCAAGAAAATTCTTCATTTTCATTATCAATTTTAAGAATAGCAATCTCAAAAACGAGGTTTGTAAAATACATTGGATTTTGATTATTCTTTTGGATTTCTTTCTGAGTGCGAATAAACATATTGATAGGTATACCATAGCCTTGGAATGATCGATACCCTTTCCTTTCTCCATTCACCAATTCTTGTTTAAACAATAAGATTGGTGGTGCAAATACTCGGTCGTTAGATGAAAAGTAACTTGGAAATAAGTCAACCAAAATTTTATTACCTTCTGATTCAAAAGCTGTCTTAGCGGATGTTTTATTATCCCCATTATAAATCGCGTAGCCATCATCAGGGTTAATAACATCAATCCAAGGTGTGATCTCACTACCCTCTTTAAATGGGTTACTATGAAGAATTATCGCAGGAATTCTTGGCATATCTTTGTTTGGCTCTTTTACTTTTGCATAGCTAAAAATGCCTTTACCGCCAATTCCAACTCCCGTTGAGTGTCTACCCTTTGTTAATCTAATAAAATCCTCAAATTTTGTATCGTTTATTTCTTTTCCGGGATAGTAATACCTAAAAATTTGACCGATTTTAATTTTCATATTAAACTAAGCTATTATTAGATAAGCGATAGATAAACCTAATCATCTTAATAGCACATTTATTTCATAAAAATGAACCTAACTATCCCTTATCTCTGGTTTTGTATTTATATCTCTAATATTACCCTACTCTTGTCTGTAATTTGGAACAAGTTACTAGCATTATTAATCTGCTTCCTTTTTCAACAGATTGTGGCAACTTTTTCATGGTAACCCTATCGTAGCTATTTTGAACCGGATCATTCCCGCTTAGTCGAACCCACCATCCTCTCCCCCTTCTCCGACAGCGGAAACTCCGGCACCAGCTTCTTCGCCCTCCGATACTCCCTCAACGCATCATCCTTCATCCCCTTCTCTAGATACAGATCCCCGATCCCGGCGTGTAGCTCCGCCTCATTCGGCCTCTGCCGTATCGCTTTCTTATACTCGGAAATCGCCTCGTCGACCCTGCCTTTACGATGCAAAACATCCCCGATCCGTTGGTACACATCCGGAGCATTGGGCATGAGTTTCTGCGCAGATTTGTATGCATCCAGCGCCTCGTCCAGCCTGTCGATCGAGAGCAGGAATTCGCCTATGATAAAAGGGATCATCGGATTGTCCGGGTCCGAGGCTCTCGCCTGCGCATATTCCTCGTATCCTTCGGATTCATCCCCTGCCTGGATCAACGTGCTTCCCAGGTTGATCCTGGCCTCAAAATAGTCCGGCTCGGATTCCAGTATCTCCCTGTACACCCCGATGGCCTCATCGTACTTCCCTGCGGCTGCGACTTCTTTGGCCCACTCGTACATTAGCTCATAATCCTCTGGGTCGCTATCGTAGGCGATTTTATACTCCCGGCTGCTATCTTCCTCCCGTCCCATCTTTGTGTAGACGATCGATTTCCAGTAGCGGGCCTCAGTATAGTCTTCATCCAGCTCGATGGCCTTATCGAATTCTTTTAGCGCCTCCTCATATGCGCCATTACGGTACAGCGCCTCTCCAATCAGTCTGTGCGCTTCGACATCATCCGGCTCAAGCTCGCTCATCTTCCTGAATTCCTCGACTGCTCTGCCGTAATTACCCATGTCCATCAAGTCTCTGCCCATCTCAAAGTGCTTATCCAGTTCTAGATCTGTGCTTAAGTCGAATTTCTCTTCTTCAAATGTTGGTGCGCCGGGTTTGGGTGTCATATTAATTTCAAATTACATTCACATAATTTTATAATTTATTGATTAATCCGGACAGTATCTCCGCCGGGTGCTATTAAGCCTCCAGGCTCGCCCCGGGGCCAAGCATGCCAGGCTAATATTTGCGATTGAAGCGATTCCGATCAAAAAATCTTTTGGCATGCCTGGCCCCTTGGCATTCCATGAAAAATAGTTGGTCGGGGAGGTGTTGAGAGGTCGGAGAGGGGGTCGGAGAGGTGCCGGGAGTTCGGGGAGGACACGTTCAAGCTGGGAGGTCAGGGAGGTCAGGAGGTCGGAGAGGAGGTTATGTGAGGTACCCGGAGGTCCGAGAGATTAATTATTTGATAATCATATCTGACCTTTCTGGGGCTATCAGGTACCGTTTACACGAAGTTCTCAAAGTACGCTAAGTACGCGAAGTTAAACTATACGATCGGATTACAGTCAGCCCTTTTATCGAACTTCGCGTACTTCGTGTACCTTGTGTACTTCGTGTAAATGGTACGAGCGCTCATAAGAAAAGTGCAGAATAATGCCCCGTTATCCTCTCAGACCTTTCCACACTCCCAAACCTCCTCTATGGCCTCTCAACCCTCCCCGACCTCCCAGCTTGAAAATCCTCCCCTGCCTCCCGGGAACTCCCCGACCTCCAGGAGTTTTTTATCGGCTTAACTTGAAAAACCTGTTTTCATGAGTCGAGTGCCTGGCGGTATTTTCAACCCTTCCAGTATGCCCGGGCCTTTCTTCTACCCAATCCTACCTTATATATCTCCGAACGACTAACTTCTTGCTTGGGAGTAATCCTATGCAGGGCATACCCCGGGACGATGTACTTAAGCACCTCAAGGCAGGAAGATCCTATCTGGCAGCAGGCCAGATCGATAAGGCTTTACCAGAACTCCAGACCGCCGTTAACCTCGTTCCTGACAGCTACAATGCCCGGATAACCCTGGGGGACCTTTATCAAAAACTGGGCAAGTCCGAAGAGGCTCTGCGTGCATATCATAAGGCTATTAAGCTTGACCCGGGCAATCTTGTTTATCAAAAGTATCTAAAAGATGCAATGGCAGACAGGAATGACTAGTAATATCCCCGAGCCTATTATCTTTCAGATAAAGGTCCCCTTATCTACCACTCCTCAGCCAGCACAAAAATCTGGATTTATTATTTCGGCTCTCTCCTGCCGTTCGTATGTTTCATAATCGGGTGCAATGAGTTTGAAAATATTTTCAAACATTTGAAATATTTTTCAAATGCATAAAGTATATGTAAAACGTTTGAAATATATTTCAAACATGGTCCGACAAATCCCGAAGGACGAAAACAGTTCTCGGCCGAAGAAGTCTGAGTCCGGAACTCCCGGGCCGTACGATCTTAATAGTGAAAACTGGATTAAGATCTTAAAGCTGTACTTCGACGAGCCGACAGTTAAACTTCACATAAGTGAAGTGGCGAGGCGTACGGGGCTGACTCCTCGGGGAGCCCAGTATATCCTAAACTCTCTAAGAAATGATGGGTTATTACATAACGAATCGAATGGTATTGTCAATAATTATTGGGGCAACTACGATAATGAAAAGTTTATGGGATTGAAACGATCGCTAAACCTTAATTCTCTCTATTCTTCCGGTCTGATCTCTACCCTCGAGTCTTTTTATAATAATCCCCGGTGCATCGTACTCTTCGGTAGTTATGCGAGAGGTGAAGATACCCTGAACAGTGACATTGATATTGCTATTGAAACTTTCCAGGGCGACTATCCCGATCTCAGGCAATTCGAAGAGCAATTAAAAAGGCCTATTAGTATCCACCTTATAGAGGACGTAAAAAAGGAAAACGCTAACTTTATCAATAGTCTGGCAAACGGTATTATATTATCAGGTTATTTAAATGTGGTATGATATGATACCTAAACTAATGCCTTTTGACTACTATCTAAGGAACAAGGATGTCGTCAATCGCTCTGCTGACCCGGGGGCTGCCAGATCCATGATCGAAAAAGCAGAAAAGCGTTATAGATTTATAACTACGTTAACTATTGACGAAGACAATGCTACGTTCATCTTTGAAGAAATCTATACTGTGATAAGAGAATGTGCTCAGTGCCTTATGATGGCAGACGGATATAATTCTAAATATTCTCATGAGGCGCCTATTGCTTTTATCAGTGAAAAATATCGTGAATTTGGGGATCAGCTTGCTGCTGAGTTTGATCGGTATAGAAAAAAGCGCAATGATTCGATTTATCGGGATACGTATGCGAGTCTACGGGAGACTACTGAAGCTTTAAAAGTGGCTGAGGAATACATACGTATAACCCGGCTGATATTCGATTCAAAATATCTTAAATAACCTGAATCTATATTCTGATTGCGGTGCCAGAATATCTATATTAGATCAGATTCAATCGGGTTCTACATGTTCTGCACATGCCCCGGCACCTTTTCTCAACGCTCGTCTACGTCAATCGTAGACGCAACGTCTACGCAAGTTATAGACGCAATCTATATATACTATAATTACAATTCTAAGACCCAAGTATGAGGACTATGTGAGTGTCACCCGTGGAAGGGCACTTATATCCGGACTCATCCTGCAAGCCAAAACTTAAAGCGGAAAAAATCGGCGTATACCGGGGCTGATCACCTCGTAGATGCACGTCAGTAAGTATCCTCTTTATCAGGCTTTCACATAGGATGTCTATTCGGCATATGAGCCTTCTCGGCGCACGTATACCGTAGCCTTGTACTGATCGGAATACCGTGAAGGTATTGTGACCAGAGTCGGAGCTGACTGGAGCGTCAGGGTCGATGTCATTCTTTCGAGAAAGACAGCCCATTCCTAATGAAACGCAGTTCGGTCAGGATCTGTTCGCGAAGACCAAACAATTTGAGTCCAGCGTGAATAAGCGTGGCATCCCCGTACAGGGAAATCAGCGCGTGCTGGCGGAGACCGATGGCTTAAGGGTAGCCCATATGGCTGCTCGAGATAGCGATAAAATGGGATAAGGTCACCGCATGTGCATATGCTCTCTCGTCCGCAGGACGCCATACTCCAAAACACGAAGGAACACAAAACTTCCCAATTATTCCAGTTTACGTGGTGAATACCAATCCTGAGTGTGTCAGGGTGCCATCCACGGTACGCACGAAGAGGCCTTTTCCAGCTTCTTCACCTGGCAGGCGGACTGGTATTACAGCGTAAGTATCTGCTCTGTAGCAGCAAGATACCTGGCGAATGTCTAAGCCAGAGCCTATTCCCTAACATAGGAGGAAAATCTAAAATGGGACACGCACACGCACCAAGGCGTGGTTCTCTCGGGTACAGCCCGAGGGTAAGGGCGCGAAGCCAGAAGCCCAAGATGAGAAACTGGGCAGAGCTTGGCGACCAGCCAAAGATTCAGGGATTTGTCGGATTCAAGGCCGGAATGTCTCACATCGTCATGGTGGATGACAGGCCGCACAGCACGACCGAGGGTATGGAGATCTCCGTTCCGGTCACAATCGTCGAAGCACCCGCTATGCACGTAGCAGGCATTCGTGTCTACGATGACAGCCCCTACGGCAAGAAGGTCATCGGCGAGGCATGGACCAGCGACCTCAAGATGTTAGAGTCGCTCACCAACCTCCCGAAGAACGGCTACAAGACTGACGAGCAGCTCGCCAAGATCGCAGAGCTCGTCAAGAAGGGTGTAGTCGCAGACCTCCGGGTCATGACTGTAACGCTTACTTCTGAAGTCTCCGGTATCCCCAAGAAGGTACCCGAGCTCATGGAGAACCGGATCGCAGGCGGCGACATGGCGAAGAGGTTAGAGTTCGCGAAGTCGCTCATGGGCAAGGCAGTCAACATCAAGGATGTCTTTGCACCCGGCGAGTTAGTCGACGTCTCGGCTATCACCAAGGGTTTCGGTACCCAGGGTCCGGTCGTCAGGTGGGGTATCGCTATCCAGAAGAGGAAGCACGCCCGCACTGGCAAGAAGAGGCACGTCGGTAACCTCGGCCCATGGAACCCGCACCGCATCAGGTGGCAGGTCCCGCAGCTGGGTCAGACTGGTTACCACCAGAGGACCGAGTACAACAAGAGGATCATCAAGATGGGCGACAAGGTCGAAGAGGTCACCCCCGCAGGCGGCTTCCTGCACTACGGTTTCCTCAAGAACGACTACGTCATGCTGAAGGGCAGCATCCCCGGACCTGTCAAGAGGATGGTCAGGATCAGACCCGCAGTAAGGCCCAAGAACATGCCGAAGCAGGCACCTGAGGTCACGTACATGAGCACTCAGTCGAAGCAGGGCTAATCTGGAGGAACCCAAGATGGAAGCTAAAATCTTAAGCAAATCCGGCAACAAGTCCGCAATCACTGTTCCCGCCGTCTTCAACGAGGAGTACAGGCCGGACATCATCAAGAAAGCGGTGCTCGCAGCGCAGGCAAACAGGCTGCAGCCTTACGGCCCGGACAGGACCGCAGGCACGCTCTCCTCAGCAAAGAAGCACTCCTGGGGTAGCGGCAGAGGCGCAGCACACGTGCCCAGGCTGGCTAACGGCAGCCGTGCAGCAGTAGTTCCCCACGCAAGGGGCGGCCGTGCAGCTCACGGACCCAACCCGTTCAGGATCTACGCTGAAAAGATCAACGACAAGGAGCGCCTCAAGGCAATCCGCTCTGCTGTCGCAGCCACCACCAACCCCGAGCTCGTCAAGGCTCGCGGCTACAAGTACGAGGGCGCTCTGCCCGTAGTGGTCGACGGCGAGATCGAGTCGATGAAGAAGACCAGTGAAGTAGTAGAGCTCTTATCCGCACTCGGCTTCGCGGCAGACCTCGCAAGGTCCAAGCAGAAGACTGTCAGGGCAGGCAAGGGCAAGATGAGGGGCAGGCAGTACAAGAAGAAGATCGGCCTTCTCGTCGTCATCGCCGAGGACAACGGCATCAAGCTCGCCGCCAGGAACATCCCGGGCGTCGACGTCGCAACTCTGGATGAGCTGAACGTCGAAATGCTCGCACCGGGCACCCAGGCAGGCCGCCTGACGCTGTGGACCGAGGGCGCCATGAAGCTTCTTACGGAGGCTGGCGAAGAATGATCATCAAGTACCCGTTCATCACAGAAAAGGCGACCCTGTCCCTGGACAAGAACAACACGCTCCAGTTCATGGTCGACATGAGGGCCACCAAACCCCAGATCAAGAAGGCCATCGAGGAAATGTACAACGTGAAGGTTGTCAAGGTCACGACCCAGATCACCGCACGTGGAGGCAAGAAGGCTGTAGTTACCCTCAGTGCTGAGAACCGCGCTGATGAGATCGCCAGCCGTCTCGGAGTGTTCTAAACCCGTTTTGGAGGTTTGATTATGGGAAAGCGATTAATGTCACAAAACAGAGGTAAGGGCACCCCGACGTACCGGGCCACCTCTAGCAGGTTCAAGGCGAACCTGGAGCACATCAAGACCTTCGGCGACGAGACCATCGAGGGTATCATCACCGAGGTAGTACACGACACAGCCAGGAACTGCCCCATCATCCGCGTCAAGTTCGGCAACGGTGAAGAGAGGCTCATTCTGGCCCCCGAGGGTGTCGGCGTCGGCGACAAGATCGCCTGCGGCATCTCGGCGGAGATCAAGGCGGGCAACACGCTCCCCCTGAGCGAGATCCCGGAAGGCTGCGCCATCTGCAACATCGAGTCGCAGCCGGGCGACGGCGGCGCGTTCGCACGCTCGTCGGGCGTCTACGCAATCATCGTAGCTCACGAAGCTAAGAAGACCGTAGTCCAGATGCCTTCGGGCGAGATCAAGAGGCTCAACCCGAAGTGCAGGGCGACCATCGGAGTAGTTGCAGGCGGCGGCAGGACTGAGAAGCCCTTCGTTCGCGCAGGCAACAAGTGGTACAAGATGGCCAACAAGGCTACCAAGTGGCCGGTTGTCCGTGGTGTAGCCATGAACGCAGTCGACCACCCGTTCGGTGGCGGCGGCAGGCAGCACCCCGGCAGGCCCAAGACTGTCAGCAGGAACACCCCGCCCGGCAGGAAGGTAGGGAGCATCGCAGCGAGAAGGACTGGCGTAGGCCACTAAACGAGGAGATGTAATTATGGTATCTAAACAGTCAAAGCAGTCTGGCAGGCTCCCGAAGAGGAAGGAAGAGTTCACCTACAGGGGCTTAACCATTGCCGAGATGAAGAAGCTGGACATGAACCAGGTCGCAGCGCTTCTTCCCGCCCGTCAGAGGCGGAAGATCAAGAGGGAGTTCGGAGAAGAGCACCAGAAGCTGCTCGATGCCGTCAAGGCCGGAGAAACCACGATCAAGACCCACCTGAGGGACATGATCATTCTCCCGGAAATGGTCGGCGTTACCTTCGAGATCCACACCGGCAAGGAATGGAAGGCAGTCGAAACCACGCCCGAGATGGTCGGGCACTACCTGGGCGAATTTGCGCTGACCCGCCACAGCGTGTCGCACGGTTCGGCAGGTATCGGTGCAACCAGAGGCAGCAAGTACGTGCCGCTGAAATAAGGAGTGACGTAGATGTCGAAAGTTGGATATACAGCAGAATTTGACCCGGCCACCACCGCCAAGGCGATGGCCTACGAGATCAACGTCTCGCCCAAGCACTGCCAGGAAATCTGCAGGCAGATCCGCGGAATGAAGGTCAGCGCGGCCAAGACTTACCTGCAGGACGTCATCGACAAGAAGCAGTCGGTGCCCTTCAAGCAGCACGCCAGGAACGTCGGCCACAAGCGCCACCAGACCGGCTGGCCAAGCGGCCGGTACCCGGTCAAGGCAAGCACCGAGATCCTGAAGCTCATCAAGCACGCGGAAGCGAACGCAGAGTACAAGGGCCTCGACACCGAGGACATGCGCATCATCCACTCGACCTCCAAGAAGGGCCGTGTGATTCAGGGCATCATGCCCCGTGCAATGGGCAGGGCTACCGCATGGAACATCGAACTCGTGACGGTAGAGGTAGTTATTGGAGAGGTGCGTTAGATTGGCGATTGAGAAGAAATTCGTACAAGAGGGCTTCAAGAAGGCCATGGTCGACGAGTACTTCCTGGAGAAGCTCGAGCGCGCCGGCTACGGCGGCATGGAGATCAACAGGACCCCTATGGGCACTCAGATCACCCTCAAGGCCGAGAAGCCGGGAATGATCATCGGAAAGGCCGGCAAGTCCATCCGCAGGTACACCAAGGAAATGGACATGCGGTTCAAGATGGACAACCCGCAGATCGATGTGCAGGAAGTCAAGAAGCCTGAGCTGAACGCCCAGATGATGGCGACCAGGCTGGCCAACGCTCTCGAGAGAGGCTGGTACTTCCGTAAGGCCGGACAGTCCACCCTGCAGAGGATCATGGACGCCGGAGCCATGGGCTGCGAAGTCATCATCGCAGGCAAGCTGACTGGTGCGAGGAAGCGCCGCGAGAAGTTCATCGCGGGCTACATCAAGCACTGCGGCAAGCCTGTCGAAGAGCTCGTAGACGTTGGCTACGCCAGGGCCAAGAAGAAGTTAGGTATCATCGGCGTAAAAGTCAGGATTATGCCCCCCGAGGCAGTGCTCCCGGACAAGATCACTATCGAGACTGTCCAGGTAGCAGCTCCCGCCCCGGCCGAGAAGAAGTCTCCGGCCGCAGGCACCGAGCCCGCTAAGGAGGCAGCAGCAGTCCCGGCCCAGGCCGAGTCTACCGCGGCAGAGGTCGAGAAGATCATCGCCGAGTCCGAGGCCGCCGAGGCAGCAAAGCCCGAGGGCGATGCAAAGGCAGCCGCGAAGAAGCAGCCGAAGAAAAAGGTGGTGAAGACCGATGGCGATTCTCAGAGCTAAGGACATCCGTGGCATGAGCGACAAGGACCTTGACAAGCAGCTCAAGGACCTGCGCAACGACCTTCTGAAGCAGCACGCGATCTCCGCGACCGGCGGTGCGCCGGAGAACCCGGGAAGGATCCGGGAACTCCGCCGGACCATCGCTCGCATCCTGACTATCCGCAAGGAGAAGAAGGAGGAGAAGCAGTAAATTGTCCGTCTGTGACAAGTGTGGCCTCCCCGAGGACCTTTGCGTATGCGAGGAAATTGTCAAGGAGTCCCAGCGAGTCCGAATAACGACTGACAAGAGACGCTTCGGTAAGATGGCGACGATCATCGATGGTATCGACGACAAGAGCATTGACCTGAAGGAGCTTTCGAGCCTCCTGAAGGCCAAGTGCGCCTGCGGCGGGACCATCAAGCAGCAAACCATCGAGCTCCAGGGCGATCACAAAGAAAAAGTGAGAGAAATCCTGGAATCGATTGGTTATGCTTCAGAGTCGATCGACGTCAAATAACCCCTGCCCGGAGGAAAAATATAAATCTGAGCGCAGGGGGACCCCTGCTCTAACAGAGGAAAAATATAAATCTGAGCGCAGGGGTTGTGATATGGACATAGCGCCGGACAATCTTATCTACCATGAGCTGGTAGGACTGGAAGTCGAGGTGGAAACACCTCCTTACATCCTTTCCGGCAAAGTGGTCGATGAGACGCGGAACATGATCATCATCAATACGGGGAAGCACGATGCGAAAGTCCCTAAGTCGTGCTGCTCCTTCGTGTTCACGCTTCCCGACGGCCGGCGTGTCCGTGTCAGAGGGGACTTATTACTATCACAACCTGAAAACCGCATCCCTAAGAAGAAGCGGAAAGGGAAGTGACCGGTCTTCCGGTTAACCCCGCAATAAAAGAGGAATAGAAATGGCGAAAGATATTGGACTAAACGTGAAGGCACCCCAGACTGAGTGCAACGACCCGCACTGTCCGTTCCACGGCCAGCTGGCCGTCAGGGGACAGTTGCTCGAGGGCACCGTTGTCTCTGCCAAGATGAGCAAGTCTGTCGTGGTGTCCCGTGAGTACTTAAAGCGTGACCTGAAGTATGACAGGTACGAGAAGAGGAGGTCTAAGCTCCATGCCCACAACCCGCCCTGCATCAACGCAAAAGAGGGCGACAAAGTGGTCATTGCCGAGTGCAGGCCGCTCTCCAAGACCAAGACCTTCGTAGTGGTAGAGGTGGCTGGACATGAGAGCAATTAAGGCAAAGATCCCAAGGTCCGTCCACACCGCAACAAGGCTCGAGGTTGCTGACAACACCGGCGCAAGGCTGGTTGAGGTCATCTCCGTCCTGAAATACAGGGGCAGGAAGAACCGTATGCCCAAAGCAGGCATCGGTGACATCTTCATCGGCTCCGTCAAGAAGGGCACCCCTGAGATGAGGAAGACGATCGTACGCTGTGTCGTGATCAGGCAGAAGAAGGAGTACCGCAGGCCGAGTGGCTTACGTGTCTCGTTCGAGGACAACGCCTGCGTCCTGGTAGACGACAACAACGACCCGAAGGGCACTGAGATCAAGGGCCCGGTGGCCAGAGAGGTCGCCGAGCGGTACGCCAAGATTGGCTCCACCGCCACGATCATTGTATGAGGTGTGCGTTATGGTTACTTCATCACAGCCGAGAAAGCAGAGAAAGTTTAGATACGAGGCTCCCCAGCACGTCCGCAGCAGCTTCATCAATGCGAGGCTCAGCGAAGAGCTCAGCAAGAAGTATGGCAGGACTGCCCGCGTGGTAGTCGGCGACACCGTCAAAGTCATGAGAGGCGACGCTGCCGGCACCGAGGGTAAGGTCCGCGAGATCGATGTGAAGAGAGAGAAGGTCGTCGTCGAAGGCGTATCCGTGGCCAGGGCAGATGGCAAGGAAGAGGCAAGGCCCCTCCACCCGTCCAACCTGATGATCACCAAGCTGGTCCTGGACGACCCGAAGAGAGTCGCATCACTGGAGAGGAAATAATATGTGTGGCAATCATTTAAAGAGGGTCGCGGCACCGCGCGCGTGGCCTATCACCCGTAAGACTTCCAAGTGGGTCGCAAAGCCCATGCCGGGAGCACACTCTGAGGAGCGCGGCATGCCTCTCGTAGTCGTGCTCAGGGACCTGCTGAAGGTCGCTGACAAGAGCAAGGAAATCAAGCAGATTCTGCACGAAGGCAAGGTTCTGGTTGACGGCAAGATTCGCAAGGACTACAGGTACACTGTCGGCATGTTCGACACTGTCTCCATCCCGGCGATCAACGCCAACTACCGCATGGTCATCGGCGGGGACGGCAAGTTCCACCTCGCGCCGGTCACCGATGCAGCGGCCAAGATCTGCAAGATCGTCAACAAGACCGCTGTCAAGGGCGGCAAGATCCAGCTCAACCTGCACGACGGCACCACGATGATCGCGTCCAACGACTACAAGACGAAGGATTCCATCATCATCAAGGTACCCGAGAGAAAGATCGACCAGCACTTCACCTACGCAGTAGGCAGCCTTGTCATGGTCACCGAAGGCAAGCACTCCGGCGAGATCGGCAAGGTCAAGGAGATCAAGGTCGTCCGCAGCAGCTCCCCGAACACCGTGGTCATCACCACCGCCCAGGGCGAGTTCGAGACCATCGAGAACTACGTGTTCGTCATCGGCAAGGACAACCCCGCAGTACAGGGGGTTAAGGCATGAGCGACAACGCTATGTTTACTCCCAGGGTCGAGAAGGTCACCGTCCACATGAACGTGGGCGAGTCGGGTAAGAAGCTGAACAACGCCGAAATGATCATGGAAAAGATCACCGGCCAGAAGCCCGTCAGGACCGTCGCCAAGAGGACCCTTCCCGGGTTCGGCATCAAGAAGGGCGAGTCCATCGGCTGCAAAGTTACGCTGCGTGGCGACAACGCTGACAAGTTCCTGAAGACTGCGCTGGGCATCATGGAGAACTCCATCGACGCCGGCAAGTTCGACAGCAACGGCAACTTCGCCTTCGGCATTGAGGAACACACCGATTTCCCGGGTATGGAATACGACCCCGAGATCGGCATCTATGGCATGGATGTTATCGTCTCCGTGGAGAGGCCCGGCTACAGGATCAAGCGCAGGAAAGTCCAGCAGCAGAAGATCCCGTCCGGCCACAAGCTGACCAAGGATGACTCGATCGCTTACGTGTCCAAGAACTATGGCGTGGAGGTCAAGTAAATGGAGAAGAGCGGCAAAAAGTTCGGATCCGGTGCTAACGTGTGTCGCAGGTGCGGCCGCAAGCAGGGTCTCGTTCGGAAGTATGGCGTGTACGTATGCCGTCAGTGCTTCAGAGAGATTGCCCACGACATGGGGTTCGTAAAATACGAGTGAGGTCGAGATCATGGTTTTAATGGATCCACTGGCAAACGCACTCTCCGTCATCAAGAACGCCGAAGCAACCGGCAAGACGGATTGCGTATTAGACCCCGCCTCCAAAATCATCGGCAACGTGCTCAAGGTCATGCAGGACCAGGGCTACGTCGGTGAGTTCGAGTTTGTCGACAACGGCAAGGCGGGCCAATTGAAAGTAAAGCTTATCGGAAAGATCAACAAGTGCGGTGTCGTTAAGCCGCGGTTCGCCGTCGGCAAGACCGAGATGGAGAAGTGGGAGAAGAGGTATCTCCCCGCGAGGAACTTCGGCACGCTGATATTAACCACCTCTAAGGGCGTCATGTCTCACTACGACGCAGCTAAGATGGGTATCGGCGGCGAAATCCTGGCTTACGTCTACTAAGCACGAGGGATATTATGGCAGCAGAAAAAGTAAGAGAAATCGCAGTTCCCCAGGGTGTAACCGTCACTGTAAGCGGTGCAACTCTGACCACTAAGGGTCAGAAGGGGCAGATATCCCGAGAATTCAGGTTCCCGGGTATCACCGTCAAGGCTGACGCAGGCAAGGTCATTGTCGAGACCAGCAAGGACGACAAGCAGACCAAGGCCACCGTCGGCACCTATGCATCTCACATCAAGAACATGGTGACGGGCGTATCCGAGGGCTACGAGTACCACATGAAGATTGTCTACGCTCACTTCCCGATTCAGGTGAAGGTCGAAGGCAAGGACAAAGTAACGATCGGGAACTTCCTGGGCGAGCGCAAGGCTCGCTTGGCAAACATCGTCGGCGAGACTAAGGTCGTCGTCCAGGGCGACAAGCTCGTCCTCACGGGTGTCAACAAAGAGGAACTCGGCCAGACTGCCGCAAACATCGAGCAGGCCTGCCGGATCCGGAAGAGAGACCCGAGGGTGTTCCAGGATGGTATATACATCACAACGAAGGCGTGATCACAATGGCAGACGATAAGAAGAAAGCAGTAAAGAAGACGGCCGAAAAGAAGGCTGCCGACGCAACTACTACCAAGAAGCCCTCCAAGAAGGCTACTAAGGAAGAGCAGGTCGAGCAGGCCCCCGTCGAAGCCAAGGCAGAGACCAAGGCCGAAGAGAAGACTGCTGAGTCCAAGAAGCTTAAGGGCACCCGCAAGGAGGCCATTAAGGCTGCCGCGCCTTCGGCAAAGCCAAGGCCGGTCGCAAGGCCCGTCGAGCCTTCCAACTTAGAGCTTGACCCGGAGACTAAGAGGCTGCTCGCAGCCAGGAAGTCCAACAAGGCTTCGCTTCCGTCGTTCAACAGGATCGACTCTCACAAGAAGATCAAGCTGGACCCCAGCTGGAGAAGGCCCAGAGGTCACCACGCCCAGTTCAGGCGCGGCAAGAAGGCCAAGGGCGCCAAGGTCAAGATCGGCTTCGGTTCCCCGGTTGCAGTCAACGGCTTCCACCCGTCCGGTTACCAGGAAGTCCTGGTCTACAGGCCCGAGGATGTCAAGGGCATCACCAAGACCCAGGCCATCCGCATCGGCGGCACCGTAGGCAAGAAGAAGCAGCTCGAGATCGAGAAGCTTGCCAAAGAGCAGAACATCAAGGTTCTCAATCCGCTCAACACTTTCGAGGGGGCGCAGTAAATGGTAGACTTAGCAAACCAGAAAAGGCTGGCTGCAGCTATCCTTAACGTAGGCCAGACTCGTGTGTGGATGGACCCGGCCAAGCTCGAGGACATCGCCACTGCGATCACCCGTGAAGACATCCGCGGCTTAATCGAGGCCGGAACCATCAAGCGCAGAGCCGTCGTCGGCATCAGCCGCGGCAGGGCTCGCGCTCGCGACCTGAAGCGTGCCAAGGGCCACGGTAAGGGCCACGGCAGCAGGAGAGGCGCGAAGGGTGCCAGGACTCCGAAGAAGGAAACGTGGATGAAGAGGATCAGGGCACAGAGAAAGCTGCTCAAGAGCCTCCGTGAAAGCAAAGAATTAACGCCGCACACATACAGGACCCTCTACCGCAAGGCAAAGGGCGGCGAGTTCAGGAACGTAGCGCACCTGAAGTCGTACATAGCATACGCGGCAGCGCAGAAGAAAGAGGTGTAAAACATGGCAACCGGACCACGATACAAGGTAGCCTTCAGACGCCGCAGGGAAGGTAAGACCGATTACCACCAGAGGCTCAAGCTCATCGTATCCCGCAAGCCCAGGCTCGTAGTGCGCAGGACCACCAATCAGGTCATCGCACAGATCCTGGTCACCAGGCCCGAGGGCGACAAAGTCCTCGCAGCGGCATCCTCCGCCGAGCTGGCCAAGACCTTTGGCTACAAGGGCTCTGGCAAGAACACCAGTGCAGCGTACCTGACCGGTCTTCTGATCGGGTACAAGGCGCAGGAAGCCGGAGTTGAAGAGGCCATCCTGGACATTGGGCTCAGGGAGAACCGTGCAGGGTCGAGAGTCTACGCAACCCTCAAGGGCGCAGTCGACTCCGGCCTCGAAGTACCGTGCAGCGAGGACGTCTTCCCCTCCGACGAGAGGATTCGGGGAGAGCACATTGCAGGCAACACTGCCAGCAAGTACACGCAGTACGAGAAGAATGGCCTCAAGGCTGCAGACCTGCCGGCTCACTTCGACGAAGTGAAGGGTAAGATCACCAGCCAGTACGGAGCGAAGTAAAATGGCAGCACCATATCAGAGACAGCAGGAAGCCTGGGTCCCCAAGACCCGGCTCGGCAAAATGGTCGCCGAAGGTAAAATCACGACCATGGACGAGGCCTTAGAGACCGGGCTACCTATCAAGGAATACCAGATCGTCGACGCCCTCCTCCCTGACTTAGTGGATGAGGTTCTCGACATCAGCATGGTACAGAGAATGACCGACTCCGGCAGGCGTGTGAAGTTCAGAACCACCGTAGTCGTCGGCAACGGTAACGGCTACGTCGGCCTGGCCCAGGGCAAGGGTGTCCAGGTAGGCCCCGCTATCCGCAAGGCAATCGAGAACGCCAAGCTGAACATCATGAAAGTCAACCGTGGCTGCGGTTCCTGGGAATGCGGCTGTGGGCTCACCCACACCGTACCCTCGCAGGTAGAGGGCAGAGCCGGCTCGCTGAAAGTCGTTCTCATCCCGGCACCGAGAGGCCTCGGCCTCGCGGCCGGCGGCCCCGCCAAGAAAGTGCTCGAGATGGCCGGATACAAGGACGTCTGGAGCAGGACCGAGGGCGAGACCAGGACCACGATCAACTTCGCGCTCGCAACCTACAACGCGCTGGAGAACACCACGACCGTAAGGACCAGACAGCAGGAGGCCCAGTAATGTACGTAATTATTCGTCTGAAGGGCTCCGTCAACACCAGGCCCGAGATCAAGGACACGCTCAAGATGCTCCGCCTCAACCAGATCAACCACTGTGTGGTCGTCGAGGAGAACCCGGTCTACAAGGGCATGATCCAGGTAGTCAAGGACTACGTGGCCTTCGGCGTCATTAAAGCCGACACGCTGGCCATGATCATGGAGCACCGTGGCAGGCTCGAGGGCGGCGACAGGCTGACCGACGAGTATGTAGCGAAGAACTCCTCTTTCAAGACAATCGCGGAGTTCGCGGCAGCGGTTGTAGAAGGCAAGGCTAAGCTGGGTGACATGCCCGGCCTCAAGCCCGTCTTCAGAATGCACCCGCCTCGCAAGGGACACAAGGGACTCAAGCGCACCTACCAGCAGGGCGGCGCGCTGGGTAACTACGGCGAAGAGATCGTATCTCTCGTCGAGCAGATGAGGTGATTACAATGGCCAAGCAAAAGAATAAGTCTTACAGGGGTTCCCGGACCTGCGGCGGCGGCACGCACAAGAACCGCCGTGGCGGCGGAAGCCGCGGTGGCCGCGGCCACGCAGGCGCATGCAAGCACCACACCTTCCGCGCAATGAAGGAAGGCTGGATGTTCGGCAAGCACGGCTTCACCAGGCCCCCCGTGACTCAGCAGGCAGTCTCGTTCATCAACATCGGTGAACTGGACGAGCTGGCTCTCTACCTCGCCGAGAACAAGCTCGCCGAGGAGAAAGACGGCGGCTTAGCGATCAACCTGGACGACCTCGGCATCGACAAGCTGCTGGGCAACGGCCAGGTAACCCGCAAGTACGTCATCACGGTTGGCACCGCGTCCGCAACGGCCAAGGCAAAAGTTGAAGAGCTAGGCGGACAGATCATAACCGAGACAGAGACTGCGTAAATCGAATAAGGTGTCAAAATGGCAGAGACGGGATTAAAAGATCGAATCGCACCGTTCCTCAGCAAGCTTCCGGCCGTTAAACGGCCGGAAAAGCATGTCCATTTCCAGAAGAAGCTGATCTGGACGCTGGGAATTCTGGTACTATACTTCGTATTGTCCAACATTTCGGTGTTCGGGCTCAGCGCTGCGTCCCAGGACCTTCTGGGCGCTTACCGTGCGTACTTCGCCGGAGCGCAGGGTTCGATCATCTTGCTGGGTATCGGCCCCATAGTCATGGCGTCCATCGTCCTACAGTTGCTTGTAGGCGCTGAACTGCTACCACTCGATACCACGGACCCGAAGGACCAGGCCATCTTCCAGGGGCTCCAAAAGCTGATGGTTTTCGTGATGATCGTAGTGGAGGCGCTTCCGCAAATCTACGGAGGCTTCCTGCTCCCCGATCCTGCCATTGCTGCCACTCTGGGCGTCAGCACGGGTATCATCCAGCTTCTGATATTCGCGCAGGTTGCCTTAGGTGGCGTACTGATACTTTACATGGATGAAATCGTGTCCAAGTGGGGTATCGGGAGTGGTGTCAGCTTATTCATCGTCGCAGGTATCGCCCAGGCGCTGGTCGGCGGCATCTTCAACTGGAATCCGCCCTATCCCGGCCAGGCAATGGGCCTGAACGTCAACATCGCCAACCTCGGCGCGAGAGAAAACCTTCCCATAGGCATCATCTTCCGCTGGGAGTGGCTGCTGAACAACATCGGGCTTTCTCAGCTCCTCACGGGCGAGAACCTGATCGTCCTGCTATACCAGGGCGAAATACTGGCTTTGTTAGCCACAGTCATCATCTTCCTGCTGATCGTGTACGTCGAGTCCACGAGGATCGAAATCCCGCTGGCTCACGCAGCCGTCAGAGGCGCAAGGGGCAAGTTCCCTGTAAAACTCATCTACGCATCGGTCCTGCCGATGATCCTGGTAAGGTCGCTCCAGGCCACCGTTGAAATGGTGGGCTTGCTGCTATACCGTAACGGGTTCCCGTACCTGGGCACGTACAACCAGTACAACCAGCCGACGAGCGGTCTGATGTTCTACATCAACCCGATCAACGGCCTGTCCGACTGGGTGCCCCAGCTGGCGGCGCTCAACTACCCGGGTATCCAGCTCTGGCAGATCGGCCTGCACGTCTTCATGGACGCTTTCATCCTGATCGCAGGCGGCATCCTGTTCGCCATCTTCTGGGTGGAGACGACCGGCATGGGCTCGTCCCGTGTCGCGAGGCAGATCCAGAAGAGCGGCATGCAGATCCCCGGCTTCAGGAGAAACGAGCAGGTCATCGAGAAAGTAGTATCCAGGTACATCCCCAAGGTGACGGTCATCGGAGGCGCCTTCGTCGGCTTCCTGACCCTCCTGTCGAGCCTGTTCGGTATCCTTGGCGCAGTCAGCGGTACCGGTATGCTACTGGCAGTCAGCATCACCTACCAGCTCTACGAGAAGCTGGCGAGCGAACAGCTCATGGAGATGCACCCGCTCATGCGTAAATTCCTCGGAGAGGAGTAAGGTAACATGCAGTTTGTCCTGTTTGGCCCACCGGGTGCCGGCAAAGGCACCCAGGCCAAATTTTTGTCTGAAGAGCTTAACGTCCCTCACATCTCCACCGGAGATATCCTGAGGGAGAACGTGAAAAAAGGCACCGCACTGGGCCTCAAAGCCAAGTCCTACATGGACAAAGGCGAACTGGTCCCGGACAATCTTCTCATAGACCTGATCAAGGATCGGCTGTCCCAGCCTGACTGCCGGAAGGGCTTCCTGCTCGACGGCTTCCCGAGGACCATCCCTCAGGCCGAAGCCCTCGACGAGATTCTGGATGATATCAACAAGAATCTGGATGGAGTCATCAACATAGATGTTGGCTCAGGAGAGCTTGTTCGCCGGCTATCGGGCCGGCGGATCTGCAGGTCATGCGGCGCCTCCTATCACGTAGTGTTCAACCCTCCGAAGGCGAAGGACATCTGCGATGCATGCGGTGGAGAACTCTACCAGCGTGCCGACGATCAGGAAGCGGCCATCAAGAACAGGCTGAACGTCTACGTCAGGCAGACCCAGCCCGTGCTTGAGTACTACAAGAAGAAAAACATCCTGATCGACATAGACGGGGAAAAGGAGATCGACGAAGTCACAGCTGACATCAGGTCGATGTTAGCCGACATGGCTTAAGGGCTCCTTTTTCTTAACCTTTTTTCTAATTACAGAGCTCTATTACAGATGATAGGCTATCTTTTTCAATGTGCACTTACGATCTTTTTTAATGCTCGAAAGGCTTTTAATCCTAAGCCACTTTATTATATTCATATCCGGCACCCGGACTGTTTCACGTTTTAGGGGTTTTATTACATGGCTGAGAAAAAGAAGAGAAGTTTAATGGACACTATTCAACTGATCATACTGGGTATCGGCTTTGCTATTCTGCTGGGCTCTATCTTCTTCGTAAACGAGTTCAGGCCAGTGGTGGCTGGAGCTGTCAACGTAGTAGTCGGCCCTGTAGCTGACATGATGCCTTTTTACATCGTGGTGCTGGTCGTCGCCGCAATTGTCACTTTCTTTGCCAACTTCATCCAGAAGTACACGATGGACTGGGATCTCATGCGAAGAGTCCAGGATAAGGGCCGGGCGCTGCAGAAGGAATACCGGGAAGCGCAGCTCGCCGGAGACAAGAAGAGGCTGGAAAAGCTGCAGCAGGAACAGATGGCTATGCTGGAGGATCAGACTGCGATGTCCAAACAGCAGCTGAAGCCTATGGGCTTCCTCATGATCATTTCGGTGCCCCTGTTCTTCTGGGCCTTCTGGTACCTGGGCAACCACCCCGATCTTACCATGGTGTTCCCCTTCTGGGGAGAGAAAAAGATGCTGGACGGGGCGTTCTTCGTCTTCCAGTACTGGATCATCTGGTCGATCATCTGCTCTATGGCTATCAGCCAGGTCATACGAAAGGCTTTTAACGTTGGCATCTCTTCATAATATCCATTATTGGCAGCCGGGCATTAGGCTGCCTTATATTTACAGGTGATTTTTGTGGAGGAAGCCAGTAAAGCGGCCAGCACTAATTGCAAGAAGAAAAAGAATAGTTTCCTGGATACACTTCAGACAATCTTGCTGGTTGTCGGCTTTGCCATCATGCTGGGCTCTATCTTCTTCGCCAACGAGTTCCGGCCCGTAGTCGCAGGCGCCGTCAACGTCGTCGTCGGACCCGTAGCTGCCATGCTGCCCTTTTACATGGTGGTGCTGGTTATCGCCGCCATCGTGACTTTGATCTCCACGTTCATCCAGAAGTACACCATGGACTGGGAACTCATGCAGCGCATGAGCATCCGCAGCCGGGCCTACCAGAAGGAGTACAAGGAAGCCCAGCTGTCCGGTAACAAGCACAAGCTCAAAAAGCTGCAGGAAGAGCAGCTTTCGATGATGGAGGACCAGACCCAGCTTTCGAAACAGCAGCTGAAGCCTATGGGCTTCCTCATGATCATTTCGGTGCCTCTGTTCTTCTGGATGTTCTGGTTCCTGACCAACAACCCGGACATGACTATGGTGTTCCCCTTCTGGGGCGAGCAGAAGATGCTCGATGGCGTCGGGTTCATCTTCCAGTACTGGATCGTCTGGTCTATCATCTGTTCGCTGGCCATCAGCCAGGTTATAAGAAAAGCAATTAACGTGGGGGTAGGCGTATGATTATCACTCTCAGCGGCCAGCCGGGATCGGGCAAGACCTCGGTGGCAAAAGAGCTCGCGGCCAAGTACGGCTTCGTCATCATCTCCGCGGGCGAGCAGTTCCGCAAGCTGGCAGCCGAACGGGGCATGACGCTCGAGGAATTCGGCAAACTCGCAGAAAACGATCCTTCCATCGATCTGGCCATCGACCAGCGGCAGAAGGAGCTGTCCAAACAGTTTCCCAATGCCCTCGTCGAAGGCCGGTTAGCGGGCAGAACCATCGAAGCTGAGATGCGGATATGGCTCAAGACTCCGCTGCGCATCCGCGCCGAGCGCATCGCCAACAGGGAAAACATCCAGGTCCACCGGGCTTACGACGAGACGCACGCCCGGGAGATGTGCGAGCTTTCCAGGTATAAGAAATATTACGATATCGATCTAACAGACTTATCGTGCTATGATCTGGTCATAGACACGTCTAAGTGGGACGCCAAAGGCGTATCCTCGATCATTTTCAAGGCCATTGACGAGTTGAAGAAAGCATGAAGCAACCGGGCGAGACGAAGCGGGAACGGCTGATCAAGTCGAAAGACAAAGCGCAGGGCTACGGTAAGGACCCGCAGACCCGCACTATCAAAGAACTTATGGACCAGGGCGTCATCAACCTCGACAAGCCCTCCGGTCCCACCAGCCACGAAGTGGTCTCCTGGGTCAAGAATATTCTGGAGATCAGGCGGGCAGGCCACAGCGGCACCCTTGACCCCCACGTTACGGGTGTATTGCCCACTATGCTCGGCGACGCTACCAGGCTGGTGCAAACATTACTCTTATCGGGCAAGGAATATGCCTGCGTAATGCGCCTCCACGAGGACGTGCCGGAGAAAAAGCTCCGGGCGGTCATGAACGAGTTCGTGGGAGTGATCTACCAGCGCCCGCCCCTCGTCAGCGCCGTCAAGAGGCAGGTCCGCAAAAGGAGCATTTACTATATCGAGTTTCTGGAGCAGGATGGCCGGGACGTGCTCTTCATCGTCGGCTGCGAGGCCGGCACCTACATCCGGAAGCTCTGCCACGACCTCGGCGAAGCCATCGGCTGCGGCGCCCACATGTACGAGCTGCGCCGGACAAGGAGCGGCCCGTTCACCGAGGACGACTCTTTAATTACGCTGCACATGCTCAAGGATGCTTACACGATATACCAGGAGACCGGCGACGAAAAGCCCCTCCGCAAGTGCGTTTACCCGATGGAATATGCGCTGAGGCACCTGCCGAAGATCATCGTCAAGGACAGTGCCGTAGACGCCCTCGCAAGGGGCGCATCGTTACACGTCCAGGGCATCAGCCAGCTAGAAACAGGCATCAACAAGGGCGACATGGCCGCCGTCTTCACCCACGTGGGCGAAGTCGTCTCTATCGGCCGTGCCCTCATGACCACGGACGAGCTCATGAGCGCGAAAGAGGGCCAGGCTCTTGATACCGTCGCAGTAGTCATGAAACCGGGCATATACCCGTCCGCGTGGAAGAAGAAAGAGGCGAAATAGTCATCTGCTCTCTGAGGCCCAAAGGGCCTCTCAAAGAAAAAAGTTATATGGTAGAATTGTGTAGTAGTGTTGCAATTTTGCGGCGTGGCCGTTGAAAGTTGCACACGGTAACTTTTTGCCGGGGTAGTCTAGTGGTAAGGCGCAAGCCTGGAAAGCTTGTGAGGTGCAAATCTCTCAGGAGTTCAAGTCTCCTCCCCGGCGCCTAAAACTAATTTTCTAAAATACCTTTCTAACATTTATAATCGCGGCCATCCATAGATGTTTTAATGAACGAGAAACAGAAAATGCTCGCCGGCGAACTCTACCTTGCCTCTGACCCGGAGCTGGTCGCCGATCGGTTGCGGGCCCGGAAGCTTCTGCACTCTTACAACTCTACTATGCCCGATCTTGCTGCGAAGCGCTCTCAAATCCTGCAAGACCTCTTCGGCAGTCTTGGTCCAGACCACGAGATCGAGCCGCCCTTTTACTGCGACTACGGCTACAACATCTTCGCCGGCCGCAAATTCTACGTGAACTTCGGCTGCGTAATCCTGGACTGTAACAAGGTTACTATCGGCGATAACGTGCTAATGGCGCCGTACGTGCAGATTTATACTGCGTATCATCCGACAGACCCGGCCGTCCGGATGTCGGGCCGTGAGCTGGCGGCGCCTGTGACGATCGGCGATAACGTCTGGATCGGCGGCGGCGTCATCATCTTGCCCGGCGTTACCGTCGGGAGCAATACGACCCTCGGGGCGGGCAGCGTGGTTACCAAAAATATTCCAGACAACGTAGTTGCTGCAGGTAACCCCTGCAGGGTCTTAAAGACCTTGAAGCCCTGACGTGCAAGGTAACGCTTATTATCCTCAGGGTCAACAAGTAGCGGTTGATATTATGGTATCTTTTAGTTTCTGGCAGAAGTGGCTGCTGGCCGTAAGTGGCATCATTATTTTCTTCGGCCTGGTGATCGCTTTGCTGAGCTGGTCACCGGTATTTGTCGTCTTCAACACCCTCGTCAACGGGACTTTCTGGCCAGGCACTGGACCGGACGAGAGCATACAGCGGTTTACTCTCTGGGCCTATGGCATGCTGGGAGCCACCATGGCCGGCTGGGGCTTGACACTGGCCTTTATAGTGAATGGCCCGTTCGGTAAAAAGGAAAAATGGTCCAGGGATGCGATAGCCGCTGGTGTCGTCCTGTGGTTTGTCATAGACACCTTCATGTCCGTCTACACGGGGGCATACTTCAACGTAGGTGTCAATGTACTGGTGTTAGTACTGGCAGGGCTGCCTTTGTTGATGACCTTAAAAGAGTTTAAGTAAGTAAGTAAGTAAAGCCTGAAGCCTTACTTCTTTGCTTTTTTTCCCTCGCCCTTGACAAGCTGGGTCTCGTACTCGACGAGGAAGCGCTGGAGCTCCTGGATTTTTCCGTCGATCTCCTCGTTGGCCTGGGAGATCGCAGTCGAGGTGTGGGTGTCGATGACGTTGAGCATCGAGCAAACTGGAATCATGCTCAGCCTGATCAGAGTATAGTACTCGGCCTCCGGGGATATTTTGCCACTGCTGGTACTTTTCAGCGAGGCCAGCTTGGCGTCTATCGTCCTCTTGATGTCGGAGATCGCCTCGTCGACCACGACGATTTCCCTCAGATTATGATTATAGATTGCCGTGGCAGACAGGTTGGAGAGCAGGATTAGCTTGTCGATCGCTCCCTGCTTGTCCATGTTGTTGATGGCGGCGATCACTTCGGCTTTGACTGTGAACACCTGCTTCTGAAAATCGTAGAAACCGGCAGCATCGCTCTGGGTGACGCTGCGAGTGACAGCCTTTGGCTGGGCCTGGGGGGCCGGCTGCGCCTTTTTCTCCTGCACTGGCTCGTGCTGGGGTGCAGAATTCTGGCCGCTGTATTTTCCTTTGCTGAACAAACCGATCATATCTATCCCGGCCCGAGCGATCAGGGCGTAGCTTATAGAATAGAATTAATTAATATCCGCTATAACCGTTATGGTCAGAATTGCAATTACAATACTAGAATTTCAGGCGAATGGCGAGCATCGGAGGGTATATCATCCTGCAGGCCAGTTTATACCTGTGTGATCAAACCGGCGAAGCCGGCCTCAATTCACGCAAAACTTTATATAATAAAATGCATTAGGATAGTTGACATTTGTTCATTCTATCGGTGTTTTAGATGGAACAGTCAGTGCCGTGCCGGCATACGATCGGCACTACCACGAGCACGTGGTATCTAAAGACGCACTACGAATAGGAGAGAACAATGGAGCTGATTCAATGAGCGAAAAGACCGATAAGACTGAAAAGAAGCAGAAGAAGGCAGAGGAGACCGTCGAAACGGCATCTGCCGAGGCTGCACCCGCCAAGAAGGGCGGCAAGAAGCAGGCCGCAAAGCCCACCGAGGGCGCACCTGCAGACGAGGCAGCCAAGAAGGGCGGCAAGGGCAAGAAGCCGGCCGCTGAAGAGAAGCCAAAGGACGAAATCAAGTACATCGTCCGTATCGCTAACACCGACCTTGACGGTACGCAGACCGTAGAGTTTGCGCTGACCGGCATCAAGGGCGTCGGCAACCGCATTTCTAAGATCGTCGCACGCCAGGCGCAGGTCGACCCCCACGCAACGATGGGTTACCTCGCGCCCGAGCAGGTCGACAAGCTCAGGGCTGTAATTGACAACCTCGAGGCAAACGTTCCCGTCTGGATGCTTAACAGGCGCAGGGACATCTACACCGGTGAAGACAAGCACCTCTTCGGTGTCGACCTCACGCTGGGTGTCAAGGAAGACATCAACATAATGAAGAAGATCCGCAGCTACAAGGGGATCAGGCACGAGCGCGGCCAGAAGGTCAGAGGCCAGAGGACTAAGTCCACAGGCAGGACTGGAGCAACCGTAGGTGTCGTCCGTAAGAAGGGCGAACAGGGCGGAGCCGCAAAGAAAGAGGATAAGAAATAGGTAGGTGAGCTAAATGGGATACCCAGGAAGAATGAAGAAGCTCTACGACACGCCTAACCACCCGTGGCAGAAAGCGAGGATCGACGAAGAGACTGGCCTTGTCAAGAAGTACGGCCTCAGGAACAAGAAGAGTGTATGGAAGCACGCATCCGAGCTCAGGAAGTACCGTGGCAACGCCAGGGCCCTGCTCGGTGTACTGGCCGCAGGCAACCTGCCGGATGACTCCCACTACATCAGGGACGCCCAGAACATCGTGAAGAAGCTCCAGACCATCGGCATCCTCAAGGAAGACTCCAAGCTCGAGGACATCCTCGCGCTCAAGGTCGACGACATCATGGAGCGCAGGCTGCAGACCATCGTCTACAGGAAAGGCTACGCCAACTCCATAAAGCAGGCACGCCAGTTCATCGTCCACGGACACATCTCCTTAAATGGCAGGAAGATCACCGTCCCGGGCTACCTCGTGCTCAAGGGCGAGGAAGACATGCTCAGCTTCTACGTCGGCTCTTCGATCACCAAGGAAAAGCTGGCCACGAAGCCCGTCGCAGCAGCCCCCGCCCCGAAGGCAGCCCCGAAGGCAGCCCCCGCGGAAGCAGCAGCGGCCCCGAAGAAGGAGGAATAAACAATGGCAGAACAGCCTCAGTTCAAGTGGGCAATTGCACACATCTTCTCATCGTTCAACAACACCATCATCACCGTCACCGACCTGACCGGCGCAGAGACGCTGGCCAAGACCTCGGGCGGCATGGTGGTCAAGCAGGACCGCAATGAGAGCTCGCCCTACGCCGCCATGCAGATGGCAGCCAACGTGGCAGAACAGATCAAGGCAAAGGGCATCATGGGCGTACACATCCGCGTGCGCGCACCCGGCGGCAACCACCAGAGGAGCCCCGGCCCAGGTGCTCAGGCAGCCATCAGGTCGCTCGCCCGTTCAGGCATCCGCATCGGCAGGATTGAAGACGTTACCCCCATTCCGCACGACGGCACCAGAGCCCCGGGCGGCAAGCGTGGCAGGCGCGTATAATATGAAGTTGGAGATCATTGAGCTGAAGGACCGGAAGGCGAAGTTCGTCCTTACCGATGTCACCCCGGCGTTCGCGAACGGCCTCCGCAGGGCCATGATCGCAGACGTGCCCAAGATGGCGATCGACTACGTCGACATCTATGACAACACGTCGGTGCTCTTCGACGAGATGCTGGCACTGCGGCTCGGTCTCATACCATTGAAGACGAACCTCGACATGTACCAGCTACAGTCGGAGTGCGAGTGCAAGGGCGCCGGATGCGCCCTCTGCCAGGTCTCGCTGTCGGTGTCTGCCGAAGGGCCATGCGTCGTCCACTCCAGCGACATGAAGTCGTCGGACCCGGAAACCGTGCCCGTAGACAGCAACATACCCATCATCGAGCTCAAGCAGGGCCAGAAGGTCGTCGTAAGCGGCACCGCCAGGCTCGGCTACTCCCGGGAGCACGCCAAGTTCCAGCCCGTCTGTGCGGCAGGCTACAAGAACGTGCCCATCGTGACGGTATCTGACAAGTGCGACATGTGCAAGGCATGCATCGACGAGTGCCCGAGAGGCGTCTTCAAGATCGAGAAGAACAAGCTCGTGGTCACCGACCAGTACAAGTGCTCGATGTGCAAGCTGTGCGTCGACATCTGCGACGCAGGCGCCATAGACATCTCTGAGGATAAGAAGGCATTCCTCTTTACCATAGAGACCGACGGGTCATACTCCGCCCAGGAGATCATCACCCGTGCCGCTAAGTCCATGAAGGACCGCGCAGCAAAGCTCAGCGAGATACTTGAGGCCTTTTAAAGCCGAACCGTGTCCGCCTCACCGCGGGCACTGCAATTTCTTTTTAGAGACGTTTACTCGAACGGGAAACATCTCCCTGCCAACCGGCCGGTTTGACAATTAACTTTATTAACCTTGAATGTCATTACTAGTCCGCTTACCGTATATTGTCGGTTTGTTTTTCAAACTGCGGGGGTAACCAAGTCAGGCCAAAGGTGCAGGACTTAAGATCCTGTCGCGAAGGCGTTCAGGGGTTCGAATCCCTTCCCCCGCACCACACCACCGAGTAATCGGTTATCCTGGCGTTGCTGGCGGCTAAACTGGCGCTGGCGGGCAGTAAAAAACCTGCACCAGCTTAACTCCCAACCCTATCTGTTTTCTCTCCAAGATTTTCCAGTCTGAATCAATAAGTAGCAATATTTTAGCATTATTGAGTTATTAGTTCAGATATTAGCCTTATTTTTAGATATACGTGCCATTAACTAACGCTTTTCATGAAATCATCGATAATATCGTGTGATTTTCAATTAAATGCTAAGATGATTTATTTATTGTCTACTGGTATTTTTGTTTTGTAGGAGGATGAAAAAGCATGAAGAAATTAGCGATATTCGCTCTGCTAGTGGCGGCTGCGATGGTTCTAACTCTGCCCGCAGCAGCCTGGTGGGGCGGCTGGGGCGGTCTCGGTGGATGCGGTCTCGGACTGGGCGGATGCGGCCTCGGTGGCTTTGGCGGTCTCGGCTTTGGCGGCCTCGGTGGCTTTGGCGGTCTCGGTGGCTGTGGCCTTGGACTGGGTGGCTGTGGTCTTGGTGGTCTCGGCTGGGGCGGTCTCGGCTGGGCTGGCATGGGCCTTGGCGGAATCGGTTCCGGTCTGGGCTTCAACAACCCGTTCATTCCGGGCCTCCGCTAATACTAGCACCAGACAATAAAAAAATATATGACATCTTTGGGACAGGCTAGCAATCGCCTGTCACCCATTGTTTTCCCCTTATTAGACATCACTCATACCCCCGGATAATACCATTAAGGCAAATTTGATCTAATATCAAACATTGACTGCCCTGTCCAAACCTATAATTAATATTAAAAATGATCGATAACTCACAACGATCGACTGAAGGCTTGCGACATGCAGTACAGGACTACAAAAAGACAGGTGATCGCCTGTCTGCACTTGGATTTGGGGCAATGCCGCTGCCGAAGAAGGGCAAAGCTATCGACGAAGAGCGGGCGACCAGGCAGATCCGCCACGCCATCGACCAGGGCGTGAACTACCTGGATACGTCCTGGATGTACGGGAACGAGGCGGTCATCGGCCGGGTTCTGGCGGACGGCTACCGGGAGAAGGTGAATATAGCGACCAGGGCGCCGCTCTTCCTGATCCGGGCCGGTAAAGACCTGGATAAGCTCCTCGATGAGCAGCTGCATAACCTGCAGACCGATCACATCGACTACTATGGATTCCATGCCCTGCCGGCGTCAACATCCCCGCCTGCTTCGAATACTATAACATCATGGGCCTCTTTTTCCGGCCTGTCATGAGCACCTTCATGAGGTACGACCGCTGGAAAAACCGCAGAAAGTCCCGGGCATAGTCCGGGCATAGTCCGGGCATCCCCCGGGACGAGGTAAGCTTACTTCTGATATTATTATTTTAAACCGGGCCCGTCAGCGTGGGCAGCAACCACCCGACGATCGCAGATATGATCCAGATGATGACTGCGATTATGAGCGATTTAACCCAGCC
Source organism: Methanocella sp. MCL-LM (assembly GCF_049676595.1). Classification (GTDB taxonomy): domain Archaea; phylum Halobacteriota; class Methanocellia; order Methanocellales; family Methanocellaceae; genus Methanocella_A. The sequence goes on from NZ_CP187259.1 coordinate 1,567,553, forward strand.
TATCTTGTACAGATACCGTAGTGCGATCAGCCAGACGATACCTGCAAGGACCGATGCGATCAGGCCGTGCCCTATGAAATAATACACTATTGCGTAAATGGCCGTACCAGCCACGGCCGCAATTAACGCGGTTTGTATGCTTTCGGTTTCACCGAACATCTTTGTAACGACATATATCACCAGCGTCGAAATGATCAACGCTATGATAAACAATAGTATTGTGATTACTAATCCCGCCATATTAATCCTCCTCTTTATTAAATTTTTACTCGGCAGGCATTGGCTTAAAATAGACGCCTATTATTATTCGCCAATAGTCATTATGGATTTTTATTGGCGCTAGCAGTTCCGGGGAAGTGGGGCCTTATCCACGTCTGGCTACTTACGGCTGTGCAGGTACGGCAGCAGCTCATTCCGTATGTCCTCGTAGGTCAGCCGGGAGGCCTGGTCGAACTCTTCGGCGTTGAGCTCTATGGCATAAGCCTGCTTCGTGTCTCCTCTGGCTGCAGCGTCTGCGACGTCCCGGTAAAAGGCGGCTGCGTATGTATATTGATCAGCGTTATTGACCAGCTTTTTAGAGAGGTATACCTCTTTACTGGTGTAGTTGCCTTTGGAGATCGTCTCGAAAACCGATTTGTTGTCCTGGAAATGCTTGATGACCGCGCTGAACTCTGTTTTGGCGACGGAATAGTTGCCCTGGTGGTAGAGGGTTTTAGCGTTGTTGTACTGCTGTACAGCTAAATCGTACTTTTCCGTCTCGTTCCTGAAGTCCGGCGGCGTTCCGCCGAAGCAGCCTGCGGCCGATACGATCAGCAAAAGTAGTATCGTGATGCCCATACCTCGTTTCCACGTCTCAGGAACCATTTTCGATCACTATATCATCACTTTCCGCTCTACATATAATTTACCGCTAATATGCCTATTATTTTGATTTTATATGGTATAATTACAATAGTTTAATTTTACTTTCAGGACGGTTATTCCTCATCCATATATGTTCCCCGGGAGATCGATCAACCATGAGCACAGGCGTGAAAATCTGGATGGACCGGGATTCCTCCCGGCTATATGTAAGGCTGGCATCCTCCGGCCGCATGGAGAACCGGGAGTTTCACGAGAGGTTTATACAACCTATGAGAACCCTCGGGTTCAAATTCGACCCGGCCGAAGTCGCCCACTACATCGACATCGGCGAGCCCCAGGAATGCAGGCTACTCTTCCGCCAGCTCGAGGCCAACTTCGAAGTCAGCCGGCTGGAGAAAAAAGAGATATGCTACTGGCTGGGACTCGGCGAGTGAATGCCATTCTAGGATAAACCACGACGGCATGGCCCTTTATCATAGCAACTGTAGATCAAATATTTGAACCACGGCGGCACGGCGACACAAAGACAAGGTGATCCACGACCAGCCAGTGGGTAACTAGAACCACGGCGGCACGGCGACACAAAGACCGTGGTGAACCGGTAAAAGTGAACTCTTTTTTAGTCCACAGCGACACCAAGACAGAGCATTAACCATATGCATACTACTCAATCGTTCAGTCTGATCTCTGATCAATGCCTGAAGGAAGGAAAACATATCTGTCTCCGTGCCATCAGCCTGCCGTGCCGCTGTGAATCAATAAAAAAGGAGTCTTGCTATTCGGGTACGGTTGTCTCCGTGTCGCTGTGCCGCCGTGGTTCAAATAACCATCCTGCCATCGTTTCTCGCTTTGTCTCTGTGTCGCCGTGCCGCTGTGGTTAGAATATTAATCTGGTTATCGTTTCTCGCTTTGTCTCTGTGTCGCCGTGCCGCTGTGGTTAGAATATTAATCTGGTTATCGCTTCTCGTATTGTCTCTGTATCGCTGTGCCGCCGTGGTTAGAACCTTTGTTTTCCAGTTGTCAGGATAAGGAGCCGTGCCGCCGTGGTAAATTCTCTCTGTAACTTCGGGTTGTCAATAGTTATGTCGATCCTCTGGGGTTTGTGTCTGAATCATTTTTTTGGCTTTTTATTCTTCAGTATTTTGTCGAAGACTTCCTCAGCCTCTTTCTTCTCGTCTTCTGTGGGCTGGTGTTTCCCGGCGACTTTGACGTCGCCTTCCTCGATGACGAATTTGCTCTTCTTTTTCTTTTCCATGAACATCACTCTGAGATCAGGCTGCCTCTGTTATGTAAATTAATCGTACCTTACTTACGCTGTCTATTGTTTTACCGTTGCTCATCAGCGGGAAGTCGGCTTCGATGGTTAGATTTTCTATGTTGACTGCCTTGATGACGTTCCACTGCGTATCCCGGGGGAGCAGGTACTCTCGCTCTTCTTCGTCTATGTACAGCGATTTCTCGCCTTTCTCCCGCTGCATCACCAGCACGTTCTTGTAGCCGTCGTCGCCTCTGGCTCCGAACAGGATGAGGCTGATGGTTACGTCATAGGTGGTGGACGGGTAGGCTAGCTCGACATAAGTCCCGCTCGTCAGTACTGACTGGGTCAGTCCCGGGCCTATGCCTCTGAACAGGATCAGATCCTCTTTTTGAGGTGAAGCCTCGATGGCCGGGTCGAGGCTATCGGTCATGAAGTGGAAAAAGATCCGCTTTGCTTCCGTGTAATTAGCCTGCCGCTCCGGAGTCGTTCTCAGGTAGCTTCTATATTCAGTGGTATTGCTGTAATAGTCAGGCTCTTTCCACCAGGCTATCGATGCGACCGTGGCATTGTCGAACCCGCGTTCCGTATACGGGATGAGGCTGCTGCTGCCGGGGCTGGTAAGCTGTAGTGTGGCGCTTTCCAGGTCTTCCGGGGCTATGGGGGTATCTGCGATTGTGCCTTCGTAAACATCTCCCGGCAGGCTGGTGATCGGGTTTGCTTTCAGGGTATTGCCCGGGGCCAGCTCTGAAACTGCGACAAGCGTGCCGAATACGACCAGGAACAGGACTGCCAGCCAGGCATAGATCGCCAGTTTCCGAATTCCTCTGCTGCTGCTACTACTACCACTTCTGTTTGTCATACCATCGCCTCATCTACCCGTAAGCTTCCGGGAAACTGATCTGCTTTACCTTATTCTATTACTTCTTACACCCCTATCTACTTTTATATGGCGTTCTCACCATCTGTCCGGCCGGTCGTGGTATTAGTATATCGGGTAACCTAGAACAAGCCTTGTCAATACCGCCCTTATCGTGCTGCTTGCTACTTTAGCCTCTTTCCGTATTCCGTTAAAGTTATCGCAAACCGATTTACTCGCGCGTGGAAACGTGTATTACATGATGGTTCCTTCGAGAAAAAAAGGCCGTTATATCGTGAAGTCTCCGGATGGGGAGGTAGAAGAGGTTTTTGAAATTGAAGATCATGAGAGGCTTCAGGTTGAGGAGTCTAAGGAGTTGCAGCGCCTCAGCAAATTTGACTGAGGGCCTTAGCAAGTTCGACTAGCGTATGGGGTAGCCTAACTACAGGCTAGTATTTCAGGGGCAGGTATACTTGTTTCAGCCGTAAGCGCGTGACTGTAATTGCAACCCTGTTTGTGATAGCATCTACACTACTGCTGTTCATGGCGCTCCTGCTGGCGACTTCACCGGGCTCCGCCCATAAGCCCCTTTTTGAGGCAGGAGATACTTCCGGATATGCCGACGCAATCGAAATCTCTGATCCCACAGTATCGTGGGCAGCCTATGGCTACCTCGATTCTGCGGGGGATGCCGACTACTACTATTTTGACATCGATGTTTCGCTGAACGTCTATACTGAGCTGCTGGTGCCGGAGAAGAAGGCCTATGCTAACTTTTACCCGTCTTATGCTCTCGTAGGTCCGGGGCTGGCTGGCAAGGCAAGCCTGCCCTTTGAGGTGCCTGACGGTAATGGTACTCTTATCGTCGATTCTCCTCCCGGGGCCCGGGATACCTTCTACGAGCCGTTCACCGGGATAAACTATTACCGGGGTGTCAGGAAGCATACGCTGCTGAGCGAACCCGGCCGGTACTATGTAGTCGTTTACGATCGCAGCCACACGCCGGGTGACTATGTCCTGGCGGTAGGGGAGAAAGAATCCTTCGGCATCGGGGATATCCCCGGGGTCATCGCAGACGTCCTGAAGATACGTGGTGGCAGCATCGATCACAGCTAGAACTTATCTGCGGCACGATCAACCAACCCCTGTTGCGTTTTCCTCTCTCGTCAGCTCTCTCCTGCGCTTTATTTTGCATATACCAGCAAATATTTGAAGGTCAGTATATAGACTATTAATTTACAACCCCTTGATTTTTCAATGGGTTGTGACTGCAATAGAATGCTATTGCCAGGAGAGAGACTGTTATGCCTTACAAGGAGTTCGAAAAATTTGAAAAGCGGATGGGCTACATGCCCCAGCTTCTGGAACTGATCAAGGATACGAATCCTGAGATGTTCGAAACGATCAACGGGCTCGACGAGGTCATCCTTAAGGACGGCGCCATCTCTGCCAAGAACAAGCGGCTCATCGCCATGGCGATCACGGCCACCCAGCAGTGCTCTGACTGCGTGGACACCCACGCCAGGGCCGCGCTCTACCTCGGCGCGAAGAAGGAGGAGATCATGGAAGCCATCTTCGTAGCCATGCTGGTAGGCGGAGCGCCGAGCGTCGCCGCATCCAGGAACACCATCCGGTTTTTGAAGGGCGAGATCGACCCGCTGGACTACGCTGGTGAATAAGGTCGCCGGCTTCCGGCCAGGCCCTTTTTTTAGCCTGCGATCGCCCTTTTCACGATAAGCTGGCCCGCCAGCCATTTTAAGGCGGTTTCGATGCGTTATGCTCCTTGATAACGCGGGCTTTTCGCCAGAATCTATACTAATATATTTATTATTACCTGTTTTAGATACTCATATTGTTGTGGGGGTTTAGTATGATTAAGGTGAGGATTGCATATGTTTTGGTAGCAGCGGGTTTGCTCTTCGTGTTAGCGTCTCTGGCCGCCAATGCGGCCTTCGGTTTCAGCTTCCCCATGGGGACGATCGTGGCAGGTCCGGGCCTTGCGGCGGCGGGCCCGACAACGTTCAACACGTACAGCCACGATGCCACTATGGCCAATTCGCAGGCGGCGGCCGATGCGGCCGTGAACGGCTTCAGCCCGCTGCCAGGGGTGCTGCCGGGCATGCCGTTTGGCTGCGGCTACGGGCTCGGTCCTTTCGGGGTAGCTAACGTGGCCAACAGCATGGTAGGGGCCAACGCCGCCGAGGATCACACGTTCGCGACGAGCTTTAGCACTGCCGGCGGAATCGCCGGAGTCCCGGCGCTGGGCGGAGTACACTTTGCGGGAGCCTATCCCGAGTTCGCCCTGAACCTGTTCTAAGCGTATGTGCCTGCATGCACGCGAATGCATTGCAAGCGTCAACAGACCGGGCAATCCCGCGCCGAGCCCTGGCGCGGGAAGGCCTGATAACGCAATAAATTTGGATATATATTTGTAATTACCAATTTATTCTAATTTTTGTAATGCTTGTACATACAGGCATGTTGTATTAATTTATATAGCCGACAATTGTAGTAGGGTATAGAGCGGTGACACTTAGGGTGCATCGCAATAAAGCTATATACCCCCCACACCAATTTGCGCACCCTAAGTTCACGCTGCTAACATTCATCCGGTTGCAGGTGACGAGTATGGATTCATGCAGGTCCTTATCATGTTCGATGATCCTTGAGGTTCTGGCCACACTGTGCAGCGGCCCTCAGAATTTTGAAGAGCTTTCGAACGAATGCAGCATGAGTGACGAGCACCTGACCTCCGTCATCGCTGCCACTGTCTGCGCCGGCCTGGTCGACTACCGGCACGAAAACTACCGGCTGACCAAGAAAGGCGCCAGGACTGCCATTTACCTCCTTGCAGTCAACGAGTGGATGGACTTTTCTACCAGGGAGTACCGCGAACTTATGCACGCGCTGGACACCCGGCTGAACGCGGACGCTAGTGCCGCTTAAGATGCCACGAATCTTTTTTGACCTTCTTCCAGAGAATTGATCCAGTACTGAGCCATGCTTTCTCCAGGGCGATCACCGATCTGCCTCGCCTGTTCCAGGGCTTTTTTATAGTATTCCATCGCCCTGTCAGGCTTGTCTAACAGCCGGTAGGTGTACCCGAGATTGCTGTATGCGACCCGTATCCCGTACTTGTCGTCGATCTCCGAAGCCTTCTTCAACGATTCCTCGAAGAGCTCCAGCGCATCGTTCCGTTCTCCCATGTTATTGAGGGCGCCTGCCAGGTTGTTCAGGCATATCCTTTCGCCCCTCGCATCACCCAGCGCTCTGGCCAGCTCCAGCGCGTCCTCAAAGAACTTAAGCGACCCTTTGTAGTCTCCCATGTGGATGTGGGCCACGCCTATGTTGGAGAGGGTTGTCTGCGTCCACTCGTCCAGGCCGTGATCGTACGAGAGCTGTAAGGCTTCGCTGTACAGTTCAAGCGCCCGCCGGGTGTTGCCAGACCTCAGGTAGGTATTGCCCAGGGAGTTCATGATGGAGATCGTGTCCGCCTCGGTTGACGTCAGCTTCATGGCCGCCTCAAAAGATGCTATCGCCTCGTCGTACTTGCCATTCTCCAGGTTGACGACTCCTTTGAACTTGTGTACGTAGAACATGTCCTTCTCTTCGGTCAGCAGCGCATTGTTAAAATGCATCAGGGCATCGAATGGGAAGTCGTACAGGTACCATAAAAAGCCTCTGTAGAAGTTGAAGTACGGCGTGTTGCCCTGCAGCTCGTACTCCTTCATCTCGAGCTTCGCCAGGTTCTCCGCGCCGTTAAAATTACCCTTGCGGCGCTGGCGCTCGATCTCGTCCATCATCTCATGTAGCCGGCTCATGTTTGGAAGATATTCTGCCGGAAATTAAAAAATATATTCGCTATTATACATAATAAAAAATGGGCCAGGCCGTAATATAGGCTGGCCTCTCCGACTGGCGAGGATCGTGTACGCAGGGGCTCTACTTTTCCGGCCCTCAGGCCCCGAACTCGGCTTTGCCCCACTTTTTATCTATCCTCCCCAGCAGCAGCCATGCCAGAGCGCCCAGCAGGGCCGACAGACATACGACTGCCAGCAGCATCCCGGGGTAGAACGACAGCAGGATGAGGACGACGAGCACCGGCGCCACTGCCAGAGCGTAGATCGACATCACCTTGTAGTCGAACATCAGGCTGTTGGTGAAAATGCCCGTCATATATGCTGTGAGCACGCCCGTGTAGCCTGAAACCATGAACATCGTGAACAGGCCGGCAGGCAGCAGGGCCAGTTCGCCTCTGCTGATGCTGATCAGGCCGAGGTATATCACCGAGACGACTGTGTTGAGGATCACGAACAGGATGAGCTTGGCCTTGATCACGTCCGGCATCGTAACCGGCAGCATCCGGTAGTTGGCGTTGTTATCGATGTTGTTCAGCCAGCCGTAGACCAGGGAAGCGAAGAAACCGATGATGATCGAGTAGAACATTGTGTTGAACGGCAGGCTGATCGCGTTGCCGTCGGTCATAAAGGTCATCACGTTCGACATCATCCAGAGCAGGCCCCAGAGGAACAGCAGCGGAAGCACGAAGGAGAAGAGCACCGAGCCCAGCCCGCCGCTGCGCATGAGGTCGATCCACTCTTTGGCTGCCAGAGTAGCATAGCGCCCGAAAAGACCGAACCGGCGGCTGACACCGCCAAAATTGCTCTTATAACGCTTTTCGACCGGGTGTGGGGTCTCCCTGATGAAGGCCAGCGAAAACGCCGACAAGGCCAGGAACACTACAATCGATATGGTGATGTCTACTACTGATCCGCCCATATATGCCCCGACTGTCGGGACGAACCGGCCGATGCCGACCAGAGCGCTCGCCTGGCCGATCGTCGCCACGTATGCCAGCCCCATGATCGCCAGCAGTGTTACAGCAAAAAACGCCTTGCTCCGGACTGCCAGTGTAGAGAGCGCAAAGCTCACCGAGACGCCCAGCAGGAAGGACAGGATGAAGGTCAGGGCAGCCATCGGCAGATCCACGTGCAGGCCGGTGAGGAACGTGGATACGTACAGCCCGAACAGTACCGGGAGCACGTTCATACCTATGTAGTACAGGATGTCCTTGAAGTAGAAGTAAGTGAACATCTTCTTGTTCGAGACGGGCAGGGTGCCCGGAATGTTGAGCAGCAGCCTCACTCCCGGCATCCGCCTTTCCAGGATGGCCTCCTGGAACATCGCCATGCCGCCGACCAGCATGCCCGACATGAACACGCCTATCTGGGCGAGAGTTACGAGCTCATATGTGGAGAGCGACATCCGCATAGGCAACAGCATCAGGCCCATGAGCCCCGACATGACGAGGATGAAGATCGGGTACATGAGGAACGAACTCTTGAACATGGACGACTGAGCCCGGTACTCCTCTTTGATGAACAGCCAGAACAGGTTCGCGCTCATGCCCCTTCCTCTTTCACCAGCCTCATAAAGACATCCTCGAGGCTTTCCTGGGAGTGCTTGAGCTCGGAAACTTTGCCCGACGCGATCAGCTTGCCATTATACAGGATGGCGGTCCGGTCGCAGAGCTTCTCGGCGATCTCCAGAATGTGGGTAGACAGGAATACGGTCCCACCCTCTTTCACGTACGACCTCAGGTAGTCCTTCATGTTGTGCTGCACAATGGGGTCCAGGTCCAGGAACGGCTCGTCGAGGAACAGGAGCTTCGGCTCATGCACGAGTGCAGCCGAGACGATCACCTTCTTCTTCGTACCCTTGCTGAGGTCCTTGCAGAGCACGTCCTCTTTGGGCCCGAGGCCGAAAAATTCTATCCAGCGGTCGATTTTGGGCTTCGGCTCCGGGACTTTGCGAATGCTGCAAACCAGGTCCAGGTATTCCCTGACGGTTAAGAAGCTGGGGGGATACTCCATCTCGGGCACGATGCCTACCATCTTTTTCACGCCCGTCGGATCCTTTGCCACATCGATGCCCATGACAGTGGCAGCGCCGGATGTGGGCTCGATCGACCCGGTCAGCATGCTGATCGTGGTGGACTTGCCCGCGCCGTTCGGCCCCAGCAGGCAGAAAGACTCGCCTGCGGCGACTTCGATGCTCAGGCCGGAGAGCGCCTCGAACTTTCCGTATCTTTTAGTCAGATCCCTGGTTACGATCGCTGGCATAAATATAACCAGCTCAAGTTTAGGCGTTAAATGATAAATACTTAGCCCATTAGCCTTAATATTGAGAAAAAAACTTATAAAAGTGTAATTTTACCTTTTTAAGCGTAATATTTCTATCTGGTTCCCGGGTTACCCAGTAAAACTGCCGGGGTACCGGCACTCACCCGGTACTAATCCACTGCAGCTTTCTTGTGCTTCGAGGCAAACTGCTTGTGATCATCTTCCATCGCGCTGATGGTCTCCGCCATCTCGCGCATCAGGACGATGCGCTTCTGGTGGGACTCTTCGATGCGATCGATGGCCGCATGTGCGTTATTCATCATCGCCAGAATTTCGTCGATGGCAGCCTCATCCCTGGCTGAGAACACCTCGAAACCTTTCACGTACCGGACTATATATTCAGCTTCATTTTCGATCAAATTACGTTTTTCTGTCGTTTTAGTCGACTCCATCTTACTTCACTAACCGACTATTGAAGATACCCCTTAAAATACATAGTGGTAGCTTAATCTCCAGTTCCCCGCCCTGCCAGTGCCCTTACCGCAATCAAACTCTGGCTTAACGCATGCCGTTTATATCCGCGCCATCCTATTTACGCCCGAAACAGCCACTCATATTGGGTTGAATCATTCATGCCTGACGTTAAAATTTACACTCAACCATCCTGCGGGTACTGCAACCAGCTGAAAGAATACCTGCAGAAGCACAACATCAAGTTCGAGGATAAGGACATCACCAAAGACCGCTCTGCGATGGACGAGCTTGTCCACAAGTACAAGGTCCGGGCCACGCCGCTCCTCGTCTACGGGGATAAGACTATAGTAGGTTTCAACCCGGACGAGATCAACAAGGTGCTGAGTGCAGAGGCCGGCCAGCAGGCCGAGGCTAAGTAGCCGCTCAAGGGTGAAGGATCGGCTCTGCCGGATTACCACTACAATATTTTGCCAGGTTGGCAGCACAGGCTCGGTACGTATCGAGCACAGTCTCCCGGCCGATTCCCGGTACGCCGCACGAAATAACGTGCATATTTTTGGTGGCCATAGTTACTTTTGTGCTGTCCGAGTCCCGGTAGGGGTATACTGCGATTATCTCTCCGACAACATCGTTGTCGGCCTCATCGCAGATGATCACCTGGTTAGGCTTCAGCTCCACGGGCTCTTTCATGCCGATGCCCTGAAAGCGTTCGCCAGGTGCCGCAAACCTCATCGTGAGCTCCCCGTGCAGCAGGTCCGCATCGAAGGCTGCGATAGGCACTCCGTGCAGCGCAGAAATCAGGTTATAGGCGTCTACCGCCGTATTGATCGTCGGTAGGGGCTTTCCAGCCAGAATTCTTCTCACCAGCGCCTCTGATGCCGGCCTCGTCTTGGTCGGATCAACTCCGACACTCCAGAAAAAGTCCCTGTAAGCCCTGAACCCCGGGGCGTCTTTAACGGACTCGAGCGTATACGTCGACTGGATTTTGCCCGCAATCTCCGGCTTGAGCCGCTCCAGATCCTCCGCTACCGGCCTGATCTCAAGGTTTTTGATGATGCCTTCCGCCACGCACAGGCCTGGAAACCTCTCGACGATGCCCTCGAACTTCATGAAAAAGAGATAGGCCTGATGCTATTTATAGGCCCAGCTTGGAGTCGATGATCGCCAGGATCTTCTCCAGCGTCTCCGGGTTGAGGAACAGCATCACGTAGCCCTCGAAGATGTGCTCGTCGTCAGCCATGTCAGTGCGGAAGATGATCGCATCGTCCGCGACCATGCTGATCTCCACGAGCGTATTCTGGAGTATGGAGTCAGCCATATCGCACACGTAGCAGGGCGGCGTGGGAAGGACTGTGATACCCAGGAACTCGGCCACCGCATCGCAGAAGGAAGAGCTGATGATGTTGCCCACTTCCATGATGGCGGACTGGCCCATTTCATCCATTTCCTTCGTCATGCCGATCTCCATGCCCATGAGCTTATCGATAATCCTGAGCGCGCTGGAGAGCGGAAACAGGTTATACAGGTAGCCGGCGGTAGCGTCGCCGTTCTTCAGCTCCAGCAGCAGGCCGACCATCATGGTCTCGTTCAGCATGCCGGAAATGTTATTGATCTGGATCAGCTTGATGTTCGGCACCGTGATGTTGATCGGGCTGTTCACCAGCGTGGACAGGGACGTCGCGGCGTGAGACGTGCCGATGTTACCGATCTCCCTCAAAGCGTCCAGGTGAATCTCGGTGATACGCGGGTCCTGCACGTGGACTTCGATCGTTTGTTCTGCGGGCCTGGCCGGTCTCGCAGACTTCGCGCCTCCGTCGGCCTGGCATGGGCTGCCAGACACATTGACGGGCAGCGCAGCGCTCGTTTCTGCTGGCGGCTGCGGACTATCAGGCGCAACTGCCTCAATGTTCCTTTCTGCTGCCTGTGGCTGAGCCGGCGTCATGGCCTCGGGCACTGGCGTAGTCTCATTTACAGGCGCAGGCTGCGCTTCGGCAACTAGGTTTTCCGGCTCGCCGCCGTTCCTGTTGACGACCCTCTTCAGGTCGACGATGATCAGTATGCGGTCGGGAAGCTTGACGATGCCAGTAAACAGGTGGCTGTCAATCCTGTCCTTGATCATCGAGGGCAAAGACACGACGGCCTCTCCCGGGACCTTCTTTACTTCACCCACCGTGTCCACGATGAGCCCGAAAGCTGGCTTGTGGTCTATGATAAGTACCCTTGTATCCCTGTCGGTTTCCCGGCGGGGCATACACGTCAGGCTGCGAAGGGATATGAGCGGCACAATCTCCCCGCGGACGTTGATAATACCTTCTACATGCTCTCCCGAGCCCGGTATGCTGGTGATATTATCCAGCCTGATAATCTCTCTGACGTCCCGGATATCCGCGCAATAATCAGATTCGCCTGCACGGAACACGACCACTTGCATCTCATCATTACTTGCCATATCAATACTCCCTCACGCTGTGCCGCATTTATACAGTCGGGAAACACCGCTTAATAGCTAAAAGTAAAACTGATGGCCTTTATTATAGTTTTTTTGAGCCAATACTATAATTACTGAATTAAAAGATCGGCTACTGCCGACAGAGGGGCCTTCCGGGAGGGACCCGGCATCCGGGGTGCAGAAGCCCCGGGTACGGTGTCCCGCCTCATAAAAAAATTATTGTTGCCCTGCCCGACGATCGATCGTTTCAGCGCATCGCTTTGAGGACCGTCGTGGCCTGCTCCCCGATATCGGTGAGCTTGTACCCGTTCTTCTCTTTCTTCACGATGTTCTTCCCGGCCATTTCCTCCATCATCTTTTCGAGGGAGAGCCTCGGGATGCGGGTCAGTTTTCCCAGGGCTTCGACATCTTCGGCCCCCTTGCTCAGCGCCTCGACGATCTGCTTTCGCCTCGCGTTGCCGCTGATGTAGCCGACAATGGCCTCTACGTTATCATCTGCCATATGATCACCATATGTCATATTAGTGGCTAATCATGCAAAAAGTTTATTGCCGCGCACGTGCAAATATACCAGTTTGGCGAGCTAGTCCGGGTGATTCGGCGTCACCTGTTATCCGAAATCGTCGGTATGCGGAGGACGAAGCCCGGGGAAGGCGTTTTCTGACGCATGAAGGCCTTGCTTTCTCTACGTTGACGATCCGTCCTGCTGGGTTAGCGGTGGTAAATCGCCGTGCTGGAGAGCACGTCGACTGCCTTGATTGCGGGGACCGGCACAGGCCCGGAAGGGAGCATGCTAACCGTGGACAACTGACGCTTGCAGGGGCACGGGTCCGAGGAAAGGGGCAGGATAACCTATCATGTGCGGTAATGACGACCCAGGGTGCGCTCGCTACTATAACTTCTCGTAAAATTTTTTCTACCTGCGATACTATCAGCTACTTGTAGCTACCGGGATCCTGTGGATGGATGCCCGGAACCACGGACGATAATTTTGCAACAATCGTATAATTTATATATAATTATGTTACATATAATTGTATTATAAGCATCTGCACTACTTTGGGTTAGGTATCTGGTGCTTACCTGTAAGTCTGGGGAAATCGGGGGCTACGATTAGTCAGCTACAGCTTTCACGGCTAATGTGGCGCTCAATGAATACTGCATAGTGTTGCAAAGGTTTCCCTATGTTCGGCTTTGAAGAAATTGATAATGTCGAGCGGTTCAGGCAGGTTTCTCTAAAACTCGCAGCAGTTATCTTAATCATCGTGCCCTATGCACTGGCTGAGCGTGAAAAAGAACAGGCGAACCTGATCGCAGGAAAGCATAGGTATGCCCAATAGTCGGGCACCGGACGATCGCGTAACTCCGGTAACCTGTTTTGCGAATTGTGCCCCGGCTACCTGAGCTACGCCTGCAAACCGGGAATTGCCGAAGATTGTAGCTGTGAGCTTGTTATCGGCTGTCTAAAACAACCCTATAATTTATATATAGCTGTATATTATATTGTTTTGTCACAGGCATCCACTCTACTGGCGGTGAACCTATGTTCGGATTCAGAGAAATCGATAGTATCGAGCGGTTCAGGCTGGCTTCCTTAAAACTGGTCATCGTTTTATTGGTCATTACGCTTATGACGCTGCTATCATCTGTAGTGCTGCCGGAATACATCGTCGTACAAATGGGGGTCGGGCTGCCCTCGATCCTGTTGTTGTTCTCCCTGATGGCATCATTAGTTTTCATAGCCCAGTTCTTTATGGGGTCCCGGCAGGTTTTCGATAAGATCGCATTGACTATGTATATTCTATTGACTACTATCTTCATAATCGGTACCGGATCAATGTTCTTCTCGATGTCTCGTGCGAGTAGCGTAAACCTAAACACAGTAGTCTCCATCGTAGTATTTATGGCAGTTTTGTGGGGTGCCATGACGCTGATAAAAATGTGGGTTGAAACAGGTGCCCGGCTGACGGGTATTTACTCGGAGCTCGGCTTGTAGGGGGCTTGAGTCATTAATGCGTTCGTCTGCCAGATAATTATTAATATTAAATATCTTGTTTTATTAACTGGTTAAATACACTTGAAGTCGATCTATCGTATTGCTTTAAAAACACTTATTTCCGGTTTAGCGGGAATTGGATTAATAATCTTATCACTCTATCTCATGCCGGTTGTTTCGCCGCCGTCTGATCATCCCGATGTTGTCGAAGGGTGGGCGGCGGGATTTTTGATGCTCGTAAGCATGCTGCTCGCAATGCTTCTGTCGGGAGCGTTATCTGTTTTCTTGTCCTTCAAAAACCTCCCGTCCTATAAATATTCAATTTATGTCTCGGTTTGCTCCGGACTTGTAACCTCTATCCCTTCCCTTTTTATATCTTTCCTTTTCAGCTTCTATGCCTTCAGCTTATTTGCGATCTGTTTCGTATCGATCTTAGTCAGTTTACTTATCTCCGCCCTGGGTGGACTATCTGTATATGCCCTACTATCCTATGTTAATCGTCGGGTAAATTCGCAATAGGTCTTCCTTACTACGCTCATTTTTGCTCTGCCCGAAGGGCTTAGGCTCTATCTGATCCGCCCTTGGGGCCGGGACATTAGTTCTATTCGGCAAATCCACCCAGCCGATCTTCTAAACTCACCAGTATATCTTCAGGCTCTCGATAACTCCCATGTTATAGTACTTCATGCCTTGCCTGAGGTTCTTCGAAACGATCATTTTGCCGCCGGTCAGGTCTACGTAGACCAGCCCTGCATCGGTCGTCGGAAAAACGTTTATGGCGTGGCCGGTCTCTTTTCCCTTGAAGTTGAGGCCCGCGTAGCCGCAGTGAAGTCCTTTGCTCTCGGCTTTATGCTGCAGCTCTACCACGAAGTTGGCGCAGGTGTAATTGGGATAGTCGTACTTGTTTTTCACCGTGTCATCGCTCTTTAAAAAAGCCATGAGCTCCTTGTATGATGGGTTATGCGCAGAAGGGTTGTCCATCAGTACCGGGTGCCTGTCGAGAGTGTCTGCCCGGTCGGTGATCGTGTTATACTTCAGATGGGACTGGTTAACCGGGATCACACTACTGATCGGCTGTACTTTGGAGATTTCCTGGGCTTCCGCATACTGCCCTACTAGCAGTCCTATCAGAAAAATCGCTGATAGCGTTGCAACTATCCTGGTAATCGACTTCTCTCGCCCATCCATAACTGCCACAATCCAATAATTTATTTTTATTTATTGTATAAATAATATTTTAAAACGAGCAGTAGCTTGATTATCCGGGCCGGCGCTATCCTGTACTTTCGCCGGCTTCGCCGGCTGGCAGCCTGACGACGAACCGGCTTCCCTGCCTGCTGCTCCCGGCCATTCTATCCTCTACCCAGACCCGGCCTCCGTGGCTTTCGACGATGGTCTTCACAAGGTAAAGCCCGAGACCGCTTCCTTTAGCCCGGGTGTTACCCCGGGAAAAGCGCTCGAAGATCTTCTCCCATAGCCCGTTTCCCGGTTCTAATCTTTCCGACATCTCTGTCCGACGGAGCACGCCAAATCTGGAAAGGCTTATATCTGCAGGCATAGTATTTTCAGGTCATGACCAGCAAATTTCCGCCAGTCGTAACGAGGCTGCCAGAAGCCGATATTCCATTAAAAGGAGTCAGGGCTTATCTCTCTCAGGCAAAGGACCAGCAGATCATCTTCATGGAGTTCGCGGAGGACATAGACCTGCCCGAGCATGCCCACAAAGCCCAGTGGGGCTTCGTCATCGAGGGCCGCCTCGACTTCAAGATCGGCGACGCCGAGCTCAGGACATACCGGAAAGGCGACTATTACTACATCCCCGAAGGCGTCAGGCACACCGGCCGCATCTACGCCGGGCTCATGGTCATGGACCACTTCGACCAGCCCGACCGCTACGGGGTTAAAAAGAGCTAATACTTGCGACCTTTTATTGCCGCCGCCTGCGAAAATTACCACGGCGGCACGGCACTTTACCCTGACTAGTGGAGAACAGATGTTCTAACCACGGCGGCACGGCGGCACGGAGACAATCCGAGTAACGATGGCTGGATGGTTAGTTAAACCACGGCGGCACGGCGGCACGGAGACAATCCGAGTAACGATGGCTGGATGGTTAGTTAAACCACGGCGGCACGGCGGCACGGAGACAACCGTACCCGATTAACATGTCCCTCTTTTTTAGATTCACGGCGACACGGCGGGCTGACGGCACGGAGACAATTATATTAGCTTGATGGTGCCCCGATTTTTCTGTAATACTAAAAACGATCCCAGAGCGTTGAAGGTCCGATAGCAATTTTACAGCAAGTATGGGACACCCCCCTTAAGCTTCCTTCAAGTTATTGATCGAAAGTCAGGCTGAAAGGATTGGATAGTAAGCTTATGGTTAATGCTCTGTCTTTGTGTCGCCGTGGACATAAATGAGTTCACTTATACCGGTTCACCACTGTCTTGGTGTCGCCGTGCCGCCGTGGTTCAAATATTTGATTTCCAGTTGCCAGGATAAAGAGCCGTGCCGCCCTGGTGAGAACAATGTTTTTCGAGAGAATTATTCGCCGTTGTCGCCGTGCCGCCGTGCCACCGTGGTAAAAATGTTTGACTTTGTTATAGTTGGTGTTAGTAGCTCAGTACCTGACGCTCCGATGATTTCGGCAATCTTTTCCAGGCTATCGATCTCGTAGTCCGGCACGAAGTCTATGGGCCTGTTGAACCGGTTGACGTACACGGATTTGATCCCGGCATTTCTGGCCGCCATCATGTCTGACCAGGTGTCGCCGATGTAGACTGCCTCTTCGGGCTTGATCTTCATCTCCATCACGCAGTAGATCAGCGGCAGCGGGGAGGGCTTGAAGCCAGTTTCCTCTGTGCAGGCGACGATAGGGTGGAAATGCTCGCGCATGCCGACGTAATCCAGCAGTTTGCTGGTGTGCTCCAGCGAGGTGTGGGTCACGATGCCTTTGGGGATCTTCAGGCTTGCGAGGTATAACGCATCTTTATAAAGGTAGGTGTTCTCGATCTTTCTCTCGAGGCACTCGTGCTTGTTGAATGCAGTCCAGAAGGTATCCGGGTCAACGCCCCAGCTGTGGATGACTGCATCCCTGGATTCGGCGCCGATGGAGTACCACAGGTCCTTTGCGTGGCCGAGCGTGAAGCAGAACCCGAGATCGTTTCCGACGCAGGTGAGCATATGCTCAAGGTACCGGTCGTAATTGTCGATGATGGTCCCGTCCAGGTCGAAAATGAGGCCTTTGATTTCAGACATAGGCAACTGTTGATCGATCGAGCAGGCAGATCAATAAACTTTTCGGTTTAAACCGGACCTCAGCGTAAACTGAATATCGGTTAGCCCTTGGGGCCAGCTTCGCCGATCGCAAGGCTTTTTACCGTATATAGCGCCATTGCTTCACATGAGCGACAGCTACATCAAAGGGCGAAGGAAATCAAGGGTATCAAAGCCGGCCGGCATAAAAATGGGGAAGTACCTGCTTCCGTCTAACGTCGCGATACCGGCGCTGATGGGTTTTCTCTTCGTCGTGATCACCGTAGCGAGCGCTTTTGAGCCTGAGTTCGACGCGCTGGTGCTGCGCCTGACTGGCTTTATCCTGTTCGCCGGCCTCGCCTACGCGGTCCGGACGCGGCTCAAAGTCATGAGCGTCTACGTCCGGCTGATCGATGCGTTTGCAGCGCTTTTCGCCGTCACGCTGCTCTGGAGCGTAGCCGGGTACCTGCATCTGTACGATCAGTCCACAGCTGCCGTATCTACCCCGATAATTATGGCGGTGCTGAACCTCGTGATGGCAGTCGTACTGATCGCAGGGGTACTGCTCTTCGAGAAAGATAAGCCTTCGACAATTTTCGCCGGAGCCGGAAAGCTTTCGGCGGGGCTAAAGATCGGCGTACCGGTACTGATCGTAGGAATGGTCATGGCAGTAATCCTCTCTTACCTGCTCTTCGATGCCGGCAAAGCGGATTCTGGGAAGCTGCTGAGTACTCTGGCCATGCTTGCGCTCTTCTCGGCTGCCGCGACGGCGGCCGGCGAAGCCTGGTTCCGGGGCCTGTTCCTCGCCCGGCTGCTGCCAGTAGCGGGAAAGCAGGTGGGCTTTATCATTCAGGCCGTCGTCTTCGCTTTCTTCCTGGCGGGGCTGTATTACCTGCTCACGTCGAGCCTGCTCTACGCGGGCGGAGTCCTCGCGGTGTCGGCCATCCTGGGCTACGTTCTCGCCTACGTGACGGTAAAGCACAACAGCCTCATAGCAGCGATGCTCTCGGGTACCGGCGCCAGCATGGTCATGGCCTTGCCGTTATTTGCCGCTTTCCTCGGGGCTTAAAACGCGTTCCCGGCGATCGGCTCCGGGGCAATCCTGCTACTCTTTTTCCTCTGCCGTTTCCTCGTCAGGCAGATCCAATGCAGGGCTGTAAAAAACGAACTTGTAGAGGTAGATGCAAAAAACGATGAACGATACGATCGCCAGTAAGACGAACGGGACGGCGAGAAACGGGTTCATAGGATAAGCCAGGCCGGCGAGGACTGCTCCTGCGACCACACCTACGAGGGCCAGTAGCCCGATTCGATTCGAAAACCTGAACTTCAAGTTTTGCTGCCTCCCGGGTATACGATGTGGTTTCAGGTACTTTAACCTTGCTGCAAGTCTGCATATCGTGCGGCAAATGCTACATCCTGATTTAGATCAACTTTGCGGCCTCAGCCGCAAGAAAAACGCTTTATTGATGAGCGTATAATATATTATGCTATGTTGACCGACATCGTCCTGAAGTTCCAGATAGCCGGCACCGGAGAAATTTTCGGCGACCTTATGGGTTTTACCACTGAGATGGAAGCGTTCCACAACGGCGTCCGCCTCTCGATCGGCCAGATCGAGATCGAGGTAAATGAGATCTACTACGATGTCTGCAACCGGCGCCAGGTAATCGACGGCACGATTACCTGCATCGACGACCTGGACGCCCGGGAAGTGCGGGAAGACGTGATCGGCAAGCTCTCGGGTGCTAACTACACGATCTACGATATCGGCGTCAACGATGCTGATGTCGATGACAGTATTACCATGGGTACCTAACATACCCTGGCGGGCGTAACGATATGACTGACGATGTCGTACCCGATGTAGATGTCGATGTTGAGGCGCTGAAGCAGCAGGTCGTGGAGTTTATCTCGGGCAAGAAAGGCCACATCGCAGATCTGGACGAAGTCCTGGCCCTGATCGGCGGCGACCGCGACCGGGCCCGATCGATCCTGGACGAGCTGACTGAGGATGGCCAGGTATCGGTCGTCATGGACAGCGTTATTCTTAACAGCGACCGGTATCTCCCGAAGGTGAGGTGCCTGATCTGCGACCGGTCTGTCAAGCGAGACGACCTTGTGCCTTTTTACCGCGAAAAGCACTTTCCGTTCGTCAACTGGGGGTTCCACAAGGACTGTCTTGAAGGCGGCGCCCTTGACGAGATGCTATCCTCCGGCATGTTCCGGACGGAGGACGGCAAGATTTATCCGAACTACGAGTACGGCGAAGGTAAGAACCCTGTTACCATCGCTATCAAGTACCTGCGTTCGGAAGATTTTTTGTATTCCCTCGAGCTGAAGAGTTCGGAGGAATGACATGGCGTGCCACCTGCTGTACGATGACAGCCCGATGACCGCCGTGCAGCTCTATAACTACATTCGCCACCGGTACCCGGATATGGGCGCGTGCTTCCGCAGTGACCGGGATATCCTCATTATTCCGGAACTCGAAGGCATGGAAGAGCCTGTGCAGTCGATCAGAGAGCTGGCGGTGAGAAAAGGCCTGAACTGCAGCGAAGTCTGCGCCGCGTGGCCCGAATTCCTCGGGCCTGAGATAGCCGGTATCGCCGGAGCCACGAACTTCCTGGTCATCACGGAGATCAAGGGTAAATATAGTCAGACTATGTAGATGCGTCCACCTTTTTGCTCCTAATTACGGGCTCTCCGGCATCAGGACCGTGTCTTTTGTGATTGCCCGCCCTCGTTCATACCTCACGCTTCGCCAACGTATATCGTGATGTCCCGACGACGTGCAAACGGTGATCAACAGTGGATGGAATGTGCAGGAGAATGCTGATGGCCGCAATTGTCCTGGCCCTTGTACTACAGGGCTGCGCGCCTCTGACAATATCCCAGACCGACCAGTCCGGCTCATCTGCCGGCGGAGACTATAGTGTTTCAGGGCCGGCCAAAACCAAAGTAGGATCGGGCTCGGCGCCCGAAGGTATCTACCTTGCCGTAACTTTTGGAAACATGACCGGAGGGTCTTTGAGCTATACGATACCATACATGGCAGTAACCGGGGCGGATAACCTGACTACCGTCTATACCTTTATGACGCCGCTCGCGGGTACGTACAATGCGACGAATGACATGGGCTATATCTCGACCGCTACTATGGTGCCGGCAACCGCCGTATATGATACAGCCAGCAACTCGTCGCTGCCAGTAGCGGGCACTTCGATGATCATGGGCCTGAAAGGTATTACTCCGGTATCAAGCGGTGCGACCTACAAAGACTCCAATGTCAAACAGGTGGGCGTCTTCACGCCTGACGGCAGCGTCAAAACTTTCACGCTGGACAAGCCTTTGCGCATCACCCACTCGGAAGACAGAAAGATAGTCGTCGTCGACTCTTACCCGAGCTTCTCGAGGAGGATGCGCGCAGTCATGGGCAACAACACCACGACCGCCTTCCCGGCCGGAGCGCCGTCGATGAGCCTCAAGACCATGGACGGAGCATGGGCGACCACGACTTCCTCATTCGTCAGCTACGAGGCGCCAAAGTACATACCGCCGCCGGCATAGGCGGTTTTTCCTTTTTTATTGCCGATTGTGGGAGTGAAGTACGTACGCTGCGCTGTGGCGGCTACTATTTCCTTGAACGGTTGTTTCTGAGCCCGTGAACGTGGACTAACGCTGCGCTGTGCCAGATCACAGATTTCGACAGATGCCACAGATTTCACAGATGCTAATCGATAATCTAAAAGAAAAGGGCTCACACAATTCCTTATATCAAAAATAGTCATCTGTGAAATCTGTGCAATCTGTCGTAATCTGTGATCTGGCACAGCGCAGCGTTCGTATTGCTGAGTCACCTGTCTGAGCAATCATAAACGCACAGCGCAGCGTTCGTATTGCTGAGTCACCTGTCTGAGCAATCATAAACGCACAGCACAGCGTTCGTATTGCTTTCTCACGCCACCTAAGCAACCAGAAAATAATCACTCTGTCGGCCGCCGGCAAGCCGCTATCCTGGCCTCTGCTTTCTCGATATACTCGGGATCGATCTCGTACCCCACGAAGTGCCTGCCGTTTTGCAGGGCTGCCACTGCGGTGGTGCCGCTGCCCATGAACGGGTCGAGGACGACGTCTCCTTCGAAAGTGTAGAGCTTGATGCACCTCGCGGGAAGCTCCGTGGGGAAAGGTGCGGGGTGGCCGATCTTTCTGGCGGACTCAGCCCCGAAGGTCCAGACGCTTTTTGTGTATTCGAGGAACTCGTCTCTGGTGATGGTCGATGTTCTGCCTTTGCCTGCCCTGGCAAAGGAGTCTTTGGAGAAGACGAGGATATACTCGTGTACATCCCGCAGCGTCGGATTGCTCGCCGACTGCCAGCTTCCCCAGGCGGTGGACGGGCTGGCCGAGGAAGCCTTATTCCAGATGATCTCGCCCCTCATCAGGAACCCGGTGTCAAGCATGTCTCCGGTGATCAGCGAGCTGAGCGACAGGTACGGCTTGCGGCCGAGGTTCGCCACGTTAATGCAGGCCCGCCCTCCCGGCACGAGCACCCGGTAGGTCTCCTTCCACACCCGGGATAGAAAGTCCCTGTACTCCTGCAGGGTGAGGTCTTCGTCGTACTCCTTGCCCACGTTATACGGCGGGGACGTCACCATCAGGTGAACGCAACAGTCCGGCAAATCTTCCATCTGCTCGCTGGATCGGGCGAATATTTTATCGACTTTATCTGCGGGCAGGCAGTTCTCTGAGCATTTGAGTTTAGTATCGGCAGAGCTGAGCCCTTGGTACAGCCTGCTCCCGTAGAACTTTGACGAGTCGTGGCAAATCCTGCCCGGCGACCCGAAGGCACTGGTCTCGGTGCCCGTTTGTCCTTTGCTGCTCGCCTGTCCTGCTCCTTTTCGCACGCCCATCTTACTCCTAAAGATACTGGCCGGTAACAGGCATAATGCTTGTGTAGAGAAAGCAGGCGCATACTGTGTTGTATAATTATGCGTAATCGTGAGATACGCCTTTTGAACGCCTGCGAATGCAGGCGTTCTGGAAGGCGATCAGCAGACGATCGCTGCGCTGTGCCAAATCACAGATTACGCAGAATCTGATGATTCTGACAGATGCCACAGATTACACAGATACTAATCAATGTGAAATGGATTTATCGTCTACCACTTTTATTCTATTGCCATCTGTGAAATCAGTGCAATCCGTTTCAATCTGTGATCCTGGCACAGCGCAGCGATCGTCATCGCATCGCCTCGAGAACGCCTGCGACTGCAGGCGTTCAAAAGGCGAACATGAAGATAAGAATTATGCAACACAGCAGCAGGCGCACGCCACGTTAAAGTTGATAAACGATGGCGTCATCGGGAACAATACTACACCTGTGGTGCGAGGCTGATATGCCATGAGCGGATGGTCAGAGGTAAAAGACAATCATAAGCGTAACACTATTCTGGATGCAGCTGAGTGCCTGCTGCGGGCTCATGGGCCCGAGTCGGTGACCATGGACAGCGTGGCCCGTAAGGCCGGTATTTCCCGGGCTATGCTACACCAGTACTTTTCCAACCGGGAATCACTGTATGCTGCCGTGGCTGCACGGATTGTCGAGTCGCTGAATGCGACTATCAATAGCCATACCTCCGGCCACACAGGCCTGCGGAAACTCCGGGCGTCCGGCCGGGCGGTCGAATGCTTCATGCGTAACCATCCCGAAAAAATGGCTGTGCTCAAAGAACTACAAATGGTAAGGGCTCGGGACCCCGGTGACGAGAATGTCCGGGAGCTACTCCGGCTTGTCCGAGCAAACCAGCAGGTGCTGGCCGAAGCGGTCAAAGAGAGCGGGAGCAGGAATAACTTTGTAGCCGGCATAGACCCACTGGCTACCGGCCAGTTCCTCCGCATGGCACTACATGATGCCAGAAGCCTGCCGCCGGCTCACCTGGCAATGCTGGACCACTGCGGTATCCGGTGCGAAGACTTCCTGAAAAATGTCCGGGACCCCGTTTACCGGTCGATACTGATAAGCCCTGACAATTGATAACCGCTTATTTTTTGATTTGCCGGGAAGAACGAATGATCATGCGATTGTGATATAAAGCTTAAATACTGTTTTTGTGTACTACTACTCATGTCATATAACCGGCTGATGATCGTTCCTATTCTGATCATACTGATTAGCGTGCTATTCACGACAGTTACTGCGACTGCCGATTACCCGGGCGTTAACCACAACGCTCCTCCGATGCCTCCGGGAGACGGTCCGGGCAGCATAACCGGGCACGCGTATAAAACTGTTTCAACCGACGTAGTCCCCAATATCTACGTGGCTATCGTCAACGCCTCCAATACCAGCGAAATCTACGTGACCGGAACCACGGACGATACCGGCAGGTACCGGTTTAACGGCGTCAACTCTACCGGCGGAGGCGAGGCTTACCGGCTCATAGCCCGGGGAGCCGGCTTTACCGACGGGCAGAGCGGACCGTTCAGCATCCCCTCGGGCGTCAAGGTTTTCGTCGACGTCCAGATACTTCCGATAGAGAATTATGCTCCCACCCCTGACCCGAGTAAAGCCCCCGGCAGCGTCAGCGGCAGGGTGACGGAAATGGGCACCGGCTTCCCCATGTCCGGCGCCGCCGTCAGCATCGTTAGCCCGACTATGTCTGATACCGTGTACTTCACGACCACCAGCGACCCGAACGGCGTGTTCAGGTTTAGCAACCTGGACGACTTCACCACATCGTACCAGGTCAAGGTGTCCAGCGAAGGGTACAAAGACGGCTACTCGCTGATCTTCCAGGTCGAGCCCGGAGTTACGACAGATATGAGCGTGGTCATGGAGCAAAAGCCGCAGCAGATTACCCCGTTCCCGACACGGGATCCCACTACGGACAACTCGCAGGTTAGTCCGACCCCTCAGCCTTCACCGGGTTTCGGAGTAGTTCTGGCTGTGCTGGCTTCGGCTATTGTGGTTGCGATAGCGGGCAGGAAAAAAGAATAAATTTTTTAACTTTTTTAATTTTTAAATCTCGCGCTGAATGTTAGCGTCATACTTCTGGCTGCCACCTTTTGCGGAACCTTTCGGTAAGACCTGCGCTGCTACTTTGCCGCTTTCCGTCAGGACGTACTTATCGTTCTGCAGTTCGATGACACCCTTCTCCGTCATGTCCTTCAGGACTTTCTCCAGCATGAGCCTGGGCATTCTGGTAAGCTTTCCAAGATATTCGCCGCTCGCGCTGCCGTTTTTATCGAGCACGTCGAGAATTTGCTTACGCTTCACGTTACCGCTGATAAAGCCGGTGATTTCTTCGACAGTCTCTGCATCTACCATTTTATCACTGAAAGGTATTGGGCGTTAAGAGGCAAAAGGCTTTCCGTGATTGGGGAGTCGAACGTCTTCAAGAAAGAGTTTGTAGAAATATCTTAAAAATTGTTGTAGTGCAGGGGGCCGGATTCGAACCGGCGAACCCCTTCGAGACAGGACCCTGAATCCTGCGAATTGGCTACAAGTGCGGCATCTAACCGACATAAGGCGATTTGGTCTCTTCTCTGTGTCAGCAGTCAGCCAATTTTAGCGCCTGTTCACCTCAAATGAGGTATGAACAATGGCAACACAGAGAAAGAGAATAGATTTCGGCATGTTAGAGCAGCAGATACAGGAAAAGACCATTAAACCCCTCGATAAGTTCGCTACGCTCGAAAAATTAGAGCATTACCTGATCTACACAAAGCGTTACAGCAAAGTCAACATAAAGACAGTCATACAGGTTGCAAACTACTTGATAAACCATTATAACCTGTCAAAAATTGATTTAGACATAGCACAGACGATAGAAGAGGACTTACGGGTTAAAGGCTTGAAACCAAGGTCAATTATCCGAAAATTGCACTGCTTAGAACTAATAAGCGAAGCTTTAGGATGCCCCATCAAAATTAAGAAACCAAAGGTAATGCGTGAGGCTAAGAATGGCTTAACGCTCTTAGAATGTAAAGCCCTGTTGCAGTCGTGTACTTCTATCCGTGATAGAGCAATCATAAGTTTGATGCTCTCCACTGGCGCAAGGCAAAAGGAAGTAATATCGGCCAATGTTGATGACATAGACCTTAAAAATAGGTACTTCTACATCAGGGCGCATAACCCCGATGAGATCGTAAAGAATTACAGAGAGCATAAGGCGATTCTTACAAAAGATGCTGCTAAGTACATTCAAGAATGGATATCTATCCGGCCACAGGTGGATAATAACACATTATTCTTAGGGACTTTTGGAGAACCACTCACTAAGTCGGGCCTATACAAAATCGTTGTTAGCACCGCTAAGAGAGCTGGCATAGAGAAGCCGGTATATCCACATTTGTTACGTGCTGCCTGTGCTACTAATATGTTAAGATCAGGCGTAGATTTAGCCTTATGTGCAAAGCAACTTAACCACAGGTCGATTTTATCAACGATGGTCTACTTAACAGCCGATACAGAAACGCTACGTGATACCATTGACAAGCGTTACGTTCTGTGAAAACACCTAATATTCCTTATTTTTATACTTCTTTTTACATACAATAGCTTACTAAGGAGGAGTAATTCTTTATGAGTTTTCTTATACATCAACAGGGAGGACGTTTTGAGCCTTACCCAAATCAGATAATCCGTCACATAGATGGATTACAGAATTTACATCACTGTGAAGCAACAGCCACGGGGGATGGCATAGACGCAGACATAGCCTGTCTGCATACCGCAGGTATTGCTATCACTGGCACAGCAACGGTTAATTTTTATGGTTCAGTCGATGGAACCATTTTCAGCCCGCTACAGGCGACCAACATCGCTACTGGCGAGGATGCAACGTCATATAGTGGCTCTAATGATGCCGTTTTTAGGGCAGATGTTAGAGGACTAATTAAGTTACGTGTATCTGTGTCTGCTGTGTCGGGAAACGTTACGGTAAAATCGTTTACGGTAAGGTGATCTTATATGACTTTTTCCGTTTATGGTGAATCCGCCAGGATCATGAATCAAGATTCTAACGGCTTCTTTGCTAACAGTATTCTGCAAACGCTTAATCGTGACATCGGAGGCGCATACTATGCAGAGGAAGCGTTTAACCCTGCGGATTTTGAAGGCGTACCTATCGTGTACGCTTCTGAACACCCTGACCCGTTCAAGAATCTTGCTGATGAGCTCAAGCGTGTAGGTGGGCAGATTGTAGGCAAGCTAAGCAATGTTAGGATTGTTCGTGGCGGTACGACTCGCCTTGTGGCAGGTATGAATATCAATAATGCTGAGGCGCTATCACTCTGGCGACAAGGTAAGCTCTCACTATCCACTGGGCTATTAGCGGTGAAAAATGCAGAAGGCAGGATAACGAAGATTACGAAAGCTCATCACGTCCTGATTTTCAAAGAAGGGGATGGAGTAGGGCCGAAGGATAAATCTGTTTTAATCACTAACCAGGAGGTGAACTATATGGATGAATTGAGTTATGACCCCGTAAACCGTAAATGGGGTAACAGTGAGACTGTAAGCGCAGTAGGAAACACTACTATGGCAACAGTCGCACCACAGGAGAAGGAAAATATAAATGACCTTATTAACCGCCTGAAACAGCCAGCACCCGTAAGGTGTTATGAGACAATGGCTTACCATGAGTTAGAGGCTGCAGCCGGTTATAATCGGACTGGAGCTCTGACTAACTCCGAAGGGGAAGAAGTCGGGCTGGCGTATGACCCCATTGAAAAGAAGTGGGTATAAAATTTACCCACTTATCTTTTTAATCTATTTTCCTAATGGGGCTCCGCAACTGGGGCATGTAGTGCAGGTATTTTCGATGTAAGTACCACAATATTTACACGGTATCTTTACGATTTCTTTAATTACCTGTTTTGTACCTATGTCCATTGGTATCTTTAATTGCCTCATTGCGTCTGCAGCTGCATTTCTAACCATCGGACTTTCATCGTTGAGGGCGTTTCTTATTGGCTCCCACGATCTAACGTCCTCAAGCACTGATATTAGTATAATCGCCCATAATCTGACTTCTGGTAACGGGCTTTTCATATGATTTAATAGAGGCTCAACCATTTCATTTCCACATAATTTAACTATATATTGTCCCTGAATCTGGAAATAGATAGAGTTTTGATTGGCCAGTATTCGTATTAGTTCCAATAAACCTGTTTGTCTGGATTCGGATGAAACAATCAGGTAAAGCCTTGCGCCTTCCAGAGCCTCTATCCACCTTTGACGGTGATTTCTCAGATACGGGATAGATTGGGAGTTCGTAACAGTTTCAAAAATTTTTCCTGTTAAAATATCGTTATCATAAATGTTATATGCGTGAGGCTGATTGCTCAAGTATCTTACATAAGAATTATACTTTTGATTGCATACTTGTAAAATTAAGCCAATCACAGGCTCATTTTGTTCCTTTATCAGGTACGCAGCTTGATTTCTTGTATTGATATTTTGCGATGTTAAGTGATCAACCAATTTTAGCGGGCTATATCTTAGCTTATTAATGGTTGGTGATCCTGCAGAAGCTGCTGAAGCCACCATTACCTCTATACTGGGGCCTTTTATTATTCTGTAGGCGATGTATGCACCAATAACGGGGAAATAAAAGAAACTTGCCATTATACATGATACTAAAAAATTTATGATTATAGAGTTATTAATATCGGAAGTAATTGACATCGATATACTAAATATTAGCAATACTACCAATATCAACAAGGTATAGATTATTGCACCATATAGGCGTTTTTTATCTTGAGGAACGTTCTTTAAGTAAAATACCCCAACTTCTGGTTTAAACAGGGTAATTGCCAAGATCATAATAATCAAGGGCACGATTAAACAGCTACCACAAAACCCAATAGACGCAAAATCCTCAACTAAGCCCACAGTATCAACTCTAATTAATATGCAGATAAATAAGCAAACGCTACCTTAAAAATGTTACTATTTTACAATCAAAATCATTTAATTACTATATCCATAATCGTTCGTCAAATAACGAACTCTTATACGACTACTAACGTACATAATTGAAGGGCTGAAAAGAGCTGTAAAAAGTATTCGCACAGACGTTTTAGTATGCGCCCCAAGTTTGAGATGCTCATCGTTTCTGGCTGTGAAAGTAACCAAAAATACGCCTGCATAATATAGTACCATCATAGTAGGTTGATTTTTAGGCATTTCATAATGCTGCGGCTGAAAGTTATTTCTTGTAACCGATGTAACCTACCATTTGTTAAGTTATACAGATAAATTTTCTATTATTTTTTTCATCTATAAAACTTCTCTAAGGATAGGTTACATCGGTTACAAAACTAAACTTGACATTTACATGCGCCGAAAAATGAAAAAATAAAGAAGGCTAAAAGCATTCAACATTTGCCTTCTTCATCGGAGCAATAAAGCTATTATAATCTTCAAGTTTTGGCGACTTCGGACGCAGACCAACACGAGCCTTGTACACAACTGGCTTGCCGTTCTCGTCCAATTTATCTTTACTGCGCCTCGACTCAAGTGGATACCCAAGGCTGTTGATCTTGCTGGCAAAGACCTTCTGCGAGAGATTTTCGGCTTCGGGATAGTTCTTCTGCCACGAATCATAAGCCTTAAACAGTTCATCTGGGAAGCACCAGTACTTATCGCCGTTTTTGTCCTTACCTGTATCGCATATCTCAGATATAAACACGGACATATAATCCACAGCCTGCCAGTATTCACTAGTTGCCTCAGCCATAGCCTGACACTTATTCTTGAAGCCTTCAGCCTGCCAGAGTTTGTAGCCATCGATCATCCAGTTCAGGATTCCCTCTATCTCACTCATGAGTTTATCGGCAAGGAAAATATCTTTCTGGCCATCCTCAAGCTTTAGATCAAACGGCATGATGTGCAGACGCTTACCCATAGCCACGTCTTTCTTAACAGTAGGCACATGGTTAAACAGGAACGTCAGTTTAAACATGGGCCTGTAGCTCACCCCATCCTTATACTTCTGCTCTCCGCTAATCTGCTCATCGCCGGTATGGCTCTGAACCTTCTGGACATTCCAGCGTTCGTTAGTCGATGTTTCAGAGCAGACAAGCAGGCGGAGCCCGTATTTGTCCCCAAAGTCGAACCTCCCATTAGAACCACCAGGACTATAAGTATAGGCGGTGCTGTTGGCTGTGTCGGCATAACTTCCCATTATGTGCAGTATGACCTTCATCAACAGGCTCTTACCGTTATCCCCGACGCCTTTCAATACCCTGAACTCCTGTTCGTTTGTGTACCCACTCAGGCAGTACCCTAACCACTTCTGGATATCCCTAGCAAGGTCATCGTCGCCACAAGTAATTTCCTCAATGAATTGAAGGAACTTCGGACAGTTAGCCGCCTTGTTATAGGCTACGGCTGACTGTCTCGTCATAAGAAAAGCCCTTGTAGCCTCGCCGTGAGATATAAACTTGCCTGCATTAAGGTCATAGACACCATTGAGCAGATTAATCAGGTGCTTGTCACTGTCAAGCTCATCCAGACTGTTAATCGCTATCCTGTCATTGATATGTGCGGCTGCGTCTATAATGCTCTTTATACCCTTCCCAGTTCGCATATAGCGGTATTGTCTATACTGATTATCCACAAACTTTACAAAGGCATTACGTGAGTCCTCATCCGAGATATTTTTAATGTTGCCACTGAGAAAAAGCACCCTATCCTTTACCAGCCCTGCCATACTGTTAATCAATTGCCATAGGGGCCGCTCTCGCACGGCTACCGGCCAATAGCCACTATTCCACACATGCCACTGATCACTACAAACGACATAGCGAATATCATCATGATATATGTCAACTAACATCTCCGCTATGCCTACATCCTCTTTAGCTGTGTTATAAGTCCAATTTTTATTATAGAAGTTATTACGGTAGTTCCATGCAGGCGACTTCTCGCAATTACAGTCCTCACCACCAGGGCATAGCCCATTATCCTGCATCGTAGCGCATCTAAGGCACTTATAACCCTTCTGCGAAGCCACCTTAACCTGATACTCAGTAATGTCACACTTGAACCTTGGCGACTGGCTGAAAATAGCTATAATGTCGTCCTTCGCTATGTTCAATCCCAGATAGTAACACAGGAGAGCGAAGTTTTCATCATTACAAGCCTTACCAGCCCTAAGATTCGTAAGAATGCCTCTAATGCATGGCGGGTTATGTTGCTCACGGTAGAACCTGATAGGTATATGTGCAGCATCTACGGTATTATATGCAGGATCAGACTCGTCTTTCTCAAAAGAATCGGCATCCAATACTTTACCGACCTTTCTTAATAGCTCTATCAGTCCTTCAGATATTGGCTGGATTGGTAAATCATTTGTAACTTTATACTCGCCTGCAGCATCCTTACTAGGTGCAACTATACATAATCCGCCGTCTCCTCTTGTGTCTACGCCTGACCAGCACCTATCTGGTAACCTGTTTACCCAATCGTTAGTATTCACTTTTTTCATGAAAACGTTTGTACCAGTTCTAACGTGCAGTTCGTTACTTGTAAATAATACGTGAATACCACCGCTATGTGTACTTTCTGTATAGGTGTTTCGCATCTCTGGGTGAACACAACATATCTCTTCATATGCTTCAAGACCACCATTCTTTTTATCAAAGTCAAACGCCGTGAGCCCTGACTTCTCCATGTCTATGCCTATGAAGGCATTGGGCCACATAGTCCACCACTCTCGAATTTTATTTTCATCAGTAGTAGACTCAGCCCTCCACTTAACCAGGGGTATCTTATTTGACGATACAGGAAATACGGTAGCGGCCCTTCTTAGCCCACTCAAGCGCACCTTTGCCATTATTACTAATGCCTTTCTCCTCCACCACTGTTAAGCCTCCTTACGGTCATTAGGCATTAAAGCATGAACAAAGGTCAGATTACCCACTTTATATGTAGTAACGAGTTTACGAGAGAGTAATGGCCCCCATACCTGATATCTAACAATGTGTTTTGCAATATCAGTTTCACGGCTGATTTCTGCAAGATGCTTATCGCCATTGAAAATTAAGTGATTGTGTATCAGCAGTGCATTAGCGTTTAACGAAGTCTTATATTTTGTAAATACTGTCATAAATTTTCATCCTCCTGCCCATGCCGGGCCTGTAGATAAGTATATAAATAGGAACGCGCACACTACTAATTGGCAGTAAGTAGTATTCTTGTTAGCTACGGCACTATTAGTGCCATTTATAAACTTATCATACGCTCTAATATTGAATCTAAGGGTATAAAAAGACAGCACATTAAGAAATGGCTTTACGTTTGCCGTAATAGTGTGCATATACTTTGAAAAAAATTGAAAATCATCTTGTTTTATTCACTCACACAAAACGCTTTTCAAAAGTGACTTTTGATGGCTGCAATAGGTTGGATACTGTATGTACCCTTGCTCAGTTATCGTGGCTCTACGTGGCTCTACGGCAGTCTGACGTTGGAGTATACAAGTAGGATAAACTGTACTACCGCCTATGATCTTATGGCAATATCGGCATTAAGCCATAACTATGCCGATTCATTTCCGAAAAGATTTCTTTACCGACAGAAAAAAAGTTGATAAATGATTTGATAGATAACAATTCGCCAACGTTAGGCGATTTATGACCTGACACAAAAAGATATTTGAATCATTTAATAAATTATAAAAGCAATAATTAAAATATTGTTGCAAAGTTTTCTGTTCGTGGTAATACGAACAATTGCATACCAATTAATGCCATACGGATTTTTGCACCTTGGCAGGTTTTTCAAAACAAGGCACAGTACGTCAGTTTAACGGTTATGTTCATAGTTTAAATAGCACGTTATTCAATAGTATCCTGTAAGACTAAAACCTTACCAATTTCGTCAGACGGAATAGCACTCAATACCTCCAGGGCAGGAGTTTTTAAGTTTTTCATCCTGCCCTATCTCCTCCAAACAGCAATTTCATCATTTTTTTTTCGAAGGCTTACGCTATCGAAAAATCGGTTAAAAAATATGCCTTATTTTAAGGCACGTATCAGAAAAAAGTTACAAATATTGTTTTAAAGCTTAAAGGGCGTGATTGTACAGTTTCTCGCTCAGGTAAGAGAGACACTCATTACAAATTTTATACTGCTTCCCCCCGATGCTGATCAGTTTGCTAGCATGGGCAATACCCATATGATTACCCCTCACGATAGCACAGCACTCACAAAGATCACTCACTTTGAGATTATCATCTACCTTAGTCATACTCTGCAGGTCGGCGAGGGCCAGCTCCTTCGAACAGCTTCGACAAAGGCCAAAGTTACGGGGATCACCTGAGAGCACAGCATCAACCTTTATCCAACGGTCGCACCCACAACATACTCTGGTCACTGGATGCGCTACAGGTGTAAACGATTCAATCGTATACTGCGATAGGTTTGCTTTGATCTTTTCTTGTTTGGTAGCGTAAGATGCCGCCATTTTACTCTACCCCCTGTCTAAGCTCTTTCTCGTAGCCATCTAACAAGATTTCAATGATTCTGGCTGAACGATAGCTGGTTATTGGTAAGTTGTTTCAGCTCTACCAGTTGCCTATAAACGTTATCTGTAACGTTAATCGGATGGTATCCCTGTGCTATACGGTTATCAACGTAATTACTAAAAGTAATATTAGTCATATATATACATAGATATATGAAGGTCTTTATAAACAATGATCATTAGATAGAAATCCCAGGACAGGAATAGCTTTATAAACTCAAATGCCGATCATTTTTATGTAAGGTGAACAGGATAAACAGTGTACTGTTGACCATGAAAATAGCCAAATTTATTATCGGTTAGTATCTGAAAAGCATTGAAATTCAGTATATGCTATCAGGAAAGCAAGCATTTAAAAGCCAAATTATTAGAATTAGAGTGCAGGGGGCCGGATTCGAACCGGCGAACCCCTTCGAGACAGGACCCTGAATCCTGCGCCTTTGACCTGACTTGGCAACCCCTGCAAACGTTGGGTGCTTTGACGTCGTGCAATTCGCACTGTCACAGCGTAGCCTTATACGCAGTACATAGCCCGATTTTTACCCATCATAGCTGGCTCTGGTTTCTCTTCGCGGATGCCCTCGGGACGCCATGACA
Organism: Methanocella sp. MCL-LM; assembly: GCF_049676595.1. Taxonomy (GTDB): domain Archaea; phylum Halobacteriota; class Methanocellia; order Methanocellales; family Methanocellaceae; genus Methanocella_A. Next base: position 1,600,966 of record NZ_CP187259.1, read on the forward strand.
AAATCATGCGTCCGTGGTCCTGCGACCCAGAGGATTTGATACTATGACACGAACAAAGATCAACCTCGGGACTGTTGGAAAGCCCATTAAATTAGACCTTGAAACGTGCCTCTACAAGATGGAACAGGATATGCGGTATACCCGCGGGTCCTCGGATATCCACGTCCTGACGTCCCTGGGCAACGCCAGACGGCTCCTCACGCACTACCATGTGAAAGAGTTCAGCCAGGAAGAAGCAAGGCGCCTATGGCGGGATATGGAAGCTCGGGGCCTAAGCAGGAACACGATCAGGCACTACATGCTCGCATACGAGGAGATGGCCCGGGCGAACGGCGTACCCTTGAAGGTGGATAAGCCTGTCCGGGAGCGACGGCCTGCGGACTTCCTATCGGCTCCGGAGGTCCGGGCGCTCATCGACTCGGCTGGTAATGTCCGGGACCGGGCGATCCTCAGTGTGTTGGCTTACTGTGGCGTTCGTAACGGTGAACTCTGCAGGCTCGACACGGGGGATATCGACTGGATTAACCGCATGATGATCATCCGGAAGGCCAAGAACAAGCGGCCCCGACAAGTAGTGATTAAGCGGGAGTGTATGGCAGCCCTCGAAGCCTGGATAAAGATACGCCCCGACCTGAAGACCACGGCGCTATTTATGAATAAGTACGGCGCCCGGCTGACCAAGGACCGACTGTGTATCATCGTCCGGGAGGCTGGGAGACGAGCCGGCATAGAAAGACGGGTACATCCTCACATGCTCCGGCATACCTGCGGGACTAGGATGATCGGCACTGGTATGAGCACCAGGGACACAGCGGACCAGCTGGGCTTTTCGAGTCTGGCAATGCTCGATGTGTACGTGCATAACGATTCCCGGGAGCTCAGGGAGAAGATCGACAAGATGTTTTATTATTAAGGTGGCTTGTGGCCATCATATTTTTTCGATTACCTTCACTGCGGTTGTGTCTTGGTCGCCGAAAATCTCGGTTAATAGGGGTGGCGCTTTCCTACCAAGCGAAAGTAATATATAGGCTTGTAAACCTATAATTAAGTAGTTAATATACATTAATGTGATAATGTATTAATCGAGGAGAGCCGTTGTCCATCTGACAAGCCGGCAACCCGTAAACGAGCCGTCCGAGACACTCGTTTACAAATGAAAGGCACAAATAGAAGAGACCCGTTCGCCCTTCAAACAACCCGGCGCCTTGTAAATGACTCTGCGATATTGGCACGACCCGGATACCTGTAATCGACTCGCCATAAAGCCTTTGGTACTCGCTTACATATAAAAAACACGCCACTCGTACCGACAATTAATAAATGCAACTCATTTACCCATAATAGCCACTTGTAGATTTACTACGTCAGAAGTGACGTGGGAATGCGGCAGTTCCTGGAAACCCCAAGGAATATAACACTCTCTTTCAAGCATAGCGGAAGTTATGTAACTTGAATGAAAGTGTTATACTAAGCGAATTGGGATTAGATCAGAAAGACAAGCTGATTAGAAAGACTGTTCTGGAAACACCGGGCATCCGCCCGAGCGAGATTTCAAAGACCACTGGTATCAATCTTTGTACGATACGTTATCGTCTGCAAGATCTTGCGCTCAGAGGTTTCGTCAAATTTGAAAAGTCTCGGCAATGTGTACGAGTATACCCTTGTCGCGGGGGTTAATATGATACCCGTCGATTTAAAACAAGTGAGTGTAACGTCCCCGCTGGCGGGCGAGGACGTTGCGAGCACAGGGCTGAACTCGGGTACGCGAACCTTTGTTGTTCATCATTTCGCTCCTGTGCAGATAAATATGTCGAATTTTGAATATCTCGGGAGCGATTCCGTATGCGCCGACTCGGTAAACTAACTAATAAAGTGTACCGGCGCTTATGCCGCGATGGTCCATTGACCTACCACGAGATCGCCCGACGTACCCATGTCAAACCAGCGACAGCATACGCAGCCGTGCAAACCCTTAAAAGAAGGGGCATGGTGAAGGTCCTCCGTCTTCTCTTCGTGAGTGAGAGGTGCAGGCGTGGAGGCCGACATGTAGCGAAGGCAGTTTTTTCGGAGGTACATAGATGAGCGCTGAAGTCAGTCCGACGCCCCGTCGAATAAGCCGCAGGGAGATACGCGAATACCTCGAAGCAAAGGGTAATCTGTCCGTATTCGAGGCTGCAGCCGCTCTTGGTGTTGACCCGCGGGTAGTCGTTAAGCATGATCTCGATGCCCTGGAACTACAAGGCATCGTCGATATTGTATATACCTTGGATCCGGCGGGGAAGATCGATGACACCCTCACGAGGATTTTCTATATAGGGCCCGGAGAGCCAACTGACTATAGAGCTGCGAAGAAGGCAAAGGGGCGGTCGTGTTGAACAACCTAGACATCATCGCAAGGATGGCGATCAACGGCTGGCCGATGATCCCACTGCTGCCAGGTCAGAAGCAGACCTATGCAGCTTGGGGCAGCCACGTGGACGCGTACAACTTCAATGCGTTGTTCGCCGGTCAGCCGGTCGACTGTAACGCCGGTATAATCACCGGGAATACTGTGGCAGTGGTCGACTTTGACAACCATGGACCAGAACCTAACGGGCTCACGGCGTATCGACGTATCGAGGCAGCAGCACCTGCAGTCTTCCATGATGCTATCGTCGAGATGACACCCTCCGGCGGAGTGCACGCTTACTATACAGGCCTGCGAGGAATGAGCCCTTACACAGTGAGTATGACTGTCGACGGCGTTCCTGTAGCCGTGGAAGTTCTGACCGGTCGGAAACCTTCTTACTGTTGGCCCACGGTCACGGACAAGGGTGGCTACCAGGTGGTCACAAAGCGTAACTTCCTGAACACCCGGCCCGAGGATCTGCCAGGGCTGCCGGGCATCTTCCACAAGCAGAAGGAACCAGAGCAGCCGAGGGTACAGAAGCAAGCAGCGCCTAAAACTTGGGCGCTGGCGGACGGTCTTCACAACGTTGATGCTGACGCTGTAGTCGACGGCCTCGTAGAATCCTACCTGCGAGGTGCTGTCGTAGGCGAGCGGCATAAGCACGCCCAGGCGCTCGCCCGGGCCCTGGCGGGTCATGACATCCTCGGCGAAGGCGATGTCCGCCGGGGCGTCGAAGCGTTCTTCAATCGGTGTGGCCGGTCGCCGAACAAGGGCGAAGTGGATGGCATCGTGAAGTATGCAGTGAAGCACCCGGACAACGAACCTCCGACACCCTGGACGAGGGTACATGAGGCAAGGAGATCCCGTATTCTGAGCTTGTTCAGGAAGCAAACCGGCGGTGCTCAAGCTTGATCGGTAAACTATCTCAAGAACAGGCTGGAGCTCTGAAATCGATACTGGACACGAAGGACTCGGGCATCGGCTCGTTCAACATCGTATTGAAACTGAAAGCCGAAGAACAGCATAAACCAGCCGTCGAGGCGCTTCGATTCGAGAACACCAACACGCTGATCTCCGCTATAAAGAATGGCGGCGACGTGACCGATACAGTCCTGTCGACTCTCGGCGAACTAGAGGACTTCGTGAAGGACTGCCTGAAGACGATGGCGTCCGACCCTAAGAATCTGTCCGGAGAATACGCTGGCATATTCGAAGGCACCCGGGATCTGCAGAAGTGGATACAGCGTGTCCGCTTCGTAGCGGTGGACACGTGGAAGAAGTACACCCTCGCAGACGCACTGGCGGACCGTCCGGAAATCGAGTACGCTGCGAAGGGTATAATCAGCCTGTCAAGTCTGTCGGTCGTCTACGGGCACCCGAGCAGCTACAAAAGCTTCCTCATGCAGGACCTCGCCGTCAGCATAGCCGAGGGTGAGCACTGGCTTCCCCCGGAGCAGCCGACATTCAACGGCAGGCCGGCAGACATGAGCGATATCGAGCCGATCGAAACCACACAGTACCCTGTCCTATGGGTTGACCAGGATCAGGGTACCCGGCGCACCCTCGACAGGTTCGCCATGCTCGCCAGAGGCCACGACGTAACTCCTTGGGATGCAAAGCTATACTTTTACAGCATGCCGGACCCGGGCCTCGATGCTACCAGCAGGGAGCATATGGACGCCCTCGAATACCGTATCAGGGACTGTGGTGCCAAGGTGGTATTCATCGACTGCCTGCTCACAGTAAGCGGCGGCGTGGACGAAAACTCGACCGAGATCGGCGGTGTCCTATACAGCTTCCGGAGGCTCGCAGAGAGTACCGGGACGGCCGTGGTCCTCATTCACCATGCCCGGAAGACTACGAGCAATGATACACGGGCCGGCGACAGTCTGCGTGGATCCTCGGCGATCGAGGGTGCCCTCGACCTGGCACTTAAGATACACCGAGAATCCCCGGACGCTAAGACTGTAACGATCGCCTCGACGAAGACCAGGGACGTCGACGTAATCCCCATGACGGCCAAGTTCGTCGCCTTCAACGACCACAACGGGAAGCCTGCAGCAAGGTTCTACCGTGTCGACCCGGAGGCAGCACAGCAGGCAACAGATCGCAGCCTCGAGCTCGCAATCTATGAAGTGCTGCGGCTCAACCCGGACATTGTTCAGAAACGCCTCGTCGAACTTGCCCGGGCACGAGCCAGGGACAACAAACGGAACGAAAAGTACGTTATCGCACTTCTGGACGAGCTGGCCAGCAAGGGGAAGATCTCCGTCAGCCGTGGTAAGAACAACTCGAAGATTTACAGGCTGGTGGATTAAGCATGAATTCCAAACCAAATAAACCACTTGGTGAAAATAACCAATTCCAAACCGAACAGGCAAGCACTAACCGGTTTGGAAGTTTGGAAAAGCTTGGAATTGCTCAATTCCGCACCGCCGTGCAAAGTCGGTTTGGAAGCTTGGAACGGGTACTATATACCCGTCCAATTCCAAGCCAGCACCTTCCAAACCCCGCTGAGAATAATGGAGGCCAGATATGAGCAAGCCCTGCAGCATTTGCGAGCATCCAAAGCGGACACAAATCGAGACAGAAATAATCAACGGGACACCGTACCGCTCAATCGCAGAATGGTACAACGTCGGCAGAAGTGCGATCAGCCGCCACAAGAACGAAGGCCACCTGAACACGGCACTCGTAAAGGCAGCGGACCCGGCAGTCATTGCCGAGGATGCGACCCTTCAGGACCAGCTGCGAGACATCCACGCTCGGACCTTGCGGATCCTCCAGGATGCCGAGTCATCGGGTGATGTGAAGGTTGCCCTAGTAGCTATCCGGGAGTGCCGAAGTAACCTGGAATTCCTGGCGAAGCTCGAGCTCCTCCTCAGCGAGCGTGCAGCTGCCCGGCAGGAGCAGGAGGATCGCAACATCGTCTTCACCTATCCGGACGACACGGTCGAGGCGGAGGCGGTTAAAGTGCTGCGCCGGCGTGGTTACATAGTCTCGCGGCCAGGCGGCATCTTCCAGTACCCGGGTGATGCCAACCTTTCTGACAAGCTGGTCGGGGACCTGGACAAGCTTTGCCGCGGGTACATCGAGCAGCTGGAGCAAGGGGAGCGCGTGGATCTCAGCGGTAAAAGTACGGCCGAGAGGGTCGGATACCTCCTGGCGTTGGTCAGTGGTGCGAGTTTAGTTTTACCATCGGACGGCCGCAACAAATCGAACGATAATCTGGTCGTCGGAGGCGATTAATTTGGCGAAGCTCGGAAAGCGTGACGTCCAGGGTGTGCGGGACTGGAAGTCTATAGACCTGGAGATCGTGAACAAAAACTTCGCAGGCCTCCGGAAGATCATCGACTACTGCCTCAGTGTCGTTGAAGACGAGAAAGCCACGACCCGGGAAAGAGTAGATGCAGCAAGGGAGGCCCGAGAAGCGATCATCTTCCAGCTCGAGGAACAACAGCGCGTCCTGAACGATAAGGGCGGACGTAAGAAGAAGGAGAAGCCGGAAGCGGAGACCGGTGACTTTTCCGCAGGTATGTACAGTTAGGGATGGATATGTCGAAGATTACACTTGAAGACCTGCAGGAGCGGGTCGAAAAACTATCGAAGAAGAACCCTCTGGACTTCCGGTCGGAAGACTGCCACGAAGCCAACAATATACAATACGCGTGCCTTGGCATCGTCGAGGATTGCGACAGGCCCTGCCCGGACCGCATCAAGGCGGCGGAGATCGCTGTCCAAGCGATCGAGTTGAAGGCCTCGGCAATAATGGAGCATGCCCGGAAGCTGGAGCAGCTAAATATCGAGGAACAGTACGACCCCGTCACCGTCAGGTGTCGCGGCCGAATCGTGGAACACGCAGCATAAACAGTAAGGGGATGGAATAAAAGTGGACATGACCAAGCTGACGCCCGAGCTTCAAAGGGCGATCGTAGAGAAGATGAAAATTCTCAAGGTTGAGGGTAAAGAATCCCTCGGCCTGCGCGCAGCTAGAAGCCTCGGAGTACCCGAGCACCTATACCAAGAGTGGATGAACCGGGGCACCGTGTTAAAGTTCTGGGACCCGTACTCCCGGTTTTACATGGCGGTGATGACCGAGGAGATCGAAGCCGATATCAAGGCTATCGAGGACCTGATCAGACGGGCGCACAATGGAGATGAGACGGCGATACGTCTTGCCTACGAGGAAGCCCCGGGAATGATCCAGGAGGTCGACCGGCTCATTAGCATGCAGAAGACGATCAAATACTTCGGGCTCCCCGGCCGGAAGATCGCCAGGACACCCGCCATTAAGCGTGCTTGCGAACTACGTGAAAGTCTCGTTGAGTGGACGAAGGCACCGATGAGGGGATGAGCACCGTGACGGATGAGAAAACTATTATGGTGCGTATCCGTGCGGATATCAAGGACCTGCAGACCAAACTCAATGATGCCGGGGAATCGTTGGAGAAGAACGAGAAGGCCGCCGAGAAGAGTGGGAAAGGGTTGCAGTACCTCAGCGAGAAGGCGACCCTTGGGGCTGCGGCAATCGGCGGTGTGAGTGTTGGCGCGTTACTTCTGATTGAGAGGTCCAAGGCTCTCGACGGTGTGCTCTCCAAGTCGGCTATTACGATGGGCGTAGAGACTAAAGAGCTCCGTAAGCTCGTAATGGAGATGAGCGACGCGACGACGAGTAGCGACGAAGCCGCCGCGGCAATCGACGCACTCTCCCGGGCCGGCGTCAAGAACACGGCGGACATGAAGACCTCGGCGAAGGCAATGCTAACCCTCGGAGATGCCACCGGCGTAGCTGCAGACGAGCTCGTACTCGGATTATCTCCGGCGTTCAAAGCCTTCAACATACCGTTGACGGATACCGAGAAGCACATGGATACCGTGAACTACCTGATCAGGAACACCACGTATACCTTCGGCGAGTTCTCGGGCACGATGGAGAAGCTGGCTCCGAAGACTGCCACCCTGGGCTTATCTTTCGAAGATACAGCGACGCTCCTGAAAATCCTGAGCGACCGCGGCCTTGATAGTAAGCAGGCTATCCAGGCAATTGATCAGGCGATCGAGACGGCGGTACCGAACATCGAAGAATTGTCAAAGGCTGCCGACAAGGCAGCGAAGGATAATGCTGCCCTTGCGGTAGATATTGACTTCGCGGAGAGGAAGCTTGGCATTCTCGAGGACCGTATGAAGTCGGCTAAGAATCCCACTGCTGAAATGGCTCTGGCCATCGATGAGCAGAAGCAGAAGATCTCCGACCTCAAAGAAAAGTACGATGAGAACAACGCCGTTATCGAGACATATAAAACCAAGACAGGTGATGCGAAAATCAGCACCGAAGACCTGTATACTGTTCTTGGTATCACGAGGGAGGAAGCGGATAAATATCAGGCGAGCATGAACAACGCCGCCGGCGCTACCGAGAGACAAGCCAAGGCGGCGAACGATGCGAAAGGCCCGACCGCCGACTTGAAGAGCAATATTGATAAGCTTTCCTTGTCTGCCGGCGAAGCACTCGACCCATTTGATAGTATGTTTGTCATAGCGCGGGACTTGTCTGGAGTATTCCTCGGCATCATTGCGTTGAAAGGTCCTCTTACCGAGGCACTAAAGCTTATCGGAGTTACTGGGGCTGCATCTGCGGCGGCCGTAGCAACAGAACTCACCGCGGCTTATGGGGTCCTCCAGTTGCTTAACGAAGGAAAATCCGCGTTTGATAAGGGTGTGGGCTTGGAGTGGCTTGCATCGGACACCCGCGGCGGGGGACAGATAACCAACGAGTGGGACCCCTCATACAAACCGAATACTAGCGAAAGATTTGTGGATAAGTATCTCGCCGAGTCACCCCCTACGAACACGATGAGCGGCACCAACAGGGCAATTCCGGGCAGAGCAGCGGGCGGTCCCGTCAATGCCGGCGAACCCTACATTGTAGGCGAGCGTGGCCAGGAACTCTTCATACCCTCATCGAACGGCACCATCATCCCCAACGCCCTGAACAACAGTGGCGGCAAGCAGGAGATCACTATCACGGTGCCAGTATACCTTGATACCAACGAGATTGGCAGAGCTTTAGTTCGCCATATTCATGTCAATGGTGTAAGGTATTAAAACGGCACGTACGACGGCCCGGGTGCTGGTGAGAGATTCAACAATTAGGGGATGGTGTGAGAGCATCCCCGGCTTATTTTAACTCGGTGGATATGTGTTATCATAGATCGAAATCGATATAATACAATCAAATCATACGATTAATATTCAACCGGTTTAAATGGACGTGATCTTATGGTAGCACCGTATCAACCCCAACCATTGCTTAATAAGAGTTTTTTTCAGAACTTGCTAGGCAAACAGAACCCGCGGAACGGTCTGATTGAGATAAATAACCTGCTATCGAGAGTCGAGGATATCCAGGAGATCAACAAGGATGATTTTGAAAAGATTAATTCCATACATGGGATTGATGTCTTCAAGAAATATCCCGCTGACCTCGAACTATTCTATAAGCTGTACCTGTCCCACGCATTGATCGACAGGAAGATCGACGCAGCAGAACTATCTAACTTGAGCCATCTGAAGACGGTACTAGAAATAAAAGACGTCGAACACATCCACACTCAACTTGTCAATGTAAAACTGATCGAAGAAGTGGATAAAGCGCTTGTGGACAAGAAGCTCGATCCAGAGGAAATAGCTTATTTGGATAGGCTTATCGATGATCTTGGGGTATCAAAGGATACCGCAGAACGACTTATAAGCGATAAAGTAAGGGGCATTCTAGAACCGATTATAAAGAAGCAGATTGCGGATAGGCAGATAACGCCTCAGGAAAAGAAAGAGCTCGAAGAAGCGGTTAAAGACCTTAATATTAAAGTCGGGCTTGACGATACCTCGGAGAAATTATATAATAAATATCGGCTAGCTTGGCTTAATAGTTCCAGAAAACAAGATATCTATAATAAAGGCTGGACAGAACTAATGAAAGAGAATACAGCCACAACAGTATCTCAAATATCCTGGGTCACAGACCATCAGAAAGAACTCTTAATCTATAATCTAATCGACGGTTACAACCAGAGCTTAAGCACCGCCAAGCTGCGAGACCGCATACTCTGTTTCATAGATATGGACAAGACTGCCGCGAAGACGTTTGCCGAAACCATCTATCGGGATATCAACAACCGCACGTATCTTTCGATATATCGGGCGCAGGGGGCTAGTTATGTCAGGTTCAAAGCATCAAAGAAAGACCTGGAATGGGGACCGTGCAGATCTCTCGACGGCCTCGTATGGGATATCAATAGCACGGAGATAGTTGTGCCTCCGATTCGCCCGGGTTGTACTTGCAGATTAGAATTCTACCGCCAACCCAGGGCATATTGCCCTATTGTTGACAATGAAATAATTAAAAATTACCTGGAGTTTCACGATACCTATTGGCGGACTAAACCAGAATAGGTTTAATTAAACGAATTGACGGGAGGCGCAGGGACCTCTCGAGCTTATTTCCCTTGTTTCTTCAAAGTTCGCATACACATCTCCTGCTCGATCAAGAAAAACCCCTGAAGAGCAAAAAAATATTTTTACTGTGCTCTTGGTCGAAATTAATATAGTCATAATAAGTATTACTATTATAATAATACCAATCACAATATATACAGGAGCATGCCATAATTCTACGGGGTGTATCAGACATGGGGTCGGAGGATAAAACCCTTGTCATATATATAAAAAATAAAAACGAGAAGGATTCGGATAAACCGGTGCCTGTATCCTATGTAGCTGAGACATATCTATGGATCCAGAACTTATTATGTCACATAACTGATGATATTGAAGATAACCCCACCAGGGAAGGCGGCTGTTTCCCTTCTACCGTAAAAGAACAATGCGAACTTGTTATTCAAGATTTCAAGATAGGTAGCGCAATCTCTACGGTTGCTTTATCCCAGTCTCAAACATCATTACCGGGCACAAAAACCGTTGGCGAAATTGCTATGGAGAGGGCTCATAAAATCCTTGCCGCAATATCGCATGACAAACAAGCGAATGACGTGATTGAGACAGAGATCAAAAACTCGAACCGTCGCGGTAAAGTGTTAAAAGAGATGGAGAAGCATTGGCCTGGAAAAAACAGCACCGTTGATATCAAATTAAAATTCGGTACATCTGGGTTTATTTACCTTTATCCTGAACGAAAGACCTTGATCCAATCCATGACCTACTCGGAGCCGATTAGTTACGAGAAAGTTTTCAGAGGGCGTCTTGATACGATCAGCGTAGACAGTAAGAGGAGAATACACTTGGACACCCCGGACGGAAAGATAACCTGCAAATATGAACCGGAGCTGGAATCTACAATAATTGGGTATACAGGCAAGTTTGTCCAAGTTCATGGGATGATGACCGAGGAGAACAATATTAAGTTGCTGCACATTTCCAACGAGAAGTCTATTATGATGTTAGAGACAATGCCCATGGAGTACGTCCTAATAAATAGCAAGATGAGGATTTTTAAGGAACCGCTGCCCGTGAGCATATGCTATGAGAATGAGCGGTATGTAGCCTCTGATGATAAGCTTGGATTACTAGTCACGGCTGTTACAATGGTGGAGGTCTTTAAAGGTTTGGGGGAAGAACTTGAAATGTTGTGGAACGCATATGTTATGGTGAGTAAAGACGGCATGAGCAAAGATGCGCTTTTACTCCGCACCGATCTTGTTTCCTTATTCAAGGAGTGAACAGCGTTGAAGCAAAGAAAAGTCAGAGATATTGATAAGGCGCTGATCAAGAAAGGATTCCATAAGACAAATTCACATCACTCTCTTTATATTCTCTATGTTGATGGGGTACAGACCAGTATCCGCACATTCATTAGTAATGGGGCAAAAGAATATGATGGATACCTTCTAGGTAAGATGAAGAATCAATTAGGCTTCAACAGTCAATCTGATTTCGAGAAGCTACTTGATTGTCCCATGGGTCACGAAGAGTATGTGACAATTCTTAGACGCGATCATAAAATCGAAGCTTAATTTTTAGATTTTTCTCCAGTTCTTGAATCCTCATCTCCTGCTCGATCAGGATATTCATAATCGTGGCCTCGGTGTGGTTCGGATGGTTGACCAGAGTCTCTTCACGCCGGCCGGCGAGCTCAAACAAGAGGTAGTTAAATACTTCCCAACGTTTCTTGTCCAATGTCTGGCGGTAGTCTTCGAACTTCTTGGCGATCATCCTCATATGCAATTCCAACTCGTATCGAAACGGAATCCATCACTTTGATATTGGAGAATCGTCCAAATTTTTAAATTTTCCAATCATATTTAACCAGGTTTCCAATGCCGCATCTCTCATCTTGTCCCAAGACTCTTGACTATGGGGGATTTCTTCTGGATCAATACCAATCCTAACCATAAAACGATCGCCTTCTAATTGTCCCCCATTAGTGTAAGAAAGAACAGCGCCTCGATCATAACTCACATATTCTGGTGGGTCGCCTGGATTTCTTGTCCTGTGTTTTCCTCGTGCCACATGGCCAAAGTGTGCTTCTTCAAACCCATTCTTTAAGAGAAAATCTATCAACTGCGTATGTTCTCCAAGCGGAAGGTAAAACGCGATATATGAGGAATAGGGTGGCGAATGCAGTAGCTTAACTCCGCGGTTTATCTTTTGTTTATTATCCGGATTTTTTCGGCTCTTATGACCCTCGCAGCAAGCGTATGTCTCATACCCGAGAACCTTATTCATTATGTGTACCGACTCTACCATAGCCGCATCAACGATCGAATAATCTCCTCTTACAGTTTCGGGACTCTCGGTGTATCTCGCAAATGGATCTTGCGGGTAGTCTCGTTTTAATCTGATTGTCTTAGGGATCATGGGGAACTCTGATTATTTCTTCGCCTGGACCTTCTCGATCGTGACTTTAACATAGTCGCCTTTCTCTAATCCTTCAAGGTCCCAGGCGGTTTTGTCTATCACGATTCTGTGCTTCACGTCATCTTTCACTTGGGTAGTAAACGTCTGTGTCATATTTTCCCACTTTGTACCACAACCATTATATAGATTGCTATCTAAGTGGTATTTAGTGGAACATAGTACCACATATGGGTGAGTAAAGATGCACAGCAAGACAAATTACCAGGTGTTGATCGGCCCCTCGGGTGAGCAGATCATAAGAAGCACAGCATCAAACTGCAAGACCGTCATTGACATCAACCAGAAAACCGGCATCGTCACGATCGGTAGGAGGTGGTAAACACGGCAAACGACAGACCGGTCATCACAAAACAAGTCTCTTTTGATTTCGACTTATGCGACCTAATCGCAACTGCAACCCCTGCGGAGACAGCATCCTGCTACGAGGGCAGGGAGGGCGAGCTCGTCCAGGCAATCCGCAACCGGGTAGGAGACGAACAGTTCCGTATCATCATGGCAAAGCTCGGCTACATCCGGAAGGAGGCCTGAGACTATGGCACTAGCGCCAATGTACCTCATCATCGCAGATGCGAAGCGGCAGCGCGCCTATAAAGTAACCCCGGTGGTCCGGGAGCGCATGTGGGTTAACAAAGAGCGTCTCATCGAATCCTCTGTGAAACTAACAGCTGCAGGATACTCGGCCGTCGACCTCGACGAAGTCTTACGGCACGAAGCCGAAGAAACCGCTGTCGTCCTCCGGGTCGACGGCGACAACGGCGCCGCCTCGCTTCCGGGCTTTGAGAAGGACGCCGAGGAGCTGCTATGAGCAATGATACCTGTACTGAGTGCGGCCGGACCATCCCGGCCAGCTCCAGGAATTACACCCGTGGCGACAGGGTCCTCTGCTACGCTTGCGCCGCCCAGGAAGCAGACGAGCGGGGTACGGCCTCGGAGGTCCTGGCAGAAGAGCAGAGCGAGCAGAGGATCACCCGGGAGATGAGAAGATGAGCGTCCCGTCACAGTTGACCACGGAGCAGCTTATCAGCGAGCTCATGCGGCGCCAGCAGAAGCCGCAGGCACCTGTGGAGATTGTCGTCCGGCATCTGCGGCAGCAGGACCACGAGTTCAAAGACTCGATCACCATCGGCACTCCCGGACGCGGCGGCGAGGTCAAGATCTACTTTGACAGCGGCGCCGCTGAGGAAGAGATCAACCGCAGGATAGACTCTGCGTTCCGGGCGCGTGGCTATGCTCAGCTGAAGCTCAGCGAGTCCAGCCTCATCTAAAAACGTTTATTTTGCCCCTGTGAGATAGCTGGATAGTCCCGAGCCTTCGAAGCTCGAGGTCCGGGTTCAAGTCCCGGCGGGGGCGCTTACCTCATTAGGAGCATCTTACTTATGGAACTGACAGCGACACAGCAAAGGGTCCTCGACGACCTCATGAACTTTTGTCATTTCGAGAAAAGATTCAGCACTGCAACATGCTCATGGGTCTTCAAGCTCACGCGTGCCATGATGCGAAAGTATAAAGTAAAGGCTCCCTCCCGGGATCTCGCTCGTATGCTTGAAACAGACCTCATGCGCAATGGGCGGAAGTCCAGCACAGTCACAAAGTACCTGCAAGCTTTGGAGTACTGGCATGAATCCCTTGGCTCCCCGGGCGGGCCCTTGAAGCTCCAGAAGCCGAAGAAGACACAGCACCGGGTCGAATACCTCAAAGAAAGTGAAGTCCTATCGGTACTAAATGCCTGCGCCCTCGGCCCGTCGCCCGAGCGGGACCTCGCGATAATCATGGTTCTGGCAACTACCGGGCTGCGGAACAAGGAACTTTGCAACCTTGATATCAACGATGTGGATATTGAGCAGCGGCTTTTAATGGTCCGCGATCGAGGGGCGGGCATAAAGAACTATCAGGAAGATACGGTCGTGATGACGGTCGAGTGTACGCAGGTCCTGGCTGAATATCTCCGGGTGCGCCCGCAGAGCGACAGCAGGGCCTTGTTCTTGACGACGAACCAGAATACACGGCTCAATAATTGTCGCTTCACGACCAGCGGTTTACTCGGTATGGTATCAAGGACAGGGCGCCGTGCGGGATTGAAGCGCAAGGTATGGCCTCATCTCTTCCGCCACACGGTGGGCACGCTCATGGCCAGCAAAGGGATAAATCTTGCTCTGGTTCAAAGGCAACTCCGACATAAGAACATCAACAGCACGATGATCTATATCACCGCCAGCGAGGAGATCCTCCGACAGAATCTCGACCAACACTTCGGCTACACAAAGACGACCTCTCAGACAGTATAAAAGTGACCACCATGACCGGAAAAATCTATTCTAAACGCTGTGAAAAGTTCCCCCAAGCCTTTGAAACCCATATTCTGGGTTCGACTCTTGGCAGAGACGCCATTACTAAATAACAGTACTGGAGTATGCCATCTATGAACGATTCCCTATCCCTTCCTTCCCCCACCAGTAAAACCGAAGATGAAATTACCCGGGCGTTGAATCGCCTGGAAGAGTATTGCTTTTATGAGCGCCGTCTGAACTATAGCAATACCAAGACGATCGTGTCCACGGCCCGTGCAATGTTCCGGAAGTATGGAGTCTTCGAGCCATCGAAGAGCACGGCAATCAAAATCGAATCAGATTGCCGGGAGCGGGGCCTTACTCCCGAGACGATAAAGCAGCGCCTCTACACGATCGAGTGCATCGCTGGGAGCATGGGCATAGAGTTGAAGCTGCGGAAGCCTCGCAAGGTTCACCGGCGCGTCAGGTACCTGACCAGGACGGAAGCACGCCGACTCATAGCAGGGGCATGTAACAACCGGGACCGAGCAATCATCATGACCCTGCTCTACACTGGCATAAGAAGCAAGGAACTGATCAATATAGACGTGAACGACGTCGACCTCGAGAACCGCACTATCTATGTTCACGACCCGGAGATCGGCGGCAAAAACCACTACGAGCGCGATGTGGCTATCCCCGAGAAGCTCATTGAATCTCTGCAGGCTTGGCTCAACGAGAGGCCGGACCACGAGAGCAAGGCGCTGTTCGTTACTCAGGATGGCCGGCGGCTTATCCGGGATAGACTTTACAACATCGTGAAGGATGCAGGAAAGCGAGCCAGGATAGATCAACCGGTATCCCCTCACTTGTTGCGGCATACCCTCGCCACGTCGATGTGCGAGTCCAACCTCAACATAACCATTGTACAGCGTCAGCTCGGCCATCGGGATATCAAGTCTACACTGATTTATGCTCATGTGGATACTTCGATGGTGCGGAAGGTCATGAATGAGTCTTTCGAATACTGATACTGTATTAGGATCCGAAGGTCATCACAATGTTGAATAACCGATTTTATGAAAGCAACGCCCGGTACAACTTCGAAAGGTGCCTGCAGAAACACTCCGAGGATCTTACTCCGGGCGAGGTAGGGCTTATCCGGAGATACATCGTGGAAGCGCAGGCTACCCGGCATATCACGGATACGCGGGCCCGGAAGATTGGCTTTACCCTGGTAGGATGGCGCCGATACATCGACGTACCCTTTGACCAGGTGACGATCTCGGACATCTATCGAGGCATAGCCAACATGAAGGCCGGCATGTCCGAGAAGGGCACGGCATTAAAGCCCAACACTCAGCGAGACTTTATCAAGATACTGAAACCTTTCCTATTGTGGATGGTCGACGAGAATATCATCGACCTTCCGGAGAAGAAGATCAAGGCGATCAAGGCTCCTACGGCTGACGCACAGACCGTTACTCCTGAAGAGCTCCTGACGCCGGCCGAGGTGGGGGGTATGATCGATGTTACGCTATCCCACCGGGACCGGGCACTTGTCTGTACGCTCTACGAGTCAGGAGTCCGTATCGGAGAGCTCGCCCGGCTGACCTGGCAGGACATCGCCTTTGATGAGCACGGGGCGCGCATGTACATCAATGACACGAAGACCAAGAAACGTCGGTACAGCAGATTAATCGGCAGCGCCGGACCCCTGCAAGCCCTGAAGAACAGCACACCAGACCTGCGAAGCGACAGCTTCGTTTTCCTCACAGAGAACGGTGAACCGATGGCCTATATTACGGTCGTGAAGATCCTCCGTAGAATAGCAAAGCGGGCAGGTATCACGAAGGAGATCAGGCCACACCTGTTCAGGCATACGCGTATCACTCACATGATTCAGCAGAACTACCAGGAGAGCATCATCAAGCAATCCCTGTGGGGCAACCTGTCAACGCAACAGTTTAAAACCTACGTGTCCCTATCCGAGACGGATATTGATAATGAGTTCTTAAAGCGAGCGGCTATCCGTAACAGTGTCGAGCATAAAATAAAAGAGGGGCCCGGTCGCACTTTAATCTCATCAGCCCGGCCTTGAACCCCCGATTTTATTATTTTACCGAGATCGTCCAGTCCCCATCAGCATCAACCGATATGAGATATACCCCGCTCTTGCTGACTCCAATGGCTTTCGATCCATCAAATTCGCCAATCTCGTTAACGAGGTACTCCTCAGTGTTGCCTTTAGAGTCGACTAAATGCACGATAAAGTTGGATTCTCCATTATGATTTAGTTTAAAGGTGGTCAACCCTTGCTTAAGATAAAAGAACTCGGAGGCTTGAGGGCCGGTACCAGACATTGATATCGGGACTTGTTGCGCGGTGGTCGGTCTCGGTTGATCAATGTCTACTGTCCAAGGGCCATCTGCATCAATATCCAGCAAGTAGTAACCTGCCTTCGTGGTGCCGATGACTACCGAACCATCATAATCGCCGATCTCGTTAGCCAGATACTCTTCTGTCTTTCCTTGATCATTAAGCATATGGACGATAAAATTTGAGTTGCCATTATGCTTCATATTAAAAATAACCAGTCCTTTCTCCAAATAAAACTTATCAGAGGCTTGTTGTCCGTTGCCTGATAGTGATATTGCGGGGATGGGGGTAGCTGTCGGCTTTGCGGTTGGTACCGGGGTAGGCGCCTTTGTGGATACACCCGTTGGCGCCGCAGGAACTTTAACAACTGATGGTTGTGTGTATCCTGAGCTCGAATCGCCACTCGCTGAGGTATGGCAGCAACACCCCGCTGTAAGGGCTACTAATGTCACGATTGCAATACTAAGTAATGCAGATTTAAAATATTTCAATAAAATACCCTCCCATTATTATTTTACTTACTATGCAACCGGTTGTATATATAAACTTCATATCAATAATGAATAGTCAGTTTGCACTTCAATAAATAATTAACCGATTAATATTATTATCCCATAAGCGAATCTTCTTCTTGGGACGCAAGACCACACAGGTAATAGCGACCATGAAATAAACCAGAAAGTAACCCTCGTTACAGTGGGACGCATGACCCACTTTAACAAGGAAAATTGGTAAAAATCGCCTAATAGAAGTGCAGGGGGCCGGATTCGAACCGGCGAACCCCTTCGAGACAGGACCCTGAATCCTGCGCCTTTGACCTGACTTGGCAACCCCTGCAAACGTTGGGTGCTTTGACGTCGTGCAATTCGCACTGTCACAGCGTAGCCTTATACGCAGTACATAGTATTTAAATCTTTTTAGACACCAGAAAATAAGCGCCTATAAAGGTATCAAAGGTTGCGCCTGAATACCCGGATAATCCAGATAAGGGCAAGGATATCGACGAGCACGATTGCGGCTACGGCGACAGTACTATCAAGCTTTGCCGCAGGCACCTCGGGAAGCTTAAGCCCCGGCAGGGCGCCCTGGTTTGTGTTTAAGCCTGCGATAGTAATGTTATACACCCTGTTTTCGCCCGGGTTGACAGACACTGTATTGTCGTACTCGAAACCGGCTCCTTTCATGTTCACGTTCAGGACACCGAAGGATACTTCAGCCGCATAATAGCCCGACATATCAGTAGGGACTGTGGTATTCACCGTATCCCCTGTGATGGTGATCATCTTATCCGCCAGCGGGTTGCCTGCGCCGTCCCGCACGTAGCCGGAGAGGTATTCTTTAATTTCCGGCGTCTGGGTCGGCACCGGGGTGACTACGGGGCCGATCATGATCTTTCTCAGGTCCTCGTTGAACTGGTCAGCCGTCAGAGATGTTCTATTCTTGAAAGACTGGTTGATATTGCCACAGTCACCGAAATCGGTGAGGATGTTGACCAGCGTGCGGTTACCGTATGTATTCCCGACGTGCTCGACGAGCAGAAATGACTGTGCTTTTACTGCCATGGACTCCGGGGAGTTCTCGTTGTATACAGTCATGTTGGCGTAGGCTCTTTCCAGTTCCGGCAGGGTCATCCATTTGCCGGTCCTGGCGTTCTCCGCAGCCTGAGCTCGCTGGTCGTCAGTGATATGCGATGCCACGTAGGCGGCGAGGCCATCCTGGAACCATTCGGGCGGGCTGTGGTAGGTCTCCGGGATAGTCCGCTCCATGATCCTTGCCAGATGATACGTGAGGATCTGCCGGTAGTTTGGTACGAGTGCGGGAGACTTGATGGCGACGATGCCCCTGGGGCCGTCGTGGAAGTTACACGCGGTCGCTTCCTCCGGGATGTCTCCGATACCCGTGATCAGCCTGTACTCGTTGTAGCTGTCGGCGACCACCAGTGTGGTCCTGTTGTGGTGCCCCGGGAAGAACGAGTTCACCGTGGCATATGCAGCCAGCGATTCGTCCAGTGTCGCAGTCACGGGCACTTTTCCCTCAGGATTATACTTTAAGTAGAACTGGTCCGTCGTTAAGGTGGTCAGATAACCCCCGAGAGGGGGTAATGTCGACCCTGCTCCGGCTACTCCGGCCATAAGCAATACTAATGCACAAATAAACACAAGTCGGGTAGCTCTCACAGGGATCGCGTCTACTATAAGTCCTAACTCTTTATATTCTTTATCTAATCATCGAGCAATCGCTTGCCGGCTATTCCTCAAGTGCAGCGCTATACGTCGGCACGGTTTGCAGGACCCTTCGGCTCTTCTAACCGAAATGATAAATAAGCTTCAGGCAGCATATCTTATTCGACAATAATAGTCCTTTGTGAAAGGTTTCATACTGTCGGGCAGTGGCCACAGCATAGCTGTGGCCACGACCTGCCAGACAGTATAATACCTTTCAAGAATGACTATAAACAGAAGTTGCTTACTATGACCATACTCATCGCGCTGGCCGGAAAGCCTAACGCGGGGAAGTCGTCGTTCTTCAAGTCGGCCACGCTGGCCGATGTGGAGATCGCCAACTACCCCTTCACCACGATCAAGCCCAATCACGGTGTCTCTTACGTGCGGGCAAAATGCCCATCGGTGGAAATGAAAGTCGAATGTACCAAGTGCCAGGATGGCGAGCGCTTTATCGCCGTGGAGCTGCTGGACGTGGCAGGCCTGGTGCCTGATGCGTACAAGGGCAAAGGTCTTGGCAACAAGTTCCTGGACGACATGCGCCAGGCTGAAGCTGTCATTCACGTCATCGACGCTTCCGGCGGCACCGACATGGAAGGTAACGTGGTCCCTATCGGCTCTCACGACCCCCTGGAGGACGTCAAGTTCCTGGAAAACGAGATCACTATGTGGATGTACGGTATCCTCAGCAACAACTGGATGAAGCTGGCGAAAAAGTCGGGCTCCGGCGGCGCCCGGGTGGAGGACGTCGTTGCCGAGCAGTTCGCCGGCCTGGGTATCACCGACCTCATGGCAAGGCAGGCCATCCACGAGATCGGGCTCGATAACAAGGCTATCGTCAACTGGGACGAGCAGGATATGATCGGGCTGTCCGAGTCGCTCCGCAAGGTGAGCAAACCTATGATCATCGCCGCAAACAAGGCAGACATAGCACCTCCCGCCAACATCGAGAAGCTGAAGGGCCTGGAAAAGGGGGGCTATAAGGTAGTCTCGTGCAGCGCAGGCATCGAGCTGGCTCTGCGTAACGCGGCTAAGAACAACTATATCGAGTACCTGCCCGGGGATAAGGACTTCAAGATCAAGGATCCAGCAAAGCTGAGCGCCCCGCAGAAGGCTGCGCTGGAAAAGATGCGGGAGTTCATCGTGAAAAACGGCGGCACCGGCATCCAGCAGTGCCTGAACACTGTCGTCTACAGCCTGCTCGACTTTATTACTGTCTACCCTGTCGAGGACGAGACCCACTTCACTAACAAGGACGGCGTAGCGTTCCCGGACGCGTTCCTGATTAAGAAGGGCTCGACTGCAAAGGACCTCGCCTACCGGGTGCATACCCAGATCGGCGACTCTTTCCTGTTCGCGGTCAACGCCAGGACCAAGATGAGGCTGGGAGAAAAGCACGAGCTGGCTGACAACGACATCATTAAGATCGTGTCTACCAAGTAAACCTGCAACAAATTTCATATGGGGGCTTACGCCCCCGGTTATGTATCTTTTACTGGACTCTTACCTGCTTCTTGTTTTCCCATATGCCGTGCAGGTTGCACGATTCTCTAGCTATCAGCATTGTGTCCTGATCGACGGATATCCTGAACGTCACTCTCGGAAACGAGTACTTCGGCTGCATGTACGCACGGGTAGTGCCTAAGTCGCCGCGATTCAGGTCTATCCACTCGATAAAGTGGGCCAGCTCGCTGGGGTGATCGATCCCCACGCCGATGTTGACTGTCACATCAAACGGCTTACCTGCCTCTACTACGTCGGGGCACTCGATTCTCGGCCAGTGTTTCTTCTCCAGGTCGCTCATGTTCTCCGGGTTCTTCGGGTAGTTGATCTGCTTGAAAAGGTCGTCTGTCTTTCCGGCTTCGGCTCTCATCATGCGCATCACCGTGCTGCTAAGGCTTATCCCATGCCTGGTTAAGCCCCGGCCATCAACTAGTTGACCGGGGGATATAAATATCGTCCTGATAAAATTGTCGTTCCCTTTCCCGGATTCTCGTGGAATGCGCAGTGCTATGCGGAGAGGAAAATATTTAGGCATGGGTCTCTATCAATTGCATTGTATGTCCCGATACGGTCTAATCTCTATCCTGCTGGCTATCTTCCTGGCAATGCTGGTAGTCCCGGTGGTGGGCATGGCCCAGAACGCTACTTCTACAAATCTTACTGAACCCGGTACCGCTCTGGTCAACGTTTCCCCGGTTGTCCCTGTATCGTGCAGCACCGGTATTTCCATTGCTGATGCCACTGATATCAACTACTCGGCCTACTCTGAGATCTATGGCACCTCGCCTCACGTATCGGTCATCACCGCGCAGCTATACCTCAATGGTAAGCCGTACAACCGCTCCAACATCCCTATCACTTTCACCTCTGACAACGACTCTGTCGCAGTGCTGGAGTCCCTGGACCGGACCCGGCCGAGCGACGAGCACGGGCAGGCGAAAATCCTGCTCATTTCCAACAACACAGTCGGCATGGTGAACATCACTGCCAGCTCTAAGATCTCGTACAGCCACGAAATTAAAGACACCTGCTCTGTATGGGTCGTAGGTTGGGGCACTGTCTCGGGTTTCGTTACTGACAAGAACAAAAATGGTGTACCAAACGCAAAAGTCACCTTGTGGGTCTGGAATGGCACCAGTAATGTGGGTGTCCTCCGTGCTCCTGATAATCCTCAGCTGACCAACGATGGCAGTACTGCGGCCATAGGCACTTACACGTACTCCCGGGTGCCCAAGGGTACCTATAACCTGACTGCGGAGAAGGACGGCCACGTCTACTTTGCCATGGTATACATGAACGTTGGCACCTACACTGCCAATGTAGCGTTCCCGGACTACGTGTACCCGGCGCTAATCACCCCGACCCCGACCCCTGAGCCTGTCATAACTCCGGTTCCTTCGGAGGCCCCGACTACTGTGCCGACTGCGGCTTCTTCGTCCGGCCTGACCATACCTGGCATGGGGGCGATGCTAACCGTACTGGCACTCGTGGCATCGCTGGGAATCGCTGCGATAGCGCTGAAAAAATAAGCTTTTTCTTTCTATAGTATGTCCGGCTGCTTTGCCGCTGCCGGGCCTTTTACCAGCCTGGCACCGCACCTGACGCACGTGCCGGTATCTTTGGCGTTGATCTGGCTGCAGCGGGGGCATCTGACCTTCAGCGACTTGAGGTCGGTCCCGCATTTCAGGCAATACTGCTGGTCTCCGGTGATCTTCTCCCCGCAGGACGGGCACTGTGTGGGTTCGGCTGCAACATTTTCCACATTTTGCTGCGAATCGGCAACGCTGGCCTGTACGGCATCAGCTTTTACAGTCTGGTTCTCGGTCTGCTGGGCTGCGGCTGCTGCCTGCGGGCGCTGCTGCACCATTTTACTGATGTCTCTCGGCGTCCGGTTTAGCGGCTTGATGTGGGGCTTAATAGAAACCTTGGCCTGGGGCTGCTGCTGTTTCTTGTTCTGGTCCAGCGTCCTGAACTTCACGGCGGAAATGCGGACGCCTTCCGGTATGATCGGGGACTTAATAGCCCTGGGCGTGAATACTGGCGCTTTCTCCTGAACGTCGGGGGAGTCAGCCGTACTGCTCTGGGCCGGGAGCTCCGGGGCTTCGGCGGCTTTTTCGGGAACTACTTCCGCAGCCGGCGCTTCTGCCGTCATTTCCTCGACCGGGGCTGACAGTTCCGCCACGGCCGGTTCCAGTGGCATTTCCGGCTTAGAGCTTACCGGTACACTGCTGTCCGGTTCATCGGCGATCTCTATCGTAGCATTGGCGATTTCGTTGTGATCGGTATTCTCTTCGGCGACAGCTGTCGTATTCTCAGCCATTTCCGACATCGCCCCGGTTGCACCGGGTACTTCGACGTCAGCGGCAGCTATTTCAACTTCAGGTATATGCTGGTGCGTCATGGGCTCTGCCGCGGCTTCCTGATCTACAGGCCCGGTTTCGCCGTCCTGCAGTTCGCCCTGCTGGTCTTTGTGCAGGTGCTTCATGCCCAGCGAGTCCAGCAGGCTTTCGGCCGATTCCGAGAAGTCCATTTTCACCTTGGCGACCATGTCCCGCAGTTCGGCCTCTTCTTTCGAGATCTTTTCCTCTGCGGGCTTTTCTTCGCGATCGCTATCAGCGCTGCCGGTGATGACTCCCGCTATCTCCGAAAAGTCATCTATGATCTTGTCCATTGCCTCGCTGTCGTCGTGATCGTGAGATCCGGCCCTGCCTTTGGGCGTGCCGTTGTCCTGCGCCTTTCCGTTCCGCATGTCCGACTTTCGGGCGAAGTTGGCCGCCAGCGACAGCAGGCGGTTATCAATACGGCTATCGCCATTCTGGCTTTTCTCCCTGACCGAGGCTTTCTTCCTCATGATGTCTGCCAGGCCGCCTGTCGAATCAAATTTCTGCTGTGGTGTGTTATCAGGTTCCTGCGGGGGCGCCCGGTTTTGCGTGATGGCCTGGTAAGCCTCCGCCGCAGCGCTTTTCACTTCTGCGTCGGGGTAGAACGTGGATATGTGCAGCAGCGTCTTTTCTGCCTCTGCCATGTACTCGGGGTGAGTCCGGGCGAGTTTAGTGATAATCCTCGCCGCATAAACTCTGGTCGAGTTGTTAATACTGCCCAGCTCTCTGGTCAGGAGGGCGGCGTACGGCTCGAAAAACTCGGGCCTGTAACCGGCGGCTTTCATGAGCACTTCGTAGGAGATCGATGCTGTGGTGCCGCTGGCTTCCTCGAGGAACAGGAGCATCGCAGGGATAAATACCGCAGACCTGTCGATGTCGCCGGCGACTCTCTCCCGGGCGTAGCCCGAGATACCTTCGATCAGGATTTTATTCGAAACTGCTGACTTATCTTCCACGAGGGTGAGCACCCTGTTATCCAGGGCGTTTTCTATATCCTCCGCCATGGGCATGAACAGCAGCATAGATTTGAGTGCGTATCCCGCCGCAGTCAAATTTGTAGAATTCATGGCGATGTCGAGGACAGCCCAGGAAACCCGCTGTAGCTCCTCCGGCTCCGCTATCTCGGCAACGGCTACCTTTAGCTCGCTGATCGCGACATCGTCGCACTTGCCTGAAGCAATCTTATCGACGATAATATCTGCTTTCTTGCGGGGTGCCTTCCTGGGATAGAACCTCATGCGTGATCACGGTCTTCCGGCATGACAGCAAACATTATGTTCATTGACGCCTCATCGAAGATTAGGATGAACCACCATTCTGGGCTGTCATACCCGGATATAGAGTGTATTATCGCTCAATACGATAATATATTTGCCGGTAGAGCGTCAATCTACGATAAATATGAGCATCAATTATTGATTTTTAGATAAATATGAGAATACTTGGAATTGACCCTGGCTTTGCACTGGTGGGATTTGGCATTGTCGAGGTCGGAAAAAACGGCCTGAAGGCGGGCAAATACGGGCACATCTCCACGGAAAGTGGTGTCCCGGTCCCTGATCGCCTAAAGATTTTATACGATGACATGAGTACAGTAATAGCAGAGTACAAGCCCGATGTCGTTGCAGTCGAGGAGTTATTTTTCAACAAGAACGTCAAGACTGCCATCGTAGCCAGCCATGCCCGGGGCGTACTGGTCCTGGCCGCGGTGAACGCGGGGCTGGAAGTGGCAGAATATACTCCCCTGCAGGTAAAGCAGGCTGTGGTGGGCTACGGCAGAGCCAGCAAACAGCAGGTGCAGATAATGGTGACCAAACTGCTGGGGCTGAAGGATATCCCCAAGCCGGACGATACTGCCGATGCGCTGGCGGTAGCCATATGCCACGCGAACTCCGCGAGGATGGAGAACATTCGAAATGATAGCACACATCGAAGGTAAAATCGACGCCAAATCCGAAGAAGTCGTAGTTATCGAGGCGGGCGGCATAGGCTACGAAGTCCACGTGCCGACGCCGGTCATAGATCAGCTCCCGGCAGAAGGAGAGCTCTGCAAGCTCTACGTGCACTCGAACTTCCGGGAAGAGGATGGGACGTCTCTCTACGGGTTCGCAACAGTGCAGGACCGGGACTTCTTCCGGCTGCTACTAACCGTATCGGGCATCGGGCCGAAAGTAGGCCTCGGTATCATGTCGGGCGCCACTGTGGAAGAGATCGCAGAGGCCATCGTGACCGAAGACCTGAAAACCCTCACCCGCATGAACGGCGTGGGGAAGAAGACCGCCCAGCGGCTAGTGCTGGAGCTGAAGGATAAAGTGGCGAAGCTTCGCATCATGCACCACGCCAAGAAGCAGGTCAAGGGCGACACGACTTCCACCGACGCAGTGGATGCTCTTGTGGCGCTGGGATACAGCAGGCAGGCGGCCTCGGATGCCGTTGCCAAAGCAAGAGAGAACTTTGCAGCACCGCCGCTGGTAAACGAGCTGGTCGTAGCCTCGCTGAGGTATGCGGCTAAATAGCCGTGCGACAAAAAACTGACTGAGCCAGATTTGGGTACTTATGATCAACGTTGACGAAGAACAACAACCGGAAAGAGAAGAACGGGTGGTATCGCCTGAGGAGATCGAAGGCGACCGGGAAGAGCGGGTCTTTGAAGGCCTTCGCCCGAAGAGCCTCGAAGACTTCATCGGCCAGAAGAAGATCAAGGAAAACCTCCGGGTCTTCATCGATGCGGCAAAGATGCGCAACGAGTCCCTCGACCACGTCCTGCTCTACGGACCGCCTGGCCTCGGCAAGACTACCCTGGCTAACATCATCGCCAGAGAGATGGGGGCCAACATCCGCATCACCTCTGGTCCCGCCATCGAGCGGGCAGGCGATTTAGCCGCTATCTTAACTAACCTGAAAGAAGGCGACGTCATCTTCATCGATGAAATCCACCGGCTGAGCCACGTGGTGGAGGAAATCCTGTACTCGGCCATGGAAGACTTCGAGATCGACATCATCATCGGCAAGGGCCCGAGCGCCCGCTCGATCAGGCTGGAGCTGCCGAGGTTCACACTCGTCGGCGCCACGACCCGGGCAGGCATGCTTTCCCCGCCCCTGAGAGACAGGTTCGGCATGTCGCTGCGGTTCGAGTTCTACACGCCGGAGGACTTAAAGACCATCATCGACAGGTCTGCGAAGATCCTGAACATGGAGATCACTCCCGAAGGCTCGATGGAAATCGCCGCCCGCTCCAGAGGCACGCCCAGAATTGCGAACAGGCTGCTCCGCAGGGTTAGAGACTTCGCCCACGTGGAAAAGAAGAATGTAATCGATACGGAGATCGCCAGAAAGTCGCTCGACAAGCTGGATGTCGACTTCCTCGGTCTCGATGCTATGGACCGCCGGATTCTCAAGACGATCATCAAGGACTATAGCGGCGGCCCGGTGGGCGCCGAGACGCTGGCAGTCAGCGTGAGCGAAGAGACTGATACTATCGAGGACGTCTACGAGCCCTACTTGATCCAGATCGGATTCATCAACAGGACTCCGAGAGGCCGAATGACCACTCCGGCGGCGGCCGAGCACCTGAAAAAGATGGGTATATTATAGAAATATTCCCGTCTTCATTTCTTTTTTAATATGATGATTTCCTCTGTTAACATACGCTGTTCTATACTTGTTTTGCCGTTACTGAATGGCATCATACGCCGGTTCCTATCTAAAACGCGAGATTGTATTGCTTCTAATGAAAAACCTATATCTTGTTCGGCAATATTTGCTAAACATTGAGGTGTTTTAACATCGATTCCACACATTGTAGATGTACCAACCACTAATATCGCATAATGTCCCGATATTAATACACGATGCATCTCCTTCATTGCATCTCTCATCTCAATATAATATTTACGAAGTATCGCTTCTTTTTTTACGTTCTTTGATTTGAGTGTTTTGAGAATATCTTCAGAATACTTGGGTAGGGTCTCCATTTTAAAATTAGCTGTTGCTTCGTTTCCGATAGATGTGCTTCGTATTTCTCTTAATTTGGAGATGGGTTCTCCTAACCACACGAGAGAAAATTTATTGGCGCGCATATAGTCGATGGCATTTGCATATGGTGGCGAGGTAACAATTAAGTGAACCGAATCATCATCTACACATATGTTTTTTGCATTTCCTTGCCATATAATTGGATTATATCTATGAACCGGAAGTGTTGAAATAACTGGAGTAAATTTTAATAGACGTTGCTCAAATGCTTTAATGGCACTCTTTGGTTTTTTTTCAGGATCGAAATGTGGTCGTGAATGGGCTAAATCTATTGCCCGTGATACTCCTCCACTTTTTGTTATTATTATGCCTGAAAATATAACTTCTAATAATTCTTTAATTTGCTCATTATTACTATATTTTTCAATTGCAAGTATTAAAGCCATAAGCTCCATCTGTGTTTCTGGGAAAAACCAATAATCTATAAATTCTTTAGTTTCTTTATCAAATCTATAATTAAGCATATTATTTATTTTATCCGTCTCTTTTAGTAAACAATATGCATTATCAATAATTTCTGGTATAACTCGGTTAAAGTCGACATCTAATGGCGTTGTCTTAACCCGTGTCATTTTAATGGACAATGGATCGATGTCGCAACCCATGCCTCTTCTGAGTAAAATATATGATTCTAATAGCGTTGTACCCGAACCATTCATAGGATCTAGCACAATATCTCCGGGTTGTGTAAAACTCTCAATGAATATTCTCGGTAATTGTGGTGGGAATTTTGCAGCAAATACATGAATCCCGTGGGACGAATATGTGCTTACTTCATTATGGAAGTTTAAATCTGACGATAACACTGTAGACAAGGATTCATACATGAGTTTTCCTTCTTTTTATTTTTTTTATTATTTTTCCAATGAGAATGCAGAAAGGTACATTTGCTGAATTTCTGTCGGTACTGATGTAATCCTATTTCGCATCACAGCCATTAATTTATCTGGGTGGGCATGTATAGCTACCTTATTGTTATCAAAGGTAATAAATCCAGATAGTATGTTTTTTAAACTTCCCAACAATTTCATTAATTCATCAAGAGTCCAGACTTTCCCATTTTGACTATTCAGTTTATACCTAATTACTGAAATATCTGGGGCTTCCCGATCATCTCTTTGTAATTCATATATAACTTGGAATATCTCTTCTATAGGGATATTTAATGGCTCTTCTTTCTCGACAGCATCAATCCATGCAGTGACTTCATATGGGGCATGGCAAGTATCAAATAATCCTCTTAGTTTCTTTAGTCCTATTTGTTTGGGCGCCGACAGGTATAATAACCTTAATAGATCTTTAGCCTTTATCACAGTTACTTTCTGTTGTTTTGCCATTGAGCAAATTGAACTTTCTGGATCATCAGCACCATCATAATTCGTTGATATGACGACTGAATAGTCTGCTTTATATTTCTCTTGGTGTTTTTTTACCACTGCTATATTTGCAGTACTTGCTTGAATTCTAGGCTTTGATGTGCTTTTTGCATCATATGTTAATGAATAATTTTCACTTGTAACACTATTTATATATCCCAAAACCGCATCTGCTTTTCCATCAGGTTCCCCATTACCACCAATCTTTTTAACTTCAAACCCTAACGATAGAAAAGCTCTATACAACGCATCTTCCAGGCCTGTTGGATCTGCTAGCGAGTCTTTTAATAATAACGCAATAACTAGCGCACTTTCTCGATCAGATAGTGATAATTCTCTCAAAGTTGTATCGCGCCAGCGCATAATTTCATTCGTTTGTGAATCGTCCAAGCCGATCTCATACAAGTGTGCTTCTGTTAAAACTTCGGTTATTACAATAAATTCTATGGGGAGTAATTTTTTATATGCATCACTACAACTTACTATATACGGGTGAAACATGTTTATTTTCAATACCCCATTGCTTAGATCTAGCTTACCAATGGGTTCGCCCGATCCCATTTCACACCATTCAACCTTTTTTATGTATGGATCTTCGTTAAGAAGCTCCTGTTTTAAGTCATCTAATAATTTACTTCTAATATCTATAGGCGGTTTTTCTATTAATAACGGATTAATTATTTCCTCATTAAAATATTTTTCAGCGAATGCATATAATGGTCTTTTCGATACTGTTAATGAAGTTTGCGAAAGGCGATATGTAAGATTTTTTTCTCTGGTTTTTTTATCTTCATCTAATACATAATATCTTCTAACTTCATTAAATTTATTTAATATATAAGCTTTTAATTGTTGTAAAGGTTTTGAATCTTTTATTGATTCGCGTGTTGAGGTGAGATTATTATCAAGTTCATCTGCATATATCAATATTCTAATTCTATTAAATGCTCCATGAGACAAGGGATCCATACCTAGTAATGGATCATCAATATTTACGAGGCGTCCACGTACCATTAAAAATATGCCGTGGCTTCTACCTAGTCCCGACGATTTACTTTCATCTAAAAGTGTATCCTCGTATAAGTCAATCTGCCCATAGATGCCTTTTAAATTATCGAAATCAATATAGTATTTATCATCTATATTGTATGCTGTAGCAAAATCTAGTGAATCGGCGACTTCATCGTCTTTCCCAATTGTCCACGATCTTCTTATGGGTTTATTAATTTTTGAAGATTCTATTTCATTATTATTATAGTAAAGTTTAAAACTTGGATTTAATGGTAAAGCAGTCCTTAAAACCCACTTTAATCTCCCTTCTTTTATTTCTTGTGCTTTACCTGTCAATTCTGTTAAGATTGCAATAGTCCACGTTTCTACAGCATTTTTGCCAAAAAGGTCAAACGAAACCATATATTTTCCAGAAATGTATATATAAGGGGATAATGCCTCTTCAGCCGTTTTAGCATCGATTTCTCGTTCATCTAGTATAAATTCTTCATTTTTATCCGATATCACTGAATAATCCATTGTTGTTGCTAAATATTTATTATCTTTTTTACATATGAATGTTAATTTATTTGCTAAAACGTATGTAGCTAATTTTCCTATGCCAAACCGGCCTATTTGTAAACGTTTTGCATCCAATTTTGGGTCTATTCGTTTCAGGGACTTTCCAATATTCCATAAATCTTTAAGCCCCTGTTGATCCATACTTGTGCCATTGTCACATACCCAAATGAATGCACCAGGGGTAGATAGATCTGATGGTACATATACTGAAACTTTATCCGCAAACGCGTCATATGAATTACAAACAAGTTCTTCGAACGCCTTATTTGGACTTGAGTATAATCCAGCCGAAAATAACTCGATAATTCGATAACTAATTTTTACTTCTATTTTATCAATTGAGTTTCCTACTGTTTCTATTGACATTATATGCCCCGATAAATAAATTATTATATAAATGACACAGTTTTTATGAATCTAAATGTGAATTTATAACGCATTTAGTGGTAATATATCTTTTCAATCACATGTCATATTCAATAAACATTAACCTAATCTATTGCCAATCATTGTTAGATGACAATTGCAAAAGTATACAAAAAATAATTAGGGTATGTTTCACTTTGTTAATAACAAATTGTTTCGTCTATCACTAATCGCTCACTTTTAAGACTATTTTTCCCCGAACGTGTCCTGTCTCGCTCTGATCATGCGCTCTGGCTACATCCTTAAGCGGCATCACTGTACTGACGGTGGGCTTTAGCTTTCCCTCGTCGATCAGCCTCGCGATCTGCCTTAGTTCAGTACCGTTTGGCTGGGCCAGGAATCCCGTCGCTCTCACCCCGTACTTTGCCGCCTCGTCAGGGTTCTCGATGCCCAGCGTCGAGACCATGATGCCGTCTTTCTTCAGGACTTGATACGACCTCTGCTGGGTATCGCCGGCCTGGGTGTCCAGCACTACGTCGACGTCCCGGGCAGCGTCCTCGAAACGAACCTTCTGGTAGTCGATCACCTCGTCGACACCCAGGCTGCTCAGAAAGTCTGCATTTCTGGCCGATGCCGTACCGATGACGGTCGCGCCTCTCCATTTAGCCAGCTGGACAGCCATATGGCCTACTCCGCCAGATGCGCCATGTATGAGCACTGTCTGCCCTTTGTCCAGGTGCGCAATATCAAACAGCGTCTGCCATCCAACGAGCGAGACCAGCGGTAATGCCGCCGCCTCTACAAAGTCCAGGGACCTGGGCATTGGTGCGAGTGCGAAATACCCTGCTTTACAGTATTCGGCATAAGTGCCGCCGTGGGGGACTCCTAAATAGCCGTAGACCTCCTCGCCAGCCTTGTAACCCGTGATATCGCCTCCCACTTCTTCTACGACTCCGGCCATGTCTACCCCCGGGATCATAGGGAGCCTGTTCCGAAACATCTCACTCATGTAGCCCGAGCGCACTTTCCAGTCGATAGGATTTACGCCTGCGGCCCTGATGCGGACTAAAACCTCTCCGGCACCTGTTTCGGGTTTAGGCACGTCCTCGTACCGCAACACCTCCGGGCCGCCGAAAGAGTGGAACCTCACAGCCTTCATCGTCTTAGCCTGCGCTCTCTTTTCCTCAGCCTGCATCGCTGCCATGATATCTCCCCTTCAGCGTGAGAGCCAGATGCGCAAAAGCGAATTCCACATTTTTACCGGCACAGGGTATTCAATCAACTTTCAGCACGATCTTGCCCCGGGCGTGCCCGGTCTGGCTTAGTTCATGAGCTCTGGCCGCATCTTTAAGCGACATCACCGTGCTGACGGTCGGCTTCAGTTTTCCTTCGTCGATCAGATCGGCAATCTGCTTTAGTTCTTCTCCGTCGGGGTGGTTCATAAAGCCGATCGCTCTGACACCATGTTTTGCAGCCTCGTCAGGGTTTTCTATTCCCAGCGTGGAAACTAGTATACCGTCCTTCTTCAGGACTTTGTAAGAGCGACGCTGGGTATCTCCTGCCTGGGTATCGAGTACAACATCGACGTTGCGGACCATCTCCTCGAATCTGGCCTTCTGGTAGTCGATCACCATGTCCGTGCCTATTTCCCTCAGGAAGTCCTGGTTGCGGGAGGACGCGGTACCGATCACCTTAGCACCCTTCCACTTGGCCAGCTGGACTGCCAGATGCCCGACTCCGCCTGAGGCGCCGTGAATGAGCACAGTCTGGCCGAACTTGAGGTCTGCGGTATCGAAGAGCGTCTGCCAGGCTACAAGGGCTGCAAGCGGAAGGCCGGCCGCCTGGATGAAGTCCAGTGACCTCGGCTTCCGGGCGATAGCAGATGCGTCAGCCGATACGTACTCAGCATAGGTACCGTTACGCCCGGTGCCCAGCCAGCCGTAGACTTCATCTCCGGGCTTGAAATCCGTAACTCCGGAGCCGACTTCCTCGACTACTCCCGCCACGTCACCTCCCGGTATCAGCGGGAGCATCTTCTGGAAAACCTCTTTCATGTACCCGGCACGAATTTTCCAGTCTACCGGGTTCACACCGGTAGCTTTTACTCTGATCAACACTTCGCCGGGCCTTGCCTCCGGCTTCGGTACGTCCTCATAGCGTAGTACCTCCGGGCCACCAAACGAGTGGTACCTGATCGCTTTCATCGTGATCGCGTGAGCTCCGGGCTGCTCTACCTGCATCGCTGCCATAGTATCTCCATGGCAATATGGGTGCAGCGCCCGGAAAAACGGATTCCGGGTTAAGTAGCCATTATTGCAGCCGGGGCTGGTGAAAAACCGGTATCCGGGCAATATTGGTGAACATAAAAAAGAATGGGCCGAAGTACTAGCCTTTACTCTAGAACTTCAGCATGTCCGCATAGTTCTGCAGGTCCAGTAGTCCGTGACCGCTGAGGTTGAAGACGATGACCTTTTCCTCGTTAGCCTTCCTGGCTGCCCTGGCGTGGGTGATTGCTGAAGCAATTGCATGGCAGGACTCCGGGGCGGCGATGATGCCTTCCGTCTCGGCGAACAGCTTGCCTGCAGCGAAGGTTTCGTCCTGGTGCAGGGCTTCGGCGTCGATAACCTTGTTCTTGTACAGCAGGGACACTAACGGCGACATGCCGTGGTACCTGAGCCCGCCCGCGTGGATGACCTTGGGCATGAAGTCGTGGCCGAGGCTGTGCATCTTGAGCATCGGGGTCATGCCTGCGGTATCGCCGAAGTCGTAGTCGTACTTCGACTCGCCGCTCTTCATCCCTGTGAGCGAGGGGACGCTGTGGGGCTCGACGGCGATGAACTTTGCATCGTTCTTGCCCTTCTGCTTGTCCTGGATGAACGGGAAGGTGAACCCTGCGAAGTTGCTGCCGCCGCCCACGCAGGCGATCAGGGTATCCGGTTTCTCCCCGATCTTCTCCAGCTGCTTCTGGGTTTCCAGGCCAATGACCGTCTGGTGGAGCATGACGTGGTTGAGCACGCTGCCCAGCGCATACTTGGTCTTCTGGCCTTTCACCGCCATCTCGACGGCTTCGCTGATGGCGATGCCGAGGCTGCCGGAACAGTTGGGGTCTTCCTGGTTGACCTTGCGGCCGAAGTCAGTGACGTTGCTCGGGGACGAGTATACGTCCGCCCCGAACATCTTCATGACGAACTTGCGGTAAGGTTTGCTGTTGTAGCTGGAGAGGACCATGAACACGGTGCACTTTAGCCCGTAGAGCGCGCATGCAGAGCTCAGCGCGGAGCCCCACTGGCCTGCGCCGGTCTCAGTGGTCAGGTTCTCCACACCTTCTGCCATGTTATAGTACGCCTGGGCGATGGCTGTGTTGGGCTTGTGCGAGCCTGCCGGGGACAGGTCTTCCCTCTTGAAGTAGATCCTCGCCGGGGTGCCCAGCGCCTTTTCCAGCCTGCGGGCCCTGTACAGCGGCGACGGCCTGCCGATGGTGATCAGGGCTTCCCTGACTTCCTCCGGTATCCGGATGTAGCGTTCCTCGGACAGTTCCTGCCTGACCAGTTCCTTCGGAAACAGGCCTTCCCACTCTTCCGGCTTCAGCGGCTCCTTAGTGCCCGGGTGAATGGCGGGCGGGAGCTTTTCCGGGAGGTCCGGGACTATGTTATACCAGCGGTCGGGGACTTCTTCCGGCTCGAGGTTGACTCTTATGACATCGGTTACCATGTGATCACCTTGTATAAATGTGTACAATGAGATACTATGATGTACATAGGTGTACATGTATATAAACGTACCCTTGATGGTTGTAGCTATCTGTGCCGATTGGATAAAATATTGAGAATGGGGTTTCTGTAACGTTCGGGTAAAAATGGGCAGGAGAAACTTAGCTTTAACCCATCAGGGTTAAAGCCACTCCTCCATGGCGTACTTCTTCTGAGATTTTAAGGTGCAAAAGAGCTGATCTCCGACGTAGCACTCATCCTCGCCGGACAGGAGCATGATCTTTGCTACCCTCTCTGTGAAGGAGAAGGTAATGCGGAGCTCCTTGCCAGTATCGGTGGTGGTGTAATAGCTTAACACCCTATCAGTGCCGTCGTCTACTTCCTCCTCGCTCCACTCGTCGAACGAAGGGACAATCTCGTCGTTGTTGGCGAGCATGGCGTAGGCTGCATTGAGCACAGCTTCCATGGACGCATCCGAGATTGTATTCCCGTTGAGCCTGTAGGCTCTGATTGTACTATCCAGCACCTTCATTGATAATATGTGTCACGCTTTAAGTATATAAATCTGGTGCTTATGATAATAATGTTTTGATTATTTGGTTGAAAAGACTGAAGATAATTTGAATATTCGGGGTCAATTGTAAATAATATAGAAAGCGTATGGGTGACAAGTGCCTACAGCTCCAGAAATATTACAAGACGAACGCTGCGCTGTGACCGACTGGAAGCAGTCCCTTGTATACCGGATCACAGATTACGCAGAATCTGATGATTCTGACAGATTGCACCGATTGCACAGATGCTAATCGATAATAAAAATTGTATGGCTCGCAGCATCCACTTTATCCAATATGGTCGTCTGTGCAATCTGTTAAATCTGTAACAATCTGTGATCCTGTATGCAAGGGACTGCTTCCAGTCGGTCACAGCGCAGCGATCGTATTGCTGTCACACGTCACACGGGCAACTAGATGCGCACAATGCAGCGATCATATTGTGATAGCAGACGCGGGTAAAAATAAATTACATCCACTCTACAGTGATGTGGACATCGAACTTAGACAGGCAGATGCCGGTCGTCTCGATCATGTCGAAGAAGGCGTCGATCACGGCCCGGGGCTTGTGGAGGGTGTGGTCTTCGGAAACGTAGTCGAACATAAACCGCTTCGGGTACAGGACCGAGGACTGATCGAAGCTGGTCTCGATCTCGTACTGGCCGGGGCCCAGGGCTGTTTTCATGCCCTTTTTAATGTTGAATACCTGCTGTTCGAATTCGTAAGCGCAGGGGATGTCGTTTCTGTCCTTTTGCTTGACCATGAAAAGCACTTTCATACGAACCATCATTGATCTTCTGTTTCACATATCTTTTTCGGAGTGAAGTTATATAGAGGCACCGGGAATAGCTTTATATATGGACGATCAGTACCAGTCGGCGCTGGCTCTGCTCCAGCCCTATATCACTGACCAGGCTGGAGTAAACGTGCTGTCGTACCCGGGCACCAGAGAGGAGTTTTCGGATAACCTGATCAACCTGGGCGCGCAAGCCTGCCTGATCCGGTTTGCCCTGAGGTTTGAGGGTCGCCTAATCGATCTCGACCTGCTTTTCTACATAGTCGATATTATTCACACTACCGACGGGGCAGTAATCTTCTACAGTCCCGAGAGCAGGGTGCTGGACCTGAAGATGATCACGCGGCCGCATTAGCGTGCATAACGATTTTCTAACTTTCCGAGCTCTCAAAACGGATAGCTACGGGCTTATCCGTAGCTTAAACAAGCTATAACTATCTTGTCTTCCCTGTATTGATCAGGTGAAAACATGAAGCTAAAAGATGGGTTCCTATTCGGCTGCGGCGCGTTGCTGGCGGTGTTCTGCATCCTGTTCCTCGCCGGTAACACGTTTGCAGCAGGTGGTTCGTCGACGGGTGTAAACCTCTCCGAGTACTCTGGAGCGATCTGTGTCACAGGCACCGGCTACGTTTACGCAGAGCCGGATATCGCTAAGATCACTATCGGTGTGATCACCGAGGCGGGCACGTCCACTCAGGCGATGGATGACAACGCTAACCGGATGGACGAAGTTGTAAAAGCTATCAAGAGGCTGGGCATCGCTGATAAAGACATCCAGACGTCCCGTGTCTCCGTAGAGCCTCAGTACGCCAGCGAGTACCCTGTGTCGTACTCCTCGTATTACCCGTATACCTCCAGGCAGAACATCACGGGCTACAAGGCAACTAACACTGTCTGTGTTACCTTGAGGGACCTCTCTAAAGTTGGCCCTGCTATAGATGCCGCCAATGACGCCGGATCTAACACGATCCAGGGTGTGACCTTCCTGCTCTCGGAGGAACGCCAGTCCGCGGCCTACACAGAAGCCCTGGAGAAGGCAGTCGCAGACGGCTCGGGCAAAGCTAAGACCATGGCTACCGCGGCCGGAGTTGAAAACTATAAGCTGAAGACTCTCTCGGAGTCGGGCGGATACTACCCGATCTACAGCGACAATTATTATGCGGGCGCTGAGATGGCCAAGGCAACGGGAGCTTCCACTCCGATCTCCGCCGGCCAGGCGAAGGTACAGGCAACTGTCTCCATGAATTACGTCTTTATGCCCCGGTGAGGGCAATGGTGGAGGGGGTGAAGTACCGATCGTACCCGCTCATCCCTCTCCCGCCTACCTTTTCCAAAAGCTAAAAAACGGCTAGCTTCGAGCTTGTCCAAATTTTTGTCAACGTCTATATACCTGGTCCGCCCAGGATTGATCAGGTGGGGTTATGAACTACAAAAGCGGGCTCTTGTTCTGTTGTAGCGTACTTTGTGCGCTGTGTGTGATGGCGGCCATGGCCGGCATCGCTTCAGGGGCGGATGATGATATGAATGGCGGCAACCTTTCGGAGAAGCCCGGCACGATAGAAGTCAACGGTAATGGCATCGTCTATGCGGAACCGGATATCGCTAAAGTCACCATAGGCGTGATCACCGAGGCAAGCACCTCGACTCAGGCAATGGCCGACAATGCAAACAAGATGACCGGAGCGGTGAGCGCAATAAAAAGCATCGGAATACCTGACAAGGACATCCAGACCGCAACCATCTCTGTCGAGCCGGAGTACGCCAGTGAAAACCCGTCTAACTCGGGCATGATTTACCCGCCTCCGGCGAAGCAAAACATCACCGGCTACAAGGCCACCAATACTGTCACTGTCACCGTCACGGACCTGTCGAAAGCGGGCGCAGTCATCGACGCTGCAGGTAGCGCCGGCTCTAACGAGATACAGGGTGTAACCTTCATGCTGTCGGATGACCGACAGTCCCGGGTCTACCAGGAAGCGCTGCAGAAGGCTATCATGGACGGCGCCGCCAAAGCTAAAAACATCTCTACCGCGGCAGGCATAGCCGACTATAAGCTGAAGTCCATCTCCGAGTCGGGTAGCAGATTCCCCGTCTACTCATACGAAGGGGCGGGTGGCGCGATGATGGCAAAGGCGGCCGCAGCTCCGACACCTGTCTCGGCAGGCCAGGCAAAAGTGGAGGCCGGAGTGTCGATGAGGTATACCTTTGTCCCTCAGTAACGGCCGGGCTATACCTCTTTTTTCATTAATCTGCTCCTGCGGTAAAGGTACAGGCCCAGGATAATTGCAGCCGCCATAATAATGCTGATCAGATCATCCCACGACCCCAGAAACATCCCTGACAGGTAGATTTCATCAGGTTTAGTGAACATGAATATCGGAGCCGCTCCCAGCGTCCGCTCCCCGGTGAAGCTGAAGATCTGCAGCGCCAGAAAGTCCTGTATGCAGTGGAAGCCTATGCTGGCATAAAGCGATTTAGTGATCACGAACAGGTATCCCAGCAGCATCGAGAGAGCAAAGACTCCAACGATGTACAGCGGCCCTAATTCCGCGAAAGGCGTCAGCGAGTGGAACAGCGCAAAAATCACCGACGTTACGATGAGCCCTGCGGCAACGCCGTACTTATCAGCCAGTATCTGTTGCAGGTATCCCCGAAAGACCGCCTCTTCTCCAAGCCCGACAAACAGCGTACCGATGGCCATCGCTATTAGCGATATTCCTACCTGGGAAGTCCCGTAGGCCTCCAGTCCTGTACCATAATATGCAGAGACGCCAGTCAGCAGGATGATCAGGAGCACAGCCACCAGGAAAAACACGTTGAGCGCCCCACCTATCGCAAACCCTCTAAGCGGTTTATCGTCCCTGCCAAGGCCCAGGGCTTTTAAGACCGGGTGCCTGCCCTCTACCACAGCCATGAAAAAGACCGCTATGAGGACGAGGGCAATGTTTTGGACAACCATGTAGGAGGCGCTGACAATTACATTATTCATCAGCGCCGACAGCGCGGTCTCCGCAGCAGTCGCTAAGTCACCGCCAGTCAGGGCGACGTAGCCGGCGATCGCCGCCAGCAGCAGGAGGCTCATTCCCACGAGCGCCAGAAGCACGACGACCAGTAGCAGGACTACTTTTAACAGCATGTACAAATTGGGAAAACGCTCTGCTAATCCGGCCATCAGAAAGCCTCCACATAGAAAAGTAGAGCGATCTGTCTATAAATAATTATCAAGCTTATCCGGCGCCGGCAAAAGTCCGGCACTCTCCATAGTCATTCCAGGAATTTTCCGAACGGTCAGGAAAAACAATTACTCAGTTTTTCTTATCGACGTAGCCAGAGTTTTAATTGCCTCGTATATCTCCCGGGGGTTGGCGCCCCAGTGTACGACGACTCCGGGCACTCCGCCGATCTCTGTGGGGCCCAGCTTATCGGACTGGCAGCAGCGTAAAATAAACGGCTTCGAAGGCCTGCGAGTCGACAGGGGGCAGATGTTCACGTGCTCGTATCTCTTGAGCGGGTACCGGGCCTCGAAGACGAGCTTGGAAGTGTTGCAGCCGACCAGCCTGATATCGCCCTGTGGCTCTTCATCCAGCGAATCCAGGAACAGGCCGTTCAGCCCGGATGCATGGCAGGGGAATATGATGGTCCGCCTGGGATCTTCGAAGTCTTTCAGGTTCAGCACGTGATACTCGAAATCGAGCATCAGCTCTCCGAACATGCCAGCCCCCTCCAGCTTCTTCACGTTATACGCCAGCCATGCTGGCTCGGGGGGCGCCACGTCGTGGACCTCAATGGTTGTGAGCACCTCAGCGGCCGGATTTTTGACGAACATGTAGTGCCGGTCGACGCCCTGGAACACCACCGTATTAATGCCACCGGTGCACAGAGGCACTGCCTTACGGAGCAGGTCGGCACGGTTGGATATGTCTACAAGTTCCCGGTACACCAGCGTCTCCTCAGCCCTCGATATCCTGCTGGCTCCGGCCTTCTTTCTGATGAAGCCCTCTCCAGAGGACTCCACTTCAAAGACCTCGCAATGGTCAGGCCCCTCGAAGACCAGCACGTACTGCGACGAGAAGTAGATGGCGTCGTCAGGCCGGTAGTTCGATCTGATGTGCCTGTTGATTACTCCGATGAATTTACAGTGGCTGGGAAAGATCATATCAGGCTCTCCAGGTTCTTCAGTATGGCAGACTGGACCTGCAAGGTCGTGTAGTTCCCGCCCAGGTCGGGCGTGAGCACTCCGCTCTCTATCGTCCGGTCGACAGCGCTCTGGACTGCCCTGGCCATTTCCGGTTTACCGGCCCAGTCCAGTAGCATCCTCACGCTCAGGATAGCCGCGAACGGGTTTGCGATGCCTTTGCCCGCGATGTCGGGTGCGCTGCCGTGCACAGGCTCGAAGAGCGCGTATTTATCACCTACGTTGGCGCTGGGTGACAGCCCCAGGCTTCCTATAAGCGCTGCTGCCTCGTCTGACAGGATGTCGCCGAACATATTAGTGGTGACGATCGTGTCGAACTTTTCCGGTGCTCTTACCAGGTTGTACGCTGCCGTATCCACCAGCATGTCCTCGTACGGTACTCCCATCGATCCCGCCACCCCTGAACAGGCATCCTTGAACAGCTCGTCCGCCTTCAGCACGTTGGCCTTGTGGACTATCGTCAGCTTGCCGATGCCGGGCTTCTTACAGGCAGCCCGGGCTATCCGCTCGCTGGCCTTCCTGGTGATGACCCGCACCGATCGAGCCTCGTCCTTCGTAATCTCCTCGATGCCCATATAGAGGTCCTCGGAATTTTCCCTGTAAATGGTGAAGTCCACTTTGCGGGGCGAAATGGCGCAGGAGCGGAAGGGCCTGATGTTGGCGTACAGGTCCAGTTCTTTCCGCAGCGTCAGGATGATGCTCCGGTAAGGCTTGCCGGGCGGGGAGGTGATCGCGCCGAACAGCACGCAGTCGCAGGCCTTGATCGTCTCGAGGTCATGCGGCGACATGGCGACGCCTTCTCTGACGTAGCGCTCGTTCCCGACATCCACCTGTATAAATTCTGCGCCGGGCATGGCGACTTTCAGCACTTCGTAAGCGACAGGGACTACTTCCTTGCCGATACCGTCGCCGGGCAGGACCGCTATCTTCACCGCTGGTTCCTCCTGTATGCGACCAGCCCGCCGGCGTTGAGGATCTCCTGCAGGAAGTCGGGAAGCCTGGTGCTCACGTATCTTGCCCCGTTGGCCACCACGTAGCCCTGGTCCAGGTCGACCTCTACAATATCGCCCTTGACTACTGCGTCAAATACGTCCGCCTCGACGATCGGCAGCCCGACGTTGATGGCGTTCCGGAAGAAGATGCGGGCGAAGGACTTCGCTACCACACAGTCGATACCAGCGTACTTGATCGCCAGCGGCGCCTGCTCTCT
The DNA here is from genome assembly GCF_049676595.1 of Methanocella sp. MCL-LM. GTDB lineage: Archaea > Halobacteriota > Methanocellia > Methanocellales > Methanocellaceae > Methanocella_A. The sequence goes on from NZ_CP187259.1 coordinate 1,641,854, forward strand.
CGAGGAGCCGCAGCCGAAGTTGTCACCGGCTACGATGATGTCGCCCCTGTTCGGTTTGAACGCCGGGTCGATGCCTTCCATGGCGTGCTGTGCGAAGACGTTGAAGTCGGTGCTCCTCAGGTATTTGCCCGGAATGATGACGTCCGTATCTACGTTGTCCCCGTATTTCCAGACGCTGCCCTTGAACTTCATATGTATCGCCTCGGGTCGGTGATCTTGCCATTAATGGCAGTGGCGGCAGCGGTCAGCGGCGAGCCAAGATACACATCGGCACCCTTGCCCATCCTGCCCCGGAAATTCCTGTTGGTCGTGGCCAGGCAGGCCTCGCCCTCGGCGAGGACGCCCATGTGGCCGCCCAGGCACGGGCCGCAGCCCGGGTTACAGATCGTGGCCCCGGCAGCGAGAAGATCGGCAGCCACGCCGGTCTGTACTGCGTCCAGCATGACCGTTCTGGACGCGGGAATGATCAGTGTGCGGCACTTGACTTTCCTGCCTTTGAGAATCGACGCTGCGGCGGCCAGGTCCTCGAACCTGCCGTTAGTGCACGAGCCGATCAGCACCTGATCTACGTGCGTCCCCTCTACCTCGCCCACGTCCTTCACGTTATCCACGTCCGGGGGACACGAGACCTGGGGGTGCAGCTTCGAGACATCTAAATGCAGAGTATCGCAGTATACCGCATCATCAGTGGCATAGACCGGGCGATAGTCCTCTACCGCCCTGCCTTTTAGGAATGCGAAGGTCTTTTCATCGGGCGGGACTATGCCCGCTTTGCCGCCCATCTCGATGGCCATGTTGCAAAGGGTCATACGGCCCGCGATGGACATGTGATCGATTACCGGCCCGTAGAACTCCATCGCTTTATACGTGGCGCCGTCTGAACGGACTTCTTTAGCTATGCGAAGGATTACGTCTTTGGGCGTGATACCGGCCGGCAGCTTGCCGTCGATAATCAGCTTGATCGTCTCGGGCACCCTGAACCAGAGCTTACCCGAGGTATAAATCTCGGCCATATCAGTAGCGCCGACTCCAGTGGCAAAGGCCCCGAAAGCCCCGTAAGTGCAGGAGTGCGAGTCTGCACCCACGATGACCTTGCCCGGCATGGCAAACCCGTTTTCAGGCAACAGCTGGTGGCAGATACCCTCCCCCACATCGTAGAGGTTCTTTATGCCCTGCTCCGCCGCCCACTGCCTGATTTCCCGCTGGAGCACCGCCGTGTTCTCGTTATTGGCGGGCGCCAGGTGGTCGAACGGTATGATGATCCTCGAGGGATCCCACACTTTATCGCTCTTCATCTCCTTGAACGCTTTGACCGCGAGCACGGACGTGCCGTCGTGGCTCATGGCATAATCCACTTTCGCGACGACAAAGTCGCCTGCGCTGGCCTCTTTTCCTGAGGCGGCACTTAGAATTTTCTCACTGATCGTTCCCACGAATCTTCACACCTTCGCAATTCAAGATAGAAAATTATTAGTATGCAGGATATAAATCATTATCGTTGTGAGCGAAAATTTCGGTAGCGAAATTCTCGTTAACAATTGCGATTGTCCTTACAACCGCAATCATATGATTGCGCAATCATATGATTGCGGTTGTCAACAATGGCAATTGTAACAATATTGATGACTCTACATGCACCTGGAGTATGACCACATGATGCCCTTATACTCTCAAAACGAGTGGACCAAATACGTCCCTTCGGACATCGGCGAAATCGAGATATGCGACGTGACCCTCAGGGACGGCGAGCAGACGCCCGGCGTGGCGTTTACGAAAGAAGAGAAGATCGACATCGCCCGCATGCTCGACGAGATTGGCATCGAGATCATCGAGGCGGGCTTTCCGGCTACCTCCCAGGGCGAAAAAGAGTCAGTAAAAGCCATCGCCTCGCTGGGGCTGAACGCGAAAATCTGTTGTCTTTCCAGGGCTGTCAAGAGCGACATCGACGCGGTGATCGACTGCGGCGCCGACATGGTGGGCTTGTTTGTCGGAACTTCTGACCTGCACTTAAAGTACAAGCACAAGAAGACGCAGGACGAGATCATCGACTGCGCAGTGGAGGCGCTGGAGTACGCGAAGAAACACGGTCTGATCGTGCGTTTCTCCCCGGAAGACGGCAGCAGGACCGGGCTCGACTTCCTGAAGCGGTTCTACCGGGCGGGAGAAGCGGCGGGAGCCGACTACGTCGGAGCGATCGACACCGTCGGCATCATGACTCCCGCGACCATGAGGTTCATGGTAAGCGAGATCCGCAAGACGGTCAAGCTCCCGGTCGCGGTCCACTGCCACGACGACCTCGGCATGGCCGTCGCCAACACCCTCGCCGCCGCAGAGGCAGGTGCCAGGCAGCTGCACACCACGACCAACGGCATCGGGGAAAGAGCAGGCAACGCAGCGCTCGAAGAAGTGCTCATGAACCTGCGCATCCAGTACGGTGTCGACAAGTACGACACGACGAAGATCACCGAGCTGTCAAAGATGGTCCAGAAATACTCCGGCATCTGCACCGCAAAGAACAAGGCTGTCATCGGCGATCACGCCTTCGCCCACGAGTCCGGCATCCACATCGCCGCCCTCCTCGAAAACGATCGAACGTATGAAGTCTTCAGCCCCGAAATGGTCGGTGGCAAGCGGGAGTTCATCCTCGGCAAGCACAGCGGCGGCAAGGCTTTATGCTACATGGCCCGGCAGATGGGCTACACCCTCAGCGAAGCCGAGACCACGCAGGTGCTCTGCGAGATCAAGCGGCTCAGCGAGCTCAAGAAGTCGCTCCGCCGGAACGAGCTCAAGGACCTCATCGACCACGTGGTGGGCCAGAAGTTCACTACCTCAGAGGCTTCTACGCCCTGAACTTTTTTATTAACCACAACGGCACTACGGCACAACGTTTTAACCACAACGGCACAACGACATGGCGACAATCTGAGAAACAATAACCAGACTAATGTTCTTACCACGGCGGCACGGCGACACGGCGAGAATCCGTACCTGAATGGTAGGGCTTTCTTTTAAATCCACGGCGGCACGGCGGGCTGATAGCACGAAGACAAATGTATATTTAGTTATCCGGAAGCCGGAGGACTGACAGGATTCAACGATGGTGCTGAAGCTTCCGGTTATGCGATCAGAAACCAGGCTAAATGATCAGCAGGCAAGCAGCTTTTTGGTTAATGCGCTGTCTTGGTGTCGCCGTGGATAATAAAAAGAGCCCTCCTATTTCTGTTTCGCCATTGTCTTTGTGTCGCCGTGCCGCCGTGGTTTTATTAACTATCCGGCTTGTCGTATCTCGCCTGTCTTGGTGTCGCCGTGTCGCCGTGGTTTAAAACCAGTCATTGTGCCGCTGTGGTTCATTCGGTCGGTCATGTTTATTTTTCACAGCATACTTCTCGATCTCGATGTTCTCGAACTCGGTCTGGAGCTCGACGATCTTCCCCGCCAGCCGTTCTTCGATGTCTGCCAGTACCGCCGTCAGTATTGCAGCGTTCTTTAGCCCGACCTTCGAGTTATCTAGTCCGTCGATGGTCTGCTCAAGCCAGGCGTCGCATTTGGTGTAGACGGACAGCCGGGCTACCGGGTTGTTGCCAGTCATTACGCTTTCCAGCCGAAAGCAGAGCGCATGAGGTACAAGAGCCCGGACGATACCGCCCGGGTTGTTGACGTAGATGTGGGAAAGCCCGTACAGCTCGCAGTAAGGCACGAAATCTTCGTCGGCCATACTTTTCAAAGACCACTGCCGGTCCAGCGCTTCCCGGATGATGCCCGGCGGCAGCGGCACCGGGCGCTCGAAAAGCGTGTGCTGGCAGGGGCACTCGATCTGCGTCGGGAAGAAGAGCTCTCCGGTGATACCTATTAGATCGATAATGATGTCCAGCAGGCACCCGTGTCCGAATACGCCGATCTTCTCCCGGCTCAGCGGCACCTCGACCATCCAGCGCCCGACGTACTTGTTATGCCAGCCCCACGGGTAAGTTGAATAGCTCGCGTCCAGCTTCTTGTCCACGATATTCTCTGCGTCCTGTGGGGAAAAAGGATATTCCAGTGTTTTTGGCGGTGACTAGTTCTGCTACCTCTGAGCACTTGAACGCTGACGAACGCTGCGCTGTGCCAGCTTCAGATTTTTCAGGTAATTTAAACCATGCTATCCATGTGCCCGTGAACGTACACGAACGCTGCGCTGTGCCAGATCACAGATTACGACAGATTGCACAAATTTCACAGATAGCCATTTGATAAAAATCTCAGACGGACAACCATAATTGTGCTTTTTAAGTCATATCTGTGCAATCAGTGTCATCTGTCGTAATCTGTGTTTCTGGCACAGCGCAGCGTTCTTATTGCAGTCTCGCATCTTTAAAAAATGAATGATTATGCTTTCTGATGCATGGCCCCTTCCGGGCACTGTCCGCGGACTAAGTAGATGCTCAGCCTGGGCTGCTTTAGCAACCCTTCGAGGTCAGCTTTCACTTTATCCGCAGTCAGCCCGCCGGCCTCGTTTACTGTAGTGACGTCGCCGAAGGTCGATTTAACGATGTCAGTAATGTCTGGCACTGTCTGTCCGCCGGTCATGGCGGCCCGCTGGTTGACGAAGATCACTGTCAGCACGTTCTGGTTGTTAAACCGGGCGTTAAGGAGCGCCTGCATGCCGGTGTGGAGCAGCCCGAAGTCGCCGAGCATGGCAATGCCTTTTTCCCTGAAGCCCGCGGCCACGCTGACCGGCGATCCGAGCGAGCAGGCTACGTCTACCATGTTATATGGCGGCCCGGAGGTCAGGATCGAGCAGCCGACGTCGCTGGCGACGTTGACGTTCAGGGCTTTGATGGCTTCGTAGACTGGCTGGAACGGGCAGCCGTCACAGGCCTTCTTGAAAAAGCCCCTGTCTTTCATGGTCTCGGGCTCGACCGGGAGAGACATCTTCGGCTCCATGATGTGCTCGGCGGCATCCATGATCATCTGCACGTCCAGCCCTCCGGCCATGGGGAGGTGCCCGGTGAAGCGGCCTTTCACTTTGGGGGAGGACAGGTGGGACTCGATGTAAGGCGACGGCTCCTCGCATATCAAAATAGCCTCGTTCTCGTTGACGAAATCCTCCACTTTCCTTTTAGGGAACGGGTTTACGAAGCCCAGCGATAAATGGGACAGCCGCATGGCATCGGCAGCTTCGGCAGCCGGCTGGCTCGCGCTGCCCGAAGAGATCAGGCCTATCCGGGTCTTGCGGGTGATCTTGTTCAGCGGTGACGACAGAGCCCTGTGATGCGCCGTGCTCCATCCGTCTTTCAGGTACTTCTGGTGCTTGCCCAGCATGGTATAGTCCCAGATGTGCCGGTCGATTTTCTTCTGTGCCTCGGGAATTTTCCGCCTGTTCACCGGCCCCGAATTCAACAGTACCGGCTCCGTCACCCGCACAAGCACAGGCGCGCTGATCTGTTCCGACAGGAGAAAGCCCTCCAGCACCGCATCGTAAAGCTCTCCCGGCCCCTGGGGGTCGAGAACCGGAATCTCCGCCAGCTTCCCGTACCACCGGGAGTCCTGCTCGTTCTGAGACAGCATTGCTCCCACGTCGTCGCCGGCTATGACCACGATGCCGGCCCCGATCCCATGAGTAGCCGAAATGATCAGCGGGTCAGCCATGACGTTGATGCCCACGTGCTTCGACAGCACCATCGCCCTGTCGCCGCACGCCGAAGCTCCCAGAGCCATCTCGTAGGCGATCTTCTCGTTGAACTGCCACCGGGCGATACCCGTTTCTTGTAATGCAGTAAACGCAGCATTGATCGGGTAGCCGGGCACGCCGGTCGCCATGCGCACGCCAGCGTCCTCAGCCGCCGCACGCACCGCTTCCACGCCAGTGAGAGAAACAGGAGCCATGCTTGAAAATTAAGCTTTAAAAGATAATAATGTTGTTACCCGGCACTACGGGCAAAAGTTAGATCAGTAAACACGACGTACACGACGGACACGACGTACACAACGTTCTATTAAAATGCTGATAATACTAACCATATTCGGTTAACGTCGTGTACTTCGTGTACGTTGTGTACGTCGTGTTAACCATTTCCAACATTTAGCTTCACCGACTCGCAGGGCTGGGCGAAATACGGCAGCGACGCGAGCGCTCCGATGATGCCTCTGCCGGGTATGACGATCTCTACCCCGGCCTTCTTTGCGGCTGCCTCGGCGATCTCGTAGGTGACCATTTTACTCTTGGCCAGCGCGGCGTATTCTTTTACCTCGTCGGCCTCAAAGCGCTGCAACACCACCATGCCCGTATTCTCAGACAGGGTGTACTTCCTGAGCAGCTGCTCGAAATCCTTGATCAGCGAGGCGGGGTCGATGCAGGCGAATTCTACGACTGTGGACACGCAGTTCTGGGTTTTCTGGGGGACGGGGAACAGCTGGACCAGGGCATGAGAAACATACCGGGCATTCTTGCTGTCCAGGTCAGTGGCAATGTTGTGGATGAGCGACCAGGTGGCGCCTTCTTCCTTCGTGTCGGTGTCGTCCACGCCTATCAGGACACGGCTTCGCCGGGGAAGCACGATGGTGCCTCTGCTCTTCTTGCTGCCGCCGGCTTCCGTGAGGTCGTACTCGATCACGTCTTCGGCCTGCGCCCGGCTCATGGTGGCGCCGACGCCGCCGCCTCCCAGGCCTGCGTAGGTGATGGAGATTGTCTTATCTTTGACGATTGCCGACTCGATGCCTGCCGCAGCATACGAGGCGATGAGGTTCAGCTCGGAGGTCCCTTCTTTCACCCGGTAGCGCATGGTGTTACCGTAGCTGCACACGTTCTCGATCAGCGGGCTGGCCTGCTTATAGTGGTACTCCGCCCAGCAGGCGCCGCCCCAGCAGTTGGACTGCTCGATGATGTCGACGAGGCCGGAGCCGTCTGCGACGGCTACAATGTTTTTGTATGGTAGTACCCATTTCTTCTGCGTAAAAGAGACGTCCTTTTCCATCCTCGACACCTTGTATCACTTGTAAACGAAAATTTCGGCAGTAACTCTTTAAAACCTAATGTACCTGCCGATTTATACTGCTTTCGCTCATCAGCTTCTCGCAGGCTGATAGATCGACCATGTAGTTGACATTAGCCGCCAGAAGCGGGTCCTTAAGAATGACGACGGCCTCATGCTGGTACCTGTCCATGTGCCGGCCATCCAGTATATTAATCGCAGCGGGCACATTTTCGATGCCGTTATCGGTGAGGATTGTGTCGGTGCTGACGCCGGACGGGACGCTCGATCGCTCGACCCTGATTGACAGGGCTTCAGTTCCCGCCTTTTCATATTCACGCACGACGGCGTCGATCGTTTCGGGCTTCACCAGGGGTATGTCAGACGAGATGATCAGGAACGGCCTGAAAAGCTCCAGCGTTTTTACCGCATAGGCTGTATCATCGATGTAGCCTGCCCCGGGGGTCAGATGTATCGATACACGTTTCTCATTTCGGTAAAGAGCATTTACCAGGTCGCTTGTGCCCGGCGTCCATGGTGATACTGCGATGTATATGTGGCTGATTTTCGAAGAGCCGAGTAAGGCATCTACTACGTAGGCTATCAGCGGCTTATCCTTAAGTATGGCCAGCGGTTTCTCTCCGCTACTCAGCCGTACTCCTTTGCCGCCCGCCATCAGAAGCGCATCCAGAGCACCGCCCCCATGACACCCAGAGCGGCAATCCGGGCTATCTCGTTGGCAGCGCCGATCACGTCGCCGTTTACCCCTCCGAAGTTACGATCGGCAATCATGAGGATGATCAAGGCCGTAGCCAGCGGCGACAGCATGACGAGCCCGCCTGCCACGATGACCCGCACCGGATTGCCGCCGCCTGACAGTAAGGCAGCGCCGACCATCACGATGGCGATGGTTATCCACCCGCCAGCCACAGCTGCCAGGTAGTGCATTTTTTTCATCCGGGCGATCATGTACGAGCCCATACCCTCATGGGCGCTCTTGCCGAACGCGATGATGGTGACCTGGGCGACCTTGGCGCAGATTTCCGCCACCAGCAGCGGTACAAACAGCCAGGTAGACGAGCCTGCGAACGTCATGGCTAGAGCAAACAAGAACAGCAGGTCCATGGCCATGAAGAGCAGGCCGCCTGCACCCGCATGGACGTCTTTCATTGCCCTGACTTTCTTTTCCCTCGGGCCTGAAGCGACGAGCCCGTCTCCGAAGTCGGAAAGGCCGTCAAGGTGGTTGATGCCGGTCAGCAGAAAGATGCAGGCCACGGTAAGCACAGCTGCAAACGGCGCTGGTAGTATCCACTGGAACAGCGTGCCCGCGATGCCGAGGAGCAGGCCGATCAGGAGCGCCATGGGGATGAATAGGTACTGCCTGTCCGCGAAAGCGTCGTAGTCTCCCTCTCTGATCCTCACTGGAATGGTGGTCAGGAAGCCGATAGCGGCCCTCAGGCCGCTCAGAAGATCGCCGGCCACGTGAAGACACCCCAGTTGAATGGCAGTCCTGTCACTGCCATGATAGCAAGTATGATGACGATCAGCAGTGCGGAGATGATCCTGTTAAACCAGATCGCCCTCGGTATATCCCTTACGGCGCACGGCTCCAGCCCCTCTCCCAGCACGTAGTAGTTCAGCTTCTCCAGCCGGACCCCCAGGCCGCCTGCGAAGGTCGCCATCGGGAACCCCGAGTTGGTACTCGGCGGCTTCCGGGCGTCACGCAGCCCTATCTTAGCTGCCCTGATCGGATGCCAGGTAGCGATCGCGGCAATCGAGATCAGTAGTAGAGACAGCCTCGCGGGAATATAGTTTGCCAGGTCGTCCATCTTCGCCGAGGCGAAGCCCATTTCCCGGTGCTTCTCGTCCTTATAGCCTACCATGGAATCGAGGGTGTTGATCGCCCTGTATGCCAGCGCTCCCGGCAGCCCGAACAGCGTAAAGTAGAGCAGCGGTGCCATGATGCCGTCCACAAAGCTCTCTCCCAGCGATTCGACCACGCAAGAGGACATCTGGCCTTCGTTGAGCTTGCTCACGTCTCTCCCGACCAGCGCCGGCAGCTTGGCTCTCGCCAGGTCGAACCGCCCGTATTTCAGGTCTTCGTAGATCTCCCGGGAGATGCCCCACAGGAAAGAGAGCGAGAACGTAGACTTGAGCATGTATCCTGTCACCAGCAGCCCGAGGACGGGGGAGATCAGGTACGCTACAATGCTCAGCGCACACCCGGCAACCACGAATAGCGTGACCGAGAACCCCATCAGGAAAAACCCGAACGCGAACCTGAACTTTCTCGGAGCCCGCTCCTTCAGATAGCCGATCAGTGTACCAATCCACACGACCGGGTGAGCGTACGTTCGGGGCTCCCCTATGAAGAGATCGATGAGCAGCGCGAGGATGAACGCTTCCAGCATGAATGAAATAATCACGATGACTCCGCCACCGTTTTAAGGGCTTTCAGCAGCCGCTCGTTTTCTTCGTGGGTCCTGACCGCCAGCCGCACGTAGGCGTCGCCCAGCATCTTGAAGGAAGCGCAGTCCCTTACCAGAATTTTCTGCTCCAGCATCTTTCCCGCGAACTCCCCCGCAGTCATTCCGAGGCCTCCCACGTCCAGCAGGAAGTAGTTAGCGCTGGCAGGCAGCGCCCGCAGCCCCCGAATTCCGGAAACGCCTTCCGCAATCCGCTCCCGCTCCCGCCTTACATATGCCCGGGATACGTCCAGGTATGGTCCAGCAACATCCATATAGTGAGCCCCGACCTCTGCCGCCACGCTGTCGATGTTCCAGGTCAGCCGCACGATGTTGAACAGCTCCGCGTCTCTGGCGTTCATCACTCCGAAGCCGAGCCGGAAGCCGGGTATGGCAAAGCACTTGGTCAGCGAGCGCAGGACGAGCATATTATCGTACTTTTCCACCAGCCGGGTCACGCTCTGCCCGGGATCGGAAAGATCGATGAACGCCTCGTCAACGACAGTAATAATGCCCTTGCTGTTACAGTAATCGGCGATCTCCAGAACGTGCTCTTTACTCAGGAGCCTGCCATCCGGGTTGTTTGGATTGCATATAAAAACCGCCTTACTTCCGTCCAGGTGCCAGTACTCCCTGTCGAGCAGGTCCGAGAATTTCACGTACCGCATGTGCGCTCCGAAGAGCCTGCACTGCTGCTCGTACTCCCCGAAGGTCGGGCAGGGTACTGCAACAATGTCTCCTTTGGCGATCGCAGCTTCCGCAAAAAGGCGGATGATCTCGGTGGAACCGTTGCCCGGGACTATGTTTTCCTTTCTGACACCTGTAAATCTGGCAGCGCTCTCCCGGAAATGATCGTACCTGTTGTCGGGGTACTCTGTCACCCTGGCCAGGGCGTCGAGGACGATCTCTTTGGGGTCCATCGGCAGGTACGGGTTCACATTGACGCTGAAATCCAGGAGGTCTTTCTCTTTCAGGCCTTTCTGCTCCGCGATCTCGTGGAGCCGGCCACCGTGGGCACAAGGCATCAATTGCTGTAGCTCTTCTCGGACAAACACAGGGCAGCCATCCGCTGGGGAATCAATTAAACTTGAACAATATTAAATATTGTGGAGTAGCCGCTGTCTGCAAGCGATTCCGGTTGCATCTGCAACGATTCCCATCGTAGTGACAGGATAAAGAAAAAGAACGTGAAAGTGATGGGGTTTTCACCCCGTACTTTCGATTTGTATTTAGAACCTGGGCTTCCTGTGCTTGGGCAGGCAGTCCCGGCAGTATACTGGTCTTCCCTCTGAGGGCTTGAAGGGTACTTCGCATTCTTTGCCGCAGTCAGAGCAGGTTGCCTTGCTCATTTCCCTGGGGCCGTCGAAGTTCCTCGGGCCGCTTCTGGGCCTAAATCCGCCGTCTCTCATGTCTTTCACTCCTGATTAGAACCTGGGCTTCCTGTGCTTGGGCAGGCAGTCCCGGCAGTATACTGGTCTTCCCTCGGTCGGCTTGAAGGGTACTTCGCATTCTTTGCCGCAGTCAGAGCAGGTTGCCTTGCTCATTTCCCTCGGGCCGTCAAAGTTTCTGGGGCCGCCAAAGTTCCTGGGGCCTCTAAATCCACCGTCACGCATTTGTTGACACTCCTTAGAACCTGTTGTCCCTGGGCTTTCTGTGCTTGGGCAGGCAGTCACGGCAGTAAACGGGTCTTCCCTCTGCGGGCTGGAAAGGTACTTCGCATTCGTTACCGCAGTCAGAACAAGTTGCCTTGTGCATTTCTCTCGGGCCGTCGAAGCTTCTGGGGCCCCTGTTTCTATTCTCTATCATTTGATTACTCTCTTTGCGGAGCTTGAGTCCGCAAATAGTATTCAATAGCGGACAACTATAAAAACATATCTTTTAGTTACGCTACTTCCCGGGGGGTTGGGGGCTATAAAAACTGAGTGGGAGGGCAAGCCAGTAGTGCTGTATTGCTTTTATCTGCCCGAAAATTTGTCCAATCACGGGCTAATGCCTGAAATCTGCCGCTTTTACGTCCACGACGTGAATAAAGGTTCTATCGTCGGTTTTCAGGCCCTCAAACGTCTTTACTACCCAGCCTCTCTCTTCTGTAGGTCGCTGCATAGCGTATACCAGGCGGAACCGGTTGAAGCCGTGCTGGTCTCTATCTACCAGGCCGGCGCCGAGGACCTCGTCCATCTCATCTAAAATAAAGTCTCTGTCGTCTGTCCTGAAGATGTAGACCAGTAATCGGTTGCCTACGTTGATACGAGAATACTCTATCCCTTTGTAGTCACCCTTCGTCTCTTCTATGATCTTGAATACCTCTTCAGAGCAACCGCAGCCCAGGACATCCTGGACGAAAGCCTTGATCTTTTGCACGTCGGACACAAAGTTACCTCGGCAGTTTATGCAGGCAAGTTGTTTTCATGCATCTAAAAGGTTACTGGTATGGCATGCCGGCTTGCCGTACCCTTCCCATTTCTGACAAATGCGCCGGCCGGGCCCCGCAGTTTTACACATAGTGTGACAATAATTTATACGGCCGGATTTTGAACGATATATGATACAACTATGTCGGCAGGCTATAGCGATATTATCCCCATCATTCGCCTCGGCCGGTTTCGGTTTCTCCTGCTGGGCCTCGCCCTGTACCTGCTGGGGGCGCTTCTCGCCGTATCTTCAGGGGCTCCGGTGCACGCCGGCCGGCTGACGATGGGCTACCTGATCCTGGTGACAGGCCACCTGTCAATGCATTACAGTAACGATCTTTTCGACTACGAGGCTGACCTGCGGACAAACCCGAACGCTGTTTCAGGCGGCAGCGGCATACTCCGGGATTATCCGCACCTGAAGACCATCGCACTGTATCTCGCACTATTTCTGGCAGTGCTATCCATGGCGCTCGGGGCGGCATTTACCTGGCTCTATTCTTACCCGCCAGTCTACGTCGGCCTGGTGCTTTTCTCAAACCTGCTAGGCTGGTACTACGCCGCACCTCCCATCAGACTCTCCTACCGGGGGCTGGGTGAGCTTGCCACTATCCTGGGCGTCGGAGTGCTGATGCCCGTAGCAGGCGCTCTCACGATGGCAGGGTTTGTACCGTCTGCCTTCATCGCGTTTCTACCGGCGCTGGTACTGTACTCGACCTCTTTCATCTTCAGCGTGGAGCAGCCGGACATGGAAGCGGACATCGCGAGCAACAAGCGGACCTTCGTCGCGAGAAAAGGCCGGGTTGCGGGCTTTACCATAATAGCCTGCGCAAACCTGCTGGCAACAATATATCTTGCCGCCATGTTTGCCATCAACGGGACCGCCGTCTACTTAGCGGCAGGCATACTCTCGATACTCCCACTTGCCGTCGGGATTTTCGGGATTGTCCGTAAGCCTGCGGGCAGGCTTGAAGCCACTGGCTTCGCAAAGGCAAGCGTGGGCTGCTTCATGCTCTTCCTGATCGCCATGGACTTCTTTATGGCTGTCTACCTGCTGCTACCAAAATAAGTTCTTCACACTTTTGCCTTTATCGGCAGGATGTGCCGCCCGTGAACGCTTTCCAGGATGAACACGTCCACGCCGTAGACATCCTTGATGGTCTGTGGGGTGAGGACTTCCTCCGGCTTTCCTGCTGCATAGATCTTGCCTTTGGTGAGGACGATGATCTTGTCACAATACGCAACGGCCAGGTTCAGGTCGTGCAGCGCCACAATCATCGACTGCTTCCCGGTCCGGGTCAGCGATCTGGTGATCTCCAGCACCTCTATCTGGTGCTTCAGGTCCAGGTTGCTGGTGGGCTCGTCGAATAAGAACAGCTCAGGCTCCTGGGCGAGAGCGCGGGCGATATAGACCTTCTGCTTTTCTCCCCCGCTGAGCTGGTCCATGAACTTGTCGGCGAGGTGCCGGATGTTCATGGCCTCCAGCGAGCGCTGGACGATGGCGAGATCGTGGGAGGTCACCTTCCACTTGAGGTGGGGCTTGCGGCCCAGCATGACCGTCTCCATCACCGTCGAGAAGAACAGGTAGTGGAAATTCTGGGGCACGTAGCCGATCACTTTAGCTACCTCCTGGGGTTCCATCTTAGAAGCGTCCTGGCCGTTGAGGACGACGGCGCCATGGCTGGGCTTGTGTATCTGGGCGATGCATCTGATAAGGGTACTTTTGCCCGAGCCGTTCGGCCCTACCACGCCGACTACTTCGCCTTCTTCCACGGTGAAGCTGACGCCGTTCAGGGCTTTATGGTTCCCGTATTTGACTTCCAGGCCGTCGATCTTTAGCTCCATGGTAGTTGTTCCTCAGTAGATGTGGTTGTCCTTGCCCCTCAAAATCAGGTACATGAAGAAGACGCCTCCGGCGATGTACATGATGATGCCTACGGGGATTTCCACCGGGCTCAGGATGGTCCTGGCGAAGGTGTCCGATACGAGCAGAATCAGGCCGCCCATGAGCGCGGAGCAGGGTATCAGGTACCTGTGGTCGTTGCCGATGAGCATGCGGCAGATGTGCGGGGCCATCAGCCCTATGAACCCTATGACGCCCGTAAACGCCAGACAGCTCGAAGCGGCCACCGTAGCGATCAGCAGGCAATATATCCTAAGCCGTTCGACCCTGATGCCCAGGTTCTTGGCAATTTCGTCGCCCGCCGATAAGGCGTTCAGGTCCCACGCCTTCAGGCAGAGCAGGACCACACAGACTGCGGTGATGGGGAGCAAAATCGTTATGGCGTCCCAGTTGGCGCCCCACATGCCGCCCATGAGCCAGATCTCGAGGTCTTTGAGCCTGTCGTTATGCGACCAGTACTTGAGGATCAGTACTCCTGCCTGGAATATGTACCCGATAACGACGCCCGAGAGGATCAGGGTCGCCTGGCTGGTGCCTCTCATTCTCGCTATGCCATAGATGAGGACCATGCTGGTCAGGCCGAACAGGAAGGCGTTAACGATCACGTCGTAATAGGAGCCGCCCGGGATGAAGAACGCCAGCACGCCAGCACCGGTCACGATGGTGATCGCCGCGCCGAAGGACGCCGCCGAAGCGAGGCCAAGGGTAAACGGGCTAACCAGGGGATTGCGGAGCGTTCCCTGCATAACCGTGCCGGCCACTGCCAGGCTGATGCCCGTGAGGACTGCCAGCAGTATTCTCGGCAGCCGCATATTCACGACTATGACCGGTGCTATTCCATTCTCCGGAGAGCCGAAGAGGGCGAAGATAGCGCCGACGAGGGGGATGCCCGCAGTTTTAACTGCCGCTGCCTGCACGATCGACAGAAACACGTCCGGGATAGTAATATGGGCCGTGCCTACCGAGGCGGCCACCAGCGACGCGGCTATGAGTAGAACAAAGATGGCGATCAGGAGCGTCACTCTGCGCATGTAGCTCTTTCTATATAGCTGGTCTACTTCGCCGACTGCTGCCTGTGCCTGATCCTTCACTCAAACCCCTCGTTTTATGCCGTTTTCGAACTACCGCGGCTATCTGCCAATGTGAAAGAAGTATTCCCGCTGATCTCATATAAACGTATGGAAAGAGGCCGCCCTTCCCCAAAATATAAAAGAAGGGGAGGGGGCTTTCCTCCTCTCCGGCCCGGCTAAGGCGTCGGGTAAATCACGAGGGTCTGGTTGGTGCCCGGCACGAACCGCTCTGCATACTCGTCCAGCTTTACAGCCGGGTCGATGTCGGCAAAAGTCTCCGGGTACAGGATTTTGGCCACGTATAATAGGCCGATCGGGCTCTTGGCGCCGTAGGTGATCGTCGACGAGAGCACGTATACCTGGCTGTTGTTCACCGCTTTGACCCCCACGATGCCGGTCCTGTTCATGATCTCGCCACGGATGGCCGTGAAGTTCTGGACGGTGTTGCCGCCGACTGTGTAGCCGTTGTACTTGATGATGACGTCAGGGTTGTTCGGCAGAATGTTCTCCGCGCTCATGTACACGTAGCCTCCTGAAGCGTTGCTCATGTCGTGGGCGAGGTTCCGGCCGCCGGCCGTGGTGATCAGCACGTCGCCGCCCGAGAGGTAGCCCGCAGTGGTGAACGCCTTGTTGTTCTCCCAGTAGACCTTCGGCTTCTCTTCTTCAGTCACGTTGGCTGTCCTGTTCTTCACCAGGCCAACGTTCTGGTCGACGAACCCGGCGAAGTCCTCAGCCTGCTGGCTGTTACCGGTCAGCGTTCCCATCGTCCGGATATCTCTGGCGAGGGTGTTCAGGTTGCCGCAGTCCAGCTGGACGATCGAGACGTTAATCAACGCAAGCTGATCTGCGTTCTTGGGCTTCGAGCTCGCGTAGGTGATGATGACGTCGGGCTGTAGCTGGGCGATCTGCTCCATGTTGGGGTTCTGCCAGTCGCCGACATCGGCCACGTCAGCCACCAGGGGGCCGACCGTCGGGTTCTTCTTGACGATGCTGGCTACACCAACGATCTTGTCTTTGGCGCCTATGGCTATGAGTACCTCGGCAGCATCAGAGTTGGTGACTACGATTTTATCTGCGGCAGCGGGCAGGGTGATCACGTTGCCGTTGGTGTCCGTGACTGTCACAGAGGTCGAAGTAGTATTATTTGCGGGTACTGGCGTCGGGCTTGCAGGCTGGGTGCAGCCGGAGAGCAGCACCGCCAGCAGCAGAACGCAAGCTGTTAGAATAACTGTTGTCTGTCTTATGCGAATTCCTCCCGTATGTGGTGTAAGCGAATAAAGAGCGTATTCTAGGGATTGTATTAATAGTTTATCAATTTTTCATACTATATGCGAATATCAATTTAAAAAATAGCATTAGAGCCTTCGGCTTACGGCTTTCATAACTACCGGGTCATGGTCTGCCGGGTAGGCCATTTCAGGTCGCATGACCACGAAGGACTTGTCTACGTCTCCGGCCATTCTCTCGGCCATCTCCGCAGGTATACCCAGCGACATGAGGTCGGCAGGGAACCACGGGTTTCCATCGATTGCAGTCGGCCCGATGAACGCTTTGCCCTTTGGCGCTCCTTCCGCCATGCCGGCGGGGTACGTGATAAACAGTGAGCAGTTCGAGCCCCACGGCGCGTCGATCTGGCCGAAAGCGCTTCCGCTGCCGAAGTGAACCAGGCCACAGAGGTTTCGTATCTCTTCGGCGGTCCCCAGGCACAGGTACGATAGCGGCTTGACATCCCCTGCCGCTTCGCAGGTACTGACCACGATATGCTTGCCCGGGGGAGTAATCTTCCCTATGCTCTTGACTGTCTCCTTGCAGACCTCTGGCGTGGCTTTCATATATGCGGCTCCTTCACCGCTAACTGCCACGTCGATCACCAGCTGCTCCGACATCTCCCCGAAGCCCAGGAAAGTCACCGCACCGTAGCAGAAGCCTTTTCCCCCGGCGCTGACGCCGACAGCGTCGGCCTCACCGGCGGCTACCAGCAGAATAGCCTTAGCGAGACACCGCTCTCCTTCCCTGATCAGATCCGAAACCTGCTTTGCGCCAGCAGGCATAACTCCAGGGGTGTAAATGCACAGGGGCTTCAGGTGGAGGCGTCCTGCCTTTTGTAGCTGCTCTCCCACATAACGCGCTGATTGTCGTGACATACGCAATACTATACGCTCATTGGACATATTTCTACGGTCCATCCGTCAACTTTATTTTACTATAATCAATTTAACTTGATCAATGGCTCGCTATCTCACCGTTCTCGGCACCCAGTCCCACGCAGGCAAGAGTATCTTTGTTACGGCCCTGTGCCGCATCTTCAGGCGCATGGGTTACAAGGTGGCGCCGTTCAAGGCCCAGAACATGAGCAACAACTCGTGGATCACCGCAGACGGCAGCGAGATCGGCATCGCCCAGGCCCTCCAGGCGTTCGCCGCAGGCGCCGAACCCCGGGCGGAGATGAACCCGGTGCTGCTCAAGCCCAAGGGTAATATGACTTCCCAGGTCGTAGTTCTGGGAAAGCCTCTCGGGGACCGGATGGTGGGGCAGTACTACGAGTCGATTGATTCTATGATGGCCATCGCCCTGAACGCGCTGGAAAAGCTGTCTCAGGATTACGATGTGATCGTGATCGAAGGTGCCGGCGGCGCAGCGGAGATCAACCTGTACGACCGGGACATCGCCAACATCCCCCTGGCCAGGGCTATTCGTTCTCCGGTGCTGCTGATCGGGGACATCGAGCGGGGCGGGGTGTTCGCCAGCCTCTATGGCACTATCGCGCTGCTACCTCTCGGCGATCGGGGGCTCGTCAAGGGCATGATCATCAACAAGTTCTGCGGCGACCCTTCCCTGCTGGGCTCCGGTGTGGCAGAGCTGGAAAGGCTGACCGGGGTGCCCGTCCTGGGTATAGTGCCCTATTCCGGGCTGCGGATTCCCTCGGAGGACTCCGTGTCCATAGATGACAAGCGTCCCGCAGGCATGCTCGACCTCGACATCGCAATCGTGCGGTTCCCCCTAATCTCCAACTTCACCGACTTCGAGACTCTTGAGCGCATCGCGAGAGTCCGGTACGTCCCTCTGGACGGAGGTCTTGGCCGCCCGGACATCGTCATCCTTCCAGGGTCCAAGAATACGGTCAGCGATTTAAAAGAACTGAAGAGCTCGCCGCTGGCGGCGGAGATCTGTGCTCTCGCCGGGGAAGGCTTCCCGGTGATCGGCATATGTGGCGGCTACCAGATGCTGGGCCGGCAGGTGGTCGACGGCGGCATCGAAGGTGGCATAGCTGAAACTATCGAAGGCCTGAGCTTACTGCCTGTGACCACCGTCTTCGACTGCTACGAGAAATGCACCCGGCAGTGCACTAAAATCGTGACCGGGGCGGGGCCCCTACTCGCAGGCATTCGGGGATCGATTGTAACTGGCTACGAGATACACATGGGGCAAACTAAAACTGACAGCCCGGCGTTCGGCGACGACGGGTGCGTCAGCGATAGTGGCACGATCATCGGGACCTATCTCCACGGCATCTTCGAAAACCAGTGCTTCACCGACGCAGTTCTCGCTTATGCCTGCGACCGAAAGGGCATACCGTACATCCGGCCGAAAGCGGTCAGAGACCCGTATGATGAGCTGGCTGACATCGTCTCGGCATCGGTGGACTTAGATGCGATTATCGGGCTGATCGAAGGTCAGGAGAAGCTCTGATACTCTTTAATCCCTTTCCTGTGGCGTGAGATAGCAATACGAAGGCCGCACTATGCATGCCTGATTGCTTATGCGATGTGACGTCAGCACAGCGCAGCGTTCGTATTGCTATCTCATGCAGTTTATGCAATCAGAAACGCACAGCGCAGCGTACACCTCTATCCACCGTTTAGTCTGCGGCACTGATTATAATTTGAATCTGTTTTAAATACCGGCCTCACCCAACTAAAAACGCAATTCCGGCCGACAGGGCGGGTTGTACGGGGGTACGGATGGTTATCGATGTCGCTGCGATCAGATCCGGTTTCGAGCGGCGTTTCGTGGAGCGGTCGACGGAAATCACCTGCTCTTTGCTGGCCTTGCTCTCCGGGGAGCACGCGCTGTTCCTGGGCCCTCCCGGCACGGCCAAGTCCATGCTGGCCCGGAGCCTGTGCGAGATCCTCGAAGGCCACTACTTCTATTACCTGCTCACCCGGTTTACCACGCCCGAGGAAGTGTTCGGCCCGCTGTCCTTGAAAGCGCTGCAGGAAGATGATTTCTCCCGGAAGACCGACGGCTTCCTGCCATCAGCCCATATTGCTTTCCTCGACGAGATCTTCAAAGCCAACAGCTCCATCCTGAACAGTTTTCTGACTGTGCTGAACGAGCGGAAGTTCCACAATGGCAGGAACGTGATGGACGTACCCCTAATCTCTGTGTTCGGGGCTTCCAACGAGCTTCCCGAGGACGAGAGCCTCGATGCGCTGTACGATCGCTTTCTCTTCCGGTGCGTGGTGGAGCCTGTGCAGGAAGAGGCCAACTTCCGCCAGATGCTGTTTAGCCCCGAAAATAGTGAATCTGCCCTGCTTAGTATCTCGATCGAGGATATCCGGGCGCTGCAGGAAAAAGCAGTACATCTGCCGATAGACCTGGATGTTGAAGCCATCATCCTCCGGGCGAGAAGGGAGCTGGCTGCCAAACAGATCAGTGTATCAGATCGCCGGTGGAAAAAGATGCTCGGGGTGCTCAGGGTCGCGGCAGCGGCCGTGGGCAGGACGTCCGTAGATCGCTCTATGGTCCTGCTGCTCCAGCACATGGCCTGGGATAAGCCAGAGCAACGGCCAGACGTGCGGGCGTTGGCCATCAGCCTGGCCATCTCCGGCGGGGAGAGCGTGGAAAAGCTGCTCGGGGAAATCCAGGACCTGCACGATTACCTCTCAAAATCCGGGTGCGGGATTTTCCCGGACACTATCCGGTGCTACGACTGCGACGAGCGTATCGCCTCTTTCGAACGGCTGTCGGACCACCGGAAGCTGCACCCGACCCATAAGTACTATGATCCGTACCGTATCAGCCTTCACCTGCGGATCCTGGACTTCCCCGCTCTTCTCAGCGTGCTGAACGAAGACTACGGCTGGAACTGTGCGGAAATCAAGCCCGAGCAGGTTAGCAGGTCCCGGGCAGAGTACGCTCATCTCCAGAACCGCTACAGGCGCCTGGGCAGCGAGATAGTATCGGGGCGGGAGCTGCTGAAAACGCAGCTCAGAAGCAACGTGTGGATCTCCGAGCACGACCTCGTCGACGTGCTCGACCGGTCGGAAGTTCAGGCCAGAGTTATCGAAAAAGCCGGAAAAACAATGGCCGCCATAGGGGCCATGCTTGACCTCCTGACCAGGTGAGCCCGGCATCGTTTCCGGCGGTGAACGTCGTTGCCCGGGCTCAAATGGGGTAAGTAATCGTGACTGTCTACATTCCTTCAAACGAGCCCGAAATCCGGGATGCGCTGGCGATGCCTGGCATACGGGAAGTGCTTGCAGTACCTCACGCCTTACCGAGGGAAACAAGGGAAACGCTGGCAACGATTCTGGCCCGGGAACTGGTGCTGGGCGAAACGTACGAGCTTCGAGATCCTGATCAGGCTACCTCTCATATGGGGCCTGCTATCCGCCTGCTAAATGCGGCCAGGTACACCGAAGCCTGGGCCCGGCTGAAGTCGCTCTCTGCAAAGAGCCGGATGATCGCTCTGCTTGCCATGAAAGCAGTGCTGGATGCCATACTGGAAACTTTTGACGAGATCCAGGCAGGCCGGCTACCCGCCGAGAGCCAGAGAGCTCTCCTTGAATTCAAGCTGATGATAGTCGAAATGTTCGGGCTGCACGGCAGGAAGCCGGGCGTATCCCGGGAAGAAAAATCTTTGCATAACGATCTCAGGAGCAAAGATTCCCGGGCCCGGGCCGTCAACGATGTGCTGTACCGGCGGCTGGTGCCCCGCCTCGACGAAGCCGCCGAAGAGCTGGCAGACAGCGCCGATGCCATCGAAATCATGTCCCTTCTCTCCGGGGGCAGGGGGTGGGATTACGCGATGATCGAGAAGCACGAGGACCCTCTCTACGACATCAGGCGGTATTCGAAAGTCATCCGGCGGAACTCGGACCTGATGGCACTGATAGACGATCTCGGGCGTTCGTCCGAAGGGGTAGACGCAGGCGGAAGGCGCCACTTACGCTGCGGCCGGCTGGAGGTCCATTCGATCGTCACTTCCAGTAATCTCCACTATCTGCTGCCCTCAGAGTTGATCAAGCTGCAGGATAACGTGCTCAAATACCTGTTCTTCGCCCGGTGGACCGAGGGCAAGCTGCTGACCTATCAGCTGACCGCCCATGGGAAGTCAGAAACAGGCGATAAGAAGAGAAAAGGGCCTGTGATCGCGCTGGTCGACACGTCCGGATCGATGGACGGCATCCCCGGGATACTCGCCAAATCCATCACCCTGGCGACAGTCCGCATGTTTTTGCAGCGAGCCCGGAAGATCAAAGTGGTATTATTCTCGGCGGCCGGGCAGCTGGACGAAATCGACCTCCCGGAGGAATCGATCTCCGGCTTTCTGGACTTTCTTAGGGCCTCTTTCGGCGGGGGTACCGATTTCAACACGGCGCTGAAAGCAGGTATCGAAGCACTAAAAACCCGGCAGTACACTAACGCCGACATCCTGTTCATCACCGACGGCATGTCCCGGGTCACCGACAAAGCCCTGATCGAGGAATGGCGCAGCCTGAAGGAAGCAAGTAGCAGCCAGATTTTCACGGTTATAGTCGGCAACGACCAGGCCGGAGGCCTGGAAGAGCTCTCCGACCAGGTTTACTTTTTGGGCCGGAAGCCGGCCCGCCATGGCAACATATTTTAAGGCGTAGCTCCTCCTTTTCTTCGATGCCCGTACGTTCGTTCAAGATCATCAAATCGGGGAGCATTCCCTTCGACGCCTTCGAGCCGGTCGATTCCAGGGCTATGGCGCTAAAGAACCTCTCCGGCATAGGCTGCGGCTCGACGGTCACGTATATCGAGTCGGACGCCCGCATCCTGGTAGACACCGGGTTCGACTTCGAGAACACCCTGACCGACGACAACGTAAAAGCCAATAAGAAGCGGCTGACCCACGCGCTGAAAGCGCATGGCCTAAAGCCTTCAGACATAGATATTCTCTTCATCACCCACTGGCACCTCGACCACTTCGGCAACGTGAAGATGTTCAAGGACAGCACCATCATGACGTCTGAAGCCGCAGTATCGAGAGTCAAGATCGACGTGACGGGAGTCAAAGACGGCGAGCAGATCGCCGATGGCGTCAAAGTCGTCCACACCCCGGGCCACACGGCCGACCACGCCTCGGTCGTCTTCAAGACCGACCGCCTCCGGCAGTCCATCCAGACCAGCGCCGGCGGCCGCATCGTGGGCATCGGCGAAGTCACCGTAGCCGCCGCAGGCGACGCTATCCTCACCCCGGCCTTCTACGCCACCGACTCCATCTGGACCCAGAACAAAGACTTCAGCTCACAAGATGCAGCAGCAGCCAGCATCGGCAAGCTCGTCGACCAGGCTGACTACATCATCCCCGGGCACGGCGATCTCTTCCGAAACGTGAAGAAACCGCAAGCATAAATATCCGGGTTGTTTAGTTTTATAAACCGTGGTGGCACAGCTCATTATTCTAACAACTGGAGAGCGGATGTTTGAACCACGGCGGCACGGCTCTTTATCCTGACAAGAGTAGATTAAATATTTGAACCACGGCGGCACGGCGACACAAAGACAAGGCGATCCACGACAGGCCAGTGGTAAATAAAACCACGGCGGCACGGCGGCACGGAGACAGTGCGAGAAACGATGGCAGGATGGTTATTTGAACCACGGCGGCACGGCGGCACGGAGACAACCGTACCAGAATGGCAAGGCTCCTTTTTATTGGTCCACGGCGGCACGGCGGGCTGACGGCATGGAGACAATCCGTCTATTGTTACTATACTGAGAAACCGGGAATCATTATAGAAAGTAGTTTTACCGGTCATGTGATCATAAGGATATACTGAAACACCTGGCCAGCAAACCGTTATTGGGTAATGAGCTGTCTCCGTGTCGCCGTGGACTAAAAATGAGTACTCTGTTACAGCGTCGCATTTGTCTCCGTGTCGCTGTGCCGCCGTGGTTCCAGTTACCACCCTTTTGTTGTAATCGCATAGTTGCCGTGTCGCCGTGCCGCCGTGGTTCAAATAACTCTCTTGCTATCGTTTCTCGGGTTGTCTCTGTGTCGCCGTGCTGCCGTGGTTAGAACATCTGTTTTCCAGTGGTCCGGATAAGGAGCCGTGCTGCCGTGGTTATATTTACTAATCTTTTATAGTAGACATTGTCTTCGTACCGCCATAGTTGGCAGTCGCCATATCGCTATGTAATTGCGGCGAACGAAAACTAATTGGTCCGACTCTACGGTGAGCTGCCATACGCTTCCCGGAACTGCTCTTTCCTGAGCCCGGTGAGGATGACCAGTAACTTGACCCTGCAGTCGTTGGTCTTCTCGAGCTTGGCGCCGTACAGGACGCGTATCGTCGGGCTGCACTGTTTGTAGATGTATTCGACGATCTGGATCACGCCTTCTACGGACATGTCTCTGCCGCTGGCTATGTGGATAAGAGCGCCGGTAGCGTCTTTGTAGTCGATGGCGGATAGCGGGTGATCCATGGCTCGCTTGATCACTGTCAGCAGGTTGTCGTCGCTCCGGTCCCGGCAGGTGAGCATGACGCTCAGGCCGCCTTCCCGGAGGAGCCGCTGCAGGTCGAGCAGGTTCGTGTGAACGAGGGGCCGCTGGGTGCTCGATTCCACGATGGTCTTGATCTTTTCGGCGATCAGCTCGTCGGCCATACCGTACGCATTCTGCCGGGGCTCTTCGGGATCGTAGCCGGGGAGCCGGTCGAAGTCGATTACGATGGTGGTATTGGCGATGTCCAGCATCTTCTCTACGCCTTCGACGGCTTTTATCCTTGCCTCAGCCTCGTCGCTGAACGGCAGGGTCACGATTGCAACCACGACCGCGCCGAGTTCTTTCGCCATCCTGGCGATGACCGGGGCTGCGCCGGTGCCGGTACCGCCGCCCATACCTGCTATGAGGAACATCAGCTTAGTCGCTCTGAAGGTCTCGTCCAGCTTCCAGCCGGACTTTTCTGCAGCCAGCCTGCCTATCTCGACGTCGCCCGCTGCTCCCGACTCTTTGATCACCGACTGGCCGATGAGGAACTTTTCGTCAGCCCTGATCACGCTCAGGCGGCGCTCGTCAGTGTCGATGGCAATCATGTGGGCGCCAAAAGCGCCGATGCTGTACAGGTAATTGAGGGTGTTGCAGCCGGCACTCCCGACTCCCGCGATCCTGATCTGCTTGGGGAAGTAGTTGTAGACTGCCTCATCCCCCATCGTCGTCTGCTTTATGGGGTCCGGAACATACATGACGGGTTCGCACCTCGGGTGGAAAATAGCTGGCAGGGCAAGTAAGTGCTCATCTGCAATGGCTTAGTTTGCAGATCATAGATTAAAAATTTTCCCGGGGTAAACTGCAGGTAAAACCAGGAAGTGGCAGATATTATGTTCGACCGGATACTACAAACCATAAATCAAGTTTACTTGAGTTAAGGTAAATAAAATTTATATACGATAATCCCTTATAGGCCAGCCAGCAGGTGCATAATCCAATGAGTTTTCTTGAGCAGGCTAAAAGAGGAGAAATTACCGAAGAGATGAAGATCGTTGCCCGGGACGAGGGTGTTACCCCCGAGTTTATCCAGCGTGGCGTTGCTGCCGGGAGGATCGTCATCCCGGTGACACCGTACCGGAACATCCGGGCGATGGGTATCGGAGAGGGCCTCCGGACCAAGGTCAACGCGTCGATCGGCACCTCCTCGGACATCGTCGACATCAACACCGAGGTCGAAAAGGCCATCGCAGCGGAGCAGGCAGGTGCTGATACCCTGATGGAGCTGTCGACCGGCGGCGACTTCCTGGACATCCGCAGAAAGGTCTGCGAAGCCACATCTCTGTCCGTGGGCAGTGTTCCGCTATACCAGGCGTTCATCGAGGCGGCCCGCAAGTATGGTGCAGTCGTGCACATGAAAGAGGACGACCTGTTCCGGGTAACAGAAGAGCAGGCCAAACTTGGTACGAACTTCATGGCCATTCATACCGGCATCAACCGGATTACCGTGGAAAGGCTGAAGAAGCAGGGCCGGCATGGGGGCCTCTGCAGCAGAGGCGGCGCCTTCATGACCGCCTGGATGATCCACAACGACAAGGAAAACCCCCTTTACAGCGAGTTCGACTACCTGCTGGAAATCCTGAAAAAGCACGAGGTCACTCTTTCGATGGGTAACGGCATGCGGGCAGGCGCAGTCCACGATGCGACAGACCGGGCGCAGATCCAGGAGCTGGTGATGAACTCAGAGCTGTCTGATCAGGCACACGACTTTGGCGTACAGGTCATCGTAGAAGGCCCCGGCCACGTCCCGCTGGACGAGATCGAGGCGAACGTCGTACTGATGAAGCGCATGTCCGGCAACAAGCCCTTCTATATGCTGGGCCCCCTCTGCACGGACATCGCGCCGGGCATGGACCACATCGTCGCCTCCATCGGCGCCTCGATGTCGGCGGCCAGGGGTGCAGACTTCATCTGCTACGTCACCCCTGCAGAACACCTCGCGCTCCCCAACGTGGAAGATGTCAGGACCGGCGTCATGACCGCCAGGCTGGCAGCCCACATCGGGGACATGATCAAGTATGGCAAGCGCGACAGGGACCTCGAGATGGGCCATGCGAGGAAGAACCTCGACTGGAACCGCCAGTATGAGCTTGCTCTCGACCCGGGGCTGGCAAGGGAAGTCCGGGCCAGCCGGATGCCTGAAGACAAGGAAGCTTGCACCATGTGTGGAGACTACTGTGCGCTGAAGATTGTCCGACAAACCTTCGGTTTTTAAGAGTGCGGGGGATTGACCTGAAGTATGGCTTCGCCATACTCTTTCTCGTATTTGACTAAGTAAACAAAAATTGCGTTAAATCAAAAAAAGTTTATATATCTTGAGGGCTTACTCAGTAATCGGAAACGGATCGTTATCCAAGCGTTATACCCCCTTTAAATAAGAATGTCAGTACTAAAAACTATTCGGGGTGGTCTGCCGGCGAGAGTTGCCGGCGCCATTCTTTTGTTTGGTTGTGCGTATGTTTAGTCTGGCACGACGATCTTTTGTTCTGCTACACCGCTGAAGCCTGAGCCGAAGGCTCTTACTTCCCGTACCTTAATCTGTCAGCCATCATCTGAGGAAGGCCTGCCTCTTTGATCTTTTCCTGCACTTTGGCATAATCGTAGCTGACCCTGCGCACGGTGAACTCCTTCGTCTCGGTATCCCAGATGCCGTAGCTTGCCCTGGGGTCGCCGTCTCTGGGCTGGCCCACGCTGCCCGGGTTCAGGATGATCTTGTTACCGCATACCTCTTTGAGGGGGACGTGGGTGTGGCCGAAGACCACAACCTGGACGTCGTACGGGTCGAAGACCTGGCAAAACCGCTCGTGGTTGTTCTCGAAAACGAACTCTTCCAGCCTGCTCGGGCTTCCGTGGTATATCGTGATGCCGTTCAGGTCTATATGATCTGGCAGTGTCTCCAGAAACCGGAGGTTGTCTCTGGTGAGCTGCTGCGAGGTCCACCGGACTGTCTGTATGGCCACCGGGTTGAACCACTGGGTATCTCCAGTTACTACTGCGTTATCGTAATTGCCCTTGACACACTTTACCCTGTACTTCTTCAGCAGTTCCACGGTCTCGTTCGGGTAAGGGTTATAACCTACTATATCGCCTGCGCATAAGATTACGTCGGTGCCGACGCTCTTCATATCGTCCAGCACCGCCTGTAATGCGATGACATTAGAATGAATGTCAGAAATGAGGCCGATCTTCATCTCCATCTTTCAGCTCCGAGTTCCTATTAACCGCGGTTGTTTAAATATTTGTCAGGCCGTTTTATGTAAAAAGGACAAAGAAAAGCCGTATAATCGGTGAAAGGGCAAGTGATCAGGTTTTTACCTGATGCGGATCAGGTTTTTACCTGATGCTCACCCGCTCACCGGTGATCATGTACACGGTCCGGGACGAGATCGAGCACGCGTGATCGGCAGCTCTCTCCATGTACCGGGCGACGAAGGACATGTGCGAGGCCATGTCGATGGACGAGGGGTCCTTGATCATGACGTTGATCAACTCTCTTCTTATCCGATCGTACTGGGCATCGACCACATCGTCCCTCTCGCTCATCGATTTTGCCAGCTCTACGTTTCTGTCCCTGAACGCCTTGAAGCTGTCATGGACCATCGAGTGCACATTCCTGTACATCCCGCAGATGTCGTTGATCTGGGGCAGCAGGGGCTCGTTACCGACCCGGATGGTGATCTGGCCGATGTCCCAGGCCAGCCTCGAAAACCGGCGGCAGTCCGTCAGGATTTTCAGCACCGTGCTGATAAACCGCAAGTCCGAAGCCATAGGCTGCTGCGTCGCGAGCAGCTCTATGCACTTGTTCTCGAGCTCGATTTCCCGGTCTGCCATCACGTCGCTCTCCTCCATGACCTTTTTAGCCAGCTCTGCGTCGTGGTGAGCCAGCGACTGCAGGGACCGGGTCATGAGGCTGAGGGAGTCTTCTCCCATTTTGAAAAAATCGTCCTCTAGCTGCTTGATCTGCCGTAAATAGTAATCTCTTGACATTTGCTTCTACCTCTTCAGCCGAACCTGCCCGTAATGTAGTCCTCTGTACGCCTGTTCGTCGGGTTCTCGAACAGCTTCTTCGTATAGTCGTACTCTATCAGCTCTCCCATCAGGAAAAAGGCGGTCCTGTCAGAGACGCGGGCTGCCTGCTGCATGTTATGGGTAACGATGATGATCGTGTATTTCTCCTTCAGCTCTCTCATCAGGTCTTCGATCTTGGCTGTGGCGATCGGGTCCAGCGCCGAGGCCGGCTCGTCCATGAGGATCACTTCGGGCTCCACTGCCAGGCATCTAGCGATGCACAGGCGCTGCTGCTGGCCTCCTGAAATGCTGAGTGCCGAATCTCGCAGCCTGCCCTTTAGCTCATCCCACAGGGCGGCCTGCCGGAGGCTCTTCTCCACTATGGAGTCAAGCTCGCTCTTATTTTTGACCCCGTGAATTCTCGGGCCATACGCGACGTTATCGTAGATCGACATCGGGAACGGGTTCGGCTTCTGGAAGACCATACCTATCTGCTTGCGAAGCTCCACGACATCCTCTCCGGGATCATAGATGTTTCTGCCCTTGAACAGCAGGCTGCCTGTGATCCTGACCTCGGGCAGCAGATCGTTCATCCGGTTCAGGCAGCGCAGGTAGGTGGATTTCCCGCACCCCGAAGGCCCGATGATCGCAGTGATACTTCTTTCAGGTATATCCATATTGATGTTCTTGAGCGCGCGAGCCTTACCATAGTGCAGGTTAAGGTCTCTCGACTGGATGATTGCGCCTCCCATTATTTTCTACCCCCAAGTTTTGCGATGTATCTCCTGGTCATGTAATTGCTTGCAAGCGTGATGGCCAGTACCATGATAATCAGGACTGCAGCCGTGCCCAGCGCGTTTTTCATCGACAGGTTCTCCGTAGCCAGGATGAACATGTGGACGGTCATAGGCCGGACCGGGTCGAACAGGGACTCAGGAATTCTTGCTACGCTACCTGCAGTCAGCAGCACAGCTGCTGTCTCACTGACCGCCCTGCCCATGCCCAGGATGACGCCGGTCATTATGCCCGGGATAGCGGTGGGCAGCACGACTTTCCGGATGGTCTGCCACTTGCTGGCGCCAAGCGCCAGGCTGCCCGACTTGTAGGAGTCGGGCACCGTTTTGATAGCCTCCTCCGATATCCTTAGTATGATGGGCAGAGCCATGAGCGCCAGCGTCACGCCGCCGGCCAGCAGCGAGAACCCCATCTTCAGGTAGTACACGAAGAACAGGTAGCCGAACAGGCCGAACATGATCGACGGAATTCCGGCCAGGCTGTCGGCCCCGAACCTGACGATGGTCGCAACCCTGCTCCTTCCTGCATATTCGGCCATGTAGACGGCGGCGGCTACAGCTACCGGAGTCGCGATCAGCACAGCGATCAAAGTGATTTCGACCGTGGCCACGATCGTAGGGAAGATACCACCCGCCCGCTGCATGCTCCGGGGCGCCTCCGTCAGGAATTCCAGGCTGACCACCGGCAGGCCGTTGATCAGCACGTAGCCGATGATGGCGAGCAGGATCAGCACTGTCAGGATGCCGCAAAGCCAGAGCAGCCCGATGCCGATGTTGTTCACGACGTACCTGTACTTGACCGCCATGCTTACATCCTCCCTGCGTTGAGCTTCTTTTTGTTCGCAGAGTAGATGATCAGGTTCAGGATCATGATGACGATCAGGAGCACGACGCCGATGGAAAACAGCGCATCCTGGTGCTTGCCCGACGCGTACGACCATTCCAGCGCTATCCCCGCTGTCATAGGCCGGACCATGTCAAGTATCGAGGTGGGTATCAGCGTAGAGTTGCCACACACCATCCATACCGCCATGGTCTCCCCGATGGATCTGCCCATCGCCAGCACTGCCCCGGTGACGATGCCTGAAAGCGCCGTAGGTGTCACAATTCCTGTTATGACCTGCCACCGGGTGGCGCCAAGAGCAAGCGAGCCTTCCCGCAGTTCCCGGGGCACAGATCTCAGAGCGTCTTCTGACACGCTGACGATCGTTGGCAGGATCATAACCGCGAGCACAATGCCGCCTGCCAGAATGCTAAACCCGTTGCCCCCAATATAGTCCCGAATGAACGGCACTAGCAGGATGATGCCGAAGAGGCCGTAAACGACCGACGGTATCGCCGCCAGGGTCTCGATAGCCGGCCTGATCACGTCCCGGACGCCTGCCGGAGCCACTTCGGAGATCAGCATGGCACAGCCCAGCCCCAGAGGCAGCGCGATCAGCAGCGACAGGATCGTGACGGCAAAGGTCCCTATGATCATGGGAAGAATGCCGTAGATGTTGTGCTCCGGGCTCCACTTCGAGCCGAAGATGAAGGCTGCCGGGCCTTCGCTCAGGATCACCGGAAGCCCCTGCGCTACGATAAAAACCATGATGAGAAAAATCGTGATGACACAGGACAGGGCACATACTAACAGGCCTGCTTCAATGATCTTTTCCACGGACTTGCTCATGTTATCACCGTTATTGTGCTTGTCCTTTGTGGCGGCGGCATAACCGCCGCCCGGTCAATCTATACTGTCACCAGTTTGCCCGCAGCCAGAAGCTCCTGACCCTCTTCGCTCAGCGTGTACTCTATGAACGCTTTAGCTACCGGGTCTGTGACCTCTCCCTTCGTCACGAACAGGAACGGCCTCTGGATCGTGTACGTCTTGTCCTTGATGGTCGCCGCAGACGGTGCGACACCGTCGACGTTCAGGACCTTGACCGAGTTGTCGAGCGAGCCGTAGGAGATGTAGCCGATGGCATTCTTATCGCCTGCAACAGTCTGGGTGATACCGCCGGTGCTGCCCTGGGTTACCGCGCTGTCGGTGATGTTGGCCTTGCCCATGACGATTTCCTGGAACGCAGTCCTGGTGCCGGAGCCGGACTCCCTCGTCACGACTGTGATCGGGGCATCGTTGCCACCGACCTCCTTCCAGCTCTTGATTGTACCGGCAAAGATGTCCTTGATCTGCTGCTTTGTCAGCCCTGTCACCGGGTTGGCATTGTTGGAGACGACTGCGATGCCATCGTACGCGATCACAATTTCCTTCAAGCCCGAATCCTTCTCAGCCTGGGTCAGGTCTCTGGAGGACATGCCGATGTGGGCGGTCCCGTCCTGAGCTGCCTTGATGCCTGCCCCCGAGCCGCCTCCGGACACCAGCGCATCAGCCTTCGGGTACTTGACCGAAAAGCTCTCGGCCAGTTCAGTTGCATACGGCTGTACCGAGGTCGATCCGACCACCTTGATCGTGCCCGCTACTCCCGGGGCCTGGGTCGTCGCAACCGGCGTCGTGCTGGTGCACCCCAGCACCATCATACTGGTACCGATAAGTGCAATGGTTAACAGTGTAATCAGTAGTTTTCTGCTTATCATTTGCTTGTTCACCTTCAGAAGTCAGTACGCCCAAGGATTGTTAAATATAACCTATGTAAGCCCAATAGTCATATTTAGAATATATAGAAAAATGCGAAAAAGGTGCTTTTACGCGTGAAAAATCGGCGCATCACTTCGGTGCGGTTAAGGTACGATATATATAGATACGGTATGCCAGCCGTCGGTTATACCGTCAAAATCCGGGTTAAAATAGTTGGGGTTTTAAGCCCTTACTGTGTTTTCAGTCGATCGCAGCGGCCTCAGGTGGCAGTCGATTTCGCCCCTGCGGCACTGGTACCAGAAGATGCAGTCCATGCACGTGCTCTCGATCGATGGCAGCAGCGTGCTGGCATTCTTCTCCTGGCTGTGTGCGGTATTCATTTTTACCATGAACAGTAATCAGGGAATGGTGAGTATATAGTTTTACCCTGTAAACTATATAGAAATATTTAGAAAGTGCCGCTGATTAAGCGATAGTTATTTAATCGCCCACACTTTCAGCGGCCGGTCTCCGATCGGCAGACTACTTGGATGTGGAAGATACAGCGGAATTGATGGCGATTTCCGAGATATTGCAGCCGTAGTCGCACACCCTGTCGATACTGTCCAGGATAATGCCCAGCGGCACAGAAATGTCGGAGCTTAGCTTCAGCACAGCCTCGTCGAGCTTTCGCAGCTTCTCCGTGGCTTCCTGCCTCATGATAAACGTGGAGTTGGCCTGAGAGATGTTCCTCTTGAACATGGCGTCGATCGCGTTTTCGACGATCTTCATAGACTGCCTGTTGACCTCCTCGATGGCTGCGAGGATGTCGTCGGGCACAGTCTTGTAGCCGATCTGCTGCACCATGCTGCAGATTTTGGTGGAGTGGTCTCCGATACGTTCGAGCGGGGTGGCACATAGCCTCATATCAAGGTGCTCTTCCATAGGCATGTCGAACTTGTCGGCGATGGAGATGTCGCGCATGACCATGCGGAACTGCTTGGAGACGAGCAGGAACAGCTTGTCGACCTCGCTGTCGCGGTCCGATACGTCCTGCGCCAGATCGAAGTCTTTGTCTTTCAGCGCAGTGATCGCGTTTTCCTGCATGGAGCTGACGATCATATACATGCGTTTGATGCTCTTCTTCACCGACAGCTCGGCCGGGTTCAGAATGTCCTGGAGCACTATCTTGTCTGAGGTCTCTTCGATGATCTCCGGGCCGATCAGCATGTTGACGGTTTTTCGCACGGTATCTCGCTGCTTGGACAGTATTTTGTTCGACCGCAGCTCTATCGAGTTGTAACCGGCGATGTAGGCACCAATGATCTCCCGGATGAGATTGTCTCCGTCTTTACCCTCGATAAAGATCATCTTTGTCTGGTGAACTTCAGGGGCATTTTTCGTCCGGATCGCCAGCGAACCATCGGTCTGTGGTATCAGGCTGACTTCGTCGCCTCCCTTGAGGTTGACTTTTGTGGCCCATGACTTGGGTAGCGACACGATCAGTGTCGTGCCTCCCGTGATCTGCACCTTCCGTGTCTCCATATTCTCTCTCATAGTTCACCTGTCGCCTGCCTATATCTATATGCAATCTACGTAGGATATATAGGTATATATAAACTATATATAGAATAAATACTTTTGTGGTGCTGAAATTATCCCCAAACCTGATATCTACGAAAGTTAGATAATCATGGTCACCTGATACGGTGTTGAACATGCCAGCAAAAAAGAGAGATTACTATTACAATAAAGCCAAGCAGATGGGCTACCGCTCCAGGGCGTCGTTCAAGCTGCAATTCATCAACAAGAAGCATCACCTCATCAAGAACGGGGACACAGTAGTGGACCTCGGGGCGGCTCCGGGCGGATGGCTGCAGGTGGCGAAAGAACTCAACGGCGGCGGCACAGTGATCGGCGTCGACCTCCAGCGGATCGAGCCTATCGAAGGGGTCGAGACGATCAAGGGTGACATGACAGCCCCGGAGACTCAGGCAAAGATCTTTGAGCTGGTCGACGAAGTAGACACAGTGATCTGCGATGCGGCGCCTAACCTGTCCGGCAACTGGGCCCTCGATCACGCCCGGTCTATCGATCTGGCTACTGTCGCGCTCGAGGTGGCGACCAGGCTGCTCAAAAATGGCGGCCACTTCGTAGTCAAAGTATTCCAGGGCGACCTGTACGACGGCTACGTGAAAAAGGTCGAAAAGCACTTTTCCTATGCCACGACGTACAAATCCCAGGCTTCCCGTGAGCAGAGCGCCGAGATCTACGTGATCGGCAAGGGCTTCCTGACTACCAGCCTGCGCAAAGGCAACGTGGTCGACGTCACCATCGATGCCATGGGGAAGACCGGCGATGGTATTGCCCACGTCGACGACTTCGTAGTATTCGTCAAAGGCGGCAACGTCGGCGATAAGCTAAAGGTGAAGATCCGGGACGTCAAGCCGTCCTTCGCCTTCGGGGACATTGTAGAAAAAGAAAAATCGCCCTGAGCTTTTTACTTTGATCTGATGCCCCGGGCTTCCTTCTGGGCTGCGCTGATCTTCTTGAACTTGAGGGCCTTATAGCCCAGGTAACCGAGGAAGACGAGGACGCACAGCCCGGTGAGGATGTCGACGTAGATCCAGTACTCCTCCAGCAGGCCCCAGTTTTCGCCTAGCAGGACCCCCGCATAGGCCAGGGCAAAGCACCAGGGGACCGAGCCGACGAACGTAGCTATGGTGAAGTTCTTAAAGTCCATCCGGGCTATGCCCGCCGGCAAAGAGATAAACGTCTTGAAAATGGGCAGAAGGCGCGATATGAAGATCACCATCGCCCCGTACTTCTCGAACCAGTTGTGGGCCACGTCCATCTCATGCTTCGTGACAAAGAAGTACTTGCCGTACTTTTCCAGCAGCGGCCGGCCCCCATAGTAGCCGATCGCATAGGAGAGCACGGCTCCGATCAAGCTGCCGACGCTGCCCGCCATACCCACCCAGAAGAAGTCCAGCCTGCCCTGCTGGGCGGCGAACCCGGCGAACGGCATGACAATTTCGCTCGGTACCGGCATGCAAGCACTCTCCAGCGTCATCAGGAAAACGATTCCGGGGTAGCCGAAAGTGCAGATTAAATCAACTATGTACTTGCTGAGGAATTCAAAGAGGACCAAGCGAACACCACATCTTTTATTTATCTCTTTATATTTATACCATGCTGTCACGATTGTGAAGCTACACGGTAGTGGGCGCAACACGTTTTAATATTTTTTCCTGCCTGCCAGCCGGCCACCAATACTTTTATGTCATAACGCTAATAGAATAATGCATCTCCTTACAGGCGAAAGTGGGTTTTACCGATGTTCTCGATCAATGAAAACGTGACTGGCTATGTAGATGAGTTGTTGAACAGAGAAGAAGAGCTGAACGTCAAGTCGCACTTCCTCGAAAACCAGTCTACCGTGATCGACTGCGGCGTCAACACGATCGGCAGCATAGGCGCAGGTATGCTATACGCCAATATTGCCATGGGCGGCCTGGGCCGGGTATCCATGGTCCCGGGCATCATCGACGGGCTCTACCTGCAGTTCTCCCAGGTCTGGATCGACAGGCCTGCCATTGCCTGCCTCGGCTCCCAGAAGCCGGCCTGGAAAATGAAGGCGGAAGGGTTCGCCGGCACCGCGTTCGGCCCCGCCCGGGCTAGCGCCCAGAAACCCAAAGCCCTGTACCAGGCGATCAATTATTCGGACGATGCCGAAACCGCCATCATCAACATCGAGGCCACCGCCCTGCCCACGGAAAAAGAAATCGACAACATCGCCAAACAGTGCTCTACCGACCCCGAGTGCGTCGTGGCGCTGGTAGCCCCGCCCGGCTCTGTGGTCGGCACCTTCATGACCAGCACCAGGGCAGTCGAATGGGTCATGAACCGCCTGTTCCAGCTCGGCTATAACACCAGCGACGTTACCTCCGCATCAGGAGTAGTGCCGGTCGCACCTCTCTGTGCTAACGATCAGGAGTGCATGGGCTCTGCCCTTGACGCCATCGCTTACTACGGCATGGTTTCGCTGTACGTAAAAGGTGCAAACGACATGTTCAAGTCGGCAACAGCCGACGCGTCGAAAGTGTACGGCAAGAGCTTCAAGGCCCTCCTCAAAGACGCCCAGGGCGACTACTCCAAAGTCGACCCCGCCATGTTCGGCCCCGCCCGCCTCATGGTCAACGGCCTCGACGGGTCTTTAAAAACCTATGGCCGGCTCGATCCTTCGATGCTCCTCACGTCCTTCGGGCTGAAAGCTTAACACCACTACCGCTATCTTTTTACCACGGCGGCACGGCTCCTTATTCCGGCAACTGGAAATCAAATGTTTGAACCACGGCGGCACAGCGACACAGAGACAAGGCGATCTGCTACAACAGGATGGTAACCGAAACCACGGCGGCACAGCGACACAGCGACAAATGCGATGTCATAGCAGGGTACTCCTTTTTAAGTCCACGGCGACACTGAGACAGCCCATTAACTAAAAACGGTTTACTTGCCAGGTGTTTCAGTATATCATGATCACAAAGCCGGTAAACGACTTTTTATAGTGCTTCCTGGTTTGTCCGGTATTGTAACAATGGAAGGATTGTCTCCGTGCAGTCAGCCGCTGTGCCGCCGTGGATCAATAAAAAAATGGGGCCTTAATATTCGGGTACGGATTGTTGCCGTGTCGCCGTGCCGCCGTGGTGTAAATAACCATCCTGCCATCGTTTCCCGCATTGTCTCCGTGTCGCCGTGCCGCTGTGGTTAGAACCTTTAGTTTCCAGTAATCCGGTGAAGAGCCGTGCCGCCGTGGTTATTATTAACAATCCGGCTTGTCGTGAGTCGCTCTGTCTTGGTGTCGCTGTGCCGCCGTGGTTCAATTTACCATTCTATTTTCCTGTATGTACTGTCACAGTGCTGTGGTGGTTTTTTCAGTAATTGCCCGGCCTATGGCCGCATCTAAGTCGGCGAGAAAGTCATTAAGCCTGTGCTCCGGTATCCTGCCCCCTCCGGCCTGGGGGTGGCCGCCGCCGTGGCCGCCGAATTTGACGGCCGAGTCGTTGAGCAGCCGGTTCAGGTCGATATCGTTTTCCGCCCTGACGCTGATGTCGTAAGCGTGCCTGTTTTCCCGGAACTCCGCAGATACTCCGACGCGTGTGTTACCATAGATGCGGGCGTAGATGGCTGCTTTAGATATAAATCCGGCCGCATCTACGACATATGACAGGTTGTTCAGTTTGATGACTCCCTGCGCTACCCGGGCCCGGAGCTCTTCTTCGAGTCTTGAAGCTGTGACTGCTTTTTTAACCAGGCCGTTCATGTTGGACGGTATTATATTTTTCGAGAGGCCGAACACCAGGTCGCGTTTGCTGTCGAAGTTCTTCCGGTCCATCTCGATGCCCTGGGAGAGCGTGCCCGACTGGTAGTACAGGCTTCGCTTATCCCACCGGGCCACCAGTTCCTTCGCAAGCGGCGTATTGTCCCGGAAGTCGGCGATCGCCCCGTACATGGCCACCCTGCTCATGTCCGGGTTGAGCTTATCCTTGAAGTGCCAGTAGGTGAGCAACGAGCCACAGGCATTCTGATCGTGGACGAGCCACGGCGCGCTGAAGTCATCGGGCAGCGGGTGGTGGTCGATGTATGTCAGGTCTCGCTTTGCGGCCAGGGCGGTCATCCTCTTCCTGAGCGCTTCTGAGGTGGAGATGTTGATCGCTATATCGCAGATGATGATCTTATCGTACTGTTCTGCATCCGCAGCATCGTCGATAACCGAAACGGGATTAGTAAAGTATATGGTGGGCTCTTCGCTTGCCGCCACGGCCAGCGCCCCGCTGCAGATACCGTCGGAATCGGCGTGGGTCAGAATGAGCGTCGTCATCGTTTATCCGCGTGAAATCAGTATGTATCCAAATATCGATTACTGCATGTCTTATCGGAACAATCTTGTACATTGGAGTACACTTTTATACTACAAGCGCTGCAATATCATCTGAAATACTGATTCAGGGATGAGTCCACCATGACCAATAATGAGTACGTACACGGATACTCTGATCGAGAAAACTTTCGCCTGCATGATCAAGCTTGTACCCTCGAAGAGCTGCTGCACCACGACACCGTCTACCCGGCGGGCAGCAGGATACTGGAGGCAGGCTGCGGAGTAGGGGCCCAGACCGTGATCCTGGCAGCAAAAAGCCCCGGTGCCAGGATTACCTCGGTAGATCTCTCGCCTGTATCGATCGAACAGGCGAAGTCCCTGGCCGCCAGCAAGGGCATTACCAACGTAGAATTTATAACAGCCGACATCTTCGACCTGCCCTTCCCTGAAAACAGTTTTGATCACATCTTCCTGTGCTTCGTGCTGGAGCACCTCGATAAGCCCGATGAGGCCCTGTCTGCCCTGAAGCGGATGCTTAAGTCTGGCGGAACTCTGACCGCCATCGAGGGCGACCACGGGTCCGCCTACTTTCACCCTGCGAGCGAAGCCGCAAACAAAGCCATCCAGTGCCTGGTCAACCTGCAGCGGCAGGCCGGGGGCGACTCACTGATAGGCAGGCGACTGTATCCGGTTCTCAGGAGCGCCGGTTTCGGCCAGGTATCTGTATCCCCGAGGATGGTCTACGTAGATTTCAGCCGCCCGCAGCTCGTCGAAGGCTTCACGAAGAAGACCTTCACCGCCATGGTCGAAGGCGTGGGCGAACAGGCGATATCAGAAGGCATGATCGACAGGGCATCCTGGGAGAAAGGCATCGCAGACCTCTACCGCACCGCCGAAGCCGACGGCGTCTTCTGCTACACGTTCTTTAAGGCTGTTGCCAGAAAGTAGAAAAATTATAAAACTCTGCCAACGCCCTTGCTTTTGCCTTCGCGGAAGATGAACTTCTGCCCGGGCTCGACGACGTAGGGCCGGAACTTGAACCGCATCC
Source organism: Methanocella sp. MCL-LM (assembly GCF_049676595.1). Classification (GTDB taxonomy): domain Archaea; phylum Halobacteriota; class Methanocellia; order Methanocellales; family Methanocellaceae; genus Methanocella_A. The sequence continues at coordinate 1,679,684 of NZ_CP187259.1, forward strand.
GGGCTTTGCCGTGCTGGCCGGCCATCATGTACCCGGCGTCCAGGCCGACGACCTCGATGGCTTCACAGATGGTCTCGAGGTGGATGACTGGCTCGTACCCTATGCCGATTCTGGTCGGGTGGTTGAGGATCAGGATCTCGGCATCGAACTCCCGGGCGGCTTCCGGCTTGTTTTTAGCCAGCATCATGCCCCGGACGATCTCGTGGGGCCGAATGCCTTTGACGGCTACGCCGACGATATCTCCTGCCACGCCTTTATTAACCCTGTAGTGGTGCATCTCGATGGACTGCACCTTCACTTTAACGAATGCGCCTTCCTTGGTGGGGCCGAGGAACAGGGTCTCGTTGGGAACGACCTCGCCCTGCTTTATCGTACCGCTTAAGACTACCCCGACACCTTCCACCTGGTAGATGCGGTCGATGTACATCTGGAAAGGCTCCTTGGATAACAAGTTCCGCTTGGGCAGGCTGAAGATGAGCTGTTCCAGCAGGTCATAGCCCTCTCTGGTGACCGAGGAAGTATGCAGGATGGGTACGACGATGCCTTCAGGCGCCTTGTCCCGCACGATAAATACGTCATCAGGGGTCTTGACCCGGAAGGGGACTCTGCCTACGAGCTTTAACGAGTTGTGGATGCTGGCCTCAGTCTTCTTGATCTGCTCCGGGGTCGCCACATCGACCTTGGTGAGCGCAATGATCACGGGGAGGTCCATGGCCAGCAAAATGCCAAGGTGCTCTTTGGTGATATGGGTCACGCCATCATCTGAGGCTACGACAAGTAGCCCGTAGTCCAGCTTCTGCCCGACGATGCCCCGGATGGTCGTGCGCAGCCAGGGCTCATGGCCTACAGTATCCACGAACGAGATGATCTTGTCCGATTCTGCGACGACGTTGGCGCTCTCTTTCTTGTTCAGCGGGTTTTTCAGGTGGATGACACTGTCTCCCTTTCTGCCGTAAACTGCGTAAGAAAGATCTGCTGACAGGCCTCTGGATATCTCGTGGGGCAGCACATCGAGAAATATGCGGGTCCTGCCTGCTCCGTCGTCCGACTTTCCCGTGACCAGCGCGCCTACCAGCGTGCTCTTGCCGTGGTCGACGTGGCCCGCGGTGCCGATAAGGATGTGCTCTGAAGACTTTGGTGTGCTCTCCACTGTGATGAGGCCGACCAGGCCGCCATTGACCTGGTACTCTTCCCTGCCCGTGACCTTCGCTTCTATCTCCGCGGCGATGTTGTCCAGCACCAGTACAGTTTCGTCGAACTCCTCTCGGCTGATGCCCTTCATGTTGCCCGCGTCCGTCACCCCGATAACGTAAACAGCACTCCCGTTGCCCGCTATGACTCTGTGCTTCATCTGGCAGGCCAGCGTCTCCATGCGCCTGGAGTTCAGGTGAGTCTCCCGGTTCAGAAACTCCTTGAACTCGATGTTGTCTGTCTCTCCTGCTGAGATCAGGGCCTCCAGTTCGAGCTTGTTCATATTAAAAGTTGTTTAAATGTCCTGCCAATATAATCTTTGTGTATATAAATACAATAAAGACTCCGTGCCCGTAGCGATCACAGCAACATGTCATCGCATCTTCTGAAATGAGTACCGTTACCAATATTATATATAAAACATAATATTATTCTGGTGCCCATTGCATGATTATCCGTATACTGAAGGCAGAAGGCCTGGCTCATAACACGTATTTCCTCGCTTCCGGGGAAGAGGCAGTAGTCATCGATCCCCGGCGGGAGCCTGCAGACCTTCGGGAATGCCTCGACCTCGCCCGTGAAAGCGGGGCCGTTATTAGGTATATCTTCGAGACCCACCGGAACGAGGATTTTGTCCACGGTTCCCTCGAATTGCAGAAAGCGACGGGTGCTACAATTTACCATGGTGCTGGTCTGCCCTTCAAGTATGGCCAGCCATTGCAGGATGGCGACCGTATATCCTTTGGCAAGCTTAGTCTTCTGGCACTTGAGACGCCCGGCCACACCCCGGAAAGCCTGATCTACGTGCTCTACGATCAAAAATACCCTGACGAGCCCATAGCAGCCTTCACCGGAGATGCGCTTTTCGTCAACAGTACCGGCCGTATTGACCTGCCGGGCGAGGCTGAAAAGCAGGTGAACGCAGCGAAGCTGTACGATTCCATCCATAGTAAAATACTGTCGCTGGGAGATCAGGTGGTACTCTACCCTGCCCACGGTGCCGGCTCTGTCTGCGGGTCGGGCATGGGAGACCGGGACTGGAGCACGATCGGCTACGAGAAACGGACCAACCCTCACCTGAAGCTGAGCCGGGATGAGTTCATCACGTATAAGGTCAACGAAAAGTTCGTCCGGCCGCCGTATTTCCTGAAGATGGAAGACTACAACCTCAACGGCCCGCCATCTCTGGACTCCAGATCTTCTCCGATGCCTATGGGCGTGCAGGCCTTCGATGAAGCGCTCAGGCGGAAAAACGCAGAGGTAGTGGACATCCGTCTTCCTCAGGCCTTCGGCGGCGGGCATATCCCTGGCTCGTATAATATCTGGCTGGGGGGCATGGCGCTTTTCCCCGGGTGGATGTTCGACTACAAAACCGAACTACTGCTGGTACCTTATGAGGATGAAGATGCATGGACCGCAGATCGGTTCCTCTGCAGGATCGGGTTCGATAAAGTGCCAGGATACCTGTCGGGAGGCTTCGAGAAGTGGCAGAATGCGGCCATGCCTGTGGAGTTCACCGGTCAGCTGCCGGTGGATGCGCTCAAGCCTCTGATGGATACCAGCGACATAAAGCTCGTCGATGTGCGGGAGCCGCGGGAGTGGCAGAGCGGCGTAGTGCCCGGAGCTATCTTACGGTTCGTAGGGTACCTGAAAGCCGATCTGCCTGACGTGCCCCGGGACCGCCCTGTCGCAGTCATGTGCTCGGTCGGCCACAGGGGAAGCCTCGGCGCCAGCATCCTGCAGAAGGCCGGGTTTACTCAGGTTTACAATGTGCCTGGCGGGTTTACCGCATGGAGGGCCAAGGATTACCCGGTGAAGCCTGCCAGATAACCTGGTCTGCCTCTCGATAACCACGTTTCAGGATACGACTTGCCCCGACATCACCGCATCAGCGGTGCTGGGACGCCCTTTTAGGGTTTTCAAGTCCTTCTGTCCACCCCTGGCTGCCAATGACGTGAGGCGAGGTTATGGCGTTATGCTGACTACTGGCAGTTGGTGTAAATTATGGCCGAGAAGAAAGAGAAGAAGGGTGAAATGTCCGTTTCCGAGGCTGGTCACAAGGGCGGGGAAAAGACTGCGGCAACGCATGGAAAAGAGTTCTACCAGGAGATCGGTGAAAAAGGCGGCCACAAGGGCGGAGAGAGAACTGCAGAGACTCATGGCCACGAATTCTACCAGGAGATCGGGCACAAGGGCGGCATGAAAGGCGGCCAAAAGGGCGGCCAGCGCGTCAAGGAGCTTATCGAAGAGGGCAAGGAAGCGGAATCCAAAGAAAAGTAAGGCTTCGCCACAGTACTAGAATATTTGTTGCGGCCGGCGCGATATCCTACCGGCCGGATTCTTGCCAGAGTATTCCCTGTACGCAGCCTTCCATCTGGATTTATATACCAGCCGGTATATGGTAATAGCCATGAAGACGAAAGTGCTTACACACCAGGGGGTAAACGTATACCGGGTGAACGTGCGGGGCCAGATTTTCTATAAGAGCGATCTGGTCTACGGAGAAGCGGTCGTCGGCATGACCACAGACGAGGTGGTCAAAAAAATATCGAGCAAGCAGGCGGCAGGAGATACCCGGGTACATGTGTTGACTCACGAGGGCGTGAACATCTACCAGGTAACCGATGGCGGCCAGAAGTACTTCTTAAGCGATCCCGTCCTCGACGAGACCATCACGGCAGACGTCCTCGACGACGTCATCCTGCAGATTACCAGAAAGCACGCTATGGTCGGCGGATTCTAGCACGCTACTACCATACTTAATCTATGTTTTTTACTGTATATCTGTCCGACAGTGCTCAAATCATTAACTAATTAACTGATCAACAGCTACAGTGATCTGGTTGACCGATATGGCTACGTCTGAGAACCGAGGCGGGATAATATCTTACCTGTACGACCATAAGTGGCCGATTGCCGTAGCTTTCATAGTCTTGCTTATCGTTGCAACTGTGGCATTCTTCTTCAGGCCTTTGCTGGACGGCATCGTCTTCGGTACTTTCTTCGCCTACGTGACCCGGCCCATCAAGGACTTCCTTGGGAAATATACTAAACATGCGCCCCTGCTGGCGACTTTTTGCATCCTGATACCGGTCCTCGCCATCTTCTCGTTTGCTGCCGTCGAGCTCCGGAACCAGATATCCTGGCTGTCTCTCCACGGAGATGATGCTCTGGCCCAGATTAACGAGGCACTATTGTCTCTCAACGTGCCTGCGGAGCTGATCGCTCAGGTGAACAATGTGCTGATGAACCTCTCGCAATATGCCTTTGCGTTTGCAGCGACGATACCTCTCCGGGACACCTTCACTTCAATTCTGCTCCTGGGCACCAACGCGCTGGTATCCATCTTTGTCTGTTACTACCTGCTGAAGGACGGCCATAAAGTCGTTGGCACGATAATGGGCCTGACCCCGGCCAAATTTCAGCCTGCTGTCAGCTTCTTTACTGTTGAGGCTGACCGTATTCTCTTCGGCATCTACATCGGCACCTTCTATACGGCGCTCTTCATCGCCATAATGTCTGCCGTGTTGTTTTTCCTGTTCGGCGTCCCGTACCTGGCGCTGTGTACAGCTTTCGTCTTCGTCGCAGCGATGGTTCCGATCCTGTCAGGAATGATGGTATTCATACCGGTCGCAGCTTACCTGTACATCTACCGGAGCCCGGTAGTGGGTATCCTTTTCTTCCTGTCAGCCATTGTATTCGTCTATCTCCCACCGGACTTCATAATCAGGCCTTACCTGATCAACCGGGCGTCCAATATTCACCCGTTGCTGATCATCATGTCTTTCATCGGTGGCGGGCTGGCAGGAGGTATATCCGGCTTCTTTGCCGCCCCTCTGGCAGTTGGACTGCTGGTGGCAGTTTACCGTACCTACCTGAAATACGGCGAGAGCGTCGGCGAGACCGTCGCTCCCGCAAAAAACGCATAATCTATAAGTGAGCTTCTAGGGCGACGCCCGCCGCCCAGTTATGGCCGCAATTATTCTCTCGCAGATAAATGCGCCTGTGGTTACAGCAATAATGTCGACCGCTGCCCTGGCGATCAGGTCAATGTACGAGAAGGTCCCCATCTCCCAGATCTTCAGCTCGAACGGAATCGGCATGAACAGGTTGTTGAGGAACAGGTTAATCCCGAAGATGATCACTCCGAAAAACGCCGCCTGTGCCAGCGGGGATGTCCCGGCGATGCCCGCCTTGAGCATCAGGTACATGACTGCGATCCACAGCCCGAAGACGAACGTCCAGAGGATCGTGTCGAAGAGCCTGGTATCGACCGAGGAGTAGATCCCCAGGACATAGTAGCTTACTACTCTCCCTACGAGGAATACTACCGGGATTACGACTAATGCCAGCAGTTCCGGCGAGATCCGCAGGCTCACGGGCTTCTTAGAGTCCGTCGCAACGAATGCGCCCAGCAGTAATCCCAGCGATGCGAGGGTTACTCCGTCAACGACCGGGTAGTACAGAACTTCTGGTAGCTGCCACGTGCCGTGGGGTAATGGCTCCAGCAGCGCAATGAACCACAGCATGCCGAACGCAACGCTGAACGTGAGGCCTTTTACCAGCCTGGTTCCAGGCAGCCTGTCCTGGATCAGGACGAATACTATGGCCAGTAATCCCAGCATCACGACGCCGTATATCACGAAGGCCACGGGGACGAGTCCCATCTCTACGAATGCGCTGGGCGGGAACGGGCTGCTCTCTCCCTCGGGGATCAGGGGCTGCAGCATCGTGCGGAAGATAGTTATTATCAGTACTATGAGGCCGACTTTCAGCCATTGTTTTTTTGTCGTGTTTTCGAAGACCATATTTGTCACCAGATCATTGACTGCTATCTACCACCAGATGCCGCAGACGGGCATCCGGCATTATTGTTGACGTATGCACAGGTAACATATTACCTGTTGCTATTTAAGCCTTTCGAACAGGTAAGATATTACCTATTCTTTGTAATGGCTAAAGAATTATCCAGTAAGCTTGATATCTACAACCGGCGTCTCTTGCATCTTATTCGCTTTTATGGCCGAAGCGAGCGCCTGGGCCGAGGAGACGATGCAGAAGAAGCCTGCCACAGCGAACAGCACCGTATTGAAGGGGGCCGGGGCAAGTAAGCCTGCTACCAGGAGCGCCAGTCTCTCCGGCCGGCCGAACATGGCGGCGTTCGAGTTCAGGCCTTTCCTGTGGTTGTAAACCCTCGTAGCCAGAAGCGCCAGTGAGCCGGCGACAACTGCGAAGGCTGAAGCCGGAACACCGCCTATCACTGCCCCGGCTACGAACAACAGCTCCGAACAACGATCGGAGAAGCTGTCGAAATACTTGCCAAACTCCGTGCACCTGCCGGTACAACGGGCCAGCGAGCCGTCTAAAGCATCGAGGAATGCCCCGGTTAAAAAGATGGCAATGCCTGCGTGCAGGTGGCCGGACATGGCTACAATCCCTCCGGCAGCAGAAAGGGCCAGCCCTGCTGCAGTCACCATGTTAGGTGTCACCCCCGCTTCCAGGAGGGCCTGGCTGGCGGAGCGCAAGAGTGCATCTTTCTGCGGCTTATACCTGTACAGCAGGCTCATCTAATCCCTCTCTACTGCAGGAGCACGGTCACGAAGGTAGCGCACTTCTTATCAGTGTCGTCAGTCTGGATAAGCTTCATGGCTACCTTGATACCCTGCGGAATATTCTCTGATGGCCCTGCCACAAACTGCACCATGTAGGCCAGGTCATCGCTCTCCGGCTCTACGCTGCCGGTCGCAAAGATGCCGATCCTGACATCCGCAGAGGGTTTCAAGTTTTCGAGGTAGGTCTTCGCCGAGCCGGACAGATTGCCCGCATAGGTCGGCCCGCCCACGACGATGACATCGTAGCCCGAAACATCTGCAGCGGTCGCACTCTTGACGCCTGCAAGATCGACTACGTAGCCTTCCGCTTGCAGTTCCCGGGCCACTATGCCTGCAGCGGCCTTCGCAGTTCCGGTTACGCCGGGGTCGTATACGACCAGGGCTTTCCCGGCTACATCTCCGATCGGGGTCAGCTTTTCAGTACCAGTGGCCGTGTTACTCATGACATCGAACATGATGAAGGCCATGGCGGCAACGCCGGCAAGGACTACAACCATTACGATCACAATTGCGATCACAGCAATTTTCCATATTTTCATCGTTTATACCTCCCGCTTAAACCGGCCGCTACAGTATCGCCGGCAGAGATCCGGCTTCCGGTAGTAAAAGCTACGCGTAGCTACCGTTATCCTGAAGTTGATCTAATTTCTCCTGGCCTGCTCCAGGTTTTCTATTGACTGCAACATCATGTCTACCGTACGCTCGTAGAGCTCGTCCTGGTTCAGCCCGTAGTTTTCCATGTACATTTTAGTCACGGGCGAGATCGCCAGGGCGTTGTTCGACATGGACAGCATAACCAGGGTTGTTGCAACCGGGTCGATGTCGTTTCTGACGGATCCGTCCTTGATGCCTTCGCGGACGGCTTCCACTACCATCCGGAAGCTACCTATCCTGATTCTCCTGAGCTCTTCCAGGTCGGGAGAATTCTGGTAGTCGAACATTCCGCTGTGATAGTAGGCCATATAGTACCCAGTATATTTTTTATAGAACTCGTGGTAAGTCGTAGCCACGTATCTGATCTTTTCGATACCGGTCAGGTCCTTGTGGTTCAGCTCCTGAAACATCTCCCGGACGATATTCGAAGCCCGGATGGCAATCGCCGCGTATATGTCCTCCTTGTTTTTAAAAGACAGGTACAGCGTGGCCCTTGCCATCTCCAGCTCCCTCGCTATGTCCTCCATCTTGACGTTCTCGTAGCCTCTGGAGAAGAACAGTTTCTCGGCTGCATCTACGATTTCGTTGCGCCTCATCTCTCTTTCCTTCTCCTTCCTTCTGGCCTTGGACATTATGAGTAGCTCCATGTCGATGACATTATAGTGTCACTACGTTATTATTATGACACGATGTCACAATTACATACAGTGTGGCATAAGTACATAAGCGTTTGCATTAATATGGCAATTGCACTTTATTTTGAGCAGTTTTTCAAATAAAGATACATAAGTGTATCCAATAGCGATACTTTCTCATGGGGCGCCGGACCATCGCATCAATGCCGTGCAGTATGGCGATTATCTAAGCTATAATAAGGCTTAAGTACCTGTGATTATCATTACGTTATTGTACTGACGCTATGTCATAATAATGACATATCGATTTACAGGCGCGTGGCTAAAGGCTGCTGGTGCAGCGCACTGCGATTCCGTCTGCATCTGCGGCACCTGCCTGAACCCGTGCAGAAATACCTCCGGTACGCAGGGGTAGTTGGCAAAGAGAAGGTACTAAACATGAGGCTCGCCTTCGGGGGAGCGATGAAGCCGAACCCGGAGGGGACATGGGCAGTGATTACGGCCTTCCAGTACAGCTTCTTCGATGACAGGCCTACCCGGCTGTTTTTCATGAAGATGAGCATGTTCGGCGTCCCGATCATCGGCTTACATTCGTACACGACGGATATGGCCAACATGCTTATTAAGGCGCTGGGGCTGGTAAAGATCGTGGACGTCCGGGGAGTGGAGATGCGGATCAGCGATACGACCACCTTTTTCAACGACATGTGTATCATGGCTCCGGCGACGCTGATCGACCCGAAGATTCAGTGGGAGCCGATCGACTCGCTCACCGTCAAAGCCACGTACGAGATCTACAATACCAGAGTATCTGCCAGGCTGTACTTCAAGGAGGACGGCGAGCTGATCAACTTCATCTCGGACGACCGATACATGATCTCCGACGAGAAGTCTGCGAGAAAGGGCACCTGGGCTACTCCGGTGAAAGAATACAAAGATTTCCATGGCATCAGGCTGTCTTCCGGCGCCGAAGCGATCTGGCAGTTCCCTGAGGGAGACTACTGCTATGGTAAGTTTACCTTAGAGGCCGTAGAGTATAACTGTAAGAGTTTTAAATGACAGGGCATTGAGGTCTGCTTTCGGCGGAGCCTGAGGGCAGGCCCTTGCCTGTAATCTCGGGTTACCAGTCTCTAATTACTGTTTTGGCTCAAAAAATACATAAGAGCGCGTACGATACGATTAACATGATTTAGCCTGACCGGTTGCCATGCAAATCCGGGCAGACTTATAGCTTAACGATCGGAGGACGCGATGATTCATCTGTCTAACTATGCCCTGGCCTGCAGTATTGCCATGGTGCTTCTGGGTATCCTGGCATGGTATGTATGGACCAGACGCAAGGCTCCCGGTGGCCTGTACTTCTCCTTGATGCTGGCCGCCCTCTCACAGTGGGCGCTCATGAATGTCCTGGAGACGCTGGTCGTCGATCTCCCCGCCAAAGTGCTCTGCTCTAAGCTCTCCTACCTTGGCATCTTAAGCACCGCACCGCTCTGGTTTCTCTTCGCGCTCGACTACAGCCGCCGGCAAACCTGGCTAAAATCAAAGTTCCTGGGCACGATCTGGATACTTCCGGCAATCTCGCTGCTGCTGGTGCTGACCAACGACTGGCACGGGCTGATCTGGCCGGGCATATCGACGATACAGACGCCGGAGGGACTCGTAGTCATCTACGATCACGGCATCGGCGTGGTGATCAATTCCGTTTACTCGTACACGCTGGTCATTGCCGGATCGGCGCTGATCCTGTGGACAGCGATCAGGCAGAAAGACAAAAATTACCTCCAGAAGCTGGTGCTGGTGCTGGGGGCAATCATGCCGCTGCTGGGCAGCATGAGCTACAACCTCGGCCTCAGCCCGTTCAGGTACCAGGACATCACTCCCGTTATCATTACTGTTTCCGGGCTTATCTTCGCCTGGGCTTCCTTCAGCACGCGCATGTTCGACCTGGTGCCCGCGGCCCGGGAGGTGCTTATCGGGAGCATGGCCGACGGAGTAGTCGTGATAGACCAGGACGGCACGATAGCCGATATCAACGCCGCCGCCATCCGGATGACAGATATCCGAAAGCCGGTGATCGGACTTTCTGCGGAATCGGTCTTTGAGGCCTGGCCGGAGCTTACCGATCTATGCCATGGCGAGAAAGACGTCTCATCAGAGATCAGGCTCGACTCCGCCGAGGGTAAGCCGTCCATCTGGGTTAACGCCCGGGCATCGGTGCTCTACGACGATAAGGGCGAATATCATGGCCATGTCATCGCGCTCTGGGACATCACCGGCCGGAAGAACGATGAAGACGCCATCCGCCGGACTAATGAGTCACTTAAGGCAGAGGTGGCAGAGCGGAGAAAAGCCGAGGTCAGGCTGACTGCCTCCCTGCGGGAAAAAGAGCTGCTGCTCAAGGAGATCCACCACCGGGTCAAGAACAACCTGCAGATCCTTTCTAGCCTGCTGAGCCTGCAGGGTACGGGAAGCACTGTCGAAGACGCCAGTAATTCTCTTAAAGAAAGCCAGAACCGCATCAAGTCCATGGCGCTGATCCACGAGAAGCTCTACCGGTCCGCCGACCTTGCCCGGATCGACTTTAAGGAATACGTCGAAAGCCTGATCGTCTCGCTATCCCGCTCGTATGTCCTGAACCCCAAAGTTCGTATCCTCGTGGATATGGAAGACGTATCGCTTGACCTCGACACAGCGATCACCTGCGGGCTGATCATCAACGAGCTGATCACCAACAGCCTGAAATACGCCTTTCCCGGCGATGCTGCCGGGGAAATCAGGGTTTCGATGTCCCGCGAAGCCACTAATTACCGACTGACTGTGGGCGACACTGGCATCGGCCTGCCCGCGGGCATGGACTTCAGAAACTCGCCTTCGCTGGGCCTGCAGCTTGTCGTCACCCTGACCGAGCAGCTTACCGGGGAAATCGAGCTCCTGGAAGGCCGCGGGACTGCTTACCGGATTACTTTTGAGAGGGCCTCTGCCCTGTAACAGCCTGTCATTCGTAGCGCATGAACAGCTTTTCGAACTCGCTGTAAAGCCGGGCAAGCTCCGGGTCGTCCTTCGACTTTAGCCCCAGGATTAAATTAAAGGCTACATCCGTGACGAACCCGTTGCCCTCCACGTTCTCCAGCCCGGATTTCTGCAGCTCGATCAGCAGACTTTTCATTCTTTTGTCGTACCTCCGCAGTAGCTCGACGGCGTCTTCCTTTTTGTCTGCGGGCAACTGGTAGCCCAGAAACTCGATCGCTATCAGGATCTCTTCAAGGCTCTCCGGAGTCGGATAGGCCGCCGGGCCATTCTGCCTGTTAAAGGCCGGCCTTTCCAGCACAATCTGCTTTGCCGCAGAGCGATAGTACTTTTTGACAACGCCCCCTTTGATCTCTTCCCTGACCTGCTTCACCAGCCCGTGCCGCTCCAGCTCTTTTAAGTGATAGTGGACTGATCCCGGGTTCATGTCAAGCGATCTTGCGATGTCCGAGATCGATCGCTCGCCGTCCGTGACAAGGTTCAGGATCAGGCTGTGCTTCCGGCTGAACAGAAGCCTCATATCTGCGGCTTTATCGATGACCAGAATATCCTTAAGCTTGCCTTCGGGATCACTTTTCGCTGGCATAATTCAGTATTCACGCTATAATATATATGGCATTTCTCGCCTGTTCATCCAACCGTCGGGCTGCGCCGGAGTGCTTAAACTTTCGACCGTCCCCAACTTTGAGCAGACGGCCTCGCTCAGCCAGTTCGAGAAATCGTTCGCCACCAGCAGCGACGCCGAATCGGCCAGCGTAGCTTTCCCGACAACGACGACGGACTCAGTCTTCGGGAGCTCGTTCCCGACCATAACGCAGACAGCCGACCAAAACCAGATGCTGAGCAGCATCAAGAGCCTGAGCCAGCAGGAAACCCAGCGCTTCTCGTATCCTTTCCTGAGCCTCGGCTACTCTCAGATACCGTCCATGGGCTTCCTCTGAGCCTGAGTTCCAGGCCATCCCGGGGAAGGCCTCTTTCTTTTTTACATACCCCGCAACGGCGGGCCCGTGGGGTCCGGTCAGACACGCTTAAACAGCTTCCGGAACTGGCCATATATCTCGTCAAACTCCGGGTCTTCCACTACCGTGGCGTGGATCACCAGCTGGTATGAAGGATTTACTGCAGGCAATCCTGAGCCTGCCTTATCCAGTACCCCGGACTGGAGCCCTTTCACTGTCTCCCTGAGCAGCTGATCGTACCTGAGCAGCAGCTTTCTCGCGTCTTCCCTGCTTTCAGCGGACACATAATACCCCATGTGCTCGAACACTTTGACCAGTTCCTCGCTGGCCAGATCCTCAGAGATCGGCTGCCTGTGCAACGGGTCTTCAAACTCCGGGCCCGCCAGTACTATACGTTTGGCTACTGCCCGGTAGTACTTTTTCACCACTCCGCCTTTGATCTCCTGGCGCACCTGCCTGACGAGGCCTTGCTTTTCCAGGTCTTTGAGGTAGTAATGCACGGATCCCGGGTTCAGATCCAGCGCCCTGGCTATCTCAGAGATCGAAAGCTCTCTGTCTGTGATCTGCTTCAGGATAACGCCGGGCTTTTCGCTAAACGCGAGCCGGATTGCCCGGGGATTTTCAACGACCAGCAGCTCCTGGATCGCATCTTCTGGCATCTTCTTATCACCCGTCAAAAGATACTCTGGAGTACAGGCATTTAAAGTATTATAAATGTTTTATATAATTTAACGCTTTAACGCGTGTGAAATATCCCGGATAATTCTCGATCAGGCCCTCATAATGGTGCTAATATCTTAGTGCCCACCGGCTGTATCCAGTAATATTGAGGAGGGTAGAATTATGAAGAAGATTATAGTATATGGAATTCTGTTTGTACTGGCATTAGCTATCGTGATGCCGGCAGGCGCGAACCTTGTTGGAACTGCTTTCGGGTACCCGACGATCGTGCAGAGCGGCACGACCACAGCGTTCAACCGGGATACCGCCGCTGCGACGGACAACGAGGCCTTCGCCCTATCGTTCGCCAACACCGGCACCGCATTGCTTGACGGCTGTCCGACCACAGGTGGCTTCACGCTGGGCTTCCCGACGATCGCTCAGACTGTGGCCCAGACCCAGGTGCTGACGCACTGCGACTTCGCCCAGACTCAGGAAGAGGCTGCGTTCTCGTACCCGTACGTAGGTGTCGGCGGCGTCTCGATTCCGGGCTTCGGCTTCGGGTTCTGAGGCCAGAGTAACTCCGTATAGCACCTCAGCTACGCCTCGGGGATGGTGAGAGGACTAATTCTCTCCATCCTCACCTTTTTGTCATCAATATTTTCGCCTCGCTTAATCTTCGCGCTTATCTATCCCCCGGCCAGATTTACTCTACGGAGGTATCACATGCGCACGACTGGCATACTTGTAGATCTATGGCACAGGCCATCGACCGACGGCATTCCGGGCGTCTATCTGCTCTGGCTGCGGACAGCGGACGGAGTCATATGCGTCGAGGACCGGGAGTTCCACCCATCCTTCTCGGCCATTCCGTCTTCCCATGCCCGGCTGGTGGAGCAGGCTATGGCTCAGCACGAGAACATCGCCCGGACCGAGATGTCCTGCCGGTACCCGTCGATCTATGCGGCCGACAAAGCTCCTGTGATAAGGGCCTTCATGCTGGACGAGCGCCGGGCGGAGGAGACCATGCGGGAAATCCGGGCTCGTGCTCCCGCCGAGGTCCGGTTTGCCGAGTGGAAGCTGCTGCCGGAGCTGCAATGGTACTACCTCCGCCGGATACCGCCGCACTCGTCCGTTTCGATCGAGGCTGAGGGCGGTGTACTGCAGAGCATCGACTACCTGGGCCCCGCCGATTCCGAAGCGCTGAAGGTGCTGGCGATCTACCCCGCCTTCACCACCAAAGTGCCGGCGAACTGCCGCATCCAGTCGATCACCCTGCGCTACGGCCGGGAAGAAGCGGCCATCTCGGGCAGGGAAGAGGATGTGCTGGCCGAGATGCAGCGGCGGCTCGACGGTTACGATCCTGACGCGCTCGCCATCTTCGACGCCGACTGGGAGGCGCTGCCTTTGCTGGGGCTGCGGGCGCAGGATAACAATATGCGGCTGCGTCTGGGCCGGTTATCCGGGGGGACGAAGCTCTACCCTCCCCGGGGAGCGGTGCGCCACTGGCAGGCAAAACAGGTCCGGGCGCCGGGACGCATCCTGCTTGATCTATGGAAAGACGCTCGGACAGATGCCGACCTCAAGCGCACCGGACTGGACCTGGACGACGTTTACGGTGCCGAATTCCACGAAAGCAGAAAGAGCCCGGCGTCAATGGTCTACGACCTGGCGAGAGAAAGGCTGCCCATGCTCATGTCGTGGTGCCACCGGTGCCTGATGCCGCTGGACTCCGTCTGCAGAGAGAAGCACGGCTTCATGAACGCATCCTCCGTCAATTCCACGCTGATCGAGTCTACTGTGATACCCGACGAGCCCGAGTACCCTGAGGGCTTCAAAACGCCCCTTACAGAGCAACTGAAAGAGAACGGCGGACTGGTAATCACGCCGGAAGCCGGGCTGCACGAGAACGTGGCTATCGTGGATTTTTCCTCGCTGTTCCCCCGCATCTTCGTCAAGCATAATATTAGTCCTGAGACCATCAACTGCCGCCATCCCGAGTGCAGGGAAAAAGGCGATCGTGTACCTTTCCTCGACTTTCACATCTGCCAGAAGCGCAAGGGCGTCTACCCGGAGGTGTTCGGCAAAGTCCTTGCAGAGCGGGACGCGGTGAAGACAAAACTGAAAGGCCTGGATCCAGCCTCGGAAGAGTACCGGAAGCTGGAGATGCTCTACAAATCCTTGAAAATGCAGCTGGTCAGCCCGTACGGGTACATGCAGTTCGCGCTGAACAATTTCCGCAGCGTTGACGGCAACCGCTCGATTCCGGCGTACGGCCGGCACTACCTGCTCAAAGCCAGAGATATCGCCGAGGATGAGGGCTTCAACGTGATCTATGCCGACACCGACTCGCTCTTCATCCAGGGCGGCAACAAGGAATCATATGCAGCGTTCTGCAGCCGCATCAGCGCCGACTTCGGCCTTGAGCTGAAGCTCGAGCACGTCTGCCGGTGGGTGCTTTTCCTGCCGGAGCACCCCGGGGGCAAAAAAGGGCTGAAAAAGAAGTACTTCGCCAGCGTGGGCGGAGAAGTCCTCGTCCGGGGCCTCGAGGTGCGCCGGCAGGACCGGGCGGCGATCACGAAAAAGGTACAGGAGCACGTGCTGGAGATGCTGGCCTCCGCTAACAATACTGTAGAATTCCAGGCCATGATCCCGAAAATCGCCGCATATGTCCGGGGGGAAGTCGCCCGCATACAGGCTGGCGCCGTTACACCGGAAGAGCTGGCCATCGTTCGCAAGCTGTCTCATCGCCCTGAGGAGTACAAGGCAGCGCCTCACCACGCAGTCGCAGCGGAGGCGCTGTCCGCTAAAGGCCACTCCGTAAGAGTCGGGGGCAAAGTAGAGTACATCGTTACCGGCACCAGCAGAGCCATACCACTGGCCCTGGCAGGCGCCAGCGTGCAGTACGACGTGGCATCTTACGTCGAGAACACCGTGCACCCGATCTACATGCTCCTCAGAGAGTTCGGGCTGAAGTACGAGGATCTGTTGCCCGGCCCTAAACAGATGGGGCTCGACGCATTCATGGAGGCAAACACATGCCCGGTCTAAACCTGATGAAAGTACACAAGCGCTGGGATGGTTATCGCCAGACTCTGGACAAAAAACGGCGGGAAGTATTTGACTATATCTTCTTTGAGCTTGCCGGGCGGAGAGAAGAGACGCTGGTGAACCATCCTGACCAGAGTGAGGCGGCTATCATGAACGCCATGATCGAGATGGAGCTGAGACTGAGGGTGCTGGAGGCGGAGGCGAAGAAGTGAGCGTTCGAGGATTGACCACAAGGGCATATAGTCCTTACTGAAACTTTTTGGATAGGTGTCAGATCAAATCCTGGGGTCTATGGCCCTTGTATCTCCTCATGTGAACGTACACGATCGCTGCGCTGTGCCAGGATCACAGATTCTGCAGATGGCACAGATTGACTCGGCTCAGGATAATAGATTTTTCGAGTCAAGCAGATGAAAAACTCCTGGAGGTCAGGGAGGTCCCGGGAGGCCGGGGAGGATTTTCAAGCTGGGAGGTCAGGGAGGGTCAGAGGTCAGAGAGGAGGATAGGGAGTGTGGAAAGGTTAGAGAGGATAATTTTTAAATAAATACTCTCGAACCTCCTGGTGCCTCACATAACCTCCCTCTCAGACCTCATGACCTCCCTGACCTCCCAGCTTGAACGTATCCTCCCCGAACTCCCTGCACCTTCCAGACCTCCTCCTCGACCTCTCAGCACCTCCCGGGCCCACAATTTTTCATGGAATCCGCGGAATCTGTGATCCTGGCACAGCGCAGCGATCGTTTGCGAATCGCCTCGAGAACGCCTGCATTCGCAGGCGTTCAAAAGGCGAACAACCATGGACTGACTACTAACTCACAACTATTTCACCTTGTAACGCATAGTTATCCCTTGATGTTGAGATGATGGCGAATACTGACGACAGAAAACACCGCTCCGATTTTGCAGAGAATTGCCCGGCAGGCGATGCTGGAAAAAGGCCTGCTCCCCGAATTCTCTAAGAAGGCACTTGCGGAGCTGGACAGAATACACGCGCCAGCAACCATGACCGGAGCATCGATACGCGATCTCAGAGATCTTATCTGGTGCTCCATCGACAACGACGATTCGCTCGACCTGGACCAGCTGACGGTGGCCGATGCCATGCCCTCGGGAGCCGTGAAGATCCGAGTCGCCATCGCCGATGTGGACTCCCTTGTCAGGAAGGGGTCGGCAATTGACGATCACGCCCAGCAGAACACCACCTCTGTCTACACCGCCGCAGAAATTTTCCCGATGCTGCCCACGAAGCTCTCCAACGATCTTACTTCCCTCAATTACGAATCGGACCGCCTGGCAGTCGTCGCCGAAATGGTTTTCGCCCCGGACGGATCGCTTCAGGGCTCGGACGTTTACCGGGCGCTGGTGCGTAATCATGCTAAGCTTGCTTATAACAGCCTGGCCGCCTGGTTTGAGGGGACCGGGCCGATGCCGCAGGGGATGGATGCTGTCGCCGGCCTTGCCGAGAACCTCCGGCTCCAGGACCGCGTGGCTCAGGTCTTAAAGACCAACCGGTACAAGCAGGGCTCGCTCGAGCTCGAGACGATCAAGGCGCACCCGGTCTTTGACAGCGATACGCTCAAAGAGCTGGAAAAGGACGAGGGAAACCGGGCCAAAGATCTGATCGCAGAGTTCATGATCGCCGCCAACGGCGTGACCACCCGGTATCTCACGGCCAGAAAGTTTCCGACACTGCAGCGCGTGGTCCGCACGCCTAAACGCTGGAACCGGATCGTCGAGATTGCGGCTGAGATGGGCTACAGGCTGCCCCGGAAGCCCGACTCGGAAGCCCTGGAACTGTTCCTGGCCTCGGCCAAAACCGCCGACCCCATTCGCTTCCCCGATCTTTCGCTCAGCGTCATCAAGCTGCTGGGCTCCGGGGAATACGTCGTCCAGCTGCCGGGAGAAAGTCGGATCGGGCACTTTGGCCTCGCCGTCAAGGACTATAATCACTCTACCGCTCCGAACCGCCGGTATCCGGATTTGATCACCCAGCGGCTACTGAAAGCAGCAATTGCGGGAGAGCCTTCACCGTATAATGTCGGGGAACTGGATGAGCTCGCGAAGCATTGCACGGAACAGGAGGACGACGCCAACAAGATCGAGCGGCAGGTGGGAAAATCTGCAGCCGCCCTGCTGCTGGAATCGAGGATCGGCGAGCAGTTCGATGCCGTCGTCACCGGCGCCACCGATCACGGGACGTGGGTCCGCATCTTCAATCCCCCGGTCGAAGGAAAGCTGGAGCAAGGCTACGAAGGCGTGGACGTCGGCGACCTGGTACGCGTGCAGCTGATAGGCACGGACGTGGAGCGCGGGTTTATCGACTTCAAGAGAGTGAAGACCGGAAAACTGCAGGGGCATCGGGGCTACTCGAAGTTGGAGAATTTCCAGAAAATCGGTGTGGAGAAATAGTGTATAGTTCGCGCTGGAGGTCCCTCCCTGACCTCTTTACCTCCAGACCTCCTTTTTTAACTTTCCTCCTTAACCTCCATGTACCTCTTTAACCTACCTCCTTTCCTCCAGTACCTCTATCTCCTCAGGATTTTTCAGGCTGCACCGGACCAGTGAAACCACCAGGTGCCGAGGAAAAGGAGGTTCCGGAGGTCACGAGGTGGGTAAAGGAGGTACATGGAGGTCAGGGAGGGTTTTAAAATAAGGAGGTCAGGAGGTAAAGAGGTCAGGGAGGAAATTGCCAGAATATAGTGATCCGCCCATGGACACTATGGTAGAACTCGTAAACATAGTAAATATTGGATGACTATGGGCAGAGCTATCTGGTAGTAGTGATAAAACTATTACTGTCTGATGACGATGATATTGCCCTGGTGATAGCCTCAGAGAACGATCTGCCCATTGTCGCCCGAGAGATGATTCCATGATTACCAACGAGACTTTGAAGATCATAAAACAGCGCAGGAGCATCCGGAGCTATAAAGACGAGCAGATCAAGGATGAAGAGCTGCAGACGATACTGGAAGCCGGATTGTACGCTCCGCACGCCGGGGACCAGGCCTGGCATTTCACGGTAGTCCAGAACCGGGAACTGCTGAGCAGGCTGAACCTCGCGGCCAAAGAAGTGGCCAGGCAAATGGAAATGGAGCATTTCAAGCAGCTGGGGAGCGACGAGAAGTTCGACTGCCTGTACGGCGCGCCGACGCTGATAATAGTCTCTGGCAACGAGCAGTACCCTGTACCCCTCGATGCGGACTGTGCTGCGGCTATGGAAAATATGCTGATTGCTGCGGAGTCTGTGGGGCTGGGGTCGTGCTGGATCTATTTCGTCCTGATGGCGTTCTATTCTCCGCAGGGTGCTGAACTGCGGAAAGAGCTGAAGATACCGGAAGGCTACAGGCCCTATGATTCGGCTGTGTTCGGGTACAAGAAGGGGCCGGCTCCTGAAGCACCGGAAAGGAAGCCCAATCTCATTACATATATCAGATAATTGCGCTATGATAATTTTCACTATGGCGGTACGACAGGTAATACGATAAATTATTCGTAATGGTAGTGCGTTTTTACAGCGATTGATTCTGTCATGAAAATGGGTTTTTCAAGTAGCGGAAATGAAAAATTGGGGGTGGGAGAGTTCCCGGGAGGTCGGGGAGGACTTTCATGCTGGGAGGTTAGAGAGGGTCAGAGGTCAGAGAGGAGGATAGAGAGAATGGAAAGGTCAGAGAGGATAACTATATAATAGGGTTAATCCTCTCCTGCCTCCGGGTACTCTACTACATTCTCTCAGACCTCCCAACCTCTCCGACCACCCATCATGAAAGTCCTCTCGGAACTCCCGGGGACTCCTCGACCTCCGCTCTCCGACCTCTCAGTACATCCCCGACCCACAATTTTTCATCGAATACATAATCAGCAGATGTCGATATTCCTATCGTGCGTCATAGGTACGTAACCCTAGTAAAACGCCTACGGCAAACGCCGGTCTGTCGTCGAAAACGACCATTAATATAATTTATGATCGTGTTATATCCAGCAGCCCGGCCTTTGAGGAATGGTGTGATAGTCGCCGTACGTTATCATCTGGGGATTATCGTTTGAGCCGTTTATTGATCTGCTTCACGAGTTCTCTGCAGCCTTCTGGGTCTCTTGCAACCAAAGCTTCGGCGAATGCTGCCGCATTGAAGTCAAACCTGTCCATCACGTGGTCTACAAGCGCATCATCGTCATGGTACTCGTCGAATAAAATTTCGCTCAGGTCTTCGAGGATGTTGCTGTCTGGGTCTATCCCCCGTACAAAGGTATGGATCGGCCAGCCGCATTCTTCACAGTCTGATGCCCAGCTTCGTAACTCATCGTCTCCGATGCCAGGTTCGTATATGTGCCAATGGCGGTTTTCTCCGTCATCGTAAAAATAGAGTATATCTGTCATTTTTATATCCTCTTCTTCATATAATGCGGTTGGTATTTAAATACTTTAGCTCTATACGCTGAAAGTAATTAGAATAAATATTATTAGAGCAAAAAGTATCATAACATGTCCTTGCTAGGTAAGCATAAATAGAGTAAGTTTACGATACATCTCATATTATAAAATTACTTTTAGTGCAATAGCTTAAAGCTTAAGCCTATGTATGGGTATCTACAATTAATTAAGAAGGTAGATCTGATTGTATTATCCATAAGTATAATGTCATATTTCCTATCGTTTATATATTGCCCCACGATAGATTATTAAGAAAAAGGATATTATTATTTCGTAGCCAGTCTGAAAATAAAAAAAGGTGTTATTAGTGGGAGAACTCGATTCTCAGAGGGATTATTATCTATTATATCTTACAATACTGTTTGGTCTATTGACTGTAGCATCAGCAGGGGTTCCATTAGCACTGGATTCAGATTCGGCAATAAAGGTTGGAGTGGGATATTTTATTCTACTTGTGGGGCTTGCCCCTCTCCCGTTTGTACTGTATAAAATGTTGGTAGTCTTCTTAAAGCCTTTTCTTAACGACAGTAAGCAGGCAATTAAGCTGGAATTTCTTGCATTTTTGGGCTATTTCGTAATCAATTTTATTAATAATCTATTTGGACATAACCAGGATGCTGTTGGATTTACCATGATATTGATTTATGGTTTATATTCGGCCTTTATATTTATACTAGTGGCAGCAATGCAAAAAGTGCTAATGGACAAGGGCGTGGAAACAAGTATCAGTATAATATATAATACGTATAAAGAATTCTCAAAAACACTTCTCTATAAAGATTTAGTTTATGTGTATCTATTTCCATTGGGTTATTATCTTTTTTCATTTGCAGTATTTTTAACTCTTCCTTATATGCTATTCGGGCCTTGGATAGCAATTGTGATATCTTTTTGTTTTACAATAATCTTGGCATTAGACGGGTCTACTACTAGGTGGAGAAAAAACAGAAATGAAATAGATACACTAAGCCTTATTGATTCAATAAAGAAGAATTTTATCCCGATTTATCTATTACCGATATTACTCTACGTTGTATCTGTTGGGATTCTCTTTACTTTAATAGTAGTATTGTTGTACTTATCAGGGATAAAGTTACCAGAGGCAAATATAAACGATAGAATGAGCATAGTAATAGGTTTATTATTTCTTTTAATAGTGGTGTCAATACCATATATTATATCTGTGAAAGCTGCAATTTACCTTCTAAAAAGAAACAATAAAGGACTCTCGCATGTCCCTGTCCCAGTAAAACCAGTTTTCTATATTACAAATATTACTAACATTTTGAATAATGATAAAAAGAAATAATTAGAATTATGGTATGTGGGGTGTATGATTGGATATTAAGGAAAAAATTGAATTTGCCAAATTAACTTTTCAGAATGTTCAAGATATGATTTCTTTTGCAGATGGAAAAGCAAATATTACTCTTACTTTACAGACCGTCTTTCTCGGTATTGGCCTTGGTGCATCACTTTTAACTGATAAAACTGAATCTCTAAAAAATTTTGATAATGCTATAGTTATTACATACTTTATTTTAACTATTTTATTTATTGCTACTTCGCTCATAGGGATAATTCTATCTATAAACGTCTATCGCGCAAGACCCCCGGTAGTCTACAGTGAATTTAATAGACTGGGATTAATCTATTTTGGTCATATCGTTAAATTTGTTAAACCTGACGATTATTTTATAAAAATCAATAGTATGGATGATGAAGTGGCATTAAAGGAGCTTACACAACAGGTTTATACATTATCATATATTGCGCAAATGAAGATGGATTTTGTAAATAAAGCAATTTTCTTACTAATTATTAACGTATTGCTCGTATCGATACTAATATTAATAAGCGGTTATATCAACATAATCATTGGAGATATATCATAATATTAGGAGAATTACAATGAGTTGGGTAAGTGACTTAGGGAATAAGGTTAACGACTATCTTGATGGCGATTATGATGTAAGTGATACAGATTCAATACCCTCTGTTGAACAGGTGCCTCATGGTAAGAAGGCTAAAAAAATGCGTATGTGCGCATATTGTATTGATATGCGCAGGTCATCTGATTTGTTATCTATACATCAAAAACAGACCTGTGGGAAAATCCATAAGGCATTTTTAACAATAGCCACTGAAACTGTCCAAAGGAATGGGGGATATGTTAGAAGCTTTAATGGGGATGGGTTATTAGCGTTTTGGCCAACTAGTGGAAATCAAATTTCACAAGCTGTAAAAGCAGCCTTCGAAACAAAATATCTTATAAATACAAAATTTTCACCATTGTTTGAAAAATATTCAAAAATAGACTTTGGTATTGGCATCGATTATGGTGATGTATATATTGTCAGAGCCGGTTTACCAAGAAACGATAATAATAATGACTTGGTATTTATTGGAAAATGTGTTAATTTTGCTACGGCAATATCAAATCAAGCCAAAAGCCCCGGGCATATTGAGGTATCTGAAGCTACTTACAATGCACTTGATTACTCCTGGCAGTACGGCAAACAAAACGGGGTAGATGTAAATATGTGGACCGATGGTGCTGTCGAATGGAAGAGTGAAAAACATAAAACAAAAGTTACACAGTGGCATGCAACGTTAGAATAGGTATATTAATAGAGGGGCGTTAAGCTGCCCCCTCTATCCTGAATCGGTCTTTTGTGAAGTATTCCTCATCATTCGTCTCTATATTACATATCTGCTATCAGCCGCTATTTTTCCAGTATATTTACTTCCTTTATAACCCCGCATATCAGCTGCCCATCCGCTTTATCGTTCAGGTCGATGGTGAGCCTGTATAATCCCGGCGGCATCTCGGCCGGCACCGGCACGTAAAAGTCCTGGACGACCTGTTTGCCGGTCGGGAGCTCGATGTTTACGTCTGCCGAATATCCCGTCGGGTAGTCTATCCAGTGCCCCATGATTTTCTGGGCGATCTTGATGTGGAGCGTCTCCTGCGTGATAGTATCGTTCAGGTTGATGATCGTCACCCGTAGCCTGGCCGTGTCTCCCTGGTAGTAGTATGCCTGCCCGAACGTGGTCTTGTCGGGGTGGATTGTGCCCTTGCCGATCCTGAGGACAGGGATGTCAGTCATCTGCAGCTTCGAATAATCCTCCGGCTTCAGCGGCGTGATGTGCTCTGTCCCGGTCAGGAATGGGTTCACTGTCGCCGCCTGGGTCGGTGTCGGAGCTGGAGTCGGAGTAATCGTAGGTGTCGGCGTCGCAGTCGGCGTCGCAGTCGGCGTCGGTGTGGCTGTCGGCGAAGCAGTTGGAGTCGGGGTTGGGGTCGGAGTGATGGTAGGTGTCGGCGTAGCGGTAGGTGTGGGGGTTGCCGTCGCTGTCGGTGTGGCTGTCGGTGTGGCGGTAGCTGTAGCTGTCGATGTTGGCGTTGTATCTGTATAGATGGGAGTTGCCGTGATGGCTGGAGTGGCAGTCAAAACCGGCGTCGTGCTCTTTGCCCCGTCCGTTCCTGGTGCCGGCGTGGAGTTCGTAGTGAGGGTCTGGTAGACGCTCATGGCTCCGGCGGCTAAGGCCAGGACCATTGCCCCCATGACTACTGTGATCAGTACGATTGCTACGATAAGCACAGTCGGAGGTTTTTCCGGGGATGTTTTCGAGGCCATAGGATCACCACGTACTGATGATCATTACAGCTATGAAGCGAACCGAAATCGAATATGTCTCAGCCATATAAATGCCAGATAGATAAGGGATATGGGGAATAGTCTATATAACTCTGCTCGTGCCTCTGGCCTTTGTATGAGCGAGTCTTAGTGCTATCCGCGATAGCCTATGCAATGGCTTGATCCGATACATTGTAACCCTAATAATTCAACTTAGCTGAATTACAGAAAGACTTATCGTATGCCATACTAAAGGTAAAAGCACGTGACGGATAACGCTATAGACTCAATCTACCATGTCGAAGACGGCCGCGTCCTCATCGAGATGAAACTATTTTCGGTGATCCAGCTGTTCAATTCTTTCGATCCGGCACCCTTCCGCGAAAAGGAGCTGGACAACGCGGCAGAGAACTATATCGTTGAAGTAGTCAAGGATTTTCCAGCTAAGACTCAGTTCAGGATCGTCATTTACCTCCCGGATGAGCTGATCGGCACCAAAGACGCCCGGGAGATCCCCGAGGCGGTGAGGAGTCACTTCCAGTATAAGGTTCGGATGCAGAGGCGGAGGTTCCGGGAACGTTATGTTGAAGGCCAGTTCAAGCTGATCGTCGGGATTTTGTTCCTGGCGCTGGCTACGGTCGTCAGCCTGACCCTGGAGAACTATCTCAGTACCAATACTGCAGCGCATCTCATCGCCACAGCCCTCCAGATCACGGGCTGGGTGGCCATGTGGGAGCCCATCTCGATCTTCCTCTTCCAGCTCTGGCCCCTGGTCCAGCAGAGAAATATCTACGAGCGGATCAGCCAGATGGAGATTTCTCTCCGCCCGAATCGGAAAGCCACTTCACCGGTGCCGGAATTTCCGGCTCAGATCATACATCCGAAAGCTTAAGTTTAAAGGGTAAAAGGGTACTTCTCTGGATCTCAGATGAAGGTTGGTTTGCCGAAAAATAACTACTGCTCCGGCGTTCATGTCAACGCAATACCCAGAGTTGTGAACTATGCGGAAATACCTAAAAGGCTACATTCCTTACGATTCGGCGGTCGACGGAGGTTTTTCGGGCTTGTCCTGCCATCAGGCAGGATGCGGAGAGGGCATGGCAATGAACGCCTACCAAAGGTGGCGTTGCTTAGCGCTTGCGAAGGAGGTGCACGGAGCGAGCAACGAAGTGCGAGCTGCCTGTACCGACGAGGGTGCGAGCGCGGCCATGACCTCGGAGCACCCGAAAAACCGGAGTAGGCCGACCCAGGGGGTCGGACGTCGACCCGCCATCAGAATTTAATATGGTGTTTTCTACTCCTGGATATTATGCTGATGTGTATGCTGCTCAGCTATCGGCATGGCTTCTTCAAGCTTCCTCATCTGCGCCAGGTTATACATCAACGCAGCGGTCGTCTTAATCCCGTTATAGTAGTTCTCCAGCCTGAAGTGCTCGTTGGGAGAGTGTTCTCCATCCTCTGGGTCTGCGAAGCCTATCAGCAGGATATCCTCTATTTCCAGCCACTTCTTCATCGTCAGCACGACACCGATGCTGCCGCCCGAGCGGATGAAGACCGGTTCCTTGCCGAACCCGTATTCGACCGCAGCTTTAGCGGACTTGATCGCGTGGCTGTCCTGCGACACGATCACAGGCTCTGAGGCTGCATGCCTCGTAATCTTCACGGTGACGCCCGGCGGGGTTACCTTTCGCACATGTTCCTCAAACAGTGCGACGATCTTCTCTGCACTCTGGTCAGGCACGATGCGCATGCTGACCTTCGCTCCCGCGCTGCACGGTATAATCGTCTTGGAGCCTTCTTCACAGTAGCCGCCCCATATGCCGTTGATCTCTACGGTAGGTCTGGCCCAGGTGCTCTCGAGGAAGGTGTAGTTCTGCTCGGGCACGAGTTTGCAGCATCCGGTCAGGTCGCAGACGCAGGCTGCGTCAAAGGGCAGTTCTGCCAGCTGCTTTCTCTCCCTGGGCTCGATGTCCCGGACGTCGTCGTAGAAGCCGGGGATCAGGGATTTGCCATTGCCGTCCCTCATCGAGCTGATGATCTGGACCAGCGCTGTTGCGGGGTTAGTGATGCCGCCGCCGTAGACGCCGGAGTGGACGTCCATCTTCGGGCCGGTAATGTCGAGCTGCATGTAGACAAGGCCGCGGAGGCCGTATTCGATGGCGGGCCTGTCCTTGCTGAACTTGGCGCCGTCCGATACTGCGATGACGTCGGCTTTGAGCAGTTCCTTGTGCTGGCTGACGAACTCTTCCATATTGGGGCTGCCCAGCTCTTCCTCGCCTTCGAAGAACAGTTTGACGTTCAGGGGTAGCTTGCCCTCTGTCGAGAGGATGGACTCGATCGACTTAACGTAGGTGAACAGCTGGCCCTTGTCGTCCGAGGCGCCTCTGCCGTAGATTGCCTCATCCCGGATGACCGGCTCGAAAGGCTTCGAGTGCCAGTCCTTCACGTCGCCCTCAGGCTGGACGTCGTAGTGGCCGTAAATGAGCAGCGTCGGGGCTGCAGGGTCAGAGAGCATTTCCGCGAAGACGACCGGGTGGCCGGGGGTCTCGTAAATCCTGCCCTTGAAGCCGAGCCTGGAAACGTGGGCGAGAAGCCATTCCGCCGCTTTCCTCACGTCGCCTGCGTGGCAGGCCGTCATGCTGTCGCTGGGGATGGCGATCAGCTGCATAAGCTCGTCCGTATAGCGTTCCATATTGTCGTCTATGTGCCTCAGTACACGCTCCGGTAACACTGCAATATCTCCTGTCTGCCTGAATATACTCCTATTGTTTAAATCCGTTCTCATAAATAAATGGCCCGGCGCAAGACCGGGAACTGGCTGGTAGTTTAATCTATACTGGATCGGACGGCCTGGGGCGGTTAACACGATGTACACAACGTACTGCTGTGTTGCATAATTCCGGGTATCCTCTCCAGCGTATGGTGACAGAACCTTGCCCTTGTTTATGAACGTGTGTACGTACACGATCGCTGCGCTGTGCCAGGATCACAGATTATGGCAGATGTCACAGATTGCACAGATACTACTATATAAAAATGAAGATGTTTATCCATATGTCACTTATTATCCAATGGCCATCTGTGAAATCGGTGGAATCTGTCGTAATCTGTGTTTCTGGCACAGCGCAGCGTTCGTTTTCCTTCACGGAATCATGAGTAAGGGCTGAGACTCAATAAGATCTACCGTAGCTTACCTTTTCTCAGGTTCTGCAGGTAAGTCTTTCTCATCGCAGCGCTCGCTTTTCGCTCCGCCTCTTCCCGGGCGATGCTCATCTCCTGCTCGATGCCGGCGGTGATGACGCCGATGGGCAGCGCCATCGCCACAATTTCCATGAACGAGAGTATCACGCCGGCAACTTTGCCCGCCGGGGTGACCGGGTACAGGCCGGCAAAGCCTGCGGAGGTCATGGCGCTGATGCCCCACAGTAAAGCGCTGATGATGTTGGCGAACTGGGTGGGCTGGGCCTCGTGTTCCAGGTAGAACATGATGGCGGCGGAAACCAGCAGCAGGACGAACTGGATGGCCAGAGTGATCAGCAGAAACTCCCGCTGCTTGACGATCACCCGCTCGATCAGGTCCAGGGAATCGGAGTACCTGGCGAGCTTAGCAAGCCTTGCCAGCCTGAACAGGCGCAGGGTCCGGATGACGAGGAAGTCGAAAGGCAGCACGATCGGCAGGTAATACGGCAGGATGGCCATGAGGTCTGTGACAGCCAGGATGTTGGTCGTCATGTAGCGGATACGGCCTTTGACCGGCTCCCTGTACATCGGGTCATAGGTGCACACCCACAGGCGCAGCAGGTACTCGACGGTAAAGACCACGACCGAGAATGCCTCCAGGTACGAGAAAAGCCACGCATAGGCGACCGAGATGTCTCTGAAAGTCTGGAGCATGAAGGCGATCAGGTTGACTACCAGGAGGATGATCAGGAAAATGTTGAGGATCCTGGTGGCGGTATCGCTGGTATTCTCGATGTTCAGGATCTCGTACAGCCGGCGTTTTAGGGCAGGGAGCATCGGCTTCGACCAGCCAATAGTATTGCTAAATAATTATATATCAGTACGCCGGGCTTTAGGTGCTTCGTCGCCGGATGGGCCATTGAAATGCGGTGCCCGATGCCATGCGGGTTCAGTATGGGGCCATATTGCCACGCTGGCCTACAATATGGCTAATTAGCGCTTTTCATGCATTTTTTCTATAACTACGGCGCGAATTGAAGTTAAAATAAGGCTTAAATTATAATCACGCATAGTATTGTATGTGTGAGCTGGTCTATATGAAGCCCATGAACCGTAATACTCTGTTTATTGTCACCCTGGCAGCATCGTTGCTGCTTTTCGTGGCGCTGCTGGCTGTTTCCGTGTCAGGCAGCAAGCCGTCTGATCCGGTCTTCTACTACTTCTGGCAGCCGCAAAATACTGCCGGTCTGGAGACTTTCAAATCTGGAGCAGAGCTGGTCGAAACGTTTAAGAATTCTACCGAGCCGGCCTACCCGGAGTATGCCGACGGCGTCAGATCGTCTACCGGGATGCCAATGCTGGGCGCTGCACCTGCGGCTTCCACCGGCTGGAATAAGGCGGGTGGCATGGTGGCAGGCCAGGATTACTCGACGACCAACGTACAGGTGGCCGGAGTGGACGAGGCCGACATCATCAAGACCGACGGCACGAACATCTACCTGGTCAGCAAGGGCCGGCTCATCATTGCGAAGGTGTATCCGCCCGGGGATGCAAAGGTGCTCTCTAATACCAGCTTCGGCAATTTCACTCCGAACGAGCTGTTCATCAGCGGTGACCGGCTGCTTCTTTTCGGCAGCGGCAAGGAAAGCTGCTACGAGCCCTGGGTCAGGGTCGACGGCAAAAGCATTTTACCGTCCCGGTGTCCATCGTCGTTTACCTCCGTCAGGCTGGTGGACATCTCTGATCTGTCTAACCCCGGGGTAGTCAAAACCATCGATATCGAAGGGAACTATATGACTGCCCGGATGATCGGCGACTACGCTTACTTCGTGATCAATACCCGCCCATATGTGGCCCGTCCCGAGGTTAAAAATGCCGACGAGATCATACCCCTTTACCGCGTCGGCTCGGGCGCTTTCCAGCCTGTTGCGGAAGCCACTGATATCCGGTACATACCCCCGAAGTCGATCTCCAGCTTCGTGACAATCTGCTCGCTTTCGATGAAGGGCACTGGCGGTGACCTGGTGAAGGAGACGATCGCAGGCTCTGGTCAGGAGCTGTATGCCTCGCCCGACAACCTCTACATCACTAAGTCGAGCAGCCCGTACTACTACAGGGAAGGCTCGGCGGGCAACGAGACCACTTCCATCGTGAAATTCCACCTCGCTAACGGGCAGATCAGCTCCGCAGGCACGGGAAAAGTTCCCGGCCACCTGCTCAACCAGTTCTCCATGGACGAGCACGACGGCTACTTCCGGATAGCGACGACGAGGGGCAGCCTGTTCGACGAGAAGAACCCATCGACGAACAACATCTACGTCCTTGATAATGCCATGAACACCGTCGGTTCGCTCGAGGGCCTGGCGCCGGGAGAAAAGATCTACTCCACCAGATTCATGGACTCCCGGTGCTACATGGTGACCTTCAAGAAAGTGGACCCGCTGTTCGTCATCGACCTCTCAGACCCCCGGAACCCGCAGGTACTGGGCAAGCTGAAGATCCCGGGGTACAGCGATTACCTGCACCCGTTCGATGAAACGCACATCATCGGCATCGGCAAGGAGGCAATCGATGCCAGTGAGGAACAGACCTCGAGCCGAAGCCTGGACTTTGCCTGGTATCAGGGTGTCAAGATGGCGCTGTTCGACGTCAGCGACGTGGAGCACCCCAAAGAGCTCTATAAAGTCGTGATCGGCGACCGTGGCACCGACTCCCCTGTGCTGACTGATCACCGGGCCTTCCTGTTCGACAAGAGCACTGGCCTGCTGGTGCTGCCCGTCACCGTGGCAGAGATCGAAGGCGAGCGGACCAGCGACAACCAGTATGGCGACTTCGTCTTCCAGGGCGCCTACGTGTACGACCTCAGCTTAGCGAACGGCTTCGTGCTCCGGGGTAAAGTGACCCAGTACGAGTCGAACGACGTCTTCAAGAAGAGTGGATTATATTTCCACGGTGATCGGTCTATCATGAGGAGCCTGTTTATCCGGGACGTGCTCTACACGATGTCCCAGAGCAGGCTGCAGCTGAACGATTTGAACACGCTGGAGAAGCTTAAAGCCATCGAGCTTTAAGCTTCCCCTTTTTTTCAAAGCCTATATCTCGCTACAGTGCGTATAACTCATCATGCAAGACTACGCCGCTGTGTCGAACCTTTTGATCACAAAGCTGGGGCTGAAGCGCAAGCCCATCGCTATCACTCTTCTGCCAGAGCGCCCGCCGATGGAGAAGCTGACCGAGCCTATCCGGCTGTGCGAGATGTGGGCAAGGGCGATGGGTGGCGAAACAGTCTATGCCACGGAAAAGGAAGAGACCTGCGGGGGTGGAGCCTACTATATGGGCCTGGCTGAAATGGCGCCAGTGCAGCGGAACGGCACGCTGTTATCAAAATTGTACCCCCTGTACGCAACACCCATGGCGGCTGTCCGCACCAACGAGCTCAGCCCCCGGATTCCCTTCGGCACTGGTCAGGCAACCGTATGCTGTCCGCTGGACAACGCAGAAGGCTACGTAGACGTCGTAATGATCGTCTGCGATTCGGTGACGGCTATGAAGCTCGTCGACGCGGCGCTCTTCGAGACCGGTGGATATGTATCCGGCATGACCGGTCCGGCAACATGCTCTGTCGCTGTGGCTCATACCTACTTATCGGGCGAAGTCAACTATTGTATGGCAGACGTCGGGGCGAGGGAGTACATGAAACTCACCCCGGACGAACTGATCGTGAGTATACCTGGCGACAGGCTCGCCGACGTAGTCCGGAATCTTGAAAAAACCACAGGGAGTGTGCTTTATGACCGACTGTAAAATTATATGCCTGGTCAACAACACCGCAGCCCCGGGCTACAAGGCCGAGCACGGCATTTCCTTCCATATCGAATCCAGCTGTCTCAGGATGCTATACGATACGGGCCAGAGTGGCGACGTGCTCATCCACAACGCCAAAACCGCAGGCCTGGACTTCGGGTGGCTGGGTCTCATCGTGCTCAGCCACGGGCACTACGACCACACCGGCGGGCTAATGAAGGCGCTGGAGAAATCCGGGACAATCAAGGTCATGGCCCACGAAGCGGCGTTCAACCAGAAGTTCGCGCTGAGAGAAGGTAAGCCCGAAAGCATCGGCATACCTTTCAACGTGAAAAATCTGTGGAACTACTGTGACATCATCCTCCAGCAGGGGCCTTACACAATCTGCGGCGGCCTCTGGGCCACCGGCGAAATCCCCCGGGTGACGCCGTTCGAAGTCCCCCAGAGCCGGTTCATGGAAGAGCACAAAGGCGCCATGTGCACCGACTTCCTCAAGGACGACCAGTCGATCGTCGTCGACACAGACGATGGCCTCATGCTAATCAGCGGCTGCTGCCACTCCGGCGTCGTAAACACCATACTACAAGTCAAAGCCCTGTTCGGCCGGTATCCCACCACCATCGTCGGCGGCCTCCACATGGAAAGCGCCGACGAAGCCAGAATCGCCGCCACCGTCGAAGCGCTGAAAGAAGCCGGCGTCAAAAAAGCCATCCTCGGCCACTGCTCCGGCACTAAGATCATGGATGCTTTACGAGCGGCAGGCGTCGAAGTCGTGGCGCTCGAAGCTGGCATGCGCATCCTC
The DNA here is from genome assembly GCF_049676595.1 of Methanocella sp. MCL-LM. Taxonomy (GTDB): domain Archaea; phylum Halobacteriota; class Methanocellia; order Methanocellales; family Methanocellaceae; genus Methanocella_A. The sequence continues at coordinate 1,711,329 of NZ_CP187259.1, forward strand.
TAAATGATTGAACCACTGCGGCACGGCTCCTTATCTCGACAACTGGAAAACAGATGTTCTAACCACTGCGGCACTGCGGTGCTGTGTTGCATTATTCTTATCTTCATGTTCGCCTTTTGAACGCCTGCAGTCGCAGGCGTTCTCGAGGCGATGCGATGACGATCGCTGCGCTGTGCCAGGATCACAGATTGAAACGGATTGCACTGATTTCACAGATGACCTTAGAATAAAATCGGTAGACGGCAAATCCATTTCTCATCGATTAGTATCTGTGCAATCTGTGGCATCTGTCGTAATCTGTGATCCTGGCACAGCGCAGCGATCGTCTTGCTGAGTCACTCCACCTGCAATAGCTCGGCCCAAAGAAGAGAAAATGAATTATGCAACACAGCAGCACAACGACACGGAGACAAATCGAGTAACAATAGCAGGATGGTTATTGGAACCACGGCGGCACGGCGGCACGGAGACAACCCGTACCCGAATAGCAAGGCCCTCTTTTTAGATCCACGGCGGCACGGCGGGCTGACGGCACGGAGACAAATATGTTTTCCTTCCTTCAGGCTATTGATCGAAAGTCAGGCTGAAACGATTAGATAGTAAGCTTATGGTTAATGCTCTGTCTTGGTGTCGTCGTGGACATAAAAAGAGTTCACTTATACCGGTTCACGAATGTCTCTGTGTCGCCGTGCCGCCGTGGTTTTATTTACCACTGGCTTGTCGTGTATCGCCAATGTCTTGGTGTCGCCGTGCCGCCGTGGTTCAATCATTTGACTTATAGTTGTCGGGATAAGGAGCCGTGCCGCCGTGGTTTTATTTACCACTGGCTTGTCGTGTATCGCCAATGTCTTGGTGTCGCCGTGCCGCCGTGGTTCAATCATTTGACTTATAGTTGTCGGGATAAGGAGCCGTGCCGCCGTGGTTCAATCATTTGACTTATAGTTGTCGGGATAAGGAGCCGTGCCGCCGTGGTTACATTTTTTGTCGGTGAATTGTTTACTCGAGCAACAGCAGTGTGAAAGTAGGCAACTGCGCAGCATTTAAAATATTCCTGTCAGCCACGACGTGGGTGTCGAGCCCTGCGTTTTTGGCCGTAGCGAAGACGTCGATGCCGGCGGATTCGAGTGAAGGCCTGGTGTCCACCGGAAACTTGCACCTCTTGTGCTCTTCCAGCGCGCAGACGTCGCATTTGCGGCACCGGTGGGCGCCGTAGGCGAAGGCTTTGTAGTACCCGGCGAGGAAGGCGTGGCGTTCCATATCGTAGATCGCCTTGCAGACGTGGAGGCTGAGTTTATCCATGGTCTTATGGATATCTTTTGGGGGGTAAGTGTCGAAGTCGAGGTACCCGTCGTACCGGATGAGGTAAGCGGTTGTATACTCGTCCAGGACCTTTCTGGTGTCTTCCGGGGCCGGGCTGTATGGCGGGCAGGTGAGCCTGGTGCCGTAGTTCTTGCAGCCGAACTGGCACTTGAGGCGTACCCAGTGGGCGGTTATCACTCTGGCCGGAGCCATTCGGACGAACGCCGAGGCGCCGCTGTCGAGGGCCATCTTTCTCAGCTCTTCTTCGATTTTCGGTCCTGTCATGAGATCACGCATTGTAAACGATTGTGCCGGCTACGTAGAAATATCTTTTTTTACAATGCTCCATGCTATCCCCTGTCAGGGATTCGATCGATTTTACGGCAGCAGAGAATATATGTATATTATGATCTAACTATTCTGCGGATTGGGTTATGGGAGATACCAAAAACATCGCTAAAGACATGTTCAAGCAGCGGATAGTACAAGGTTTTACTGCTACAGTTGCCGTGATTAGCTTAACTTTCTGGTTCCTGGGCAACTGGTGGGGCAGCTATCTGGCAGCCATAGCGATCATTATGTTCACAGTGGCTACTCTGCACTGGATAGACGATGAAGAAGTGATCGAAAAAGAGCACTTAGGCGGGCAGCCCGTAAAAAAGTAGTGGCTGCGATACCGAAGTAAAACTGGTCGTTAGCAGACTATTGGCGGCACATTACGGCCACGGCTTGTTTACATTTCGCCCATAAGCTATTTGCAGCCCAACAGAAGTTTAAACGCTTCGTACTCTTCTTTTATCGCGTCTTTACCCTGGGGACTAAGTTTCTTCCAGCTCCTCGCGAGCTTGGCTGTGATCCACGCATTTGCTTCCTCTACCCCCATACCTTTTTTCTGGAAGGCCAGGTAGTACAGCGATGGTATGGCCGCGAAGTGGGACATCGAATCGGCATCCGCTACGCAGATCGCCTCTTTCGTCGCCTTTTCCACCGGGACACTACCCCGGTGACAGTATATGCAGTACTGGACTTGTCTGATCTTTTCTTCGGGATAGCCGAGGTTAGCGAGTAAGGCTTCGGCCTCTCGGGCACCGTGGATGTGGTGCTCCTCGTATTGTGAAAAATCTTTTATACTCGCATAGTCGTGGAGCAGGGCTGCAAGCTCTACGATCTCGGTGTCCGCCCCGGTCTTCGCCGCCAGCTCTTTTGCGAAAGCGACGACGTTTACTATGTGGTATTTCCAGATACCGTAGCCGAAGCGGTTCGCATCTTGGAGACAGGCTTTCTCGACTATGTCCGATATGGTCGGTATCATCAGACCCTGCAGGCGTTAATGTCAGATATCCCTTTCGTCATTCCCGGGACTTCTCCCTGGGCATGCAGACGAACTCCCGCACCTGCAGATCGAAGAAGCTATTAGCATGGGCCGGTTTGATCACGCAGGCCGTGTCGACTCCGGGCCAGGTGCCACCCATGGCGATGATCTCAGTCTTGCCGTCGACGGGCACGTAACCGCCATCTGCCGCCATGATGCTGATCTCCACGCACACTTTTGTCCCGACACCGATCAACGTCCTTAACGCCTCCGCTATCGACTCTACCCTCGAAGCGCCGCCGAGCCGTCTCGAGATGGAACGCTCCACTCCGGAAAGCGCGTGAGACATTTCGACTATGGGGATGTTCATTTCCTTCAGCTCCGCGAGGTATCGGTCTTCAAAGTCCCTCTGCCCGGGGCCCGAGAAGCCCACGTGGTGGCCTACGACGATTACCTTAACGTCTGTGCCGGCAAACGCTTTTGCCGCTTTCACACCAGTCTCCCCACTGACGCTGGCTACGACTGCGTACTTGATCCCCAGCTCTTTTGCCCGGTCTACCGCCAGCCTGATCGTGTCATCAGTATTCTGGCTGCCTGCCTTCTCGAAGTAAACGATGTCCCGCTTGATCATGATCAGAAGATTGCCGGCCGGTGAAATAAACGTTGCTTCTGTGCCCGCGAACGTACACGAACGCTGCGCTGTGCCTGCCACCAGTCATATAACTCTTAAATAGTTGCACATGTGCTCGTGAACGTACACGAACGCTGCGCTGTGACCGACTGGAAGCAGTCCCATGCATACAGGATCACAGATTACGCCAGATTCGACAGATTGCACAGATACTAATTGATAATCGAAAAGAAAAGAACTCGCAATATTCCTTTTATTTAAAATCGTCATCTGTGCAATCTGTTAAATCTGTAACAATCTGTGATCTGGCACAGCGCAGCGTTCGTCTTGCTATCTCACCCTACCAAACGCGTGAACTATTTGTATCCGCATAGCATAGATCGTCCCGTATTATGCGCATCATCGGCTACTCATCGATCGACAAGGTACTAGTGGTCAGCCCGGGGCCGGGGGTAATCGACATCTCTTCAGAGGTAGCCCTGACGCTGACCGGCCGGGGCTGCGCGGGGCGGTGGGAAGGAGAGAAATATATTCCATGCGACTGTCCCGAGGCACCTTATTGTCAGCAGTGCGCCGGTGTGGCCGATGCGTGCGTAATCTGCCGGGGGGAGTGCCGCAAGCCGGAGAGGACGTGCAATGAGGAGCACTCGGTGTATCTGGCGATCTTTGCCCCCTCTACGGTCAAGGTCGGAGTATCGAGGACCTACCGGCTGGAGACTCGTCTGCACGAGCAGGGGGCGGATGAAGGCTACGAGATCGCCCGGTTCCCGGACGGCGAGGCGGCGAGAAGACTCGAGCGGGAGTTGAGCTCCAGATTTCCCGACCGCATTCCGTTTGCTGAAAAGATCAGGCCTGGCAGGATCGACCGGGCCGCCGTTGACACAGCCCTAAGCAACTTTACGCCTGTACGGCGCTTCGGCTTCCGGTATTTTCCTGGAGATGTATGGATGGCACCCATTCTGCTTAAGCCGGATATTCATAAGACGATTTCCGGGAAAGTGTTCGGGGTGAAAGGCCAGGCGCTTGTCCTCGAAAAGCACGATACGCTGTACGCGGTATATCTTGATTCACTTATTGGCTATGACTGCGAAGCCAGAAAAGGAAAAGAGCGCCTGCAGGTGTCTCTGTCAGGCTTTTAGCTTCTTTTTGCTTAGCGCTGCTCCGGCACACGAGCATCCTGGGCGGCTGTCGGCTCCGCAGGTATGTCTATGATGCGGTATTCTCTCTCGATCTTGTTGCCGCGCCGTTCCAGGAAGCCCTCGTTGTGCAAACGGGAGAGGTACGTGGATACAGTGCTGATCTTGATCTCTTCGCCATAGGTGCGCCCATAGCGGTCTTTGACGTCGATGGTGTTGAACCAGGCGCCGCGATATTCAAACTTCAAGAATAGCTTTAGCCGATCCTTGATGGTCATCCTGTCGTCGGACAGGTCTTTAACGTCCTTCGCCATGACGGATGCGGCTTGAGCCTGAGCCGGGGCGCTTATGCCGCCAAACGTCTGGCGGATCGAGTTGATTGCCCTTTCCAGCTCATCGGCTTTCAGGTCTTCTCCGAGGATGGTGAAAGCTGTGATTTTACCGCTCTGGTTGTCAAGGCTGATCTTAATATCAACCATTTTACAGCCCTCCTTTATTCCTCGTTACATGGATGATTTTAAGAGGCGATCCCCCTACAGGATCGCCTCTAAATTGCTTTTCCAATCCATCCCATTTTGACTCAACAGTCATTGACTGTCAAGTTTTGCCGTTTTGCGTTTTTTCCAATCCATCCCTTATGACTCAACAGTCATTGACTGTCAAGTTTTGCCGTTTTGCGTTTTTTGGTTGAATGATTGTAAACGCACCTCAATACCCTGGGTGTTTGCCGTTTATGTGCAATTACTGCCCAATCCATCCCCATGTCTCAGGCGTAATCGTTGTTTGCCTTATTACTACTCTATCTGACGCAGCTTGCTGCGTACTACATATCCATAGTAGTATCTCCGATTATATAAGCTTTTCGAGGAAAACCGGTTATTTTATTAGTGCTTAAGACTTAAGCACAAAATAACACATGTTTTAACTGATAATCCGTAGGATTTTCGAGTATTTATAAGTTCACCTGTTCACAGCTTTTAGTGCTATGTGAGGCGATCGGATGCTCTGGGAAACCAGAATTTGTGGTCGCTGGTATAATACTATCATGTAGAAAATCAGGGCTTTAATTTGTGCTGTTATTGATAAATACAGCTTAACCACAGATATTGCTCGGACAACGTTCACAGTGTGTTCACAAATTTTGGGGCATTGTGAACTGGTGGCATAATCGTGCTCGATAACAAAAACGATCGCTGCGCTGTGCCAGAAACACAGATTAATACAGATGCCACAGATTGCACAGATACAAGTTAATAAGTATCAGATAGTCCAGCTACAGTTTTTCTTCACTGGTCATCTGTGAAATCTGTGGCATCTGTATCATCTGTGATCCTGGCACAGCGCAGCGATCGTTTTCTTGAGTCGCTCTGTTAAAATCAGGTTAAAATCTTGGATAGATCGACATTGCGCGCAACCTCGTCCTTGATGGTCTTAATCTTCTTCTCATCCGTAGGATCGATGCGGGCGATCATCCGGTCGACGATCTCGGAAGCTGACAACGTGTCTTCCTTGACTGAGATCATGGGCACCCCGAGGAACCGGGCCCGGTTGATGACTTCCTGGGCGGGTAACAGGCCTCCGGTCAGGATGATGCAGGATGTAGAAGTATTCAGGGCGGTGAGCAGGATGTCGCTGCGGTCGCCGCCGGTGATCACGGCCTTGTTGCGGGCGCGCTCGAAGTAGCGGAGCGCTGATTCTCTGGACATGGCACCTATCAGGGTCTTCTCGACGATGTTGTTCAGGTTTTCATTACCTGTCAGGACGATGCCGTTCAGCTCTTCCACGATCTCGAAAACGTGCAGCGTCCGCAAAGACGCTGTATAGGGTATCATGCCTACGATGGGAATGCCCTTGCTGATCAGGAAATTTTCTATGCCCACGTCGTTGCAGAGGTTCAGGATGACGCCTTTGAGGGGTATTTTCCGGTAGTCCAGGTAGTCTTTGATCATGGCGACCCTGTCGAGCGATTCCGGGGTGGCGTCGGAGAGCAGGATCAGGTCGGACTTGAACCTCTCTACGATGTCGTACGACGACAGCCCGTAGAGGAAGCCCATCGTGACGTTCTCCATGCCTTCGATGATCATCAGTTCTTTATCTGCGGCGACTTTTTTGTAGGCGTCGGCCACCTGGTCCATGGTGAGCGAGGGCATTTTTTCCCTCGGGAACGGGCACAGGTCGCCGGGGTTGGCTTCGAAGTCGACCAGGGCCTGCATCAGGTATGCATCTTCCTCGACCCTCTGGCCGTTGACTGTGATCATCTTTTCCTGGAACGGCTTGAAAAATCCCGTGTACACTCTGGAGTTCAAAGCGATGCCCAGCGTGATCACTGTCTTGCCGCTTTTTGCGTTGATGGAGCTGATAAAAACCGACTTCATCCTTTTGCCTGCCAAGCTAAGTATGGCCACGATCTTATTAACACTTTCCGTTTTTAAAATGTAGGGGCGAGTGGAGCGGTTCCATCCCTGCGGCCGGGAAGGCACGCCTGTGCACGACTAGTTACAGGTTCCGGGGCCTCTGCTTTGCACACCGACATCCGGCCGGTGCGGTGGGATCTGGCGACGTATCCGGGTACAGGACATATCTACAGACCGTTTTTCGCCCAAAAACATATTATAACTCATATTTACCGTTTATTTTTTAAAAAAGAGCCGTTTTTCTGCCAATTTCGCATTTTAAACTCAAAATATTTTTAACAAGGCTTCCCGAACATCGTAACGAAGCAACGTAACAGGAGGCATAGTTGATAGCATGATGAAAAAATTGTTTGTTCTGGCGTTAGTAACGCTGGCGGCGCTCGTGTTTGCGGGCCCCGCGATGGCCCAGGGTTATGGCATGGGTGCAGGTATGGCCGGGGGTGCAGGTATGGCCGGTGATGTTTCATATGGTGCACCTCAGGACTGCATGGCCACGGTTTCATGTAATATTCCCGCAACGCAGATGGTTCCGTACATGACCTCGGCTCAGGCGATGCAGACTGTGAACTATCCGGTGACCGTGCCCAGGCAGGCAACTGTTACCGTACCCAAGACTGTAGTCGTGCCGGAGCAGGTGCCGGTGACCACCTACGAGACGGCCTGTGCACAGACTCAGGTACCTGTCCAGGTGCCCCAGGTTGCATACCAGCCTGTGACGACTATGATCCCGCAGACTAAGACCTTCTGCCTCGGTGACACGGCCGCAGGTGCAGGTATCGGTGCGGCAGGTGCCGGCCCGGGTAGCGCGGGTCTCGGCACCGCAGGCGCTGGCATGGGTGCCGGCGCAGGCGCCGGAGCGGGCTCGATGATGAGGGCTCCCGGTGCTGCCGGAGCCGCAGGAACTTCTGCCCCGGCCAGGTAAACTGTAAGAAGACTGTAAGTAGCGGCTGTGAATTGAATAAAGATTAACATATGCGACGGCTGCGGCCCGCCCTGAATGAGGCTACCCTTCCGAAACTGAATAATCGGGCGGGCCGTACAGTTCTCTTGCATTTTTTATTTTTCCTCTTTACCAGTATTATGGTACAGGTTTCGTCCTCTACGTCCTATCGTAACCTTTATTCTACCAGGCGGAAGCTATAAAAACTAAGAGTAGTTAGACTGTGTGATCGTAATGTATATCCCGATCGCGTTTTACAAAAACAGCCTTGTCCTGATCGACAATATGGATACTTTTGCATTGTACTACTGTTCCAGCGTCAAACAGAAGATGAGGCCGGCTCCGGGCGAGAATCCGGGCTATGATGGCGAAGGTATACCCTCCGAGCATGACTCAGATGAGGAAGTGGGCGGAGCGGGCTTCACCGCAGACGATTCATTCGCTGACTCGTTCGACGACGATGACGACCTGTAAGGTCGTCATTTTTAGGGATTGTTACCCCTAAAGATCGTCACTGTAATATCGTTATCTTTGTCCTGTCTCGCACTGGCTCAGGAGTGCGGCGGCTGCATCCCCCGGAGTTTTAATTGGGAAGATGCTGTCGTCGATCCTGGGAATCAGATCGTGGATAGATGTTTCCTTTCCCTGGTACCTGCACTTGATCGGCGTACCATATGGGTAGATGTCCATAAGTTGTTTTTTATTTTCAATGGGGAACTTCACACCGCACGCTATGAGCTGGTCAACGATGTTAGCTTTCATTGTGTCCATCTCCCTGATATTTTCCGGAGTACCGGACGGAGCGCCAAGTATTGAAGGGTCTTCTACCATTTCATTCACCAATATATATTACATAAATTCCATATAATTATAATATTTGCAGAATTATTATCATGGCAAATTAAAAAAGAGGCTAAACTATGTTGGTGTTTACTCCATGCAGCGGGGATCTCCTTTCATGTACTCCCGCAGCACAGTTGTCGCATAGCTACCGCTGGTGAGGAAGAACCGGGTTCTCGCAGAGCCTTCTTCTGCCTCAAAAGAGGGGTTTACGGGCAGCCTCATTTCTCTCCATATGCCTTGCGAGCTCAGCTCGGGTATGCCCGGGATCACAAAATCGGCAGGAGTTACGCGTGCTTCTCCGAGCACTTTCGCGCAGATCTCGTCCAGCTTTTCCACCGGGGTGCTTTTGCCGACCAGTGGCAAGACCAGGGTTACCTTTTTCCGCTTGTATAGGTAGTTGATGTCTGGCTTGTTCTTTTTTGTGACCTGCTCTATCTTCGATACGTCCGGTTTACCGTCCGGACCGTTAAAGCATACCGTGTCGCCTTCTCCAGGCTCTGAGATCGATATCTGCCGTAGCATGCGCTGGCTGAGCATCCTGTTGAACAGGAGCGACTGGTACGCGCTGACGAACATTTTCATCAGGGAGCCGGGCAGGGATCTGAACGCTCCTGCATAGTCTCCGGGTCTCTCTATCAGCCTGTGCATCATCGTGCGCTCGTATCTCAGGTTCAGGGGGTACAGTTCCAGGCCTTTCTTGAAGTCCCTGGTCTGGAATACATAGTTCCTAACCTCTATGTTCTCGGGGTTCTCATCGGGGAACGACCGGGCAATATAGTCCATGGCTGCGCCTTCCAGATCACCCTTGACCAGCTTCTCTCCCACGAGGTGGGTGATGGGGCGCCTGATGCCGAAGCGCTGGTATCCGAAATAGTTGGGGACACCACCTGCGGTGGTAATTTCTCCGGTAATAGCTGTCAGCCTGGCTTCCAGTTCCTGGACGGGTATACCGATGCCGGAAAGGCGGATGTCAAAGTTGTTGCCCGCCAGATCGCCCAGCACCAGCGGCTTGCTTGACCTGCCGACCGGGGTCAGCCTGATCCGGGGCAGGGTGACTTTCCTCAAGTCTTCCTCTGTCACGCCATAGATGCTGATAAGCTGGGTGGTAATCGCCCGCTTATCCTTTGTGCCTGCCACTCCTATTCTGTCATCGCTGATGCCGAGCTGCCGGGAAAGGTCGCGGATGAGGTGATGAGTTTCCCAGTTCTCTTTGGTCAGCCGCGCTACAAGGTAGCCACCGGAGTCCGCTGTTTTGAAGTCCGGGACTTCCTCCACGACAAAGTCGGAAGGGCTGGCTCGCAGCTTTCCTCCGATCCCTTCGTCATCGGTCAGGTAAGCCTCGATTCCCATCAGGCGCTCGAGCTCGTAGGGGCTTTGCTTCATGGCATCACGCGTGGTACTGGTCGAACTTGTCCGCAGAGGGCGCCGCCCCGTCCGCCGGGCGCTGGAAATTGATGACTGGCATGGGCACCGCGGGAGGCAGGCTCAGGTTCTGGGATAACAATAGTGCCAGCGGAATGATCCGGGCCATCATGTTGTTAGCGATCTCATTCTGGACCTGCACGTCGGCGCGGCCGGCGTCCCAGTCAGCTTTTTCCTGGGCCGGATTACCTCCGACCTTATCGCAGAAGCCTTCGAAGCGGATGTAGCCGATGGACGGGTTGATGTAGTTGATCGCTACCGTGTACTCCACCCGGAGCACTTCGCCTGCGGGAGCCTTGTTTACTGTCGGGTTCCTGAGGTTGATGTCGTAGTTGACGTTGATGTTTCTGAACTTCGAGAGCTCTTCCAGCGGTACGTGCCGCGTCGACTCTATTTTGCTGATGTTGAATCCCACTATCATGTCTATCCCTACATTAGCTTGAGGTGTCCGACGATCTTATCCAGTTTGTCCGACTCTGCAGGCCCCATGCCCAGCGCAGTAATGGTGCCCGGTGGGACGCAGGTCAGCCCCGCATCCTGGATGAGTGCTGTCGGTATATCTGCCCTTCTGGCCTCTTCCTTAAACCTGAACAGCTCCTCTGCCGAGTTCACTTTGAGGACGATCTTCTTCTGTCCTTCCCGCTTCCAGGCTTCCTGTACCGAAGGCCTTGCCCATTCTGCTGCGGAGAGCGCGGCGTGAGCTACCTGTACGGCCATTTTGCCTTTCGGCAGCTTGAGGTCTTCCCTGACCAGTATGCACTGCTTGTATTCCGTCATTCTTGTTACCGGCTATATGCTCTTGTGGCCTTTCTAATATATATTGACTGTCACGTCTGCCGGGCTGCGCCCGGTACATCTCATATTATAATACACGACACATATGCAAATTTATATTTAATATTAGGCTGTTATGATACTATTAACTGCCATGCAAGCAATTACTACTGATACCGATAGATTATAGTCCTTTGTGAAAGGTTTCATACTGTCGGGCAGGTCATGGACACTGCCCGACAGTATAATACCTTTCAAGAATGACTATAATAACTGGCCGGTATATTTACCGCAGTATACTGACGATGGGGTTACGATGGACTACGACGTCATAGTCGTGGGCGCGGGGCCTGCGGGCTCCATGGCCGCTAAATACGCTGCGCTGAACGGCGCAAAAACGCTGCTGCTGGAAGAGCACGGACAGGTAGGCTCTCCGGTCGCGTGTACCGGCCTGATCAGCCGGAACGCGCTGGACGAGTGCGAGCTGGACGAAGGCGGCTTTATCAATAAGCGGATTCGCGGTGCCTTTGTGCACTCCCCGAACAACCGCAACATCCTGCTCGACGGTAAGCGGACCATGGCTTACGTGGTAGAGCGGAAGATCATGGACCGGGAAATGGCCCGGCGTGCCGTGAACGTCGGGGCAGAAATCCTGATTAGCACTAAGGCGGAAGGCATCACTAAAATCCCCGGGGGTGTCTCGGTCAAGGTCACCGGACCCGACGGGCCGGAGGAAATCACCGCAAGCGTCGTGATCGGCGCGGACGGGGTGAAAAGCAAGATTGCCCGGGCCGCGGGCCTCGGCAACCTGCCTCATGTCTGCTCGGCTATTCAGGTCGAAGCGGCTTACGAGCCCCGGAACCCCGATTTTGTAGAGATGTTCTCCGGGAGCCGGTACTGTCCAAAGTACTTTGCGTGGGCGGTTCCCACGTCAGGCGACTGCTGCCGGGTGGGCCTGCTCTCCGACGAGCACGCGCACGAGTACCTTCAGCGTCTGCTGACCGAGCACGAGATCGTCTCGAAGAAGGCCAGGTCTGCGGTCGACCTGATCATGGGTGGAGTGCCGGTGGGTACGCTGAAGCGCACGGTCACGGATAACGTCCTGATCGTTGGCGATGCGGCCGGCCAGGTAAAGCCGGTCTCTTATGGTGGCATTTACACTGGCGCGAGGTGTGCCCGTATTGCCGGAGAAGTCGCAGCTAAGGCTGCGGTCGCCGGGGATGCCAGCTCTGGCAGGCTCATGGAGTACGAGCGCCGGTGGCGGGCTGACATCGGCAGAGAGCTGATGCTGATGATGCGGTTCCGGCAGATGTACGGCCGCATGACAGACACCGATCTCAACGAGGCACTGGCCTTGCTGGACGATCCGGAAATTTCGGAAGCGATGACAAAATACGGCGACATCGACAGGCCTTCCCAGCTCGCCTTCGAGCTGCTGAAGCTGTCCAGAAACAGGGGTATGTGGCGGCTGATGGGCCTGCTGGCAAAACTGTTGTTTTAAGCGTTATGGCCTGTAAGGGCTATTAATGGCGATATTGCTGCCTGTAGTTAGAACTGGCGGCAATAATCGGTTAAAAAGCAAATGCAACCGACGTTCGTTAATATTTACTAATTATGGAGTAAATACGAACTCTATTTATACTTCCAGCCCAAACCACTGGCTTATATCGAAAAATCGGCCATATATAGGCGATTTGCACTTTTAATTGGAAAGGTGGGTAAAAACGATGAAACTCGACTTACGAAGCATCTCAGTACAGCTGATTGTACTGGTGCTCATAGTAGCCATCGTGCCAGTGCTGGCTCTGACGGCTTACACGTATAATACGATGACTGTCCAGAAGTATGCCGAGTTCAAGGGTAAGGTGGGGGATATCGGCACCATTGGGGAGTTGTCCTACAATGACCAGATGGACAATCTGCATGTCGAAGCCTTGAAGATCGGCAACGATGCCCGTATGTCCGCGGCCATCAAAAGCGGGGATAAAGCTGCGGTCAAGCGGCTGGTGGATGAGTTTAAGGGAAAAAACCAGTGGATCGATATCATTACTGTTGCCGATAAGGACGCAGTTATCCTCGGCCGATCCGCATCCACGGTCAGCGGCGACGTCAGCACGAACAGCTTTGTCAGGCGGGCGATCACCGGGGACGACGTGACTGCCACGGACATTCTGGCGGCCAGCGCTGTCCAGAGCAACAACCTGGCAGACCGGACGAAAACCTCCGGCACCAGCGACGGCCTGACCATCGCGAGCGCCATACCCATCAAGGATGACAATGGCGCCGTAGTCGGTGTAATTTACGTAGCGGTTCTGCAGAACGACTACAATAACCTGGTCGATACGATCGCGACTAATTCCGATGGCTTCTGCAGCGTTTTCCAGGGCGACACCCGTATCGCCACCAGCCTGAAAGACCAGAGCGGCCAGCGTACGATGGGAACAAAGGCCGATCCCGCGGTCGTTTCCCGGGTACTCAACAACGGGGAGACCGTTGCAGATATCTTCCCGGTCAACGGGAAGCAGCTCTACGTGCACTACTCGCCCCTGAAGAACCAGGATGGCAAGACCATCGGTATGCTCGCAGTAGGGTATGACATCGGGCCCGGACTTGCCGAACTGAGCAACCTGACCTTTATCCTGATCGGCATAGGGGCTGTCATCTCGCTGATCGGCGCAGTCGCCGGGTTTGTCGTGGTCAACCGGGTCACCCGGCCCATCAACAAGCTCGTTGTCGCTTCCAACAGTATCGCAGCCGGCAACCTCGACACGGTCATCGACACCGGTGCAAAGGGCGGCGAGGTGGGTGAGCTGACCACTGCAGTGACGCAGATGGTGGCGAACATCAAGGAGCGCATCGCTTTCAACGAGTCTATCCTGAAGGGCATCAGTACGCCCATGTTTGTCACAGACAACGATCGGAAGATCACTTACTTTAACCAGGCCGCGAGCAAACTGACAGACGTAAGCAGCAGTGACGCCGTAGGCAGATACTGTAAGGACATCTTCAACACCCCTGTCTGTAATACCGAGAAGTGCGCGATCAAGTGTGCCTGGCGGGACGGCGACCAGAAAGGTGTGGAGATCGCTACTTCGCTGAAGGGCGGGAAGAGCGCGGTACTCTCCGTCGATGCCTCGTCCATCAAGGACCAGAATGGCAAAGTCGTCGGAGGTCTGGAGATCCTGCACGACATCACCGAGTCCAAGCAGGCCCAGATCAAGATCGAGCATGCCGAGAAGGAAGCCCGGGAGAAAGCCCTGTTCAGCGAGTCCATCCTGAAGGCTATCACGGACGCCCACTTCGTCATCGACAACAAGGGCAACATCACGTACATCAACGAAGTAGCCCAGAAGCTGCTCGGCTGGAGCGAGAGAGAAGCCATGGGTAAGAACTTCGACGACGTGATAGGAGTTCCGAACAGCAAGACCAAACAAGCCCTGGTGGAGCACACGAACGTGTATAACGCCGACGGCTACGTCGTAGCTCGCAACGGCAAGAAGATCCCCGTCCGGGTGAACGATACTCTGCTGAAGGACCTCACCGGTAACGTAACCGGCATCAACGCCATGTTCCGGGATATCACCCAGGAGCAGGAATCCAAACGGCAGCTTAAAGAAATCACCCTCTCCGCCAATACCATCGCTGAAAAGGTTGCCGGTGCCAGCGGGAACGTGTCGACTGCGGTGCAGCAGGTGATGACTTCCTCGAGGCAGATCTCGGAGAGCATCCAGCAGATCGCAGGCGGCAGTCAGACGCAGGCCCGGAGCATCGACGAGATCAACCACCTCATGCACGACATGAGTAAGAGCATCAGCCAGGTGACTGATGGCGCTAAGAAGACGAGCGAGGATGCAGTCAAAGCGAACGCCGAGGCCCGGAAGGGTTCGGAGAACGCGAAGGTGGCCATCAAGAAGATGGACGAGCTGCACGGAGCCGTGAACGACAGCGCGAAGATCGTGCAGGACCTGGGCGAGAAATCGAAGCAGATCGGCCAGATCGTGGAGATGATCACCGCTATTGCAGGCCAGACGAACTTGCTTGCCCTCAATGCTGCCATCGAAGCGGCGAGAGCAGGCGAAGCCGGCCGTGGCTTTGCCGTGGTGGCTGAGGAGGTCAGGAAACTGGCGGAGGAGTCTGCCAAGGCCGCTGACGAGATCAACAAGCTGATCGGCGAAGTCAGGGACCAGACTGCTAAAGCGGTCGAGTCGATGAACCGTGGTACTCACGAGGTGGAAGAGAGCAATAAAGTAGTGGCTGAATCGCTCAAGAGCCTCGAAGGCATCGGCAGGCTGATCGATACCACTGCCGCCAAGGCGCAGGAAATCGCAGCCATGACCGAAAAGCAGGCGGCCGACACCGACAAAGTGGCAAAGGCCGTGGAAAGCATGGCCGCTGTCATCGAGGAGAGCGCGAGCGGCTCGGAAGAGGTCAGCGCATCCAGCGAGGAGACTACGTCTACCGCGGAGCAGGTGGCCGGCATGGCTGCCGAGCTGGCGAAGATCGCCGACGAGCTGAAAGCGGAGGTAGGCAAGCTGAAGACGGAGTAGACTCCGGAGTAGACGCCGGAGTAAACTCCGGGCGGAGTAGACTCCGGAGTAGACTCCGGAGTAGACTCCGGGCGGAGTAAACTTCCGCCTTCTCTTCTTTCAGGTGATCAAATGGCTACTAAAGATTCAGGTATCCACGACCTGCAACTGGTGGTGTTCCGGCTCGGCAGCGAAGAGTTCGGCGCCGACATCTCGCAGGTGAGAGAAATCATCCGGGTGGGCGAGATTACCACGATTCCCCAGGCCCCGCCCGACATCCACGGGGTGATCAACCTCCGGGGCCAGATCACGACTGTCATCAACCTGCGGAAGCGCATGGGTATGGCAGATAAGCCTGCGGATAGCAATTCCCGGATCATCGTGGTCGAAGTAGACGCAAAAATCGTCGGCCTGATGGTCGACAGTGTGGCCGAAGTCAAGTACATCGGCACCAGCCAGGTCGAGCCCATCTCGAAGCTGCTCGTCGCCGACGTCGAGCACAGCAGCATCATGGGTGTCTGCAAGCTGAAGGACCATTTGCTCCTGCTGATGGACATGAGGCAGCTGCTATCCGGGCTCTGCGAGACAAAAACTATACTGGCCTGACGCTGCCCGCTCTCTTTAGCGGACCTGGACGTGGCGCGAGAGCGCCATGCTCCACCCTTTCTCTTCTCTTTGCGGGCATCCGCCCACCGGCAAAACCTTATTATTGTATGTCTCCCATGTAACCACCGATGGCTGTTATCCGCGAAGGCAAAGTATCGATCGAGATGGGCGAAGGCGTTTTCTACAATCCCCGGATGGAGATGAACCGGGATCTCAACGTAGCCTGCCTGACCTGCCTTCCGGACGTAACTACCTATGTTGATGCGATGGCCGCCTCCGGCATCCGGGGTATCAGAGTCAAGAAAGAAGTACCCCGGGAAATCGACGTCACTGTCAATGACTGGGATGCCGGCGCGTACGAGCTGCTCAAGCGGAACGCCGAAGCCAACGGTGTCACGGTCAACGCGACCAACCGGGGTGCTAACACTTTACTCTCCTCGACCCAGTACGATTTTGTGGACATCGATCCTTTCGGCACTCCTTCACCTTATATCGATGCCGTATGCCGGTCTGCCAAGCGCTTCATGGGCGTCACGGCCACGGATACTGCCCCGCTTTGCGGCGCTCACCTGAGGTCGGGCATGCGCAAATACGGCGCTTTCCCGGTCAAGACGGAGTACTACCCCGAGATCGGGCTGCGGGTACTCATGGGCAAGGTCGTGCGGGAGCAGGCGAAGTACGACCGGGCGGTGAGGCCGCTGCTCTGCCATTCGACCGAGCACTACGTCCGGCTTTACCTGGCCGTAGATCACGGAGTTGTTCCCGCAGACAGAATGCTGGACCAGATCGGCTTCATCCTCGACTGCGCTAAGTGCCACTACCGGGAAACCATCCCCGGGCTGGCAGTGCAGGCGCCCGACCGGTGCCCGAACTGCGGCGGGAAGGCAAGGCTGGCCGGGCCGCTCTGGCTCGGGCCGCTCAAGGACAACGGCTTCGTCAGCCAGGTGCTGCACGTCATCAACACGGGGGAGTTTGGCAGGAAAGAGCGGGCGGCGCGGCTGCTGGAGCTGATCCTCGGCGAGATCGACGTGCCGACGTTCTACGATCATCACCGGGTCTGCCAGGACTTAAAGGCAACCCCGACGACCATCGAGGTGCTTCTCGAGACGCTCAGGGGTGCAGGCTATCAGGCGTCCCGGACCCATTTCTCAGGGATCGGTTTCCGGACCGACGCGCCGGTCAACATCGTGAAAAGTATCGTTCTGGCGCTATCTCCCCGATCGTAGAAATATTGTTCCATAATATACCCGATCTACGACAATTTTGTCTGCGATTATTGAAAACTTTCCATAAACAGAGCCTCATTAAAAATTACCGATGTATAATTACTTTTAAGCAATACGGAGCTTTGAGGACGAAAATTTATATAATGTTATGCACTGATTATATGAATTAGCCAGTTTAGCTCCTGGTGGGTGTATGGTAAATCTAATACAAATCTTCGAAATAGTCCTCGTACTGCTGCTCTCGACCGCGATAGTGGCATCTATACCCAAGTTTCGAGAGTTGGTAAGCGGTAAAGCTAAAATACTACTCTACCTGGTGCTTGGGCTGATCCTCTTCACGCTCGTCGGCATGGGGTACAACGTCATACAGGATACGCACGTTTCGGACCTCGTAACAGCCGCCAAAGCTGCTGATCCGAACGTTGATACGTCCGTTATCGGCAAGGATGCTGTGTCCACCTTATGGCCTTACGTACAGTTCTTCCCGTTGTTTATCATGTCGATCGCCCTGGCGGGCGTCGTGCTGGTAACCTTTATGGAAGGTGAGTTCTATGGCTTCATCTTCGCGGGTACGGGCTTCGCGACGCTGCTCCCGGATGCCCTGCGGTACATGGGTAACGGGCGATACGATCTGTTGCTGCTTGGCTTTGCGCTGTGGGCGATCATTCCTGTCATATGGGTGTTCTTCTTCCGGGAAATATCCCAGGAAACCCCCACTCTCAGGGAACGGGCCTGGGGAGCCATCAAAGCAGCGATTTTCTCCTATCCGGTCTACGTGGCAACTGCTGCGGTAGCAGTCTTCGGTGAAACCCCGAGGATGATCTCCCAGAGCATGTTTGCGGGCCTCGGGGCCATCTCCGGAGACATCGGCACCTTTATTCTCCTGTCGCTGTGGTTCTATCTCCTTCTCACTGTCATCATCGTCTCTATCATGTTTGTCGTACACGATCTCCTGATGCACGTGTTCAACGTCCGCAGGACTGTCACTAACAAGGGCATCAAGTACGAGGTCGTTCACCCTGTCGCGGAAATCATCACGCAGGAAGAGCCGAAGATCGACGCTTACAAGGGCTTAATCGAGGAGATGGAAGTCTTTTATAAGTACATGGACCGGGTGGACCGGCTCAGGGCCGCTTCCACGATTGCCCGGTTCAAGAACGAGTATAATACGATCGCCGCCCGTCACGACGAAGGCTCCAAGGCCGAGGCTGAACGGCTGATCAAGCTGGTAGACCAGGAATTTAAAAAGAAATATTGAGGTAACCTGAAAAACGAAAAACGGGAAAATTGTGAGGAATCGGGATGGTACTGTTCAAGCGAGAAGACATAATAAAAATCATAGAGACCTGCCAGATCAAGGGGCAGGACGAAGCGATTATTAGGGCTCTCATGTACCTGAATCTCGGGTACCCGATCATGCTGTACGGGCCTCCCGGCAACGGCAAGACCACGATCGCGGAGCACATCCTGAGATACGCTTCCAGGGGTGACGACTACTACCGGATGGAAGCGACCGAAGGTATGACCGAGTACCATACCATCGGCGGGTTTCACCCGCTCTCGATGTCGGGCAACGCCGAGCTCTCCCGCCAGTTCATCTACAAGGACGGCATCGTGACCCGGGCTCTCCAGGAAAACAAGAACCTCCTGGTCGACGAGTTCACCAGGGCGCCCTCTACCGCCTACTCCGGCCTGTTCATGCTGCTCTCTACTGGCACGCTCCACCTCGAATACCGGGAGCTGACCCTCCACAGGCCCAAAGACTGGGTGCTGGTTGTGACGGCCAACCTGGGCGACGAGGGTACCTTCAAGATGAGCGCCGCTTTAAAGCGCCGCTTCATTCCAATCTTCATCGGGTATACGAGCCGCTTCACCGAAGAGAAGATCGTCAAGAACTACACGCCGAGCCTGCAGCCTGTCCTGATCAACGCCATCCTGGACTTCGCGGAGGAGACCAGGCGGCTCTGGCAGGAAGAAAAATCCCTGCCTCAAGGCCTGTCGACCGACGGTGTCATCAAGATGGCCCGGTATTGCGACATCTCTATCGAGGAAGGCCTGGATGCCAAGACGGCTTTCATCGATTCCGCGATGCATCAGGGCGTGATCATTGCTGACGAGACCGACTACGTCTCGCTGCAGACGGTGAACGAGCTGGCGCTGAAGATCGCGAGCAGGCTGTAACCTATGATCTTTCCCGATGAGAAACGCCTGCGGGTAGCGTGTGCGAAGTGTATGGCCGAGCCCTCCAATATCAGGGCTTACGATACGCTGATCACGGGCTGCCGTTCCATCGGCAGGAACCTCCTGAGGTTTTATCACATCATCCCTCCCACTTCGGAGCGGATGATCTACAAGACCTACGATGGTACCGGCATCATCAGCTACCACAAGACCATCGCCGAGTTTTGCAACAAGGGCAAGAGCCTGGATGGTATGCTTACATACCGGCGCATCCGGGATGTCAAGAAGGTGCGGCTGGCCTTGCTTTACGACGACTCTAACTCTATGACTTCCTGGTGGCGGAAGCAGGCCCTGCAGCAGAACCTCGAGGAGGGTGACGCTCCGCAGACCTATGCCAAGCTGGCGTGTCTTTCGCTGATGGAGGGGCTGGGCCGGGACATGGAGATCAACTTCTGGAAGTTCGGCAGCGAAGCCAGGGGCCCGTTCAACCTTAGCTCTAACATGTACAAGGAGATTATAGGCAGTAACGGCTCTGGCGGCACGCGTCTCGACCTGGCCCTCCAGTCGATGATCGACAACGGCTGGCACCGGCGGCCGGGAGTCAAGGTGGCCATAGTATTGACGGATGGTATCCCTGAGGTGGGCCGCAGCGTCTACGCCGAGGATGTCATCGTCAACGTGCGGTCGCTCGACCTGATCAAGAAGCTGCTGCAGAACAAGGTTCACGTACTCTACCTCCAGCTGCTCACCGACGAGTCCCGGAAATACAAGAAGAGCGGCGGCTACACTTTGCTGGAGTTCGGTAACGACGTCCAGCGCATGGGCTGCGAGTACATGACGATCAACAACAAGGAAAGCCTCATGGAGTCGCTCTTCAAAGGCCTGAACATGGTCAGCAGGAAAATTTAAAAGTAAAAAATTTTCGGATAACCGGCGGTTTGCCGGCTCTACCGGCTCTGTCGGCGCGGTCTAACCCGGAAGGCTATCAGCATCTGACACCCGGTGCTCAATCTTCTTCTGGTTCAGAGCAGTGCAAAAGCTTTGGATCTCTTCCTCGATCAGCTTCCTGTCAGTGATGTCCGTATGGATCACCACGATGCCTCTCATTCCGGCGTTCGAGAGCCGGGTTGCTTTCAAGCTGAACCAGCGCTGTTTATCCGGGGAATGGCAATCATATTCAGCGGTAAAAGTCTCTTTCTCCCCGGCCAGGACGGCCCTCATGCCTTCAAGTACTTCCCGGGCTCTGTCAGACCCCTCTCCGGCCGCCTTTTCGCAGACCCCGAAGTAGTTCGCTCCCACGCCAGTCTTCGGCGAGTCCGGGGCGCCGTTCTCCCTGCTGAACTTACGCCATGCCTCATTCGTAGTGATGATCGTCCCCGTTTCATCTATGACTGCGATGCTGGCGCTGATGGCATCAAGCACGGCTCCGTTGAACCTGGCTGCCTTGATCAGCGCTCTCTCCAGGTTCTTCTGATCAGTAAGGTCGTAGCTGTAACCGCAATAACCTGCGAAGCTTCCGCCGATGTCGGTGTACGGTATGCAGGTATCGGCTATCCACCTGTACTCCCCGGTCCTGTGCCGCAGGCGGTACTCGAGCTTGAAGGTCTCCCGGTTGTTATACGCTTTCAGGAATTGTTCTGTGAACCTGGCGTAGTCATCCGGGTGGATGAGATCCGCCCAGCAACTTTCCGGCTCACGCTCAATTTCTCTGCCTGTAAATTCTGCCCTGCGCCGGTTTATGAAGTTGCATTTTCCGTCGATGCCCGTGCTCCAGATCATGGCGGGGAAGTTTTCGAAGATCGTCCGGTAGTAGTCCCGGGCTTTTGCCATGGCCAGCTCTACCTTCTTCCGCTCTGTGATGTCGAGGATGACTCCGATGATGCCTTCCGGAGTTCCCGCCGTGTTATAGAAAGGCGCCTTGTAGACGATCACGTCGTGCACAGAGCCATCTGCGTGGCGGCCCCGGGTCTCATGGGCCAGGGGTCTGTCTTCCTGCAGCACAATTAGGTCGCTATCCTCGTGCTGCCTGGAGAACTCTTCTGACATTATTTCCTTGACTGACCTGCCAACGATCCGCTCCTTCGGGTACCCGAGAAACTTTTCATATGCGGTATTACAGTCAAGGTAAACTCCTGCTCTGTCCTTGTAGAACAGGGGCGTGGGAATGGCATCCATCAAGGTCTGGACGAAGCGCAGGTGTTCCTCCCTCGCCTTTTCCGCCTTCTTCCGCTCGGTAATGTCCGCGAAGTAGGCGCAGAAATACTCTTTTTCGCTGTACCGGATGTAGTTCAGCGAAACACTGGCCGGGTACTTCCTTCCGTCCTTGCAGCGGTGAACAGTCTCGAATTCTGCGTGGAGGTTTTCGATAACCTGTCGCTTTACCTGTTCCCATATCTCGGACGTAACCTCAACAGCGATGTCCCGGATGCTCATCCGGGCCAGTTCTCCCCGGGTATATCCGGTAGTCCTGCACGCGGCCTCGTTAAACCTGTCGAGAGTGCCGTCCGGCCGAATCCAGGCGATGTTTTCCCTGGAGTGGTCAACGGTGTACTGGGTGAGCCTGAGAGAATCTTCCAGCCGTTTCAGGTCAGTGATGTCCCTTCCCACGATCTGGAACTCTGTCAGCATCCCCTCGTCGCTAAAGGTGCCCCTGTACGTCTCCTGGATCCACCGCTCTTCACCCCCGGGCACCTTTACCTTCACTTCGTACATGGATGTATGGCCATCCTTTCGGATCGTGTACATGTGCTGCCGCAGCTGGTCCCTGAGCTCGGCCGGTACCAGGTCGCCGAACCGGCGGCCGATCACGTCTTCCTTCCCGGCCCGAAAGAGCCGGCACCACTGCTCATTGGCAAAGACGATCGTCATGTCCGGCTTCAGCCGGACGATCATTTCGCTCTGCTCTTCCACGACCACCCTGTACCTCGCTTCGCTTTCTTTCAGGGCTATCTCAGCCTTCTTTCTGGCTGTGATGTTCTCGTAGACTATGGCGGCCTTCGGGTGTGCGTACCCGGGCGATATCGGGATCAGTTTGATGAAATAGTAACCCTCATCACGGTTCTCCGTGACCTTGATCTCCCTCGCATATTCCCGGCCCCGTAGAGCCTCCCTGATGTTCAGCAAAATTTCCGGCTGGAGAAACAGGGGGATGGTATGGCTTTCCAGGGACTGGCCGATCACTTCCTTTCTCTTCAGGCCGGTATGCTTCAGGAATTGCTCGTTGACTTCGACGACTTTCAGATCCTCGTCTATGAACACGATCAAGTCTGAGGAGAGGCTCAATGCCGTGGCGATGGAAATTTTGCCTGACACGGAGTAGATCTTGGAGCGGCCGAACGTCTTCATTTCGACCTGTCCGGAAATCCGTAGCATATCCAGGTACTTGGCAACCGAGTTCCTTCCCATCCCAAGCTTTTTTGATACCTCAGAAATTGTCATGCCCTTCGGGGATATTTTCAGAAGCTCGATGATCTGTTTAAGCTCCTTCTGTTGGCCGTCCATTGCAGAACTACTCGCTATCTTATGATTAAATACTTTTATCAGTTTTCAGCATCGTCTACCAATGCACAGCATCAAGACTAGGGCTTACTGTCCGATATCGGAAAGCGTAGCCGAAATGCAGCTGCAAACGTTCTCTTTTGTTACCATCTTTAATGCACAGCATTGCTGGCCAGATATTTAAATTACATGGTCTAAAATGGGAATAAAGCATAATTTAGGCTTTAAATTACAAAATATTGCTTAAAAATCCGTAATTTCTAAAATGATAGTTAGAACGGGTCGATGGGTATGAGTATAAGTCTGAAAAGTATTTCAGTCCAGCTGCTGGCACTAGTGTTAATTATTGCGCTATTGCCGGCTTTGGCGTTGACCACTTATAATTACATGTCACTGTCAGCGCAGACCAGCGAAAGCCTGAATGAAAAAACTTCCGATATCGGCATCATCGGCAGCCAGGCGTACGAGCACAAGATGGAAATTGACCATGGTGTCGCAGTGAAAATTGCCGGGGACGCAAGGCTGAACGCTGCGATAAAACAGGGCGATCCCAGAGCTGTAAAGAGTTTGGTAGATGAGTACTCGAAGTCTTACGACTTCCTCAATATCATCACGGTGGTCGATAAGAACAGCATTACCCTGGCCCGTTCCGCATCTGGCGAAAACGGTGACAGGAACTCGAACAGCTTACTCACAAAGGCGCTGGCGGGCAACGAGTTTACCAGCACTGAGCTGCTACCGGCTTCGACAATACAGAACAACAATCTGCAGAGCATGGTTAACCCGACCGGCTTATCCGAAGGTATGGCCATTGTCAGCGCAGTGCCCGTCAAAGATGAGAATAACAACATTATTGGAGCCCTCTATGTTGCTGAGATCCTGAACTCCGACCCGCACATCGTCGACGATGTCTCTTCAGAAGGAAATGGCTTCTGTAGCGTCTTCCAGGGTGACACCCGCATCGCCACCAGCATCAAAGACGGCAGCGGGACCAGGGTTCTGGGTTCCAGGGCCGATCCTGGCATGGCGACGCAGGTCCTGCAAGACGGCAAAAGCGTTAGCGATTCTATTATCGTGGAGGGGAAACCGCTTTCGGTTTACTACGAGCCGCTGAAAAACTCCGATGGCAAGATCGTGGGCATGCTGGCTACAGGGTACGATATGGGCCCGTCTATGGCCCGGCTGAATAACATGATCATGATCTCTGTCTTGATCGGCCTGGTCATCGCCGTTCTCGCGGTCGTCGTGGGGCTGCTGGTCGTCAGGAGGATCACCACGCCGATTCATCGATTGGTCGGGGCTGCCGATAGCATAGCAGCCGGCAATCTGGATACCCCTATCCATACCGGAGCCAGCAATTCCGAGATCGAGGCACTGTCAGACTCGATCAAGCGGATGGTCAGCAATATCAAAGATCGGGTTATGTTCAACGAGTCCATTCTCAAAGGCATTACTGACCCCTTATACGTTGTCGACTCGAACGCACACATCACCTACGTGAACGAGACCGGCGCTAAATTTTTAGGGAGCTCCGCCAGCGACCTCGTGGGCAGGAGATTCGGGGATTCCTTCAAGATCCTCGACTCGACGTCCGGCGAGTCTCAGCTCGCCAGGTGCCTGAGGACCGGTGAAACAGCCAGCGGCTTCGAGGTTCACGCCCAGCTGCAGGACGGCAGGAAACTTTACGTCCGGGGCAGCAACGCGCCTATAAAGGACGCAAGCGGCAGGATCACCGGTGCGGTCGAGCTGCTCCAGGACATGACCCGGGAGAAGGAAGCTCAGGAGGAGATCAAAAAATCCCAGAAGGATACTATGGAGAAGGCCGCCTTCAGCCAGTCGGTGTTGAACAGTATCCGGGATATCCACTTCGTGGTCGACGCGAAAGGCACGATCGAGTACATGAACACCGAAGCCCAGGCCGTGCTGGGCAACGCTCTCGGGCACAACCTCCGGGAAATCGCCCACCTCAAGGCCGGTAGCTCGCTGGACGCGCTGACCGGCAGCAAGGACATCCTCGGCTGGGAAAACTTGCTGATCACCGGCAACAGGGAGATACCTGTCCTGATCAACGCGGTGCTGATGAAGGACTCGGCCGGGAAAACGTCGGGCCTGAGCATTATCATGCGGGACATCACCGAGCAGAAGAAAGCCGAGGAAAACCTCCAGAAAATCATCCGGACGGCTAACGAGGTGGCCGAGAAGATGGCGGTGGCCGCCCAGCAGGCGAGCTCTGCCACTGGCCAGGCCATGACCTCCTCCCGGCAGATCAGCGAGAGTATCTCTCAGATCGCTATCGGGAGCCAGAGCCAGGCGAAGGAAGTAGAAAACATCAGCGGCCTGATCAAGGGCATCTCGTCGGACGCCGAAAAAGCCTCGAGCGGTGCGAGGTCAGCCTCGGCGCTGCTGGGAGATGCCAGCAGCGCTGCCAAAGACGTCGATGTCGCAGCCAAGCAGGCGCTGAGCAAGATGTCCGACATCAACGTGACGGTCAACGACTCGGCCAGGATCATCAGGGACCTCGGCGACAAGTCGAAGCAGATCGGCAAGATCGTCGAAGTGATCACCAGCATCGCCAGCCAGACCAACCTCCTGGCGCTCAACGCGGCCATCGAGGCAGCCAGGGCTGGCGAGGCCGGCAGAGGCTTCGCCGTGGTGGCCGAAGAAGTGCGGAAGCTGGCCGAAGACTCGGCGAAGTCCACCGAGCAGATCAGCAACCTGATCTCCCAGATCCGGGAGCAGACCGACCGGGCAGTAGTATCTATGGACAAGGGCACGAGCGAGGTAGCCAGCGGGAGCGAAGTGGTCGGAAACGCCCTGAAGTCGGTGGACAAGATCACCCGGCTGGTCGATCAGGTGGCTGACGTAGCTCTGAACGTCTCCAGCGCGACCGAGAAGCAGGTAAAAGACACCCTCGAGATCGCCAAAGCCATCGAGCAGATCAGCGCAGTGGTGGAGGAAAGCGCTTCAGCCACCGAGGAAGTCAGCGCTTCCGCGGAGGAAAGCACCGCCACCATGGAAGAGACCGCCGGCATCGCCCAGCAGGTCCTCAAGATGGCCGAGGAGCTCAAGCGGGAGGTCAACAAGCTCAAGGCATAATGGCGGTGACGGACTTTCCGTCATCCCTTTTTACCGATTATCAACACCAAACCCACACAGACTAAATCGACCCCTGCAGGGCAGTCTTTCGACTGCCCTGCCCCGGGTCTCGAACTTCTCTTCGCGGTTATCTGCCGCGCCACCATAAACACCGGCAACCTTCGCTCTTTATCTGCGGAAAGTTATTTCTGATTCCCGACTAAATTACTACCCGGTGATCATTCTGATACAAGCTGTAAGCCGGGCGCTCGAAGGCAGAGCCGACTATTACGATATCCGGCTGCTGGACGTCACCGGTACGGTGATTGAAACCCGCAAAGGCGAGGTTACCAAGGCTATTTCTGGCAAAGATTCCGGTGCGTGCGTCAGGGTCTTATTCAGCGGCGCCTGGGGGTTTGCCACCACGTCAGATCTTTCAGAGCAGGCTATAAGCAACGCTGCCGACCGGGCAGCCAAGATCGCGAAGGGCATCAGCGAGGGCATCAAGGATAAAGCCCGCCTGGCTCCGGTAAAAGCGGTGACGGACGAGGCCGTTGTCCCGATGAAGCGCAGCTTCGTGGACGAGTCTGTGGAAACGAAACTGGAGTACCTGACATCCACTTATAACGCTGTTAAGAAGTACGACTTCGTAGCCAATGTAATGGTCGGCTATAAGGATACTTACACAGTACAGGAGTTCTATTCCTCGGAAGGGGCGGCAGTGAAGACCCGCGTGCCCCGGATCCTCTGGACCATCGAGATCGTGGGCAAGAAGGATAGCCAGATCCAGTCGGTACGCCGCAGAATCGGGGTGGCGACGGGCCTGGAAGCCTTCGACGGAGACCGGCACCTGAAAGAGGCCGACGCGGCAGTAGCTTCCGTGGTTGCGCTGCTCAACGGCAAAGCCCCGCCGGCGGGAGCGATGCCTGTAATTGCAGACCCGGGGCTGGTCGGCGTGTTCGCCCACGAGGCAGTCGGCCACGCCTCCGAGGGCGACCTCGTCTCTACCGGGAACTCGTGCTTCGAAGGGATGATCGGTAAAGAGATCGGAAACCCGGCCATCACCATCAAGGATGACGCTACGCTGCCCGGGCTCTTTGGCAGCTATATCTACGACGACGAAGGCGTCCGCACCAGGGCAAAGGTGCTGATCAAGAACGGGGTCCTCAACGACTTCATCCTCAACCGTGAGTCCGCAGCCCGTCTCGGCCTGGAGCCGAACGGCGGCGCGAGGGCCGAGTCATACCACAACCGGCCCATCGTGAGGATGAGTAACACTTTGATCGAGCCAGGCGACGCATCTTTCCAGGAGATGCTGGAGGGCGTCAAGAAAGGGGTTTACGTCAAGGGGTCCCGGGGCGGCCAGGTGAACACCTCCCAGGGCTTCTTCCAGTTCAATGCCCAGGAGGCGTACATGATCGAGAACGGCGAAATCACCCACCCCCTCAGAGACGTGTCACTTTCGGGCAGGACGCTCGATATTCTGAAGCAGATCGACCTCCTCGGTAGAGATTCGGAGATGGGTCATGCGGGTATCTGCGGCAAAGGCCAGTCGGTACCTGTAGATGATGGTGGCCCGCATCTTCGGATATCCCAGTGTGTAGTAGGAGGCCAGTAAATGAAAGAGCAACTACTGCAAGTGGCAGAGAAAGTTATGAATTCGGCCAGGGCGGCCGGGGTCGAATGTGAGGCGCTGGTGCAGAAGAAGCGCTTTACCTCAGTAGCAGTGGAGGCCGGAAAAGTCACGTTCGGCTCCCAGGACGGGGACTACGGCATCGGCCTCCGCATCATCAAGGACCGGCGTACGGGGTACGCTTTCTGTGACGAGGCTTCCATCGACTACGGCTTGAAACAGGCCGTGCAGGCCGCACGCTTCGGCAAGCTGGGCCACTACGCTTTCCACGACAACGCGAAGTACGACGGCACCAGATCCATCTTCGACAACAAGCTGGCCACGCTGGTCGTCGAGGACGGGATCCAGATGGCCCGGGACATGATCGAAGCCGGCTCCTTCGATTCCAGGGCCACACCTTCCCGGGGCGGGCTGTCGTTTGGCACTTCGGCCTTCGCGGTCGCCAACACCAACGGCGTCATGATCTACGATGAGGGCACCTTTGTCGGAGGCCACGTGATGTCCGTACTGAAAGACGGAGGAATCATCGTCAACGGCGACGAGGGCGAGTCCTCCCGCATGCTGAGCTTCAGCGTCGAAGACGTGGGGCGCAAGGCGACCGAAAAAGCGATCGCCCAGCTCGGGCAAAAGGGCATTGAAACCGGGACCGTGGACGTCATCCTGCGTCCTGACGCGGCCTTCGACCTCTTCAGCAGTACGGTGCTGCCAGCCCTGTACGGCGACAACGTGCGGAAAGGAGAATCGGTCTACTCCGGCAAAATCGGGGAGAAAGTTGCCTCGGGCGCCTTCTCCATCGTAGACGACGGTATTCACCCTAAAGGTCTAAACACTTTTATCATGGACGAGGAAGGCTATCCGAGCCAGCGTAACGTCATTATGGATCGGGGCGTTTTGAACACCCTTCTCTACGACCAGTTCTCCGCTGTCGACGGTGGGGGGAAACCCACGGGCAGCGCCATGCATACGGAGCGGAACGAATCGGGCACGACCTACAAGGTGCCTCCGACCACCTGTGCCCGCAACATCGTCTTCGAAGGAGATACGATGACCGAAGAAGAGATGATCCGGGGCATAAAGGACGGCGTAATCATAGAGCATGTCCTTGGTGCTCACACGGCCAACAGGGTCAGCGGCGACTTCTCGGTGGCAATCTACGCAGGCTTCCGCATCAAAGACGGAGAGATCGCCTACCCCCTCAAGGGGGGCATGCTCGGCGGCAACATGCCCGCGCTCTTGCAGAACGCTTCCATTGCAGACAACTACAAGCTGGTGGAAGCCGGTATGTCCGCAGCGGCAGGATACATACCGAGCCTCAAGCTGGAGAATGTCCGGGTCTCAGGATAGATAACCAAACGCTGCGCGATGCTCTCTATCCGGGCTAAACGCAGCTTTTACTCTTTTTGGACTGGCGTAACGGCCGTTCGGCCGACAGTATCATCTTCCTTTTTCAATTTGGTTCGCAGCGAATTATTATAATTCTACTAACAGCCATTAAATTTATATAAAACTAATGACATATTACATAACAGGTTGAGATACAACCATCTGGGGAGCTAATGATGCGACGAATGATCTCTATTTCGCTGATCGTCATCTTATTGTTACTATCTGCTACCGGCGACGCCTCGGCGGCGGGCAGCGGTGTGAAAGCCTTTGTGCCGGCCGAATCGTTCATCGAGGCCAACACGCTACCTTACATCTATAACGGCTCGTTCGTCGTGCTTAACGACGGCCAGCAGGAAGGTGTCTACGTCATCCGGGTGTCGGTCGACGACCCTGTCGCCATCTCCTGGGTCAACGTGACTCCGGCCGCCTTTGTCCTGTCCCCGGGGGAGTCGAAGATCGTCCACTTCGACATCAACATCAGCAACGAACAGGCGAAAACTGGCAAGTACAACATAATTTTTACACCCACGCTGCTACCCCGGACAGTCGAGCCTTACCTTGATACTTTTGCTCAGTACGTATCGATCGTCGACTACTATAACCTGACTCTCGTCGTGCCACCGATCAACGGGTTTGCCGCGGCAGGCACCGTCGAGGGCGGGACACCTGTCGTCTTCGAGGATATTCCCGGCCGGGTCAACCTTGTCCAGTACTCCCGCCCCCTGGACGGAAACCGGGAAGTGATCGAGATCGACAGGGCCATACGCATCAATGCGCCTGCAGTCGCCACAGTCCAGGAACCGGTGCCGGTATCCCTGTCCGTGTTCGAAGGGCTCAGTAACCGGGGCATCGACCTCATCGCCGTATCCCCCCAGGGCATCTTCTACCCGATCACCAGCGAAAACTTCACCTTCAGCCAGGACGGTAAGTGGGGCATCATCGCCGCAGCCGGCGATCAGATGCTACTCGGCAAGCCCATCACCATCGACAAAGGCGGAGCCCAGCTGGTAATGCCCGGCATGGACACCATCCTCGCCGCCATCGCCTTCATCCTCCTGCTATCGATCGTGCCCATCTGGATCCTCACCCGCCGGTCCCGCACCGACCCTTACCAGGACATCACCTTCAAGGCCTACGTCATCCGCAAGTACATCGACCACTTCGACTCCGAGAAGCTCCAGCGCGCCGTCGGCTCCATAGAAGACGAGTACTACAACCTGGTCTCAAAAGATGCGCCCGGCGACAGAGATCAGGCCAGGGCTTCCATCGACGAGCTTAGAACACTCACTCGTCTGGAGTCTTGAAACAAACCACGGCGACTCGGTAACTATTAACCACAACGGCACTACGGCACAACGTTTTCTAACCACAACGGCACAACGACACGGCGACAATCTGGGAGACGATAACCAGACTAATATTCTTACCACGGCGGCACGGCGGCACGGCGACAGTCTATACCTGTATGGTGAGGCTCTTTTTATTGATCCACGGCAGCACGGCGGGCTGATAGCACGGAGACTAATGTATTTCAGTATCCGGGTGCCGGGGCCTGACAGGTTTCATCGAGGGTGTTGAAGCTTCTATCTATGCAATCAGAGATTAGATTAAACGATCGGCAAGCAAGCAGCTTTTTGGTTCATGCGCTGTCTTGGTGTCGCCGTGGATAATAAAAAAGAGCCCTCCTTCTTCACGGTTCGCCATTGTCTTGGTGTCGCCGTGCCGCTGTGGTTCAAATTACCACTCAGTTGTTGTAGATCGCACTGTCTTGGTGTCGCTGTGCTGCTGTGTTGCATTATTCTTATCTTCATGTTCGCCTTTTGAACGCCTGCAGTCGCAGGCGTTCTCGAGGCGATGCGATGACGATCGCTGCGCTGTGCCAGGATCACAGATTGAAACGGATTGCACTGATTTCACAGATGACCTTAGAATAAAATCGGTAGACGGCAAATCCATTTCTCATCGATTAGAATCTGTGCAATCTGTGGCATCTGTCAGAATCATCAGATTCTGCGTAATCTGTGATCCTGGCACAGCGCAGCGATCGTCTTGCTGAGTCACTCCACCTGCAATAGCTCGGCCCAAAGAAGAGAAAATGAATTATGCAACACAGCATCGCCGTGCCGCCGTGGTTCAAATATCTGATTTCCAGTTGTCAGGGTAAAGGGCCATACCGCCCTGGCTTATTTATGGATGTCAAGCAATCTATTGTTTTATCTTTGCCAGTATGCCGTCGGCGGCTTCGATGCCTGTGGCTGCGGCGGGTACTATGCCTCGTGTCAGGCCTGCGCCGTCGCCTGCTACATATAAGTTGTCGACGTTGACTACTTCGAAGTGCTCTCTGGTGTCGGGCCGGATGGCGGCGAACTTGATCTCCGGGGCGTATAACAGCGTGGTGTCCGACGCTACTCCGGGGACGACGCGGTCCAGCATGTCGAGGCCTTCGATGATGTTGGTGACCACCCTGTGGGGCAAGGCCATGGATATGTCGCCGGGGGTGACCGCTTTCAGGGTTGGTTCTACGTAGCTGCGGTGCAGCCGGGACCATGTGGACCGGTGGCCGCGCTTGAGATCGCCGAGCCTCTGCAGGATGGGCTTGCCGCCGCCGATGGTTTTCGCCTGCTGGGCGATGGTGGCGCCATACTCGTTGGTATTTTCCAGCGGCTCGGTGAGGGCGATCTTGGTTAAAAACGAAAAGTTGGTGTTGTTCGACCGGCAGGTGCGCTGGGAGTGCCCGTTGGCGCCTACGCCTGCCTCGTAGGTATCCTGTACTACAAACCCGTAGGGGCAGGTGCAGAAGGTCCTGACCATGTCATCGTAGGTGGGCGTGTACATCCTGAACTTGGGGTCCCAGTTGACCTGGACTGCCTCTTCGTAGACCAGCGACGGAACCTCGACCCGTACCCCCACGTCTATGGGCATGTACTTGATGGGCACACTGTACTTTTTTAGCTCCTCCCCGAGCCAGGTGCTCGCAGATCTCCCCGGGGCCAGAAGTACATAGTCAGCCCGGATCTTCTTTCCGCCCGCGATGACTCCGGTGACTTTTCCATCATCAACGGCTATGCCGGACACGGGGGTATTCAGCAGGAATTTTACTCCCCGATCTTTCATATCGGCCTCCATCGAGCCGATCACTTTAGGGAGCATATCACTGCCGATATGCTTCTGCCTGATGGGTATAAACTCGATGCCGCTGGCTGCCGCCCGGGTTGCGAGCGCAGACGGGGGCACGTGCGGATCTTCCGGGGGAGCGCCGTGCTCGATAAAGTACCGGTCCACCTCTTCGATGAGCTCTTCAGCCCGCCGGGTGCTGACAAACTCTGCCCAGTCCCCGCCCACCTGCGGGCTCAGGTTCAGCTTGCCATCCGACATGCCGCCCGCGCCGCCCACTCCCGCGGTCACGCTGCAGACATTACAATAAATACAGTCCTTGCCCTTCATCACCTGACAGGAGCGCTGGCCGATGTCTTTGCCTTTCTCGATGATAGTCACGCTTGCCCTGTCCGCCAGCTTATGGGCTGCCAGGAGGCCTCCCGGCCCCGCTCCTACGATGATCACTTTAGGCTTTGCCATGCTTCAAGCTCCCATACCGGCTCGCCTGATATGCAACAACCTGCCGAGATGCCGATACACTTAAGGTTTACATGCGGCGATATAAATAATTTCTGCGAAGTTTCGAGAAATGCTTCGGCTATGGATTGCCATTGCCTGGCAAAATCGATAAAAAACGAAAGCTGTATTGTGCGTTTCTGGTTGCTCATATGAGGTGAGACAGCAAGACGAACGCTGCGCTATGCCAGGATCACAGATTACGACAGATTACGCAGATTACACAGATTGCTACTAGACAAATACTTCATAGACAATACTTTTCACAATTATCTATTCGTATCTGTGCAATCTGTGGCATCTGTCAGAATCTGTGATCTGGCACAGCGCAGCGTTCGTTTGCAGATCGCCTACCAGAACGCCTGCATTTGCAGGCGTTCAAAGGCGAACTTCACCTGGCCTACTGTGTAGCGCTCTCAGATTCGCCGGGAGCGCCCAGTCTTTTACCCATCAGGGCCATCGCGCCGGCGCAGCCGGCTGCGACGACTGCGGAGCCTATGTAGGGCAGCGTCATGCTGATCATGTAGGCTGCGCCGCCCACGGAGGGGCCGAGTACTCTGCCGACGCTGTTGAAGGAGCCGAGCAAGCCCATCATGGCGCCGATCCGGTCGGGCGGGGCCTGCTTGGAGACCAGCGTGTTGACCGCGGGGTTGACTAAGTTCATTCCTATGCCCATCACGCAGACGGTCAGGACCAGCGAGGCCAGGCCTATAGAGAACGGCATGCAGATCATGCCGGCGGCCACGAGGATGAGCCCGAAGACCATGGTGTTTTTCTCCCCGTACTTCTGGATGAGCGGTCCTACTGCCAGCTGGCTGACGACGCTCACGATGCCCATGACGGTGAAGATGATGCCCATGACGTTGGGCCCGGTCAGCGTCATCGTGGAGTTCAGCACCGGCATGCTCGATGCCTGCTCCGTGAGGCTGAATTTGTCCATGATGAAATAGGCTGCCGTACCGTCGAGGCAGGCGCCCGCAAAGCTCACCAGCAGCATGATGAAGAACACTGCTCCGAGGGGAGTCTTAAGCGTGTCCAGCAGAGCCACCTTCGGGCCTTTGTGGATGTGCTTCCCTTTCTGCAGGGACTCGGGGAGCAGGAAGACGCTCATGACGAGGGTCACCAGTGCAATGCCTGCAGCTGCGAAGAATGGCACGGTCAGGCCCCAGCTGGCCAGGATGCTCGAGATCGCCGGGCCGACGATGATGCCCAGCCCTGAAGCGGCGCCCATAAAGCCCATCAGCTTGCCCCTTTCTTCCGGGGAGCTGATGTCGGTCACGTAGGCCAGTACTGCAGGCCATATCCCGGCCGAGAGCAGGCCGCCGATGATCTGGGCGGCAAACAGCATCCACAGCTGGGTCGAGAAGCCCGTGAGGATGAACGACAGGGCGAACCCGAACAGGCCGATCAGCATGACCGGCTTGCGCCCGATTTTATCCGATAACTTACCCCAGGTGGGCGCGCAGAGGAACTGCATGGCCGACATGGTCGCCATGAGCAGTCCCAGATCAAGGGCAGAAGCACCCATATCCTTGGTTAAGTACCCGAACACCGGCACGATGATGCCGAAGCCCAGGGTGAAGATGAACATTGAAACCAGAAGAACTATTAGTTGTTGAGCTTTGAGCTCCATCTTGACCACCTATAATTGACTCTGACAGGTTGCTACGAAATGTATTCCTTCTATATAACCTTGATCAGAGGCCATAGTGTAACTATTCCCCTGATACCAGCTATTTATCGGCCCAAAGCAAACAATATAGAATAGCGCTATGGAGCAATACTCCTGCATATCGTCGGTGGTAAGTACGATGCGTGCCTGTCGACCTGCTTTGATAGCGCCTCAGGGGGTAATGAAGAGATCAAGTGGATACTTCCCGGTTGCGGAGTACTATTTTTCCAGCATTCTGGCCAGGTAATTGTAGAGGAGGGCAAAGACGAACCCGCCGATCAGGCCATCGATGAAACCCCATACCCCGCCTATTATGCTTCCTGTCAGATCAGGCTGGTAGCCCAGGTAGAACGAGCCGACCACGTCTACGAATTTTACACCATAGCCGAACAATGCTGCCGTCAGTCCTGTAACCAGGACTGCCAGGCCCCAGAGGATTCCCGCGGCGAGCCCAAAGGCTGTCGGTTTTAATTTATCAACCATCCCTTACACCTATTTTTTATCAGTATCCGCAGAAATAGATGTATCCTGCTTTTTCGTCATAGTACCACTTTTAAGCGCTATTGCCAGCCGGGTTAGCGGATCCCTTTTCAATGGATCTCTCTGCAGTAATATCTTCAGCGGCCTCGCCCTATGCCGGCATACTCACAAGAGTAAGCTTCTTAACCGATTAAGGGCATGGTAAATACTACAGGTGGTATCAATGCGAAAGTTAATCATTCTCGTCTCGGTAATCGCTCTGGCAGCCATGCTTTCAGGCTGCTGCTCGGTCTGTAATTTCAGCAAAAGCTTTGACATAGGCATGTCGAAAAATGTGTACACCCTCGGTAGCTACTCCTTCGAGGAAACAGATGTCAGCCTCACTGAGGGAGACGTACTGAATTATACTGTATCTTCAAACGGCCCGGCTGTGGATATCTATATCCTGGACGAGGAGAACTTTGAGCTGCTGAAGGCTAATTCCACCGAGTGGGTGGAGCTTCATTCTGACTACGCAGACCCTGTGGTATCGGGCCAGTTTATAGCTCCGGAAACCCGCACTTATTACTTTGTAGTCGATAACTACAACGAACAGTCTGCTGTCGTGAACACAGACCTCAAGTGGTAAAACTAGCCTGAGGGTTGCCCGAAGGGGCGGTTTACCGCGCTGTCGGTAA
The DNA here is from genome assembly GCF_049676595.1 of Methanocella sp. MCL-LM. Lineage (GTDB taxonomy): Archaea > Halobacteriota > Methanocellia > Methanocellales > Methanocellaceae > Methanocella_A. The sequence goes on from NZ_CP187259.1 coordinate 1,746,672, forward strand.
ACCGTCTCGAAGCCCTACTAGCCTTCTTTTTTAGCCCAGCACATTCTTCTTAAACTCGTCCCAGCCGATCCTGTCGATGAAAACGCCCATGCGTTCTCTTTCCTTGGCATTGGTCCGGTAGTACTGGATGATCTTCTCGGCCAGGGTCTTCGACTGGTCAATATTGAGGCCGTCGACTAACTCCCTGCCGATTCTGGGTGTCCTGCCTCCGTCGCCTCCGACGATGACTTTGAAACCTTTGCCCGTGCCCAGGAAGCCCAGGTCTTTCAGCCACGATTCGCCACAGCTGTTAGGGCAGCCGGAAACGCCGATCTTGAACTTTGAGGGAGTCGTCATCCCGTGGTACGCCGAATCGAGCGCCAGGCCCAGGCCTACGCTGTCCTGTACTCCTCTCTTGCAGAAGGTGGTGCCGGGGCAGACCTTGATGCTCCTGACACACATGCCTACGGCTGCGCCGGGCTTGATCCCCAGGTCTGCCCAGGCTTTGTCGATGTCCCCTTCTTTGAGCCCGACGATTGCGATGCGCTGGGCACCTGTGATCTTGATTGCCGCCGCATGGTACTTGTCGGCCACGTCGGCGAGCTTTCGCAATGTATTAGAGTCGCAGATGCCTCCTGCGATGTGGGGTGCAATTGCATAGGTTTCCTTATCCCGTTGTAAAATTGCAGCCTTCTCAAGTAAGTCCTTTTTCGTGATCATTATATCAACTCTTGCAAACTGTTGGGTTGCGATATAGTCGCAAGAATATTATAAATAGCATTTATATAATTCTTTTTACAAAATATTCTGGCGGCCTGAGCCGCCATCAAACGCCGTGGACAACCTTCTCGCTCACGATATCTCCGTTCTTCAATTCGTATATGTAAGTTCTGTTGGTGTTCACACAGTAGTTCACAGCCACGATCATACCGTCGTCGTCTGTTTTAGTGCTCTGCGTAGCAAGTGTCTGTTCCATCTGTATCACCGTTTCCATTCGGGAAAGTAGACTGTAATATAAAAATCACATTATTTAATGCTGGCCAAGGATCGGGCAAAAATTTACAGGAAATGATCTGGAAAAGAGCGGAGATTAGGGGGCAGGTATATAAATGCTTGTTAAAAAACCGGTTGTATAAGCCGCTTTTGCTACTTAAGTGCTTGTTGTAAGGCTATTGCAGCCGGACCGTCAGATGCCAGCTGCTCGAGAAGCCTTATTTATAAGTGTTAGGGTCGATGTACGCTTTTACCGCGCCAATATCGTCCATGCTTCCGTCCGCAGGATAGAAGCAGAGGCTGACGTGGCCGTCTGTCGAATTGTTGCGGAGGTCCGCATTTGCGGCCGGAAACGCGAGCATGAGCCCATTATCTCCTTTCGTATTCATGGCCACGGAGATAAATGTGCACTCCGGGTCGGCTACGCTGGGGTTGGTGTTGCTGATCACCGACTCCACTTCTCCTTGCAGGCTCAGGTTGTAGATTCTTCTGGCGTCCTCGGGGCTTACCAGGACGTAGATCTTACCTGGTTCCATGGCAACGCCTTCGTGAGCAACCAGATATGGTACTTTCTTCCAGTCCGCGATCTGGCACAGCGCCTGCATTTCGAACATCGCCTGCTCGAAGACCAGTCCGCTTTCCTTACTACCGTTAAACAGGTAGTCGCTTACGATCGCCCTGAGCTGGTCCCGGTTCAGCGCCTTGAGCAGAGACCTCACAAACTGCATGTCCTTTCGCTCTAAATTAGAGTAGTAGATGATTTCCATCGAGTCGTAGATGACCGAGGTGATCATAGCCTCCCGGTCTACTGCCAGGCGCAAATTATCGGGCAGCGTCAGCATTTTGCAGGATAGTACGCCTTCGCTGTGGGCGTGCTTTTTAATAAAAGCCTTGATCTCGCCCGCGGTCTGGCCGGGCTTCAGCACGGGGAACAGCTTGCACATGAGGGGCTTGATCTCGTGAATACTGCAGCCGTCCTTAAAAAAGGGGCATACATCGCCCGATATCTGGAGGTACAGCCGGGGCGTCTTACTGGTACCTGTGGTCGCAAACACGACGCCGTGTTTTTCCATGAACTGCGGCACCGGTATCTTAAAATGATCGGCCATGCGAAACACGTCTTCTGTGTTCAGCAAGATCAAACGCTGCGAGCAGCACCGCCCGCACATGGCACACTCGAATGGCGCTTCTTCAGTCATGGTCAATACCATCGCAGGCAATGGCTATGTCCTGCCCGGGATATAACCTTTCCCGCCGCCGGGCCGCAGGTTACTGGTTTTCTGCCAGAAACTTGTCTACTTCCACGGGGTCGAAGCCAACGAGCTTCTTCTCTCCCGCTACCAGGAGCGGAGTAACCCTGACTTTGTAAACCTTGGTCAGCTCGTTAAAAGCGTCTTTGCTGGCCGTGATGTCCATGTCTTCGAACTCCACGCCTTTGTTCTTCAGGTATTCTTTTAGGTCGTTGCATGCCGGGCACGTCGGCTGTGAAAAAACCCTCACCTTTGCAGCCATTGTAGATCACTCCAGACGGTTGTTCCTGTTAGGTTAAATCCTTATTGGCCTGCTCTTCCAGCGCTGTCGCCAGCCGGGTGCGCTCCAGCGCCAGGCCAAGCTGCAGACCTATCGAGGCGATGTTGTCGAGGCTCATGCGGGAATACGGCTTGTAAGATCGGCTTCCCATGTTCAGCAGCCCGACGATCTCGTCTCCGGCGACGATCGGAAGGACCAGGATAGTGGATACTCCGTTTGCCGTTATTTCGGCATCCAGCTCTGCATATTCCGGGGTATCGCGGGTGATGTGGATGACTCTCCTCTCCTGCAGGGCACGATCGAACAGGGCTTTGAACTTTCCGGAAAGGCACATGCTATAAAGGCTCTCGGGCATGTTCTTATGCACTTTCATCGCCATCTCGTTCCCGCATTCTTTCAGGTAGACACAGCCCATGTCGAAGCCAAGGGTTGCCATAGTAGAGGCGATAGATCTCTCCAGCATCCCGGCTTCGTCCCGGGTTTCGTTCAGCACCGCGGATACCCGGTTAACTGCCAGCAGTGTATTCACGTATTCAGCTTTCTCCCGGTCCAGCCGCAGGCTTTTTAAGGCCCCGGCTATCTCGTCGGCCACGATCTCCAGGTTTTCTACGTCGGTCGTGCAGGCGGGGGCCGTCAGTGTAAGGACGAGGGCGCCTACGGGCTTTTCCTCCCCGATGATCGGCACGGCAAGCAGGTAGTCAGTATTCTTACCCCCGCCTGCCGGGGCTGATATGGATTCCAGGCTCCGGGCAGTCTGATCGGCAAGGGACCAGCATGAGTCTAAGGTTTCGGCGGATATGTTCTGCGACTTATGGGCAATGCGGCTGCCATCAAGGTAGACCACAGCGTGGGTGTAGTGTAACAGCCGCTCCCGAATGCCCTTCAGCGTACCTTTCAGCAGCTGCTGCTCATCTCTGGCTTCGCCCGCAGTACGGATGATATAGAGCAGGCTTTCCAGGTCTCTCCGTGACCTCTTCAGGTCAGTCAGGTCTTCGCCGATAACTATTGCGGCTATGCCTCTCATGTCCGCCGATGCCGGCGAGAGCGAAAGCTTGTAGGCTCGGAAAATGCCGGTACTCTCTCCCAGGTTGAGCTCCAGCGACACGGTGTCTCCGGCACAAGCGGCCAGTACTGCTTTTCTCATCTCGGTCACATCGGGCCGGCTAAGCAGGCGCCCGAAATCCGCCGCACCAGAGAACCTCTGCTGGAAAGTATTGTTGGAGAAGATGATGTTCAGTTCTTCGTCTATTGCAGCTACCAGAGTGTCAGGCTGATCGATTACTCTGCCCAGCTCTCTCTCCCTAACTTTTACACCGTATAGCTCTCTGGCTGCCGAAAGCAGCCGGGCTTGCTCCTGCCCGGGGCTGGCCGCTGGCTGGCTTTTAGAGACGATGCCCGGTAGCGGAGCCTGCTTAACCATCCAGAGCTTGTTTCTGCCGATGATCCTGAAGTCGAGGATGCCTTTTGCGTGCAGCGCTTCGAGGTACTTCAAGACGGTTGCCCGGCTCTTGCCTGTCCCTGTCGATATCTTGTCCAGCATGGACTCTTCGGGCGGGTGCGACTGGACGTACGAGACGATCAGGTGTTCAGTATCTGAGAGGGCGAGAGATTCCATAGTGCATCACGAATTATACTATATAGTATAGTTCCACAGGATTATCAGCTGCCATATGTATATATCTTTTACTGAACGTGCCCACAGTGCGGGGTGTATGGCGATGACTACAGTAATGAAAAGCTATTTATACGTACGGTTATACTATACAGTATAGTTAAACCATACAGTATAATGTGTGGTGCCAGGTCCGGGAAATTGTGCGGACCGGCTCTCGAAGGTGACCGATTATGTCGACGATTACATCGTATAAATCTGCAGGCAAGGAACTGATTGAGCTGCTCGGCCTGAAGGGCAGCCCCGTAGCGGTTAAGCTCGCGAAGACAGCGGCCGATGTGCCGGCCGGCATCCCGAAGGTGGCCGAGAAGACTCGCCACTGCCAGTTTGTGCAGAATGCCCGGCTGAAGGGCACGAAAGGCTTTGCCACCCACGAAGAGCACCTGTGCAAGGGCGGCGCCGGAGTCATGGGTGTGGAACCGCTGCCCGAAGCAGTGGCAACCGGCAGCATGTACCACAAGCTGGGCAACTTCAAGACTGCAGAGGGTGCACTCGAGACCGTGACTGCCATGCCGAAGAACACCGAAAGCTACTACGCAACGGTGTATGCGCCGCTGGAGGCCGCACAGTTCGAACCCGATTCTGTGATAGTCATCGCGACGCCCAGGCAGGCGCTGCGGATCTCACAGGCTTACCTGCACGCCTCTGGGGGGCGCATCTCCGGCGACTTCTCGGGCATCCAGTCGATCTGCGCAGACGCCGTCGTCGCTGTCATGCAGCGCGGTGTCCTCAACATGACGCTGGGCTGCAATGGCTCCCGGAAGAACTCGGGTATTGCGGACGACGAAGTTATCATCGGCCTGCCCCCGAAGGCTCTGCCGGGCATTGTCGAGGCGCTGAAGACCTTCAAAGAGAAGTGGGGATAAGATGGCCCGGACAATCAGCCTGCTGGGCATTAAAGCACCGAATGCCGCGATCACCATTGAAAACGTGATCCGTGGCACCGAAGATCGAACCGAAACTCTGGCGTTCGCCGTTAGTCCGGGTGCAGAGGCCGGTATCGACAAAGTGGCCAAAAAGCATGGCTATACTATCGAAACCAGCCAGGCTGGTAAAGCTATAGCTGTTAGACTAGTTCCCGAAGGGAAGAAGCTGGAAGAGATCGACGTAACCGGGGATACCTGTCCCGGACCGGCCATCACGGTCGGCAACTACCTGGGGAAAATGACGGTCGGCGACCGCGTGAAAGTGAAGAGCGGCTGCGCAGATGCCATCGAGGACATCGCCATGGCAGTCAGAGCGACCGGCTCGAAAGTCGTGGAGAAAGGCGGCGAGGGTGACAAGCATTACCTGATAGCAGAGAAAGCGCTCAAAGTGGCAGCCCCTGCCGGAGCCCCGGTTGAAAAAGACAAGCTCCTGATCGTGCAGAGCAACGGCATCGGAAACGCCGAAAAGGCTTATGCCACCTTCATCTTCTCCAGGGTAGCGCTCAGCATGGGCAAGAAAGTGACGATCTTCATGCTCATGGACGGGGCCAGCATCGGCCGAAAAGGCACGGCGGCCGGAGTCAAGCACCCGGCTTTCGAACGTCTCGACAAGATGATGGAAGAGGTAATCAAGGCCGGGGCGAAGGTCTACGTCTGCGAGCTTAGCGCCCAGTTCCGTGGTATCAAGCAGAAGGACCTGGTTGAGGGCGTAAAGCTGGCAGGCGCGGCTACCTACCTTGAGCTGTTGAGCGACCCGTCCTACACGATTGCGAACTTCTGAGGTGGACTAAATGGATATGACATATCTGATCATAACAATAGCAATTATGCTAAGTGCAATGGTAACGGGATTCATCACTTTCCGGATGATCGGCATGAAGCTGGCCCTTCACTTCGGCGCCCTTGGCCTGGCGCTGATCGTGACTCTGGCAGCCGTAGTAACCGGGAACACGATCGTTGTATACGCTGCGGTAGTGATGCAGATACTGGCAACACTGACCGTGTATACCCAGACCTGGAAGATACTGCAGTATAATTTCCAGACTTCTCCGGCATACGCACCTCACCTGGCACTGGTGACCATGCTGCCGGTGCTGGCGCTGGCCTCAGTTTTAGTATAGGGCAGATATCTCTTGAAAAGCAGGGGGCTCATACCTCTGCACTTCTTTTTACTACGACAGTGATGCCCTTAAGGCACCGCGATTTTCCCGGGACAACATTTTACAGAGGCCGGCCTTGACTTCACTTGCGGGGCATAATTTGCACGTAATCACGGGTGTCCCCGAAGAGGTGAAACTATGGCAGAGGAAAAGGGCGAGATGACTGTCGAGGAAGCAGGCCGCAAGGGCGGCCATAAGGGCGGAGAGAAGGTCAAGGAAAAGTACGGCCCCGAATTCTATTCAAAGATAGGCCACAAGGGCGGCCAGAAAGTCAAAGAGCTCATCGAGAAAGGCAAAGAGGAAGAAGAGAGCCGGTAGGCTCCTCTACTATCCAGCTCTGGCTCTGGATCATCATACGCTCTGGCGACCTGCGGAAAAGTATTTGCCGCTCAAGCCAGATACCCTGTACCGATGGTCACCAGAAAGCCAGCGGAGCCAGGGTTTAAACAATCCTCTATCGCGCCGGTTAAGTCTAAACCGGCGGCGGACGCCAGGGGCCTTTCGCCCTTCCGCACAGCGAGCGATCTCATGAAAGAGGAAACCAGCTTTAGCGAGAACGAGAGACGCCTCCAGCGCTGGGCAGAGCTGATGATCCGCAACAAAAAAGTTGCTCCCGGGTGGAAAGAGGACAGGGATGCCACCGATATCGTCAGGTGGATCAGCGACCCTAAAGCGGCTACGCCGGAGGCTGTAAAGCCGAAGAAGGGCAAAGGTAGCGGCGGAAAAGAATGATCTTCTTACAAGTATTCTTTATATAGCAGCAGGCGTTATGATCTCCTGAACTCTAATGTCCGACGTTTTTGAGATCACTGAAAAGGACCTTTTAGGCAGAATTGGCAAGCTGTACACGCCGCACGGCGTTGTCGAGACACCGACTGTGATGCCGGTGATCAACCCCAACCTGCGGCTGATCGAGCCCCGGGAGCTGAAAAAGTACGGGGCACAGATGCTGATCACTAACTCTTACATCATCTACCGCACGGAGCGCCTTCGTGAGGCGGCTCTGGCTAAAGGCCTGCATAGCATGCTGGACTTCGATGGCCCGATCATGACGGACTCCGGCTCGTTTCAGCTCTCCGTCTACGGCTCGGTGGAAGTGGACAATCCCGGCATCGTCTCGTTCGAGCGGGATATCGGCACCGACATCGGCGTGCCGCTGGATATTCCGACGCCTCCCGATGTGCCTTATTCGAGGGCGAGGGAAGAGCTCGAGATCACGCTGGCCCGGGAATCGGAAGCAAAGAACTACAAGGGCAACATGCTGCTCGCCGGGCCTGTGCAGGGCTCTACTCACCTCGATCTGAGGGAGGAGGCGGCGAGGCGGACGTACGAGATCGGATTTGACGTTTATCCTCTGGGCGCAGTCGTGCCGCTCATGGAATCTTACAGGTATAAAGATCTGGTCGACGTGATCGTGCGGTCGAAGATGGGCCTCGGCCCGGACGCAGTCGTCCACCTGTTCGGTGCCGGCCACCCCATGATGCTGGCGCTGGCCGTGGCTCTCGGGTGCGACCTGTTCGACAGCGCTGCCTATGCTCTCTACGCTAAAGATGGAAGGTACCTCACGATCGACGGCACCTACCACATCGGCCAGCTGACCCACCTGCCGTGCTCATGTCCTGTATGCATGGCTCACACGGCAAAGGAAATCGCAGGCATGGACGAGGCAACGAGGACAAGACTACTTGCAGAGCACAACCTCTACGTGACCTTTGCCGAGATCCGGCTGATCAAGCAGAGCATTCTCGATGGCGACCTCATGGAGCTGGTGGAGCGCAGGTGCCGGAGCCATCCCAGAATGCTGTCCGGCTTAAAGCAAATGATGAACTATTCGTCTTACATTGAAAAGTTCGACCGGGCAACAAAGGCCTCGTTCTTCTACCTCGGCCCGGAGTCCGCCAGCCGGCCCGAAGTCATCCACTATAACCGGCTTCTGAAAAATCTGCGGGCGGAAGGGAACGTGCTGATCTCGACCAGGCGGGACGTGGACTCGAGAGGCTTTGACCGGGTTCTCCATGTAAAGGCACCTTTCGGTGTCTTCCCGGACGAGCTGAGCGAGAGCTACCCGATCGGCCAGTCGGAGGTCATCAGCGAACTGGACTGCGAAGCCAGAGATGCCACGCTGCAAAACATCGCCGACTTCATCGGCTCCCGCCCGGGCGCTAAGTTTACTTTCGCCTACGATGAGCCGTGGGAGAGCCCGGCCATCGCGAGACTGGCAGCCATCGCCGGCATTATAAGGCTTTAGTAATCTGGTAAGCGTACGCTGCGCTGCGCTTAAACACAGAGGACACGAAGTACACGGAGGGCACGAAGGTCTATTATGGACACAAAGGTTCGTGTTAAAGGGTAGATCCCTTTGTGACCTTGAGTAATCCTTCGTGTCCTCCGTGACCTTCGTGCCCTTTGTGTCAAGGCACAGCGCAGCGTACGCCGATCTTTAATGAGATCCACAGTTCGAAAACATTTTAACAATGACTATAAGTAAGCCAGTCTTTGGTCTTTTTACCGCTACCCGGCTCGCGAAGCTATATTAATTCATGCGCTTATTCTATAACGACTGTGATTACCATGGGCTACGACATCGATCTCGAGATAGGCAGCTATGAGCAGGCCGTTAAAAGCAGGCCGGAAAGCGCGGACGCCAGGCGTGCCCTCGGGCTCGCGTACGGCATCAAAGGCCGGTACTCCGATGCGGTACGGGAGCTGGAAGAAGCAGTCCGGCTGAAACCCGATAACGCTGAAATACACTACAGCCTCGGTATTGCATACGATGCCCTCGGCGAAACGAAAAAGGCCGCGCAGGAGTTCCGGAAGGCAGTCGAGCTCAAAGGGGACTACGTCGAGGCGAGGCTGAGCCTGGCCATCACCCTCAACGAGCTCGGGCTGGTCGACGATGCACTACCCGTGTTCAAAGAGCTGGTCCGGCAAGCTCCCAACCTGCCGGAAGCCCGGGTCGGCTTTGCCATATCCTTGATGGCCGCCGGGTATCTCGACGACGCAATAGAGATGCTGCAAGAAGCGGTCAGGCTTAATCCCGGCTACTTCGACGCCTACATGCTCCTGGCCGGCGCATATGCCGACAAGGGCGACCTGCTGGAAGCGGAAAAAGCCTATAAGCACGCAGCCAGGGCCAGCCCCGACAGCCCCGACGCGTATTATAACCTGGCCGTCACGCAGTCGGAAAGAAACCTGCTGACCGAAGCCATCCAGAACTACCGCATAGCGATCAAGCTCAGCCCGGAATTTCTGGAAGCGCATTATAACCTGGGCCTGCTGCTGGACGAAAAAGGCCTCGTAGACGAAGCGATGAGAGAATACCAGGCCACCCTGAACATAGATCCCGACTTCCCCGATGCCTACAACCGCCTCGGCTGGGACTATGCCCGGATGGGAGACCCGGCGAAAGCCCGGCTCTTCTACGAGAAAGCCATCTCCCTCGACGAGCAGTTCATCATGCCCCGCCTCAACCTCGGGAACCTGTTCCTCGAAGAGAAAAAGTACAGCGATGCAATCCGGGAATATGAAGCCGTGCTGAAGATCGACCCGGAAAATGGGGAGGCCAAGAACGGGCATGCGACAGCCAAGTTCAAGCAGGGTACAATATAACTAGGAAAGTACGGGCTGGAAAACCAGCCTAATCTTTTAAGTCCGGTGAACGAATACGATCGCTGCGCTGTGCCTGGATCACAGATTGAAACAGATTACACCGATTTCACAGATACTGCATGAGAAGAAAGAAAAGGGGTTATGTGTATTTGATCTTTTATTCGATAGCCATCTGTGCAATCTGTGACATCTGTCGTAATCTGTGATCCTGGCACAGCGCAGCGATCGTATTGCTATCTCACGTCACCCGGACAATCAGTTAAGCACAGCGCAGCGATCGTATTGCATTCTCACTCCCTCTTCTCAGCTGCTTCAATCGCTGTCTTCAATGACGGGTCGAGCTTCGCCGCCTTTTCGAAGTTCTTCTTCGCATCCTTCTCGAACCCGAGCTTAGTGAACGCCTTGCCGAGCTCGAGATAAGCTATAGCGCTGTCGGGCCGGGCCTCCGCTGCGGCAGCCAGCTCTCTGATCGCCTCTTCATATCGCCCGAGTGTCATGTGGACTCTGCCCAGGCTCAGGTTAGCCTCGTACATGCCGGGCTGGATGTTCAGCGCCTCCCGGTATTCCTTGACCGCTTCGCCCATCAGGCCTTTCTGCTCGTAGACCAGGGCTAGCTTCATGTGCGGCTCTTCCAGGTACGGGTTCAGGCGAATCGCTTCCCTGTACTCGAATGCAGCTTCGTACAGCTTGCCGTCGGTGAACAGGTTATTACCCATCGCCAGGTGGGGGTCGGGAAATTCAGGGTCCAGCCGGATGGCCTCTGCAAACTCCGTGTTGGCGGAGTCCAGATCGCCTTTCATGCTCAAAGCTAAGCCAAGGTCGAAGTGGCAGACCGCACTCTGGGGCTGTTCGGCGACAGCACGCCTGAATGCAGCCACGGCATCGTCGAGGTTGCCAAGGAGGCCGTACGTCCTGCCCAGAGCTGTATACGCATCTGCGTAGGAGGGCTTAAGCCCGACCGTGGTTTTCAGCTCGGCGATCGCCTCCTCGTCCCGGTTCAGGCGGAGGTAGGTCAGCCCGAGGCGGTAGTGGGCGAGGTACTGTCCCGGGTCCAGCTCCAGGGATCGCTTCAACTCCACCAGGGCTTCATCCAGCCTGCCGAGGCAGAAGTACAGATTGCCCAGGTCACTATGGGCGCCGGGGTGGTTTTCATCGATCCTCAGGGTTTCCTTGAAACTTTTCTCCCCTTCCTCGAAATTTCCCGTAGCGCACTGTAAGCAGGCGAGGCCGTAGTACGCGCTCGTACAGTCCGGCTTTAGCTTGAGGGCTTTTCTGAAATACTCCGCGGCAGCCTCGTACTGACCGCTCATAGCGTGGACATTGCCTGTGGATACGAGCCCTTCAGGGCTGTTTTTATCCTCGATCTGTTTCTTGTTATAGTCCCTGAGCATGAGTAAGAGATAGTCTTTCGAGACTATGTACTTTAAGGTAAAAAAGAGTGAACCGGTCACTTCTTAGTAACCTTGGTTTCCTTGAGAACGAGCTTCGCCATCATAAATACGACGAACGCGATGATCAGGAAATTGATTGTGTTGCTGAGGAAAGAGCCGTACTTTAGGGCGACAGGCCCGACAGTCGCAGTTGCGTTTTGCCAGTTAGTGCCAGCGGTGGCCATCACCGGAGTTATGCAGGGCATGATAATATCGTTCACCAGCGACTGCACCAGCGTGGTGACAGCCACACCCATGATGAAGGCGACAGCCAGCCCGACTACTTTATATTCCTGAAGAAATTCCCTGAATTCCTGAATAATACCCATTATATCACCTGTAATCGTCATAGGATCACAAGAATGATAAACTTTTAGTGACCTGCCTGTTGATAGCATTGCCGGGAGTAAGTACTGGTAAATAGCCTGACAGCCCGGCCCGGCCACCCAATATCTATTTATACATCTTTCATATATTAGACGGATAGACTTTAACGGAATACCACCCGAAAAAGCCTAAATTATATATGCAATGAGCGCGTTTCTAAGGTGGTACTCTCATTACAAATCACCGAGGTTAACATTATGAAGTATCAGGGCAAATCCATCAGAAAGGCAACCGGCGGCAGGCTCAGGCTCAACCGCAGCAAGAGAAAGTTCGAGCTCGGCAGGGACTTCACCATGCCGGTCATCGGTGCCCAGAAGCTTAAGGTCATCAACGTAACTGGCAACGGCAGCAAGGTCAGGGTACTTAAGGACGACATCGTCAACGTCACCGACCCGAAGTCTGGCAAGACTCAGAAGGTCAAGATGACCACCGTGACCGAGAACCCGGCCAATAAGAACTACGTGCGCAGGAACTACCTGACCAAGGGCGCAGTTGTCACCACCGAGCTTGGCAAGGCCAAGATCACCAACCGCCCGGGACAGGACGGCTGCATCAACGCAGTCTTAGTAGCTTAAATTTTTCAGGCGGCGGATTGCTGCCTGACATACTTCCTTTTCTACAAAGAGTTCTCTACCATGCGATAGCTGTCGCCCTTTCTCGAGCGCTCCAGTTTAACAAATTGGGAGAGAACCTATATTTAAGCAAACGGTACCAGATAGTACTGTGAGGCAGATGAAAAGCGGCGATACGTTCGGCGCAGTAGTTTTAACAGGCATTGTAATCCTGGCAGCCTGGCTCTTCGTGATCGTAGCCAGCGAACCGCGGGCCGAGTGGCAGGTTCCCGGGGGAGAGCAGATCTGTGAGGCCACTGTGAGCGACGACGGGACCATGATGCTGTTGACTGGCGATCCTATGGGCGGCAGTAGTCATATGCTGTTCTCGCTGACGGGCTCCGGCGTAGAAAAGTGGGCTGTCGATATCCCCGGTCTCTCTGGCGTCCCCTATGGCACCAACTTCATCCGGGGCCGAATTCTCGCAGTGGACGACGGTGTGACCTACCTCTTTGTCAGCGGGGTAGTTTCCAGTGAGAATCCAGTCTACACCCACGAATACAGTGCCCTATATGCAATTTCAGCGGTCGGGAAAGTCCTCTGGCAGATGCCGTTCGATCAATCCGGGGACCTATCTATGGTTTCCCTTCACGTGATCCACGGCAGGCTATATCTTTACGATGGCTGTAACGAGTATGTCCTGAGTAGGTCCGGTGAACAGATCTGGTCGACGAAATACACAGAGGCGCAGCCAGCGATCAGCCCGGATGGCTACGTGTACAACGCAATCAGCCTGTACACCTCTAACTCTGCCACTGATACTCTTGTCACAGCCTACTATCCGAATGGCACCGTATTCTGGAAAACCGAGGTCGATGGCTACTTCCTGAATATCTACTGCATAGATCCAGTTGAATACAGTTTACGCGGCGTCCAACTCCAGGGCCTGTACACGCCTGAACAGCTCCTGCCTCTTTACTACGATCAGCGGCTATACCTGACGCTATCGGATAGAGTTACGGCTCTCGACACCAACGGTACTGTCCTCTGGTCAGTCCCTCTGGACAACCCGTATGGTAACAAGCTGTACCTTCCGTTCTGGCCGGCGCCCTTTGACTCAGCCGGGAACCTGTACGTGAAGCTGTGTAATACCTCTTACCGACCGGCTCCAGATTTATTCATCATATCCCCGGAGGGCAATGTCTCGATCAGGGCTTATGATTATACCCGGACTTACCTGGCTGCCAGTGATGGGCTGGTCTACTCTATACTCTGCAGTGATACCACTCAGTCTTTAGAGGGACCATTATCCGGACAAGCGGAAGGCGGTTCAACTCCCCAGGGCATCTGGTGGGGCGGTGGGATAGCCCAGAGAGCAAATCGCCTGGAAACTCTCTCACCTGAAACGATCACACTTGCAGAGATGGCCACAGGCCGGCAGATCTGGAGCTTCACTCCGCCCATAGGGGATGTGAAGAGCGTCACGCTCAACGCTTCCAATGTCGGGAGGTACTTCGGGCCGGTAGAAGCGTCCAGCGTCAGGTGGGCCAATATCGATAACACCTTGCCGGGAAAAGAGGGCTACGAGTACCTTGATAAAACCGTGCCGGTTAACATCAGCAAAACCTACATCCAGGTTATGCCTTCTGGCGATCTGACCTACGTCAGCCTGTACTGCTATAACACTCAGTACCCGGCGACCTTCGATCGGACCAAAGTCTACTACTTCAGCGCCCTCTATGCTCTGGATAATAGCGGTGGTCTCCTCTGGACAAAACAGACCGATTACGGCGCGGATCTGCTGGCGGCCAACAACTCGACCATTTTTTATTCCACCAGGGATGGCCGGGTCCACTCAGCGACGCTGTTTCTGGCGAGTGGCATCACAATCGCTGCCATCCTCTGCGTCATGTTCAAGTTTTTCTCCGCGGGCGTGGTATCCAGGGCCCGGGGCCGGCTGGAGCAAAATGAGAACAGAAAGGCAGTCATGCAGTTCGTCGCCGGCCATCCCGGATCGACCCAGCGAGAGATCGCCAGGGGAACGGCAATGAACCTCGGCACGATCAGGTACCACATGCTGATCCTGAGTCTCAACCACAAAGTGGTGAGCTTCCAGTCCGATGGCAAACACGTTCGGTACTTCCAGAACTCCAATACCTACTGCCGGGAAGAGCAGCTGGTGATCTCGCTGGTGAAACGGGATAACCTTCGAGAGCTGCTGGCCACGATTGCGGAGCAGCCGGGCATGTCTAACCGGGAGCTCGCGCACGCACTGGGCATGCAGGAGAGCGCTGTCAGCCGGTACATGAAAGAGTTGACCGACCGGGGCATCGTAGACCGCCTGGAAGCGCCGGGTAGTAGTCTCACCTACTCCATCAACGGCAGGCTGGCCGCTAGCGTAGATCGGGCCATAAAACGTGAAAAAAGCTGAATGCTTAAGCCTTTTTAATCGGCTTCACCGGAGCTAGTACCGGCACATTTTCTCCACGTAGCATCTTCTTAATGTTCTCAGCCTTGAGCAGGCTGAGCACGTCCCTCAGGTAGTCGAGCAGCTCCGGCATCATCGAGAGCACTGCGTAGGAGATGACGACTAAAGCGATGAGCGAGCCGAGCTCTGCCAGCACGTTGTGTGCCCAGAAGAAGCTGGTAAACTCCGCGGGCTTGCCTGACCACTGCATGACGGTCTCGGGCATGATCTGGAACCACTGGTTGCCGAACGAGGCTACGACGAACACGTCCCTGATCAGGTTTAAGATGTAGATGACCGGCACGGATACCAGGAAGGCCTTGAGCATGCGCTCTGGCTCCACCTTCATACAGAAGACCACGCCGATAAAGATCGCTATGCTCTGGATAGCCGTGCAGGCGAGGATGATCTGGACTACCTGCCCGTTGAGGTAGATCAGGTCCAGCCCCTGCCTTACTGCCGGGTAGCCCAGCGCTGTCAGCGATGCCATCGTCAGGCTGGTCGTGACTCCGATCAGCCAGTTGCTCAGCCACGGCAGGAACGCGAACGGGGCGTAAAACACGCAGCTGATCGCCACGCTGCGGGTGATTACCATGAGCGATTCACGCTGGAACTTAATCATGATGAACGCGGCGTAAAGCGTCAGAGGCACGGATAACAGGCAGAGTACTGTATACAGGATGTTTGCTTCTTCAAAGTAGAAGTAAGGCGTCGACAGGCCCCACCGCAGGCCGAACAGCACCCAGCCTACAGCCGCTATATAGTAGCCGTTTTTCTTTGGGATGATCGCTCCCAGTACTATGATCAGGAACGAGATCCACATTAATACGTCGAGTGCGTCCATGCCGAAGAGTTGCATATAACATCCACCTGTAGCTGGTAAGCATAAGGCACATGCGGATATATCCTTTTCGTTATTGGCGGCCCGATAGCCGGTACTGGGTGATGATGGCTTTCAGGTTCCGGGCAGCAGCCGTAACATCGGCCTGGCTGATTACTGCAGAGATAACTGCGAGCCCGTCTGCGCCTGCTGCAAGAACGTCCGGCGCGTTTGCCGCATTGATGCCGCCTATAGCCACGACCGGGATCGATACTCGCCGCTTCACTTCCCGCAGCAGGTCAAGCCCACAGACCGGCCCTGCATCGTCTTTTGAGCACGTAGTGAAGACCGGGCCGAAGCCTATATATTCGGCTCCGTCCTGCTCTGCAGTCAACGCTTCTTCCAGGGTGCCTGCAGAAACACCGATGATGAAGCCTTTCGGGGCCACTTTTCGCGCGAACTTCAAAGGCATGTCGCCCTGGCCGATGTGGACGCCGTCTGCCTGGCATTGCAGGGCGACGTCAAGCCGGTCGTTGACTATGAACATGACGCCGGCCTTTTTACAGTCTTCCCTCATCTCCATAGCACAGCGCAGGAGATAGTCACAGTCACACTTTTTATCCCTCAGCTGGATGACGTCGGCACCTCCGGCTATTGCCTGCCGGGCCTGCTCGCAGTGAGTCAGGCCTCTGGATAATCCTTCGTCGGTCACCACGTAGAGATCGTACTGCATCAGGCAAACCTAACCTTTATGCCTCTGCTGACTTCGTCGGCGGTCAGCCTGTAAGTCTCATCCAGCAGCGCTATCTTGAAAGATGCCGGTCCTTCGCAGCGTTTTGCAGCTTTCTCTCCGGCGACGCCGAAAGCGGCCAGCGCTGCAGCGGTCGAGGCTACGTGGTCCTTCGAGGCGGCGGCGAACGCTCCGGAGATGGACGACGCCATGCAGCCGGTGCCTGAAAGCTTACCCATCATCTCGTGGCCGTTATCCACAAAGATCACGCGCTTGCCGTCGGTGACGATGTCCGTGGCGCCGCTGACCGCCACGACGATGCCGAGCTTCTCGGCCAGGCCTCTGGCGATCTCTGCCGGGTCGCCGCTGACTCCTGCGGAGTCGACGCCCCTTACTTTGCCTTCGGCGCCGGCCAGGGTGGCGATCTCGCCTGCATTGCCTTTGAGCACGGAGATGTGCAGCTTGTGAAGCAGCAGCTTGGCGGTCTCGGTTCGGAGCCTGGTTGCACCGGCGCCGACCGGGTCGAGGATGATGGGCACGTCCAGGTCATTAGCCCTGTGGCCGGCTGCCATCATCGAGTCCACCTGCTTGTGGTCCAGAGTGCCGATGTTCAGCACGAGGGCGCCTGCCATCGCTACCATCTCGGCCACCTCGTCGTGGGCGTGAGCCATTACCGGCGCTGCCCCAATACATAACGTTACGTTAGCGCAGTCGTTGACGGTAACGTAGTTCGTGATGTGGTGCACGAGCGGTCGCTTTGCCCTGACGTCGGTCAGGATGCCGGAAAGGCTTCTCGCATCCATGAAAAATACTCCTTGTATTCTGTGGATAGCGGCTGAAAATAAATAGGTTTTCTACAAGGGCTTAAACTGAAAAGGCTATTGACCTGGCTAGTATGTAAGAACGACGCGTAAGTCGCTGACATTAGTCCCCGTGGGGCCGGTGAAGAGAAGATCGCCTAGCGCCTTGAAGAAATCGTAGGAAGCGTTGGTGTCGAGGGCTTTCTGGATCGATAGCCCAAGCGAGGCAGCCCGGGGGAGCGTAGTCTCGTCCGCAATGGCACCGCAGGCATCAGTTGCGCCGTCGATGCCGTCAGTATCAGTCGAAATGATCGTCATCCCCGGCCGGTAGTCGCGCAGTACTCCTAATACAAACTCCTGGTTGCGCCCTCCCTTGCCAGGCCCCCGGACCGTGACAGTAGTTTCCCCGCCGGAAATGATCGCGGCAGGCGCAGGTACCGGATTGCCTGTGGACAGGCATTCTTTGGCGATGCCGGCATGGACCAGTCCTACTTCCCTGCTCTCGCCCTTGAGGTGCGACCCGAGGATGAGCGGCGTGTACCCCAGCCTTTGCGCCTCCGCTGCTGCGGCTTTCAGCGCTACCATATTGCCTGCGATGACTACGTTGTACACTCTCTCGAAAACCGGATCGCCCGCCTTGAGAGTTTCGGGTACATCGCCCCGCAGCCCTGCTTCGAGGTGCCGGAGGATGTCGGGCGGAGCCTGATCTACGAGCTTATACTTTTCAAGGATTCCCAGTGCGTCAGCGTAGGTTGTATTGTCAGGCGCCGTCGGCCCGGACGCGATCGACCCGGGATCGTCCCCGACAACGTCCGATACGATCAGGCTGAGCACAGTAGCGCCGTTCACGTACCGGAGGAACTGCCCACCCTTAATACATGAACAGTGCTTGCGGACGCAGTTGATCTCGGCTATCGTCGCCCCGCTCTTGAGGAGCCGGTCCGTCAGCCTGACTTTATCCTCCAGGGATACTCCGGGGGTCGGACAGGGAAGCAATGCAGAGCCACCGCCGGAAATGAGAAAAATGACCAGATCGTCCTTTCCGGCCTTGCCAAGCATGTCGAGCATCTCGGTGACTCCGCGCAGGCCATCCTCTGTCGGGAGCGGGTGCCCGGCCTGGTTGACTTTAATCTTCCTCGCGGTCGATCTGGTGCCGTATCTGTCGTTGACCACTCCGCCGCTGACGCGGTCTCCCAGAAGCCTCTCGAGCTCTGCCGCCATCGTGGCTGCCGCTTTGCCTCCGCCAGCGACATAGATGTGCCGGTAGGCCTGCAAATCGTATGCTTTACCCTGCACTGTAAGCGTGTTTCCATCCAGCCTTACGGCATTTCTCACGACGTTTTCCGGCAGTACGGCCGAAATGCCGGCCCTGGCAATAGCGATAGCATGAGCTCTGCGATCGTTCCCCCGGATGAGGCTGTCAGCACCCTGTATCTCCATCACAGGTATATTATACGGCAGCGGATATAAATTTCACTGACTCGAGAGATAAGACTAAATATCAAATTATTGTAAATTAGTAGTATGCGGCGTATTTTCATTCTCCTTATCATCCTGCTCCTCGGATCTCTGCCGTGCCTCAGCACGGCCGAAAAGAACGCCGTGCTGGTCATTGTCGACGGCATGGGTGCCTCCTACGTATATCCTGAGCTCTCTCCGAGGTGCGGGGATGGCACGCCGCTGGAGGGCGTGAAGCTTGCTGTTCTTGACAGAGCCAGCGCCCGGTATACCCTTAAAGCACCTGTGCCGAAAACCGAGTATGGCCATGCAGTGCTGGCTACGGGCTATTCCGGGGCCGAAGACGAAACCCTGACCTTCTACGAAGCGACGATCTTCGACTCGCTGCGGGGACAGGGATACCTTTGTATCGGGGTGATGGAGACCGGCGACACCGCCTACCTGCTGGGAGAACTGGATGCAGTCGTCCGAGATGGCAATAACTCGGTTTCAGCACCCAGTTTTAAGTTGATCATGAACGACGACCAGGTACCCGCCGGAGTTCGGGATATCCTCGCAGAGAATCACCTCTCCGGCCCGTCTCCGGGAAAGGATAAAATCGCTGCCTATCAGCGATACGATAACTGGTCCCTCGAGAAAGCGATCAGGCTGGTCAAGTTCCTGGAGCATTCCGGCACCGGGCAGCCCTACTTTATCACTGTCAACGTGGCGGGCACCGACTATGCCGGGCACGAAAACGGTTACGACGCTTACAATGCAGCTATTTCCGGGCTGGAGCCGGGGCTGGAAGAGCTAATCGACGTATGTAGCGAGTCCGGCACTGTCGTACTGATCACCGCTGATCATGGCATGAGTTTTAAATCCGCTTCTTCAAGGGGCGCTCATTCGTCTGCGGACGCTGCAGTAAGGAGTGAAAGCGTGCTGATACCGTTGTTGATCTTCACAGATGAGCCGGCTCGGGGCAGTAGTGAAATCTACGGCCAGGAGTGCGTTGCCCCGACACTTCTGTCTCTCATGGGGTGTCAGCAAGGCATGACCATGTGCGACGGCGAGGCGCTGCCCTGGAATGATCGGCCGGTGCTCCAGCTTGAGTCTATGGGGCCGGTTAATGCTACAGTATCCGGGCCGGGCTTCGTAAAAACAGCTTTCGTTAACGGGACTTTGAGGATGGGTGGGCTGGAGAAGGGGAAATACCGTATTGAGTCTGCGGGGCATATACGGGAGGTGTTTTTGACGCACGATACAGTTGTGCGGCTTGCCGCCTCTTCTCCAGGACAATCAGAACTGCCTGCCTTTGCCATGTTTCTGGCTGCGGGTGGCCTGGCAGCTGCGGGTATTGTCGTTGCCATGTTCAGGCAGCGGTAGCACCGTTCGGCCTTCTGGCAACGGTGATCAGCGGTCAGCAGTGGTTGCTGCGGCATGCCTGATGATAGCTGTCTCGATCTCTCCCCGGAGGATGTCGGCAGCTTCCTTTACCGTCGCCCTCTCCACGATGATGGCCCTGAGGGCAGCCGTCATCAGGTCAGGCCGCCTGTGCTGGAAGATGTTCCGCCCGAGAGATATTCCGATGCAGCCTGCTGTCATGGCGTCCTCGACCATCTGTAGTACATCCATATCGCTGTCGCACCGGGGGCCTCCGGCTATTACCACCGGCACCGGGCAGGCCGCAGTGACCAGGCTCATGGATCGGATGTCTCCGGTATACGGGCACTTCACCAGGTCGGCACCGAGCTCGCCACCGATCCTCGCGGCGTGGGCGACCTCGATAGGAGAGCCTGTAACGCCCTTGCCTCTCGGGTAGGTCATGGCCAGCAGGGGCATACCCTTCTCATCGCAGAGATCTGCGATCTCTCCGAGGTCGCCCAGCATGTCGTGCTCCGAAGCACACCCGCCCACATTTACGTGAACGGACACTGCGTCGGCACCGAGGCGGATCGCGTTGTCCACGCAGGAAACGAGCACTTTCTTGTTCTTGTCCTCTGCGTACCTGGTGCCGCCTGAAATGTGCATGATGGTGCCGCATTTAGGCGGCGTGCTGAGCGACTTAATGAGCCCTTTATGCAGTAGTACTGCACTGGCACCGCCATTCTCGACCAGAGCGATCGTCCTGTTCATGTCTACCAGGCCTTCGATGGCTCCTTCGCTCACGCCATGGTCCATCGGTACGATGACCGCTTTGCCTGATTCCAGTATTCTATTCATCCTGATTGTCTTGCCATCCATGTGAAACACCCTTGTTCACGACATGGCCGGCGCTGACTATCACAAAACACGCAAACGATGCTTGCTTGGCGAGAGTTAGCGCAGGCAGCATCGTTAGTTAAACCAGAAGCCAAAGCTAAAGCTAAGCTCAAACTGAACAGCATTGTTGAGCCGATAGCTTATGGCCTCCATCATCATTGAAAGTTAGAAGGTTTTAGAATATATTAAAGATTGTGCCGCTCTTGTACATACATGCACGTAGTTGTACTATCATCTGAAAAAAGTGTCTAAGTGTATAGATCAAATACGAACGCTGCGCTGTGCCAGAAACACAGATTACGACAGATACCACAGATTGCACAGATACGACAATATAAGAAAGAAGAGAACTACCTTTCTCCTTTTTATCCAGTTGCCATCTGTGAAATCCGTGTAATCCGTCGTAATCTGTGATCCTGTATACAAGGGACTGCTTCCAGTCGGTCACAGCGCAGCGATCGTCTTGCCTGGTCGCCGATCTTACCCTACTTTCTGCGTCGCTCGAACTCTCCCTTGATCTTCTCGAAGGGAATGTCCTTAGCTGCTAGCAGGACCATGGCGTGGAAGAACAGGTCGGCGCACTCGCCGATGATCTCCTTTTCTCCACCGTTCTTGGCAGCGATAATCAGCTCGGTGGATTCCTCACCTATCTTCTCCAGCACCTTGTCGATACCCTTGCGGTGATTGTATAAAGAGGTTGTATAAGACCCTTCCTGGGGGTTTACCTTACGATCCGCTATGACCGCGTATACTTCGTCCAGCACGTCTGCCATCTTTTACTCGCTCTCCGCGCTCTTGCGCTCTATCTCTTCGAGGCTTTTGCGGTCTCTCATCATCAGCCTTTCGGTGATCTCGATCAGCGGGTGCTTTTCGAAGTCCATGACGACGATGTCATCCACCGTACGTAAGCCCGATTCCCGGGCGGTCTTCTCCATGCCCAGCTTGATATCCTTGGGGATTTCCAGGATATATGCGTCGATCTTTTCGATGCCCAGGCGCTTGGCTGCGACGACTCTGTGGTGGCCGTCTGCCAGCATCCACCTGTCAGGCTTGTGAATCACAATGATGGGCTCTGCCAGGCCCTTTCTCAGCTCGTAGATGCGGCCTTCGAGCTCGTCTGCGAAAATTTTGGACTGGGTGGGCACAAGCTCCGTAATGTTCACGTCGCCTCTCGTGACTGTTATTTCGATGTTATGTACCGTCTCGAGGGTCTTTTTGAGCTTCCAGACCTTCTGCGGGTCGGCCCTCTCGATCTGCGACCTGATGACGTCGGAGTTGGTGATGATGCCAACTAGCCTGCCTGTATCGTCCACGACTGGCAGCTTACTGACTCCCAGCCTGAAAATGACTCTGGCTACCTCGTTGATCTCCATCTGCGGGTGAGCCACGATGATATTCCGGCTCATGACCGATTTCACCTGCTCGTCAGACTCGCACAAAAGCATGTCCAGCGAAGAGATGTAGCCTTCGACTTTACCGTCGCTGGTCACGGGAAAACCGTCGTGGCCTGTCTGCCGGGTGAGTTTGATTACATCCATCACAGTATCTTCCGGAGATACAGTGATCACCTTGCCAGTCATGTAATCGCCGACTCGGAGCTTATCCTTCATGAATAACCAGTACCATATTGTATCTTATATGAGATAATCTTATTGACCGGAGAACGCGGCAGGGAAGAGCCCGAGGCTGGAAATATCTATCGGCTGGCAAGCGCTGGCAAGATGCCGTCCTTATCCCGGGTCCGCTTTCTTCGTCACTCTGTGCCATCAGGCACCGTAAATGCTATTAGCCTGCCGTAGTATCTTGTGTATGATAGAGAATGGACACGAAGAAGATATTAGAGCTGCGGGGCATGGCTGCCCGCATGGAAGCTGCCACTCACATCGGCAAGAACGGAGTGACCCCGTCCCTCATAGAAGAGCTCAGCCGGCAGCTGAAAGATAACAAGCTGGTCAAAGTCAAGGTCCTCAAGAGCGCCTTCGAAGAGATGCCCAAAGATGAAATCGCAAAGCTTCTGGCCGAAAAGACCGGGTCTGAGCTGATCGAGGTCAAGGGCAATACGATAGTGCTGTTCAAGCGCTAATAAAATATTTAATAACTTTTTTACTCTTTAACCAGTATAGCCCTGGCCGGCGAGCCGTCGCCATCCTTGATCTTTAGAGGCAGGCAAGCGAAGGTATACTTTCCGGGCTCGATTCCGGTGAGATCCACGCCTTCTATCACAGTGACGCCTGCGCCCAGCAATTTTTTGTGCACCGCTTCGGCGCCTTTGAAGCTGCCGATGGACAGGTAATCGATAGCGATCGTCTTGATGCCGTTCTGCACAACCCAGTCTGCCCCGCTCTCGTTCAGGTAAGCAAAGTCGCTGCGGAACCCGGTGTACTGCCAGAGCTGAGAATTTCTGGTCTTGAACAGCAGCATCTTCTCTCCGTGGCTCGCTTTTTCCAGGTCCCCTGCCGATATTTCGTTCTCGACACCGGTCAGATCGAGCACCTCTGCCTTGCCGTACAGGTGATCCAGCGGTATCTTATCGATCGGAAGCCCGTTTTCTATGAAATGCAGCGGTGGATCGACATGGGTTCCCGTGTGGGAGCCCATGCATAAAAAGGAGACGTTGGCAGCGTCTTTGGGCATGTTCAGGATCCGCTTGATGTCCGGGGCAGGATCCCCCGGAAAGAAGGGCATGCCGTTGTGCAGGCTGACGGATATGTCGAAGATCTTCATCATAGGCCTTTATGGCCGTTGTCCTCAAGAAACTTATTCACGTTCTGCCGGGTCGGGTACTTCGTCCAGCCCACTCCGCCTACCTTTAAGCCTGCCGTAGCCGCCCCGATTCGGGCGCAGTCTTTCAGGCTCCGCCCATAGGAGTAGGCGCTGATAAAGCCTGCGTTGAACGTGTCGCCCGCGCCTGTGGTGTCGACCACCGGGACTTTGAACGATGGTATGAACTCTGCATAGCTGCCGCTGGCCACGTAGCAGCCGTCTTTGCCCATCTTGATCGCCGCAACCTCGACGCCCATGTCCAGGAAGATCTTGGCGGCGTCCTCCGGTGAGAGTTTGTCGTTGCCGAGGATTTTTCTCGACTCGTCGATGTTCGGTAAAAAGACGTCTAC
Source organism: Methanocella sp. MCL-LM (assembly GCF_049676595.1). GTDB lineage: Archaea > Halobacteriota > Methanocellia > Methanocellales > Methanocellaceae > Methanocella_A. The sequence goes on from NZ_CP187259.1 coordinate 1,770,538, forward strand.
CTTGGGGAGTATGTCAAAGATCGGATCGACTGTCTCTTTCGTGAAGCCTCTCGGGTCCCAGCCGGTGTCGAAAGAGACTTTAATGCCTGCCCCGTGGAGCAGGTCGATCATGTGTGCGTAGTCGTACCTCAGGCCGTCCAGCAGGAAGTAAGAAGGAAGATGCACGATGTCCGCTTCGATGTTGGCCAGATCTATGTCGCCGATGTTGTAGCTGGCGTTCTCGCCCCGGAAAGTCACGAACGACCGCTCGATTCCCTGGACCAGCGCAACCGTAACGCCCGTCTTTTTCTCCGTCAGGCGGACGTTTTTGGTGTTCACCTTGTTATCGTCCAGCTCTACCAGTACGTAGGTGCCAAAAACATCGTCGCCTACTTTGCCGAACAGCTGGATGTCCATCCCCAGCCTGGCGCACTGCAGAGCGAAGTTAGCCGAGCAGCCTCCGCCGTGCACCTGGAAGTCCTTCGTGATGACCTGCTTCCCGAGATCGGGCATCTTGTCTATGCGGGCTATGAGGTCCACGTTCACGTCGCCGATAGTCGCTATCTTGGGCATTGCCACACCTGTTTAATATATATCGATATCTGATAAATCTAACCGCCGCCATCCACAGAGGCGACGTCAGGCTACATGATTTTGTATCGCTGAAATACCTGTGCATGCCGGCCATGCGGCCAGAGTTTTGCGGGCACGAATGCCATACCCCATCTTCTGGTTGCCGATTGCCTAATATAGGATTAGCGCTCATGTTGTAGCCGAGGTAATGGTATGGACGTGAGGTTCATTGAAGTCGTCGTCATCGGTTTCATCGGCATTCTGATGATCTACCTGACCAAGTACGTGATCAAGGGCAAAACCAGCACCGCGCTACGGCTGTGGTTTGTCTCGTTTTGTATGTATGTTGTCTACTACTGGCTTGCCGGCGGTATCTACATCATCTCCGAGGTGGAGGTTATATTCTACGCGCTACTGTGGTCGATTCCGGCTATACTGAGCTACTGGGTAGTGGGAAAGATGGCGGAAAAAGAAGGCGCGATGCCCTTCTTCAGGTGGTGGACTCCTTTCCTCATAGCCATCGTCTTCGCGCTCATTATCGACAGCGTGGCAGGAGTGGCCGGATGGTATACGTATAACCTGACCACGATGAGCACCGGGACCTTCGTCAGCCCGATCGGCGGCCTTACCATACCCGCATTACTGGTCTTCATGCTCGGCCTGATGATGGTGGGCGTCATCTTCCTCAGCGAAATCGTCTTCTACTGGCTCAAGAAAAAATACGGCGGCACCACGGCCACCTACATCCTCATCGGCCTGTCCTTCGTCGCCGGCGGCCTCGTCTGGCTCCTCACCCAGGGCTTCGTCGAAGCGGTGAAGATGCTCTCCTAAACTCTTTTTTCTTTTTCCTTCCAACAACAGAAAAACATGTTATCGACTACGGCTATTTTGCAATAGCGCAGGAAACGATGGTATGAAGAATTTCCTAACCACGGCGGCACGGCGACACGGAGACAATTGGTCTCAGTACGATCGAAAAAATTATTGAACCACGGCGGCACGGCGACACGGAGACCGTGGGGAACCGGTAAAAGGGAGCCTTTTTAGTCCACGGCGACACTGAGACAGCGCATTAACCAAACGATGCTAGCTGACCAATCGTTTCTGCCTGTATATCTGATTAATAGCCTGAAATCTTAACTACTTCGCGGAATCCTGACCGGTGTTGAGGAGATGCGGGAAATATAATTGTCGCCGTGCTACCAGCCCGCCGTGTCGCCGCGGATCAAAAAAGAGGGTCTTGCTATTCGGGTACGGTTGTCGCCGTGTCGCCGTGTCGCCGTGGTTTAACTAACCATCCTGCCATCGTTTCTAGAATGGTCTTTGTGCCGCCGTGGTTAGAACATCTGCTCTCCAGTTATCAAGATAAGGGGCCGTGTCGCCGTGGTGCACTAAGAGTAGTTTGTGTTATAATGGTTGAAAATGGTAGAAAAATGTTTGAGAATGGCTTACTGTAAGCCATTCCTCTTAAGCTTGAGCTTGCCGACTTTCTCTATGGCCACGGAGTCGACGCCGGGGACTGTTTCTATGAACTGCATGTCCAGGGCGATCTCGAACAGGCCGAGGCCTACGGCGGATCTGACGATGACGGTGCTCAGGCCGGGTTTGCTGCCGACACTGCCGACGCTGATGTCTGCCGACTTTGAGGTGAAGTCCGGGCATACTTTGCAGCCTTTGCGGACGTAGTCTCCCAGGCTCGACAGGGGGAGCTGCTTGACTTCGCCGCCCCTGAGGGTGACGGTCATCTTGCCTTCTCCGGCGTTCATCTTAGTGATCCGCCAGGTCGGGACGCCGAGGCGCTTCGAGACTTCTTCGACCATTGCATCGTCGAAGACTTCGAAGCAGAACAGCCCGATGGCAAATCTTACTTTTTTGGCCAGCTTCATCGCATACTCATTGGTCGAAGCCCGGAGCAGGCCTATGGACTGAATTGCGCAGGGGGTGCCGACCACGGCTACGCTGCGAATACTGTCATCGCTTGCGACCGTCTTCAGCGCTTCGAGGACGCCGTTGGAATCGTATTTGCTGCCTGCTGCTTTGCTCAGGTCTTCGGGGTAATAAGCGATCATCGGGTGGGCTTTCTGTATCCAGCGGTCGGACCCCATCACCAGCGCGCAGTCTACGAGGCCCTCTTCGAGGGCTGCGGTCAGGAGAGCCGTGACGACTCCGCCGTTCTGGGCGCGCTCTACTTCGACTCCTGCCCTGGCGCTCTTGATGTCCAGGTACGGGCCGATGATCTCGGTAGACCGGAAGGCCGCATAGTTAGCCGGTGTTCTCGGGCACACTTCCAGGCACGCCTTGCAGTCCACGCACGGGGTGAACTGGTAGGGCTTGTGCTCCTTGCCGTCGAAGGCAAGCGTGTTGCCCGGACATACGGTGATGCACGCTCTGCAGCCTGCACATATGTCCTTTTTCCAGACCGACTCTTCGAGCTCCTTGTATGGGAGAACAGACGGCTTCGATGATGCGTTGCTATGCATGTCCGGCACCTTTATAAGTATGTATGGGTAATTCTATTCCTTCTTTACTGTGTACGTATATAACTCTTATCACGTAGCAGGCGGTTATAATGTGCCGCAGCCGACTGCGATGCAGTCGGCGACTGTGATCGAGTCTGTCTTCATAAATCGAGTCTGATGCTTCCCCAATTAATCTTCTCTAAGCTTGAGCATAATAAGTAATATTCCATGAAAAATTGTGAGTCGGTGAGGTGTTGAGAGGTCTGCGGGGAGGTAGGGGAGTCACCGGGAGTACGGGAGGATTTTCAAACTGGGAGGTCAGGGAGGTTGGGAGGTCTGAGAGAAGGTGGTAGAGTACCCGGAGGCAAAAGAGAATTAACCTATCATATAATAATCCTCTCAAACCTTTCCACCCTCTCGATCCTCCTCTCGGACCTCTGTGACCGACACGGAGGTGTCCCTTGCCGATCTCTAACCTCCCAGCTTGAAAATCCTCCCCCGCCTCCCGGGACCTCCCCGACCCCCAAGTTTTCATTTCCGCTACTTGAAAATCCAGCTTTCATGATCGAATCATATGATTGCGCTCAGCCGGTTGAGTAGTTAAGGAAGGTGTTAAGAGGTTTTTGTGGTATGGGTGGGTTGCTTCATTGCGCAATCAATGGTTTACTTAGTTAGAAGTATACATATCATTTCTCGCTGAATAATCAAACTATCAGCCTTAGGTGCACGATCTGTTAGATGAAAAAATGTCCGGGCAGGAACTATTTCTTGCCCGACTTCTGGCCGAGCATTTTAAAAAACCACAGGGCCAGCCAGGTAGAGATTCCGCAGGAAGCCAGTATTGCTACTATCGAGGCCACCAGCAGTACTGTAATACATATGGCGCCCCCGCAGCACATGGCAGTGGCAGGGTCGATAGTCGGTGTCGGTGTAACCAGGATGATACCTCTGCGATACTCCAATAGCTCTTATCATCTATCAAGTTTACCCGGTCAGGAAAAACATTGGCTGCGAGTCATCCAGTTCCCAATTGTCACTCTACTCTACCGCCGAAGGCGAGCCGCTGCCGCTCTGGCGCAGAAGAGCAGGAGAAATATGGCGAACGACAGGCCGAACGAGAGCATGAACAGAGTGAGGCGAGGCAAGTGATATATGTATCCGCACGTCAGGCCGATCGCAAACCCGGCTATTAGTGAGAATACTGTAATCATCAGGAGTTCAATTAGCTCCCGCTGGTCCGATGCCGGTTCATCTCTTGCGGTCATAAGTCCAATCTCGCTGTTATGGGTTACTGTAATTTGATAAATAGTTGGCAGTCTATCCTATCAGAAGAGCAGCTATAACATTCTCAATTCAGCCTTTGATCTTGTTGGCCGGCACGTACTCTCTGACCATTGTTTCGGCCTGGCTAAAGTTGTCGGGCGTACAGTATAGTGCGATTGGCCCGACCAGCATTTTCGGCCTGACATAAAGTACCCGCTGCCTGCGGTGGATCTTCACACTTCTCACCTCATTCCAGCTGATGAAAAGAGCCTCCTGCGACTTTGCGATCATGCCGGCGCCTGCCGTGTTTAAGGAACCGGCTAAGATTCCTGCCGCAACGATGCCGCTGTTTATCGTCTTCGATCGTTTTCCGGCTTCGTACCCGATTCCCTTGCTGTTGATGCTGAACTCCGCTACAGGGCCTCCGAGGGTGAGGGCCCACAGGACGAGTACCGCGATAGCCAGGAGCGCAAGCATGATACAAAGTACCAGGCCCGCTACCTGCAGGAGGGCCCACAGGTCTTCACCGCCTGTGGCCACTGCGATGATCAGGAAAAAGATGATCATAGAACCTACTAATACGACAGCCAGGTCTCTCCAGAGCACCAGGTTGTTGATTAGTGGAACTTTTCTGCGCCATCGCAGCTCGGTATGGACGCTTTCTGTTCTTTGTTCGCCGTTCAACATTTTCTCCACTATCGTAATTCTCTGGGTTATACTTCAAAATGTCGGATAAATCCTGATTATGATCTCTGCACATGGCTATTCTCCGCGGAATCTCCGGGAAAGAACAAATGACCCGGTTTGTCTCATAATAACGGGGGAAGAACATGGAACATTACATTATTCAGGAGATGTCAGCCTCCGATCACGATCAGGTCTGCTCTATTTTCAGGGGTGGCATGGCCAGCGGCGATCTAGTGCTGGATGCGGATGATCCGGCAGAATGGATGGATCTCGAACGAGGCGAAAACCTGGTAGCCAAGCTTGATGATAAAGTGGTCGGCTGGGTGATTGTGACTCCTTTAGAGGAGGCGGAGTTACCGCAGGGTGTTGCCCGGGTGGGCGTTTTCGTAGACCCCGAGTACCGGGGCAAAGGCATCGGCCGGCTGCTGCTGAACTCGGCTATTCAGTACTCGGGCGAACAGGGCATCAGCTCGCTGATCTGCGGTGTCGTCCCTGCCAACCTGCCAGCGGTGATGCTGCACAAGTCCTGTGGCTTTAAGGCGCTGGGCATGCTCCGGGAAGCCGGTAAGTGCAGGGGCAGTAAGCGGGATGCCGTTTTACTGCAGCATACCTATGCTTGAACAGAGTACTTAAAATGTATCCAGTTGCAGGTACGGACACATAACCTATTCATCAGCAAGTCTGTCCTGCAAGAGCTTTTTTACTTGATCCCGGGGGCGCCAGCTCTGTTCAGCGGCGGAGCCTGACCGGGTATGCTTAATATTTTGAACCTTAATACTAACCATGCGGTATTATCATGGTATCTCATCCAATGTATACGCTCGATGTCTTCGCCGAAGAGCGATATGCCGGAAACCAGCTTGCTGTCTTCCGCAAAGCGGCCGATCTCTCGACTGAAACTATGCAGAAGATCGCCCGGGAGATGAACTACTCGGAAACCACCTTCATCCTGTCCGACACTCCCCGGGAGGGCGGCTACGACGCGAGAATCTTTACTCCCGAGGAAGAGCTTCCTTTCGCTGGCCATCCGACACTGGGCACTGCCTACGTAATTCTTAACGAGATCATGGATACGCCCGGAACTCAGGTTAAGTTGAACCTGAAAGTCGGCCAGATACCCGTCTCAGTGCAGCCTGACGGCGTACTCTGGATGGACCAGAAGCCTCCTGTCTTCGGGAGGACCTTCGAAGCGGCGGAAGTAGCACGGGTACTTGGCTTAGATGCATGCGACCTCGACCCGAGGTTCCCGGTGCAGGAAGTGTCGACCGGCCTGCCCTTCGTGATAGCAGCCCTGCAGAGCAACGGCGCCCTCCGGCGGGCAAAGCGGAACATTGCTGCTTTCGAGGCTTTTTCTAAGACGCACGGGAGGGACATGATCTACCTGTTCTCCGCCGAGCCCCGGAGCACCGAAAATCAACTCTCTGCCCGCATGTTCACCATCTTCCAGACGATGCCCGAAGATCCTGCCACCGGCAGCGCCTGCGGGTGTCTCGGCGGCTACCTGGTCGAGCACAGGTATTTCGGTGGAGATACAGTTGACGTGCGGGTAGAGCAGGGGTACGAAATCGATCGGCCGTCCCTGCTGCGGCTGAAGGCTTCCAGAACGCCTGGTCACATCGCAGTACAGGTGGGTGGCAAAGTTATTATGGTCTCTAAAGGCCAGTTACTCTAACAGAGGTATCACATGAGTGGCGATGCAAAAAGCAAGAGCGACCTTGCGGTCGACTGTTTCAAATCCGGCTTCAACTGCTCGCAGTCAGTTTTTACTGCGTTTTCCGGAGATGCAGGCCTCGACTCTGACACGGCCTTAAAAGTAGCTACCGCCTTTGGCGGCGGGATTGCCAGCACTGGCAGCGTCTGCGGTGCAGTATCCGGGGGGCTCATGGCCATCGGGCTCAAATACGGCCGGTGCACGATAGAAGACCTGAAAGCCAAGGAAAAGACCTACGAGCTATCCCGGCAGTTCATGAACGAGTTTAAGGCTCGCCACGGATCTGTGATTTGTAAGGAGATCCTGGGCTGCGACCTGAACACTCCCGAGGGCAAGGCTGAGTTTAACAGCAAGAACCTGATCAACGTCACGTGCGCCGGGTGTGTCCGGGATTCCGTGCAGATACTCGAAAAGTTATTGTGAGACAAAACCTTACAGAATGAGGAGGTTAACATGCGCCTGCACTACCTTCAGCACGTCCCGTTCGAAAATATCGCCAATATCCAGGTATGGGCTAAGAATAAAGGCCACACAGTCACTAAGACCGTACTCTACTACGACGAAGCGCTCCCTGACCTGAAAAGCTTCGACTGGCTCATCGTCATGGGCGGCCCTATGAACATCTACGAAGAGAAGGACTACCCGTGGCTGGCCCGGGAGAAGAAGTTCATCAAGGAGGCCATCGACGCCGGAAAGCTGGTCCTGGGGGTTTGCCTCGGGGCGCAGATGATCGCCGATGTGCTCGGCGCTAAGGTGACACCCGGCAAGGAAAAGGAGATCGGGTGGTACGAGGCTGTGAAAACGCCTGAAGGTAAAGCCTCTCCTGTTTTCAAGGCTCTGCCGGACAAATTCATGGCTTTCCACTGGCACGGAGACACCTTCGGCATCCCGGCAGGCGCGAAGAGGCTTGCCAGTAGCGAGGCCTGCGAGAACCAGGCGTTCGAGTACAACAACGGGAAAGTACTGGCCTTACAGTTCCACCTCGAATCGTCGGACGACAGCATCAACCGTCTCGCAAAAAACTGCGGGGACGAGCTGGTCGACGGTAAGCACATCCAGAAGAAGCCACAGCTGGTCGGGCAGGGCGAGAAGCTCCAGGCAATTTACAATCATATGTGCGTACTGCTGGACGCGATGGAAAAGGCTGGAAAACCTTGAACGACGAGCCCTGCCTGACAATCCGCGAGGCGGCCGCCTGCGATGCTGCCGCCATGGCCGGTATCAAGGTAGATACCTGGCGGGTTGCCTACAGAGGCATTATCTCAGACGAGTACCTGGATGCTCTCTCGTATGCCGAAGTGGAAGGGCGCTTCAGGAACGTTATCAGCGTTCCCGGCCCCGGCGAGCAGTTCATGGTCGCTGAAGCCGGCGGCAAAGTGATCGGCTTCGTCATCTTCGGCCCGGAGCGGGCGGTAGCGGCGGAAAGCCGGGGCGAAGTCTACGCCGTATATGTGCGGCCGGAGCATCACGGCCGGGGAGTCGGGCGAAAGCTCATGGTCGCCGCAGCCTGCCGGCTGATGGAGCAGGGCATGCGCTCGCTGACTGTGTGGACGCTGGATCAGGCCAGATCCAGGCACTTTTACGAGCGCCTCGGGGGCCGAATGGCGAGCTCTAAAACTGCGCACATCGGGGGCGCTGGCTATGTGCATGTAGCCTATTGCTGGTCGGATATGCGCCTTTGTTTTGAACCATAAGCCTATCTTTTATTTATGTTGCATCGGCCGCACAGGTTCGGCTCAATTTTTTAGACAACATCTTACATGATTATGATCATTTGTGAAACTTTTTAGACGGTCCGGCAGGGTTTACATCCTGCCGGACTGTCTAATATGTTTCAAGAATGACCGTAATAATACAGGTGTTACTATGAGCATAGCATTCGCTGACAGAATGTCCAACGTGCACAAGTCGTTCATCAGGGAGATCCTGAAAGTCACTCAGGACCCCTCGATCATCTCATTTGCGGGCGGCCTGCCGAACCCGGCCTCTTTCCCCGTCAGGGAGATCTCCGAAGCGGCTACTGCCGTACTGAAGGACAGCGGCGATAGCGTGCTTCAGTACAGCACTACCGAAGGGTACCAGCCGCTGCGGGAGTACGTGGCAATGCGGTACGCCCGGAGAGGTCTCAAGGTCGACCCGGACGAAGTAATGATCACCAGCGGCTCCCAGCAGGGCATCGACCTGGCCGGCAAAGTGTTTATCGACAAAGGCGATAAGGTCCTGGTCGAGCGGCCCACTTATCTGGCCACACTGCAGGCATTCGGCTTGTACCAGCCCGAGTTCAAGTCCATCTCGTTGCTGGAGGACGGCCCGGATACTCAGGCTATGGCACAGGCGCTGGATAGGGATAATATCAAGCTCTTCTACGCTGTGCCCAGCTTCCAGAATCCCACTGGCATCACCTATTCGCAGAAGAAGCGGCAGGAAGTGGCGGGGCTCCTGAACGAGCACGACACGGCCTTCGTGGAGGACGATCCCTACGGCGAAATCCGCTACCTGGGCGAAGACCTGCCCCCTGTGAAGAAGTACGTGGAGAATGGTGTTCTACTCGGCTCGTTCTCCAAGATCGTGTCCCCGGGCATGCGCCTTGGCTGGCTTGTGGCGCCGAAGGAGATCATGGAAAAGATCATAATCGCCAAGCAGGCCACAGATCTGCACACCAACTTCTTCACCCAGCGGGTCGTGTACCAGTACCTGACCACCAACGACGTGGACTCCCACATCCTCAAAATCAGGGCGATGTACCGGAAGCAGCGGGATACCATGGTGCAAGCCATCGAAAAGCACTTCCCCGAAGAGGTCCAATATACAAAGCCGGAAGGGGGCATGTTCCTCTGGGCCACGCTGCCCGAAGGCATATCCTCCCTGGAGCTGTTCGACATCGCAATTAAAGAGAAAGTGGCGTTCGTGCCGGGCCAGGCGTTCTTCGCCGACGGCTCGGGCCAGAATACCTTGAGGCTGAACTACACCAACTCCGGCGAGGAAGCGATCGAAACAGGCATCGCCCGGCTCGGGAATGCCATACACAGCCTGATGGAGCAGAAGAAGTGAGCAGGTTAGAGCCACATCACATCGCAAATATCGGGGCATACCTCAGGTGCACCGAGGCCGTCAACTACGATGACCACGCAGTAGCCCTGCTGGCCGGCGCAGTGGAAGGCGATACACAAGTAGATACTGTCAGGCGGGCCTTCGAGATGGTCCGGGACCGGTATCCTCACTCGTGCGATGCCGGCTCTGAAAAAGTGGCCTGCACCGCCTCTGACGTGATCCGGCTCGGGCACGGCCTCTGCTTTGCCAAGTCAAACCTGCTGGCCGCCCTGCTCAGGTATCACCAGATTCCGACAGGGTTCTGCTACGAGCGGGTTTGCAGGGACGAAGGAGGTTTTGTGCTTCACGGTTTCAACGCCGTAATCCTGGACGGGCAGTGGAGGAAGATCGACGCGAGGGGCAACAACGATCGGGTGAGGGTATACTTCACCCCTGCCCGGGATATGCTGGCCTATCCGCCCGATGCCACTGCCGGTGAAATTGAGTTCCCGGGAGTCCACCCTGACCCTTCCCCCGCCGTGATGAGCGTGCTGCGGGCCGGGCCTGACGTAAGCTCGGTAATTCTCAAGCTGCCGGGCGATCTGCCTCCATACGATTAGCTATAAAGCTAATCGTCGATTAGCTTTATAACCGATGGTATCAAATTTTATTGCGTAGGTATAAATGAAACTATCACTCTTAGTATTGAATCCGGTGTTCGCTATCTGTACCCTGAAGAGGGATGCACCGCTGCCCGAATGGGTACTGTCCAGCGACTTCTTCTCGATTACCCGGACCTATGACGAATTATCTATCGTGTGCCTGCAGGAGAGCATACCACAGGACGTCAAGATCAATAAGGGCTGGCGGTGCCTTAAAGTCCAGGGCCCGCTCGGCTTCGACATCGTTGGTATCCTGGCCTCGCTCTCGATGCCGCTGGCCAGCGAAGGCGTGAGCATCTTCGTGCTCTCGTCGTACGATACCGACTACATCATGGTCAAAAATTACGACCTGGACAAGGCCATAGAAGTGCTCCGCAAGGATGGGCACTCCGTTGAGCAGCAGGCTGCTCAATAATCTCTTTTTTTCATTTACTCCGGCCAGCCGTCGTTGTAAAATTTATATACGTACTGGCATGTATGCTTAATGTATGCGACGCACCAAAGAGGAAGCCGAGGTCACCCGGGATAAGCTGTTGAGTGCTGCCCTGAAAGTCTTCAGTAAAAAGGGCTACGCGACTACGACTCTGGACGACATCGCTAAAGAAGCCGGAGTCACACGCGGCGCTATCTACTGGCATTTCAAGGGCGGGAAAGCTGATGTCTTCAACGCCATTGTGGATACCGGTTTCGCGCGCGTCAATGGCCTGGTAGAAAAGCTGCTTGCCGAGGGGGGCACGCCCATTGAGCTGCTGGAGCGAATGATGATCCGTTTAATGCAGTTCTGCGAAGAGGACGATGACTACCGGGCCTTGCAGGAGATTACCATTTTCAAGATGTCGGAAGACCCGGAACTCTCGTTAAAGCTGGAGGATAAAAAGCATGCGCAGGAAGAATCTGTGCGGTACCTGGCCGATCTGATCAAACAGGCCAAAGAGGCCGGGGAAGTGCGCCCGGATGTAGACCCAATGACCGCTTCCATTACGGCTTATGGCATGCTTAATGGCATCGTGCTGCTCTGGATGATCGAACGCTCGGTGACCGACACTCCGCAGTTCTCGCTGAAAGACCAGGCCGGATCGTTTGTGAAGCTTTACCTGCAGGGGATCACTACTCCTGCCGGCTGCAAGAGCAAGGTATAAATACAATTAACATACACGTATGTATGTAAACTTCCGAGGGCTTCGCCCTCTAATCTACGATCCCAAAATCTCGCATTGATAATTTACATACAAACATGAATGTATAATGAGGTAATCTTATGGAAATGAAAAAAGAAGGACTAATGAACATGGATAAAAACCAGAAGCTCGCGCTGCTGGTTGTCTTCATCGCCATCTTCACAGACATGCTCATCTATTGCATGATCGTGCCCATTCTGCCTGAATATGCTTCCGGGCTGGGCGCTTCCCAGCAGGTCATCGGGCTCTTATTTGCCTGCTATGCTATCGCTTTTCTGATAGTCACTCCGGTGGTCGGCGTCTTATCGGACCGGGTCGGCAGGAAGCTACCGATGGTCATCGGCTTACTGGGCCTGTTCGGCTCCACGCTGCTCTTCGCGTTCTCCAGCGACCTGACAATGCTGTTCTTCGCCCGGGCATTACAAGGCGTTTCCGCGGGCGCTACCTGGACAGCCGGACTGGCGCTGCTTTCAGACATGTTCTCTCCCAGGGTGCGCCAGCAGGCCATCGGCATAGGCATCAGCGGAAGCTTTGCCGGCACCCTGCTCGGCCCCCTGTTCGGAGGAGCCCTCTACGAATACGGTGGCTACGCACTGCCCTTTCTCGCAGCTGCCGGCCTCGTCTTGATCGACGGTTTTGCCCGGCTCCTGCTGCTCAAGGATCCGCCCAGGCAGCCAGCTGACAAACAGGTATCTCTAAAGTCCATGCTGAAAAACCGGACCATCCTACTTATGGCGGGAGTCATTGTGCTTGTATCTGCCGCAACAGCTCTACTCGAGCCTGTCCTGCCACTGTACCTCTCAGACGTCCTGCAGGTATCCCCGACCATGATCGGACTGCTGTTCGCAGTAACGGTAATCGCCAGCCTGATCGCATCTCCGCTATCCTATACAGTCGCAGAGCGCTTCGGGCGTAAGAGGGTGATCATAGCAGGCCTCATCTGCTCTGCCCTCATCCTGCCTCTGCTGGCGATCAGTGGGTCATTCATCCTTGAAGTGGTACTAATGGCAGCGCTGGGTGCAGTCCTCGCCATCGGGCTCGCCTCGGTGCCGCTGGAGATGACCGAGGTCATCGACCGCCTCGGCATGGGCGGTTACGGAGCAGTATATGCAGTGTACAATCTGGCCCTGTCCTTCGGCATGATGGTGGGACCGATTGCCGGAGGCCTGCTCGCAGGATCACTCGGAATCACCCTCGGCCTCGGTGCCGGCGGTGCATTCATGATCGGCTACGCAGTGTTGCTGCTGGTCGTAATGCGTGGCTCTGGAAAGACGCCCGGTGAGGGCACGACTATTGCTGCACCTGTCCAGTAAACTGCACAGTGATACTGACCTTGCCTCTGGTCGGGTCAGCTTATATTTTATTCGACGCAATGTCTTCTCCTTTCCAGAAGCAGGAAATAGTTATTATCGCAGGACGACAATTACAGCAAGCAATTACGGCGATGCTTTATGATTATCCGAAACGCCACTTACTTTGACGGCGGTAAGATCGCTAAGGGCGACCTGCACCACGGCCCGTCTGACGAGGAGTTCGACGCCACGGGGAAATTTGTCATTCCCGCGTTCAGCAACTGGCATACTCACTTATCCATGACGCTCATGCGCGGCGCAGGCGAAGGCGAGAAGCTGCAGGACTGGCTGAACAACACTATCTTTCCCATGGAACGGCGCCTGACACCGGATCTGGTCTACAAGGGGGCGATGCTGGGCCTGGCGGAAATGATCCGCACCGGCACGTCGCACTTCATCGATATGTACTACTTCGCGGAAAGCGTGGCTAAAGCCGTCGAGGTATCCGGCATCCGGGGTACGCTCGGCACCCCGATCACCGAGTTCGGCACCGCCTATTACGACGATGCAGGGCACGCGCTGCGGCTGGCAGAGCGCCAGCTTAAAAATTCACAGCCGGGAGGCAGAGTGGACTACTGTGTCGCCCCTCACTCGATCTACCTGTGCTCGAAGGAAACCTTGCTGAAAGCCAAAGATCTCGCCCGCAGGTACGGGGTAAAGCTGACCACGCACATTTCCGAAACCCGGAAGGAATGCGTAGACTGCCATAAGCAGACCGGCCTCTGGCCTGTGGAATACCTCGACAGTATCGGCCTTCTCGATGAAAACACAGTGATGTCCCACGCCGCCTGGCTGACCAAGATGGAGGTCAGGATTCTCGGAGACCGGCATAGTACGGTGGTTCACTGTCCAACCTCTAACATGAAGCTCGCCTCAGGGGGCGTCATGCCTGTGCTCGAGCTGCGGGCGGCCGGAGTCAAAATCGCGCTGGGCACAGACGGCGCTGCCAGTAACAATTCTCTGAATATGATGCAGGAGATGAAATTTGCCAGCCTGCTCCAGAAGATGCACCGATGGGATGCTACGGCTGCACCTGCGCCCGTGGTCTTCGAGATGGCCACCCGGGACAGCCAGGACCTGGCTTTCATCGACCTGAACGACGTGCGGATGCTGCCCCACCACGACCTGATCGCGAACCTCGTATATTCGGGCGGCGCAGTCACTGACCTGCTCGTCGACGACCGGTTCGTCCTGCGGGACAACGTCATCACCACCTTCGACGAGGCGGCCGTCAAGAAGGAATTCCTGGAGGCTGCCACGGAGCTGTTGAAATGAAGGTGGCGGCGCTCTTCTCCGGCGGCAAAGACTCCAGCTATGCGGTCTTTATCGCCCAGCACTACGGCTGGGAGGTATCCCATCTAGTCACCGTATTCTCACAATCGCCGGAGTCGTACATGTACCATGTGCCCGCAGTAGAGCTCACGAGGCTGGCTGCTCAGTCTATGGGCCTGCCGCTTGTGGAAGTTGTAACTCCTCCCGAACCGGAGGTTGAGCTCATCCCTCTGAAGGAGACGCTGGCGAAGCTGGACGTGGACGGCATCGTTTCGGGAGCGCTGGCCTCCGAGTACCAGCGGAGGCGGCTCGACCAGATCTGCCAGGACGCCGGCATCAAGTCTTTTGCGCCCCTGTGGCACAAGAACCCGAGAGAGCTGCTGGGCGACATGGTCGACCAGGGCTTCGAGATCATGATCGTCGGGTGCATGGCCGAAGGGCTGGACGAGAAGTGGCTAGGTAGGGTGCTCGACCAGAAAGCCCTGGCAGAGCTCGACAAATTACATGATAAGTACGGCATCCACGTCGCCGGCGAAGGCGGGGAGTACGAGTCCATGGTAATTGGCGGACCCCACATGAAGCGGCGCATCTGCGTCGACTACGAAAAGGAATGGCGGGTGCATTCGGGGAAGATCAACGTGAAAAAGGCGTGGCTGGAGTAGCCTTGCGGCACACTTTTCAATCAGTTTCAGCGACAGGCAGCATGACAACAAACCTGCTGCCTTGCCTGTAATCTTCGGGCATCCGGTTTTCCACGGTGAGGCGGCCGCCGAAGTCTCTGACAAGCATATCGGTAAGGCAGAGTCCAAGGCCTTTGCCGCTGGTCCTCGCCTTATCGAGCGACTGCAGATCAAAGAGCTGCCTTTTGTGGTCGTCGGGTATGCCGGGGCCATTGTCCTCTATAGCAACCTTGCAGTAAGGCTTGCCGTTACTCAGGGCTACCCCGGCGGAGATGTTGACGGTCAGGGCTTTTCCAGGGTCGGAGTGCTTGATAGCGTTTCCCACCAGGTTCACGAAAACATCCTTAAGCAGTTCGTTTGCCCTGACTTTCAGAGAGTGCCGGATAGCTATGTTTATCTCGACATAGCGGCCGGTAATGCCCGAAAACTCCGCTCTTACCTCTCTCAGCAGTTTACCTACGTCTATGATCTCCGGCTTATATGCCCCGGCCTGTTCGCTTCTGACTTTCCTGACGTTGCTTATCAGGCGGGAATTGCTCTGGAGGGTGACCATCGGTTTCTCGATCAAAAACAGGTTATCCTCGCTGATCGAGCCCCCCTCTTTCACGGTGTCGATCGCCAGTTCCAGGTAGCCCATCGCTATCTGGTTCATGTTGTTGATGTCGTGGCCCATCAGGTCCAGGTACAGTTCTGCCTGAGCCCTGGCATTTTGTAGCTCAGCTTCGATCATTTTCCTCTCGGTGATGTCGTGGAAGACTCCGAACGCCCTGAGCGGGTTTCCCTGTTCGTCGAATTCGACGTCTCCTTCGAGGTGAATATGCTTAAGCTTGCCATCCCGGGCAATGATCCTGAAGTCGATTTTTCCGCCTGTCATCTGAGCTTTCACTGTCGATAAAAACTTACGGACCCTGTTACGGTCTTCAGGATGAACTTGCTTCAATAATACTTCGGTGGATTGTGTTTTATCCGAAGGCTCCAGACCCAGTATCCTGAAAGTTTCCTCGGACCAGTAGAGCCTCCGACGGTGTATGTCCCACTCCCAGCTTCCCATGCGGGCGATCTTCTGCGCCCGGTCGAGTTCCGCTTTACTGGCCTTCAGGTTCTTCTCCATATTTTTTAGCTCTGTGATATCCCGGACAACCAGGCGCACCTGGGGCTCGCTACTGTCACCCGTCCGGCAGGCTGAGATCTGGAGATTAACCAGGCTGCCGTCAAGCCGGAGCGTATTCACCTCGATCAGGGGAATATCAATACCTTCTTCCAGTATCATCCTGAAACGCTGTCTGACCAGTTCCCGGTAGTATGCCGGTATGAAATCGTAGATGTTCCTGCCGATTAAACACGCCGGGCTGTCCGCTCCCACAATTTTAGCATATGAATTGTTTGTATAGACAATCTGTTCTCCTGTAAGAATGATGATCCCGTCATGAGATTGCCTGTACATCTGCTGATAGCAGCTCAAGTTATCCGGCATCAGTAATCCCCGAGTCAAGTAGCACTATTCATGTCATATCGAGAAGACGAAATAGTTAGCGCTACTGGTAAAGCCGGTTAAAGGTTAACGAGGATAGATGCTGCCGGAGTCCGGCGAGGCCTGCATCTGCCCTATGATCGTCCTTCTAAATTAATAGCCCTGGATCTCCCGCTCTCCGGCCTTGAGGACTTCCTTGCACTTATCGGGCAGATCCTCGTAGCTGTTTACCCGCTCGACTTCGTGGATGAACTTGAGCCGGTCTTCCTGCTTCATGTTCGTGTAAGCATCGGTATGGGTGATTTTGAATGCGCGCTTGCTTAGCTCCGGGTCTATAGTAATCCCTCCGCAAGTGAGGTCGCCGGGTGAAAATAAAAAAGTTAGGCTGTGTTTATGCCCGAGTTTCACTCGGGTCCGAGTTTCACTCGGGTCCGAGTTTCACTCGGCTACTACCGGCGACGCCTTCTCGTCGAACGGGTTGGTCCGCAGCGCCAGGGAGAACAGGTATGGGTAGTGGCCTTCCAGGTACTGAATGTAGTCCAGCCACTGCAGCGCGAGCAACTCGTAGGCTCTGCTCGTGTCCCTGGAGAGGTGGGCAATGTCGGAGTCCGGCAGCTGATCCAGCGGGCCTCTGTAGTCCAGCTCCTCGGCGAGGTGAAAGACTGCCCGGAGGAGGTTGGTGAAAACTTCGTGCTCCAGCAGGACCGGGTTTTCCAGCAGCCTGACCAGGGTAGGCCGCTTGCTGGACAGGAGCTCCTTGATGGCTGTCAGCTCTCCTGCATCGAACTCCGCCCGGAACTCGTGGCCCTTCATGGTCTGGCGGATCCGGTTGAAGTCGTCCGGCTTGCACTGGCCTGTTATTTGCAGGCAGTTGCGAAGCTCGCTGGCCGACCTGTCCTCGATCACCATCATCCTCAGCAGAGATGTGCCTATCTCGCTGAAGAAGAGGCCGATCACCATGTTCATCTTCTCCATCCGCTCCTGCCGCTCTCTCATCTCGATCAGGCGGTCCAGTATCAGCGTTACCACGATGACTTCTACCGGCAGGAAGCCCAGGTAAAATACCAGGTATTTTTCCAGCCAGTGGGCGTCGTGGAAGAGGAGTATGTGTAGCCCGAAGACGGCGACCGAGATCAACACCAGCCCGGTGCCTAAGAGAAGTTTCCACCCGACTCTGACCATCGTCTCAACCTACAGCGTTGTAACCTCGCACCCGTCCTCGGTGACGATCATCGTGTGCTCGGCCTGAGAAACCATGCCTCCCCTTTCCTCTACCAGGACGGGGTACGCGTGCACGATGCCCAGGCGCATCAGGCTGCTCAGCGTGGCATCCGCCCGCTTCTGGCCTGCCACCCATCTTCTGGCGAAAGGCAGGCCCTGGAACTTCTGGATCGCCTTAAGCATGTCCCTCTCGGAAGGCATCCGCACCGGCTTGACTACCGTGATGCCGAAGATCTCAGTCAGCTCGCCTTCACCCACCACGCCAGCACCGTCCGTGGCGAAAGGCTCTATGGCGATGACCTGTCCGGCCTTGAGCACGATGCCCTGCCCGATCCTCTTGTTCGGGATCGACGGAGGCGCATGCTGGACGAACTTCTCGAGACCGTGGCCAGTCAGGTTGTAGACTGGCTTCAGGTCGAAGCCCTCGATGGTCTGCTCGATGATCTCTCCGATCTCGGCTGTCGAAACGCCGGCCCTGACAACCTTGATCGCCTCTTCCAACGCCTTTTCTGAGGCTTTGACCAGGTTGGCGTCGCCCTTCAGATCGACGGTCACCGCCGTGTCTGCAATATATCCGTCCACGTGGACGCCGATGTCGAGCTTGACGATGTTGTCCTCGAAGACCCTCGCATCGTCGGGCCCCGGAGTATCGTGCGCCGCCTCATCGTCGAGAGAAATGTTGACAGGGAATGCCGGCCGGCCGCCCCTCTTGAAGATGTCGTTCTCGATGGCCTCGGCCACGTCGAGCATCTTAGCGCCCTTCTTCACCAGCGGCACTGCTGCCAGCCTGACTTCTTTCAGGATACGTCCAGCCTCTCTATATTTATCCAGAACTGCGTCACCGCTCATAGGATAAGCTCCTTGGGATACTTCGTCAGATTCTTACAGCCGTTCTTCATCACCACGACTATATCCTCTATTCTTACTCCCCCGACATCCGGGAGGTATAAGCCCGGCTCTACCGTGACGACCATGCCTGCTTTCAGCGTCTTAGTGCCCGTCTGGCTCAGCCTCGGGGGCTCGTGGATCTCCAGGCCGACGCCGTGGCCGGTGGAGTGAATGTAGCCGGTCTGCGACTTGGTCCTGGGGGTACCGTAGCCGTGCTTCTCGAAGATGTCGCAGACCTTGTCATCGACAGATTTGCCGGTCACGCCTTCTTTGATGGCTGCGAGCGCAGCCTCCTGGGCTTTCAGCACGAGATCGTACATTTCCCTCATCTTCTTCGTGGGCTCGCCCCTGACAAACGTGCGGGTCATGTCCGCAAAGTACCGGTCCTTTTTACCGAAGGGGAAAATGTCGACGACTACAAGCTCGTTAGCCGGGATGGGCCCTGCGCCTGTAAAGTGAGGATCTGCAGCTCCCGGGCCTGCAGCGACGATCGAATCGGTCGTCTCGTAGCCGTTCTTGACAAAAACCACTTCGATCTCTCGCTGGATCTGCTCCGAAGTCAGCGGCTTGCCCCGGTAGTGCAGAATGCCATCCTTGACCGTGGCTTTCTTCAGCAGGCTTTCAGCCCTTGCCATGCCCTTCTCGTTGACCCGCTGGGCTTTCTGGATCATGGCGACCTCTTCCTTGGTTTTGAGAAGCCTGGCCTCTTCGATCTGCATCTCCGCAGGAGTCACCTCTATGCCCCGGGAACGGAGACTGTCCGCCAGCTTCAGCGGGAAGTTGCCCGGCACCGACACGCTCTTCGCCGCTAAGTCTCTCAACAATTCGGCGAGCACATCTGCATATGCACCGTCCGGGTCGCCGCTCGACTTCATCTTCTCCACGTACTGGTACTCCTCGTCAGAGATGACCCGGTCCACCTTAGCCTCTTTCTCAGCCCGGCCCCGCTCCATCGACGAGACCATGACATACGACTTACCCTCGGCGCACACGTACGCAAACGAATCCGGCGCCAGGAAACCGGTTGCATAATACAGATTAGCGTTATCTATGCTCTTGCCGACCATTAAGACCGGCGTGCTGCATTTTTCAGATGCCATCAGAATCAGTCCAGGATTATAATAACAGGGTATTATACGTCGATTCTAATTGATAAAACTTACACTATTCTAAAAGAAAATAACCTAAATGGCCATAGCGGGTCGACGCCTGCCTGATGGCAGGCTACTCGGCGTTTCGGGTGCTACACCGTCGGGGCCGGACTCGCACCCTCGCAACGAAAGTACGGCTGGCGCTATCGCTGCTGCCGCCCTTCCATTGCTTCGCAAGTCCTAAGCACCGCCGCCTTCAGCAGGCGGTCATTACCCCGCCGTCTCCGCATCCTCGCTGATGCGAGGACAAGCCCGAAACGCCTCGCCGACCGCTATTTCTAAAATTATGGTCAATACCCGGGATAATGCTAAGATCTCCTTCAAGCACGTCTTTGATAATACTATGCAGGGGATCATCGATACCAATTTCAAGTTTTACAAGAAGGTCAATGATAACGACGAGCTATCTAATTTCCTGTTAAATTACCTGTTCGAGGTGTGTTATAAAAAAGTATTAACTCAAGATTTGAAAAAATTAGATGTTATTTTTTCATTGTAGCGATCTCAGGAGCGATTGGGATTTTTATATGTTTATTTTTTACCAATATTCCGAGATATTCCTCTGAGCTCATCGGACAGTTGATTAAATCGTCGAGCTGATTCCGACTTTCGAGTTTGAGCTCTTTCTTAACCATGTTTAATAACGAATCTCCATACTCCCTACTTCCATGGCTAATCTTAGTATGAATATTGGTCTTTTTATTATCCACATACAGGAATAGCATAACATGGTCAGATTCGGAAGCTACAAACCCCTTTTTCTCTAAAGATGTGATGATCTTTTTAGTTTTAATGGGCGCCAAGGCAATCACTCCCTAAACATGTCTTTCAACTTATTCCGAAATGCAATGGCGTCATCAGTTAACGTATCACTATCTGCATCGACATATTCAATCCATAACGTCTCAATGGATTTTTTAATATCCTCTATTGCATCTTTTAAACTATCCGATACTGAATGAATACATAGCTCTTCATTTGAGATTATGTATTCGTCGTCTTCATATTGTACATCCAGAATTAGAGGAACTTTTAAAACTGCGATTTTATCCTGGATTTTTATATCTCTAAGAGGTATACCTTCCATCTTTTGGATATCCTTCTCATCTTCGATGAATATCGTTCTACTACCTTTCTTATCAACTGTCACTTTGTGGGAAGTCACCTTTCTTCCTGGACTTGTTACCCTCTATTTCATCTACTAAATGATAAAGCATCGACTGCATTGACTGAAAGTAATTAGCCAGTACTTCAGCAGGTATATATTTATGCTCTCCATCCTTATTTTTAATATATAGGTGAATAGTTTTGTCTTCTATCACGATATCCCACACCAACAAAAAATGAATAGTAGACCCTATTACTCCAATCTATAATTGTTTAATATTCGTCCCTGTATGTATAAATTATTGTATTTATGGGGAATTGTATACTGGGGTTTATCTATTGCAGTTGGTTTAAGAGTCATATAATTCGGTCGACGGAGGCTTTTCGGGTCTGCCCCTGCATCAGCAGGGAACGTGGAGATGG
Organism: Methanocella sp. MCL-LM; assembly: GCF_049676595.1. Taxonomy (GTDB): domain Archaea; phylum Halobacteriota; class Methanocellia; order Methanocellales; family Methanocellaceae; genus Methanocella_A. Next base: position 1,791,645 of record NZ_CP187259.1, read on the forward strand.
CGGGGTAATAGACGCCTGCTGAAAGCGGCGTCGCTTAGCGCTTGCGGAGGAGGCGCAGGAAGCGAGCAACGACGTGCGAGCTTTCTGGGCCGACGAGGGTGCAAGCGCGGCCCCGACATCGGAGCGCCCGAAAAGCCGGAGTAGGCTGCATCAGCAGCCGTCGACCCGCTAGAAATATTACTGTTGGATCCGATTTTTCTTATTCAATTACTATATAAGTTAACCATTATTCGTAACTCCGAAAACTTCATATCCCGCCCCGATATCTTTCTTTCAACTTATGGACGAAATTAATGTAGCCTGCCGAGAACTTATTGATCTTATTTTGTCCGGCAACGTGGCTACCCAGGATGAGCTAAATAAGGCAAAAAAGAACGTCAGCATAGCCCACCGGCTCTCCAAGCTGCCCAGGAACTCTGACATCCTGGCAGCCGCCGCCACCGACGCCGAGCGTGACCTCGTACTCGGTCTCCTCCAGAAGCGGCCGATCCGGACTATCTCCGGCGTAGCCGTAGTCGCTGTCATGACCTCCCCGGAAAAATGCCCCCACGGCAAGTGCGTGCCCTGCCCGGGAGGGGTGGACTCGGTCTTCAATTCTCCCCAGAGCTACACCGGCACCGAGCCTGCCGCATTAAGGGCGAAGCAGGAGGACTACGATCCCTACAAGCAGGTCACCGTCCGTTTAACACAACTCAAGCAAATCGGCCACGATCTCGACAAATGCGAACTCATCATCATGGGCGGTACCATGACCGCCCGAAGTCTCGATTATCAGGAATGGTTCGTGCGCCGGTGCCTCGAAGCGATGAACGACTTCGGAGGCGAGCCGCATCCCACTTACTTCATCGAAGAAGCCCAGAAGGCCAACGAAACCGCAAATGTCCGTAATGTGGCCATGACCTTCGAGACCCGGCCCGACTGGTGCCGGGAAAGCCACGTCGACCGGATGCTGAACATGGGTGGCACCAAGGTCGAATTAGGGGTGCAGAGCACCTATGACTTCGTCCTGAAGCGGATAGAGCGCGGCCACTCGGTGGCAGATTCGGTAGAAGCGAACCGTATCCTCAGAGACTCCGGCTTCAAGGTAGGCTTCCACATGATGCCCGGCCTTCCCGGCTCCGACTTCGACCGGGACCTGAGGATGTTCAAAGAGCTGTTCACCGACAGCCGGTTCTGCCCTGACTACATGAAGATATACCCGACGCTGGTGACCGAGGGCACGAAGCTGCACGATATGTGGAAACGGGGAGAATACAAGCCACTGTCCAGCGATGATGCAGCCGTCCTCATCGCCCAGATCAAGGCGTCGCTGCCGCCGTGGGTGAGGCTGCAGCGCATCCAGCGCGACATTCCTGTCAGGCATATCGTAGACGGAGTAGTCAAGAGCAACGTCCGCCAGCTTTCCGGAGACCTGCTTAAGGACTCCCAGCTAAAATGTCGCTGTATCCGGTGCCGGGAAATCGGGCACAAGGTACTACAGGGCGGGAAGCCCGATCCCTCTGCCATCAGGCTTCACGAGCACAAGCTGGCCGTCTGCGGCGGCACCGAGTACTTCCTGTCCTTCGACGACGAGAGCATCGATGCCCTCGTGGGGTTCCTCCGCCTCCGGTTCCCTCATCGGCCCCACCGGCCGGAGCTCAGCGAAGCCGCCATCGTCCGGGAACTGCATGTCTACGGCCGCATGGTGCCCATCGGGGAGAAAGACGACGCCTGGCAGCACCAGGGCTACGGCAAAAAACTCCTCGCCCGCGCCGAGGAGATCGCCACACAAGCCGGCTATCGCAAATTAGCCATCATCAGCGGCATCGGCGTCCGCCAGTACTATCAGAAGCTCGGGTATATCCACGACGGGCCGTACATGTCCAAGCTGCTCCGCTGATAGGTAAACCACCACGGCACTACGGCACAACGCTTTCTAACCACGGCGGCACGGCTCCGTATCCTGACGACTGGAGAGCAGCTGTTCTAACCACGGCGGCACGGCGGCACGGAGACAATTTGAGAAGCGTTAACCAGACTAATATTTTTACCACGGCGGCACGGCGACACAGAGACAGTCCGTACCTGGGTGGTAAAGCTCTCTTTAAGATCCACGGCGGCACAGCGGGCTGATGGCACGGAGACAACTTTGTTTATGTATCCGAGTCCCAGAGGTCTGGCAGGTTTCATCGAGGGCGTAGACGCTTCTGGCTATGCGATCAAAATCAGGCTAAGCGATCGGCATTCAAGCAGCATTTTTGGTTAATGCACTGTCTTGGTGTCGCCGCGGATAACAAAAGAGCCCTCCGATTTCATAGTTCGCCATTGTCTTGGTGTCGCTGTGCCGCCGTGGTTCAATTAACCATCCGACCGGTCGTATCTCATCTGTCTTGGTGTCGCTGTGCCGCCGTGGTTTAAATAACCACCCAGTTGTAGTGGTTCGCCATTGTCTTGGTGTCGCTGTGCCGCCGTGGTTTCAATTACCGTCAGGCTAGTCGCGTATCACTATTGTCCTTATATCCTCGTGCTGCTATGTTTCCATGGTTTAACCAGTCGTGGTAATCTGCCATACTCTGGCCCCCAAGGTGCTGTTCGCCGACCGGCGCGGGTTTTAGCGCCCCTGAAGCTTATTATTAGGCGATAAGAGTTAAATATATAAAAAATTTAATAAAACTGCATGGACTTTTTGCCGGACGTACGAGGGCTGATTGCTACTATTAAAGATAACCTGAGCATCCTTATCATCCTTGGAGCGGCGTTCTTTGCGGCCCTGATCTTCATCTGGCAGGCCGTCGCTACCCGCACCTACGTCAGCCCGGCTGAGCAGAGCGTCATTTTAAATATGCTCTTTCTCTGCGATGCCATCTTTCTGGCTATCTCTGTCTCCATCGCATTCTTAATTCTCTATCTCTCGTCGCTGTCGGGCGGGGATCTGCGGGGCACGCAATATGATACTTATGCTATCTTTGTCATCTTCATGATAGCGCCGCTGGCGTTCATCGGGTGCATGATGGCCTACAAGCCACCCGGCCTATACAATTATTGCATCAGTATCTCCGCATTGCTTTCGGGGTTGTCGTTGCTGACCTCCATTGCCATGGTACTTTACACGATCCGGTCTGTCCAGCCGCAGACAAGAGTCAGGGGCCTGATCGCGGGAATCAGCCGTGAGTTTCACCACTCTGGTACGGACGGTTCTGCGGGTTCCATCGTCTTACAGCAGCCCCTGGTTTCCTCCACTACTATTGCGTTGATCAGCCTGCTGAAAAAACTGTCTGCGGCGGGCGATACTTCGGTTGTGAAAGCCGCGGTGGATTCTATGATGGTAACGGCTCTGAGCGTGACAAGTACGGCTGGTATCAAGGAGATGGCCTTGGCCCGAAGCATGGTTTGCGACATAGTCGAAACCGGGGCGATCGGGGCTGAAACTCGGAACCCAGGGGTAGTGTGCCACGCGATCGACCGGCTAAAGGATATCACTGTTCAGTCCCGGCGCCTTGAAATCTCCTCTATGGCTTTCCGCGGAATAGGGTACGTATCCAGTGCGTGCGCTAAGTTTGGGGGAGAGTGTCCGGGCATCTGTGCTGGACCCGTGGCTTGCCCAGGTCTACGCGGCTATCTATGATAGTATCGGCAAGCGGGAATCCCTGGATCGGGCGGTAAAAACCATCGAGCGGGCGCTGGCCCGCAAGGACGAGCTGATGCCGGAGGAAAAGTCTCACGTGCTGTTCGTGGCAGGCCACGTATACACCCGGCTTGCGAAAGCAGATAAATCCGCTGACACGGCGTTACTTTCAATATCCCTGCTGGAGCAGGCGCAGAGCACCGGGGAGCCTGGGGCGCTGGACCAGGCCCTGATCAACGCAGAGGCGGGCCGGGCGTACGTAGTGCTGGCCTCGTCCCGCAATCCTGTGAAGAGCTATAAAAAAGCCCTGGCTGCTTTCGAAGAGGCCGGTAAAACTCTGACGGAAGACCTCTCTCCCTGGGATGCGGCCTCGCTGGAGGCGGATACTGGAAATGCCAGCGTCATGCTCGCCGACGAGTACTACCGGCTGCGCCGGTACGACGATGCGCTGGTCTGCGCGAGAGGGGCTATCGAACATTATACGGTCGCTGCAAAGTACTTTACTCCTCGCAGGTCAAAGGTTGCCCACGGCCGGATCATGTCCGATGCTGGCCTGGCCCATACTGTCATCAGCGAAATTTTCCTGAGGTCTCACGAGCTCGATGCTGCCCTGAAACACGTGTCCATGTCTATTAGTTGCTACAATTCGGCGATCGGTATGATCGATCGGGAGTACGCCCCGGAGGCTTATGCATCTATGAAAGTAAGCATAGGGCTGGCACATGCCAGCATGTCGGAGATCTGCTTCAAGGAAAAGCGGTACGAGGAAGCGATAGCAGCCTGCGATAGCGCCATCCAGGCCTACAATGAAGCGGTGAAAGTGTACGAAAGCGCAGGGAAAGAGAAGCTCGCAACCGATGTCCGGAAGCGCCTGAAGCAGGCCAGCGATCTCTTCAACACCTTCATGATGATCGGCAAAGGTAAAACTAAGCACATGGCTGGTGATGTCCTGTGAGGGAAGCGACCTTAAAGTGTCTCCGGGACGCTTTTTGCAGCGAAAGCATGTCCCATGTCAGGTACCTGATCTTCGCAGGGCACGCCCAGGACGAGTCGTTTCCAGTCCTGTCCCGCCTGTTCCGGGCGTTCGCCCTGGCCAAATATCTCCGGGCGTCAGAGCTATATTATCTCTCCCGGGACATGCTGGGAAATCCGGCGGTAAACTCGAACTCGTACTTCATCTTCGAGCGGACGATGGACAACCTGGTCAAAGCGAGGGATATGGAGATCAATAGTGTCAAAGAAGTTTTCGAACCCTATCATGCCTTAGCGATGGCTGAGTCAGAGCCGGCAGCGGCGCACTGCCTGGAGAAATCGGCTGTGATCAGCCGGGTGATCGCGAACATGATCGACAACGTGGTACCGAAGCTCCGGCATACCGACGAAGAGCCCGATATAGGGGATATTTTCATCTGTTCGATCTGCGGCTTTATCGCCATCGATCGGGCGCCAGAAGCATGCCCGTGCTGCAATAGCAGTGCGGAGAACTATATTCTGGTGGTCTAAAAGCCAAGGACCTGGACGATGACTTCCCGGCGCCGCGGGCGCACGTCGAAGTCTACGATGACTATCTGCTGCCAGGTGCCCAGCAGCAGCGACTTTTCTTTGAACGGGACCACGATGTCCGGTCCCATCGTCGCTGCCCGGACGTGGGACATGCCGTTGCCGTCTCCCCACTTCAGATCGTGCTCGTAAGAGGCATCCGACGGGGCGAGGCGCTCCAGGGCCCGGGGTAAGTCCTGCTGCAGTCCTGGCTCATACTCTATAGTTGTGATCGACGCTGTGCTGCCAGGGACGAATACTGTGACGATTCCTTCTTTTATATCTCCCGAAGCCACGACTTGCCCGACCTGGTCAGTCAGATTGATCATATCGTCGTGCCCTCTGGTTTCGACGGTCAAAGTCCTGGTCAGTACCGGCATGTTATCTCCATGTAGTTTTTTAAGTATTTTTGATTTAAGTGTTGATAGATTTAAGTATATCCACAGATAAGTCGCTACATGCCTACATTATTCTTGCAGAGTCACGGCCACTCATAAGGTATATTATCTCCATCTACACTGTATATCGCAATGAGCGGGAGAAAGCCCTTCGAAGAGGCCTTAGATCACATTTTCTGGTGCGACGCGTGCAACGTGTCGCTGATCGCTGATGTATGTGGAGCCTGCGGTGGGCCTGTAAGGGCTGTACAGCTCTCCCCGCCCGGCGACGTTCGTTTTTGCTCTCCGTTCGAGAGGGCCATCCTCCACCGGCTTTTAACCGACACTTACGGGGCTGACCCGATTGGGGAACGGCTTGTCCTGCTGAACAAGATACCCGGAGACGACAAGGCCGACGAAGTGATCGTAGACGGCAGAACTCTCGCTGTCATGGCCTACGACCTGGTTAAACAGGACTACCTCCTCGATTTGAGACCCGACGGCGCAAAGGTGCTGATGCCTCACGCGACCAAAAGGATCGTCAACGTGGATGTCCCGCGGGAAAAACACCTGAACGGTAAAGGCATCAGCGGAAGCTGCGTCACCGGCACCACCCCAGACGTGAAAGCGGGCGACGTAGTGCTGCTCAAGGTCAACGAGTCCTTTAACGGTCTCGGAGTGGCAAGAGTCGACTCGGATAAGCTGGCTAATCCCGCGGAAAACACCATCAAGGTCAGGAAGATCGGCGGCAGCCGGGTCAGGCTGAATGACCGTAAATCTACGATAGCCGATGCGGTGGAAGCTAACCGAAAGCAGCTGCAGTCCATGGAAGCCGACGCGATCAACGTCATCCGGGGCATTGCCGGGCAGCATAAACATCTGCCTGTCACCGTCTCCTTCAGCGGTGGCAAGGACAGCCTCGTCGTTTTCCACATCGCCAGAAAATCGGTGGACAAACTCAAAGCGTTCTTCGTGGACACCGGACTAGAATTCCCGGAGACCTCGCAGTTTGTGGAGCGTTTCGCCCACGATACCGGGGTCGAGATAAAAATCCAGAAGGCAGGCAATGCCTTCGATCAAAACTTCCCGGCCTTCGGCCCGCCCGCCAAAGATTTCCGGTGGTGCTGTAAGGTCTGTAAGCTCGGACCTATTACCAGCCTGCTCAACAACACGAAGGGAGTCATCACCATCGACGGCAAGCGCCGGTACGAGTCCTTCCAGCGGGGCCACATCGGCACCGTGGAGAGAAACCCGTTCGTGCCCGGCCAGGTCGGAGTCTTCCCCATCAAGGACTGGCGGGCCATAGAAGTCTGGCTGTACATCTACATGGAAAAGCTGCCCTACAATCCCCTGTATGACCTGGGTTTTGAGAGGATCGGCTGCTGGCTCTGTCCTGCGGCGTTACAGGCCGAGTACGTGAGGATGAAAGAGCTTCACCCGGCCAAGTTTGACGAATGGCAGGGGAAGCTACACAAATGGGCAGAGGCTTCCGGGCTCTCTCCGGAGTACGTCGATTTAGGCTTCTGGCGGTGGAAGGCTCACCCCCCCAAGATGCTCAACGTTGCCCGGGAAAAGGGCATTTCCCTCAAGCCCAGGGCAGGAGCAAAGATGTCCCTGTCCATGATCAAGGGTATCAGCCCCTGTACTGCGGGCGGCTACAGCCTCGAGGGCGTGCTGTCCGTCGGAAAGTGGCCGGAGCCTGACGCGCTCAAAGAGATGCTGAAGACGATCGGCACCCCGTCCTATTCGGAAGATCTCGACGTCATGCTTCTCAGGGCTGGCAAAGGCACGAGCAAGATGTTTGCCGGCGGCCAGATCTACGCCTCTTCGGACGATCGGGCATATGCGCAGCGGCTGTTCGGTGACACGGTCAGGCAAGTATTGCGGGCCGCTCTGTGCAGCAAGTGCAAGATATGTGTTAAAGCCTGCAACCGCAGGGCGATTCGTATAGACGGCCATTTACGTGTAGACGAGTCGAAATGCAACCGCTGTGGCAAATGTACCCGGGCGTGCGTTATTGCCCGTTATTACGACAAATTAACTGGTAATAAAGAAAATTATCCTAAAAGTATATCGTAATTCTGATATTATCACGTGATATTCGAATTTGTCCGGAATCGCAAGCCGGGCGTGAAGCCTGATGCGAAAGCAGTTCAGTTCACTCGAAAAGTTTAAAAATGCAATGCGTATATTAGCACTTGCAGAATAACGGTGCGTTGTGCACCGTCAGTTCACGTCAATAGAGGTGAGGCGCAAGCTTCAGCCCAAACAGGCTGATAACGACCGTGAACGCGACAATTATCGCTATGTACCCCAGGTTAGTCCACTGCCCGAAGATGTTTTCGGCCAGCGCGAAAAGAGCGATGAACGCCGCGAGAATGACGATCGAAACGCCGAACTCAATAAGTTTAATATTGACGTTATCCAAACTATGCACCATACCATACTGGTGCGTAATTGGACTTATGCTTTACGATGGACGAGGATTGGAGATAAAAAGATGAGACAGGGTCTGGTACCAAAGAAAGTGTTTTTCACCAGTGGCGTTGGCAGGCACAAGGAAATGCTGGAATCGTTCGAGATGGCGCTGCGGGATGCGGGGATAGAGAAGTTCAACCTCGTCACCGTCAGCTCGATTCTGCCGCCGAACTGCGACATCATCCAGAAAGGCGAAGGGCTGCCTACACTGTACCCGGGGGAGATCGTGTTTACGGTCATGTCTCGTAACTCCTCGAACGAGCCGAGCCGGCGGATCGCAGCTTCTATCGGATGCGCTATTCCCAAAGACCCGGTAAAAAATTTCGGCTATTTATCCGAGCATCACTCTTACGGAGAGACCGAACAGTGTGCAGGCATGTACGCAGAAAAGCTGGCTGAAAACATGCTTTTCACCTGGACTAAGGAAAAGCCCGGAAAAACTATGAACATCTCGAAGACTGCAGAAGTCGACGACGAAGGAAACTGGACGACAGTTATATCTGCTGCCGTGTTTATATTATAATCGGTGATTAATCATATGCGCTGTCCCGGCTGTAAAGAGGAGACCTTTGAAGAGGAGCTGATCCAGGGCAAGTGTCCGCTATGCGGCACCAAGGTTATGGAGACCCGTGAAGCTCCATCCCAGCCTACGTCAGAGCCTTTCATCAAGTGCATATCTGACTACGAGGAGTCGCCTCTGGACTTCGGCGACGCACCCGTCCGCGACATCATCAACGATATCTTTGAGGATATCTTCAGCGGTGTCGAGCGGACGCTGCTCATCAGCTACATGGCCTATGATATATCCCAGAACACCGGTCTCGAAATCAAACAGGCCAGGAATGTCGCCCGCCAGGTGGTCGACATGGATGAGGCTTCCTTCGAGTTCGACGTCGTCCACGCGTGGTACGACGAGTTCAAGCTGAAGAAGTGCGCCCGGTGCGGCAGGCTGCACCTGATGATCGGGAAGAAGGTCCTCAAGGGTCGCATCGAAGACGGTGTGGGCGAGTATGACATCGAGTATGTCTGCCGCCGGTGCTCGTAATCAGCCGTACTCAGGGCGAATCGATTGCCCCATCTTTTCTTTTATTCTTTTGTTATACCCAATTTAGCCATTCATCTTCAGCAATAAGCAGCTAATCTGGTTATTTAATCGTTATTTTGCCAATCAGGAGCTATAATCGTCTCTATTAAACGAAACTCGCTTTATATTTCATTAAAAATATTATCAACACCCCATGTCTCATCATATGAATATTTTAAACTGAAAATGGGGTGGAGATTTGAAACGAAAATGTAGTAATATACTATCTGCGCTGGTTCTTTTTGTCGCAGTCGTCTTACTGTGTTCAACGCAGATAACTAGTATTGCTCACGCACAAGGTACCGCATTTGCAGATACTACTGGTACAGGTGCTACTACCGGTATAGGTACAACCACTTTAGACCCCAGTAGCATCTCCAGCGCAGTTACTTCCGCTGTTACGGCTGGCGGAGCCAGCTCTGGCGAGGCTGCGGCTGCTGCCGCGGCTGCTGCCGCGGCTGCTTCCGGCGCAGATGCGGCTGCGGCTGCTGCTGCGGCTGCTGCTGCGGGCGGATCTAGCTCGGCTGCGGCTGCTGCTGCGGCTGCTGCCGCAAGTGGCGGCGCTGGTGCAGGCGGTGCGGCTGCTGCTGCGGCTGCTGCTGCAGTTTCTGCCGCAGGCGGGAGTTCCTCCGCTGCGGCTGCTGCGGCTGCTGCTGCGGGTGTCGGACCGGGCGGTAGTGCGGCTGCTGCTGCGGCTGCTGCTGCGGCCAGCGGTGGCGCTGGCGTAGGCGGTGCGGCTGCTGCTGCGGCTGCTGCTGCGGTTTCTGCTGGTGGCGGTAGCGCATCGGCTGCGGCTGCTGCGGCTGCTGCTGCGGGCGGTTCAGGCGTTGGTGGCTCTGCTGCTGCGGCTGCTGCTGCGGCTGCTGCTACAGGTGGTGCCGGAGTTGGAGGTGTAGCGGCTGCTGCGGCTGCTGCTGCGGTTTCTGCGGGTGGCGGCACTGGTGAGGCTGCTGCGGCTGCTGCGGCTGCTGCTGCGGCTGGCGGAACCGGTGGTGCTGCGGCTGCTGCTGCGGCTGCTGCTGCGGCCAGCGGCGGTGCCGGTGGTGCGGCTGCTGCTGCAGCTGCTTCTGCGGTTGCAGCAGGTGGCGGTAGTGCCTCTGCTGTCGCATCTGCGGCTGCTGCTGCGGGCGGATCTGGATCTGCTGCGGCTGCTGCTGCGGCTGCTGCTGCGGCCGGCGGCGCTGGTGCCGGTGGTGCGGCTGCTGCTGCGGCTGCTGCTGCAGTTTCTTCCGGTGGCGGCAGTTCTTCGGCGGCTGCTGCTGCGGCTGCTGCTGCGGCCGGCGGCGCTCCAGGCGGATCTGCTGCGGCTGCTGCGGCTGCTGCTGCAGCATCGGGTGGTGCCGGAGTAGGTGGTGCGGCTGCTGCTGCGGCTGCTGCTGCAGTTTCTGCGGGTGGCGGTAGTGCCTCCGCTGCGGCTGCTGCTGCGGCTGCTGCTGGTGGCACAGGTGCCGGTGGCGCGGCTGCTGCTGCGGCAGCTTCTGCTGCGGCTGCAGGTGGTGCCGGAGTAGGTGGCGCAGCGGCTGCGGCTGCTGCTACGGCAGTTGCAGCAGGTGGTGGATCAACATCCGCTGCTGCGGCTGCTGCTTCTGCGGCTGCCGCAGGTAGTGCCGGCGGTGCGGCTGCAGCTTCTGCGGCTGCGGCTGCTGCTTCGGCGGCCGGCGGCGATCCAGGTGCGGCTGCGGCTGCTTCTGCGGCTGCGGCTGCTGGCGCTGCTGGCGGAGATCCTACCCTGGCAGCACAGAACATTGCGCAGTCTAAACAGTTCGGCCAGAGCGCAGGCGTACAGAATGTGCTACAGAGTGCGCAACAGCTGAAACAACAGGGCGTCAGCGGCGAACAATTCGCCAGCAGACTGCCAACAACACTCAAGACTGCGGGTACGCAGTTGCCGGGTCAGCAGACCGGGACGCAGATCGGTCAGCAAACTGGTCAGCCTGGTCAACAGCCTGGCACTCAGACTGGTATCGGCCAGCAGACCGGTACTCAGGCCGGCCAGCAGCCTGGACAACAGACTGGCGTCCAGACGGGCCAGCAGGGTCAGCAGATCGGTAAGCAGCCTCTGCAACAGCAGGCAGGTCAGCAGCCTGGCCAGCAGACAACAGGTCAGCTGCCAGGTACTCAGACGGGCCAGCAGGGTCAGCAGCCGTTACAGCAGCAGACCACCGGGCAACAGCCTGGTCAGCAGCTGGGTCAGCAGACTGCGAGGCAGCCACTACAACAGCAGACCGGACAGCAACAGATAGGTCAGCACGCTGGACAGCAGCCCTTCAGGCAGCCGGTGCAACAGCCGGCCGGACAACAGTTCCAGCAGCCGTTGCAACAGCCGGCCGGACAACGGTTCCAGCAGCCGGTGCAACAGCAGCAGTTCCAGCAGCCTGCCAGGCAATTTGGTCAGCAACAGTTCCAGCCGTTGCAACAGCAGACCTTCCAGCAGCCGGTGAGGCCGCTGGGACAACAGGCTTTCCAGCAGCCGTTGCAACAGCAGGCTTTCCAGCAGCCTGTCCGGCAGTTTAGCCAGCCTGCCGGTTTAGGCGGCATGGGTGGTGGCCTGCGAAGGTAAAATATCTAAACCTGGCCGATGGAATTTCCATCGGCATTTCTTTTTCAGTTTTGCCTGAGTAAATATAAAGAAGGTTTCTGGCACCCGGGGCAGGATGCTATATTTAATAAGCTTTAATATTGACAAGCAGTGTAAATTATTACCGTTTTTACCATATTGCGGTTAGATATCTGAAATAACCGTAAAACAATCTAATATATGCTTTATAATACGAAAATATTAGATAATTGGGTAATTTTCGTCAAAATTCGCTCGAGAACGCCTTAAATGTATTATCGTTACACTTCGTTTTTCAGTTCAGTGTTAACATGGGGGTGGAGTCTTGAACAAACAAAGATGCATAAGCATAACTTCAGTGTTATGCGTCCTTATCACGGTTTTATGTGCTACCCAGTTTACTGGCATAGCACAAAGCCAGCCCATTTATTCCGGGGGTTATACCGGTGCCGGGCAGTACGGTGGACTGACCATTCAGGGCCTCGAAGGCCTGCAAGGTTTTTCCACAGGTGAAAATGTATTAAGCCTCGCTATCCAGCCTGTTCGTCAGCAGGGTAGCCAGATGTATTTCCAGGTGGTCGGCTTTACCGTCTCAAACCCGGTATCCGGACAAGCTGTCGCTTACGCGCTAAAGGCACCTATCCTGGGTGTAGCTGATCCGTCCCGGAACGCTATGCAGATCGATCTGTCGAACATCGCGGTGGCCGTCGGGTCCGCAGGCGTCGTCGACAGTACCCGCATATACGAGGTGCTCCGGGTAGACCCGAGTATAATGATCGTAGAGCTGAACATGAACTACGCCGGTACCCAGGGCCTGCAAACGATCTTCAACGTCAACGCTGTTCGCATGGTGACGCCCGATGGTAATGCACGGGTCTTCCAGATGCAGCAGCCCACGCAGCTTGTCATCGACGCGATGTCCTACCGTATCTTCATGGTGGCCTTCCCACAGGTCTTTGACGTATTCGGCACCTTCTTCACAACTCCCTATTCCGTCCTGGGGCCGGTAGTCTTCGGCGGTCCGATTCTGATCACGCCGCCGATCTTCGTGCCATTACTGGTGCCTATTCCCATCATTGTGGCACCCATACCCTACGCATTCGCGTTCCCAGGTGCGTATGTAACTAGTTTCTTTACTCCGTCGATCTTCGTGAACCAGTATGCAGTAGCTGCGGCTGCTGCCTCTGCCGCGGCATTTGGCGGTAATGCGGTTGCTGCTGCTTCTGCAGTTGCATCTGCGGTATCCGGCGGTGGCGGAGCTGCGGCTGCTGCGGCTGCTGCGGCAGCATCCAGCGGAGCTGGCCCTGGTGGTGTAGCGGCTGCTGCGGCTGCTGCGGCGGCAGCATCCAGTGGTGGTAACGTTGCGGCGGCAGCTTCTGCGGCTGCGGCGGCATCCGGTGGAGCCGGTGGAGCTTCTGCGGCTGCGGCTGCGGCTGCGGCGGCGGCATCCAATGGTGCAGGGCCGGGAGCAGCAGCGGCGGTGGCGGCTGCTGCGGCGGCGGCTGCCGGTGGCGGTAACGCGGCTGCTGCGGCCAGTGCGACCTCGACTGCCCTGGGTGGTGCCGGTGGAGCAGCGGCTGCGGCTGCTGCGGCCAGTGCAGCTTCTGCCGGAGGGCCGGGAGCGGCTGCGGCTGCGGCGGCAGCAACAGCTGCTGCGGCTGGTGGCGGTAGTGCGGCTGCGGCTGCGGCGGCAGCATCCACAGCACTGGGCGGTGCCGGTGGAGCTTCAGGTGTAGCGAGTGCGGCCAGTGCAGCTTCAGCTGCCGGAGTAGGTTCCGGCGGTGTAGCTGCGGCTGCGGCGGCTGCGGCTGCGGCTGCCGGAGGCGGCGACGCGGCTGCGGCAGCTGCTGCGGCAAGTTCGGCCGTCGGCGGTGCCGGTGGAGCATCTGCGGCTGCTGCTGCGGCGGCAGCAGCTTCTGCCGGTGGAGCAGGTGCAGGTGGATCAGCTGCGGCTGCTGCGGCTGCGGCGGCAGCAGCCAGCGGAGGAAACGCGGCTGCGGCGGCCAGTGCGGCGGCAGCGGCTGCAGGTGGCGGCCCAGGTGCATCACAAGCTGCGGCTGCTGCTGCGGCGGCAGCTTCGGCTGCAGGAAATGATCCAGGAGCTGCGGCTGCAGCTGCTGCGGCTGCTGCGGCGGCCAGTGGCGGCGGCGACCCGGTACGCGCAGCACAGTCGTTGACACAGTCCAGAGAATTTGGAGGCAGCGCCGGCGCACAACAGGTGTTGCAGGCCGCACAGCAGTCCAGACAACAGGGTATAACTCCGCAGCAGTTCGCCAGCAACCTGCCTGAGAGGATCAGGAGTGGTGCAGGGCCTGCTGGTCAGATTGCCGGGCCGGGTGGCAGGGTAACTACGCCGACCGGTCCGGGCGGTGCTCAAGTTACCGGGCCTGATGGCAGGGTGACTACTCCGGGCGGACCGGCTGGTCAGATTGCCGGGCCGGGTGGCAGACTGACCACACCGACAGGACCTGGTGGTGCGCAGATTACTGAGCCGGGTACTGGCAGAATTACAACACCGGGCGGGCCTGCAGGTCAGATCGCAGGGCCTGCTGGTAGGGTTACTCCGCCTGGCGGTCCTGGCGGAGCTCAGATTACTGAGCCGGGTGCAGGCAGGATTACGACGCCTTCCGGGCCTGCAGGTCAGATCGCAGGGCCTGCTGGTAGGGTAACTACTCCTTCGGGTGCGGGCCAGCAGATCGCACAACCCGCTGGTAGGGTTACTCCACCATCCGGTGCGGGTCAGCAGTTTGCCCAGCAGCCTGCTCAGAGGATTAGTGCTCCTACTGGTGCGGGCCAGCAATTTGCCCAGCCTCCGGCTGGTAGGGTAACTACTCCTTCGGGTGCGGGCCAGCAGTTTGCCCAGCAGCCTGCTCAGAGGATTAGTGCTCCTACTGGTGCGGGTCAGCAGTTTGCTCAGCCTGCCAGCAGGCAAATTGCCCAGCAGCCTGCTCAGAGGATTAGTGCTCCTTCTGGTGGAGGAGCTCAGTTTGCGCAGCCTGCTCAGAGGATTAGTGCTCCATCCGGGGCTGGTGGTGCTCCACAGATCGCTCAGCCTCAGAGAGTAAGTACACCTTCAAGCATGCGTGGAGGGGCTCAGTTTGCCCAGCCTGCTCAGAGGATCAGTGCTCCTTCTGGTGCGGGTCAGCAGTTTGCTCAGCCTGCCAGCAGGCAGATTTCGCAGCCTGCTCAGAGGATTAGTGCCCCATCCGGGGGAGGGGCGCAGTTTGCCCAGCCAGCCCAGAGGATGAGCAGCCCGTCAAGTGTACGTAGTGCGCCATCTGTCTCCGGCGGCGGGTCCTCCGGCAGCCTGAGAAGACGATAAAATTTGAGGCCGGTGGAGTCCCACCGGCTTTACTCTTTTCTTATTTAGCTATCCTTACTTTTACTGGTGTTGTATCTCCTGTAAAAAGCGCCTAAAACAGAAAACTAAGCCATCAAATACCTTTGTTTTACAAAATATGTCCAATCGTTGGTAATTGTGCTCAAATCTGCTTGTATACTATATTATTTCGGATAACATGTTATGCCACGGGGGATGAAATTGGATCTGTCTTTAGATCATCTGGTCACGCCAGCAAGCGTGGTCACGCCTATCGGCGTGGTTTGCACAATGTCAGCCATTGTGCTTATCTGCTCTTTATTCAGCCCTGCAGTCTTTGCGCAGGGATTAACGGGCGGATATAGCCCGTCCGGCGGTGCCGGCGGTATATCGCCTCTCTCAATACCCGGGCTGGAGGGATTCCAGGGATTCGTAGCCGGCCAGAATCAGATCAGCCTGGCTACTTACCTGGTTTCTCAGGACCAGGACCGGCTCTACTTCCAGGTCGTGGGTATCGCTCTGTCGAATCCTTATTCATCAGAGTGTACTGTATACACGCTGAAGAACCCGCTCATGGGTGTCATGGACCGGTCGAAGAACACGATCCAGGTAGACATGTCTACCCTCGCATCTTCGATTGGCAGCGCGGGCACGATCGATAAATCCAACCTGTATACGGCGCTCCGGACTAACGAGAAGATTTTCGTCATAGACCTGGACGGAACCTACCAGGGTACTGACGGGAACCAGGTCGTCTTCATGGTCGACAGCATCTCGATCGTCGCACCGGACGGTCAGCAGAATAGCTACTCCCTGCAGCAGCCTATGCAGCTTGTCATCGATACGATGACCTACCGTATGAGCGTCCCTGTCTTTTCGGAGTTTGCGGACAGCCTGTACGGGTACTATAATAGCTATACGGCGGGAGCTTACACCAGCGTTTTGCCCGTCGTATACGCGGCACCTGTGGTCGTGACACCTGTGGTGTTCGTTCCAGTGTTCGTGCCAATCGCGATTCTGGTAGCCCCAGTTTACTACCAGCCATATTACATTCCGCAGACCTACTTCCTGAATACCTTCTCGCCGTACATCTACCAGAACCAGTTCTCGATTGCAGCGGCAGTCGCAACTGCCGCAGCTTACGGCGGAGACGTCATGCCCTTGATTAACGGCTTGTCGCCCTATATCTCCGGCGGTGGCGGCGCGGCGGCTGCCGCGGCTTCGGCTGCCGCCTCGGCAGGCGTAGGCCCCGGAGGTGTTGCCGCTTCGGCTGCTGCCGCAGCTGCCGCGGCTTCCGGCTCTGATGTAGCCGCCGCGGCTTCGGCTGCCGCCTCTGCATCCGGTGGGGCTGCCGGTGCATCGGCTGCTGCTACTGCCGCCTCTGCTGCAGCTTCTGCCGGTGCCGACCGCGGCGGTGCTGCCGCTGCTGCGGCTGCCGCGGCTGCCGCAGCATCGGGTGCCGACGTTGCCTCTGTGACTGACGCCATCGCCTCCTCGGTAAAGACACCCGGTGCATCAGCTGCTGCTTCTGCCGCGGCTGCCGCAGACTCGGGCGGAGCCGACTGGGGTGGCATCGCTGCCTCTGCTGCTTCTGCCGCCGCAGCGGCGTCGAACGGCGATCCCGTAGTAGCGGCCCAGAAGATCGCTACCGCACCCGAGATCGGTACGGAAGGCGCGAGAGCCGCTCTGGATGCAGCGCAGACCGCGAAGCAGACCGGGGCAGAGCCTGCGGTCATTTCGAAGCAGGCAGGGGATGCAGCTGTCAAAAAGGGCGGAAAAGGCACAGTAAAAGCTCCTGCCTCAACTAAGGCTGCGCCTAAGGCAGCCGGCACAACCGCGCCTGCTGATAAGCCGGGCAAGGCTACCGCATCGCCGGTAACCCGTCCGGCCACTCAGGATATAACGGGCAAACAGCCTGCCGTGACCGAGCCGAAGACAGTATCTCCGGCTACCACTTCCGGTAAAACCGGGGCAACACCAGTGCCGGGTACTGATGTTACCTCTCCCGTCACAGCCGTGAAACAGCCGGCAGACGTGAAAGCCGGACAGCCCGTAGCTGCAACGCCAACTGCTTCGCCACATGGTAAAGCAGCTGCTTCCCCGGCTGCGAAAACAGCACCGGCCGGACAGCCCCAGGCACCAGGCTCTCAGGTATCAGGGCCGGCTGCCACCGGGGTCGCTAAGCCGACAAGTGTGCCTGCATCCCAACAGCCGGCGGCTGCTGCATCTGATAAAGTCCATGCTCCGGCTTCTACGGGCGCAAAGATGGCTCCGACAACCGGGGCCATCCCGGTCAAAACTACTCAGGGCAGCGATAAGACCGTGACTCCTGCTACGGTTGGACAGCAGAGTCCGGCCGCATCTGCGCCGAAGGCGACCATACAGGCGCAGCCTGCTACGCAGCAAGCTCAGCAGCCGAAACAGTCGGCTCCGACTGTCCAGCAGAGCACTCAGACACAGCCGGTGACTTCTCAAAAGACTCCTGCCGTGTCTACTCCTAAAGCACAGTCTGCTCCTGTGCAGAAACAGACTTCTGCAGAGCCGGTGACTCCTGCGGTAACGCAGCCGAAGACGCAGTCTGCCCCTGTTGCACAGAATCCTCAGAAGCAGCCAGCATCTTCAGGGAAAACTCCTGCGGTGTCTGAACCTCTGGTGCAGTCTACTCCGGTGCAGAAGCAGTCCGCTCCGGTGCAGAAGCAGTCCGCTCCGGTGCAGAAGCAGTCCGCTCCGGTGCAGAAGCAGCCTGCTTCTGTGCAGAAGCAGTCTGCACCTACAAAATCTCAGCCTAAGGTGCAGCCGACTCCTTCCACCACCGGCAGGCAGACCGAGAAGACGACAATGAAGAAATAACTAGTAGTGTAGAGCATGGCATAAATTTTTATGCCACGCCTATTCTTTTTGGGGAGCCTTTTTGAAACCGAAGCCCTGATCGTTATGTATGAGTGAACAGGCGGGGTTGATTGATCTCTCGGGCGACGTGCTCAGGCCTTACGGGGAGCTGGACGTACTTCCCTACTATGGGAAAATTGCCGCAAAGCTCACTGGTTTCTTGCACGGGAGGGAGCTCGCTTCCCGGATCTGGACGCCACACGGCCGTATCAGATCAGTGATCATCACAGGGCAGACGGCGCCGCCGCTCCATATCCGGCAGCTGTCCGAAGCCGTCACTCCGCAGTTTATACAGGCCAGGGAACAGTATCGTAATCTGGATGCGGCCAGAGCCAGGCTGTCGCCTGAGCAGCAGCTGGTGTGGCAGTATTTCCCGCAGCGGAGGTACGTTGGCTTCTATTACTCTGTTAACCGGCTCGGGCCTGGCAGAGAGATCGACAGGGCTGTCTTCCAGATCGAGCGCAGCGTCGGCTCGACGCCATCCGGTGCGCTCGCGGCAGTAAAAGCATTTACCAGTGCTGCTATCTCTGATCCCGGTTATCGGGAGCTGTTCCGGGGAGAACCGTTTGTCTACTGGACCGGCAGCTCGTTTCAAGTGATGCTCTTTACCAGCGAACCGCAGCCAGCCTCCTTCTATCGAAGCCATCTCGAGTACACGGGCAAGGGACGTACTATGGTCGACCGGTGGATCGATCTTGCAGCGGCGAACTCAGGTGGTAAGATCGCCGGTGGTACCGGGCGTCGCAGAGGGGTAGTTTTAATCAATGCCGAACCCACGTTGCCCGGGAAGCTGTGCCCGGTCCCTGTCGGATGTCTGGACATGGCTGATGGCACAACCGTGCAAGGTGTTTCAGTACCGCTGACCATGGATATGCTTAACGCTGACCTGCCGGATGAACTGACTGCTTATACACCAGAGCGCATCATCGATGAGCTGGATGAGCTTGCAGCTAGGCTGCCTCTATAAAACGCCGCCGAGCCCCCCATCGTTATCCTTTATAAACTGCATAAACAAAGGGTAGTTCAAGTATCCACAGGTATACCAGGGCGATAAACACCAGCGATACGGCGTACTGGCCAGTCAGCATGGCGATGGATGAAATCCCTATCCCTGCAAACAAAATGATAAGCCCTACCAGCATCTGGCTGCCCGGGGCAGGATATGTCGGAGGCCTGAGGCCTGCAAGGCTGGCTACATATCCTATTATACCCGTGTCTTTTGTCAGCCCGTTCAGATACGCGGCCAGCATTACCAGCTCAGCGATGATGATGCCACTCACAGCACCGGCAGCGACATCTGTAAGGTAATGTACGCCGAGGTACATCCTGCTGACGGCGACCAGGATTGCAAAAATATACACGATCAGTCTATATTTTATGCCAAAGTACACTGCGGCGAGCGCCGCAATCATGAATGCGGTCTGGGCATGCTGGCTCGGGAACGAGTAGTTCACCGGCGTAAGAGCTATGCCGACAACGGCTCCTTCCGGGCGATCCCGCTGCACGATATTTTTGATATCTTCGTTTATCACCGTCCCGAACAGCAGCGCTATAATAAAAATCGCAGCTACCAGCTTCTGCTTGCCCGCCAGAAAGTAAAGGGTGAAGACAAACAGGCAGAAGGCCGCGCTGCCCAGGTGGGTGAATACCCTGAAAAAGCCGTCGAACCCGGGGATCTCATTTCTGTTGATCACTTCGAGCATATACTGGTCCACAGGGTTCAAGTCGATCATTCAAGGCCTCCTGCATTTCTGAGCTCAGGCATGTATCAATCCGGTGATCAATGGTTAAACGATGCCTGCCCATAATAGTTTTTCCCGCTTAATCGGATGCCCTGAAGCAGCAACAGGTTATAACAACATGAACAATCATAGAAACGTTTATATGTCGGAAAGTAGTATCCTACTTCCGATAGCACTCGCTGCTATCGGTTATATACCAGGCAATGGCGTCCCTGTATTCAATGGATATGATAGCTTCACCAAACTACATTCGTTTTTTTACAGGGACGTCGACTTATAGTCATTCAGGACTATCATAATCGGCATCAAAATCTTCTTATGGCTTCGAGCAGCAGCTTTGGCCTGTTCATAACCTGCACGTGCTCCATTTCCGCCAGCATTCTCGTATTTCTGGCATCGACGCTGCGGATGGTCAGCGGCACCGGGTCGCCACCCGAGATCGCTTCGTGCTGACATAGCTCTACACAGCTGCCGCAACCCTGGCACTTGAGCAGGTCGATCTGGCCGTGGATGGCCTCGTTCGGGCAGGCTGCTCTCGGCGGACAATCAGCGCAGTTCTGGCACTTCGCCCGGTCGATCGTGTAGGGCAGCTCGGAGACGACATCGCTCTCCTGGTCCACCGGCACTATAAAGCAAGGCACGTCGCTTTTCATCGCCTGCGCGGCACAATTTGTCACCAGCGTATCCGCGATACCGAAGACGATCTTAGCCACGGTATTGGAGGTCGCCGGGGAGAGGACGAACAGATCGTAGCGTTTCAGGTTGAACCTGCCGATCTTTGGGAAGCTCGCACCCTGGGCCGAATCGAGAAAGATCTCGTTCAGGTACGTGCCGTCCGATATTACCTTCAGATCGTCGAAAAGCCCGTACATCCTTGAGACTTCTTCACCCGCCCGGGAAACAAAAGTAGTGACAGAGTGGCCGTCCCTTTTCAGCTCTCCCATCACCGCATAAGATTCCCGCAGATAATGCCCTGCGCCGGTGATGCCCCAGGCGATGCGCAGCTTTTTCATGGTTCTCCTTCGAAGGTGATCATTACTGCGTGTGATAGATAATAACTTTATTGGGTTCGGCACAATTGAAAAACGCCCCATTTCTGGTTGCTTATGTGGCGTGAGATAGCAGACGAACGCTGCGGGCATAGAGACAACTGTTTACGAGTATCCGGGGAATAGTAAGGCTGGCACAGCGCAGCGTACGATGAGCCAGTAACTGCATGGCTGCTCTAAAGCGCGTCCCCGCTCCCAACGTGAATATCCGTTATATCAATAGCCTTCCAACTCTTATCAGCATGAGAATCTTCGACACGGCGAGAGTACGCATTACCCGGCTGGATGACTCTGTAGGCATATCTCTCCCAGCCGAGTACGAAGAGCTTGACGGCTTCCCGGCGATGCTTGAGTCCGCCGTTGAGGATGGCCGGCTGGTTTTCATGGTCCGGCCCGATGTAGAGCCCGCTGTAAAGGAGACTGTAACCGAGCTATGGCGTGATCTACGGTTGCTCTTTTCCGGGGTGGCCGACATCGGGGAAATGCCGTGGGACGACGTGGTCATCGAGTGGGAAGCCCACGAGGCAGCCGAAGGCCCGGTCCCGATATCTGCCGCCGAAGTGCTCGATCACCGGAGGCTATATCACACTAAACCTCTCGCCTGGGATAAGGAAGACATTCGGAAAAGCATTCACGATACAATGTCGAAACTGTGTGAGCTGGCCGCCCGGAAGCTTGGATTTAAGAGCAGACTATTTGCCATGGCCTTCGGGGATGCGGTGGCCAACAAATTTTCTTTGATCAGCTGTACTTATGGTACGCTGGATGTAGTCTGCGAGATTTTTTCAGAAGAGTTCTCCCGTGTGGATGACGACCGGTTCTGGCCTCTGACTTCTACGCTGGCTAGAGAAGCTGTGGCGGCAGGATACCGGAAAATCCGGCAGCTCGAGGATGACCCGCGGGAGTTCGAGAAGGAGCGGGCCAGAGTGCAGCAGAAATGGGGTTTCCCTCTTCAGAACCCGTAAACCATCCTTACAGCTCTATATCCCGGAGGATCTTATCTCTGATTACCTCTTCAGCCGCTCCTATGATCGACAGCCCGGTCGCATCCAGCGGCATATCCTCGATATTTTGGCCGTGCAGTAGCAAAAAGTTCCCGCCGGCTTCCCGCAGGATACGCCCGGCAGCCATCACATCGTAGCCGCTGACCTTGTTTCTGGTGTCGATCACGGCATCGAAGGAGCCCCGGGCAACCATGCAGATGTCCAGCGCTATGCTGCCCATGGTCCTGACAATGCAGTCTTTCTCCTGCAGCGTTATGAGCCCTCCAGGTATCGTGCCAGACCCGTACACGTATATCGAATAGATGGGCTTATAACCCGTCCGCCCGGCCTTAATCGGCCTGCCGTTCAGAAACGCACCTTTGCCCTTTGCCGCATAGAATGTGCCCATGTGCGGGCTGGAAACCGCCGCGGCATCGATGTCTGCAAAGGTGGCTCCATCTGGTTTGCGGGAGAGCGCCAGCGTCGTGCAGTAATAAGAAATGCCCGAGATGAAGTTGTTGGAGCCGTCAACCGGATCGCACAGCAGGGTCAGCTCTGGCACAGTACCGGCTGGCACGATGCGCTCGCCGATCTCCTCGGAAACGATTCTGGCTTTGAGGCCTTCTCTAAAAACCGCCTGGTCGAGCGCTTCCTCCGCCGCCAGGTCTATCCTCCGGGTCACGTCTCCGGGCCGGTGCTTGATAATATCTGCATAATCTTCGTGCCCCGTGGCATAATCTGCAGTGGCATCTCGGACCTGCTCAGCCATCCGGCGGACCAGGGCTAAGTCATCCATGACTGCCTCCTAACTTTTTGAGTATCGCCTCGGATGCCTGCTTGCCGGATTCTTCCGGCAACTTCTTCGACGTGTCCACGATCACGAGGGGCTCGAGGGGTTCCTCGTAGGGGACGTTAAGTCCGGGCACTGTCTGGCTCTTGCCGGTCTTTCCTTTCTCGTAGATGTTCCGGGGGGCATGGCTCGCCTTCCGATGGGCTTCCCGCTCCATGCTCAGGTCCATGGGGCACCGGACATACACCTCCGCGTAGTCTGGTATCAGGCGCCGGGCCACTTCACGGTACTGGCGCAGGTTTCCCGTGGCGTCGATCAGGACGTTAATGCCCTCGTCAGTCAGCAGCTTTGCCATATAGGCCAGCGCAGCATACGCCATCCGGCGCTCTTCCTCGGTGTACTTAGGCTCAGGGGTGATCACTTTCCTGATCTGGTCCAGCTCCAGGCGCCTTACCCGGATGCCTGCGGACGCGAGCTGTTTTTCAGTTTCCCTTGCCACAGTAGTCTTGCCGCTGCCCGGCAGCCCCGTGAACCAGACTGCCCAGGCCACCTTACCTCTCCTTCAGGTACTGGTTGACGTCCTTGTAGTCGAATTCTTCGGCGGCGATCACGTTGTCGATGAAGTTGAAGAGCTTGATGCGTACCTCCGGCGTCAGGCCCGGATACCACAGGGGGCTGGCCACTACCAGCGCCCTGAAAACGTAGAACGGCTGGATGAGTTTTAGCATCTCGAAGTCTCCCGTCTGGATCAGGTAGTTCTCCATGAACGTGTCGTAGAGCTGCTTGAACTCGCCTTCCAGCCGGCCGTATTTGCGCAGGCTGTAGAAAAGGTAGTTCAGGCTCAGGCACGAGACATCGTCTGCCGGCTCACCATACTCGCCCCGGCTGCGATCGAGCAGGGTGTAATCGACTCCGTTCCGGAACATGATGTTCCACGGGTGGTAGTCGCCGTGGACGACTGACAGGCGCTGGTATTTAGGCCTGAGCTTCCACCGCCACCGGACGCATTCTTTCTCCAGGCGCTCGAAGCGGTCCCTGCCGTAAAACTCAAAGTCGTCAGGGTAGCTGTCCACCAGGCCCATAATGCACTCGCCGGAGCCTACCAGCTCCCTGATTCTGCGGTCCCATAAAATCCGGTCGTCGTGCTTCTGCTGATGAACGTAGACGAGGTTGTCGGACAGCGCTTTTGCTCTGTCTACGTCTAACTGGCTGAAATATCCTGACTCCGCAATCCTGTCCAGGTCCCTGTAATACTCGATACCGCTGACCCTGTCCATCAAGATGAAGAACTCGTCAGCATCTCCTGCGCTCTTCAGCCCGCCATATTTCGTAAAAAAGCCGACGTCTAGAGATCGTACATGTCTGGGCAGCACGTTGAAGGCAGCGTTCTGCCAGAGCATGATCGCGGCCCTGTCCGCAAAATGGTCGTGGCCGAAGCCTTTCTGCACACGCATGGACGACAGGACGGCCGATCGCTGCTCGCCTTCGCAGACAAAATCGATGAGGTACGGCTTGCCGTAGCCGAATCCTTTCAGCTCGGTCTCCCCGGGCTCGGCGCCCAGGGGGATGATCCGTATGACTTCGACAGGTTTCCCGAACAGACCGTTCAGGTAGTCGCTCACTTTCTCGATCTGGCCGTCCATAATCTCTCCAGAAATACATTAGTGGTCATGAAAATGAATGTATGCCTTGGAACTCCTGTCTGCCAGTGCCTTTAATCGGCAGCGCATGCAGGAAAAAGAAATGTTGCCGGGGCTGTCCACCACTCCGGCGAGGAAGCGACAGCCCTGCTACATTTAAAAAGAAGCAATGTCCTGGAATCTCATGTACCTGTTGAAGACGTCATCGCGGTTGATACACTTCAGCTTGTCCAGGCTGAAAGCCTCGGCATTGTATGAAGCAATGGTGCTGCCGAAGATGACTGCCTTCCGCATGTTGCGAGCAGATATGTCGTCGGTCTTGGCCAGCCAGCCGATGAAGCCGCCCGCGAACGAGTCGCCTGCTCCTGTCGGATCGGTCAGCTTTTCCAGCGGGTAGGCCGGAGCGCTGAAGCACTGATCTTCGGTGAACATGAGCGCGCCATGCTCGCCCTTCTTGATGATGACCGCTTTCGGCCCCATCTCGAGGAACGCTTTACCTGCTTTGACCAGGCTGGGCGTGCCGAAGAACTGCCGGGCCTCGGCGTCGTTGGTCAGCATGACGTCGACCTTCTCGATCATCCTGGACAGCGCTTCTTTTTTGCTGTCGATCCAGAAGTTCATGGTGTCCATCATGACCAGCTTCGGCTTGTTGATCTGCTCGTAGACCCGCATCTGGATCTCCGGGTCGGTATTGGCCAGGAAGACGTACTTGCAGTCCCGGTATTCAGGGGGCAGCACGGGGTCGAACCTGGACAGCACGTTCAGCTGAGTATCCTGAGTGTGCGCCTGGTTCATGTCGTACTCGTAGTAGCCCTTCCACCTGAACGTATCCCCGTCCAGTGTTTCCAGGCCCGCCATGTCGACGCCCTTGGTTCTCAGGAAATCCACGTGCTTCTGCGGGAAGTCTTTACCCACTACGCCTACCAGGCCTACGCTGGCGAACAGGCTCGCGGCGACGGAGGCGTAGACGGCAGAGCCGCCCAGCGTCTCCTCGGCGAGGCCGAAAGGTGTGCGCACTGTGTCCAGCGCCACAGTGCCGACCATGATGACATCCACCATGTATTTTCACCCGTAGAGGCTTATGTGCCCATGTTCCAGGAGCTCAGGTACTTTTCCTGCTCCGCAGTGAGCTTCTCGAGCTTGATGCCCATGGACTCCAGCTTGAGCTTCGCGACGCGGTTGTCGATGTCTTCGGGCACTTTGTAGACTTCCTTCTTGAGCTTCTTGTAATTCTCGACGATGTATTTCACGGACAGCGCCTGGTTGGCGAAGCTCATGTCCATTACCTCGGGCGGGTGGCCGAAGGCACAGGCCAGGTTCACGAGGCGGCCTTCGCCCAGGACGTAGATCCTGCGGCCGTCCTTGAGCAGGTATTCTTCGACGTCGGTCTTGACAGTCGATACCTTCTTCGACATCTTCTTGAGCGCGGGCAGGTCCAGCTCGACGTTGAAGTGGCCGGAGTTGCAGACGATGGCCTGGTCCTTCATGGACTGGAAGTGCTCCTTGCGGATGACGTTGATGTCGCCGGTGACGGTGATGAACAGGTCGCCGAGCTTGGCAGCCTCGTTCATGTCCATTACCCAGAAGCCGTCCATGGCCGCTTCCAGTGCCTTGCGGGGCTGGATTTCCACGACGATGACGTTGGCTCCCATGCCCTTTGCCCTGGCTGCGACGCCTCTGCCGCACCAGCCGTAGCCGACGACGACTACGGTCTTGCCGGCGAGCAGGATGTTGGTGGCGTTCAGGATGCCGTGTAGGGTGCTCTGGCCGGTGCCGTAGCGGTTGTCGAACATCATCTTGGTCTCGGCGTCGTTGACCGCGACCACGGGGTACTTCAGCGCCTTGTCAGCAGCCATTGCCCGGAGCCTGATAACGCCGGTGGTGGTCTCTTCGCAGCCGCCGTAGATCTCCTTCAGGTATTCCTTGTGCTTGCTGTGCACAGTGGCGATCACATCTGCGCCGTCGTCCAGCGTCACGTTGGGCTTGATCTTGAGGGCTGCCTCGATGTGCTCGTAGTACGTCTTTTCATCTTCGCCGCGGATGGCGTATACCTTGACGCCCTTCTTCGCGAGCGCTGCGGCCACGTCGTCCTGGGTCGAGAGCGGGTTGGATGCGGTGAGCGCCACGTTGGCGCCGCCGGCCAGCAGGGTGTCGATGAGGTTGGCTGTCTCCACGGTCACGTGCAGGCAGGCGATGACGTTGACGCCCTTCAGCGGCTTCTTCTTCTCGAACTCGGCCTTGATCAGGTTCAGCACCGGCATGTGCCTGCGTGCCCACTCTATTCGGTCCATGCCTTGCTGTGCAAGGCTAATGTCTTTTACTGCATAATCTTTTGCCATTATATCACCATAAAGTAAAGTAATCAGTAATTTTTATTTACATAATGACTCAAAATGGTATATAGATTTTTCTTCATGTTACATGATTATACCATGTACTTAACATAATGCAAAAGAATTATATTGTTGCAGGATGATCTTTGTAGTGGAGATTTAACGCGAGGTCTGGATCACCGTGTATCAATGCTCCAGTATTTAACTTCGTGTAAAACTGCTATGAATGCCAATATCCCGGACGACATCGATAAGAAGATACTTTCCGCCCTGGCCAGGGACGGCCGCACCCCCCACGTAGAGATCGCCGCAGAGTGCGGGATAACCCGGCAGACGGTAGCCTCCCGCATCCGCCGGATGGAGAAAGACGGTATTATCAAAGGCTACCGGGCGGTGGTCGAGATGGAAAAAATCGGCCTTAGTTCCTTTTTTATCCTGTTCCTGAAGCTCGACGTGACCGACCAGGCGACGATCAAGAACTTCATCGATACGCTCAAGGATGATCCTCACGTCATCATGGACGTATCGGTGACCGGGGAATGGGATGCGATGCTGCTGCTCGCCTTCAAAGACGTGCGGGAGTACGAGTCTTACATCAGCCGGATCCGGCTGAATATGGGCCCGATGCTTAAAGACAGCAAGAGCCACGTAGTGCTTAACTTTTACAAGAGCCCTGAAGACTGGGTGCCGTTCGAAAAATAGTCATGGCGAGGATTGTACACAGGCCTCTTTCCCCTCCGTTTCCTTTGCAGAAGGAATAAGTATGACAAAGCGGCTGCCTTTAGTATAGTCACCGGGTACCCTGTTCTCCACCCACACCTGCCCCTCGAAGTCGTCGACGAGCGTTTTGACGATGTAGAGCCCCAGCCCTTTGCCGGAAACCCTGGCCTTTCCTCGCTGCCTTATGTCAAAAAGGCCCGGCTTCACTTCATCCGGAATCCCCGGCCCGTTATCCTCGATCGCTATGCTGCAATATTCTGTCCCGTCGATCTCCTCCGTTTTGAGCTTAATGCCTACCGTGATTGAGCCGGTGGAGTGCCGGATGGCATTGCCGACGATGTTGGTGAAAACGTCCTGGAGCATGTCGCTGGCACAGACCCGGCATTCGCCTGCCAGGTCCAGGGTGATCTGCACCTCCCTCCCCGGGGTTTCGGGCGTAGTATCCTTGATATTTCTCAGCATTTCGGCCAGGTTTATCTCGGCGGGCTTGTACGACCCGGCCCTCGCCTTTCTGAGCTTTCTCACGTTATCGATGAGCATGGAGCTGTTTTTCAGGTCCTCGATCGCCTGGTTGATGAGCTGCTCGTCTTCCTTACTCATGGGGCACACGTCTTGCAGCCTCTCCAGCGCCAGCTCCAGAAAACCCATCGCTGCCTGGTTCATGTTATTAATATCGTGCCCCATCAGGTCGAGGTACAGCTCTGCCTGAGTGTTGGCTATCAGCAGCTCCCTTTCCGACTCCTTTCTGGCGGTGATGTCCCTGGAGACGGCGATGATGTAAGTAGTGGTCTTAAACTTAACCCTGCGCAGGCTGATTTCATAGGTAACGTTCAGGTGGTCTTTCCGGGCCAGCTTAGTTTCCACGACCAGCGAGCTGATTTCACCTGAGAAGAGCTTTCTCAGCTCACTATCTCTATCGTGGATGAGATCGTTCAATGTCATCTGCCTCAGCTCGTCGATAGAGTAGCCCGTCTGGGCGGAGGCGGAATGGTTTACGTCCGCTATCCGCTTAGTGGGCAGGTCGATCAAAAAGATCGCATCGCTGATCTGGTCCAGTAACGTTTTGAACCTCTCCAGGTCTGCCAGCTTCTGCTGGAGCTCCGGATAATAGCTTTTCCTGTACGATCGCTCCCCCAGCCCAATGATCTTGTCCCGCAGCCTCTGTGATTCGTCCAACGGGTTATAGTGCTCTTTCATAGATCGTCTCCACGTCTTTCAGGCTCATCGGCCTTGGGTTGGTCACCATGCAGGCATCTTTTAAGGCCTGCCGGGCTAGCTCGGGTAAATGCTCCTGCCTCACTCCGAGCTGGCCCAGCGTTTCTTTCCTGCCGCAAGCCTCGATCAGACTTGCCACCGCCTCGAGAACTACTGTTTTTTTCCCGGTATGGTCCAGCCCCGCCAGGTTGAGGCCCATCGCTTCACCTATTCTCTCGTACCTCTGCGGAACGGTATCGTAGTTAAACTCCATCACATGCCTCAGGAGAAGAGAATTGCTTTCGCCGTGGGGCAGGTCTTCTACTCCGCCGAGGCTGTGGGCCATAGCGTGAGTCGCCCCCAGGCTGGCGTTGGAGAAGGCCAGTCCTGCTTCCAGGCTGCCCAGCATCATTTTTCCCCGGTACTCCTTGTTATCGGGGTTCCGGATCACTTCCGGTAAATTGGGCGTTATCAGGCTGACTGCGTTAAGGGCAAAGAGATCGGTAATCGGGGAGCTCGCGTTGGACACGTACGCTTCGATAGAGTGGGTCAACGCGTCCAGGCCGGTATTCGCCGTCAGATTTTTGGGCATGGTAACGGTCGTGTCGGGGTCGATCAGGGAAGTGTCCGGTACCAGCATCTTGCTTACCAGAGCCGCTTTTCTGTGTGTGGAGACCTCGGTGATGATCGCAAACTGCGAAACATCGGCAGACGAGCCCGCCGTTGTCGGAATGCAGATCAGAGGAGGCCCGGGCACCGGTATCTGGTCTACTCCCTCGAATTCCATGACATTCCTGCCATTGGTGCTCACGATGCCGATCCCTTTGGCACAGTCGATCGGGCTGCCACCCCCGACTGCAACGATCACGTCGCAGTCCTCTCTCTTATACAGGTCGACCCCCTGCATGACCTCTTCCGCCCTCGGGTTAGGCGTGACATTAGAAAAGACTGTGCACGACAGGTCTTCTTCTTCAAGAGACTCAATGACTTTCTCAGTCCATCCGGCGTCGATCACGTTTTTATCGCTGACCACGAATACCTTGTTCGCCCCAAAATTTTTTGCATACCGCCCGGCCAGGTGTAGCGCACCGCTTCCGAAAACAAATTCGGGCGACACAAATTTCCTCAGCTCGTAGCTATCAGGATGAGTCATAAGCTTATCACGTACGTATATCATATTATTAATATATAAATAAAAACAATGTTCCGTTTAATCCGGCGAACCGGTACCGAAAAATAAACTGGCTGTTACGGGCCGCTGGTAAGTAATCTCTCTCGTTTTCATCATCTATGCTTAGCTGTGCAAGCAGCCGATTGATCGGGTACCGGCGACGGTAACAAATATATTGTTCGGGGATAATGGTTTACAGGGTTATCCAGAGGTGACGGGTACGTATGTACCACAAGTTGAAGCATAGGGTATATCAGATACTTGAGGGTGGCGACGACAGCGGTCTGATCGGCAAATGTGTCAACGTGTTTATCATCGTGCTTATCCTGACTAATGTAGCCGCGATTATCCTTGAAACGGAAGCCGGTATTTACGATGTCTACGCAGGCTATTTCCAGGCTTTCGAAGTATTCTCTGTAGCTGTATTCTCCATCGAATACCTGCTCCGGGTGTGGGTCTGTACAGAGTATGCCGAATACTCCCGGCCAGTACTCGGAAGGCTGCGCTACATGACTTCGCTCATGGCCTTGATCGATCTGCTGGCGATTATTCCCTTCTACCTGCCCATGTTCATACCGGTAAACCTCAGGGTCCTCAGGCTTTTGCGGATCTTCCGGGTCTTCCGCCTGCTGAAGCTGGCCAGGTATACCGATGCAGTGGACACCATCATCCGGGTCATCAACGAGCGGAAAGCCGAGCTTTCCATCACGTTGTTCGTAGGCGCCATACTACTGATCATCTCCTCTACTCTGGTATACTATGCAGAGTTTGAAGCGCAGCCGGATAAGTTCTCCAGCATCATCGCCACCATGTGGTGGTCCATCATCACCCTGCTGACAGTCGGCTACGGCGATGTATACCCGATCACCCCGGTAGGCAGGTTCTTCGGAGCGTTAACTGCGGTATTCGGCATCGCCATGTTCGCTCTCCCGGCAGGGCTGATCAGCTCAGGCTTCATGGAGGAGCTGAACCGGCAAAAAGCGGCTAAAACTGTGGTAATATGCCCCCACTGCGGCAAGAACCTCACCCATCCTCCGGAAAAGGCAGGAGCGGAAGCGCCTGTCATTATCGTGAAACAGGCGGATGAAAGGTCGAAGCGGTAAAGCATCGATTCTATTGTAGCTGAGCCAGCCGGGGATCACCTGTACATTTTTTCACAGTGTCTTTAGCTCTGCCTGAAAACGCCCGGAGTTAAAATGCCGGTACCTAATAATTTCCCTGCGATTGTACGATATCCGGGCGGCTTCAAAAAGAACATATATCCCAACAGTTCTCATAAGGGATTATGTTGCATGTTCCCCGGTCGCCCAGAGCGTTCGTATCCAGCTTAGCCGGGGATGTCACAGGCTCCGTAAAGTACGCTCTGTCAGACCTGCGGCAGCTGCTAATCGGCGGACTTCTCGTCATTACTTCTGTGGCACTGATCGGTTTACCATTACTACTGGGCTACATCACGCTGTGTATCCGGGAGCAGCTCTCCGGCCAGAACCGGCTGCCCGCGTTCACCCGGCTAACTTCAACCTATCTCGAAGGCATGAAGATCAGTTTTCTGGGCATCGAGTACTTTCTGCTGACAGTCATCGCCTGCGACATTACCCTGCGTTCCCTGTCCGGCTTGTTTACCCACTCTCAAGCGATGGCGCTCAGGGGAGAGCTTACCCGGGAAGCTGCCATGGCCATGCACCCGGGCACGCCAGCCGCACTATTGCTAGCAATCTTCCTTCTGTTCTTCTGCACCGCATGGATAATGTACGCGGTAAACGGCCGGGTTTTTTCCGCCATGAACCCTCTCGCAGTCATGGGGTGGATCGTTCTCCGCCCGGCCCTGGTACTTCGCTCGGCGGTAATGGCCTGCATTACCTTAATATTGCTCGCCATCCCTGGCGTACTGATCTTTACCTTACCCTGGGCACTGTTTGCCTGCATGGCCGGGTTCGCCGCAGTAAATGCGAGATCATACGATCAATGGACGAAACGTGGTGACCCGGTAGTTGCCTTTATTACCCGGTCGACGACTCGCCTGTTCAACAGTCTCAAGCAATGTTCAGTGCCTTGCTCTTCTGGCAATAGCTCCCGTCCCGGCTTGCTACAAAATTTGGGCGATGCGGCACGCCTGACTCTCCAGTACCTGCTCGGCAGAGTAGAATGCTCAATAAAGTCGTTAAAATACTCCTTATCAGATATGGACCTGGTCTTCTGGGGCGGCATTTCGGTCATGCTATCTTATGCGCTGGTGGGCTTCCCGCTGCTCTTCGGCTACCTGAGCCGGTGCCTCCGTGAAGTTATGAAGGGAAATAGCAAGCTTCCGCCCTTTGACCGGAAGCGCGAAATGGCCTTCGACGGCCTGAAAGTGTCCCTCATCGGCCTGGAATACCTCGCGCTGACCGGGCTGCTGTTCTGGGTGACGTCGCCCTTGTTTAACCTGCCCGGCATCGGCGCCATGATCACCGATTTCTCCGGCACGGTAAACTGGCTTGCAGCTAACAACCTCGGCCTGGTGCTGCCCACGATCATTCACGGCTTCATCTTCGGCGTCTTCTTCAACAACGCCTGGCTTAGGTACGTGGTAACCGGCAAACTGCTGAGCTCCTTAAACCCCTTTGCAGTGCTCCGGTGGATTTTCACTTACCCGGAAATGATCTTCAACAACATGCTGACCACCGGGCTGGCAGGCTTAGTCCTGGCAGTGCCCGGCCTTTTCGTGGTCATGGTCCCCTGGCTGACCTTCGTGGGCTTCGCCACTAACGCGTATATCCGGGGAGAATCTTACGAGAATATGGTTACAACCGGCGGCATCCGTAAGACGGTACTATCCGGGGGATTGAGTAATGCCCTGGTGAGAAAATAAAAGGAAGCACTGGCCTGCGTATCTCTAATTTTAAACGTCTATGAAGTCGCCGGGCTCCAGAATGACTACTTCTGCGTCTGTCTGGTCTTCCACCATGCGCTGGAACTTGCCGACGTCTGCCTTGATCACGTCGAAAGTATTGTAATGCATGGGGAGGACTAACTGGGGTTTCAGCATCCTGACCGCCATCAGCGCCTGGTTGATGTCCATGGTAAACCGGCCGCCGATGGGTAACATGACCGCTTTGGGCTGGTACATTTCGTGGATCAGGGCCATGTCGCTGAACAGGCCTGTGTCGCCTGCATGGTAGGCCACGCTCGAGTCGCTGACCACCCAGCCGGCCGGGCTGCCCGCATCCCAGCCGAACCCCGCCTCATCGATGCCGTTTGAATGCTGGGCAGGCACCAGCGTGTACCGGGTATTCTCGATCTCGATGCTTCCGCCGATATTAGCTCCCAGGGCGTCGATACCTTTAGACTGCAAGTACTTGGCAATCTCGTTGACAGCTATTACCTTACAGCCCGTCTGCTGGGCCAGGGTAACCGTATCTCCGAGGTGATCCGAGTGCCCGTGGGTGACGGCGATCACGTCAGGCTTCAGATCCTCCAGCCCTACATCGCACATCACGTTCCCCAGGATGAACGGGTCTATCAGTGTCGTCAGGCTATCCTGCAGCTCGAAAGCCGAATGGCCGTGCCAGATTATCCTCATGAGTTCCAACCGCCGGTTTAGACTGTAATTTAAATATGACTGTGATAATATATAAAGGTAATAACCGGGCTATGCCACTGTAATCGTACCAACAAAACGATCGCTGCGCTGTGCAGCGATCGTCATCGTTCACCAGAGCTTATGCAAGGCTTACGCCGGCGCTTCCACCTTGAACTCGTAATCCGGCTCCGGCACCCTGTCGAACAGCGGGGTATTCGCCGCATACCTGACGAAGGTCGGGAGAGTGAACACGTCTCCCCGGCGCATCAGGCCGAGCATGTTGCCCGGCATGATCTCCGAAGCCTGGGGGCTGATTACGTATGCGCTGAAGTCCCTGATTTTGCCCATGCCTGACTCTTCGGCCAGCTTCAGGAAGTACTGCTGTCCGTAGGAGTCGAGGAGCTCGTCGTCTGCGGCAAAGTTCATCTCATGCAGAGCATACTGGGCGAAGTTGCGCAGGAATTCTGGGGAATACCCAACGTAGAAGCTCTCCGCCGCGTCGATGGTGGCCGGGTTGTTGACCGAGGCCAGCACGACGTTCTCCTGCCTTGGCGTGGCGGGCTGGAACAGCGGCCCGTCTCCCTCGCCTGAGATCACGCCTTCGATGACGCAGATTTCGTCCGCTTTGAAAGTGTTCAGGATGCCGCTGTGGACCTGGACAAAGGTCTCGCACAGCTTTTTGTAGCCTTCGCACATCCTGCGCCGGGAGATCCTGGTCCACAGTGGGTCGGCGCAGAAATGGCCCTCCGCCCGGCGCTGGGATGGCTCCAGCGCAGCCGTACATGTTCTTGATCGCCCCTGTCACCAGGGCGTTGCTGTGGCACTTCAGCTTGGCCAGGTTCAGGATGACGTCGACCTGGCCGAAGATCTCATGCACTTCCGGCTCCGCAAACTCCTCCAGCCAGACCTTCGCCGGCTTTGTCTTCACCCTCTGTTCCGGCGTCACGGTGTTGGTATCAAACAGCACTGCTTTGCTGCCTTCGAGCAGCGGCTCGCACCCCGTCTGCAGGTAGACGCCTTTCGTGCCCCCGGGCCACTTGGTGCCCTCGGAGATCAGGGGTTTCCCCCCGTGATCGATCACGAAGTCACAGGCTGCCTTGATCGTATACGGGTCAGTACACACGTGGTTATGAATAGTAAGATCCGAATGGCGCGGGCCGAACTTCAGCGACGGGTTCGGCGGCTGGGTAAAATTAGGCTTGACCATCACGGTCCCGCCAAGTTTGAGCTTATCCATCTGCCCGTCGGCTTCCAGCGTTTTCAGCGCCTGCAGCGTATTATCGTAAGCCGTAGCCCCCAGCGAGCCAGAATCGAGACTGACCGCAACAACGTCGAACTTCATTTCTTAACAGGCCTCCCTACATCGCACGACCTTGCCCTGTACTGGAAGGTCAGGCCTTCGTAGCACTCCTGGCAAAGCGTTTCGTATTCATCGAGAACTCTAACGTCGAAAGGACAGAGTACTTTACCGCAGCTTTCGCACTTAATGGTAATATCGATCGGTCGCCCGCAATCCACGCAGACCTGGGGGTAAGACTCGGTCATAGTAACCGGGTAGGGGGGATTTTTATATTAATATTGTCAAGGTAAAAAACGAGGCCGGGAGGCCCGGCAGCTATAACTTATAATGGCAGCACATTTCCGTCGATCGCCTGCTCCACCTTGAAGACGACCGCCCTGGCGAGTTCGCTCATCACCAGATCAACGTCCGGATAAGCGTAGATCATTTCTATTTCCGGGTGCCCGGCTTTCAGCTTCTCGATGGCCTCGGGTATGTCAATCAACGTGTGCGAGCTCCTGTCGAAGAAGCCGGTGCCGCCGCAGAACACGACCTTCTTTGCCCCGGCTGCGAGCAGCTTTCCGAAGGCTTCATCTATGGACGGCGAAGCGAACTCCAGATAGCCCACCTCTACCGGTGTCGGCCAGAACATCTCCCTGAGCTTTACCTTCAGGACGATGGTATCGTAGTAGTTCGGGTCATTTTCCTCGGACCTTGGCCAGTCCTTCACCATCTCAGACCATTTGTGGGCGTGGGTTTCGGCATCAGCCATCACTCCTACGTTCCTGATGATAAAGTCGTGAGGCACGTCGCCGTGCGCGATCAGCACAACACCGGCTCCGGGATGGATGGCCTTCAGGCTGACCTGCTCCCTTCTCGACCGAAGCCCCGGCAGCGGCATTGACCTTCTTCGCGAACGCCCGGACAATCAGCTCGAACGGCATGCCCGGCTTTGCGTAGAGCATCTCGATGCCCGAATTTTCAGCTTTGATCTCCCTGCAGTATCATTCGGCACGTCCAGCAGGCTGTGGGAGCTGCGCATCATCAGGCCGGGGGCGCAGGCATAGACGATCTTTTTGTGTCCCCTGGTAACGAGTCTCCTGGTAGCATCGGCAATTGTGGGCAGCGAAAAGTCGAGATAGCCGATCTCCACATCATATCCGGCAGCCCTTATGACTCCGGCCAGCTTCTCAGTATCAGCACCGTGCGGATCATTCTCGGGCGTATGGGTCAGCTTTCTTGACTCCTCGCTCAGGTGCTCCATTATTCCTTCAATGCGTTCGTACATTTCCCGGTGCTTCTCGATGAAGTCGAAGGGAAAGTCGCCGTGCTGTACGATGAGGATGCCTGTATTGGTCGCCATGTCTTAACCGCCGCTTATCAACTCTAATCGGAAGCTTCTGAATATAAAATCTTGCACCGGAAAGGCTTGAGGCTATAATTCTTGCCTAAAGTCCGAAAGTAATATATCCATTAAAAATTGTAAAAGACATACCTATCTATGGAGAATATAAATGGCAAACGAACCGTTACTCATGATACCGGGACCCGTCATGCTCCACCCCCGGGTGCTGCAGGCGATGTCGAGGCAGATGATCAGCCACAGGGACAAGGCATTTTCTGCGATCTACGACGAGTGCCGGAACACCGTCAAGGAGATCATCAACACTAATAATGACACTTTCATCATCTCCGGCTCCGGTTCGGCCGCGATGGAAGCCGCCATCTCTAACTTAGTCAAGGGCGACAGGATGGTCTCCATCGTAAACGGTAAGTTTGGGGAGCGGTTCAGGGACATCGGCCAGCGCTACGGCCAGGTCGAAAGCCTGGAGTTCGAGTGGGGCACGCCGATCGACCTCGCCAGGGTCGAGGATGCTCTCGCTAAGGCGCCGACCAAGGTCATCTCCATGGTGCACAACGAAACTTCTGCAGGTGTCAAGAACCCTGCGGAAGAGATCGGTAAGCTCGCGAAGAAGTACAACGCGCTCTTCGTCCTGGACACCATCACCTCGAGCGGTGGCGACATCGTAGAGGTAGACAAGTGGGGAGTCGACGTCATGGTCACCGGCTCCCAGAAGAGCCTGGGCGCTCCTTCTGGTCTGGCCCCGATCTCGGTCAGCCAGAAGGCGTGGGATAACATGGTCAAGAACCCGCCCTACTACCTGGACCTCAAGAAGTACCGGAAGTCGGCCGAGAAGGAAGGCAAGGCAGAGACGCCGTACACCCCGGCTATAACGCTCTTCTTCGGCATGCAGGAAGCCATGAAGATGATCATGGAAGAAGGCATGGCCAACCGCGCAGCCCGGCACAAGCAGGGTGCAGAGGCAATACGGGCAGCCGCTAAGGCGCTGGGCCTGGAGCTCTACCCTGTCACAGACAAGTACACGGTCCTCTCGAACACTGTGACGGCCATCAAGACCCCGGCCGGCATCACCGACAAGGACCTCCGCGGCACAATCAAGTCCAAGTATGGTGTCACCATCTCGGGCGGCCAGGACAGGCTGGACGGCAAGATCTTCCGCATCCCGAGCATGAACGCCTTCACCGGCGACGATCTCATCCGCACGTTCACGGCCCTCGAAGAGACCCTGGTGCAGTTCAAGGTTATCGAGAAGCCTGGCGCCGGTGTAGAGATCCTGAGAAAGGTATATAAAAATTAACAGCGGAAAAACATAGGTTTTCCGACAGAGAGACCAGGGGTTTTTCCTGATGGCCAAAGTGGGTATAGCCGATACGACGTTCGCCAGGTACGACATGGGCAGGGCAGCGATCGATGAGATCAAGCGGAACAGCTCGGTAAAGATCGAGCGGTACACGGTTCCGGGAATCAAAGACCTCCCGGTAGCCTGCAAAAAGCTCATCGACGAGCACCACTGCGATATCGTGATGGCGCTCGGCATGCCGGGCTCGAAAGCGGTGGACAAGACGTGCGCCCACGAGGCCAGCATGGGCATCATTATATGCCAGCTTATGACGAATAAGCACATCATAGAAGTATTCGTCC
Organism: Methanocella sp. MCL-LM; assembly: GCF_049676595.1. Taxonomy (GTDB): domain Archaea; phylum Halobacteriota; class Methanocellia; order Methanocellales; family Methanocellaceae; genus Methanocella_A. The sequence goes on from NZ_CP187259.1 coordinate 1,828,956, forward strand.
ACGAGGACGAAGCTCCGGACGGCCGGGAGCTGGCGGCGCTGATGGATAAGAGGGCCAGGGAGCACGCGTTGAACGTGGTCCGGCTGCTCTTCGATCAGCGCTCGCTGGAGCGGCAGGCGGGCACGGGGCAGAGGCAGGGCTACGAGGACGTAGGCCCGGCAAGGATTTAATTTAACATTCATACAGACAGGTCTGATTGTAATGGCAGCAAACAACGAGATCAGGATCGGGTTCGTGGTGGCGGAGTTCAACCGTGACCTGACCTGGCAGATGGAACTACTCGGTAAAGAGCACGCAAACTTCCTGGGCGCAAAGGTCACCAAGATCTTCTACGTGCCGGGCGTATACGACATGCCCCTCGCCGTCAAAAAGATGGCAGCGGACAAGAACATCGACGCGATCGTCACCATCGGCAGCGTCATCGAGGGCGCCACCGACCACGACCAGGTCGTGGTGAGCCAGGCGACGAGGAAGATCACCGACCTCGCGCTGGAATACGACAAGCCCATTACTCTTGGCATCGCCGGGCCGGGCATGACCCGCATGGAAGCCTTCGACCGCATCGAGTACTCGAAGCGCGCCGTGGAAGCCGCCGTCAAGATGGTACGCAGAATAAAAGATTACTGAACATTGAGCCTGTTGTTATGTCCCGGCTGGATCAGGTAGAGGAGTCGGCAACACTAAGGATAGCCGACTTAACAAACGAGTTGAAAAAGCAGGGCAAAGACATCCTCAGCTTCAGTCTGGGCGAGCCGGACTTCGACACGCCCGGGCACATCCAGGCTGCGGCGGTCAAGGCGATGGAGACTGGAAAGACGCACTACGCGCCTTCTGCCGGTATACCCGAGCTCCGGGAGGCCATAGCCGCCAAGCTAAAGAAGGATAATGCCATTGATGTCACGGGTAAAGACGTGATCGTGACCCCGGGTGCGAAGCAGGCGGTCTTCGAGACGTGCTTCGGCCTGCTGGAAAAAGGGGACGAGGCGATTCTCCTCGAGCCATCGTGGGTATCTTACGACGCCTGCATCAAGATGAGCGAAGCGAAGACAGTTTGGGTCAAGTCCAACGAAGACGGCTCGATACCCGCCGACTTTTCTAAAAATATCACTAAGAAGACCAAGCTCGTGATTCTCAACAGTCCGAACAACCCTTCCGGCGCGGTTCTCAGTAAGAAGGACATCGAGACTGTGGCTGACCTCGCGGTCGATCATGATTTCTACGTGCTCTCGGATGAGATCTACGAGAAGATCATCTATGGCGTAAAACACTACAGTATCGGCTCGATGATTCCCGACAGGACGATCACGATCAACGGCTTTTCCAAAGCGTACGCGATGGCCGGGTGGCGCATTGGCTATGTCACTGCCCCGAAGCCGGTTTTCCAGAACCTGCTTAAGGTGCAGCAGCACACCATCTCCAGCCCGACGACCTTCGTCCAGTACGGCGCCCTTGCGGCGCTCAACGGCCCCCAGGACTGCGTCACCGAAATGGTAAAGCAGTTCCAGGCGCGCCGGGACGTGGTCATGAAGGGCCTGAAAGAGATCGGCCTGGAATGCCCGACCCCTGAAGGTGCGTTCTACGCGTACCCGAAGGTCGAAGGCAACTCCGAGAAGATCGCCGAGGGGCTGCTCGAAGCTGGAGTTGGGCTGACGCCCGGATCAGCATTCGGCCCTGACAGCAACGACCACCTGAGGATGTCGTACGCGTCTTCAATGGAGCACATCGTGGAAGGGCTGGCGCGGATGAAAAAGTTCTTCGCGAACTAGTAATTTTTTCTTTTTCCGGGATGGCATGCCACCATATCCCATGGTCATGCGCATCTCCGGGAAACTTTAAATACCCGGAAAAGCAACCACTTACTATTATCCGGGAGATAAAATGTTACCAAAACTAAAGCTTGAAATCTTAAACCCTTATATGCTTCTGGGCTGGGTATTTGTCTTCGCCGGCCTGATGGGTGTTCTCTTCTACTTCATGTCTCCCGGCGCCGGCCTCGAAGCCATTCTTGGGTTCTCGGTCGCATCCTTCGGGTGCGGGCTGGTGTTTATCTATCTCGGCACTACTAAGAAGAAAGTGTTTAAAAAATAACTCCGAGCTTAGATCAGATGATTTATGAGTGACCCGCATTATCCTGACCAGAAAACAGCAGAGATCTCCCGCCGGCTGATCGCTCACTACGGCCGCTACGACGAATCGAGAGGAACCCCTTTCGACGTGCTGATAGCGACTATCCTGTCCCAGAATACTACCGATCGTAATTCTCTCCGGGCATTCGCCAGCTTATACGAGGTCTATAACACCCCGGAGCAACTGGCCACTGCGCCAGAAGCTGCAATATCCGACCTGATTCGTATTGGAGGCCTGCACGAGCAAAAGGCGAAGCTGATCAAGAACATCTCTCAGCTCGTAATCGACGAGTATGGCGGCACACTGGACTTCGTCTGCGACACCGATCCCGAAGTCGCCCGCAAGGAACTGCTGACCATCAAAGGCGTAGGCCCCAAAACAGCAGACTGCGTACTCCTCTTCTCCTGCGACCGGGACATTATCCCCGTAGACACCCACGTCTTCCGCATAACCAAACGGCTCGGCATTGTGCCCGAAAAGGCCGACCACGAAAGGGTCCGCCAGATCCTCATGGAAAAGGTCCCCGAAGGCCTGCGAGGATCAACCCACGTGGCGCTGATCAAGTTCGGGCGAGAGATCTGCAAAGCCCAGAATCCCCAGCATGACAAATGCTTCCTGATCGATGTATGCGACTATGCCCGACAAGTAGGGGCATATCCTAAGTCATGACAACATTAAATCCGATGTTCTAACCATGGCGGCACGGTTCCTTATTCTGGCAACTATGGGGCAGATGTTCTAACCACGGCGGCACAACGACACGGAGACAATTCGAGAAGCGATGGCTGGATGGTTGTTTGAACCACGGCGGCACGGCGGCACGGAGACAACCTGTACCAGAATAGCAAGGCCCTCTTTTTAGATCCACGGCGGCACGGCGGACTGACGGCACGGAGACAACTATGTATTCCTTCCTTCAGGCTATTGATCGAAAGTGAGGCTGAAACGATTGGATAGTAAGCTTTTGGTTAATGCTCTGTCTCTGTGTCGCCGTGGACTAAAAAGGAGTTCACTTATACCGGTTCGCCACTGTCTTGGTGTCGCCGTGCCGCCGTGGTTAAAAAAACTATCCGGCTTATCGTGAGTCGGTCTGTCTCTGTGTCGTAGTGCCGCCGTGGTTCCAATATTTGATCTCCAGTTGCACGGATAAGGAGCCGTGCCGCCGTGGTTAGAACCTTAGTTGGGGGAGCTTAGGCTTTCAAATGATCGCATTGGGCTGGAGCGCAACTGCTCTGGCATGGTCTTTGCCGGCCTGCTCGATGTACTCTTTGGCATTTTGCTGGCAGGCGTCGCCGCGGTAGTTGTCGCCGGTGGAGTACGCCTGGTATGCGTCGCCATAGGCGGTGGACGCGTACATGCAGCTCCGGGCGTAGGCCTGGAGAGCGTCGGCATAAGCGCGCTGGTCATTGGTGGTTGCCATGGCGGTCATGTTCGAGTAGTGCCGGGAGGCCCGGTCGTATCCCTTCTCGGCGGCATCGATCTCCTGGATGGCCGGTGTGTACCTGCCTTTGGAGAAATACTGGGAAGCGTTGTTGTAGTGCTCGCTGGCGAGGGCGAACTCGGTGTTGCCAAGGCTCATCTCGCTGAGGTAATCCCCGTAGTGATCGTGGGTGGATGCCTGCGAAGCCGTGCATCCGGCTGTGCTTGCCGATAGTGCCAGCAAGAAAAAGACGATCAAATGTTGGTTCGACATACTCTCCCGGTCCGGGGCCTGCTACTAAGCCGACATAGGACTTATTGTTTATATCATTTACGCATCCTGATAAACCTGTTCGGCTTATCTAACGGCTATCCGATCAGCCTGTAACCGGGCGGGGCATTTTCTTCCTGCCAAAAGTATATTTTTCTTACTGCTAAATATTTACACGATGCTGAAAAGGTTGACAGCACTCGATCTATTTTTGATCATGTTTGTGCTGATGTTTTACGGGCGGCTTAGCGTGGTGCTTTTCATCCCCCAGTATGCCATCGACTACGGCATACCTGCGCCTTACTACAGCCTGCATTTCGCCATGGTCAGCGTGGGCTCGGCCGTGTCAAACCTGCTCAGTATCATCCTGCTGCGGCACGTCAACCCTAAAAAGATGTTCCTGGCTATCGGAGTAATCTCGGGCATCTACGAAGTCCTGCTTTACCTGTATCCCTCTCCCGAAACGCTGCTGGTCTCGGGCCTGCTGATAGGCCTGGCGGCAGGGACTTTCTGGAGCCTGACATTCCTTATGGTGTGCGAGCTCATCGATGCCCACGGCTTATCGACAACGGACGCATTTTCCAGGTATAACGTTATCACGACCGTGATGAGCGCGCTGACGCCTCTGGTGGCCGGAGCCATCGTACAGGCATTCGGGTACAGCATCTGGCTGCTGTCCGCCCTGGCGTTCCTCGTCATCTCGACGGTGATCATGGCGTTCTTCAAAGACCCGATCTACTACAAGACATATGGCCAGTATCCCATCAAGGAGGATCTCGGTAAAGTGCTGGGCAACAAGCGGACGGTGATCACCTTCCTGCTGACCATGCTGTTCATGACGCTCACCGTCAGCACGTGGTCTTCCCTCTCCAGGGTGTTCTTCGCCAACATCGGCATCCGCAGCGTGTGGCTGGGTGTGCTTAGCGTCGTGGTCAGCGCGGTCACCATCATCGTTTACTGGCTGCTTGCCAGAAAACGCTTCGGCACCCGCAGGATGATCGCCACGCTCGGCATTATCATCTTTGCTGCCGAGCTGCTGCTGATCACCTTCACCTCCGATCCGCTCATCGTCTTCATCCTCGAGGGTGTCGTAGGCACCGCTGGCATAGCGGCCGTCAGCTTCGCGACCCAGAACATCCTGAAAAACACTTTCCAGGAGCGGACCTACATCGGCCGGCCGATCTTCGCGCTGGGCATGTACATCGCCAACGCCATCTGGTTTGCCGCCTGCGGCTACATCATCGCAGATTGTGGTGGCTATACTGCCGTCGGACAGATCCTGGGCATCACCGTCGACCAGTTAGGGTTCAGGATGCTGCTCCTGATCATGGCCTTACTCACCGTCCTGTGGGCCGTCAGCATGTGGAAGTACGAAGGCGCTATGGTCAAAGATCGCAAAGACTAATGGTCCCGCCTGGAAAAACTGCTTAACCTTTTTGCCTCGCAATACCATAACTGATCTGTGGACCGTCCGAAGTTTCTCGTAGATCGGATGCTGGGCAGGCTGGTCGCCTGGCTGCGCATCTTCGACTACGATACGCTGAGCGCGCTGGAGCTGCACATCGAGCAAGACGAAGACCGCAGGCTGGTGGAGCTAGCTCTGCAGGACGGCAGAGTGTTGCTTACCCGGGACAGGGGGCTGGTGGAGAGAGCTAAAAAAGCAGAGGCGAGCGCTATTCTCATCTCACCCGATAAAGTCACGGACCAGCTATGCGAGCTGATCAGGCATATTCCGATCAACACGCAGCCCATCATGGAGCGCTGTACCGTCTGTAACGCCGGGCTCCGAAGAGCGACGCCTGAAGACCTCAAGCATACCGCAGACTATGTGCCAGAGCACCTCGTGGAAGAAGGTAAAGAGTTCTGGATATGCGGCAACTGTGCTAAGATCTACTGGATGGGCAGCCACTGGCGGAACATCCTGAAAACTTCGTTGGAGATCGATGTTTGCAGGAAATAATTGTAAAACACTACTAGGTTGTTAATAAGCTCGTGAACGTGGACGATCGCCGCGCTGTGCCAGATCACAGATAACGACCGATTGCACAGATTTCACAGATACATCTAAACAAAGTAGTTCGCTATATTACTTTTTATCAAAAATAGTCATCTGTGAAATCCGTGCAATCGGTCGTAATCTGTGATCTGGCACAGCGCAGCGATCGTATTGTTAGGTCACAGATTCTAAACTAACTCTAGAGCGGCGTTTTCTGCAGCTCTTCCAGGGACTTGTTGACCCGGACGATCTCCGTATCCAGAAAAGCTTTCAGCTTGATGAAGGCCTTTAACCTCTGATCAGGGTCGAGGGCGTTCATCATCGCCTTTCCTTTTTTAGTAAGCAGAACTGTCAGGTGGTCGGGATTGACGCGTTCGGCTTCCAGCAGGGAGGAGATGAAGGCGTTGATGAACGACTCGAAGTCCCTTTCGCTCTCTTCGAGCAGTTTTTTGCCAGTTTCGGAGATTTTATAGACTCTTCGTGCCCTTTCGCCGTCCTTTTCTTCCCACGAGGTGATGTAGCCGTCGGCCTCAAGGCGGTTTAGTAGTTTGTATATGGCCGAGTGAGATGGCCGCCAGTGGCCGCCGGTGTGCCTTTCGATGTCCTGCATGAGCATATACCCGTGCTTCGGCGAATTTCTCAGGAGCATGAGCACGAAGTAGTTCAGGCTCGCTTTCGTGGGATTCTGAAAGAAGTTGGGTATCGCCACGGACATAATACTTAATATATATTCTGTCATTTTATATTTTGCCGGCACATGTCTTGCTAAATCATATGTACCGGCCAATTTATCGCAAAAACTATCTTGACCGATAACTTTATCTCTTTAAGCATGCTACTGTGTGTCATAGTAGCACGGTGTATCATCATGACTATTGGTAAGCAAATCCGCATCGAGCGGATCAGGGACAGGAAAAGCGGTAACAGCCTGATAATCCCCGTAGACCACGGCATTTCCGTTGGTCCGATCAAAGGCATCATCGATCTGGCGAAGACTATCGACCAGGTCGCTGAAGGCGGCGCAAACGCAGTTCTGATGCAGAAGGGCATGGTTCCTCACGGCCACAGAGGATACGGGCGTGACGTAGGCCTGATAGTACACATGAGCGCATCTACCTCCCTCGGCCCGGACCCCAATAACAAGGTGCTGGTCTGCACCGTCGAAGAGGCCATTAAGATGGGCGCAGACGCCGTGAGCGTCCACATCAACGTCGGCAGCGAGACCGAGAGCGCCCAGCTTCATAGTCTGGGCTGCGTCTCGAAGACCTGCGCAGAGTGGGGCATGCCGCTCATCGCGATGATGTACCCGAGAGGTGCGTCGATCAAGCAGGAGCACGACGTTAGTGTCGTAGCCCACGCAGCCAGGGCGGGGGCTGAGCTGGGGGCTGATATCATCAAGACCAATTACACCGGGGATCCCGACTCCTTCAAGACCGTTGTGCGTGGCTGCCCGGTGCCAGTCATCATCGCCGGAGGGCCGAAGATGAAATCGGACACCGACCTTCTCGAATCTGTCGAAGGTGCAATCGCCGTAGGCGCAAAAGGGGTAGCGTTTGGCAGAAACGTATTTCAGCATGAATTCCCCACTAAGATCACGAAGGCCGTAGCACGGATCGTCCACGAAAAGTGGTCGGCCTCCGAGGCCGCAGAGGAACTAAAATGAGCGATAAGCTGGTCTGGATCGACGCACAGGGCTCCTGGAAAGGGGCGAAAGAGAAAGTTACCGGCGCACTTGAGTCCGGCGCAAAAGCCGTACTGGTGTCACCGGAGAATGTAGAACGCGTTCGGGAGCTGGGTAAAATGACTGTGGCAGCAGTTGACGGTAACCCCGACATCCGGGTGATCGGCATCGGCTCGGAAGGCGACGGCACGCTCTTTCTCCCGCAGGACCTGACCTCGTCGGAAGACCTGGCTTTGGCTAAAGCGCTGAAGGCGCAGGGTGCAACCACTGCCGCATACGTCCGGCTCGCGGGCAAGGAATACGAGCAGTTCGCGGCGAAGATGGGCAAAGTCTGCGACTACCTCATCATCGAGGGCGAGGACTGGAAAGTCATCCCGCTCGAAAACCTGATCGCCGAGCTCGGCGGAACTGCCGCTAAAATCCTGGCCAAGGCCCGGGACATCGACGAGGCCTCCGTTGCCCTGCAAACACTTGAGAAAGGTGCCGACGGAATCCTGGTCGACGTAGACGACCTGGTCAAGATCCGGGAAATCGCCCGCGTAGTATCCACAAAACAGGCTGAGCTCAGCCTGACCCCTGTGACGATCACCGCAGTCAGGGATGCCGGCACCGGGGACCGGGTCTGCATCGACACCTGCTCGCTGATGACGCCCGGCGAAGGGATGCTCATCGGCAACCAGTCGAGCGGCTTATTCCTGGTTCAGTCCGAGGCTGAAGACAGCCCGTACGTGGCGAGCCGGCCGTTCCGGGTGAACGCAGGCGCAGTCCACGAGTACGTGCTCGTCGGGGAAAAGACCCGGTATCTTTCTGAGCTGGCAAGCGGAGACCTCGCGCTGATCGTCACCAAAGGCGGAGAGGCGAGAAGAGCCACCATCGGCAGGGTCAAGATCGAACGCAGGCCGCTGCTGTACATCGAGGCCGAAACTGACGACCGTAAAATCTCGACCATCCTCCAGAACGCCGAAACCATCAAGCTGGTCGCGGCGGACGGCAGCTCCATACCCGTGACAGCTCTGAAACCCGGCGACCGGGTGCTGGCAAAGCTGGAAAAGGAAGCCCGGCACTTCGGGATGAAGATCGACGAGACCATTATTGAAAAGTAAGATCGCCGCAGCAGCGGCTCATTTTTATTTTAAGAACTCCTCTCCATGACCTCTGTAGAGATCCTCGAAGGCCAGAAGTTCGGCGTGCCGTGGGTATTCTTCGTAAAAGGCGAGAAGATAGCCATCGTAGATGCCGGAAACCCGGGAAGGGAACGAGCTATTTTGAGGGCCCTCGGCAAGGCCGGTATTGCCCGGGAGGATGTCAGCCTGCTCATCCTGACCCATGGTCACATCGACCATTGCGGCAGCGCAGGCATGCTCAAGCGCATGCTGCCGGTACCGGTGGCCGCAGGGTGGCCGGATGCAGAGTATATCACAAGAGGTGAAAGCGCGCCCGGGGAAGCCTACGGCCCTGGCGATGCAGTGCAAACTTCCCGGGTCAGGTATCCTCCGGTCGACATCGATCTAATCGCCAGGCAGGATACGAGCCTCAAGTCCTATGGTATCGACGGAGAAATACTGGTGACGCCAGGCCACACGCCCGGGTCAATTTCAGTTGCTGTCGGCGACAGCTGCCTGATCGGCGATCTTAACATCACCTACTCTTACAAAGGCCAGCCAGTGACTTCGATGAACCCGGAAACGTATCTGGACATCCGCACTAGTATCGAGAAAGTGACAGCCGGAGATCGGAGGTACCTGTATCCTTCCCACGGGCCTCGGCTGGATGCCCGGAAAGTCCGCGAAGAATGCTTGTAGGTATATCCGATTATTCACCTCTCCTTCTGCCTGCGCTACGGAAACCTTATTTTCTCCGGCGAGGATTAGTAGTGCGTGTCCAAGAATTCGAAGTCCCGGGCCCGGAAAGGGCAGAAGAAGAAGGGTTTACAGTGGTGGGCGATACCTGTCGCACTCTTAACGTTCATCATCATCCTGAGCCTGACTTATCTCGCTTTCCAGAGCGCTCACCAGACGCCGCTCACTTTGTGGAAGCTGGATAACGAAAGCCGGCTGGCCTTCGAGCAGCGGGAGCCGGTCAGCGGGGTATCCTCCGTAATCGAAACGGCTGACAATTATACTGTGGAGAAGGTCGTGTACAAGAGCTTCGGAGATAACGTCTACGGTCTGTTACGTATTCCTAAAAACGTTACAAATCCTCCCGTCGTGATCGTACTCCCCGGCGCCAGAGTCACCAAGGAAGCCGATGCCCCAACTGCAAAAGCACTGGCTTCGTGGGGCTACGCTTCGCTGACGCTGGACGAGCGGGGCAACAACGGGGAGACCCCGGGGTCGTCGGCGATGGACCTGAACAGCGGCTACCAGGCTTTTACTGTCAACGGCAACCCGGTGCAATACGCGCAGGTTTTCGACGTTCTGCAGGGCTATGAGTATCTGAAGACCCGCAGCGACCTGAACGGAAGCAACGTCGCCGTGCTCGGCGAGAGCATGGGTGGCCGGTTCGCCATTGTTTCCGCAGCCCTTGAGCCGGGGATGAAGGGTGTCTTCGTGGTCAGCTCCGGGCCGTACGGCCTCGAGAAGACCGGAAACCCGGCTGCCGACGAGTATGTTTCCTCTGTAGAGCCTGCTACGTACCTCTCGATGCTTCCCCAGCGGAAGCTGGTCATGTTCCACTTCACCGATGACCCGGTCATACCGGTAGCGCAGGGCAAGGCCCTCTACGAGGCTGCCGGCGAGCCAAAGGCCTGGTACGAGTATAACGGCACAGTGCACGGTGTGTACAGCGATATCTACGCAGAGGACCTACGTGCCGAGCTGAAGGCGGTGCTCGGGTGAACTCCGGTATCGCTCTGGCTGTCCGGTATCTGGAAAATACCCAGAATAGCAACGGTTCCTGGGGAGCCGGAGACCCGCTGGTCTGCGCCAGGGCCATCTATGCGCTGAACGACCAGAGCGGCTCTGAAGCCGCCATCGAGAAGGGTATTGCCTATCTTGAAAACTGCCAGCATCCCGACGGGCACTTCCCCCCGACAACGCAGATGTACACGGATGCAGCTACCACAGCATACACTTTAGTCGCCCTGAACCAGTTTCACTACTCCAAGGCCAGTAAGCTGGTGAGCCGGGGCCTGATCTGGCTGCTGGAGCACCAGCAGCCCGACGGCTCCTGGAGCGGCCGCAACTCTAAAAAGAACGCCTACACGACGTCGCTGTGTCTCCGGGCGCTTTACACTTTTTACCTGACGGGCATTACGAAGTACCGTAAAGGCGTGTACCACGTGATGGATAAACTGGCAGAGCCGGGTTTCTTCGACGAGCCTGTATCTCACGTATATGCTCCAGTGCTCAACATGCACCGGATCGGCTACCTGTCCCCCGAAGTGCGGGAGGCGTTTATGGTATTTGCAGCCGGGCATATGGACTCTTCTATAAATGCCGGACAGACCGCAGATGTGGCCTATCTATGCGGCACGCTGGCCGCCCTCGGGGAGCAAGACCTGTATCCGCAGGGCGCTGATTACCTCGCCAGAGCTCAGAACCCTGATGGTGGCTATGGCAAGGAAAAAGGGCAGGCAAGCGATCCGAACTGGACTGCCCTTGTTATGCTGGCTTTAGAGGACCGTCTTTAATGAACCTTTTAGGAATAATGCGGCGTACTATTTGTCCTGCGATGCAATCGTAACGATATATCTATGCAAAACAGGGTAAAATATTTATGAGGTTACCGAAAAACCCATTGATATGAGTGGAATAACTCCCAAAGCCTCAAAGAGCAGACAGTTTCGGCTTAACAGTATTAAGGTGCCACAGGAGCTGAACCCTCGTAATACCCGGCTGGTCGTCAAAAGCCCGAAAGAGGACCTGGTAGAGCTGATGTGGCTGACCGACCACACGATCAAGAAAGTGCTCGTCATGTCCGGAGGCCTCGAGGAAGCCCGGGACAGGCTTTTCGATTACCTGAACAGCCTCGAGAGGCACTATTTTAACGTTCACTCTGAGCAGGACTTTAAAGACCTGCACATGCTGGAAAAAAACAACGCAAAAGAATGTATCCGTGTCCTGAAGAACGTCATCAGGACAGAAAACGAGCACCTGACCGGCTTTTCTGCGCTTGGGGTGCTGTACGATATCGCGAAGGGCAGGACGAGTGCAATTAACAATGTAACTGAAGGCTTCTTCGCAGAATTCATCTACCTGTTTAAGGGCATCAACGGCAAATCCGACATCCTGTTTGGCGACGAGCTGCAGGCAAGTGCTGACGAGAACAACCGGCTCGCATCCGTCAACCGGTCCTCCCAGCTCGATCACTACGCCCGTAAGATGAACACATACTTCACCCGGTATCACACAGGCCTCGAACCGGAGATCCGGGCTCGCAGGGATGCCCTGAAGGCTGAAATCATGGCCCACTTCGGAGCAGATCAGGCCGACTGGCAGGATTTCGGCTGGCAGATGAAGCATATCATCACTGACCACCGTACCCTTTCAGCGCTCGTGAAGCTGGAAAAAGACGAGCTTGAAGCACTTAAGTACGCAGAAGATAATCATATCCATGTACAGATCACACCTTATTACTTTTCCCTCTTTAATAAGGCAGGCAGGTCCGGTGATGACCGGGCGGTCAGGGCTCAGGTCCTGCCAAGCATGGGCTACTGTAAAACCGTAGTCAAAAACCGGCAAAGCGACGTAGACATGGACTTCATGGGCGAGAAATGGACGAGCCCCGTCGAAGGCATTACCCGCCGATACCCGCAGATCCTGATCTTGAAGCCCTATGATTCCTGCCCCCAGATATGCGTGTACTGCCAGCGAAACTGGGAGATCAAGGGCATCGATCACGCAGGGGTCAAAAAAGACTCGCTCAGAAACGCCATCCAGTGGATCAAGGATAATGAGAGCATCTCCGAAGTACTGATCACGGGCGGCGACCCATTCACGCTGAACGACCGGTACATCGACGCGCTGCTGGGGAGAGTATCCGAAATCGACCACGTGGAGCGGATACGGATAGGCACCCGGACTCCTGTCACAGTACCTTTCCGCATTACCCCTGAACTAGCAGATATCTTAAAACAGTACCACCAGCCTGGTATAAGAGAAGTATGTATTGTCACCCACTTCGAGCACCCGATGGAGATGACGCCCGAATCGCTTGAAGCCGTCCAGCGGATCCGCCAGGCGGGAATGAGCGTCTATAACCAGCAGGTCTTCACTTACTATAACAGCCGCCGGTACGAGACGGCGAAGCTGCGCAAAGTCCTGAAAATCTGCGGCATAGACCCGTACTATACTTTCAACACCAAGGGCAAGGACGAGACGGTCGATTTCAGGGTGCCCATCGCCCGCATGGAGCAGGAGCGTAAGGAAGAAGCGAGACTTCAGCCAGGCGTAGTGAGGACGGACGAGCCAGTCTTCAACGTGCCTAAGCTGGGTAAATCACACCTGCGCGCCTGGCAGGACCACGAGGTCATCATGATTATGCCCGGAGGTCAGCGGTCTTACCGGTTCTACCCGTGGGAGTCGAAACTCGCCATCTGCGACACATACATCTATACGGACGTGTCGATTTTCGACTACCTCAGGCGCCTGAACGCCGACGGGGAAGACGTCGGAGAGTACCGGTCGATCTGGTACTATTTCTGAGCTCAGAGAATCGGGCACCGAACCCGGGAAAGTTGCATGACCCGAGCTACTTCCCGGGCTTTCGACCTGATAATAATAAGAGCGCGTTTTATATTGTCTGCGAAGCGATGATCTAACCGGGCAGAACCATGTACGAAGAGCAGATCAAACTTATCAGTGTAGACGATCTCAAGCGGCGCATGAACCTGAAAGACAAGCCACTGCTTATTCTCGACGCCAGGGAGATCGCAGCGTTCGATCAGGGGCACATCCCGGGAGCCAGCGATATCTACGATCCGGAGCTGACCGCGCTGGCGAAGGACTTCGACGAGAATATGGGGATCTGTGTATATGGCCCGGGGCCCGTCAAGGAAACGCCGAGCATGATCGACCGAATGGCAGGCGACGCAGCAAAGAGGTTCATGAACATGGGCTACAAGAACGTCCGGGTTCTCGACGGGGGTTTTGAAGCATGGGAGAAAGCCGGTAACCGGGTGGACGTGTCGCAGAGAAAGAAAGGCTGAATTTCAGCGCTCTTTTTAGAACTTGAACCCATTAAGCACATACCTAGCTAGCAGCATCACCGGTATAATTTCCAGCCGGCCGATCCACATGTCGAAGATAAACACGATCTTTCCGAGGGCGCTGAGCCCAGGATTAACGAGGCCGCAGGTGATGCCTACATTACCCATCGCAGAGCTGACCTCGAAGATAATATGGCCCAGATCATACGTAGGGCCGACGATGTTCGCGATAATGAAGACGCTTAATACTATTCCCACAACCCAGAGGAAAGAGATGAACGTCGCTTCCGTCAGCTCTGCGGCGACCAGGTCCTCAGTCACCCGCTTATTGCCAATTTTGATGACTGCAATGGCATTTTTCGATCGCAGTACTTTCGCAAACCAGAGCCTGATCTGATCCCCGAGGAAGATCGCCCTGGCAATTTTAATACCGCTGGACGTCGAACCCGCACAGCCACCGATCACCATGGCCACTGACATGATCAGCAAAGCAGGAGTAGTCCAGCTGGACAGATCTGCAGTCTGAAACCCCGCAGAGGTTATCGCCGAGATGAACTGAAACACTGAGTACCTCAGTGAGCTGACAATATCGTTGTAGAAAAAGTAGTTCTGAATGGTCAGGACGACAGAGCCTATCGCTATTATCATGAAGAACGTGCGGACCTGGACGTTTTTCAGCAGGCTGCCGGGGCCCTTTCTGAACATCCTGTAGATGACGACAAACGGCATGGCACCCGCAATGATGATGGGGAGGATCACCAGTTCTATGAGGATGTTATCATAAGCGGCTAAACTTGAACCGTATAAGGCGAACCCTCCGGTCCCAATCGCCGTCATCGCCGTATTCGTCGCATCCCAGACCGGCATTCCCGCAGCATACAATAACAAGAACCCGCAAATACTCAGCACTATATACAAAGCCCAGATCGTCTTGATCGTCGACCTGATGCTCGGGTGGATCTTATCCTTGTGTGCCTCGGACTGGTAAAACATGTACGTACTGGTCCCCGGCCGGATCAGTATCGTGACCATCAGCACGATGACGCCCAGGCCGCCTATCCACTGGGTTACGCTGCGCCAGAACTGAACCATGGGCGGAGCTGTTTCAGGACTCGATAACATGCTAAAGCCGCTGCCCGTCCACCCTGAGATGGACTCAAAAAAGGCGTCCAGCGGGCTCATGTTTGCAAGTGTCATAAACGGGATCATGCTGATGGCAGGCACGATCAGGTAGGCGAGCGCAGCGATGATCATGGCATGCTTTAGCTCGGGGTTGATGTTGCCCGGAACCAGCATCCGGATCACCAGCCCGGTCCCGATCCCCAGCACGGCCCCTGACAAAAATCCGTAAAGCGCCGGCGCATCACCGACCCACCAGCTGAAGATGGCCATGGCCAGCATCACGATGCCGATGATCAAAAACAGCCCTTTAAGGTTGTTTAGTATGATCTGGATATCCTGGACAAATCCCATTTCTTTCCCCTGGCTAGAGCGTAAAAGGAGCTACATCCTGCCCGCCGGATGGCTCCCGCCGTACATATGTACCAGTATACAGGTCACGGTTACGACTTTTTAGCTGTCGACGAACCAATTTACCGCTATGTTATAGCCAATCTGCCTCATGTGCTATAACTATTCTGGTGCACAGGAAGCCAGTCGATAATATGAGCTTATGACTGCCTGCAGCCCAATCGCTGTACTCCGCTAATGAGTCTAAAAAAGTTGTTACTTAGTCATCAGACGATGACTAAGCTTAGTCCCAGCTAACAACTAAGTCGCCCTTGCGCATCGGCTTGCCACACTTCGGGCAGACGCCGGGGAAAGTCCAGATGCGGAACCGGTGGCTGAACGACTCGGGGCAACGGGCTTTCTTGTGGAACGCTTTCTGCTTAATCGTGTAGCTGCCGTGATCCTCCAGCTCGTAAAGCTCCTTGCAGTCCTCGCAGAAGATCGTGAGGCCGGAACTGATCTCGTCCCTGCCGTTCTCGCCCGAGACAATGGCTTCGTAGCCGCATGCATCGCAGTGGAACTTGAATAGCTTGACCATTTTTCACCAGACCGTTAGCTTAAACCTGAGCTGCAACGGGTACCCTGCACGGATTATCCGCTACCGCAAACCCTTCATTTACCGGCTACTTATCGGCTATATAATACTTAATCTTTATGCAGCACCCTCACAATGATCGTAAGATCCTCGGGCTTTTCTTTTACAACAATTCCCCGTCTCGCATGATCTGCTTTTCATCGACCCATACGGATGGCTTTAGCACGACGCAGTCCATGTGGATGAAGGCATTCGCATCGTTATCGTAGTTGTAGCCGAGGGCAAAATGGACTGTGCCTTGCTGCTTTTCGTCTTCCAGCAGGTTACCTGTCACTATCGCTTTCGGGTTGATGCCGAAGGCGAACTCGCCGAGGTTCCTGACGTTCACGGCAAAGTTCTCCAGGCCTTTTTCCCGGGCCATCCTCTCGGCCGCCTTAATAGTCTCCAGCATTCCGGCAGCTTCCGAGCCTCCCTCGATGGCGATGGCAAAGCCATCCTCGACAGTCACAACCACCGGGGATTCGGGGACCGCCGTGGTATCATCGATTGTAACTGTGCCATCAAAGACGATCTTCCCGTTCGCCGAGCCATTCGCCGGCGATATCCGGACCTCTCCGCACGGCAGATCACCCCAGGCTCCCGGGTGCCGGAAATGGCCGTCTTCCGCGTCGGGTATGCGGCCTTCGATCGAAAAAGTGACGTCCGTTCCTGCCGGAGACGTGACCAGGACCAGCTTCCGCCCGGTAAGGGCTTTCATCAGTAAAGCGGCCGTTCTTGCCAGTTCCTCGTAATCAATATCTACGCACCGGCAGAGCATGTCTATCGAAGCGCCCTCCGCCACCAGCCCCCGGGTCCGCCTGTCACCGTCCGTGGCCCTGAACAGCGCGTGATCGTAGATCTGGTTATCTTTACACAGGTATCCGATATGGTAGCCGTGGGGATCGTTCCCCGAATAGCCCGAGCTTACCGTGATCAGCACGTCAGGCTCCGCCCGGATCGCATCAAGTACCAGGCGCTCCCCATCGGTGTACTGGGTATCGACTTCCTGCAATGCCAGCACGGGTTTGCCGCCCATCGCTAAGGTCTCGTCGAAAAAAGCCCTGCCTATCGTCACCGATTCGCCTTCCAGGTCCCCGACTATCAAAACTTCTTCGTCCTTCCGCAAGCCGAGGATGTCCCTCAGTGCGATTCTGACAGCTTCTTTTAACGTGGCCAGCTATATACTCCCTGTAATCAATAGCTATTCTGAGGGCGTATATGGAAGTTTGGAATGGTTCCGGCGAATGGAGCGCGCAGAAACAGGCAGGAACTGGAACCGGCTATGTAGCATTTCTCCGGGGCATCAACGTCGGCGGCAATTCCGTGATCAGGATGGCTGACCTGGGGAAAGCGTTCGAATCAATGGGTTTCAGGCATGTAAAAACAATCCTTGCCAGCGGCAACGTACTTTTCGAGGTGCCGGAGGAGAACACACAGGCGCTCTCGGAAAAGATCACGCAGAAGCTCGGGGAGACTTTCGGGTGGGAAATTCTGGTGATCGTGCGCACTATCGACGAGCTTCGGGAACTGGAAGCACAGCAGCCTTTCGAGGGCGTCGTAGTAACTCCGCAAACCCGGCTTATAGTAATGTTTCTCTCGAAAAACTTGGTACAGCCTACTATCCCGGACCTGCCGGCGCATGAAGATTTAAGAATTGTGGGCATCTATAACCGGGCAATCTGCAGCGTCATCGATGAAGAGAATGGCACCGCAACGGTGCAGCTGATGAGTGCCCTGGAAAAAGAATTCGGCAAGCAGGTGACAACTCGCACGTGGGGTACCGTTCTCAAAGTTTTAAAAGCCGGCAATGCGAAAAAGTAAATTAAATTGTCGTTTACTTACCTTTCTTAGCGACCATCTCATAGTAGATGTAACCGCCGATCGCCGCCAGCAGAATGCCCGATACTATAAGCACTGGAGCGCAGATCAGGCCATAAATGCCCAGGCCGGAGAATTCTCTGATAGAAAATCCCTCGGCGTTCATGTAATTCGACAGCAGGACGATAAGGGCCAGCCATATGGTTGCCGAAACTGCCCCAATGATACCGGATATGCCACCGGCAATACCCGAAGCCATCAGAGCTTCGCCGGCGCTCTTGATGTCTCCTCTGGCCAGGTAGACAGCTACTACGCCGAGGATGAGCATCAGAAAGAAGCTAACTATGATCAGGCAGGGCAACGCAGCCGTTATGCCTATCAGGATTCCGAAGACAAGTCCTGCCAGGATGGCGCCGGTCAATTTGGTCATCATAACAATCTAAAAGATAAATTATAGAAAAGCACGCTTAAATATCCTTTCCTTATGCGCTTGTTATGCTTGCAGCTACTTCCAGGGTGCAAAATTTAAAACTGGTCCTGACGAGCTATAACCACGACCATGGCAATTAAAAAATGGGCCCCGTCAGCGACAGGACCCTTATTAACGTCAAACCTCCCCTGCCTTAGGCGGTCACATACGTCAAATTCAGGCAATAAACCCTTTGAGCGGGGTGAGCCCTATAGTCTTTGTGCGCCCAGAACGTCAACGCGTCTACGCCCCTGGCATCGTCCGGAGTAACGCTCCACAGCGTAACGTCATCGCTCTCGCCGCTTCCGTAATCGTTCCAGATAATGCTTTTCTCTTTACCCTCTGTACAAAGGTCAGCCCTGACACACCGGAACTCCGGTATCTCAGGCATGGAATAACCCTGCGCTCCGACGCATCCCAGCGCTACATAGCCTTCGGGCGGAACCGGCATCCAGAACGCCATATTCGGTCTTCCACCATATCCATGGCCTGCCCACATCCGTACCCAGTCGACAGGCGGAGCCAGCGCATCCGATTCATTGGTACCATCTTTATTTATGGCACGGACAAGCATGGCCTGCTGGGTTGGGGTACCATAGGAAGGTACCGCGAGGTCGCCGATCAAGTACCAGCCTTCATCCACTACCGCAGGCCGGTATATGGCCACATCCATCCGGGCGTGCGATCCCTTGTCATTCGTGATCATTTTCAGGTTTCCGGTCGTCATAATTTCCAGTTCAGCGCCGGGATTATACGTATTTACCAGCGAGTTATCATAAGTAGTCCCTGAAATACCCGAATCCTTATCTATAATCGCGTATGCGAGTGCCGCAGTCAGTAGCAGGGTCAAAGCCACCAACATGCCGAGGAATATTGAGTTTCGCATTGTATATCCACCTGTTAATACACTATAATTTGTGTATGAATTGCTTCCTGTTTGATATAAATATTTGGATAATTACATAATAGAAACGTATAATGGTTAATTATATGGTTTATAAGCCCAAAGGTCTGATTATGAAGTGGGTTCGGGGTACGCTATTTCTCGCCTTCACAGGCATGGTATTGATTATTTTGTTCACTGCTCTGACAGCCGCAATTATAACAAGCCCGCCGCAACAGTCTGCGGCTTCGGAGATCGACGAAGGCCCGCTGCTGGGCTCGACTGGCGATATGCCAGAGATCGCCCGGCCGATTACTAAGTCTGCGATATATCCTGGGATATCTAAGACGTATGCCATGAATGGTAAACCAATTGCCAGCTACAATACGATTTATCACATCGTTTTCGAGATCAGCGGCGAGCAGATGACCTTAAACGACGATGGCACGATCTCTATGAACCTCGTGGACCCGCGTGGCACAAGGCATACTATCACAGGCGGCCAGTGGTATCAAGTTAAAGGCAAAGGCCACCAGATCTATTTTGTTTTTGGCGGCGGTTACCGTGATGGTGATGCGGCTTTTCTCGTCTATGACTACAAAGGTACGATTGATATCGTTAACCGGGATGGAAAGGACTACTTCCACGTGCTGGACAACGACTTCACTGGATGCGACTACAACGCCTGGGATGCCGGCTATGCGGCTATGGCTGAACCTGCAGATGTGCTCGGCCCGTATATCGACGCCTGTGTGCCGGCCGACACTGCAAGGCCGTACATCAAAAAGGGATATACTGCAGGGCAGGCTGTGCCATACATCTACTATAACATGCCCATCGACACGGCGGAATACTACGCGAACCTCGGCATCATCGGCGACCTCTGCGGCCCCTACTACGCGGCAGGCGTATCCCGGGAAGACACCGTGACCTACCTGGACGCCGGTGTCATATATGACCTGGCCAAACCCTACGTCGACGCGAAGGCACCGGCGAACATCGCCGCCCCGTATGCAGAAAGCTCCTTCACGCCGGCCCAGTGCATGCCCTACGTCAACGCCGGCATCGAGCTAAGCAAGGCCCGGCCGTTCCTGTTCTTCAACATGCCCTCCGATCAGGCGATCGTGTACATAAACAACGGCATAACTGCGAGCGTAGCAAAGCCCTATGTCGATGCAGGAGTTCCGGCCGAGAAAGCTGTGGACGAGATCAAGCAAGGCTTGCCGCCCACCATTTAATATGACGACTCTATCCTGGAAGTTGTGGCACAGTGTATGAACATATGGTTCTGTGAGTCGTACGCTGCGCTGTGCTTGATACTGATTTCTCGGATCGCATAGAAGTGTTGTCTCTGTGCTCGTGAACGTACACGAACGCTGCGCTGTGCCAGGATCACAGATTACGCAGAATCTGATGATTCTGACAGATTGCACGGATTACACAGATGCTAATCGATAATAATAATTGAATGGTTCGCAGTATTCATCCTGTCTAGTATAGTCATCTGTGCAATCTGTGCCATCTGTCAGAATCTGTGATCTGGCACAGCGCAGCGATCGTATTGCAATCACATGTCATCTGAGTAATCTGAAACGCACAGCGCAGCGATCGTATTGCAATCACATGTCACCTGAGTAATCTGAAACGCACAGCGCAGCGTTCGTCTTGCTGTCGCACGATATATGGGCAACTAGTAAAAGAACAGCGCAGCGTACACTTTAACTCAGCGACCAGTGGTGACTGGAATAATATCTGACAGATCGATGCATTTTTGTAATTACCAATTATTATCAATAATTTTATGGCACTCCTATCTCTATCAGTTAAAGGATGAAACTGGATAAGGGCACGCTATTTCTCGCGTTCACAGGCACAGTAATTATCGTTCTGTTTATTGCGCTTACAGCTGCTGTTGCTGCAGGCCCGACGCGGCCGGCGACGGAAGAGTCATCGTTACCGGGCTCATCGGGCAATAATGAAGCTCCTCTGTGGGGCCCGGCGAACAATGGGCCGGAGCCTGCACAGCCCGTCATTAAGACCTCCAACTATCCGGGGTTTACCACGAAGTACCGGTTAAGTTTCGCACCGATTTGCTATGATGGCAATGGTAACACATATATGGGTCGTGAATTGACGTTAAACGATAATGGCACTGTCACCTTAGTGGTTGATCGTTATGTTCCTACTTACGGGACAATCCAGCGGACCTTTACTGGAGGCAGCTGGTATAAGGTAAAAGGCAAAGGCCACCAGATTTATCTAAACCTGGATGAAGATTACGTAAATGATCATTATTCAGGGTTATATTTCGGATTTGACCTTATCACAGACAAGGTCGTCGACATTGTAAGCGATTATGGATCAGATAGTTTCAGTATAGATTATCTTATAGCTGATGGACCGAGCTATTATAGCGACTGGGATGCAGGCTATTCGACAATGACTGCATCAGCAGACCTGATCGTCCCGTACATCGATTCGTGCGTGCCGGCAGATTCGGCCCGGCCGTACATCGAACGAGGCTATACCGTACAGCAGGCCGTGCCGTATATCAGCTATAATGTGCCTGTGGATGCAGCAGCTTATTTCATAAAGCAGGGCATCTCCGCGGACCTTTGCGGCCCTTACCTTGCCGCTGGTGTATCCAGGGATGATACTGTCGCTTACCTGAACTCTGGCTATACTGCGGACCAGATTATGCCCTTCGTCAAAGCAGGAGTCAGTGAAAGCGACGCTATGGCTTACCTGGATGCCGGTGCCACATACGACAAGGCCAGACCTTATATCGGAGCGAACCTGCCGGCGAGTCTGGCGGCCCCGTATGCAGCGAGTGCATACTCGTTCGAGCAGTGCTTGCCCTATATCAACGCGAGCATAAGCTTGAGCAAAGCGAAGGCTTTCCTGCTCCTCAATATACCTTCGGACCAGGCGGTCGTCTACATCAACAATGGCATTCTCGCGATGACCGCAAAGCCCTACGTCGATGCGGGAGTGCCTGCCGAGAAAGCGGTGGACGAGATTAAGCAAGGCATACCACCGACGGTATAGTGGTAATTTCCTCGAACGTGGCTGGATGCCCTCCGCCACTTATTTTTAACTTTAGATAGTTACTGTCCTGAGTGTTCGCCTTTTGAACGCCTGCGAATGCAGGCGTTCTGGAAGGCGATTCGTACACCATCGATAGGCCGTGACCGACTGGAAGCAGTATCTTGCATACAGGATCAGAGATTGCACGGATGGCACATATTGACTCGGCTCAGGATAATAAGTTTTTCGAGTTAAGCCGATGAAAAACTCCTGGAGGTCGGGGAGTTCCCGGGAGGTCTGGGAGGATTTTCAAGCTGGGAGGTCAGGGAGGGTCAGAGGTTAGAGGGGAGGTTGGGGAGTGTAGAAAGGTCGGAGAGGATTTCTTAGATATATTCTCTCTAACCTCCGGGTGCCTCACATAACCTCCTCTCTGACCTCTGTGACCGACACGGAGGTGTCCCTTGCCGATCCCTGACCTCCCAGTTTGAACGTGTCCTCTCTAAACTCCCGGCACCTCTCCGACATCCTCCCCGACCTCTCAACACCTCCCGGATCCACCAATTTTTCACGGAACACAGATGATCTATTTTAGTAATAGTGGTCGGCTCAGCGATAGTTTATATCATTTCAGCGAGGTAATCGTCCTGAAATGCTGGAGCTACTTGTCGCAGGCTTTATCCTGGGGCTGACCCACGCCATACCGCCCGGCCCGATAACCTTCGAAGTCTTGAGAAGAGCAGTGACATCTGGGCCAATCGACGCCATCAAGACCGATATAGGGGCAGTGGCTGCAGATGCGATCTATTTTGTCCTGATCATGATAGGCCTCGCCCAGGTCGTCAACAATCCGACCGGCAGAATCGTGCTATGGCTGATCGGCTGCACGGTGCTCTTCGGCCTCGGCCTGAAAGGGCTTTACCAGACACTATCGAGGAAGGGAAATAATGGCGGGGATAAGCCGTCGAGGAGCGAATCTTCCTCTATCGTTTCAGGGTTCCTGATCAGCATGACCAGCCCGTTTACCATCATCTGGTGGACGGGGATATTCGCGGGGATAGCCAGCACGGTAAGCACAGGCTTTGAGGGCTCTATACTGGCCTTTTTGGGCATCGAGATCGCTTGTGTGGTGTGGTTCACAGGGCTTGCTGCGATAGGATCGGCGAGTAAAAAGTTCGTCGGTCAGAGGTATATGGCGGCAATGTCGGCCGTTTGCGCCCTGGTGATGATCGCTTTTGGGGTGCTGCTATTCTATCAGGGCTATACTACTATATTGCTATAGTGGAATGATCTTACGACCTTCAACTGAAGGCCTAACAGGTTTAAGGAGACATGCCTGACCTATATCTAATAACAATTTTCGTGGGAAAGTAGACAAAGTATAGTAATTCCTGAATCTTTTTGGATGTTCGTCATTCAAAATGTCTTGTTGTGGCAGCATTCTGAGACGTTGCTCATGAACCTGTGTACGAACGCTGGGCTGTGCGTTTCTAGTTGCTCGTATGGCGTGAGACAGCAAGACGAACGCTGCGCTGTGCGTTTCTAGTTGCTCGTATGGCGTGAGACAGCAAGACGAACGCTGCGCTGTGCCAGACCCTCACAGATTTCACGGATTATGACAGAATCCACAGATTTATACGGATAGCACAGATGATGATCGATTCCACAGATATCTATAATAAGTTACATTCGAATCTTCTCGTGTCTGCCCGATCGATGAACGAATCTGTGATATCCACTTCATCTGTGGTATCGAGCCAAAATCTGTGGATTCTGTTTCAATCTGTGGAATCTGTGAGGGTCTGGCACAGCGCAGCGTTCGTGTACGTTCACCTGCACAGAGACAACATCTTGCGAGTATCCTGGAAATGGTGATCGGCACAGCGCAGCGTTCGTCATCTTTCTCCTTATCTATTTTGTACTATACTGTAATTAAGTCACAAAAAATATATACGTGTATACACACGTATATTATAGTGAGATGAGTTGACTGATTTCCATCAATATCCGATCAAATTAACCCGGCATGCATCAGAAATGCTCGGCGATCGATTTCAGCTGTACGATGAAATAGAGATCAGGCACTATCTTAAAAACGCCAAGGTTATCGAACCCTTCGGGAAAGAGGGCAGTATTGGAAAACTTCGGTGTAAGTTCGGAGATTGCGGGATAGAGTTTGGCTGTAAAATCAGCCAAAAGACTCTCTTCGTGATAACCGTAAAAGAATGCTAATAAGGGGCTATGATTATGAGTATAAAAGCAAGTTTGTGTCCGATATGCAATACCCCGATGAGCTTTGAAAAACGGGAGATTAAAAAGGGTATATACGCTCAGGTAGAAGTTTGTCCAAAATGTCTTGAAGAATTTATTGATCTGAAGGAACATGAAAAAGTCTACAGGGAGTATTATAGTAAGGCTTTCAAAAGTGGCAATAGCCTGGCGGTCAGGATTCCTAAGGAACTGGCTGATAAGATTGGACTACAAGAGGGCACTCCTTTAAAAATTGGCCTGGGAGACGATGGAAAGATAACAATCGAGGCCCGGGCGTGAGCTTAAATTTTTGCTCCCGGTAGCTATTAATCTCTCCATATTTCTAATAATAACTCGAAAGGATTGCACATGTGTATTATACTGCATATCGCTCATCGTAAAGACTGGGAAGCCTCGATTCCCGGCGGCTACTACAAACCCGCTTCTCTGGACACAGATGGCTTTATCCACTGTTCCACCATTGGGCAAACAGTAGAGACCGCCAATCGGTTTTATGCTAACCAGCAGGATCTGGTCCTCCTCTGCATTGATAAAGGCCGGATAGAAGCCGAGATAAAATATGAAGCACCGGCATGCGCTGACGATGAACGGGCGGGCTCATTGTTTCCACACATTTACGGGCCGCTTAACGTGTCGGCCGTAGTTCTGGTTGTGGAGTTCATCCCAGAGCCTGATGGGAAGTTCGTGTTACCAGCGGAGATCGGGCAGCTGATCGCGGGCCTTAATTAATTGGCAATATTTTTAGTGGTGGAAAATTTAAGAAATAGTATGAGTAGCCCCGTTCGGATTACGGCGCACACAGAGGTGACCCCTCATTCATTATGTTCATTAATATGTGCTTTACTACTTAACGATTTTGTTTATCATTATAAATATAAATTTTATATTTTTAATGTATCCATATATCCAAGTTAACCTTTTCACTGCAAATATGCTCATAATAAATAATACCTAATGCTATTCCTACGGATGTCAAAGATAGATTTTTTAAACTCGTAGAACGCCATTTATCAATAAGTTCTCCCCCTATGTCCGTCTTATTTCGCATAATTTTCTCAATTTCGTCATTGTTTTTTAAACATTTTTGATACAACTGTAAGAGATTGTTATGCATTTCTGGAGTTACTTTATTTTTGATAACTGCGTCTAAATCATGGACAGTTAATAATGAAAAAATACATTTATTGTTTGGGATGTCAAAGAAAAATATAGTATATTTTAATTCATTTGGTATATTCATTGCTTCGACTACAGTTGATTCAATTTCGTTTAAGAAGAAAAAAGAATATTGGTTTTTAAGGATTTCAATAATATCCCATGTTAACACATCAACTTTAGCACATGAAGTATATTCTAAATGTGCAAAATCAATACTTTGGGTATTAAAATCTAAGAATGGTTTCACATGCTTATTAAGTAGCTCGTTTATATCGTCCCAAGATCTTACTCTGAAATATCTGCTATATTTCAAACGGAATGATAAAGCTAATATTTTGAGCTGATTTGTAGTTAATATGCCTAACGTTGAAGTTGCTTCATTCAGTACAATTCTTTTAATGTCAATAGTATCATGCTTTATCCTTGTAATAATAAGGCTTGAGAGCATATCTCTTAATTCTTGACTATCTTTACGGCTTGCTGATTTTAATGCACATATCAAATTATATTGGACATCCGGGTCGGATAATTTTTGTATATCCTCTAAAGATAGCTCATCTTTAGCTTGATCATAAAATGTTTGAATTAGTTTGTCCCGATTTCTCATTGCTTCTTCTTTTGCTTTATCTTGCAGTTGTGGGAAATTTTTTTCAAATAAATCTTGGAAAAGAATTTTTGTATCCGCCAAATTTAATCCTTGATTCATAATGTAAATAGTTTGACTTCCTGACACAGTATTGGTTTGACTTCCTTGCCCTGTATGGAATTGGTTGCCGTTTATGATACTTACATTATCCGAATCGTATAATGAAATCGCTTTTTTAATTATATCGTCAGTAACATTATATTGGTTTGTAAGATATTTTTCTTCATGATTTTTTTTCATTTGTTTTAATACTTCAACAGTGTATTTTGTTACATTATCAGTTGTTGTATGATGTATTGGACAAAGGAGGATTAAATTATCAAAACTCGCTCTTTCTTCATTTGTTTGATTTTCATTAAATCTTTCTCCGCCAGGCATGGCGGCTTCAATATGGCAAATCTCGGCTAGAATTGTACCATCCTCGGTGACTAATCTTTGATTACACTCTGGAAAAGCACATAGATTACCAGATAATGAAAAAAGTCTTTTTACAGTTGCTTCACTAATGCTAATTCGTTTTGGTACTTGTTTTGCTGCTGATTGAGTATTTACCATATCGTCTAACCGTTTTTATCTATGCGATTGGTGTAACTATTAAACTTTTGGATGTATATTGATTCTTGGTATTAATGAGACTTTTGCATAAGTCATGCGATGATTGTGGTCCGGGGGTTTGCTCCTTGTCTAACCTGGTAGAGTACCTGTATCTGTCGTGCTATCAGGGTGAGTCCGGTTTTTACAGTAACCCTAAAGATTGTGGTAGTTTTTACTCGTTTTAAGTCGAGGTGCTCTTTCAATAGGTAGTTCGTGTACTCGCAGTGCATCCGGTTTTTATATAATTTGTTCATGGTGATATCGTGGAAGGGGATGTACTCCTGAATACGGTACCTGGGAAGCATCTTCTTACTATTTCGCCGGTTAACCCTGTTGATCAATGGGATGCCGATCGGGTATATGCGTTCCACATGCTCTTTCGAGTCATAGGCGATATCTCCGAACAACCCCTTAACCAGGAGGATGCGACTGCCCATTTTCCTCTGCAATGGCAGTAGTTGTGTGGTGTCATGCATGTTGGCCGGAGTGACAATACTGCAGATCGGCGCCAGCGTAACCAGATCGTAGAATAGGTGGATTTTGTACCCATAGTACATTTCCTCATTGATATGATCGTACCCCCAGGCAGCGTCAGGATCATGTCGGCTGAATGCAGGGAGGCTAGTACTATCCACACCGACCATGCTCATGAAATCCTCTTCTTTCTTCCAGATCATGCTGGTCAAGAGGACCATGATCCGGTCAGTATCTACCTGGTCTTTGAACCTGCTGAACGTGCTCTCACTAGGTAAGTGGTCGAAGCCAAGAATCTTCATTTTATAATTGTCACCGCGGAGTATTCTTACCAGTTCACTAACACTCGGTAAATTTGCCAGCTCCATGTACAGAAGTGCTCGTAGCAAGGCGATGCGACTGTACTGGGGAGGCCTTCCCACGTTATTATTCTTCTCGAGGTACCGGAAACGCTGCCAGTCAACCGCTTCCAGCATCATGAGCGGCACGTCAGAAAGTATTTTACAATGGCAATCGAAGCAAGAAACGGGCATCTGCCAGCCCGTACCAACGTTTTTACTGAGCATAAAAACGCCAACGGCTGCAATGCCCATATACTTGTTATAGACTTATGCAAAAGTCACTATACTACTAATAAGAAACATCTTCATATGTATTTCCGCATTCATGTTTAATTAGTCTTGTACAATTACCGTATGCGTGTTTTATTTCTAACACATACATTCCGCTCGGTACATTTTTAAATATATACTCCCCAAAAGTTCCTGTGCGTTGTGAGTTCATATCCATAGCAACTTTTCCCAACTGAGTATATCCATTGAAATTGTTCGCCTTTTCTGCATGATATAACGTTACAATTGCACTTACTAACGATACATCGTTATAAGCCTTGATATACCCACTAATTTCGTAAATATTACAAATCGGTGATGGTACCTTATCATTAGCTATATCTGCCTCTATCATCTTTGAAGAACCACTTTCAATTTTTTTAGCCTGTATAAACTGTTTTCTATCATACCTGTTAAAAAATTGCTCTGTTTCTTTTAAATTTTTTATGTGTCTCCCATGAAGGTATGGCGGTTTATCTTGAGATGGGTGATTAAGGAATGGTATAATGATCTTATCATTTGCATACGCGATACCTGCTTCGAAATGCACCCACTGGGATTTCATACTTGCTGGAGTTATATAAACTAGAAAAATATTTGAATTTAATATACATGCTTTTATCTCATCAGGGATAACATTTCCGAAATTAGCATCCCGTTTATCGATATAATATTTAATATTCATCTTTTCAAGCATATCTCTAATCGGGCGTGTCATCTCATAATCTGTCTGTGAGTAACTAATAAAAACATCATATCTCTCTTCCGATATTATAGCATTATCTCCAATATTATTAATAGTGGCAATATTTTCAGCCGGTTTATTCAGTTCTTGTTTGGATTGTTCTACAGTTTCAAAACAACCTGGTTGAACAAATGCGTGATTATCGCTTTCATATATTTTTTTCTTTATTTTGCGTATAAATTCTTCATTTTTAGATTCTATATATAAAACCATGGGTGTATCCTGCGAATTGTCTGAGAGTATTGCGTCCATATTTGCTCTATCAACATAAACCCCCTCATTTGTTGCAACATTCACCCAGCCATTTTGTGCGCTGTCCCATGACATACCATAAGATTTTATTATATCTTTTATCTGAAATTTATTTTTTGAAAATGCTGGATGTGCCATGGTTACTTTAATCATCCTTTTACTACCCCTCAAAATATATTATATGAATTAACAAACATAATAAAAAGCGGTTTCTAATCTTATTTGTTTTGCTAACCTGCATATTGTCCTCTAATCGCATAATTGTTCAGATTTTTATTTTATGCCATATACCGCAGCCTTTATAGCCCACGGTGCTTATGCTATTAGGATTTTACACAATCTGGGCAGATTGTAGTATTTATTTTTCCGTTTGATGAGGTGGGTTCATTTTCTTATGTCGGCATGTCGGTGCATTTGTGGCAAGCCTGAATTATTGTACCGTTGTCATCATAGTAAAATCTGCTATCCCTAAATCATCTCAGTCCATTTATAACAATCATAATACTTTCACTATGCTAAGTTAATATTTATATAACAATCTATTTCATATTATGCTATAAATTGAGGAGGGTTTAATATACCAGGATTAAGAAATTATGCGTTATTTATTAGCCATGCTTGGAATTACAACGAAGATTACTACCGGCTTGTTGATATGCTAAAAGCCGCACCTAATTTTAAACACAGCAACTCGAGTGTCCCTGAACATGATCCTCTCAAAGCCAAGACGGACCGTGAACTAGAAGCAAAATTATACAACCAAATTAGGCCGGCGCAGTCAGTCCTTATACTAGGTGGTATGTACGTAGCCCATAGCAAATGGATCCAAAAAGAAATCGATATTGCCAATTCTATGGGTAAACCGATTATTGGTATTAGGCCCCGGGGCAGTGAAATGGTCCCTGTCGCTGTCAAAAATTCTGCAAAAGAACTTGTGGGATGGAATACTCCTTCTATTGTTGATGCAATTCGGAGGAATTCATTATAGATAAATCTACATATGAAGGAAATTTTTCCGATCATATGTTAGAGCAATATAAGCTTTATGTTGAGATGGCAGATAAAATAAGCGAAAGAAGAAGCCAAACTAATATATTTTATGTTACGTTATTATCTGCAATATTAGCTGTATTATCAGTTATTTTCGAAAAAGATCAGATTTCAAGTTTTTATGCTCTTATATTGTTATTAATATCCTTGCTTGGATTATTGTTATGCCTAATTTGGTATTATAATATAACCTCATACAGCCAGTTAAACTCTGGAAAATTTAAGGTTATACATGAAATGGAACAACAGCTCCCATTCCCATGTTATGCTCGGGAATGGGACGTATTAAAAAAGGGTAAGGATAAAAAGAAGTATTTCCCCCTTACTCATGTTGAGGGTTGGATTCCGTTTATTTTATCGGTACCATACCTAATACTGTTGGTTTATACATTACTGCTAATATTGCCACAAATCTGAGCAGCAATGGTAGAAATACGATAATAAAATATTATTATTAAATAACTAACTCAAATTATCAAATTGATTGAAAAAGATACTTATGATCCATAGAATTACGTTGAATGTTCAGTAACGGTAATCGAATGCAAAGCAATCTCTACACTTCAGTGAAAATTTTTACGAGGGAAGGCCCAGGAGCTTGCCTTTGGCGGGATATCCTAAGAGATACTCCTTATACCCACCATGGGCGGGGTGGGATACCAACCTAAACCATTAAATACGGGTATGCGTCGCTGAAGCGATGATACACTGCGGCGCGATGGCCTCACAGGTTATGCCATCACTCCTTAGTGTACCCATTTCAGGGCGCTATACCCTCATCTTAAAGGTTTGGGTGTACCTCATGATTACGACGCCTGTTCCACTCTGGATTTCTACTATCCGATAAAAACGTATGAGCATGATCCCTAACATATAGCTTAGACTAAGCGTACCAGGGATTTTTTGGTAAAAAATTCCCCTTACACCCCTCAAAAACATCGCTATTATAAAGTGCCTTTTAGGTCTGCTTAGGTGTCGAATCCCATACGAACATTTTTCCGAAAGTTCATTTGGGAGACGCGTAAAAATATTATGACTCCCATCATAATAATAACTAATAGCTAAGTAGTCATTATAAAAATATTTATGTCTTTTTCTTCAAGAAACCAACACCTATTTCTGCGATAAGGGTCGACAACGTAAACCACCAACACCAAAACTTAGAATTACTCCCAGATCAATCGGATGAATAGTCGACCATCGTCTATCTCCACTTATTACGCATAACGAAACGATAGAAAGTTATTTTTATTTAACCAAACGATTATTAGGTATGTATATCTCCCGGATAAGGCTAACGAACTGGAAAAATTTTTTATCAGTCGACGTCCCATTAAAACAAAGATTATTTATCGTTGGCCCCAATGCTTCAGGGAAATCTAACCTTCTTGACGCTTTTTATTTTTTACATGACATTGCAAAAAGTGGTGGAGGACTGGATTACGCTATAACAAAACGAGGTGGAATACATAAAATACGTTGTTTAGCTTCAAGACGTAATCCAATAGTTGAGATTGAAGTAGAACTAAAAGAAAAGGAATCCGATGAAACACCCGAGCCTGATTGGGTATATACATTAGGAATAGGTGTTCAACAATCGGGTACTCATCAACCTTGTGTAAAATATGAAAAAGTAATTAAAAAAGGCGATCAAGACCCACTTATTAATAGGCCGGATAATGTCGATAAGGGGGATGAAAAACTACTATTACAAACACATCTCCAACAAATATCTGCGAATGTTAAGTTCCGTGTAATAGCTGAATTCTTTGCTGAAATAAGGTATTTCCAAATCGTCCCACAACTGATAAAGAATCCATATGCATTTTCAGGTGAAAATCTGCCCGAAGACCCTTATGGCCGCGACTTTTTAGATCTTTTGGCAAATGTACCTGAAAAAACTAGAACAAGAAGATTAAAAAAAATCGAATCATTATTAAAAGGACCAGTGCCAAGCCTATCAAAATTAGAATATAAACCAGATGTTCGTGGTCGTCCTCATTTGGAAGTAAAACATACTAGCTGGCGTAAGGATGCAGGTAAACAAAGCGAAAAAGATCTATCAGATGGTACACTACGTATGATCGGACTATTCTGGTCTTTATTAGAACCTCGCCAAGCGCCTCTTTTACTAGAAGAGCCTGAACTATCTCTAAATAATGCAGTAGTCCAACAGTTGCCTGAGTTGATATATAAAATAGAAAAACAAAAGAAAGTGAAAGGCCAGGTTTTTATTAGTACACACAGCTATTCACTATTAACTGAATATAGTATTGGTAGCGATGAGGTAGTTATTTTAACCCCTGAGAAAGAAGCAACCAAGGTAGAAATTGCTTCAGATAAAGATGAAGTAAAACAACTTTTAGATAGCGGGTTTAACGTAGCTGAAGCAGTTTACCCAGTAATAAACGAGCCTATAACACAAAAAAACCTTGGTGATTTCTTAGATGACTAGTGAAGTAAGTCCTACTGTATATGTGGTTTGTGAAGATAGGCCCCAACAAGCTGTTATGAGAAAAATATTATTGTCAAGAGGTATCATACCTGGGAGGACTTATGGTTGTAACGGTTACGGATTTATCAAAACAAACATTAGACGTTATAATCAACCAACTGTAAAAATGCCGTTTTTTGCTTTAACAGATTTAGATGATCGAAATATCTGTCCAGGTAGATTAGTTGAAGAATGGTTGGGTGTACCAACACCGCGTCCTGATTTAGTATTTAGAGTGGCTGTTCGAGAAATTGAGTCATGGTTAATGGCGGACAGTGACCATTTTCAAGAATATTTCGGTATACCCTATGGAAATATTCCTAAGAATGTTGATGATGAGATATCTGATCCCAAAATACATTTATTTGATATTATTGGTAGAACCTCACGTAAAGGTGATATAAAACGTGAAGTTCTACCGAGAGGTAAAGCAAGAATAGGGCCATTATACAATGATCATATGGAAAAATATGTCTATAATTATTGGGACATTGATGCTGCAAGACAAAGATCTCGAAGTCTTTCCAGAACTGTAGAAAGAATTGATGATCTAAAAGACCTCTTATTACAACAATCAAATTGAAATCGTCTGATCTCGACCATCACTATCATTAATTCTGCAAAATATTATACTCTAACCTATATTCTTGTATGTTCAAGTGAATTTATTCGAACTATGTTAAGTGTCAAGACACCGGGAACTTTCCAAAAATGTTCCCTGGAAGCCCCTCAAAGCTAGTTGCACGGCAGTCGGATATCATGCCAGCTGCCTACATTGCACTGGCCATATTCATTATCGCCCACAGCTACCACCGTGCCATCTGATTTAAGGCCGATTGTATGAGCGTTACCCGCTGCAATCGCCACAATGCCATGCCAGTCACTTACATTGCACTGGCTATACTCATTCCAGCCCACAGCTGTAACAGTACCATCGGATTTCAGGCCGATCGTATGATTACTACCTGCAGCTATCGCCACAATATCGCGCCAGCTGCTTACATCGCATTGGTCGAGCTTGTTCAAACCCGCAGCTAACACAGTACCGTCTGATTTAAGCCCGACCGTATGAAGATAACCCGCCGCTGCCGCCACTATGTTGTCCCAGCTACTTACGTTGCATTGGCCATACTGATTATTACCTGCACTTGTCACCGTGCCGTCCGATTTAAGCCCGACAGTATGCCAGTCACCCGCCGCTACTGCTACTATATCGTGCCAGTCGCTTACATCGCACTGACCTTCATTATTTCGGCCAACGGCCATTACAGTGCCATCCTGTTTAAGCCCGAAGGTACGACGCCAACCAGCCGCTATCGCAACAATATTTCGCCAGCCGCTTACCTCGCACTGGCCATACTTATTCCAGCCTACAGCGACCACTGTGCCATCCGATTTAAGCCCGATCGTATGCCCATTACCCGTATGAGCATTACCTGCCGCTATCGCCATAATATCGTGCCAGTCGCTTACGTCGCATTTGTCGTATTTATTATCACCAACAGCTGTCACCGTGCCGTCAGATTTAAGGGCGACAGATAGGAGGTAACCCGCCGCTATAGTATTTTTCGGCCAACGTTTCATGTATAACGCCACCAGTCTTGTGCTATTTGATAAAAAATCGTAAGGGCACAATTCAATATATCTTGCTAAGGCTAAGCGTACAGGGGAACTTTTTAGTAAAAAGTTCCCCTTGCACCCCTCAAAAACATCGCTATAAAAGTACCCTTCGGGCTTGAGAAACATGTCGAGACTCAGGGGGGCTTTTTTGGAACAAAGCCCCCCGAGAGCCCCGCAAAACCAGTAGCCCCGTTCGGAGTAGTGAATACTTGCGCAATAGCCCCTGCAAAACGATAAGTATCCTGGCTATCGATTACTGATCATGCAGAACAAACGCTTCCTCGAGTACAACGACAAGTACACCTACGACAGGATCATCCAGGCCAAGCTCGACCAGGGAGCCATCACCCATCGCGATGCTGAGCTCCTCCTGGACTTCATCGAGAACAAACTGCACAATGGCCAGATTGAGGAACGCCGGGCCCAGCGCCTCAGCACCGCTCTAACCCAATGGAGACGATTCATCCAGGCCCCCTACGACCAGATGACCCTCCGGGACCTGCAGCGAGGAATCCAAGCAATGAAAAAAGGCGATAACGCTAACGGCGAGCCTTACAAGGTGAGCACCATACGCACGAACATAAAAACGATCAAGACCTTCACCAACTACCTCCGGAAGAAAGGCTTGGTTAGCATCACCGCTGACGAGCTCGATGAAATCAAGGCACCTAAAGAGGTCTTCGATTCCATCAGGCCATCGGACATCCTCAAAGACACTGACTACGACAAGATCATCGAGCACTGCACCACCATCAGGGATAAAGCTATAGTGAGTGTCCTGGCTGAGACCGGCCTCCGCCCGATCGATATCTGCAGTCTCACCTGGAAGGACCTGGAGTTCAACCACCAGCGTGTCAAGATCACCGTGAAGGCTGAGAAGACTGATGTCCTGGTAAGCGCGTACGTGGTCATCCGGAAGAGCTGGCTCGTCGAGTACAGGAACCAGCGCAACGGTGCAGCAGATGAAGACTTTGTATTTGTCGAAATCCGGGGCGGGAAACCCATGACCTACCCGGGAATGAAGTGGATGCTTACCAGGGCAGCTGCAGCAGCTGGAGTCAAACTCCCCAAGGGGGCGAAGGCGAAACTGTTCAGGGCCTCGATGATCACCAACAGCATCCGGGCCGGATACTCAACGGTGTCGGTCTCGAAAATGGCGTGGGGCAGCCAGGACAGCCGGATGCTCCGCCACTACTCGAAGCTCGTCGACGAAGACGTCGAGAACGAGGTCCTCAGCAAAACCGGAATCGTAGACATCCAGAAACCGGAGCAGCCGCACCACCGGATCTGTAATGTTTGTGGAGATATATGCGCAAATGGGGCTAAATTTTGCCCTGAGTGTGGGACTCCCATAACGCAGGAGGCAAAAGACCAGGTTGATTCGCTAGATAAAGAGTTAGAAGCCGATCCAGTATACCAGGATGTAAAAAGAAAACATGATGCGTTCATGGCTGAGCTAAAACAAGAAATCGCTGCAAGACTGAAATCATAAAAAATTTTTGAGAGAGCGTATACGCACGTAGATATCAATGGTGCGTATACGTACTACCTGCAGGCAGAGCGTATACGCACAAGTCCGGGTATTCAGCCTGACTTTTTGAATATGTGTCCATAGGTCAATTCGACCAGGACCTCATGGCCGGTGGCTTTATGGTGTCGAGCCGCCACGGCCATTGCATTTTTACTATACCACTCCTTACCGCATACCGTGCAGTTTGCGTGAGCATCTATTAATTTCATGATGACACCTTCAAGGCTGGCATCAGGATCTTTTGACGTCCTTGCTGCAGGGATTCCAGCAGCTGATCATAGACAGCTCTCTCTGACATGGTCATGCCGTCGACGGGGATCTTTGTTCCTGCAGCTGCGATGGCTGCGTACTGGGTGATCTTGCTTAAACGTTTATCGTAGACGCCCTCGATAAGGATCCGTGCGTTCTTGATCTCGTCGTCGATGGCTGCGAGCTCCCGGTAGTCTCGGACGTCCTGGCGGGAGTTGTGCAGGCTCTGGAGGAACTCGCTGGCCTGCAGGTAGAACTGGTCTCCCAGTTCCTGCAAGCCGTGGCTCTCGCGCTCGACTGCGAGGCGTTCAGCTAGATCTTCCAGGTTCATGCTCAGTCCCCGGCGATCATGATGCACCCGGGCCTGGCCTCGTAGATCTCGCCGATCTGTTTCAGCTTATCTAGCTCTTTCATGACCCTCGCCTCTTTTAGCCCGCGCTCTCCAGCCTTTTTAACTACTTCTATGACTTCGACAGGAGAGTCTTTGCCGCCGAGTTCCTCTATGATGGTGGTGAGATCTTTTATTCTGTCCCTCTGGCTTTTGCTAACGCCGGCTGTGAAAATGTTGATGTCCTGCTGGCCGGTCTCACGGTCGGTCGATGACTGGCTGAGGCTGACCTCCACGATCCGGATGACTTCTACGGCATCCTCGATAGTGGCCACGTTGCTGAGGCGCATTCGAGCCCGGGCCTCGGTGAGACGGATGAGGCCTTCCAGTTGCCTGGCACCGATCTTGATCGGCTCTTTATCGCCGTCACCGTTCTTCCGGAGACCAGTATAGAATTCGATTAGACGGTCCTCCGCATCTTTCGATAGGAGTGGGAAGCATTTCCTTTTAGCGTAGGCGATATATTTCTTCAGCATCACGGTATCGATGGCCGGTTTCACCGTGGTGATCGCTGCTTCGATATCTTCGTCTTTGATGCTGCAGCTCCTCAGGTTCTTTTTCTGTACCATCATTTCGCCGGCCTTATGCGATCTAACGATATGCCTCGCCGTGTTCAGGTCCCTCTTCTCCTCGGGGATATCCCGGAGCACGTATACGAGATCGAACCTGCTCATCAGGGATGGCGGCATGTTGATCTGTTCGGGGATGCTCTCGTACGGGTCGAACCGTCCGTTTTTCGGGTTGGCAGCGCCCAGGACGCTGACCCTGGCCATGAGGGTGGCTTGGATGCCGGCCTTAGCTACTGTGATCGAGCCCTGCTCCATGCACTCATGCAGACTGCTCCGGTCGTCCGGATGCATCTTATCCAGCTCGTCCAGGGCGGCCAGGCCTTTGTCGGCGAGTACCACGGTGCCGGCTTCGAGGGTCCATGCCCCGTCGAATGGGTCTTTCACTGCAGCTGCAGTAAGCCCCGCTCCGGACGAGCTCTTCCCGCTAGCATATTCCGCCCTGGGCGCAAGTTTGACCACGTACCTGAGGATTTGAGACTTCGCAATGCCCGGATCACCCACCAATAGAACGTTGATGTCTCCCCTCAGCCTGGTCCCGTCAGGCATGGACTTAGTGATCCCGCCGAACAACTGGTAAGAGATAGCTTCCTTGACATCCTGGAACCCATAGATGGAGGGGGCGATGCTCCCGGAAATTTTCTTATAGATTTCCTCGTCCTCGCTGAGCTTGAGGATCTCTTTCTCATCATCCGGAGTGATCTCTACCTCGTCGAATTCCTGCTCCTGCCGTTCGACCATGACCGCATCCATATAGATGTCAAAGTACACGGTTTTCCCGTCCTTTGTTATGCGCTGGACGCTCCGGAGGATGCCATTGATGACTACCGGCTCGCCCGGGACCACCAGGCCAGCCAGATCATCACTGACGTTAATATCGAGAGTCTGAGGCTGCTCCCCGCCCTTCAAATTCTCCGGGGACTCCTGGATCTTCACCCGCTGGAAGTCCTCAAACATGGAGTCCTTATACAGCAACCTGAAAACACCTTTCTTATCATCGTTGCACTGGCAGTACGCCGGCTCGATGAACTTTCCGGAGCCCTCCTGAGGTATATACAGGATGTTTTTACACCTGGCACATTCGAAGGCGGCCTCCATGACCCTGGGCCTGACATCGGTGATCTTCCTCACGGTCCCGTCAACGCTGATCAGCTGGTTCACATCACTGCTCCGGATGTAACGGATCTGAGTCTTCCTGGGCAGCCCTGACACCCTGATCCTCGCATCCACCTGGGACTTGACCGGCAGATCTATCAGAGTTAACGCATCCCGGGCGTGAGACATGACCAGGTCAGGATTCCTGATCAGCTCGTCCGCCAGCCTCGTGTCAAATTTCCGGATATTCAAGAATGAGACCACTAAGGCCTTATTTTTCACGTCCGATACGGCTAACTTAGCTATGTCATTTTTATAATATCTGGTTAAAAGTTCCTTCCATCTTGCAACACTTGAAACTACTACATTTACCATTTCCAGCCCTCCTGGACTAAGACAGCATCATGATGCTGATTCGTTTTATGCTCGTTCATGAAACGCTTCGCTGTACGCCTATCAGTAGGCTCACAAATATCCTGCTGGCAGGTCCTGCAATGCACCCGATAGGAGGGTTTCCGCAGACCCCCCGCAGTGCGTATACGCTCACGGTCTTCCAGCTGACCAGCAGAGCGTATACGCTCACGGTCTTCCAGCTGGCCAGCAGAGCGTATACGCACAGGTCCAGCAGCTGCAGCTTTAACCTCCTCACTAGTTACTGAGACCAGCTCCGGATGACCGATAGATTCAATAGCCATCTCGATGGTGTTATGCCGCAGCATCTCAGCCGCATCCTGAGAGCTCGCCGGCTGCTCGACCAGGACCTCCTCAGGCACCAGCTGGCCAGCGAGATCCACCTGGCCAGCAGCTGCAGGTGCCGGCGGACAGACATGATGAAAATACCGGCCCGTCGACTCACTATGAAGCGTATACTGGTCTGACGGGTTGACATGGCCGCCACATTTTGCACAGACAACATCGGTCGACGTCACGATACCACCTCAGACCTGGCATAGACTGGCAGCTGTTCGGAAGCTACTGGCCAATACCAGTGAACCACTATCGGCAACACCGGACAGTATACGACATCACTGAGCTCGCAAAAATCAGCGAGAAACTCAGATGGCGAATCATACCCCTCAGCCTTGAAAAACTGATCCGCATGCGCTTCCAGCTCATCTATATACACAGCTGTCAACCCGAACCATTTTCCATCCAGCTGGAAGACATCTCCGATCTTTCCCTTCGGCCTGAGCCTGGCAGTGCAGGTCTTGCGGCCCTCCATGGACGCCTTGACACCCCTGGGAGCCATCGACATGACGATCTCCCCCATCAGGCCACCCCCTTCGATTTACCCCCGCTGGGGATGGACTCCCGGGGGTAGCATCTTACGCACTTTCCCGGGTGCTGCTTCTCGTGCTCGAAGTAAACTTCCTTAGCCTTCGAGAAGGGAACATTCTCAGCCAGGGTGATGCTGCAGATCAGGCAGCGGACATCATACCTATGATCACTTTCGATCACTGGTTTTCGCCCCCTCCACTTTCACGCCACTCCCGAAATTCGGGGTCGCCGCCCCGGGCAAGCGTTCCATCTCATCCACGATCTGCTGCATCTCCGAGGAGACCTGCTTCGCTCGGGACTCCATGTACTCGTTGAATTTCCGGTCCCGCTCCTCCTGCTCCCTCCGCTTAGCCAGGGTCCTCGGGTCCTTATCCATTCTCGCCTTGAAGTCCGCGAGCTCTGTCAGGAATGACTCCTTAACAACCAGGTTTCCGATCTGGTTCGCCCTGGCCAGGACATGCGGGTAAAAATCCTCGTTGGTAAATGTCTTTTTAAACCACGAGTTCAACTCCCCAAACACCCATGCAACCTCATCATAGCTCACCGGAGCCGTCCGCTCCACCAGGTTGACACTCCTGCCCTGCCGGCGCTCTTCCAGCTCGATATGCCTCTTAGCGAAAATCTCATTCACCCGGTCCTGTATCGCCCAGGTGATGATGCTTCCATGCTCACTGATATGCTTCGCCAGCCGAGTCCTCCCTTCGATCAGCTCATCGATCTTCTGATCATACTTCGACAAACAAACATCGTGGCCATTCTCCAGAATCCAGCCCTTCACGAGCTCCTTAATCACATCATTCGGGTGCTTCCGCTGATACTTGCACGTATCGAAAAACGACACCAGCATATCTATCGGCAGGCTCACCGGAATCGTCTGACTATAATTATGGAATTCCTGCCGTATCAGCTTCAACGTGGTCTTCAAGTACCACTTCTCCGCGTCTTTCTCCAGATTCGGATCTGCTGGAACCTCCTTGATCTTACCTTCCCAATCCTTGACCATCTAGCTCATCAACTCCTTAACCTGGGAATCATCTTTCTTCTCTCCGAGACCATCTGCAGCAACTATCTCACTAGCCGCTGCGATCAGCCCATACCCGCAGATATCCCGCCACGGGGATTCTCCAAAAGCGTTCTTACGCGTAGCGATCCGGAACATCTTATCAATCAACCGGGCCACGCCCAGCAAGTCCTGATACTGCTCCGGACGCACACCCTCCGGGTAAAGGACCCGGAGGATCTCCGAACTCCTCGCAAACGAATCCCCATACGCCTCGTTCTTCTCTACCGTGAGCTCGCCAATCTCCCTGGCAACTCTCAGAATGACCTCTCTATCGACCACATTCCCCCCCCCATTATTTCTTAGAGTCATTACCAGCATCGGCATACGCCCATTTTCCTATCTTGATATAATGCTCGGCGATCTGCCTCTTCAACGGTGACAACGCAGCCACCGCCTCACGCTCCACGACCTTCTCAGGCCAATTGGAGGAGGGGGAGGACGAACCCTGGCTTCTCGCCCGGTGGAGCTGAGCCTCAGCCATGAATCATCCCCCCCGTTGATAATTGCGAACGAGCCTTACCGGCATCCCTAATCATAGGACGCTTAACGAAGTCCCGACTTTTAGCCGCTGCCTTAGAGCACACTGATAGTTTTTTGAAAGCAGACTGCCGTCCATGCTCCTCGACCAGCGTGACCAGGTCCCCCGCCAGACTCACCAAGAGCAATGATCTACCAGAACCAGCAGGCAGACGCCTCCGCTTCACCACGCCCATCCTCTCCAGCATGGAGACAGCCGTACAAACAGTGCTGATCTTCACCTGGGTGACTCGCTCCAGGTCCCGAAGAGAAGACTCCCCATTCACCGCCAATCCCACCAGGACACGGCTCTCACCTGTACGGAAACCAGCCTCTCGGATGATCTCAGCATACTCTTGCTCCTTTTCATCTAGAACAACAAACTCACCAGACCTCAAGACAGACCACCCGCCTTAACTGCCGGGTAGTACCTGGGAATGTCAGATCTGCCAGCATCCCAACTGACCCTTCCGAGATCTACCAGCTGGAGAAGAGCATACCGCACAGCATCCACATGGGTATTCATGATCTCCGCCAGCTGAGGAGCTGCACGGCCAGGCTGAGCCTGGACAAACTTCTCCACCTCGTCCATCAGACTGCAGATCTCCAGACCATACTGCAACATGACTTCCTCATCCTGAGTAAGGTGCATCACTGACCACCAGCCTTAACCATGAAGTAGTAGTCTTCAAGCAAAATGTCCACTACAAGCGGCTCACCTTCAGATGCAGGGATATGAACGGCTTTCGCGCCGATCAGTGTCAACCTTGCCATCCCAGGATTATCAGCAGATGGTTCAAGCATAACAGCCATCACGGCTCACCTGCCGGCTTGTAGCAACCCTCGACCCTTACCTGGTCGATACCCCTGATCACTTTACCATACCCAGTGGCGTCACTGTTCCCGCACCGCCTGCGCTCATGACCATCACGAGGATCCTTCGGATACGGATCAGCATGACCACACGTCCTGCATGGACCCACCTGGCCAGAAGCCTCAATCCTCGAGCTCATCATGCTGAATCACCTGATCCTATGGACTCAGTTTCTTCAGGGTCTGCGTCCTGGCCGTATGGGAAGAACATGAACTTGCTCGCCTTGTCCATTCCGAGCTCAATTTCATCCCCTAAAATTAGACCATTCTCAAAAAAGATCTTGGGGATAAAAATGGCTACCATACCGTCTTTTCTTTTCTGGACGGCGACCTTCTTTTTGATTGCCATTTCATCGTTTATTTTGATCATATTGCTCACCTTTTCAATGTAATTGCAATTCAATTGTACATTAAATTACAATTGTATTACAAGAATATTGCACAATTGGTTATATAACTTTCGATTGCACAATTCAATGTTAATTAGGTGTACATTGAATGGCAAGGCCTCCAAAAAAGTATGAGAAGGGAGTTGGAAAAACTAGATTAGTAGTCGAGCTCGACGAAGAGCAATTTAGAGTTATATCTAAGGACCTAGAAAAAATAGAAGGGCATTTGAAAGATGAACTGGGTACTACATCACAGAAAGCGGCAATCATTGCTGCAATTAAACATTATGCACGTCATATCGAGCGCGGGGATTTTGAGAAATAATACTTTCGGATTAATGTTTCATTATTGATTTAATGTCTGTTTTATATCAGTCGTTCGAGGTATTTTGATTGACTGATCTTGTTGGTACTTGTCCTGTGTGCAGGTCTTCTCTCGTTGTTGATGTGCGGAATCGTCTCTGTGTCCAAGAGGACCTGGAGACCAGGGAGGAGCTGCAGCTGAAGGGTATCCGGGTCAATGCTCAGAAGGGCCGGGATGAGTGGATCGTGAAGGCTATCAATCCGTTTATCGGCGATGATACCACGACTGAGTATCTGGAGAAGGTCCTGGTGGAAGAGTTCAGCGTGTGTAGGGATCATGTTCCTAAGTTGATGGACACGATCATCGATGTTTATGGATTATACTCTCCGGATGGAACTCGTCTGAAAGCAGTATGAAATATTTCAGAGATGTTGATCTGAGATCAATCGATCTCTGATTTTTTGATCGGGGATCAATAGTTTTTCTGATCTCTCAATTTTTTTCCCCCTATACCCTTCCGAGGGAACTTTCTCTAAAAATAGTTTTTTTTAACTACCACTTTTTTTAGTTATTTTTTGATGGTCTAAAAAAATCGGTGTACCATACCAACTTCTTGTAAAATAACTAAATATAGTTATTTAGTATCTCATTTGTTGAGTGTCTGAACTCGGAGTCAAAATTGGCTCAAAAAATAACTAAAAAAAAAGATAGTTAAAAAAAACTATTTCATCACCTATCTGGGTAAAGTGATTAATAATTTTATCACAATTAGGTGTTTAATTTCATATTGTTGTAATTACATATGAAATAGTTTTTTTTAGTGAAATCGGTCCGTATTTTTTTTTAACTATTTTTGATGATGTGATTTTTCATCGTTTTTCATCACCTGGTGCTTGAGAGATCCCTTCGTAAATAGCGAATGATTCGTATATGGTGAGTTAATTTTGACTGGTGGATAATATTTTAATGTGATTAATTGTATTACAATTGATTATATGGTAAACGAATGTGAAGTTTGCGGTTCTGTTGAGGTTATTCCTTTTCGTTGTAAGCGTTGTGGTGGTGTATTTTGTGGCGAACATCGTTTGCCGGAATATCATGATTGTATGGCGAGGCGGGATCTTGCTCGGAAAATCTTTTTAGAGCAGTCTTCTAGCGAAAGTGCTCATCAAACGCGTGAGAGGGCAACTGTAGATTCAACTCCGCGCCTACCGAATCGTCTTCATAAGCCTCGTAAAAGTTTGTCTAAAGGGTTTAAATATCAATTATCCGGGTTTAGGTATGGTGTTCGGCGTTTTTTTAGAAGGCTTCTAAGGTCAAGTTATATTATACCATTAATATTGATTATTATTGTGGCTTCCGTAGCTTCCTATACGGTTTATACGGATAATGGGAGTTCGGTTGACGGCTTTTTCAAGGGACTATCAGACATCGTATATCCCCCAGTATATACGCAGTCATTGAAGCTTGACAGTAATACCTATCTCGCAAATCCCGATGGAACCCATGCTTGTGTTACGATTTATAGAAATGCTACCGATCCTACTTATGATGAATTGATGTCTTTTCTCTGGCAGGATGATACTTATCTAAAAACCTATGTTCCCGGCAAGTTTGTTTGTATTAATTTTGCAACCAGTTTAAGTGATAATGCTGAACGGAATGGCATTAAGGCTCATGTCGTTAGTATCGAGCTTTCTGGATATCCTTATGGAGGGCATGCCTGTAATGCGTTCAATACTACGGATCGAGGGTGGGTCTTTGTGGATGTCACAGGGAATACGGCGGAACAAAATGCCCAGGGGCAGCCTAAATCATGGGGTCTGGTGGATATGAAGGTAGGTTATCCATATCTTATACGCCCATTAACATTCACATATGGGTGGACAGAAGAACCACTTGGTAGGATCATAAGCTATCAGATTGTAAGCTGAATACGAGTGTATACGCTCAATCCTCGAGGACAGAACGTATACGCTCTCAAAAAATGTTTAAGCTTCTTTTTCGCTGACTGCTGCGATGATTCTTATTTCCATGTCCAGTTTTTGTTTATCGGATCTCGCCCTGAGCTTGTCACATTCCTCACCTGCCTGGATATGGTCTTCAGCTCCGGCGTAGAATCTCCAGGCTCCATCTGGTTGCTTTCCTACTATGGCCCACTTGTAGATCGATCCTGTCGAGCCTTTGTAGAGGACCTGGTCATCTATCTGGACAGCGTGGTAGATCCTGCTGCTGGCGGCTTTGGCGAGCTTGTGCTCCTTGGCGGCCATCGAGGCCAGGCTCTTCCTGGAGAGCTGGGGCTTAAGCTGGGGCCTTGCCTGTGGC
This sequence comes from Methanocella sp. MCL-LM, assembly GCF_049676595.1. Taxonomy (GTDB): domain Archaea; phylum Halobacteriota; class Methanocellia; order Methanocellales; family Methanocellaceae; genus Methanocella_A. The sequence goes on from NZ_CP187259.1 coordinate 1,873,367, forward strand.
TGGGCATCAGCATCAACTACGGGCGTGTGTACACTCTCGGCTTTTTTCTGTGGGGCTTGTGGTGGTTGCCATGCCCAGGGTCTGCGCTTATACCTGGCTCTGCAGATCTTACAGACGAGCATCTCAAATTCGCCGTGGCCGTCCTTTTCGATTGTAGTATATACATCACTACGTTGCCAGTTGCGAGGGTCCTGGTGGCTGTGGTCTGCTCCGGATGCGAGCTCCTGGGCGATGAGGTCATAGATGTTTTCGGGCATCTCCCAAATGGTATTAGCAATTTTTGTGCGTATACATTCATTGTTCGGAGCTGGTGCGGCAGGTTTCGGGCTGGCTGCAGCTGCAGGACCTGGTGCGGGGGTCTGTGCCCGGGCTTCTTGGACTGGTTGATTTTGGGCTCTGCGTTCGGCAGGTCCTTTCTCCTGGTAGATGTTTTTGAGGGTGCTGGTGCCCTGCATGGGCTGGCCGGGCTGGATGCCGTGCTCGGGGCATTTGATGTATCCTGCGTAGTGGAATCCTTTGGAGTCTCGTTCGTAGAGGGGTGTTCTCCTGGTGGGGAGTTCCCACCGGTTGGTTCTTTGTTCATCACATTTTGGGCAGCAGTAACCCATCTGTAGGTTTTTGGCAGGGCTGTAACTCATAATAGTACGTATACGCTCTAATAGCTTAAATCTTCCGAGCGTATACGCTTAGAAGATATCTGGAAGATATCAGGAAAAATTGTTCAGGTCCTCAGGGTGGCCGGCAGTCCAGCGGCAAGCATCGCCATGGTCATGTCAGGGCCTCGGACGTCATGCAGCAGGACCTGGCCAGCTGCAGATCGTGGCCTGACGTGCGTATACGCTCACGAGCTCGTGGATAGTTTACCCAGTAAGGATAAAATTTTATTTGCTGCAGCTCGAGATCCTTGACTGGCCAGCTGGTGAGCTGCTCGAAAATCGGCAAGCGTTAAAAAATCGTGAGCTGAATTTCTCGTAGACAAAAAGGATAAAAGCCAGCGATCCGCTCGCTGGCCAGGGCGGAGGGCAGTCATGTTGTTCGTCTCCTGCTGCCAGACGACTACTCTCGGGGTAGAGACGCGGTGCGTGTGCCCGTATGAGAATCAGTTTTGAGTTTTTGGTAGAATGTTTTTGATAGGGTGATGCCTGGCTGGTCTATGTACCTGGTAATGAGGTGTGAGGCCGCCAGGATGACGGGGATGCTGATCAGTGTAGCGGTGATCACGCTGACTGTGTACGATACGCCGTTATTGTGCAGGATCAGGAAGGTGGTGCTGGTCACTGATCCGAGGACGAGCATGTGTACCAGGTACATGCTGAAGCTGATCCTGCCCAGGTAAGTGAACACTCTTCTTGATAGGATTGTTTTTAGCTGGGGCAGGTTCAGGACTCCCAGGGTGATGAGGAATGCTGCGATGGTGTGTACTGTGGTCAGGGGTTCGTTATTCTGCAGGTGGAAGATCCAGGTGATCAGGTCCATGTTCTTTGTCGTTATCGTGTCCCATGAGCCGAGGACCAGCCCGTAGACCAGGAGCATTGCGTATACTGGTTTAGCATGTGTTCCCGGGGTTTCTGTGTGGTAGAGGTCGGCGAGCAGGACGCCGAGGATGAAGCCCAGCGTGTAGGAGTCCCAGAAATATATTGAGGCTATGAGGTATGCGATCCACCTGTAGGGTTGTCTTCCGAAGAGCATGACGAAGGCGAAGGCGATGAGGCTGCCGGTGAACTCGGTGGTGAGGGTCCACATGACGCAGTCATAAGAGTTTTCACCGTTGAACCATACTCCCCACAGGGCTTCCCCGATCGCATCCGGAAAGCTGCTGTTGAACGTCCAGAAGCCCTGGAGCCACTCTGAGCCGATGACCTCTCCTGCCTGGATATTTGAGAACAGGGACAGGTTCATCAGGACGAGCGCCAGGAGGATCGTGATCAGGACTGGTGGCAGGAGCCTGGGGTATCGTCGGACAGCTCCGGACACGAGGGTCTCCTGGTCTCCAGTCTTGAAGTACCTGTAGGTGAGCACGTAGCCGCTGAGCACGAAAAAGATACAGACCGAAAGGTTACCAGCGTAGAGAAGGTTCAGGAGCGGGATCTCTTTCATGCCCGGGAGGAATGCCTGGACAAAATGATGGATTACTACGATGGCGGCCGCCAGTCCCCTGAGGCCGTCCAGATACCCGATTTTTTCAGTTACTTTTACCCTCTCCTAAAACACCCATAAAGATTATTATAAAAGTATTGGGTGCTCCCGGTTGCCGATATATATGGAATGTTTGAGCTACGGAGCAGCCGGGAGCACATTATAATTTTCATTTAGGTATAAATACCGGTTTGCTGCCGTTCATCACCTCAACGTACTGCAGCGCATTATCATCATCCTCTACATAGTACGCTGGATCTTCTACAGGCGTGTGGCCAGCTGGCCAGAGGCTTGGATCGGAGGCTTTTATATAGCCTCCTAAGCTCGCATCATCGAAAATCCAGTTGTGCCTATCGTAGATGTACATCATGACCAGGTATTCCATTTTATAGTAGTTGATTTGTATTGTTCTTCTTGTTTCTTGAACTACTTCTTGTGATGGTGTGGGTATGAAAACCCACTGTGCGTAAATATCGTAGATCCAGCACCATGTCTGGCTTCCGTCTGGTGAGTGGACGTTTTTATTATTTGGCCACATGCTCGCGTTGTTGTAGTCTGCGAGATAGGCCGGCCCGTCATCATTCGTGTATGGTCTGGGCATGGGTATTGGTGTCCATGTCGGGGATGCGGTAGGTGTGGGTGTTGGTGTTGCTGCAGGTGTTACCGTTACAGCTGGTGTTGGTGTCCATGTCGGGGATGCGGTAGGTGTGGGTGTTGGTGTTGCTTCCTGGGTGGGAGCTGCTGCAGCAGCTGGTGTGGGTGTCGTCTGGGTGGTTGGTGTCTGGGTGGGTTCGGCCAGGGTGATGGTGGTGTTGTTACTGCCATAGGTGGTGGCCATTGTGGTGCCGTTTGGGGCGAGGATGTTGATTTGTATGAAGCCCATGGGTTCGCCGCTGGCCATGGCGTATGCGCCCATCGCGGCGGCGATGGCGATGACGAGGCCTGCGCCCAGGACCATGCCTTTGAGAGTACCGTTCATATATATCCCTTGTAGTATAATCGCTTTTGAATTATTTATGTTTTTTTAGTTGCTTTAGGATTCTGTTGGTGTCCAGGTTCTCAGCCTTGACGATGGCTGCGATCACGTCTTCGGTACGCTCTCCTTTGTAACGGGCGTCACGGCGTCCGTTCCTGATTACGTCTATTCTGGTTGCCATACTTATCTGCCTCTTCTTAGTTGGAATACGAGGAACCCGATACCTACGATCACGAGAATGGCAGTCATCCACTGCCAGTCGTGCGGTAGGTACGGGAAGAAGATACCTCCGAGACCGAGAACGATGATCCCTAGGGGGAGTAGGCTCCCGGTCCCGATGGCTATAATCGCTCCGACGCCGCCCAGGAGGCTCACGTAGAACATTGGGTCCCCGATGCGGTCGCTGATCTGACCTTTCAAACTGTTGCCCAGGCCGGTCATGTTGAAGTTGTCCGGCGATCCATTATTGCCCATAGTGTTATCGATAATCCCCTGATAGGCTATCGTGGGGATCGGGCGGTGTGTGGTCCCGGGCTGGATGGTGGCTCCGATCAGGTTCCTCGGCCCTGTGCCCTGGGTGGGCGTCGGGCTGAAGACTTTGATGGTGGCTGTCTTTGTGCTTTGCCCGGTGGGGTTGGTGACTGTCAGGCTGACTGTGTAGGTGCCTGGCTGGTTGTAAGTGTGCGAGGGGTTCTGGCTAGTGCTGGTCTGGCCGTCGCCGAAGTTCCAAGAATATGTGCCTGCATACTTGCTTTCATCGGCGAATATGATATTTGCTGGTGTTGTACCAGTGGTTGGATAAGACGTGAATACTGCAGCAGGAATTGGGTATTGCATGGATACCCAGGTGCCATTTATGATTGTACCTGTATATCCGTTGCTGGTTGAGTCGATAGCATATATGTCTGAACCAGTGTTCATTTTATAGTACGCTTTTAATCCTGGTTCGTTACCGGCGAGTTCTGACCATAATGTTGACTTTATATCCGATTGTGATCGTGGTATTGTCCAGAGTCTTACATCATCAATAGTTCCCGTATGCATAGTGTCTATGATCGTTCTTTTTCTAGCTCCGATGCTGGCGGTATTTAGTGAGATGGGTGTGTGTGAATACGTGCCGGTTGCGTCTATAATTCCATCAACATATAATGAGCAAGCGCCATTGTCATCAACGAATGAGATGTGATGCGGAATACCATTATTAATCGTTGTTTTTCCAGTTATATCGATAGATGGATATTGCTGAATATTGTCTCGTAATGTTATGCGAGCTTTACCGTTGGATATAAAAATCGCCCATGTTTGTTGTGATGTTGTATCGTTGCCTTCGGCGTAGATAGACGTGATTCCGGACGTTGTCGTATTTGTAATGAACTCAACTGTGTAGGCATTTCCGTAAATTCCGCCAGTGTTGCTGACGTCTATATAACCATTACCAAAAAATTTTAATGATACTGGATTAACTGACTCAGCATTTGCTAATCCTGAAAATAATATGAGTACAATAAATGAAACGCTCACTAATGTTATGCGTGATGGTATAGACATTGAATTTCCCCTCATTTAGTTATCCATGCTCCTTCCTGTCTTCAGCTCGATCAACGTGATCGCATGGAAGATCGCAGCGATACTCTGTCCAGCCCAGCAGACCTCATCACTACACCCCAGCCAGTCCAGGAACGAGTACGTGCAAACCGTATTCCAGATCAGAGTGCCCACGGCTCCCGTGCTCTGAAGGAAAGCCTGGCCACCTGCTAAGACATCCCCGATGATGGGTATGTTCTCGCCAGGAGTTCCTGAGGTCGCCTGGTCGACCTGGTTCATGAGCTGTTCTGCGTTGACGTTCGTAGGGGTGCTGATCAATCCCGGGAATAAGCCCATCTGGATGAATGCAGTGGCTACGAACGAGATGATAAGTATCAACATGCTGAGCTGCAGACTTCTCCACGCCATCTTTATTCCTCCCCCCTTTCCTTCCGTCCTCCATAGTAGAGGAACGCTGCCACGACAGCCCCAGAGAGCCCTACACCTATCCCTGTTACAGTGTCGAGCCATCCGATCCCATAGAACCAGTAAGCTTCCCCAACGATGATCAGGGCTACCAGTCCGTTGACCAGCATGAAGCTGGCTGCCGCCGTGAGGATGACGACGATGAGCACGATCATCGGGTAAAATCCCTCATCAATACCCTGCAGGACTGCTTTATGCGGGAAGGTGGCCGGATGTACCCTGGTCACCACTCCGTAATAGTTGTTCACTGCCTGTACTTTGACCGTGTACGAGTGCCCGTTCGCTTCCGGAATTACAAAGGTGTGGTTAGCGTACCTGGCATTAGTCGTCGGCTGGGTGACAGTGCTGATTGTCGAGGATCCATCCGTCAAGTTCTCCAGGAGTGTGAATGTGACCTGCTGGGTGAGCTGGCTGTCATCAGTGTAGAAGACGTCGATGTACCCTGTTGTCCCGCTCCTCCTGGTGTCCACATCGACGTGTATGTCCCGGTCGCTGAACCCTGTGCCGTAGCCATTGTACTGCTGGCTCGTGTTGATCGTGGAAACGTTGCCAGGGTTGAAGGTGCTGCCCCAGCTGGTCAACGGGACCACAGTGATCCCCACCAGCTGGTTAGCCGTATTATCCGGAGTGAAAGTCTCGGTCTTGTTGACGCTCATGCTGCTGCTATAAACGTTAATCCTGTACTGTTTGCCCGGGACCATGACGAAGGACGTGAGTCCGTTACTGTCGGATATGGCGCTGTCGATGAACTTCCAGTCAGCATCGTAAGCGGTGACGGTGAACTCGCTCCACCGTTGGAAATAGTAGGTGTGAAGGTAGAATTGCACGACCTTCTGGCCCACCACGGCACTCTCCTCACCGATGTCACCGAACGCCATTTCCTCCGGAGCATTACCAACGGTGATCGTCGAAATTACCGTGTAATCACTCATTCTAATGACTGAGACACTTGTGCCAGCGCAATTTACTACGTATACTTTACCACCTGTGGCTTTTACATGGCACGGACTATTACCGACAACAATATTTCTTGAAACCTGGTCGTTTGCGGTTGTGATGACGGCCACCTGGTTGCTCCCGTATGTTACATATGCTTCGGAACCGCTGGGTATGAATGTTACTCCTGAAGGATTACTTCCTACTGTTATGGTTGCATCCACTGTCTGGCTGGATGTGCCGATCTTGCTTACGGTATTAGCACCGCTGTTAACGACGTATGCAGAGTTTAGTAATGGGTTGAATGCAATCTCGTCCGGGCCAGCTCCCACGGAGAGGGTCTTCACTACAGTGTTATCGCTGATCCGTATGATCTTTACCTGGTTGGTATAGTAGCATGCGGCGTACAGGTACTGGCCATTGGGCTGCATTGCGATGCCCCTGGGCGATGTACCCAGGCCTATGCTGGTCACGACCTGGTTGGTGGTCGTGTCAATAACCTTTACGTCCTGCGAATTTGTGCAGGCAACATAGAGCTTGGTTCCATCACCATTCATTACTATTGTGCGGGGGCCGCTCCATCCGAGGCTGATTGTGTGTATCACAGTGTTAGTACCTGGGTCGATGACGCTGATCGTGTGATCCATCGAATTGCTCACGTAGATCCTCGTGCCTCCTGGATTGGTGGCCACACCGATCGGTTGTGTGCCCACGGTGATATTTGTGCTCACGGTGTTGCTGTTCAGGTCTATGACGCTCACGGTGTTGCTGTTGGTATTTGTCACGTACCCGAAGTCTGCTGCAGCAGCTACCCCTGTGGTTAGTAATAGTAGAAGAATGGAGATCAATAAGAGCCGTCTCATAGGAGTGGATTCCCTCCCCCGAACGGATCGTACTTTTTCACGTTGTTCTTGAATACCCTGCTGCGCTTCCACCATCCCGCTTCCTTTAGCGAGTCGTCTTTCTTCTTTTTCTTGCCACCAGCCTTCCGGATAGGGGGCTCTTTGCGTACCTGCTTGTATTTCAGGGGTGTGGGGATCTTCAGGTCGGTCTTCACTCTGGGCATCTCCACCGTCTTCGGCCGGACCTTTGACTTATCCACCGTTTTAGGTTTCGTGGCGGTGATCGTGTTGATGGCCAGGTCCTCGAGGCTGACGGGCTTCGAGCCGAGTTTGATCAAGGGCTTAGAAATGCTTTTTAATCCGCTCGTCTCTGCAGTGATAGTGGGAAGGCCCTGCTTGATCTTGTCTCGGCTGCCGAGGGTTCCGATGATCTCACTGCTCAGGTCCGGGACGATGAACTCCGATTTCGGCTTCGCAGACGATACCGGGGGCCTTGCCTTGATTGAGGGTCCGGTGATGTCCGGGCGTATGGTCTCAGGCTTGGCAGGGGTCCTGGTGCGCACTCTGCCGATGGACAGGGCGCTGTACATGGTATTCCATTCTTCCAGCTGCTTTGCGAATTTCTCGCTGTTTACCCTGGTGCTCTGCAGCTTGAAGCCCACGTCCGGAAGATCCACTGGCTTCGGAAGTCCCATGCGTTCTGCGTTCGGATTGGTGAAGAATTCGTCGAAGGGATTCTGGCCGTGCATCTTCTTGGTGACGCGGCCGCTGATCCTGGCGGATACGTCCTTCGTGATCTTGATATCGTAGATCCTGCCCCGGGGTGAGAAGTCCTCTACGTTCCGGTTTCCGAACCACTCTTCACCTGCAGATGCTGGTTTGATGTCTCCCTCGATCCGGACGGGCTCGCCACCGATCTTTACATCTGTAGCTTTTCCGGTGGGAGTGAGGTCCTCGATGGCGGGGGTGTCGAACCATTCTTTTGTCGAGGTCCTCGCTATAACGTCAGGGGTCTCGGCGAGTTTTCCGGTGGCGGTGCCGATGCCCTGGATGTCTACCCGGGGGATTCCCGAGGGCTTCGTGCTGAGCTCGGTCCATTTGGTGACAGCCCTGGCGTTCATGACGCTGGCCGGCTGGGTGGGGCGTATGTCTGTGAAGGCTTCGAGGCTTACTCCGGAGTTCCTGGCCTGCTCTGCTTTGCTCAGGGTTTCCACGGGCTTCGGCGTCTTCGCAGCTCGACCTACTCCAATTGTTTTCCCTGGGATTATTCTGAGGGCTCCGATCTGCGTAGCCGTGTACAAGGGACGTTCTATGATGGATGTGCCGAGATTTCCGAGGCCTGTGGTGGCTGCTTCCTGCCATGCCCTGTTTAATTTATCCTGTTCTTCCTGGCTTTTGGGTTTCAGGTGCAGCTGGGTGAGGATGCTGGCTCCGGCTCCGAGGTCTGCCAGGCCTCCTACGGCGGCGGTGGGCAGATCGACGAGGCCTTCAGCCATCTCTTTCGAGGCTTTCAGGATTCCTGGGTTGCCCAGGTAAAAGATCTTTTGACTGCCTTCAGCTGCTTTCATCTGAGCCTTGATCGGCTGTGCGACGTTCACATCGTAAAGCCTGACTCCCTCTTTCACGAATGGGTAAGCGATCGGGATGTTGAGCTGGGTCGTGTCTATGCCGGCTTTAACCAGGGGGTTGTCCGGTCCGAATACATATGTGCCTGAAGAGTCGGTCATCTGTTTTGGCGTGCTCGGCCCTGTGATTTTACTGGCTGTGCCGAGGGCTTTAATTACTTCTTCACGTCCGCTGCTGCTGGGCAGATACACGAGGGCATCCTTCGCCCTGGTGGGCTCCCGGACATTCTTCCCGATGAACCTACCGGACACTGGATCGTAGTAGATACTGCCCTGCAGAGTCCCCTCACTGTCTACGGCGTAGACTCCGCTTCTGGGGTTCTTATTCCTGGTCAGGGGTATGTTCTCGGGGTACACGGTCCCGGTCGTCTGGTCTGCCGGGTAAACTGTATCCTCCGGAGTGATCAGGGCCACGTCCTCGATGACCGACTCCTTCGTGTCTATACTGGTACCGATCTTCCATTTGAACTTCGTTACCGTGCCCGGAGTACCTGGGGATGTCTGTGGACTGGTTACCGATAGGTTGCCTGATAGTTTCTCGTATTGTAAGCCGAGTTTTCCGATCTCTTGCTGGAGATCATAGAATTCGTGGTCGAGGCTCTTCCGTCTTCCCTCCAGTTCTACCCGGTCCCGCTCCAGGCTCTCAGCCTGCAGGGTCATCATGCGGGCCTGCTCCTCGGTAGCACCCTGCTGATTCAGGTCAGCTATAACCTTGTTATGCCCTGCTATAGCATCGTTGTACCAGGCCACGCTCGACTCGTAATCCGCTACCCGGACGTTATAATCGTCAGACCTTTTCCGGACTCGTTCAGAGTAAGCATCGTACACGGCCACGGCCTTATTGCCCTGTTCGCCTGCCAGTGGTATCATCCTATTTTGCCTCCACAGGTTTCTCTTTCTGCTCGATCTTCAGGTGGAGGTATAGTCCGGTGAAGATGCACGCCACGAACGCTGACAGGCTCAAGTAGATCTTATTCCCTGATACCAGGTAGAAGACGAGGAGCATGAGGACAGCGTATCCGATAAGGGATAACATCTTCATAGTTTTCCGACCTCCCCGCTGCCTTCCCTGAGGAAAGGCGAGATGGCCAGGAATATGAAACCGCCGATGGATATGACTACGGGGATCATTCTGGCCAGCCAGATGTAATCCTGGAGGCTGTCAAACGTATCCACTCGGCTGCCTGGCCCCGGGTCGCTTACATTCCAGATCCTTTGTACGATGTTGTCGAGGAATAGCCAGATTCCGAATACTTGTAATGCCAGGGCGATCAGCTGGGCCCTGATGCAGACTATGACTCCGTCTCTTAAGCTCATGTGTTTCTCCCTGCCCTTATCGCGATGGCCATGATGATCCCGCCGACTATGATGGCGATCCAGGCGAGCAACGGAACGTTATCCCAGCGCATTTCCCACCCGTCGAAATACTGGTGGGTCGCTGTACTCATGACCAATCCGTTGCCCAGCATACCGTAAACCTTGTCGAGGAGCAAGTCCGCCCCGTAGCTGAAAATAGCGTAAATAAACAGGAGAGCAACCAACGCCAGCACCACTTCGATAAGAAGGAATGCTACGCTGCCACTGTCATCCTCGACCCGGACCACGGTCAGCCACCCCAGATCATATCGTCACCGTCGACGCCACTCCACCGGTCACGCTCACCGGTACGCCGGCCACTCTTCTTGGTGCCACCCTTCTTTTTACCGGACGTCTTACGGGAAGAGCTGCTCTTACGCTTTGGCGGTGCCCTGGCAGGCTTCGATGATCCCAGGAGTGCATCCATGGTTCTGCCGAGCATCTTGCCTTTCTTCTCTCTGAGTTTATGCTCCCGCTCCCGGATGCTCATCTCCTTTTCCTTGAGGGTGAGATCTTTCTCTTTCCGCTCGATCCTCAGGGTCCTCTTAGCCCTGTTGAGGGTGCGTTCTTTCTCGATGAACCGTTCAGCCTTCGCAGCCCCATTCGTGATCGCCGCTCCGGTCGCCCTGGCAGCTCGCTGAGCTCCACCTACAGCCCGGCCGGCTACATATGGGACCTTTGACCTGGATAGTACATCGTCCGCTTTCGCAGCGGCCTGTTTGAATTTATCCAGCCATGCCACTATATCAACCCCAAACCAAATCCGAATCCCCCGGACCGTTTTTTCGGCGATGCCTTCTGGGGGGACTTGGTCTGCCGGGGCGGTTCGGAAGTTTTCATCGTCCCTCTCCGCGGGTACAGTCGCTTATTATCATGATCGTAGAAAGCGACAGTCCTCCCCTCGTAGGGGGTTTTCCCCTCACGCTGGACGAACTCACCCCAGCCGTTCATCTTTTTCAAGTCTATCGTTCCCCGGTTATTTTTTAAAACCCGGTTCTCAGCATCCCGGTCCGATTTAACCTTCACCGGACCAGCGTATTTCTTCTTATCAATGTGGAATCTACCCATGATAGATCACCGTTAAAGTCCTCCTCCTGCCATTTTCATCAGAATGATACCGCCGATAGCCCCGCCGATAACCAGGAACCCGGTCCTCATATCCGGAGTGATCCCGGCGAGCAACCCGGTAAGACCGCCCTTAGTCTCCTGAGCGATCCTTTCCACGTCATTGAGGACTGTCTGGTTGAGCGGGTTTACCATGGCGTTGAAGCCTTCGATCCAGTCGAACGGTCCCGGTGTGAGTGCCTGTTGCTGCAGGTCCTCCCAGGCCCTGAGGACCTCGGCCTTGAACTCGGTTTCAAGGTTGACCTTTTTGCCGTCCTTGTCCTTGATCTCCAGGGTTTTATATCGCTGTCCGACGCGCTTGGCGGTGGCCTCTAGCTGGCTGGGCATGAGCGTCAGGTACTCGCTGATCAGGTGGTCCTGAGGCAGCATAGCGAGCAACGGGAACCGCTTCGAGTTCTCCCTGGCCGCTTCCTTGATTTTACCCACAGTAGTCTTCTTTTCAGCGGCCTCGATGCCGGTGAGTGCCGGGTATTCTGCGGGGGTGTCGCGGATGTGGTCGATGTACCTGTTGATCCGGACGATCTGGGTGGCGTCGCTGGGGAGGAGCCAGGAGAAGTAGTTGTAGACGCGCTTGGCGGTCCTGCCGGCGCCGGCGATGTTGTATCCCCGGGCGTCGTAGTGGCTCCGGTTGATCTTGAACTTGTTTTTCTTCTCGTCCACGAAGAAGATGCTTTTATCATCTTCCAGGTCGGCGACCATGTATTTCACTCGCTTGTTACCTGTGTACCAGGCGAGCAGGTCCTTCTTCTTCAATCCTGCCCACAGGAACGGCAGGGCCTCGGGACTGTACCACCAGAAAAAGAAGTACAGTGTCGCCAATCCCAACGCATAGGGGAACAGGAATAATGCGATGCCTGAAAAGGCTGCTAAGTCTACCATGTTTGTTCACTTCCACCAGGGTTTCTTTTGTTCTTTCTCTGCCTGGTCGTCTTCCAGGTCGTCGTAGTCGATCTTGTGGATCTTCTTGCTCATCAGGGTCTCAATGATGATCCGTTCCCTGTCTTTGCCCACGGGGCGGGTGAGGTTGCCCTCGTACTCGTCTTCCATGTACCGGACGATCTGATTGAACCACGTGTTCTCCCGGTCACTCCTGGGAAGACAGTAGATCGCTTTCAGGTTCGTCATCCGGAACTTCGCCCCGATCTTCCGGGCGTCCCCCAGAGTCTTGAGGTGGAAGAACAGGTGGTCCCGGCTCCGGGTCCTGGTGAAAGCGTTCACCAGGAACTGTTTAGCGCCCTCGCTGATATCCAGGGCGTCCAGGGCATGGCCGCCTTTACCCAGGGCCATCCCGGGGTAATGCAGGGTGACAAGGAGTTTTTTGAAATAGTAGTCCGGATCTGTGTCCGGGTCGAACTCGTTACCTTCGGAACCGTGGGCGCTGACCATGGGTCCCTGCCGGTCCAGGCGTTCAAGCATAGCGAGCTCATGGGCGTGGTCCAGGATCTCTTCCTGAGTCATCGTGGCGATCTCTTCAGTGGTCGTCATAAGTTGAACCTCTCAGTTATTTTGTCGATGACGCCGCCGTCAGCCACGACCTCCCGGTAGATCTCATAGAACGCGATACCGGTCACGATGAGGCTGATGATGGTGCCCAGGTAAGCGAGGACAGGGTTCTCCAGGGCTACGAACAGCCCGTTAATGTAGTCCTGCACCATTTGAGCCCACAGCATCCCGGTGAGCAACCAGGAGAGGACTGAGGCAGCGATAATGCTCAGCATGTACCCGTTCGACCCGTACCGGACGAAGTAGTAGCCGATCAGAATGAAAGTGATGAGAGCGAGCCAGGCGAACCAGTCAAAAGGTATGAAATAGATGGATGTAGTCATCGCTTTTGGCCTTCGGCTGATCGTAGTTTTGCGAGCGTCTCGACCAGGTATGTTTCTCTGCCAGCCATGAAGATGAGCAGGACGCCGGCGAAACCCCACATCATGAACCCTGTGAAATCATCCAGGAGAACGTACCCGAGGCTTCCGGATACCATGGCGAGGATACCTGTCCAGAACATGTACCTTGTCCGTTTTTCGGTGCGGTCTACATACTCTTGTACTTCGCCTGGTTTTAAGCGTGGACCGATCTTCAGTCGTGTGTGGAACTTGTCGAGAAAAGCTATGATCTTCATTGTTAGTGCCCCATGAGGAAATTAAAATAGTTTTTAAGGCCCCTCGGTTGCCCGTGACGCCCGGGGCCATAGACGTAATCACCTTAGCTTCATGAACAGTGCCAGGACTGCGAAGCCGGCAGCGCCCAGGTAGTACATCCAGGTCATGTCAACGACGTTGGACATGTTCTCACCAGCGCCATCGATGACCGGGTAGAGTTCGCTGGTCTCGTTCACCGTGCTGCTCTGCAGTGCAGTGTCAGCGATGCTGGTACCGACTGCAAGGAGGACGATGAAAGCGATGATACCGACAGCGATGCCCATATCTCCGCGCCTGTCTTTGCGCATCTTAGAATCCTTTAACGTGTGTCTCACCTGCCTAAACGATACTTATATAACCTCTTACTATTTAAGCTTTATATATTGACAACCGAATCAATACGGTATACCGCATACGTTCGGTACATATGATATAGGTGATTTGCTTTGAGCTTCGTGAAATTCGGACTGCTTCTCGTCGTTGTCTTCCTATGCGCCATGTTCTGGGCCATAGGATTCGACGAGCTCGACAAATACGCGAATACACAAGGAGTGACAACAGGAGACTACGGAGGCCTCTACAGCTTCTTCCACTGGGCAACAGTCCTGGTAGGCGGCGGCTGGACCATGGCCGGGTACATCATCGGAATCGCAGCCATCATCGCCCTATTCCTATTCCTAAAGAAATGAGGTACACATGCCACTTGATAGTACAATGCCGGATCCGCAGGACTACATTAAAAAATTGTTCAAAGATACGGCGAACGCTAAAGCCGAACTGCACTTCAAACTAAGATTCCAGCCGGAAGCCGTCCGAGGTCCCACAAAGGTCTTCATCCGGACATTCAGCAGGCTCTATGAAAACACGTACCCAGGGCTCATAAAAACCATGAGCCTGGAAGACCGGAACAAAAAGAAAGACATTCTGGATAGTGTCAAGCGTGTCGTCGAGGACCCGCAGGGCGAGATCAACCTGGTCCAATGGATCAAAGCATATAACACTTATATCGAGCTGCTCGTGGACAACAAAATGCTCCCGAGCTAAACAATTTTTCGGAGTACGTGAGGTCAAAATATGAAATTTCCCACAAAAAGAAGATGGTACTATAATCCGCCCACATATCGGGCAATGGACCGGTATAAGGTCAAGCTTATGGAAAATTTTTTACACTGGATTAAAGGCGAGCCGCAGACCGATATGAATGATCAGCCGATTGAACCAGAACCAATAGTAATAAGAATATAATATTTTGGAGATGATACTTTTGGATGCACAATTTGAAAATCCGCTTAGCGTGGGTGTAATCACCCTGGATAAGCCTGAGAACAGCCCGTATGCACCGTACATTTACAAGGTCCTGGAGATCCTGCAGAACGTGATCGCCAGCATCAACGCAAAGCCAGACATGAAAGGCGACGACATGAGGATCATCGTCAACAATGCGATCAACACAGTCACCGACAAAGCCCTGCAGAAAGACATTAAGGGCCGGCTGCTCGGTTTGAACGCCGATCATATCCGGGAAGCCAAGATGATCAAGGCAGGCCTTAACCCCGAGGATCCGGAGATCGAGAAGAAGGTGGAGCAGGTCAGCCTCAGCAAAGAGGATCGGGACTACGCATACAAGCTCGCCCTGGAAGATCTCCTGGGCGTGTTCAGCAGTGAGTACCTGGGCAAATACTACGATGCTAACGGCTTCAAAAAAGGAGTAGCCATATGCCATATCCGGAACGACCGGTCAATCCTGCTACCGATCAAGAACCTGAACAAAGAGGATCGGGATAAGCTGTACATCCCGAACATCGAGCGCATCATCGCGGAGGAGGCTGTAATCAATGCTCGCGAGTGAACCTGTCACAACCAGCCTTCCCAGCGATCCGGTGACAACCTCGAAGATAAGTCTTTATCAGCAGTACCGGGCCCTAGCGAAAATGCATGGTTGCTGTCTCAGCCTGGAGCTCAGCGATATCATCAACTACCCACTGGCAGAGATCAACGCTAAGGTAATCATCGTCGGCGACCCTGGATTAGGGAAGAGCACGACCGCAGTAGGTCTCGCTGAAGGCATCAGCTTTTGGAACTCATTACGTACATACGGTGATACTAAGCCGGAACACATGAAAGAATTCTTCGGCTGTGTACAGGGGAAAGACATAGCCATTATGGACAAAACAGAAATCAAAGAAGTCATGAGAAAAGCCACTACTCCTTACCATGTGTATATCGCGGATGACGTTGGATCAGCGTGGAATGCCAGGCAATGGCATAAGATGCAGAACCAGGTCATGAACAGCCTGGTAGGTACCGACAGGACCTTCCGGACCGTGAAGATACTCACCCTGAGCAGTGATAAGGAGCTGGACAGCCAAGCCCGGAACAAGTTCACCCACTACATAGAGATGACCGGGCCAATGCTATACGAAGAGGGAGTCGTCTTTGCCAAGCTCTTCAGGACCAGGGGAAAGCCACGGCAGGGTAAAGTCCATTACAATTATCCCAGGGGCAGAGAACAGGATACTAATATTAAAATAATATATGAAGATATGGCTTGCCTCTACCCATCACAATTCTATGCGGACATCTACAAGCCCATACGACATACCACAGCAACCGCCTTCAACGACAAGCAATTCAAAGAGCTCGATGCATTCGAAAAGGCAATAGAGGCTAAGAAGAACGGGGACACCCAGAAGCACACTGTAAAGCAGGATATCATAGACTACTATGACGATCACCCAGGCGCAAAAGCTAAAGAAATACGAAAGGTGCTCGGCTACTCCTGCACGGAGAGTTACATCAATCAAGTAATCGCTTGCCTGAAATAGCGACGACAACAACAACCCTTTTTATTTTGATTCTATTCACTTATCATATACAGTAGGTTTTTCGGGCAGGCCTCCTCGACCCGCCCTTTCATTTTCTTTTATATGCGGATGCCCGAACGTATTCGTAAGCCGAACCTATTCGTATGTTTATATATAAGGTATTAATAGCCGTGGAGAAAATAGTAGGAGTGTATGGAGCTCAAGACCCTAACTATCATAGGCCTGGTGATCCTCGCCGGCCTCTATGGATGCACGCTGGTATTCTCAGAAACCCCTCAGCCTCAGAGTACCCCTACACCAAGACCCACGATGCCACCAACCCCCACCGTGACACCCACGCCAACGCCAATTGCTACGCCAGAGCCGACACCGCAACCCACACCAGCTCCGACCGAGCTGCCCTGGATCGAGCCGACACCGCAACCCACACCAACACCCTGGCCTTACGGATCTGAGTACTGGCACATCCCCACGCCAGTACCTCAACCAGGACCTGACAGATCCATCGATATCGAGGCGAGCATATCCCACCCCGTAGACATAGATCGGACTGCGACAATCAACATGTACCTAAAAACTCACGACTCCAGCACAGAGAATACCATGATCAGGTTCCACATAACATACTACAACAAGGATCACGAATGGGAAGACCTCGGGTACACGAGCCTCCCCCTATCCACATTCCTCACCCTCATGGCCCCGAATGAGCCAATAACAATCCTCCCGACACACAGCGAGATGAGCAGGAGCTCCACAAAAAGCGTAAACGATATCTTCCGACTACTGGATGGCAGCCAGGCAAAAATCTACGCTACAGTATACAAGGTGGACGTAGACCTGATCGACAATCTCAACGGAAAAACAGTAGGATCATGTACCCTGGGCAACGTCCACGTAACCAGAATCAACGACCGGGGAGAAAGACGCTACGACTGGTAAACCAGCTGCAGCTGCAGATCACATAGTCCTCGAGGATCCTCCGGACGGATGCCCGGGCACGAGCTCGTCCGGATGACGAGCCTGGCCAGGCATCAACACCACAATTATTTTTATAATATTACTTGTCTGTTGTTTACCCATGCTTCCATGATCGACAAAAACAATTTTCATGATTTTTGTTTTATAATAATCATTTTTGTTTTTATGATGTCTACAATATATAATTGTACGTCGATTTTTGACAGAAAGAGCATAACACCACCATGCTATTACTTATCATGGTGGGGCTATTGAAGTTGTATAAGATAGCCCCGTTCGGATTCGAACCGAAGTCAAAGGATCCAGAGTCCCCTATGATTGACCGCTACACTACGGGGCTGTTTCGCCGACCAAAATATAGCATCAACAGATATAACGTTTTCGCTCACGTCCAACACATCCTTCATTTGAGGCTGCGGCCAGATACCATGGCCTGTATGATCGCATGGTCTGTTAATACCGATAACTAAGCCCAAATAAAACGGAAAATTCTCATTCCATTATTAAAAAAGCGCTCTGTGAGTCTCCGTGCGTCTCTGTGGCCTCTGTGGTGAATAGTTGGTCGTTGTGTATAGTCGTTACTGAAACGTTTTGTACGAGTGCCCGTACCATTTAGACGAAGTGCGCCAAGTACGCGAAGTACTCAAAGTACGATTATACCGGTATGCTGGAAATGATCTTATCGTAAAACTTCGTGTACTTCGCGTACCTCGCGTACTTCGTGTAATCGGTACCTGTCTGTCCTAAAAGTTTTAAGAATGACGATACTTTGTGCCGTTGTGGTTCAATCCACCCCGGAGGGCTATCCTTCAACACTGATTACTGAAAATGCGGTAAAAGTAATTATATATTAATCATATAATTATAACACATGCCCGAACCTGTACCCCAGAAGCCCGACTGGCTGAAGGTGCGTTTACCGAGGACTGACAAGTACGGCGCTGTCAGGGATGTCATAGAGAAGTACCGCCTGAATACGGTCTGCTCGAGCGCGATGTGCCCGAACGCCTTCGAGTGCTGGGATGAGGGGTGCCTGACGTTCATGGTGCTCGGGAACACCTGCACGAGAGCCTGCCGGTTCTGTACTGTCACCCACGGGGCTGCCGGAGAGCCTTTAGATGCGAATGAACCTGAGCGGCTGGCCTCTGCCGCTAAGGATCTGGGCCTGAGTTACGTAGTGATCACATCCGTGGACCGGGACGATCTGCCCGATTACGGTGCGGAGCATTATGCGGCGTGTATCAAAGCTGTGAAAGAGCAACTGCCCGGTGCCCGTGTCGAAGCGATCATTCCTGATTTTACGGGCAGGCTGGACTTGTTAGAACAGGTCGTGGATGCCCGGCCTGACGTCATATCTCACAATGTCGAGACTGTTGAGCGGCTGTCTCCCTCTGTCCGGGACCGGCGGGCGGGGTACTATCGCTCGCTCGATGTGCTGCGGGACATCAAGCGTGTTAATCCTCACATGATGACCAAATCGTCGCTGCTGCTGGGCATGGGCGAGGAAGATATAGAGATCAAGGAGGCGTTGCACGACCTGCAGGAGGCCCGGGTGGATATTGTCACTCTCGGCCAGTACCTGCGGCCGAGCATTCGGCAGTGGCCTGTACACCGGTATGTTGCCCCGGGCGAGTTCGGCGAGCTGGCGGAGTACGGGCGGTCGCTGGGCTTCAAATACGTGGCTGCCGGGCCGTTTGTGCGGACATCGTACCGGGCGGGAGAGCAGTACGTTTCGGTGATAGCGGATTCCAGGATGGCATAGAGTATGGACGAGAAATTTTTGTATAAGCTGGTCAAAGGCGAGACTTTTCGCATCGTGTCCCAGGACGGCAGCGCAAACGAGCTTGACCCGGGCCTTCCCGAGGACCTGCTGCTGAAGATGTACCGGCTGATGGTGCAGGTCAGGACGTACGATGAGAAGGCGCTGAAGCTTCAGCGGGGCGGGAGGATGGGTACGTATCCCCCGATTGCCGGCCAGGAGGCCGTTCAGATCGGCAGTGCGCTGGCCATGGCTGAGGAAGACTGGATGGTGCCCTCGTACAGAGAGATCGGTGCCATGATCGCCAAAGGCGTGCCGATGCAGACGATGTACATGCTCTGGATGGGCAACGACTACGGGAACAAAATACCCGATGACGTGAGGTGCCTGCCTATAGCCATCCCTGTGGGAAGCCAGACCTTGCACGCTACCGGCATCGGCTGGGCGGCCCGACTAAAAAAAGAGCAGCTTGCGATCACCTGCTATTTTGGGGACGGCGCCACTTCGAGGGGCGACTTCCACGAAGCCCTGAACTTTGCCGGGGTTTATCACGTCCCCGTCGTCTTCATCTGCTCCAATAACCAGTTCGCCATCTCTACTCCTAATCCCTTGCAGACCCGGGCCGAGACTTTCGCGCAGAAGGGTCTCGCCTACGGCATTCCGAGCTATCAGCTCGACGGTATGGATGTGCTGGCCTCGTATGTCCTGGTCAAGGACCTGCTCGACCGGGCGAGAAACGGGGAAGGCCCGGCTTTCATCGAGGCGCTCTGCTACCGGTTCGGGCCGCACACAACGTCTGATAATCCCGATCTATACCGGTCTAAGGAGGAGGTTGAGAAACTCCGGAAGGAGACTGACCCGATCGACCGGTTCAGGAATTACCTCGTCAACAAAGGTCTCTGGGATATCGACAAGGAGATCAAGCTCCACGACGAGATGGACGCCCTCATTGACCGGGTCGCCAAAGAGGCAGAGCAGACGCCACCCCCTGAATTCGGAGAGCTCTTTAAACACGTGTTCGCGGAAGAGCCGCAGTTCCTGAAAGAACAATACGAGTACTACAAGCGTGTTTCGGGAGGTCAGTAGCGTGGCGATGCTGAACAACATCCAGGCGGTCAACAACGCGCTGATGTTCGAGATGGAGCGGGACCCGTCGGTTATAGTCATGGGCGAAGACGTCGGGAAGGAAGGCGGCGTATTCCGGGCGACAACCGGACTACAAGAGAAGTTCGGCCGAGAGCGGGTCGTGGATACGCCTCTGTCGGAGAACGGCATCATCGGCACGGCGATCGGGCTTGCCATCAACGGCATGAAGCCGATCTGCGAAGTCCAGTTCTCCGGGTTCGTCTACGCGGGCTACGAAGAGCTCGCCTCTCACGCCTCCCGGATGAGGCAGCGGTCGCTGGGCCGGTTTACCGTGCCCATGGTAGTGCGGATGCCTTATGGAGGCGGAGTGAAGGCGCTGGAACATCACAGCGAGAGCTACGAAACCATCTTCCTCCACGATCCGGGGCTGAAAGTCGTGGCTCCGTCTACGCCTGCCGATTTGAAGGGGCTGCTCATTTCGTCGATCAGAGACCCTGACCCGGTAATTTTCCTGGAGCACATCCGCCTGTACCGCGCTCACCGGGAAGAGGTGCCGGATGGCGACTACACTGTTCCGCTTGGCGAAGCTAAAGTGGCCCTGCCAGGAAATGACCTGACCATCGTGGCGTGGGGTGCCATGGTCAACGTATCCCTCGAGGCGGCTAAGACACTGCAAGAAGGGGGAGTCAACGCCGAAGTCCTCGACCTGCGCACCTTGAAGCCGCTGGACAAGGCCGCAATTCTCAACTCGGTGAAGAAGACGGGCCGGCTGGTCATCGTGGAGGAGGCCCACCGCATTCTGGGCTTCGGCTCGGAGATCAGCGCCATCGTCAGCGAAGAGGCTATCCTGCACCTGAAGGGGCCTGTCATCAGGGTTTCCGGCTACGATATCCGGTTCCCGCTGTACAAGCTGGAAGATAAGTACCTGCCTGACCCGGAGCGGGTCGTAGCGGCTGCGAAAGAAGTCATGCAATACTAATGCTGGTGATTTTGTGACGTACGAGTTCAAGCTTCCCGATCTGGGCGAGGGCATCACATCGGGAGAGATCAAGAAGTGGAACGTGAAGAAGGGCGACAAGGTAGAGGAAGACGACCCGATCGCCGAGGTCGAGACCGATAAGGCAGTCGTAGAGCTGCCAGCGCCTGTTTCGGGCACCATAGACGATATCCGGTTCAAGGAAGGCGACACAATCCAGGTAGGCAATGTGGTTGCGGTCATCCGGGAAGAGGGCGAGGCCGCAAAGGCTGCACCACCACAGCAGGAAAAAGCGGTCGAGAAGGCTACCACAGAGGCGAAGGCCCCTGAGGTGGCGCCACCTGCCGAAGCTGGCGGCGGAGCCGCTGGAAAAGTCCCCGTGCTGGCCACTCCTGCAACCCGTATGATGGCTAAGCAGTCCGGCGTAGACATCGAGTCCGTCAAAGGCACAGGTCCGGGCGGCCGGATTACCGATGAAGACGTCAAAGCTGCTGCCGGAAAGCCTCCTGCAAAGCCGGCTCCGGCTCCCGCGCCAGCAAAAGCTCCTGCTCCTGCTCCTGCTCCTGCCCGCTCCTGCTCCTGCTCCTGCTCCTGCTCCTGCTCCTGCTCCTGCTCCTGCTCCTGCTCCTGCTCCTGCTCCTGCTCCTGCTCCTGCTCCTGCTCCTGCTCCTGCTCCTGCACCTGCGCCAGCTGCCCCTCCTGCCAGGCCGGCTGAGCTGGAAGAGCGGATACCTCTGCGGGGCATCAGGCGGACGATTTCGGATAACCTGATGCGCTCGCTTCAGCATACCGCCCAGGTGACCGTCTTTGATGACGCGGACCTGACTAAGCTGAGCGAGCTCCGAGAGCAGGTGAACGGCGCCCGCAAAGACGGCGTTAAGGTGAGCTACCTTGCCTTTACGGTAAAAGCTGTAACCGCAGCCCTCCGGAATCATCCCGTCCTGAACGCCAGCGTGGACGATGATAAGGGGGAGATCGTGCTCAAGAAATACTACAATATCGGCCTGGCCATCGACACTCCCAGAGGCCTGCTGGTAGCTCCTGTCAAGGATGCCGATCGCAAGAGCATCGTCCAGATCTCGAAGGAGATCAAAGACCTGGTCGAGGCAGCGGAGTCGGGCACTATTGGAGTGGAGCAGCTCCGGGGAAGTACTTTCACTATCGCCAATATTGGCAGTATCGGGGGGCTTTTTGCCACACCTATCATCAATCCGCCCGAAGCCGCCATCCTGGAAATGCAGCAGATGAGGGAGATGCCCCGGGTCTGCAACGGTTCAGTCTGTATCCGCAAAGTGATGAACCTGAGCCTGACCATCGACCACCGCATCATCGACGGCGCCGAAGGCCAGCGTTTTTTGAACGAGGTCAAAGGCTATCTCGAGGATCCGGCCGCACTGCTGGTTGGTATGCCCTGAGGTGATTCATCGTGGTTGTGGGCGACATTGAAGTCGGGACTGACGTCCTCGTGATCGGTGCCGGGCCAGCCGGTTATACCGCAGCAATTCGGCTGGGGCAGACGGGTTTAGATGTAACCCTGGCCGGCCCGGAACTTGGGGGCGTCTGCCTCAACCGGGGTTGTATCCCTGTCAAAGGCATGATCCGTACGCTCGATCTGGCTGCCGAGGTGAAAAATGCCGATGCGATGGGCATTAAAACGCATGGGGTCGAGGTGGAGCTGAACAAAGTCCAGGCCAGGAATGCCCGGGTGATCGGGAAGCTGCAATCGGGCATTCGCAGCCTCCTGAATGCCAGTGGCGTCCAGGTGTTCGAAGGCACCTGCTCCTTCACGTCTTCCACCACTGTGGCAGTCCGTGCCCACGGCGGCACTCAGCAGGTCAGATTTAAGAAAGCCATCATCGCCACAGGCCTGCACTATATAGTGCCTGAAGGAATACGGCCTGATGGCCGGCATATCCTCTTTCCTCACTCTATTGCCCGCCTTGAAAAGGTGCCGGACAGCGCTGTGGTGCTGGGCGGAGGCATCGACGGGGCGACGATGTCGTCGCTGCTGGCGAAGATGGGCTCGAAGGTGACCCTTGCATACAAGGCCGCTTCGCTCGTTCCGGCGATCGACGACGATGTGCTGCAGCCGGCTATGAAAAACCTGGAGGGCCTGGGTGTGCAGGCGTTTTCTCAGGCATCGTGGGAGGTATCCTCGGACAGGCGGGAGGTAACTATCCGGGCCGGCGAGGAGGTCCACAAGCGGACTCCAGACCTGATCCTGGTCTGCTCTCCGATGGCCCCCAACCTCGAAACCCTGGCCCTCGACCGGACCAAAGTTCGGCTCACTGATAAGGGCTTTATCGAGGTCGACGATAACTATCGCACAGCGGACCCTGCAATTTATGCCATTGGAGACGTGCTCGGCGGCAGGAGGAACGCAAGCACGGCTTTTCGCGAAGGTATCTCAGTGGCCGAAATACTGGCCGGAAAGCCGGGCCTTCCCGGGTTCCAGGCTTTTCCCACTACTATCAACGTCGGGCTTGAAATTGCGGCTGCCGGCATGGGAGAAAAAGCGGCTAAAAAGGCGGGCATAGAGGTCACTGTCAGCCGATCATCTTACTCGGTCAACGGCGGCGCCGCAACTTTCGGCATGGAGGACGGCTTCATCAAAGTGGTGGCGGAAAAGCAGACTGGCCGCATCCTCGGCACGCAGATCGTAGGGTACCGGGCAGGCGATCTCATCGGGGAAGCTTTACTGGCGATAGAAACGGGGTCGAGGCTGGAAGACGTGGCACTGACACTGCATCCCCACCCGGAACTTAACGAGATCTTTGCCGATGCCTGTGCCAGAGCTGCGGGGCTGTCAGCTAACGTCTCGAGAAAAACGTAGTAGTCCTTGAACAGTTATCTCAGTGCTCGTGAACGATGATGAACGCTGCGCTGTGCTGGCTTCTGATTACTCTGGTACTCTCTACCATGTTGTCTCTGTGCATGTGAACGTGGACGAACGCTGCGCTGTGACCGACTGGAAGCAGTCCCTTGTATACAGGATCACAGATTCCGACAGATGACACAGATTGCACAGATGCTAATAAGTAATAAAATGGTTCGCAGTATTCATCCTATCTTATATGGTCATCTGTGCAATCTGTGCAATCGGTAACAATCTGTGATCTGGCACAGCGCAGCGTTCGTGTTGCTGTCTCACGTCATCCGAGTAATCCGAAACGCAAAGCCCTGTGTTCGTCATCGTTATACGATTCATAAGCCGAGTTTGAAATCAATTTTGATCACTGTCACCGTGAGCAGTTCCACTCATCCGAGCAATACTTCGGTACCAGCCGTTCTACTGCTTCCGCTTCCTCTCCTGACAGTTCTCCGGGCTTCCAGCTCTTGCCGGTCGTAAAGCCGAGCAAGAGGGCGTTATATAACAGTTGTAGCGACGGGCATCCCTCTTCCGATGCCGAGGTAACATAGTCCTTGAAGGTGGTCGCAGCCTTGTCTGTCAGCTTTTTCTCCGAGGGTTTTAACACGGAAAACATGCTGTCCCTGTCCACGCTGTACAGGATGGTGCCGTGCTGGGTGAGGACTCCCTGCCGCCTGGTCTGGGCGCTGCCAGATATTTTTCTGCCGTTGACAATTACATCGTTGATCGGCCGGAACTCCGCTTTAATGCCAGCGGCAGATAAGCCATCGATAATCCACCCGCAAATCTCCTTATACGATGCCTTGATATCTTTTGGGAAGTACCTCTCCGGCGCGATGACGCTGTAGGTAATCTCGCCTGCGTAGTCGTGGTACACTGCTCCGCCACCTGTGCGTCTGCGGACGACATCGATACCTTTCTCCTTGCATCCTGCAACGTTTACTTCGTCCTGCAGGCACTGGAAGCAGCCGATGGTGACGGCGGATGGCTTCCACCGGTAGAACCGGATGGTAGGCATGGAGAGGCCAGTGCTGATGCCTTCTGCAATTGCCTCGTCTACGGCCATGTTCTCCGCTGCAGATCGCAGCTCGAGAGGGATTACCCTCCACACTGGAAGCACTCCGTGAAAAGTTGTGCGATTGTGTCAGTATCGATGCCGATCAGCTCCAGCTTGCGAGATAAAACGTAACTGTCGATCACAGCTTTTACCCTGTCACGAGGCTCGTCTACTGAAAGATTGGCAAGCAGCTCTTCAATCCCGAATATGCCGTCCTCCGGGTGTAAGAAAAAGTCGCCTGATAGCCGGATTCGGGCAGCCGGGCCACTCATGTCTACCGCGAGCCGTACCAGCTTGCCTCCCGGGACTTTTTTCTCGGCTCTGATCATTAGTAGCGGCTCTCTGTGGGCAGCCCTGATTGTTTCCATTCCCGCAGGCCGCCTTTGTAGTCTCTGACGTTCGTGTAGCCCAGCCGGGTGAGTATCTTGGAGGCGCTGGTGCTGGCTGAGCAGACGAAGCTGTCGCAGTAGACGATGACCACGTCATCCTGTCGCATCGTCTTTTGGGCGGACTCCTCGATCTCGTCGAGGGGCAGGGATTTTGCGCCTTTGATGTGCTCGCGGTCAAAATCGTTCCTGGTCCTGACGTCCACCAGGACAAAGGGTTCGTTGTTATCCATCATCCTCTTCAGGTGATCCATGCTGATCGACCTGACGTGCGCCGTGTACAATGATATCACCATGAGAGATACGCGTTCGTCACAATAAAAATATTATAGTTAGTTTGAGTTGGTTTGTGCGACCGGACGGCCGGGTTTCAACGCCTTCGGCATAGTGTGCCGGAGTGCATGCCCCTGAAAAAGTCTGCTTAAAGTCCTTCTTGAAAGGTATTATACAGTCGGGCAGTAGCCTCGGCATAGCTGGGGATAAGACCTGCCTGACCGTATAAAACCTTTCATAAAGGACTATAACCGTGACCTGTCAAACGGAAATTTGCCATTAGTATCCCATTTTAATATATCTATCGAGTTTTTAATAATTCATGATCAGTAGCGTACGATCTGTCGTACGCTATCTCAGATCATTGAGGAGGGTAATTGAGATGAGAAGAACACTGAGAATCGCATTAGTACTGCTGGCGCTGGCCGTATTCGCCGGTGCGACGATGATGGCGGCTTCCGCGACTGCACAAAAATCCAGTTTTGCTGTACCAAAGATGCCTGCCATGGTGCCGTCTCTCGACAAGATCGCATCGAAGATCGGCCTGACGGATAACATCGGCAGCAAGGCAATCGATGATGCCAACGTGGCTGCCAGCAACGCTGTCAAGGGCAAAGCGGCAAAAGTAACCTACGACATCCAGAAGAACATCGTTCAGAGCTTCGGGAAAATGTCGAACAAGGCGTCCATGACCGGTATGGGCTCGGTTAACCCGCAGCTCGATCACTTGCGCCAGATGCCTGCTATGGCAGCGATGAATATGCCTGACTGGACGACACCCGGAATAATTTTTACCCTGTAGGTAAAAGTTTAAAAAAGTATCAAGGCACAGAGGTTTACTCCTCTGTGACCCTTCAGTTTAGGCAGTCTTAATACGGGCGATCTCGTCCAGGCCCAGCTCTTTGATCGAGGTTTCCCTCATCTTGTACTTCTGGATCTTGCCGGATACGGTCATCGGGAACTCGTCGACGAACTTGAAGTACCGGGGGATCTTGTAGTGGGCGATCTGACCTTTGCAGAAGTCCTTGATCTCGCCCTCGGTCACGGTGCAGCCGTTCTTGATCTTGACCCACGCCATCAGCTCTTCGCCGTACTTGAGGTCGGGCACGCCGATCACCTGGGCGTCGCTGATCGACGGGTGAGTGTAGAGGAACTCCTCGACTTCTCTCGGGTAAATGTTCTCTCCGCCTCTGATCACCATGTCTTTGATGCGGCCGGTGATCTTGCAGTAGTCCTCATCGTCCAGTATGCCCAGGTCTCCCGTGTGGAGCCAGCCCTTTTCGTCGATGGCCAGCGCAGTCGCGTCGGGGTTCTTGTAGTACCCTTCCATGATCATGTAGCCCCTGGCGCAAATCTCTCCCGGCATTCCCCTGGGCACTATGTCGCCGGTCTTGGGGTCGATGATCTTGATCTCGGTGTGGGGCATCGGCTGGCCGACGGTCGAGACTCTCTTCTCCAGCGAGTCGTCGGTGGACGACATCGTCAGCCCCGGCGAGGCTTCCGTCTGGCCGTAGGTGATGACGATATCTCGCATGTTCATGAGCGTGTTGACCTTCTTCATGTACTCGATCGGGCAGGGCGAGCCTGCCATAATGCCCGTCCGCAACGAGCTCAGGTCGAATTTGCTGAACAGCGGGTGCTCCAGCTCGGCGATGAACATGGTCGGCACGCCGTGGACTGCGGTGCATTTTTCCTTCTCGATGGCCGTCAGCGTCGCTATGGGATCGAAGTGCTCTGCCGGCAGAACCATCGTGGACCCGTGGGTCATGCAAGCCAGGTTCGAGAGCACCATGCCGAAGCAGTGGTAGAACGGCACAGGTATGCACAGCTTGTCCAGTTCGGTGAACTTCATGTATTCGCCGATGAAGAAGCCGTTGTTCAGGAGGTTGTGATGAGTCAGCACGACGCCTTTGGGGAAGCCGGTGGTTCCCGACGTGTACTGGATGTTGATCGGGTCGTCGAAGGAGAGCGTTCCCTGCAGGGTGCAGATGACGGCGTCGGGGATTTCGTCGCCTTTTTTGAGCATCTCTTCCCAGGTGAACATGTAGTCCTTTTTATCGCCGCGCGCCAGGACTACCGCTTTCATGAACGGGAGATTTTCCGAGTTGATCTGGCCCGGCTTCGAGGTCTTAGCCTCGGGGCAGACGTCCTCGAACATCTTCACGTAGTCCGAAGTTTTAAAGCTGTCAATGAGAACCAGGCCCTGGGCTTCAGACTGCTGCAGCACGTACTCCAGCTCATGGGTCCTGTATGCCGGGTTAATGTTGATCAGGATGATGCCGGCTTTGGCAGTGGCGAACTGCATGATGACCCATTCGGCGACGTTGGTTGCCCATATGGCTACCCGGTCGCCCTTCTTGTAGCCCATGCTTAATAATCCCTTAGCCGCCCTGTTCACCTGCTGCTGGAATTCCTGCCAGGTATAGCGAAGGCCCTGGTGTTCCGATACAAGCGCATCTCTCTCGGGATACAGGCTGGCGATCTCATCGAACTTGTCACCTATGGTCATGCCGATGAGGGGCTTGTCATATCCCTTGTATGCGTAGCTTAGGGATTTTCTTTTAAGCATTTCTAACCACCGAATCTCATATGGCCGTTGATAGCAGCCGATATGTTAACACGTGTCATTGTAGAGTAGGTTTTCGTGTATTTAAAGATAACCCTGTGCCGGGCAATACTCGTGCCTTGATCGGCAAGTGGTTGCCCTGATTGCACAAGCGTTTAATATAATACTGAAAAGCCTCATATCATAAATGTTTCGTCTCGCTATTCAATAATGAACATATTCTACCTGTAAATATCATGATTGTAAGTTACCGATTACCCGGCAGACCTTAAAAAGAAATGCTTTATTTCTCTCCGGGCAAACCCGCAGGTTTACCCGTCAGATCTTTCCATCCAAGCCATTTTCTCCCAATGGGCCCTGCTACTATGAGCGCAGCAGCCCAGGCAAGAACGATGATGATGGCATATGCTGGTATCACCGAGCTGAGCGGCAGTGCGCCGACGCTCAGCACGTTGTAGCCCCAGTGGAACAGGATCACCATTAGCAGGCTGTTACCTGTATTGTTCATCAGCCAGGTAATGTATACTGCGACCGCTGTGATAAATGCCAGGTTCATCAGCCAGTAGCCAAAACCGAACGTCTCCAGCTCGCCCAGCACAATCCAGAAGGGAATATGCCAGACCCACCAAATGAGGCCCAGGATAATGCTGGATATAAAAGCTGTCCAGCGCTGCTGCAACCGGGGCAGGGCAAACCCGCGCCAGCCGATTTCTTCTCCTGTGACGCTGATGGTCATGATTATCATTACTACTAGCAGGCTGGCAGCCGTTACCTCTACTGCCGGGAGGGGCTGGGCGCCGGGTAGCAGGGTGTAGATTAAAGCAGCGACAAACAACAATACCGGAAACACCAGCGCAGATGCTGCATACCACTTCCAGTGCACCTTCCACCTGCCGATCTGTCCGAGGAGAGATTTGACTGCAGGCCATCCTCCGATCAGGAGTGTTACAATAATGGCAGAAACCGCCGGGCTGAGCGTCCCGAACAGTCTGAATACCATGACAAATCCGGGGTCCAGCTTTATCGGGAATAAGCCATAGTAGTTCAATGCCATGGGAATCCAGATGGCCCACGAAAGCACGAAGGTCAGGATGAAGAATGCCAGCAAAGGGTGGCTGCGCAGAGTTTTAAGCATATACTGTCTCCAACACTATCCCACTCGCTGTCAATCTCTTATTAAACAGGCAGAAGTCGGACAATATTTCGCGTATTAACTCGACACTGTGCTTTATCTATATATAACTGACACTTGCCGATCAGCTCTGCCACGTATCCCGTATGTGCATGCAGTGCAGCCACTTATGGAACATATATATGCTGAGCCGCATATGTTCGGTATCAAGGTTGAAGTGATCGGCTGAAATACCTGTAAAGGTAGGTGAAGCCGTAGATGTCGAAGCCTGACAACAAGTACTGGAATAAAGAGCTGGAGACTATGCGCCCCGAAGAGCGCGATCAGAAGATTCTGAAGCAGATCAAGTACCAGCTGAACTACGTTTACGATAACATCCCCTTTTATAGGAAACTATACGACTCTAAGGGCTTCAAGCCGGAAATGGTCAGGACGCTTGCCGACTTCACCAAAAAGGTACCTATCATCAAGAAGAGCATGCTCCGGGAGAGCCAGGCAAAGTACCCTCCTTTCGGTGACTACTGGGGCGGCAAGGACGTTTACCGGCTTCATGGCTCGTCCGGTACGACCGGTACTCCCACCCTTTATGCCATCTCAAAGAAAGACTGGGATCATATAACGGACGTGCAGGCAATGTGCTACTACAGCACCGGTATCCGGCCTCACGACACGGTACAGGTGTCCATGCTTCTCAGCCTTTTCATGGGCGGATGGGGTGCTATCCTGGCATCGGAGCGCATCGGCGCCAGGACGTTCCCAATCGGTGCGGGCAACACTGAACAGCAGGCAACGCTGATGAAGATCTTGAAGCCGAGTGTGCTTTCATGCACTCCTACCTATGCTATCCACCTGGGAATGGTCGCGAAAGATATGGGTATAGATCCCCTCGAGCTCGGTGTAAAAAAGGGCGTTTTCCTCGGCGAGCCCGGTGCCGGCATACCGAGCATCAGGAAACGTATCGAAGATATCTGGGGCCTGAAGGCCTACGACTGCGGCTCAACCTCCGAGGTCACTCCCTGGGCCACTAACTGCGAATGCGAGGCGCAGGCAGGCATGCACTGCTATACTGACCAGGTGTACACTGAGATAGTCGCAGAGGACGACCCGAACGAAGGGATGGCTTACGGCGAGGACGGAGGAATCATTTACACCACCCTGTATCGTGAGTCCCAGCCCATGATCCGCTTCTGGTCCGGGGACAGATCAGTGATGACGATGGAGCAGTGTAACTGTGGCAGGACCTATCCCCGTCTGCCAAAAGGTATCTTCGGCAGGCTGGATGACATGCTCATCATCCGCGGTGTGAACACTTTCCCGAGCGCCATCGAGGAAGCCATCAGGAAGTGCGGCAATGCCGGCGCAGAGTTCCGCATCATCGTGAGCAGGCCCAAAGACATGGACGTCGTCGCTCTCGAGGTTGAACACCGGGACGGCCTGTTCGACGGGCGTGATGAGGTCGAGATCGAGCGGATGAGGCAGGAGCTCATGAGCGAAATCGCCCACAACGTAAAAGCGGGATGCGGCATCAGCACTTCCGTAGAGATCGTCAGCCCCCGCACGCTGCCCGTGGCACAGCTGAAAAGTAAGAGGGTCGTCGACAGGCGTACCGGTGTCTGGGCTGACGGCAAAGCTTGAGCAGCAGAGTGCTTAAGGCACTCCGCCCTCATTTTTATCATTTACAGAACAATATATGGTCCTGCATTCGAACGGCGTATAAAGCTCAGTACATCCGGTCATGCACTCCGCTGCCACGGGCTCCCCTCCCATGGCCTGGACGGATGCTACGCCGCCTCCGGGGGCCGGCCCTTGCTGGGTGTATCCGCCGTATCCCCCTCCATAGATGGTACTCTGAATATTACCCGAACCGTAGGTGCCTGGCTGACTTCCCGACGGGATCGGGGGAGCCCCGGGACTACCATATATGTTTTGTTGCAAGATATTACTCTGGAAACCCGGAGGGGTTGATGTGTCCTGCGGACCAAAGCCAGTGCTGGCACCGCTTTGTGACATGGGACTCGTGCCGCCTGTCTGGAAGCCCTGGCCTGGTCCGATATTGCCACCAAATGTGGTGCTCCCTGCCATACCCTGCCCGCCACCCCGGCTGCCCGACGCCGAACTTCCTCCAGTTGAGCTTCCGCCAGTCGAGCTGCCCGAGGAGCCCTGAGCAAAAGCCGGATATATCGAAATCAGTAGTAGTATGCAAGTTATAACTACCATCATTTGAGTGATTCGAACGATACGTTCTGTCATACTAAAATCCATCTGTCATTCTGTTTCACCGGACAAAAACTTCTCCGACAGATTACTGGACTGTGGTCTGAGTTCAAGATAAAAAAGGCGAACGATGGCAAGAGGATCTCCTCATGCCATCATCCTGTACTACCTATGGCTACTTAACCGACCTTGTATTCGCTTTATTTCGCGGTCCCGAAGGCGTTCGACGTCAGCGAGACACCGGTGAATGGCGACACCAGTGCGTTGCTCGTGCCGAAGCCGGTCAGGCCCGGAATCGTGGCCAGGCCGGTTGAAGATAGCTGCGTCGTTCCGGTGACCGGGGATATCAGCGCGTTACTGAAGCCGTTGGCCGTGATGCCGGGCTGTGTTACCAGTCCCTGAGAGGACAGCGAGGTTGTGCCAAACGGCGAGATGAACGAGTTACTGAGGCCGCTTGTGGTGATGCCGTTGGTCTGGCCGAAGGCGTTGGAGAACGCGTTCGTGCCGAAGGTCGGAGACGTGAACACGTTGGAGGTACCCTGCCCTGTGATGCCGTTCGTCTGGCCGAAACCACTGGAGAATAAGTTCGTGCCGAAGGTCGGGGAGGCGAACACGTTAGAGGTGCCAAAGCCCGTCAGCCCGCCGGTCTGGCCGAAAGCGTTGGAGACCGTACTCGTTCCCGTGAACGGTGAAGCGAATGCATTACTCGTGCCCGTTCCGAAAGTGCTTCCGATTGAGCCGAAGCCGGTCGAGAAGCCTGTCGTGCCGCCCTTTCCGGCCGTCGCAGTGCTCGTGCCGGAACCCGTCGCTCCTGATGTCGCTGCATCGGCTAATCCAATCATCCCGATACTGACCGCCAATACCAATAACACGGTCAGTGCAATCCGAATCTTGCCTGTCATGTTCTCACACCAAATCAGGATTACGGGGGCTTCACATAACTGATGCTGCACGATTCAACGCCACTCCGCTTGCATCCCGGGGCGGCAAGTCAGGTTTAAATGTAAAATATTTCTAATGCGCACTTTTCCTGTGCCGGAGGCCGCCGCGAACGTTACTAAAAGGTGTACGGTGAGCCTGAAAAATAAATGAAAAATGGGGAGAGAGCTTCTTCACTCTCTCTTCATCTTGATGCACTTCGAGGGGCACTCGTTTGCGCAGATGCCGCAGCCCTTGCAGTAGTCGTAGTCGATGTTCAGATCGTCGTCGATACAGGCTTCGGGGCAGTAGAGGATGCAGTTCCCGCACTTCTTGCAGGCCTCGATTTCCAGCTCGGGCTTGAACGTCCTCCAGGTTCCCGTCTTGCCTGCGGCGCCGTGCTGCGGTTTTGATGCGGGCGTGACCGGCAGGTCCCACCTGTTCTTTCCACCTTTCTTGTCTGCGCTCTTTTGAACCGTCTTAGCTTTCAGCACATGACCACCTTCTCGTAAGCTTCCTTAGCTGCGTTTACATTGCGCTCGTCGCTGAACGTGTCCTTGATCGCGGCCAGCGCCGAGTCCAGGCCGACCACGTTCAGTTTAGCCAGCGCGCCCAGGATGGGCGTGTTCAGGATCGGGTTGCCCGACAGTACCAGACCCATCTTCAGGGCGATATCCGTCACGTTGACCGTCGCCACCTTGAAGTCGCCTTTAGGCAGCTTCGCGTGGTGGTTGGTGTTGACGATCAGCAGTCCGCCGGGCTTCAGCCCGTCGGTGACGTTCACCAGGTCCAGGATCGAGTCGTCCAGCACGACCACAATGTCGGGCTGGTAGATCTGGCTGGATACCTTGATCTCGTCCTGGCTGATCCTCGTGAAAGATGTAATCGGCGCGCCTCTGCGCTCGGCACCGTACAGTGGGAAGGCAGTGCTGTACTTACCTTCCAGGAAGGCCGCCTGGGCGAGCAGCTTGGATGCCGTCACCCCGCCCTGGCCTCCCCGAGAGTGGAACCTGATTTCGAGCATGGTTAGTCCACCCCCAGCCAGACTTCGCCTTCGGGTTTGGCCTTTCTAACTACGGCGGCGATGTCCTTGTAGGAGACATCCTGGCCACCTAGACCCGCGATGAGGTTGAAGATCTTGACGTCGTGCCTGAACCGGATTTCCTGCGCGAGGATACCGCCTGCACCCGGGGAGTAGTCCCTGTCCAGCACAACTATACGCTTGCCTTCGAGGATGCTGAGATCGGGGAAAGGCCTGAACTGCCTGACCCTGACCGCGCCGGCTTTTACGCCTTCCTTGCGGAGCAGGTCGACTGCCATCTCGGCTTCTCTGGCGATGGTGCCCATGCCGACGATCAGGACTTCGGCGTCGTCTGCCCTGTACTCCATTACGTCCGAGTACTTGCGCCCGAACCGCTCTGCGAACTCGGCCTCTATCTCTCTCGACAGTTTACCGGCCAGCTCCATGTCGTCCTTCATCATCCGGCGGAACTTGTAGTAATCGGCCGGACCGGTGAGGTTGCCGTACGACATCGGGTTGTCGGTGTCGATCGCGTGGGGCATGTCAATCTCCGGCAGGAAGTCGCCGGTGTCTGTGATGTCCAGCGGCTGTATGGCATGGCTCAGGATGAACCCGTCCAGGTTGACCATGCAGGGCAGGTACACTGACTCTGCGAGCTTGTAAGCCATAATAGTCGAGTCGTAGACTTCCTGGACTGTGGCAGCGTAGAACTGCATCCAGCCAGTATCCCTCTGGGACAGGGCGTCAGTATGCTCGGCCCATATGTTCCACGCAGGCCCGACTGCCCTGTTGACGTTAGCCATGACGATGGGCAGCCTTGCGCCGGCCGCCCAGTGGATCATCTCGTGCATGTACAGGAGGCCATGGCTCGATGTGGCTGTAAAAGCCCTCGCGCCAGTGGCTGATGCGCCGATACAGGCCGCCAGCGCCGAGTGCTCGCTTTCGACCCGGATATAGGCCGCATCCATCTTGCCGGTCTCGACGAAGTTCGCCACTGTCTCGACCACTTCGGTCTGCGGGGTGATAGGATATGCCGCAATGACTTCGACGTCGCACTCTTTGACTCCGTAGGCAACCGCCTGGTTGCCTGTTGCCATCTTCTTCACTGCACCAGCCCCCTGATCCTCTGCATGCCCAGCTCAACCTCTTTCTTCATGTTCTCGATGTCCACGCCCTTGAAACGCCCCTGGGGCTTGAGGTAATCGTCGATGGGCGCCGGCTTCTTCAGCGCCGCCGAGGTCGGCGGGCTCAAGGTGACCTTGCCGTTCTCGTACTCGTACAGGAAC
The DNA here is from genome assembly GCF_049676595.1 of Methanocella sp. MCL-LM. Classification (GTDB taxonomy): domain Archaea; phylum Halobacteriota; class Methanocellia; order Methanocellales; family Methanocellaceae; genus Methanocella_A. The sequence goes on from NZ_CP187259.1 coordinate 1,907,860, forward strand.
CACATGCCGGACCGGACGGCCAGCTTGCCCAGCTCGATCGACTTTTCAGTCGGGTACCGCCACCCGGACGGGCAGGGGACGTGTATGTGGAGGAACTTGGTGCCCTCGATGGAGAGCGCCTTCTGTGTCTTCTTCAGCAGATCCCGGGGGAAAGCCGCGCTGGCCGTAGCCATGTAGGCCGGCCGGTGGGCCATTACTATGAAATCAATGTCCTTCTTAGAGTCCTTACGGCCGGTGGGTGTGGTCGTAGTGATCGCTCCGTACGGCGTAGAGCCACTCTTCTGCATGCCAGTGTTCGAATAAGCCTCGTTATCGTAGCATACGTAGAGAATGTTAGCATTGCGTTCGATGGCGCCGGAGAGTGCCTGTATGCCGATGTCCACAGTGCCGCCGTCGCCTGCGAACACGATCACGTTCTTGCCCTTGTTCCGGGCTGCGGAGGCGACGCCATCCGCCGTGGCCGCGGCGGCTGCGAAGGCGATGTTTAACACAGGAACGCCGTAGGCAGACTTAGGGAACGTACCCTGGCATACCGTCGAGCAGCACGCAGGATTGACAATGATCGTATTCTTTCCTGCCGCCTTCAAGATGTAGCGCAGGGCGAGCATGGCCGTACAGCCGGCGCATGCAGTGTTGCCTTTATAGAGGAATTCTTCCCGGGGGATGTCGTCTAGCATGAAACCCACCACTTTGACGTCATAAGACGCGAGGTGATTCATTATCACTCGCAGAGGACTAAAACCTTATGGTATGGGTATGTACTTGTGAGAGCTAAATCTCCCGGGACTGAATAGTGCCTCCGCCGGGAGCATATCCCGATAAGTAAGGCAGATCAAATCCGTAAAACTTTAAGCATCTGAAAACTTTTCGGCCTGCGGGCAGCTATTGCGCCACTTTTTAACCGCTGCCGCTTATTTTGCATCATGTTTTCACGATAGGCTTATCGAGGCCGCCATGAGAGATGTATACCGGGCACGAATAATGTGCCAGTATACTATCTAAGGTGTGAGGAAGCAGGCCATGGAGCAAAAAGCTAATGCCTGGGATGTAGGGGCTCATACCGGAACCGATGGCCGGACGCTATCCGGGCAGACTTTGTCCGGGCGCACCCTGTCTGACATCAGCTATGTGCTGGAGGTAGAGCCTCAGAACATAGAAGTCCGCTTTAGCTACGCGCATCTGCTCGAGGAGAACGGCAGGTTCGAGGACGCTGAAACACAGTACCGGAAGGTTACCGAGGCCAGGCCAGAGTATACTGAAGCTTACGTACACTACGGCAACATGCTGCGGAAGACCAGCCGGATAAGCGACGCTGAAACGCAGTACCGGAAGGCTATCAGTGTAAATCCCCGGGACTTCGGCGCGCACTTCAGCTATGCGACGCTGCTGGAGGAGCAAAACCGTCTCGAAGAAGCGGAAGACGAGTACGTCAACGCAGTGTATAGCCGCAGCGGGCGTTCCAGGTAGAAGAGTGCAGCGGGATACCGCAAAGCCTCTAAACGCTAACAGTTAGTCTTCTCTTTGCCTTTTTATCCGACGAGGTACTCCCCGCTGGAGAAGCCCCCTCTCTTTGCCTTCTTATCTGCTCTGACGTGCTCTATCTCTCCATGGTCAAGCCCGTAAGCGTCTATCAATGCGTCCACGACTTCCAGGACGTCGGCCAGCTCCTCAACGAGGTCGTCGGTCTGCCTTACTTCCTCGGCCTCTTCCACCAGCTTGTCTTTCAGCGCCCGGCGCAGCCGCTCTCCCGATATCCTCTCAACTTCGGGGTCCTTTCCCTGCAGCCGCATGATCTCGGGTATCCTGTCCCTGACGAGCTTTCCCACGATCAGTTGTCCGGGCTCCGGGTATATAGAGCTTTCAGAGCAGAGCGGTAGATAGGCTTTAATAGATCGAATTTTTAATATATTTCACGACAAATATAATTTGGAGTGATCATGCTTTGAAGAAGACACTGGTGGTCGTCTATCTCAGCACCTCGGGCAACACGAAACGCATGGCAGACGCCATTGTGGAAGGCGCTGAGTCGCGCGGCATCAGCTCGGCAGCGGTGAGCTTCTACGACGTGGATCTCGACAAGCTGCGGTCGGCGGACGCGATTGCTATCGGCTCATCCACTTTCTGGTATAAGATGCACGATGCTATGGAAAAGTTTCTGGATCGGCTTAAGCCCTTAAACCTTAAGGGCAAGGTCGGCGCAGCCTTCGGCTCCTACGGCTGGAGCGGAGAAGCCCCGGTGCAGATTGCCCACAAGATGCGGGAGATGGGCATCGATGTCATCGACCCGGTGCTGCGCGTCCAGTGGGACCCGGACGAGAAGGACCTGAAAGAGTGCGAGCGGCTCGGCAAGGACATCGCCAAAGCGCTGAAGAAAGAGCCGGTGCCGGTCGCCTGAACCCTGGCTGGCGTCCCCTTGCCTGAGTTTTCCGCCGCAGGCGGGATAATAAAATACAAATAGGAAGGGTGTGCATTATATTCATATCTGTCTTTGTTAACAGGAGGTTTATTTTTTGTTCCCCAACAAAAAAGTCCAGGCACTTATTGGACAAAAGGTTCAAGTCGAAATGAAAGGCGAGAAGAACATTCTCGAAGGCACTTTAGTCAGCGCGGATGACTACCTGAACCTTCACCTCGTCGACACCACCGAAATCGCAGCCGGCCAGAAGCTCCGGACGCTTGGCTCGGTAGTGCTTAGAGGTAACAACATCATTTTGCTAAACCCGATCAAGGAGTAATAGTGCGTTGAACGCGACGAACGTCGAGGACAGGGCGCTGGAGCTCATAAAAGCCGCCCCGAAGGGCGTCCTCCAGAGCGACCTGTGGAAAGATCTTGATATTGACAGCCGGAAATGTTCCCGGGTAGTCGCCAAGCTCGAAGCCGACGGCAAGATCAAGCGCACGTGGGAAACGGTCAGCGGCACCAGGACCTACCGGCTCTCGTACGTGCCGCCGAAGAAAGAGGCACCTAAAAAGGAGTACCGGTTCGACCTGATCATGGCCGAAGACGAGGTCGCTCCCTGCGTCGGCTGTACCTATGAATGCGAGCCCGACTACTGCCCGGACCTCGGCAACTGGATCGAGTTGCTGGCAAAGGAAGAGGCAGCCAGGCTCAGGAAAATAGGTGCAAAAGAGGCGGCCGAGCCGAAGAAGGCTGCCAGAGCCCCGGAGCCCGAGCCCGAGGAAGAAGTGGCGGAAGAGCCTGAAGTTAAAAAGCCTGCGCCTAAAAAGGCACCGGCCAGGAAACGCAAGTAAAAACGCAGCAGCTTTTAGCTGCGTTTACCTTTTTTAAGGTAATCCTGCGATCAATAGCCAGGAGTGTTTTTCCCGGCATCTGCAGCGGGAATACTCACTATAAACTTACTGCCCTTAGTATAATCGCCGGGCACTCTGTTCTCCACTTTTATCGAGCCTTCGAACTTCTCCAGCAATGACTTGACAATATACAGGCCCAGTCCTTTTCCCGGTGCCTTCGTGGTGCCACGCTGAAACCTGTGAAAGAGCCTTGGCTTCACCTCGTCTGGTATGCCAAAGCCATTATCTTCTACGGTAATCTGATAGTATTTTTTGCCATCCGTGAACGTTTCGCCTGTCAATATGTCTATTGTCACTTCCCCGCCCGAATATTTGATCGAGTTGTTGATGAGATTGCAGAATACTTCTTTGATAAGAGGTAAGCTCATGACGATCATGCCCGGCTTTTGCGTATAGTTAATGTTTACCGGTTTGTCGGCCGGAATGGGGGCTTGTTTTATACAATCGAGGATCATCTCATCCAGATCTATCGGATGTAGCTCTAGCTTACCTGTTATTATTTGCTGCAGCTTCCTCACGTTGTCGATGATTTCAGAACTGCTTTGCGTGGCCCGGAACGCTGCCTTAATCGACTTTTTCTCCTGGTCAGTTAGCCCCGGGTCGTCTTTGATCATCTCTAAATTCATGAGCGATGTCTGGTTGAGGTTGTTGATGTCATGGCCCATTATATCCAGATATATTTGCGTTTCTTCTATCGCCTGGTTCTTTTCTTTTTCCGCCTTGTCTCTGGCAGTAATTACCGCTTTTTCCGCCTGTTTTCGGTCGGTGATATCTCTGACAGATGCTATAATCACCTGTTTGTCTCCTAAGGATGTGCCTGCGGCGCTAAACTCTACGGAGAATGTGCTGCCGCCTTTCTTCACATGGACTGTCTCGTAGACGCAGCTTTCTGTGATACACTTCTCGATAATACTCGGTAGTCTAAACAATTCTTCAGGTGCGGTTAAATCAGACAGGCTCATAGAGAGCAGTTCATCCGATGTATATCCGTAGACTTGACATGCAGCCTTATTGGCATCCAGTATTTTGCCTTCTATGTCAATCGAGAAGAGCGGGTCTTTCGCCCGCTGAAAAATCAGCTGGTACTTTTTCGACAGCTCCACTGCATGCTCAAGCTCAACGGTACGTTCCAGATCATTCATCATCGAGTTAAAAGTCCTGGAAAGGTCCCCGATTTCATCTTTCCTGTCGCTCCTCGCCCGAACCTTGTACTTTCCCTCGGATATGCTTCTCATGGTATTCGATAATTCGACGATTGGATCAGTGAGGTACCAGGATAAGAAATAGCTGATCGTGAGTATCACGAGCGACCCGCCAGCGAGCAGGACAAGTATCACAGCTACTTTCTGCAAAACTTGAGAATAGACCACGTTCATCGGTGTAGATACTATCACTCCCCAGCCCGATATGGGCACTGGCGAGAATCCGACAATTCTTAGCTGTCTGTCAAATGTCTCGCTTGTCTCTACTACGCCTTCAGCACCATTCCTCGCGTGCTGTACTGGCATGGTCTCAGACAAATTCGCTCTCGCATCCACATAGGTCTGGATATTATGCGAAACCACCAGTCCTTGACTATCCACTACAATGATGTTCCTGTCCTGATCTGACTGCCACTTCTGGATATTCTCGTTGAGCCGTACCGGATCGACTGCGGTGATTATATAGCCGGTGACCCTATTATCGTCTTTGACAGGCACTGCTACTGCAAAAACGTATCTTTTCAGAGTGCGGCTTAAATAAAGGCCTGTGACGAAGGTTTCATTCTTTTTATATGCTCGGTCCAGCCCTCCGGAAGCCACAAACTGCGTAGTATTTGCGCCCCTGGAATGATACAAAATATTACCATCATGGTCGAGTATGACGACTACATCCGAATTTGGTATTACCCGGTCCAGGCTATCCCCGACACCTCTCAGGTATACTGTATCATTTTGCCGGATTGCTTCAATAGTATTTTGATTCACAGCTTCCGCAGTTTCTGCAATAGCAATATTGTTAATAAATACGTTGACGTACTGGGATACTATCTGTGCGTCCTGAAAGTTAGACTGGAGAATATCGTTCTTGATACACGTGTATGTTGAGTATATCCATAATCCTCCGAACACCAGCATAATCAGTAAGCTGATCGCTAACAGTACAATCGCCGTTCTGGTACGGATAGAATTATGACGCATCATACTTGTATTCGCATTGGGCACATTAACATATAATATAACAATTAGCGATAAATATCGATCAACTGAAAATAGTATTTATAGACAATAGTATCTGCACTACGGATAAAAGATTAAATGAGCTTTTATAACGGCGGCTTAAAATTTCTGGTTATCATAGCGGGGACGGCGTTTTTAACTCGTGCTTTCTTCCAGTAGCTGCTCCACTCCTCGGGCGCGTCGCGGCTGATACCACCATGGGGTGTGGACCTTTCCCGGATTTTCACCAGCACAGGTGTATTGATAGCGACGCCGGAGACTATGGCTTCGCCTCTGGCGAGGGCGGGGAGCTCGTCCAGCAGCTCCCGGCTCATGCTTTCGATGCTGGAGGCGATCTGGCTCTGGTCTACCGGGTTGATGATGCGCATGGTGATCTGGGACATGCACTGGGAAAGGGAATCGCTGTCCAGCTTGGCCGGGCGCTGGGATACCATGCATACTCCGATGCCGAACTTTCGGCCTTCGGAGAGGATAGTTTTGAGGACTCTCTTAGACTTTGCCTCGCCGTTCTGGGGCGCGTACCTGTGGGCTTCCTCCAGCACCACGAACGTCGGGTAGGGCAGGTAGCGCTCTTCACTTTCAGCGTAGCGCTGGTTGACAGTGCCCTCTCTGGCGTCGAATAATCGCCTCAACAGGACCGATGCGATGAGCTGCTGGTCAGACTCGCCGATGCCACTGAGGTCGAGGACCGTAAGCTGTCCCGGGGCGAATAGCTCAGAAAGCTGGGTGTGCAGGTGGTCCTCGAAGATGCCTCTTCTCATCACCGAGTCGAACCGCCACAGGATAGCGTCGATGGTGGACTCATTGTTGGGGTTGCGCTGGACTTCGATTTCCCGGCGCAAGTCGGATTTCTTGTGGTGGGAGCCATTGCGCCAGCTGAAGAACCCGGTGACAAAGAAGTGCTGCATCTTTTCAGAGAGATCGAGAATGCCGAGCAGGTCATCCAGCTCAAGCTCTGTGATCTTGATCTTCAGCGATTCCTTGCGGTAAACCTTGACGGTGGGCTGGTAGTCGCCGTCCCGGAACTCGGGCTTATTTACCATCTCGGAGAGAGTTGAATATTCGCCGTGCGGGTCGACGACGAGAATGGCCGCTCTGTTGTTGGGCTTCATCATCTCTTCCAGCAGCACACCGATGGTGTAGCTTTTGCCGCTACCCGTAGAGGCGATCACGCTGACGTGCTGGCTGACGATGTCTTTTACGCTGATGACTACCGGTACGTCGGTGCCCGGTATGGTGCCGAGCGCTGCTGCTCCCCGGTCTTCGGCCTGGACTTTGCTGATGTTCTGCAGCACTTCTGGTCCGGCCACGTAGATCGTTTCGCCGGAGTCCGGCATTGCCCTTGGGTGTTTGAACTCCTGGAGCTTCTCGTTAAAGTAGCCGACTACGAGGGCGGTCATCAGGTGGTGATCGTATTCCTCAGTGTCCATGCCGGCGAACTGCATGAGGTCTTTAGGGCTGATCTCCGCAGCCTCGATGAACTCGTCGGGGAAGGTCTTGAGCGATTTTGAGTACGTGACCCTGCAGAGCACATACCGCTCGGGATCTACCCAGCGGTCTTTGTAGGCTACGAACTCTCCCGTCTTGAATTTGTGCGGGGAAACGAAGGTGATCTCGTTCTCCTCTACGTCCCTAACGACGCCTGCCGGCCTCATAGCGGTTCTCCGTGAACTTCTTCAGGGCTTTCAGCATCGGTGCACATTCGGGCATGGCTTCGGAAGCCCGGTCGATAGCACATGCGGCCACTGTCGGGTTGGTTGACTGGGTCAGCTTCTTGTAGTAGCCGAAGCTGGCTTTTCCGTTATCCATGTGGAAAGCCCGGATCTCTGCCGGCTCCATCAGCTCCGCGACGTCGTTGATCGCAGGGGTGTAGACGATGGAGTGGGCTGGGTTTGCACACGTCTTCATACAGCCTATGCCCGTGACAACCACATACGAGCTGCGGAAGTCTGCCATATAGGGCACGAATACTTCCTGCTTCTCCTGCGGGAGATACGGCAGCAGGTCTTCTTTCACGTTGTGCAGGATGTCGGAGATCACGCCGATCACCGATCCCTGCGCTGATCTGACAGATACGTAGCTGCCGATGCCCAGGCTTGATGCCGGAATGTAGCCGCTGTCCTCGTCGACCGGGACCCGGACGACGTATTCTGCGAAGGAGCGGACCTGGACTATGGAACCGATTTTCAACCGTTAGACCCCCGGATGCTTGTTAAGCTCTTTAGCACTCTTGAATAAGTTAAGCTTATGCTTGCGGGCCATACTATCGATCACGCTTTCGAACAATCCTGACTCTGCATTATTGATCGTAGCATACTCGTGCGCCCGGTGGATAATGTCCGGGTAGCCCGGCCTGATGATACATTCTGCCCTGATGATGTCGGTAATCCTGTCCAGCATTCCTTCTTTGACACACCATACCGGCACTTCGACTTTACTGGGCAGGGCGCCGCTGGCGTTCAGGTAGAAGAACGCAATGCTGTCCCTGTGCTTGCCGTACCGGTCGAGCACAGACGGGTTGCCATTGCCCATCCTATCATCCCTGTCGCATAGAAAAGCCCTGGTCCGGTCGCCCCAGTTTAAGGTTTCCCTGATCACGAAGGCATCTGTAAGGTTGCTGGTCGGGGTGAGCTTGAAGAATAGCCGCATCATGGTGATCAGGTCCTGGCTCATGGACATGTCAGTGTATGCCACGACAGGCGAGCTTGTGCGCTCGGAAGCCTCCATTACTCGCCCGATCGCATCGACATACCTTGTCTGGTCTTTGTCGTCCATCTGGGTGATGAAAGACAGGACCAGCGAGCCGTCCATGAATACCAGGTTACCGGGATGTGTCTCGGTGAATGCCACAATCTGCTCACACTCCATCTCGAACCGCTTGAGGGATACGGGTGACTGAGCATATGCGTAGCCGCCAGATTCCTTGAGCTCCGCAGGGGTCATCAGCTTCAGTGTCGACGTGGTCGAGTAGCTGTTTTTGCCGGTGTGGCCGTTCATGACTGTGCAGGCCTGGGCCAGGCCTACTGGCATCGATAAGGTCGGGGATGGGAAAATCTGGCTGCCGTCAACTGCTGCAAGGGTTGTACCTTTCAGTGTCTCCAGTGCCCAGTCAGTCGCCTGCTGGCGAGAGTTAAACTTTGGCATGAAGTGCCTGACGAGAGCGCCTTCTTCCAGCACTTTACAGCCAGAGTATTTTCGGAGGGAGCTATTTACGGAAGCGTCGAGACTGTCTATCAGCGGCAGCTTCGCCCGGTACTCCTCGCTGACCGATTTCACCTCGCCGTCGAACCCTATAAATTCCTCTCCGGCCTCGGATATCTCCTGCATAAGCAGCTTAAGGTCCAGCAACCGAAGACCTCCTGACTGTGCTTTCGCCGTTGACTTTCTCGATCTCGATGACGTTCTCCAGGTTGGCGTTGAACGTATCATCGTGAGAGATGACTACCATCTGCCGGAAGTCCTTGATCCGCGTGATCTCCTGGGCCAGGTTGTTGCGCCGGCGCTCGTCCATATTTTGCGTCGGTTCGTCCAGGAATACGACGTCGCTGTTTGTCAGGATCTTCAGGATGGCCAGGCGTACCGCGAGGGCTGCGCTCATCTGCTCTCCGCCGGAGAGCTGCTTGAACGATCGTTCCCTGCCATCTTCGATCATGATGATGTCGTAGTCGGCGGTCCACCTGATCTCCAGGCGGCGGTCCCCGGCGATTTCGCAGTACATCTTCGTCGCCTCCTTCGAGATCAGTTCGATGTACAGCTGGACGATTTCCGGGCCGGCACTCTTGATAATGTTCCTCGATATGTCCACGAACCTCATGTATTCGTTCTCTTCGGCCTGGGCTTTCTCGATCTCTTTGATCTTGATCAGGTCTTCCTCGATCTTGCGGATTTCATCTGCGACAGTCTTAGCCCGCCGGGTCATCTCCTCTACTTTAGCTGCAGTAGAAGCGACCTCCCGGTTCAGTAATTCGCAGCCCGATTTGGTCTGGAGATGAGTATCCTTATCGTACAGTGCCCGCTTTTCTGATAGCTGCTTTTCGAGCGCGGAGAGTTCGCCCTGGCATTTGTCCAGCGCGGCAGTGGCCTTATCCAGCTTTTGCTGTAAAACAGTTTTCTGTCCTGCGACCTTGATATTCTGCTGGTAAGCCTCGTAGGCCGGCTTGAAGCTGGCAATGTCTTTATTTGCCTGCTCTATCTCCTTCTGGACGTGCTCGTACTGCTTGAGACTGGTAAACTTTTCCATCAACTCCGCGTTGCGGGCTTCGAGCTCCTTTGCGAGCTTCGCTTTCTCATCCTGGGCAGCAGTTTTCTTCTTTACCTGCTCCTGGAGCATGCTCAAAGCGAGCTTTGGATTCTTCAATTCTCTTAGCTGATTATCGATAGTTGTAGCCTGCGCTTCCAGCACCCGCTTCTCGTCGTCTATCCGCCGGGTCTGGTTTGCGAAGTAGTCTGTAAAGTCTGTTACGGCACTGCATTCTACGCCCATCAGAATCGGGCACAGGTTGCCTTTGCTGCCCCTGGCTTTGTTTACCCTTTCCCGGACCTGGGCCAGCTCGATGTCCTTCGCCTGGATCATCGACCGGGTCTTGTGCTTTTCTTCCTCCAGCTTTTCCTGGGCTATAGATCTTTCGGTCAACGCCGGGATTTCTTTTTCCGCAGCCTCAATATCTGCCAGTGCCTTATCCGATGCAGCGGCTTTAGTGCGCAGTTCTGTGACTTTGATCGAAGTAGTGTTTATGATTGTCAGGAGGCCGTCTCGCTCAAGGCGCTGTTTCTCCAGCTTCTCCTTATCGGTGTTTTTCGCTAGGAACGCATCATAGCCCGGTTTACTATCCGCCAGTTTCTTTTCCGCGGCTTCGCAGGCCTGGAGCTGAGTCATAACGTCTGCAACTTCCCGGCGGGCGTTGGCTGTCTCTGCGGTCTTCAGCTTAAACCGGGAGTCGAGCTCCTGCACGCTTTTCTCGAGGGCGTCGAGGCTCTCCTTTACCGCTGTTGTCTCAGCGAGCTTCAGGCGTTTTTCAGCCAGCGTGCCGGCAAGTGTTACGCTTTCCGCTGCCAGGATTTTTTGTTCATCTTTCAGCGGCTCGAGCCTGATCGTCTTACCTTCGAGGAACTTTTTATCGTTCTCCAGCCTGTCGATCCGGTCTTTGACGAGGTTTTTCAGCGAAAGCAGGTTCTTGAAGGCTATGTTGAACTCGTCGATGTGGAGCAGCGGGTCGAAAATGGTCTTACGCTTGGTGGCGCTCTCCAGGAACTCTGAAACGAACGTGCCCTGCAGAACCCCGATTGCGTTCTCGAACATCGACTGGAGGCCATCGAGATCGGCTACTCTGTAGCCCAGCACTTCGCACAGCCTGTCCCCTACATCTTCCTTACCTTCGAACTTCTGCCCGAGGGAGTCGGTGATCGAATACGCCTGGGATGCTCCGCACTTGCGTGCGATCAAGTACCGGAGGCCGTCGCTCCCCTCTATTTCGACGATAATCTCTCCAGTTTTCTCGCCTTTTCTGACGAACTCCGCCTGGGTGTAAGGTAAGCAGTCAAAGAGGGCGTAGCCGATTGCTTCCAGCACGGTGGACTTGCCTGATCCGTTCAGGCCCGAGATACCTGTGATGCCTTCGGGGAGCTCTATTTCGGCTTCCTTGTAGCTCTTGATGTTTTTGAGGGAGACTCTTCTGATGATCATGGCATCTTACCTCCGCTCCAGAACTGATCCAGCGTCCTGCTTTGGACGAGCGGCGTAGGTGGGGTTTCGACTTTGACTTCTGCCGGCTTCTGTCGGGCTTTCTTCTTCGGTGCCGGGGGCTTTTCCTCTACAGGCCCGGTCGACTCTTCTACCATTGGCACAGGCACCGGCTTCTTCTCCTCGACTGCAGGCCTGGGCGATACCGGCGCTTTCCCGGCTTTGATGTCCTCGAACGCCCTGCGGAGTGTCCTGTCCAGTGTTTCCGGATCAGCTTCTTTAATGGCCAGATCTTTGATCTCCGAGAGGGCGCAGGCGAAGTATCCTGCGTAGGGGGCGAGCATGCTGTCTGTGGAAGCGAGCCGGCTCAGCACTTCTCTCTCGATGGCCAGCCGGTCAAAGTTGCCGGCTTCGATACCTGCGATGCAGACCTCGTCGTTGGTCAGGTCAAACCGGGCGTCCACGTACAGCGGGTCGAGCTTTTCCGCTGCCAGAGCTTTGACGCTGTCGAGGTCGAGGTGAGCTTTATCGAAGTTCAGGCAGCCCCGGAAGAGAATGTGGACGACCGGCTGCTGATCAGGCCTGCCTGTTGCAGCGAGTCTTTTCTCGACCTCCGCCATCAGCGATGCCGCGTTCAGGTGATCGTCAGTGCGTATCGTGATCGGCAGGAACTTTCTTCGGGGGATATCTTTCAAGGCGGCTTTGCCGTCGACGATGTGGTAGTAGCCCTTTGGCTCTCCCACTTCCGCGATAGAACAGGTGTCAGGGCTGCCGGGATTGAACACCCAGCTGTCGATCTCGTAGGCGCAGTGGTAGTGGCCGAGGGCCAGGTAGTCGACTGCGTCCTTCAGCTTATAGATGTCCTCATACGAGGTTTCGCCGATGATGTTGCCCTTCATCTGGCCTTCGATGCCGGTGTGCATCATCAGTACTGTGAATTGAGGCTTATCAGTTGAATTGATCTCGGTAATTCTTCTGGCGATGTCCGGGATGATCCTCGATGTCGATGCGCCAGCGTAGCACATGCCAAAGATGCGGGTGCCCCCGATATCGACGTAGTCATCCACCAGTCCCTCGGGCGAGGGCTTGATCAGCTTGAGGAGGCCCTGGCTTTCCAGCGCTTCCAGCCAGGACATGCCATCCCTTATGAAAGCCCGGTCGTGGTTGCCTTCGATAGCAATACAGGGGATACCGGCGTCTTTGAGAAGTGTGAGTATATGGTGTGCCTGGAAATACGTGGGAGCGTTGATGTTCCGGCTGTGAAAAAGGTCTCCGGCGATGAGGAGGAACTCTGCCCGGGCTTCGATCGCCTGCTGTGCGACCGCTTTGAACGATCGCCCGAAGTCCCTGAACCGCTCGTCCAGGTCGTACTGGCGGTAGCCGAGGTGTAGGTCAGCGGTGTGTATGAAGTTCATAGGACACCTTGTGATTATGGGGCAGGCATATATTAACCGTAACTGGTATGCAGCCTGAAAATATTCAGTCGTCACTCTGTACTGGCTGCAGCTTTGTCTCTAAATATTCAAGGCGCTCTTTCATGACCCTGATTTCGTAAACGAGCTTTTCGTTGCTGAACAGCTTTGACTCGCCCTCTATTGCACCGGTACGTACGGCTACTTCCGACAGGCTTTTCATAGCTCTCCTGACGGCTCTTTCGTCAAGACCGCCAGCCTTTATCCTCGTTTCCAGGCCGTTGACCCGCTTCTCGAGCGTCTTCAGGTCGTGCAGCAGGTTTTCGCCTCCGAGGATGCCTTCGAGCTTCATCAGCGCTTTTGAGACTTCTTTGCCGCGCTTGGTGAGCTTGACGTGTTTGACCCTGCCTTCGGCGACGAACTCGACCAGGCCGCAGGCCTCCATATCGGAAAGGATGTTAGTAGTGTGGGCAAAAGTCGTGTCGGCTTCTTTCATTAGTGTGGAGACGTAAGGCTTCTCTACCCGGGAGATAGCGAGGAAGATCAGACAGGGCTTTTTCTGCATGAACATTTGTTTGAGGTCTTTGACTTCCTTCTCCATGCTTTCGCCTCAAATCAGGCAGGCACAGCGGTCTTTGCCGCAAGCCCATTCCAGGAATTGTTTTGACGGGTACTGGTGTAGCGCCGCTGCAACGATGTAGCCCTCACCGATCTTTTTGGAGATGAGCACAGGCTTGTTTTCCTCTCTGGCCATTACGACGTTGCCGTCCCATTCGGTAAAGTAGCCGTCGCAGTCCAGCTTGCCTGGCGATATAAACGATGCTGCCGGGTCTGCGGGGTCTGCGAGGGTGACGTCCACTGCCTTGAACTTCATGTGGTACGAGAGCTTCATTGGCAGCCAGTCGTACGTGTAGTCGTCGAGCATAGCTCCGAAGACGAGGAGCACACCGCCCCGCTCCACGAACTGCTTTATCTTGTCGGCGTTTCTCTCGATGGCCGAAGTGATCTTGTAGTACTTGGGGTCGGCGAAGCCCGACGGTATAATAAGCAGTTTGCACGGCATGCAGAAAGGCGATCCGAACGCTCCGGGCGTAACCTGGTGGCAGGTGAACCCCAGCTCTTCGAATGCCTGGCTGAAGGCGTTACCGCGGTCCGATACGAAAAGGGCATCCGTCATCTTCTGTAAGTCTCGGATGCATCCTATTTAAGCGTGTTGTCTACTGGGGCTGGCCTGCCTCGTAATTTGCTGGATGCCGTCTGCCATATCCTTTCGACTCCATTAAATGTCGCCCGTATAATACCGACCGATATTACAGTTATCACTTATACCACAACGGTTAATATTAACTGTATAATATACTCGTAATTATGTTCACATGCCCTACCTGCGGCAGCCCTGATTGTGTCAAGCCCATGGCTGAGATTCTCGCCGAATCCTCGTCGCTGTACGTGCCATGCAGCACCTGTGTCGCCGATCAGCCGCTGGATAAAATGGCTCCCTTCCGGGGGCTGGGCATTACCGCCGGTCCGGATGCGGGTCGATGCCCTGCGTGCGGCAGGAGGCATTTAGACATAGTCATGGCGCAGGTTCTGGACCTGCTGATCGATTCCGGCCTGAAGCCCGGCAATGCTGCCCTGAAGGATGTGGGGACTCCGCTGGTAGCCCTGGGTGTTGACCTGATCGACCCGCCGAGGCTGGGGAAGAAGGATGTGGTCCTCGTCCTCGACGAGATCGATCGTAAGACTGCAGAATATGTCCTGGCAAAGGTCCCCGAGATCAAGGGTGTCATCCGGAGGCATGGGGGGCCGGGAAAAAGCGTCGGGCTGCCGGATACCGGCGAGGAGCCGCACCTGTATGATCTGCTGGCAGGCTGCGATGTCCGGGGAGATGTATTAAATTCCCTGGTAGGCGATTTCTGCTTCTACCGCCGCCAGTCCGTGATGCATGTAGAGTACTGGCGAAACAATTCTGTGAAGATCAAAGTGCTGGAAAAGATGTTTCTCCAGGGCGATCTGGCAGGTAAAACCGTCGTGGACGGTATGGCAAGCGCGGGCACACTCGGGCTCATGGCGGCCGCTGCCGGTGCCGAGAAGGTAATCCTTAACGATGCGTGGCTGCCGGCAGTGGAAAGCATCCTCCTGAACATCGAGGCAAACCGGGAACTGCTGGGAGTCGGTCTTGAGCGGCTACGCTCTCTTTCGGGCCTGCCCGTCATCGGCGGCGAGCCTGAGCTGATCGCCAGAGCTTCGGGCAGCGTCGAGCTGGAGGTCTATCACGGGGACGTCAGGAAGCTCGCAGGAGTCGTAAAGTCCTGCGACGTCTGCATCATAGACCCGTTTCCGGGTATGCCGTCGGATGACTTCGTCCGGCACTGGCAGGGGATTACAAAAGACCGGGTAGTTACTCTTTAAATCGGGCGAGTCGGGCGATCTGGCGTATCAGTTATATACGTTTGCCGGTATTGCATCCTATCGAGGTATATTCATGGTTAAGGTCATAGGTATCTGCGGCAGCCCCCGGATGCGGGGTAATACCGAGTATCTCATCAACGAGGCGCTCGATACACTCAAGGCTGAGGGTATCGAGGTAGAACTTATAAGGCTGGCTGAGAAGACGGTCGCTCCTTGCGAGGCTTGCGAAGCCTGTAAAGCTCTTATGGACTGTCAGATAGCAGACGATTTCCAGGAGATCTTCGCAAAGATGGAAGAGGCCGACGGGATCATCGTGGGCAGCCCTGTTTACTTCGGCTCGGCGACCCCGCAGATGATGGCGCTGCTGGACCGTGCGGGTTACGTGGCTCTCAAGAAGAACCGGTCGCTGGAGAGAAAAGTCGGCGCATCCATCGCCGTAGCCCGCAGGGCCGGAGCTAACTTCACGTTTGCGCAGCTGAACTATTTCTTCTTCATCAACGGCATGATCGTGCCCGGCTCGACCTACTGGAACGTAGGCTACGGCAGAGCGCTGGAAGAAGTTAAAAGTGATGAGGAAGGCCTGCGGACGGTCCGCAATCTGGCAGTAAACATGGCGTGGCTGCTAAAGAAGATTCACGGCTAACCAGCCGTTGTTTTGTTTTTCAGTTCGGCGGCGGCCGCTTACTGGGCGGCAGCCGGGGCACCGGCCTCTACTTTTACGGCCAAGCCTCTGCTCATGACTCCGAACAGCATGATCATGAAGCCATTAGTGGCCATTAGCAGGCTCAGCAGGGCAGTTTCTATGGCGATGCTCTCTATGCCGAGGATTCCGGTGTACGACAGGCCTGTGATAAGCAGAAACATCAAGCCTACGGTCATCACTGCGGCACCCAGAATCTGAAACATCCCGAACTTGCTCATGTACTTCTTCCTCCAATATTGTCCGTACACTATGTACGTAGAGAGATAGTACTTGCTAATTTAAAAATGTTTTATTACCATTGTATAATTACTTATATGCCAAAATAATATTTTATATACGTAAATACGAGGTAACGTAAACGTGCTGGCAACAGGGTTTTCATTCTGACTAAAGGCTAAATATCTTAAGCAGTATACCGGTATGCAGATATGTTAATAACTACAGTCGTAGGCAGCTACCCCACGGGAATCACGGTGCGCACCGAGGACGATGCCAGGCGGGCCATCGAGATCGCGGTAAACGACCAGATCAAGGCAGGTATCTCTGTGATCTCCGACGGCCAGGTACGCTCCGATATGGTGGGAATATTCGCGCTCAACATGCGTGGCTACAGAAACGAAAGCGGCAGATACCACATTGCAGGCCGCATCGAATCGCCGGACACCCCTGCTACGGTCCAGGACTACCTGTACGCTAAAAAGGTGGCGGGCAGCAAAGCCGTAGTCAAGGGCATCGTGACGGGCCCGACGACTATGGCCAAAAGCTCGGTAGTAGATAAGACTTCGCCGTACAAGTCCACTTCAGATCCGGAATTGATCTACGATCTGGCCTATGCCCAGGCATCGGAAGTCCGGGCGCTCGCGAAGGCCGGAGCCGACATCATCCAGATCGACGAGCCTTTCTTCAGTGTTGACGCAGATCTCGAGACCGGCATCAAAGCGGTGAACATAGTAGCCAAAGCCGCCGAAACCCCCGTCATGCACGTGTGCGGGGATATCAGGCCGATCTTTAAGAAGCTGCTGGAAGCCAACGTCCGGGTACTCGACCACGAGTTCGCGATCTCTAAGAACCTCGAAGCCATGGACCGGGAACTCATCGAGGCGCACGGCAAGATCATCGGCTACGGCTGCCTGGATACCAAATCGGACACCGTCGAGAGTGCGGAAGCCGTCGAAGCAAACATCCGCAAGGCTATCGAGAAGATCGGGAAGAAGAACCTGTGGATCGACCCTGACTGCGGAATGCGAATGCGCACCAAAGAAGCGGCTTATGCCAAGCTGAGCCACATGGTCGAGGCAGTCAGAAAGATCGGTTGAAGAGTATATTTTAGGTGAAGCCAGCGGCTACTCAAGGGAACATTTATCTAGCTCTTACTCCTATCTACCTCTAGTTCAACACATGCCCGGAAATCCGGGCTATCGTAATAGACACGTCAGCAATGAATTTGTGGGTGTTAAACTATGGTAGATGGAGCTATTAATCCCGCAGCCGCACCTGTGCCTCCTATGGGCGCACCGGCGAAGAACCCGATCGTATCGGCAATCGTATCGCTAATTATCCCCGGCGTGGGACAGATCATCAACGGCCAGATGAAGAAAGGTATCATCTTTTTAGTCGGATATATCGTATTCTGGATAGTTATCTTTTTCCTTGCCTTCTTCGGCACGTTCTTCCTGGCAATTATCACGGCGCCGCTGGGTGGTATTGGCGGATGCTTATGCTGTATGGGGTACGTACTTCCGCTTCTTGTTAACCTCTACGCAGCCTACGACGCGTACAAGACGGCCAACGATATCAACGCGGGTATCCTGGTCACCGACTGGATGTCCTGAGCAGGAACTAAGCGGCCTTCAGGCCGCATCTTCTTTTATAGAAATTTTTATGGGCTGGCAAAGCATTATTCTAAAAAATATCGAGGCACCGGCGCCAGTGCGGCGAATAGCGGGAGCTCGGTAGTATATATTGGTGGTATCCAAAACATGTCCAACGGAATAGTTAACATAAAAGAGCCGATCGTATCGGCTGTAATCTCGTTCCTGATCCCCGGCACAGGCCAGATGTACAATAATCAGGTCAAGAAGGGTATCGTGGTGCTTCTGGGTTACATCTTCATGTGGATCGCTGTTTACGTCCTTTACTTCGTGGGTGGCTTAGGCCTGACCTTACTCACCGCAGGGATAGGATCACTGGCGCTACTCTGCTGTTTCCCCATGCTGTTCCTGCCCTTGCTTATCAATGTATGGGCAGCCTATGATGCCTTCAAGACTTCCAAGCGTATCAACACTGGCGAAGTTATCCGGGACTGGTTCTCCTGAGCCCTTCGGGCTCCTATTTTTTCTTGCCAATATCTACCCGGATGTCGGGTTTTTTCCAGATAACTTTTTAACCGCGAACTGCTATCATCTTAACCAGTTCGAGGGGGAATATCCAGTATGAAATGTTATAATCATAGTACTAATGAGGCAGCCGGCACCTGTACCCAGTGTGGAAAAGCGCTGTGCCCGGAGTGCATGCTTAACGTCGGCGGGAAAATTACCTGCAAGGAATGCGCGGCCAAAATGGCGGAACGCCCCGCCTGCGCTCCTCCGCGGAAGGACCCGTTTTTAGCTGCAGTACTGTCGCTCATTGGCGGGCTCTTCACCGGCAGCCTATTATTTAGTTTAGGGCAGCTATACAACGGCCAGGTTAAAAAATTTATCATTCTCACGCTGGCTAACATTTTCATAGGGGCAATTGTAGCAGCCCTGTACCTTCTGGGAAGCTTCGCTACCATCGGAGTCGGATTCGTGTGCTGCCTGCCGGTCTTCCTGCTGCCTGTAATCCTCTACATCTACGAAGTGTACGACGCTTACGTATCTGCAGTGCAGATTAATAATGGCGAGCTTGTCCGGGACTGGCTGGACTAATTTATATTTTCAGACTCTTCAGACTGGTTAAGGCTGCCAAGGTAGAACACGCAGCCTTTATCTATTTATCCTCTGTATTGTTAATCAGCTGCTTATTTCACAACATGCGGTGGGATTACTATGAAGTGTTATTTACACGGCGATCGGGATGCGACAGGCACCTGCACCCGGTGCGGAAGGGCACTTTGCCCGGACTGTACAATGACTGTCAATGGAAATGTGGTATGCAGGCAGTGTACCGAGCAGATGGCGAGCAGCGCAGCTACTGTCCAGGTCGTAAACCGGAAAGAGCCTATCTTGTCCGTAGTGTTATCGTTCCTCGTACCCGGCCTTGGCCAGATCTACAATGGGCATGTCAAGAAAGGCATAGTTTTACTGATCGGCTATTTCCTCCTGTGCTGGACCTGTCTGGTGCCGCTGGTGATATGGCTATATGGCATGTACGACGGCTACAAGGTGGCTGAGGCGATCAACAGAGGAGAATACCAGCAGGACTGGTTCTCGTAAAAGAAAGATAAGAACGGTGTGGTGGGATACTTTTGACGAAGTGCTATATGCATAGTGAAGCCGACTCTGTCGGAGTCTGTACCCGGTGCGGGAAAAATGTCTGTGCCCAGTGCAGTATCGAACTCAACGGAAAGCTGGTCTGTAAAACCTGCGCGGAGGGCATGATAGCCTCGAGCCAGACCCCTCCTCCGGCACAGCCGTACGTCGCTCAGCCTTACGCTGCTCAGCCTTACGCTGCTCAGCCCGGCGTCGTGGTCGTGAAGCATAAAGAGCCGATTCTGTCGGCTATCCTGTCGTTGTTCATCCCCGGCCTCGGCCAGGTCTACAACGGCCAGGTGATGAAAGGCATCATCATACTCGCACTGTACGTGGGACTCTGGGCAGTCTCGGGCATGCTGATGTTTGTCCTGATCGGCTTCTGCACGATGCTGCTGCCCGTAGTACTATGGCTCTACGCCATTTACGATGCCTATGTGGTAGCAGGAAGAATCAACAGGGGTGAGAGGGTTTAGTTAGCCCTCTTTCTCTTATTTTTTTTAAAACTTTTCGGACAGTTCATATGTCTGGATGTTCGCCTTTTGAACGCCTGCATATGCAGGCGTTCTGGAAGGCGATTCGTGGACGAACGCTGCGCTGTGCCAGGATCACAGATTCCGACAGATTGCACAGATTGCACAGATACTATGTGATAAAAATGCTTGCCTATCGATCAGTTTTTCCGATAACCATCTGTGTAATCCGTGGCATCTGTAACAATCTGTGATCCTGGCACAGCGCAGCGATCGTGTGCATTCACGGCTCATAAGCAACATCTTACAAGTATCTGAGTAATAAGTGTTATGTACCGCGCAGCGTTCGCGTTCCTTCACGGGTTCACAAGTAAAGTCTTGGCTTTTGCGTCAACCGATCTTCTCAAGTTTTCAGGTTCTTGCCGCTCTCGAACATCTTGATGGTGGCGATGAAACAGACGATAAACACTGCTATGCTTGCTATCAGGCAGTAGTAGGGGTTAGTCCGCATGTACCCGATCATCGAGTACCGGAACCCGTCGATGACGTAGGTCAGCGGATCTAGATAGGAGATCAGCCTTAGCCAGTCGCCGGGCACCATGTCGATGGAGAAGAAGACGCCGCCTAAAAATAGCAGCGGGCTCAGGATGTAGCTCATTACGTTGCCTACGTCCTCGATGTTCTTGGACCACTGGCCGAACATCACGCCGATGGTGGCGAAGATCGCCGAGGTGAAGATGAGGAACAGGATGAATAGCAGGATGTCGTGGAGCCAGATCCCGAAGAGCATCATGGTCACGGCCGCGATGATCAGGCCCATGAACAAGCCTCGGGCCATGCCGCCGAGCACGTAGGCTATCACCATGGTGGAGTAGTGCATCGGAGTGGTCAGGGGGTCTTCGAGGTACTGGTTTTCCCTGGATATGTAGATCGAGTAAGCGGGGTTGATGTAAGCGTGGATGATCACCTGCATCATCACCAGGCCGGGCAGCATGAACTCGATGTAGGAGTGCCCGCCCATAGGGGGTATGCTCGATCCGAGCGCATACCCGAACGCGAAGATGTACAGGAAGGTCGAAACCAGGCTGGGCAGTACTGTCCGGTTAGGCTTTCTGGCAAACCGGATGATCTCTCGCTTCATCATTGCATACAGGGCAATAAGTTGCCTACTCACGCAGCTCACGCCCTGTCAGCTTAATGAAGACGTCTTCCAGGCTCGCTTCCGTGATGTGCATCGACTTGACCGACATTCCCGAAGTCCTGAGCAGGTCGAGGATTTTCACGGCAGCGGTGTTAGGGTCAGTCACTCTGACGCTGAGCATTCCATCCTTCCACCAGACCCTCCTTACTTCGGGAATGGTTTTCAGGTCGGGCGGGGTTCCGCCGGAAAAGGCGATCTCGATCAGGTTATCGCTGCCCGAGGACTGAATTAGCTCTTCTGGCGAGCCCATGGCGATGATCTTGCCATGGTCCATGATCGCCACCCTGGTGCACAAGTTTTCGGCCTCCTCGATGTAGTGGGTGGTCAGGATGATCGTCGTACCCTCAGCGTTCAGCTTTTTAAACATCTCCCACAGCGATCGCCGGAGCTGAACGTCGACTCCGGTAGTGGGCTCGTCGAGGAACAGCACCCGGGGCTTCTGCATAAGCGCCCTGCCGATCAGCAGGCGCCTTTTCATGCCACCTGAGAGCTTGGTACACGCCGTATTTGCTTTATCCTTGATCTCCAGGAACTCCAGCAGCTCGTCGGCCCTCGCTTCCCGTTCTCTTCGCCCGATGCCAAAATAGCCAGCGTGGTAAGTGAGAATATCTTTCGTGGTCAGGTTTTCGTCGAAGTTGAACTCCTGGGGCACGACGCCAATAAGTTCCCTGGAGGCGTACCTGTCCCTGACGACGTCCCGGTCAAAAATCCTGGCCGAGCCACTGGTAGGCGTACACAGCCCCACCAGGGTCCGAATAAGCGTGGTCTTACCTGCGCCGTTTGGCCCAAGCAGCCCGAAAAATTCTCCCTTTCTGATCTCCAGGTCGACGTGATCTACGGCTACGAGCTTGTCAAAACACTTGGTCAGGCCCCGTATGATGATCGCATCTTCTTCAGGCACTGCGACACAGCCCTACAATTTCATGGCTTCAGCGGGGCTCATGCCGTTGTGTACTACTCCACAGATGCGCCTGACCATGAGGACCGGGTTATCGTGCATGAAGACGTTTCTGCCGATGGCCACACCGGCTGCGCCTGCGTCCATCGCTCCCCGGATTTTTTCGAGGAGTTCCAGGTCCGTGCTGGTCCTCATGCCTCCGGCGATGATCACAGGTACCGGACAACCCTTGACAACTTCCTTAAAGTTGTCCTGGTCGCCCGTATAATTGGTCTTGATGACGTCTGCACCCATCTCTGCCCCGACCCGGCAGGCGTGTGCGATCAGATCTGGAGCGAACTGGTTATGGATGTTCTTGCCCCGGGGGTACATCATCGCGAGCAGTGGCAGGCCTAGATCCTCGCACTGGCTGGAAGTTTCTCCGAAGTTCCCTAGCATCTCTGCCTCTTTTTCCGAGCCCACGTTTACGTGGATGCTGACCGCGTCGGCGCCCAGCTTCAGCGCCTCCAGCGGGGTGGTGATAGAAATTTTATAGTCCGGGTCCACGCTGAGATTGGTGCTGGCCGAAAGGTGCACGATCAGCCCTGTAGTCCTGGTACACTGGGAATAGCACTGCTTGACGATGCCCTTGTGCATGATCACAGCGTTCGCACCACCCTCGATGGCCGCAGTTGCGGATTCCTTGATGCTCGCCAGGCCTGTGACTGGCCCGAGCGTGATACCGTGGTCCATGGGCACCATTACTGTCTTACCGGTGCGCCGGTTGAAAATGCGGTTCATCCTGATGGTCTTACCTGTGTTCATTGTTGCACCTTTAGTCCGAAAGAGGTTCTTAGATACAGGTTTTTTAGCGAAAATGAACTTAAATTCAATTGATATTTGCGGTTATCCTACTAAACGTTTTCCCCGGAACAATCATACCGGCTTAGAACAGGGTTATCGTTAGCCTTTCGCCAGCCGGCTATATTCAGAAATAGCGCTGATAGGTAGCCCCTTAGCGGGTTGTGGCACCAGGCCACTGCTACCGAATATCTGCGGTGGCCTATATGCCTGCTTACCTTGCCGGGGCGAAAAATGAACTAATGGGCCTTTTTGCCTGTTATCTCTTTAGCTTCCAGCTTGTAGAGCGTTAATGGTATGTTTGATGCAGACAGGTAATCGATCCCTTTCTTAGACCATGGCACCCGCAGTAAAGCCGTAATGCCGAGCTTATCCTTGACCGCCGTGGACATCGCCACGTTCATCGTGTTGCGCTCCTCGCTGTCGGTCACTTCGATGAGCCTGCCTTTGAGGATCACGCTTTTGTAGTCGCCAAGATCTTTGCTGGCCCAATCCACTTCTACCGTCACGTTCGGATCCCTGCTCAGCAGGTCCATCTTTTTGCCCGTCGTGGTCAGGTGGAAGTACATGGTATCCCCAAAATAGTAGTACTCCATGGGCAGCGTATACGGGTACGGCTGGTCGTTGAACGTCATCCGGCACAGCAGCTGGCTGTTGAGCAGATCGTCCATTTCGCGGTGTGACATGTCCGGTAAATCGAACCGCTTGATCTCGTAATCCCTCTTTATCTGTTCCTGCACTGCAAACACCAAATAAATATTAGCTTTCAAATAAATAAATACGATGCACGCAGTTGCCGGAGATTGGGTGCTTGGACGTGTTATCGGAATCTCAAAGGCCCGGCAGTTGTGGCGAAAGGCTGATGCGTGTTGCATAATTCAGTTTTTCAACTCTGGACCCGGCCGTTGCAGATCGGGCGACTCAACAGTACGATCGCTGCGCTGTGCCAGGATCACAGATTCCGACAGATTGCACCGATTGCACAGATGATCGTAGAATAAAAGTGGTTGACGGTAAATCCATTTGTCATCGATTAGTATCTGTGTAATCTGTGGCATCTGTCGGAATCTGTGTTTCTGGCACAGCGCAGCGATCGTCTGCACATCGCCTCAAGAACGCCTGCTAAAGCAGGCGTTCAAAAGGCGAACATGAAAATAAGAATTATGCAACACAGTAACAGGCTGACAGCATTAGAAATCTGAAAAAGGGGCGAACACTGCTCTGCCCGGCGGAGCCGGCTCTCATTCCCCAGTATCTGACTGGGACTCGTCGTAGTTGGCCCGGGCGTACTCTTCCCTGCGGCGGTCTGCCCTGCGGTTAAAATCTTCTACCCGGTCCGGGTTCTGGCTACTCTGCTCTTTGTTCAGCCGCCTGTCCCGCTCGATGTCTTCCGCAGCGACATCCTCTACCCTTCGCTTTTGTTCGGCCATGAATAATCAGGTGGATATATGGAGCCCGGGAAGAATAATCATCCCCCGCAATCCGGCGATATCGAGTCACTAACCATTTACCTGTGCTGCGCGTGCTTCAGGCCTTCGTTGAACAGCGTCAGCATATGCTCGTCATCGAGGGAGTAGATCGCCGATTTGCCCTCTTTCCGGAACTTGACCAGCCGCATCGCCTTAAGAATCCTGAGCTGGTGAGAGATGGCAGAGTTTTCCATGTTCAGGGCGCAGGCGATGTCGCAGACGCACATTTCGCCGGCTGACAGGGCATTGATGATGCGCAGCCTCGTCGGGTCGCCCATGACTTTAAAAATGTCTGACAGGCGCTGTACCGTGTCCTCGTCTATCGCCCTGGCCCGGGCTTTGCTGACTGAGCCTTCGTGAACCTGCGTCGCCTCGCAGGAATCATAACTATCCGCGGTTTCAGGACGGCCTGCCATCGAGTATCAACGGAGTATCCCTCTGGCGGGGGATAAATCTTTTCGTGGCCAGAGTTCTGGTCGACATTACCCGCCGGACATCCAGGCATATGTCATATAATCTGTCGTATCAAACGATCTTAAAGTACTCGCAGAGCTTCCACCGAACCGCCATCGGCAGGTAAAACAACTTGACGTGCAGAGGCGAGTCCTCCAGGCCGTCGATGAACTCCCTGTTTTTGATCAACAGGTCGCCCAGCTCCAGCTGGTAGTACCTCGCGTGGTAGATCATGATGAATACCAGTCCTGCTGCCAGCAGTCCAATTACTACGTCCAGGGGTACGGGCATGTGGAGTAAATTACCGGCTACGAGGCCCCCGATGACCAGGGTGTTAAAGGTGTAGAGTGGAATCGCCAGCAGAGTAGTCTTAAAATGGTACCTGTTGTAGAACCCGGTGGTCATGGCCACGTACCAGAGCAGGAATGCAAGCAGAGCCACTTGCAGGGCCAGTATGTTAAACAGGACCCCGATCCCGAAGATGATTATAAGCGGGAGCTTGATCAGCCTGCCTATCATTTCATTTTTCAGGTCGATGCCGGGTTTCTCCGGAATTTCCTCGGAGCTG
Source organism: Methanocella sp. MCL-LM (assembly GCF_049676595.1). Taxonomy (GTDB): domain Archaea; phylum Halobacteriota; class Methanocellia; order Methanocellales; family Methanocellaceae; genus Methanocella_A. Next base: position 1,932,949 of record NZ_CP187259.1, read on the forward strand.
ACCTTCAGGCCTTCTTTCCCGTACTCGATCTTTACGTCCTGCAGGTAGTACCGCTTGACTTTGCGGCTGCCTTCGGCCTCCCACCTGCCTTCGACGATGCCTTCTTCTTCCATCGCCTTCAGCCTGCGCACCACGAAGGGCTCGCTCAGCTCCATCTCCTGCGCCAGCTCCCGTGGATAGTACGGTCTGACTTTGAGCCTGTCCAGTATCTTCAGGTTGGACTCGTTGTTCAGCAGCCGGGCGACATCTTTCGCGGGCATTAAGGGCCAATATTCAGAGCAAGCATAAATAGCTTGCCGGGCAGAAGCGGCCGGGTCAGCTATATAAATACTATTCCTGTCGGCGGACATACTTTTGCCTCTCTCCGGCCTTAAGCGACAAATTTATCCGCAAGTATTTAAGCCATCGGTATTTACCTCTCTATCGTAAAAACGAGGTATATCAATGATTCGAATCTTAGATGCAACCGTCGGGTTTCTGTTTACCGTGCTGCTCTCCCTGGGGGCGATCATAGCATTGTTTATGCTGCCGCCTGTGGGAATCCTGCTCTTCTACTTCCTGTACAAGTATATGGGCTGGGAGTTCAAGCATCTAAAAAAGCCCTCCGAAGAATAATTTTTCATCCGTTTTTAATAACCAGTGTTATAATATCTAATTTTATCACGCAATCAAAGCTTGCCGTATTTACCATTTGCAGTCAATGTTTTACCGCCTTCGGTCAAAACTTTTCTTAAATATTTTAGCGTCAGAGATATACTCGCCCCTACATGCGGGGCGAGGTGACATCACGATTACGACTAAAGGTCTGACAAAGACATACGACGGAGTTCATGGCATCAAAAACATAGACCTGAGCATTCGGTCCGGCTCTTGCTTCGGCTTCATCGGAGCAAACGGAGCGGGCAAGACTACGACGATAAAAATACTTGTAGGCCTGCTCAAGCCACAGGCCGGCACAGCAATAGTCAGCGGCTACGATCTGCGGGCGGAGCCGGAGAAGGTCCGGAAGATCGTCGGGTACCTCCCCGATACCTACGGGCTGTACGACTACCTGAGCGGATATGATGTAGTTGACTATACTGCAAGGCTACATGGCTTCGAGCGAAGCGAGCGGAAAGAGATCGTCGAATTCCTGCTGAAGAAGCTGGACCTTTTCGAGGCCAGGAATGTCAAAGTTGGCAAGTACTCAAAGGGTATGCGGCAAAAAGTGGCACTGGCCCGGGCACTGGTCAACGATCCGGATGTCTTGTTCCTCGACGAGCCTACTTCCGGGCTGGACCCGGTAGCTGCCCGGGGCATTGAGGATCTGATTAAGAGCCTCACACGCGACGGAAAGACGATCTTCATCACTTCCCACGTGCTTCCGGAGGTCGAGAAAGTGTGCGATAGCCTCGCGATCATAAAAAATGGCACGATAAGGGCATCGGGCAGTATGGACGACATGCGGCGGAAATTCTACGCGCCTGCCATTCGGATCAAGGTGTCAGGGTCGGCAGCAGGCGCCCACAAGGCGCTGGCAGTGCTGGGCGGGCTGGGTAAGGCAGAACTTGCCGATGGCTACATCTGTATCCCGGGCGACCGGGATGCTCTGGCACCGGAGATCAACCGCCGGCTGGCATCCGCCGGCATCAGCATCACGGAAATGTCCGGCAACAGCCAGAGCCTCGAAGACGTATACTTCAAGGTCATGGGGGAATAAGCAATGGTCAACGTCATATGGGAAATCGCCCGGAAAGAATTGTTATCGTACTTCACCGGGAAGACGGCAATGCTCCGAAACCTTATCATGCTGGCCATCTTCTGCGTGGTCCCGATCACGCAGATAGGTAGTGCCCTGCGGGCTGGAGGCTACAGCTCCGAAGTGCTTTCGCAGTCGCTGGAATTCTACCTGATGTTCTCGAGCTTCTACGCTCTCGTTATGGCCTCCACCATCGCCGTGATGGCGTTCCCGTACGAGAAAGAGCAGAAGACGATCGAGTACCTCTTTACCCTGCCGCTGAAAGACTGGGAGATACTGGCGGGCAAGGCGCTGGCAGCTATCCTGGCGGGAATTGCAGGGCTGGCCTTTGTCATGGCAGTGATACTGGGCTATGTACTGGTGCTCAACGGGCACCTGATCCAGTGGGTGACGCCGTTCCCGACAATGTCGCTGCTGCTGACGATCCTTGTCATAGCCCCGATGATCGTGGTGCTCTCAGTACTGATCATTGTAGCGGTTTCCGGCTTCATCTCAAACGCCAGGATGACCTACCTGCCGATGTATGTCATCGCAGGTATCGTGGTTGGCTTATCCTTTGCACGATCCGGGCTCGGAGAATACGCTATGCTTGCCAATGGGATCATCATCGCACTGCTGGCTGCAGCGATAGCCGTAACCTTTGTAGTGAGCGTGAAAACCTTTAACCGGGAGAGGATTGCAGGGAACTAGAGTGTTCCCTGTCTCTTTTTAGTTAAAAAAGAAAAAGCTGGTATAGCTTATCTCTGCTGGGTCATGCTCAGCTTGGCGCCGCACATGTTGCAGTTGCCTTCGCTGGTGACGCCCGGCTGCTCCGGCACGTCCTTCCCGCAGATGCCGCACTTTTCCATCGTCATTCTGGATTCGCTTTGTTCCTGTCTTTCCTGCATGTAAACCACCATATCTAAACTGGCCACAAGCCCGTAAATCAATTTACCAGATTGTGAGCGACATAAGGCGAACAATCCTGCCGGTTTTTGGATTTTAGGCCGACATTACGGCGTAGGATTTACTCGTTATTTCTGCGAAGCACTTTTTAATATCCATGTACCGACGTATTCCCGGGTATATTGCTCCCTACTGCTACCGGCATCTTGAACGGTATCTGCAAGGCTCCTGAATTTTCTGATGATCTCCGGAGGCAAGCTTCATGGAAAGAGAACAGTACAATAGTTTCGCTTCGGACGCAGTCCCGGAAAGCCTGGTGGCAACGGTCACCAGGGGCTCCATGATCGTTCTCATCGCACTAGGCGTACTTACAGGGCTCCTCGCCCTGGTAGTGCTAGGGGGCATCAAGCTAATGGTGGGTGATTTTCCTCCCGGCTTTATCATGCTGCTCTTCGTGGGCTTCGTCTTATCGATGGTAGCAGGCTGGCGGCTCCCTCGCTACCAGGGTCACCTTGCCGTGCTCGGAATATCCATGCTTGCAATAGCGGGGTTAATCTGGGCAATTTTTGAGGATGGCCTGATGGGAAAGGCATTCATGCTTCTCCTCGTCGTGTCGGCCGGCTTCATGGCCGCCCTCGGCTTCTATAACCTGTTTATCAAAAAGAAGCAGCTTGATGTGCCATGATAAGGCTTTTCATTAATCGGATAAAAATACAATAGTTTATGTTAAAAATGATAAAACATAAGTAGATTCTCTGGTCATATATTTTTGATATTTATGAGCCTGCTCGATAGCCTGTTCGGGAAAAAGCAAGCAAAGGTAACGGAAAAGCCATTAAAGATCAGTACCTCGTCTTCAACTAACAAAAATAAAGCCCTGTCTTCGAATAATATACACATACCATCCTGGGCACGAGATAAAAAATTTTTTTATAACGGCCGGGATACCACAGCCGATCTTAGCGATAAGTTATCAATTACCTATGCCTTTAGAACGCATGAATGCGACGTAGATGAGCCGGACTTTGCAGGTTTTGAAATGCTGCTGGAACGGTTTGACGATGATGACAAAGCCGTTGCCTGGCGCGAGATCGGAATTGGCTTTAGCAGCCGTCTAAAATCCTTAAAGGCTATACAGTGCTTTATTAAATCATTAGAACACTACAATGATCCTGATTTTTTGGGTTGGTATAGTATCTGCAATTACGCCGTGAAACAATCTACCGCACCTATGGCGGAAAATGTAAACACAAAACGATCGAATTTACCTAACTTAGAGGCATTTTCCGATCGCTTAAAGTATCCGGCTGATCCGAGTAAGGATGTGAGATTGAAACTTATTCAGGACTTGAAAAAAGCATGTGGAGCTCCCGGAGAGAGTCTCCAAAATTAATAGTCCCAATTTCCACCGACAGTCCTGTGATGGGGGCGACAAGTGCCGAACGATAAATTGATAGTATTCGGCACAATGATCTCGATCGATACGATTCCGGCCGTCATGGCTGCATACATAATGTTTTTAAGGTTAAACGTGCACATTGATTTCGTCTTGTGCCAGAGTTCAGAATGTGAAGAATATGCTGGCACAGAGAATTTAAATGCTAAATCATTTTACTAGCGACCAGATATCGTAGAGGATACAATCATGAAGATGGAAGAACTACGTCATGGAACTTCTTTAATCAAGCGCGGCTTCGCCAAGATGCAGAAAGGCGGAGTCATCATGGACGTCACGAACCCGGAGCAGGCGGTCATAGCGGAGAAGGCCGGCGCCGTTGCAGTGATGGCTCTTCAGGCTGTGCCAGCCGACATCCGGAAAGAGGGCGGCGTGGCAAGAATGGCCGACCCGGCTATCGTCGAAAAGATCATCAAGTCCGTAACCATCCCGGTGATGGCTAAGGCCAGGATCGGCCACTTCGTGGAGGCAGAAATCCTGGAGGCTATCGGAGTCGACATGATCGACGAATCCGAAGTGCTGACCCCGGCAGACGATAAGTACCACATCGAGAAGTCCCGGTTTACCGTGCCGTTCGTATGCGGTGCGAGAAACCTGGGCGAAGCTCTCCGCAGGATCGATGAGGGCGCGGCCATGATCCGCACCAAGGGCGAAGCCGGCACTGGCGACGTATCCGAGGCAGTCAAGCACATGAAGCAGATCCAGGGCGAGATCCGGGAATTGAAGGGCAAGTCCCACGAAGAGCTCGTCAGGTATGCAAGGACCATCGAAGCGCCCGCCGCGCTGGTCATAGAGACGGCACAGATGCAGCGCATCCCGGTGGTTAACTTTGCGGCCGGAGGCGTAGCGACGCCAGCCGACGCAGCACTCATGATGCGGCTCGGGGCAGACGGCGTCTTCGTCGGCTCGGGCATTTTCAAGTCTGACAATCCGGCAAAGATGGCCAAGGCGATCGTCGAAGCTGTCAACAACTACGACGACCCGAAAAAGCTGGCCAAAGTATCCAAGGGCATCGGCAACCCCATGAAGGGCATCGGTGTCACCAGTATACCGAAGGAAGAGATCCTCCAGACCCGCGGCTGGTAGCCCTACCGGGCCTCTTCCATCCTCATTTCTTTTATCCCGTCTTCAAACACGTACGCCCGTACTTCTCCTTTCTCCGGCACTATCATCCAGACGTAGGACGTGTGCTGCATGTACTTTGCATCGAGGCAGGACGGCAGGTGGTCCGACGGGTGAGAGTGATAGCTGCCGACGACGGTCCTACCCTTATCCTCCGCCTCTTGCAGCACTACATACATCTCTTCGGGATCGATGCTGAACCGCTCTGACGATTTGCTCAGGTTAGACATCGGTACGACTTCTTCGACCTTTACCCTGTCACCCTCCTCGCGGCCTACCAGCAGCCCGCAGGCTTCTTCAGGTTTCCTTGCCATGGCATCCTGTCGCATCACTTCCAGCTCCGACCTGGTGACCGATACGGTTTTTTCCGCCATGAAAAACGATACGGCAGGGGGGTTTAAAAGGGTGGGCCAAAGGACCGGCATGTCTGCTTCGTTCTGCGGGAGAACGAGCGGATTGGGAACAGCTGGCACTACCTTAGCTGACGGATGATACCATAAAGATTAAGAAGATGGTAACACTCATAAGCGCCTATGAATGGCCGGATACTTCTCCTGTTGTCCGTACTACTGATTGGGCTGTCCGCTCTGACAGCCTCTGCCGCCGCGGCGGCTAATGTTTCGGTAAACATGTCTCTGCCCTCTGGAACGCTTTTACAGGGTCAGGTCATGGCCGCCGATCTGGCCGTCTACAACAACGAGAATTATCCCGTCAGGATATACAACATCGGCGTCCACTACGACTGGATGCCCGAGGGTACCACCTACATGCTCGACTTCGGCAACAACTACGTGCAGGTCGAGTCAAACACTGACAGCAGGCCCGGCCAGTTCCTGGTCAGCTGCAACAAGAATACCAGCGTAGGCTATCACAAGTACCACTTCAAGCTCGACATCACCCGGTATGATACGACTTCCTCGTCGTGGGTCAGCGATACCGTAGTTACCCCGGAAGGGTACCTCTACGTGGATTCGCCGTTCCGGCAGCAGTCGCTCAGGCTGCTGCAGGAGGCAAACCAGTCGCTGAACGATGCCCGGGCGGCGAACCACTCAAGCAAAGCCGCAAAGGCTGACCTGTTCAACGCCACTAACGCCCTGCTGGACGCGTGGAGCGCCCACAACTCCAACGACTTCGAGAGGGCGATCAACAAGACCTTCGACGTCACCGTAATGATAAGCCATGCCCGAACCTCCGAAAACGAGTACCTGGCCAAAAAGAACGCTGTCCTCGACACGGTCAGCTCCGTTAACCTCAAGATCGCCACGCTGTCCGGCTCGGACAGCCCGGACACCCGAAGGCTGGTAAACGAGTCGATATCTCACTTGCAGCAGGTTAGCATGTACCTGGACGCGGAAGACTTCGAGAATGCGAAAGCCGAAGCGACCGCCGCCGATACCGCCGTCAACAACGCGGTCAACGCCCAGCACTATTACCAGATCGAGTCCAACCAGACCGACGAGTCCCGGGACGTGGCACAACGGGCCATTGACTCCGCAGTTTACACGCTTTCCCAGTCCGACGGCCTGACCAGCGCCCCGGCAGGGAACCTGCTCACCGAAGCCCGGAACGAGCTCGATCTGGCCCTGACCGCTTTCAACTCGTCCCAGTACCTGAACGCCTCCAACAAAGCAAGCGTGGCTCAGGCTCTCGCTCAGCAGGCGCTGAAAGCTGATGCCGACTACCACCAGCAGCAGGCCAGAGAAAAGATCAGCACGATCGGCAAGCTGTCCAGCCCGGCGGCTAACGACGAGCTAAACGAGTCCCGCCTGCACTATAATTACTCCCTGAGCGACTACGCCCGGGAAGACTACCGAAACGCCATCATCCAGGCTGATCTGGCCTATGCACTGGCAAACAACACGACCCTCACGGAAACAGCGTGGACGAAGGCTCATCCCCTCAACAACCCGGTCCCCGGCTTCGGGCTCCTGCCTACAATCCTCGCCATGCTGTCAGTTATACTTGCAATTATAGCGACCAGACGCCGGTAAAAGCGGGCACTTGGCCGCTTAATACTGGTGACATATTCTTAAACAATCAGCTAAAAAAGTCTGAATGACCACATCTTCCGAAGGTGTAAGCTTGTCCAAAGCCCTAAAGATCACCACGGTAGCGCTGTTTTTGGTAATCATGGTGGCGCTGTCCGGATGCACAGTTTTGAAAGAACAGTTCCAGAAGCCCGTATCCACGGCTACACCGGCCCCGGTGCCTTCTAAGACGCCGACCGTAGTCCCGACCGTAACCGCGGTTCCGGGACCGGCCACAAACTCGACTGTCGAGCAGCAGTACAAGTACACGGAGAAGCTGCAGGCAGGCATCGACAAGTACAACGCAGGCATCCTCTACATGGGAGACGCCCAGCGGCAGGCCCACAACCAGTCCGACTGGACCAACGCCAGCAACACCATGCTCAAGGCAAAAGACCGCATGGACGCTGCCAGAGCCGACTTCCAGGCCATGGGCAACTTCTCGATCAACCACGACGAAGTCCTGCTCAGCGAAAAATGGGTCCAGACCGCCAACTACACCGCGGCCAGCATGGAGTACGCCAGCCTCGCATACACCGAGATGGCCACCCAGATAGCGACCAAAGGCTCCGGCAACATCAACCCGGTCAAGTATAACAACTACGTGAAAGAGGCTAACTACTACAATGATCTCGCCATGCAAAGCCGAAACGAGGCTGAGGCCATAGAAAGCAGATTGACGTTCGTGCTGTCTGGCTTGTAAGCCAGAGCACTTATTCTAATTTTTAAAAACAGTCCAGCGACCGCTGCTTCTTATCTTTCAGCTCGAAGTCCCACTCGATCTGCCTGTACTCCAGGCCTTTTTCGTCGGCAAGGGTTTTCGCCATCTCGGAAATTCTGGGGGCGCAAAGGATGCCTCTTACAGGCGCTTCCTTGTTCTTCTTCCTGAAGTCGATCAGGTAGGCTTCAAGCTGGTATACGGCGTTGTGCGAAATCAGCGTCCGCTTGACCTCTACGATGACTGTGGTGCCCTTAGTATCCTCGCAGAACAGGTCGATGTAGCCGGAGTCAGTGGTCTTTTCTCTCCGCAGCACCCGGAGTCCCGGTTCAATGATCGACGGGTCTTTCTCGATCTTGTCAACAAGGTCTGACTCTTCGCCTACCAGGTTCAACTCCGCTCCGTCTTCGAGCTGGAAAACAGTCAGCGCGTGGACGTTCCTGAAGTGGAGGTGCATAGTCTCCACAGGGCTGGTCCTCCGTGCCATTATGGTGAGGCCGTCGTCTAGGGTATACTCGATCTTTGTGCCGGGGGGCTGCCAGTTAAGCGGCTCCCTCTTTGCATCCCCGTGTACCATGATCGTGCCATCGGGCTTCACGATGACCAGCCGGTCGCCATAATCCAGGAACGACTTAGCCCGGCCTGAGTATTCTACCTTGCACCGGCCGATGATCGTGGCCATGCTTTTCTTGGTGCCGCTGCGGCCTTCTTTCAAAGCTTCAAGCGCCTCGTCGGGCGACGGAGAGACCAGGTACTTCATCCGGGGAGTAGAGGGTTGTTAAGGTAAATAAAGAGTGCGGGTGGCTTGTTGAAAATATTGGGCATCTAAGGCGCTATATCCCGCGTATATAATCGCATATCGCCTTGATGTCCTGCTCTGACAGGACCGGCTCTTTCGTGTTCTCGTTCACCGGCACCCTTTGCATCATCTCCTTCAGCAGCTTTTGATAAACAATCTCGCGCATCCGGGGATTTTTCAGCAGTGCCAGACCTTTTTCATGGAACGGCCTCGCCTCGTTCTCGTAAAAGGTGCCGTCGAAGCTTGCCATGTACGTCTCTTTTACCATAAACAGGATTCGGCTGTCGATCGTACGTTCGATGTCGGGTATGACGAGCATTTTTCCGTCCAGCCCATGGACAAAGCACTGCTTGAATTCGGCGATCTCTCTTTTAGTTGCATCCGAAAGGTCCACGCAGACACAGCTGAATGGGTATAGCGCGCAGGTGTCTGTCCGGACCGGGTATATGGAACACCTGCCGTCGATGCGGAACCGGCAGCCTCCGTTGATGTCCAGCGAAAAAGTCCAGTTGCCATTCTGGTCCTGGACCAGATTCGTGTACTCGTCAAAAAATTGTTCAGGGCTGATGCCGATAAACTCCGAGATTCTAAAAATGTCGGTGATGTGCAGGTCTATTATCCCGTAGACTGTACAGCAGGTGCCGCAGCCGGCGCACGCCAGATCACTTCCTTTGACGACCGGCAGACCATTTACCTTCATCGAAGTTCCTCCTGACATGATATCGCTCACGACTCGGGCTGGTTGTTGTCGGGCAGCGACAGGAGCTTTTCCTTGCTCGTCATCGCCATCTCGTCGGCCATAGTTTCCATGATCCTGGGGCACCAGATGGTCTTGCCCGCCGGGCAGCCCTTCTCGGTGCCGATGTCCTTGCAGACCACGCAGTTGCCCATCTGCCTGGCGATGTTCTGGTACAGCTCGCCGTAGTTCTCGACTGTGTAGTCTTCCATCTCGTGGTCCTGCAGGTCCTGGCCTACTGTGGCCAGAGCTTCTTTGAAGCCTTCGACGTAGCCTTTTAGGTATTCTTCGGTTGGCATGATTGTTACTTCCTCCCTTTTCTCTCGTTAACCGCGGCCAGCATGAGGGGCAGCGCAATCGTAGAGTCGCAAATTACCTGTACGGCCTTTGCGTTATCGCCTACCTTGCCCCAGCTCCTCGCCTCGTCCAGCGTGGCTCCGGATAAGCCGCCTGTCTCAGCACGGTCCATCGTAATCTGGATCACGTAATCAAAGCCGCCCCTGGGCGTCACCAGCATGCTCTGGAGGATATAGTTCTTAGGTACTCCGCCACCGAGCAACACCGCGCCGGTGCGCTTTGCACCGTAGCAGGTGTCCATGAACTCCCGCATGTCCGCGAAAGCATCCACGTTGAGCTTGTTGGCCTGCTTGAACAGCCATGCCTGCAAGCCCAGCACCGAGTCCTGGATTGCCGGGCAGTAGATCGGCACCTTACAGTCGTAGGCGGCCCGGAGAATCGAGTCCCTGTCGTCGATGTTCCTGCCGATCTCCGACATCAGCTCACTGATGGAGTACGTCTTCGCGGGATCCATGCTGCCGTACACGTGCTGCATTTTGTCCTCGAGATCGCCGAAGTAATCCTCGTTCAGATATACGTCGTAGATCCTGTTGATGTGCTGTTTCTTTAATTCCATGTCGTCCGCGGTGGCGCTGCCCTTTTCGTGGCAGCAGCCGATGCCCTCGATGACATCGTGGACCATATTGGCCCCCGTAGTGACTAAAACATCGATATACCCGTCCCGGATCATGTCCGCGACGATTTTACGCATGCCAGCCGGAACCATGGCTCCCGACAGGCCGAAAAATTTGGTGACGTCCTCTGCCTGCATCTCTTCCAGTATGTCACAGGCAGCCCCTATGCGGCCGGCGCCGAAAGCGCAGCCTTCCATCTGCTTGACAAGCTGATCCACAGTCATGGTGCCATGAATGTCAGCGTGCCTGATCCTGTTCTCGCTCATCCTCCTGTCTTATAGATAGAGGGTAATATGAATTTTGTCTTAAAAGAGTAAAAAACGCGAGCCAGTCATCAGGTGGAAAATGGTAGGCAGGGGCATCCGGGCAGGGTGAAAACTGGCTTAAAATAACCTACTATTTCATTTTATTCTACTAAATTACAAAGCATTGTAGAGTAAAAGCTATATATTTGGGTTCTCATATACACTTCTTTAAGAACCCTTCGAGGGTTCACAGCTTAGAATCGGGGCTTCGGGGAAAACGAATAAAAAAGAAGGCGATGTGAATGAGGACTCGATTAACGGCGATACTGCTCGTATTGCTGTTATGCATAAGCTTAGCGCAGGCTCAGGCTGCCGGGGAAGGAATCCCGGTATCAGCTACGCCTGACGTAATCAATTCGGGGACGACTACGGCTGTCCAGTATTCCTTGGCTGAAAACGAAAGCCGTATACTAATCCTGATCAACGATTCGGAGAACGAAACTGTACGCCTCGTTGACGAGGGCGTGAAGGGTGGCGGCACTCATCCTGTGCTATGGGATGGAACCTATGAAGACTGTTCTGCAGTGCCCGACGGCATCTATGAGATCTCGGTCATTTCCCGGGATGCGGAAGACCCTCTGCTTATCCAGTACCTTGCTCAATGGGGCAGCGGCGGACCTGGTCCGTTCAAGAACCCCTGGGGCATTGCGATCAGTCCGACAGGTTTGTTGTATGTCACTGACAGGGATAACAACCGGATTCAGGCTTTCGATGCCAGCGGCAGCTTCGTATCGCAGTGGGGCAGTGCCGGGGCGGCAAACGGCAAATTCTACAGCCCGTGGGGCATTGCGGTCAATTCTACCGGCTACGTATACGTGACCGACCGGAATAATTGTAGAATTCAGGTATTCGACGCAAACGGCAATTTCGTGGCTAAGTGGGGAAGCCCGGGGACCGGAACGGGTAACTTCTACTACCCTGAAGGCATCGCGGTCAATGCTACCGACTATGTCTACGTCGCCGACACTATCAATAACCGGATACAGGTATTCGACCCCAGCGGCAGCTATGTGACGGGCTGGGCGATCAACAATCCCCGGGGCCTGGCTTTTAACTCAACAGGCTACCTGTACGCGGTGAGCAGTAACAGCCACCAGGTGCAGGTATTCGATCCGGACAACCACTACATAGGCAAGTGGGGAAGCCAGGGTGCGGGCGCAGGCCAGTTCAGCTATCCCTGGGGCATCGCGATCGATTCTGCCGGCCACGTGTACATCTCCGATGTCCGGAACTACCGGGTGCAGGTTTTTGATGCCGGAGGCCGCTACCTCACGCAGTTCGGAGCCGAAAAGTCGGGCCCCTGCCAGTTCGCTTACCCGACCGGCATTGTAATCGGAGCAACCGGCCAGCTATACGTTGTAGACACGACGAATAGCCGGGTTGTCGTCTACGGCCAGATCAAAACTGCATCCGAAAACAGGGGTAGTACCTGGGTCACCGTGGATAATACTCCGCCAGAGATCGTCATCAGCTCTCCTGCCGGATTCTATCTCCTGAACCAGCCTGTAAATGCATACTGGAACGCTGCAGATCGCCTCTCCGGAGTTACGGCTGTGTCTGGCACAACGCCAAACGGAGCGCTCGTGGATACCTCAGTTGTCGGCTCTCATACCTACCGGGTCACCGCCGCTGACCTTGCGGGAAACGTCCGTGAGGAGATAGTCACCTACACCGTAGGCTATCAGTTCGACGGCCTGCTGCCTCCTCTGGGCAAAGCCGAAAATGCCTCGTTCAAGCAGGGCTCCGCCATACCAGTGAAGTTCCGCCTGGCAGACGCTAACGGCATGGTGGTAGCAGGGGCAACTTCCAGCCTGAACGTGTCGAAGCTGGTGGATGGTGACTGGGGCCCGGAACAGGCGGCCGGCACAAAAGGTAAGGCCGGCACTGCAGCCTACTTCCGGTATGATCAGACCTCGGAGCAGTACCTCTACAACCTCGACACCAAGCAGTTGACGCCGGGCACGTGGCGCCTGATCGTAAAGCTGGACGATAGCACAGTCCACACTGAAACTTTAGAGCTGACGTGAGCCGGCAAGACGGAAAACGCCGGCTCCCATACTTTTTATTATCCGGAAAGGTGCAAGTGTGTCGATTATACATCAATATCCATATGCTTTATTCTGGCCGGGCCAGGAGATTCAAAGTATAAATAGTTAAAAGGAAACTATACGTAACAGTGGTAGTGGTCTGAGTGATCGAGGCTCACGGTGTTGTTAAAAGCTACGGTAAACTCAGGGCGTTAAACGGCTTCGAGCTTTCCGCCAGGAAAAATACGGTCCACGCTCTGGTAGGGCCTAACGGCAGCGGTAAAAGCACAGTGATCAAGATACTGGCTGGAGAAGTCAAGCCCGACTCGGGCATTGTGACCGTCAACGGTATTCCTGTTTCTAACACCCGGGAAGTTCAGCGCCAGGTCAGCCAGATCCCTGATATCTGCAGCATTCCGGATAGCCAGACACCGCGGAAGATGCTGTGGAAACATGGCAAGGTCAGCCGGATCCACAAAGAAGAGATCACCTACCGCGTCGACGTACTGAGCGAAATGCTGGGGCTCACCAGCGTCCTGGACACTCGCATAGGGGAACTGTCCCGGGGCATGAAGCGGCGTATCACCCTCGGCATGGGCTTAATTACTGACGCAAGCATCATTCTCATGGACGGCTCGCTGGCCGAACTTGACCCGCTTTTCTGCATGAAGTTCGTCAACGACCTCCGCGCAGCAGGGGACAAGACTATTCTGATCACGGCCAATAACATGGACCTGCTCGACAAGATTTGCGACGGTGTCACCATCATCAAAGATGGGGCCACTCTCATGAACGAGAGCATGACCTCTGTCAGGGAGAAGATCGGCAGGCCGGCCATCACGCTCCGGACCAGCCAGATGAACCTGCCCCGGCTCGTCCAGTCGATCAACAAGCAGCTTTTCATCAACCGCACCTACGTCGGCAGCGACTACGTGACGGTCGAAGTCGACGACATCATCCACATCCCCATGGTCATCCGGCAGGCTTCGGCGATGACCGAAGTCTACGAAGCCCGGCAGAGCATGACCAGCCTCGAAGATTTATATAGATCATTCTTCGAGCAGCAATAAGTTATTTTAAATTTTGGTGCCATCCAGATATCATGCACGCCGCAGACAGCAGCCCTAAACTAACGTTTCGCCTGGCCAGGCTGGACGATGCTGCCGCTATCTGCGAGGTTCACAGGTCTCACGTTTCTAGATGGTATCGCATCGTGGGTAGCGAGCAGTTCGACGTCGAGTACGATCATCTCTCGGTCGAAGAGCGGTGGGGCTTCGGAGGGCCGTGGATGAGCCCGGAGACCTGCGCCATTCACCTGAATAATCTGCTCCTGATGCGCCACCTCCCGTGCGTCGCGGAGCTCGATGGACACATCGTGGCAGAGATGGAGATGTTCCTGGGCCGGGAGGGCGAGCCGTACGGAAGAAACTGTCACATCGGCCTGCTGTACGTCCACAAGGATTACACCGGAACCGGGATCGGCATCAGCTTAATCCGGCACGCCCGGGAATTAGCCAGGGAGAGGGGCTGCGAATCTCTTACCGTATCAGCCATGCCCCACAACGAGGCGTTCTACCTGAAATGCGGCTTTTCCTACGGGGATCGCCTGGTTCAGATAACCACCCCTGTTCGCCGGTACCCCGTTGAAACTTCGGCCTTACAGCCGCCGTTAAGCAAGCAGTCTTTCACCTGGGGCATGCACATGGTCATCGGACGACTCCAGAGCTCGGCCTATCACCTGTTTGAGCTAAGCGACAGCTTTGCCCTCCCGGCCTTCGCCAGCGTCGATAAGCGAACAGCCTTTTTGAGCGTTTCGGGGCATCCGTCCATGATCACCTGGACTTCCGGGTCAATAGAAGAGGCTACTGTATATGCCTGGAGCTCCGGCGCAAATGCCAGAGACCTCGCCGCCGCAGCCATGAAACTTTTAGAGCCTGCCGGCATAACATCCGCAAACCTGCTGCTGGCCAAAGACGACTACGAAAGCCTGTCCGGCGAGATCGATGCCACCCTCGTCGGGACAAGAGCTACACTGATCTATCCCCTGCAGGGTTAATCCATATACAGTTCAGCTATTGTTGTCGATATTATAATGTATTTTGACTTCCCAGTTCTCTTTAGCATGAAAGCGAACGACATCGGCGAGATTGGTATTATACGGCGGATCGGTAAGATCCTGGACTCTCCTTATCTGGGCGACGACTGCGCCGTGATCGATAACGGTGACGACTACCTCGTGGTGACAACCGACATGCTGCACCGGGTGACTGACTTTCCCCGGGAGATGACCGGCGAGGACATCGGGTGGATGAGCGTGGCGGTGAGCCTGAGCGATGTCGCAGGTATGGGTGCCAGGCCTGTCGGTGTCGTGGCGGCGCTGGGTATCCCGGGAGATACCGACGTCGAGTTCATCGACGGGATCGCTACCGGCATGCGGAACTGCGCTAAGTGTTACGGTACCGACATTGTCGGGGGTGACACGGACCAGCACCAGGAACTGACCATTGTCACGACTGCCTTCGGGCGGGTGAACAAAGACCAGGTGAAGCTACGATCAGGCGCGAGGGTCGGAGACCTTCTCTGCGTCACAGGCTACCTCGGCACTACCGCTGCCGGATTCAAAGTGCTTACAGGGGAGCGGGAAGCATCTCCTGAAGATCGGGCCTTACTGTTTCGCAGCTTCTTCAGGCCGGAGCCCCGGCTGGGCGAAGGGATGATATTATCCGGTTATCAGGGAGTCACGGCAATGATGGACGTGAGCGACGGCCTGGGAAAATCGGTCTACGAGCTGTCTGTGGCGAGTAAAGTCGGTTTCGTTGTAGATGCGGACGCTCTGCCTGTTCGCGAAGAAGCACGCAAGGTGGCCCGGAGCCGTGCTGAGCTGTTGGACATGGCCATCTGCTTCGGCGGAGAGTTCGAGCTGCTGTTCACAGTTAATCCCGGAGAGATCGATAAGATCGAGGGTGTCGGCTTCACAGTCATAGGCAAAGTGACTGAGTCGGGCCTGATACTTGATGACCGTGGCATCCGGACAGAGATCTCCTGCAAGGGCTACGAGCACCTCAAGAAGAAAGGCGATACAGTCCACTAACTCGCCATATTATCAGCTACTGTGCCGCTTCACGTTAAATTTTCCATAATGCCCTGTATACCGGGCATTTGCTAGTTTTTGCCTGCGATATCCAAGGAAATTTTTCCATAGCTTTTCCCTTATACATTCACACATTGTTATGGAATCGCCATGAACACGATGATCGCATACTACTCCCATTCCGGCCACACTGAAAAGGTCGCCAAGGATCTTGCCTCTAAAACCGGTGCGCGCCTGGAGCGCATCGAACCTGTGCACGAACCCTCGGAGCCCGGTAAGGCGCTCTCCTCGCTCTTGACCGTCCAGGCAGATATCAAGGAATGCAAAACAGACCTCTCTGATGTCGACTTCCTTGTCGTCGCCACTCCTGTCTGGGCTGACGGACCTTCTCCCTACGTGGAAAAGTACCTCTCCATGGTGACGAACTGCAGAGGCAAGCCCTTCTCCGCCGTGATCGAAACGAAAGTAGGCGGCGGTGAGCGGACGTTATCCCGGATACGGAAGACTTTGGAGAAAAAGGGCATGAAATACGTCTCGTCTGCTTTCACTTTCGAGAAGGACGTCGATGCCGGCAGGTATTCGGCAGTCATAGATCGCTTTGCCGCTACGATCAAGAAAGTTGTTTGATTAACGCTAAATAGCCGGGTAGCATATCTTCCTACCATGGATCTGATCGATGTTCTCAAGAGCCGCAGAAGTATCAGGCGGTTTAAGGACAAGCCAATACCGGATGAAGTGCTCACTGAAATCCTCGAATGTGCTCATCTCGCCCCTTCGGCGATCAACATTCAGCCCTGGCTCATCGGCTGCGTCACTGATAAAGTACAGCTGGAGCGGCTGGGTAACATGGCCGACCACGGTAAGTTCATAAAAAGCTGTGCAGCGTGCTTTGCTGTTTTTTGCGAGAAGAGCCAGAAGTACTACCTCGAGGATGGCTGCGCCGCTACTATGAACATCATCACTGCAGCCGCCGCCGGCGGTATCGGGACGTGCTGGGTCGCCGGGGACAAGAAGGAATACGTCGAAGCAGTGAGGACGCTGCTGGAAGTGCCGGATAAGTACACGCTGGTCTCGCTGATAGCAGCAGGGTATCCGGACGAAGCGCCTCAGAAACCTAAAAAGCCGCTGGCCGAGGTCAGCTTCAGAAATCAGTATAAGTGATAAGAATTGGGGACGCGGCGGAAGATCGCCGCGTCATATCTGGTTTTACCGAGTGTTTGTGTTACTATGGATAATATCTACTCGTCGTCCTCGGCATCGTTCTTCTTCGCGATATATTTGCCGGCGAGGTACAGGATGCCTCCGCATACGATGACGCCGACGATGGCCGAAAACACGTAGCCCGAGATTACGCCGATCGGGGTGTCGTTACCCGGGAAGCCGTAGTCGGAGAGCGGCGCGCTCCATATGTTGGCCAGGCTGTCCATGCCCGGGGGGACGTAGCCGATCTTCTCTTCCAGTTCCTCAGTGCCCCATTCGCCGAACGTCTCTCCCGCTGCGAGGAGGCCGAGGGGCGTCAGGATGACGAGCAAGAGCAGCCCGATGATCAGGTTTCTGGTGTTCTTGTCCATCATTTCACCCCTGCCGGAGCCTTCTGGGATTTCTTTTTCTTCCTCCCTTCCAGCAGCTTTGGATCAGTCTTTTGCAGGTAAGCGAAGATCAAGCCTGTGACCAGCGCTTCCAGCAGGCTGAGGAACAGGTGCTCGAAGAGCATGACAGGTATGGTTACATTTAGCCCGTATGGCATGTACTGGAGCTGGCCTTCGATCGCAGGGTGCAGGATGGGCTGGATGCCAAACATTATGGCGGTAGTCATGGCTGCGATGATGAGCGCTAAGTAGCCGGCTATGGCTGCTGCAGCCAGCCTGCGGCCGGAAGTGATCTTCGACCCCGCGCTGATGAGGCGGTATATGATATAAGCGCTGAAGGGCATTACGAAGGCCATGTTAAAGCAGTTGGCACCGATGGCTGTGATGCCGCCATCGCCGAACAGCAGAGCCTGGATGACCAGCGCCACGGTAATCGACACGACCGCAGCCCACGGGCCTAAGACTATGCCGATGATGGCTGCGCCGACTGCGTGGCCGGTGCCTCCGCCGGGGGCCGGGATGTTGATCATCATCAGCACAAACGTGAAGGCGGCTGACAGCGCGAGCAACGGAACCTGCCTGGACCGAAGCTCTTTATTGAGCCGGTAGCTGGCGTACAGCCAGATCGGTATCATGACGATAAAGAAGAATATGTATGTTTCGGGCCCGAGAAACCCGTCTGGTATATGCAAAGTATCACCAAGCAAGAAATAGCACTTATTGTTATAAAAAATTATCGTTTAGTAACACTAAATTTGAACATTAGTTTTTATAATTGCGAACTGATACTAACTCTGCAATTAAGGCAAACAGTATAAACACGAGCTATGTAAGTCGCTTCAATAAATTATCACGTGAATCACTGACTTGTATGTAGCCAGAATGATCGTATGTACAAGTCATTATTGGAGTATTACAATTGAAAAGTAAAAGTAACATTTTTGTAATACTATCATATGAAAAAGTATTACTGTATCTTACAAGATATCTCAAAATTTATTACAATGGGCCGCCGTACCCCGATCTATCTCTCCAGATAGCCTTTCCGGATCGATTCATCAATAATCTCCTGAGCGAAGCTCCAGAGCTCTATGGAGCTATTGCCGATCCGGCTGTTGACTTTTAGCACGTTTTCAGCCCTGACGCCATGAACATTCCAGGCTTTGCCGTGGGTATAATAATTATGCAGTACCGGCTGTAGTCTGTCGATGGCCGCAGCATATCTGGCTTCCGGGGTCTCCCTCGCCTCGAACTCTTCCCAGAGCGCCCGGTATTCTTCGGCCTGGTCGGAGGGTAATAAGCCAAATAGCCGCTTCGCCGCCACTTTTTCCATGGCTTCCTTTTCCGCCATCCGGTCCTGGTCGTAGATGAAAATGTCCCCGACGTCCACTTCCACCACGTCGTGGATCAGCGCCATCTTTACCGCCTTGAACACGTCGACCGGCTCGTCGGTATATTCCGCCAGCAGCATGGCCATAACCGCAAAATGCCACGAGTGCTCTGCGCTGTTTTCCTGCCTCGAGCTGTCCATCAGGTAGGTTTGCCTGATCACGTGTTTGAGCCTGTCGATCTCGACGATGAACTCGATCTGTTTCCGGAGCCGGTCGCTGGTCATGGCGATCACCCCTGGTTATGGTTGTGCTCGTGGGCGTGATCGTGCTCGTGGGTGTGAATGTGCTGGTGAGTAATGCTGCCGTGCCGGTGCATGTGCCGGTGGATGAGGTTGGTCGACAACAGCAGCTCCATGTTGTTGACTACAGAGGCGCTGTGGGTATCTGCCCTGATCGTGTGGTCTTCGCTCATCACGATGGCCCTGTTGCTGATGTGCTCTATGGCATCAAGATCGTGGGTGGCTGTTACGATGGTCTTGCCCGCGTGCCCGAGCTCGTGGAGCAGCTCTATCAGCCACAGCTGGGTCCTGGGGTCCAGGCCCGCCGTGGGCTCGTCCAGCAGCAGCACGTCGGGGTTGGTAGCAAGCACTGAGGCGATGCAGACTTTCTTTTTCTCTCCGCCGCTGAGCGTATGCGGTGCCCTGTCCCGGAGCTTCTCTATGCCGATCATTGCCATTACTTCATCGACTCTCTTCCGGACTTCCCCGGGCTTCAAGTCCAGTTGTAGGGGGCCGAAGGCGATCTCGTCGAACACCGTGGAGCAGAACATCTGGACGTCGGAGTTCTGGAAGACGAAGCCTACTTTCTTTCGAAAGTAGGTGCTGAACTCGTTACCCTCGAGGCTGTCGAAAACTTCCTCGGTCACAGGGTTGCCGAACGTGTAAAACTCTCCCGAGGTCGGGAACATGAGGCAGTTGAGAATCGACAGCAGAGTAGACTTGCCGCACCCGTTCGCTCCCATGATCGCTACCTGTTCACCCGCGTTGATTTTCAAATTTATATCTTTTAAGGCGTGGTACTTGTCCGCATAAGCGAACGAGACATTGCGTAAGTCGAAGATCGCGTCCATGTCGATTCCTATACCTTTATCAAACTGTATGATAGCACAATCAGAAACAGGCTGAAGCCCAGGGTAGATACCAGTGCTATATAGTCACGTTTCCTCATCCTGTACTCTTGCATGATCTTGATGTCGCCGGTAAAACCCCTCGATACCATGGCTTTGTGCACCTTATCGCTCATGTCCAGCGTCTTGATCAGCGTGTAGCCGATACGCCCGGTGACCCATTTCTGCTCTGCGAGTGTGCCCTCGCTACGAATTGTCCTGCTTTTCTTCGCGATGAACATGTCCCGGATGATGTCGATGAACATGAAAATGTACCGGTAGCACATGTCCAGGGTGAGCACGTATACCTTGGGTACTCCAAGCGCCCTGAACGCCTTAAACAATGATTCCTGTGGTGTGCTCAGGAACAGCAGGACGATTGCCGATACACAGGTTGCTACCCTTACCGTAAAGGTTACTGCGGTCAGCAGCCCTTGAGTGGTGATGCCGATCGTCTCAGGCAGCATAATTCCGCTAATGCTTGCATTTGGACCTAACGTCAGAAGCGGGATCAGCATGTCTCCGGGGGTGACTACGTTGAAGATTACCGGGAGGACGATAATACCGGTGAAGATTGGGATGAACAGCCAGACTCTCTTGATAAAGAAGCCGATGCTGATCTTGCTCAGCGCGGCGAACAGCAGGGTCAGCGCGTATACGAAGATCAAGAGGTAAATATCCTTGATCATCGTCACCGCCACCACCAGCGCCAGGATCGACGCCAGCTTCACCCTGGGATCGAGGCCCTGGAGCAGGCCGTTTCTCCGGGAGTAGTTTTCCGAGGTCAGCGTTTCCCCGAAGAAAGAGAACATATCGCCCAGCGTCTTGCCGATAAAACTCTTCCTGCCCCGCTTCACGTCGAAGCGCCCGGGTGGGCATGGGTCGGTCTCCTTCATCCAGTCGGGGATCATGCTAATGCCTTACAGCTCGGTGTTAGGAGAAATCGTCGTCAGCTTGACGTGCTTGACGCCTTTGAGGGCCATCATCTTCTCGGCCACTTCCTTGACCTGCTTTCCATCACCCTGCAGCATGATCAGCTCCAGGCAGTTATCGTGGTCGAGGTGGACGTGGACGGAGGATTTGATCATGTCCATGTACTCGTGCTGGATGTCGGTCAGGTTGTTCACCAGGCCGCGCTGGTCGTGGTCATAGATCAGCGTGATGACGCCGATCCGCTCGCCTTCCACTTCGTTCATCCACTCGTAGTGCATGATGTAGTTCCGGATGGCGTCACGGATGCCCTCTGATCTGGACGAATAGCCCCGCTTCTCGATGATGTTGTCAAAGCGGCCCAGTAGATTGTCGGGTAGAGATACCCCGATACGCATTAGTTCCTGATCCATCTTAATTCATCCTCTCCACGGCGCAAATAGTAACATTTTTTAGAACAATAATATTACTTTTGATGTTAAAAAGGTTTTGATGGCCAGAGATTATACACTAATGATATGGCCTGTGATGCCAAATAATATTTATCGTGAACGTGCAAATATTCTTCTGGTCAGCATGTTTATCACCCGTATTAAGGCAGAAGGCCTGGCGGTCAACTCGTACCTCATCGGATCAGGCAGCGAAGCCGTCGTCATCGATCCGCTGCGCGATACGGATAAGTATGTGGAACTGGCCGATCGCAAATGTGTCCGGATCGGGCACATCCTGGAAACTCACCGGCACGAAGACTTCGCCCTCGGCTCGGTGGAGCTTCGATCTCTGACCGGCGCCCGGATATGCCGGAGCGGCCGGACTGCTGTCAAGTATAACGACTCACCCCTGGCAGACGGTGCAGAGCTGTGGTTTGGCAACGCTCTCATCCGTGCAATAGAGACCCCTGGCCACACCCCCGATAGCATGACCTACGTTCTCTACGAAGCAGGTAAGCCCGACATCGCTCTGGCCGCGTTTTGCGGCGACGTTCTCTTTGCCGGCAGCTGCGGCAGGATAGACTTCTGCGGCGAGACTGGTAAAGCAGGCTGTGCCGCCGAGCTCTACCGGTCAATTCACGATAGGCTGCTACCACTGGGTGACCAGGCCATCCTCTACCCTGCCCATGGCTCGGGATCTGTCTGCGGCAGCGGCATCAGCGACCGGGATGAGACCACCATCGGATTCGAGCGGCTGACCAGCCGCTGGCTGAGCCTCGACCTGGAAACTTTCATCCGGGAAAAAGCGGCCGAGAAGCTGGAATACGCTCCATACTTCCGCCGGATGGAGCACTGGAACGTCCACGGGCCCTCGCCCGTCCCGCGCCGGAGGCTGCCGGAACAGCTCGACCCTGCCAGCCTGAAGCGCTCGCTGAGCAGGAAAGGCGCTGTCCTGGTAGATACCAGGCTACCCCAGGCTTTTGCAGGCGGACACATTCCCGGCTCCTACAATATATGGCTGGAGGGGATGGCACTCCACTCCGGATGGCTGATCGACAGTGGTAGTAAAATCTACGTCGTGCCGGAGCGGGCGGAAGACGTGCAAACGATCGACCGGTATCTCCGCCGGATCGGGTTTGAGGGGGTAGCAGGTTTCCTCTGCGGAGGATTTACCGCATGGCAGAATCTGGGCGGACCTGTCGAGTACAGCGGAGTTCTAACTGTGGACGAGCTCAATGAGTATCTCGGCGGCGGCACAATTCACCTCATTGATGTCCGCGAGCCTTCCGAATGGGATACGGGCATCGTGCCCGGGGCTGATTTGCGCTTCCTGGGCAGGCTCAAAGACGATCTGCCCCAGGTTTCATTAGATACTCCTGTTGCCGTCATGTGCAGTACGGGCCTCCGGGCAGGGGCAGGTGTCAGCATTCTCCAGAAGGCCGGCTTCACCGAAGTATACAACGTGCTCGGCGGCATGACTGCCTGGAAAAGCAAAGGATACCGCGTGGAACGAGCGAGCTAATATCACCCCCATTTCTATACTATATTGGCTACTGAAAACTAACACGAACGCTGCGCTTTGATCGATGGAAGCAGACCCTTGCATCTGGCGTCATAGATTCCACAGATAGATTCGGTCATGAAAACTGGTTTTTCAAGAAGTGGTAGGAAAAACTGGATTGGCTCGACCCCGGGAGGCCTCGGTTTAAAATCGCAAAGGCGCAAAGACGCAAAAACGCAAAGATTTTCCTGTTATTACTTTGCGCCCTTGCGCCTTTGCGATTTAAGATCAAGGCGGCCAGGCGTCGAACCTCCTGCACCTAACGTAAACTATATATCAAAAAGATACATCAATATGATATATCAATTAGATATATCAGGAGCAAGGGTATGCCATCAGCACTGATACACTATTTTACCGGCACCGGGAACTCGTATCATGCGGCCACAGTGGTAGAGCGCCGGCTGAAGGACGCCGGCTATTCTGTCGAATGGCAGCAAGTCAGCAGGGGCACAAAACCGCCTGCGGGAAGCTTTGACCTGCACCTGTTTACCTTCCCTGTGTACGCTTGTGATATACCTGACATCATGGCCCGGTACATGTGGAAGCTGCCACAGGGCAATAACGCGAAGGCCGCTGTAATCGCCATCAACGGCTCGCTTCACCCGACTACCCGGGTGCCGGCAGCTCAGGGCGATCCTGGCTGGTCCTTCGATCACGCGGGCCTGATCCTGCGGCTGAAAGGCTATGATATTGTACTGGCAGACGCCGCTCCATACACCGCTAACATCAGGATTGTCCTCCCCATTCCAGGTGAAGCCGGGCAAGCTCGTATTCAGGAACTTGGGGACCGCCGGGTAGCCGGGCTGGCAGAAAAGCTCGTCCGGGGCGAGCGGAGCGTCAGGCACAACCTGCTACTGGCTTTCTTATACGTACCATTCGGGCTGGGATACGGCCTGGTAGGCAGGCACTTCTTCGCCAAGCTATATGTGGCAGATGGGAAGTGCAACGGGTGCGGAACTTGCGTCAAAACCTGCCCTGCAGGGGTAATCAAGCTCACCGCCGGGCGCCCCGGCTGGGACTGGCGGTGCCAGGGGTGCATGAGGTGCATCAACATATGCCCCCGGCGAGCCATCAACACGTCCATCCCCCGGGTGGTACTACTGCTGGGAATACTCCTGGTTCCTCCGGAGTGGTTCATAGCAGCTTTCAGCCAGGCAGGCATCGTTTTTCCATCCGGCACTGGCGGCACGATTCTAAGCTGGGCCGCTGCGCTGCTGGCCTTTATCGCACTCCTGTACACGGCTGATAAAGCCGTCTTTCTGCTTGAGCGGATACCTTTAGTGCGCAGCGTCATGGCGATCAACTTCAACTGGTGGTACCGGCAGTACATCGATCATAGCTTCAGGAAACTGCTGGCCCGGGGGAAACATTAAAGAGGGGCTGAAAATGGCCAAAACTAACTACGCAAAATACATCGTCCTCGGCATGCTCAGCTGCGGGCCCATGACCGGCTACGAGATGAAAAGCTGGGTCAAGGAAGCGCTCAGCTATATATGGGACATCAGCTACGGGCAGATATATCCCACGCTGGCCTTGCTGGAGAAGAACAAACTTGCCACGATGGTCGAGGAGCACTCGGCAGGCGGCAGGTCGAGGAAAGTATACCAGATCACCGACAAAGGCCTCGATGAGCTCCGGGCCTGGCTGCGGGCGCCCGAAACCAAAGAATACGAGCTGCTGCTGAAGATGTGCTTCGGCAACGAACTGGCCCCGGACGAGCTTATCAGGAAGCTGGAGGCTTACCGGCAGAAGCGGGAAGAGGAGATCAGAGCAATGGAAGAGTGGGCAGACGCGCTCGAGAAAGGGCCGTCGTTCGGGCCGAGCACTTCATATTTCGGGATGATCAACCGGCTGGGCATGGCATATTTCAGAGAAGAGATCAGCTGGTGTACCGAGTCCGTCGATATGCTGAAAAAGTCCGGTAACGGGGAGAAGCACTGAATATTCCAGGCATATATTCACTTTTTATTTATTTGGAGCCCCCAAACATTTTAAAATTGCGATAATCCTAACCTCTAATTTCTAATTTGCAAATGCTCTTTAAATAGCGAATATTTAAGTATATTACACATATATTTGGCTTTGTAGGCGGTACGGGGTATACGCCGTCTGCGACCAGCATATCACACAGGCACCAGGCAGTGCCTGTAACGAACATTGCACCCGGCCCCCGGCCGGGGCATCGTCCGTTTTTCGCCCAAAAATGACAAATTTTATCCCGTTTTCGAGAAAAGTTTTATAGTATCCCGCAAAATCCATTTTAAACGCAAATTTAATGGGGTATTCGATCAATGGATAACGGAAAAACCAGCATGTTTTATGTTGTTGCCACAATTCTTGTCATGTTGAGCATCACGCTGGCCATGAACGGCTTCTTCACCGCAGAGCAGATCGAGACTGCCCGGCAGAGCCTCAGCGCCAGTCTCCAGGGCTTCGTCGTACCCGGCGCCGACGCGCAGAGCACGATCTACGATACATACTGCTACATGCATAACCAGTACTACGGCCTCCGGTTCTAGGGCCTTCGGCCTTTTGAGGGCCTTCGGCCTGGGTGTTCCCAGACGTTAGAATAGAGGATCGTCTCAGGCCTAACAAAGATTTTTAAATTCAAGCATCACAGTGTGCAGGGGTGAATATGTCAATCCACTGTGGTTCTTGAATTACATCTGTAACTAAAAAAACGGATCTTCAAGTAGCAGAAAAACTCTATGATAAACTTTTAAAATAATCCTCTCAAACCTTTCTATTCTCTCAGACCTCCTCTCTAACCTCTGACCCTCCCTGACCTCCCAGCTTGAAAATCCTCCCCGACCTCCCGGGAACTCCCCGACCTCCAAGTTTTCCGAGGTGTACGTCAAAATGTTATTCTTTGCACGATTTCCGACAGCTTGAACTCCCCGGAGGCGATCTGCTTTTTGAGGTCGTTGGAGATCTTCATGGCCCCGAGCCTGTCCGAGTGCCTTTCGGTGATGGGTATGGTCATGCCGTTGAACTCAACGCTGCCCATGTTGGCTGAAACCGCCGGGCAGAGGCCTACGCAGGTGCCGCAGTTGAAGCATCTCGATCGGTCTATGTGCTTCGACTCTTTGCTTAAAGCAGCAGTTGGGCAGATCAGCTCTCCCTTGCACGGCTCGCAAGTGCCGCATAAGTCTGGATTGAACCTGATGGCGAAGTCGCAATTTTTCCAGACGTCTGCATAGGTGATCCTGCCCAGCTCGATACGGCCCCGGACGTCGACGACTGGCAGGGGGATCTCGTGATCAGTTTTCAGGATGTTCTTCAGTACCCGGTCGTTCAGCACCGGCACGGGCACCGCCCACGATGCGATGACTTCGGGGCCTTCGGATGTCACGAAGCCGCCCAGGTATTCGCTCTTCATCTGCTTCAGGTCGGCGACGGCGGAAAAGTTGGGCTTCTGGCTGGTGCTTCTGGTGCCGGGGCCGGTAATCATGCCGGGAGCGCCGTTGATGAGGGCCCTGGTACCGGCTCCCAGCACTTCGAGGTCCGGGTCTTTCTCGATGGGGTTCAGCTCGCCGCAGCCGCAGAACTTTAGCTCCTTGTATGGGCCGTAGAAGGCGCCGACTGAGAAGATGGACTTTTCCAGGGTTTCGGCGACCGGGTTAACGTATGCGAGATAGTTCTTGAACGCGTGCCGGGTGGCGATCATCTGGGCGTGGTAAATCTCGTCCAGCGTCGTAGTGGTCAATATCCGTTCGCCCGAGTCGGTGAGGACCTCTACGTCGATCTCCTTGCCTTCTACCAGGTCCCTGAAAAGGTGGCCGCCGCCATAGCGGTGATCGTAGGTGCTGTGGGCGGTGCCGTACACGATGGCGTCGACGATGCCGAGGCGCTCGTTCGGGCAGGGCCCGGGGTATGCAGGCACCCCGTTGAGCCACAGACCCTTGGCCCGGATGAATGCGTTCTTTTCGGCGACCTTGAACGAGAGGTTCGCCATGGTGCCGCTCATGATGCCCTTGGTGCCGCAGGTGACTACATCTACGTCCGGGATAGAATCTCCCTTCTCCGCCAGGCGCAGGATCTCCGTCGCGGTCATGACCGTTACCGTGCCCTTTTCAATGCGCTCGTTGATCTCCCGGATGGTCTTCGTTGTCACCATAATATACCGTGATTACATCTTGGGTAGGTATCCTTAAATCACTTTGTACGAGTATCTAATCGGAATGCCTGAAGTGTGATCCTCCGGGAAACCTGCTCCTGGGATACCGATCGGATTAGACAACTGCGTTAAGGTAAACGAACGCTGCGCTATGGCAGGATCACAGATTACCAGTATTCCCGTGCCCGAGGTGTACCCAGTGGTCTGGTGTTACGGCCATGCTTGGGCTCTCGTGGGTAGCACAAAGACACAAAACTCTTTTTTTAGAGGGACACTAAAACACTAAGACTCTAAGGTGCACGGCTAAAACACGAACTGCACGAAACCACTATTAATCGACAAAAGCCACGAAGGGCACGGCCTTAAAACACGAACAAGTTCCTCGAATGCTCAAAGACACCAAACTAAAACACAGTCGAACAAGCGGTTGCTATCTTTGACCGGCATCCTGGGTATAGTGCAGCGTATGGGTGCAGTAGTCGTGGCAGAGTAAGGCGATGTGGTTGTTTGTTTTAACTTGGTGACTTAGGGTTTTCGCGGAACTTGTTCGTGTTTTAAGACCGTGTATTAGTGCCCTTCGAGTTTTTACCAGTGTCTTAGTGCAATTCGGGTTTTAGCCGTGAATGTTGGGGTATTCGTGCATTTCGTGTCCCTCTAAAAAAGATTTTTGTGTTTTCGTGCTACCCACTAGAGACCATGGAATGGCTGAGCACCGGTCAGCTCAACAATCATAAGCCAAATAAGCACAGGGATACTGGAAATCTGTATTTCTGGTACAGCTCAGCGTTCATATATGAATCGCATTCGAGAACGCTTTCAACTGCAGGCGTTCAAATGGCGAACGACCCTGAACAGGAACTATCCAAAATGTTATATGAAATATTATACTTCGTGTAATCGGTGCCCGGCAGTTCGATAATTCCTGAAATGATAATAGTGATTGCGGTAGCTTTTTGGAAGCATCCGGCATTCCAGTCGCATGGCCTGAGGGAAAGTTTTATATTGCAAAAATGCCTTTAATGATTCGCACTCAAGGCTTTCACGTTACTGTAATATGATCGTGAAGGTCAGCGCCTGAATAGTAACCATCTTTTCGAGATGCGGGGGTAGCCCAGACAGGTCAAAGGCGCAGGATTGAGGGTCCTGTTCCGAAGGGATTCGCGAGTTCAAATCTCGTCCCCCGCACCAACGTACTCCGATTTATCAAAATTTTCACCCTAATTTGAGTCCTGTTCCCAATGCTAACCGGGCTTAAATATGGCTGCGCTATGGTGGACAAAATCATGCAGTCCTGTGCCGAGGAGACTGCAACAATGCGCAACAAAATCAACATTGGGAAGTTCAATGGTACCCCAAACATCAACGTTTTTCTCGATAAACTGTACAAGCACCTCAAGTACGACCGGGGTCAATCTGATAATTCGATTAATAACAGCCTTATACGTGCCAGAGTCCTGCTAACCAAATACAAACCCCTTCAGTTTACGGTGGAACAGGGGCAAACTATCTGGATGGACTATGAAGCGGCCGGAGCGGCACCACAGACAACGCGGCATATGCTCCACACTCTCGAACAGATTGCGGCGAGTCAGGGAGTAACGCTGAAACTCAAGAAACCTAAACTCATCAAGAAAGAGGTTGATTACCTGTCGTTGCCTGAGGTCAAAGCTGTCATCGAGGCAGCGGACAACCAGAGGGACGTCAGCATCATTACTTTACTCTTTTTTTCAGGTGTCCGTGCATCCGAGTGTACCCGGATTAATATTGACGACCTCAACATTAAGACCCGTATCCTGATGATTCGTGGCCAGACTAAGAACCGTAAGGAGCGACCAGTCGTCCTCACCAAGGAATGCATGAAAAGCGTGGAGGAGTGGCTGGCAATTCGCCCTGATGTCGAGTGTAATGCCCTATTCCTGAACCAGTACGGCGAGAGAATGACGAGGAGCGGTTTGTACAAGATTCTGCACAACGCCGGGCTCCGGGCTGGTCTAGATAAGCCAGTTTACTGCCATTTGATGAGACATAGTTGCGGGAGTGCTCTCGTTAAATCCGGAGTGCCAATAAACGTAACAATGAAGCACCTTGGACACAGCTCGATTAATACCACGATGCGATATGTTCACGCTAACATGCAGGAGGTTCAGGAGTTGATTGATGACAGGTTTGTCCTCTGAGCCACGAGTAACATTGCATGTTATACTCGAAGTGGTGCGGGTGGTGCGGGGTGGTGCGGCCTACCCCCGCACCACTTTGATAGCATTGACGTTAGTCTATTTTACTTCTAAAGTTCTAGTGGTGCGGGGTAATCTAGAAATCTTCTTATTGGAAAATCGTACATGTACCATTTTCAATGAGTATAATGGGAAAAACAGGGGTTATCCCGCACCACTTGAGCAATCGCCTAACGTAAGGGCTAAAAAGTGGTGCGGGGTGGTCGCACCAAGTTCCAGTGGAAACGTAGGTAGTGAAACAAATTAGGTGTTTTCTGGATAAAATACAGTAGAGAATACAGTAAAAAATAGAGTTGAGTACAGTATTGATTACGGTACTCTCTAAAACACTATTACTTTTTAATCAATGGATAAATAAAAGTAAAAATCTTTATTGATTCACATCAAAATTGCAGTTAGACTCGTTGAAATAGAAGTTCTCTGGAATATTGATTCCATATAAGTACTGGTTTGCAATGTTAAAGTAATAGGTTACGAACATCGAATCTATTCGCCGGCTTGTGTTTACATTTTCAACGATATAACTTCCATTTGTATCCGTGACATATCCTTTAATGCAATCATTTATTTTTTGGCTATACCGAATTTTTACGGTACCATAATACCCATCTATCTTTTGTGGATGGTAATGACCACTATTCTCGCATAGGTCTGCATATCCTTCAAAGTAGAGTTTCCCCTTTACAGTAACATTTGACGGAACTGTGACTGGTTGTGGTGTAGGGGTTGCAGTAATCACTGGTGTTGCAGTAGGTATTATCGTTGGTTCTATTGTAGGCGTAGTTTTTACATTGTCTGTTTGTGTGTTCCCGGTTGTACATCCTGCTATCGGTAAAACAATTAACACTATGCATATCATTGCAAAGGGTAGATATTTTCTCATATCTATTCTCCGTTAAATTATACGGTTATAGAATAAGAGGTCATATCTGTCATTGTAAATAAAGATTATTATTAAACATATGCATATCATTATGCTTAACTTAGTTTACACGATAAATAATCTCATCGAGTATTCTATTGAGCACATACCCAATGGCAACGTCGAGAACGCCAATGGCTATTCCTGCGACGAGGATGGTACTCAGGCTGTTTATCCCGGTGACTTCATACAAAACCACTAACCCACCGATTACAACGGCAATAGCGGTCTTCCCGGCGCTTTTGATGACATTATACCAGAAGGTCATCCGGTTATATTTCTCGACGAGGGCTGGGTCTATATTGAGCTGCTCAGCGACCTCCTCGACGTTCCCCTCATCATTCGGAGTCGGGGCGAACGGTAGCACAGGGAGAGTCATCACTGACCCTCTCCCATTGCCCGCTCTACTCCGGCAAGATACTCGTGTAATTCTTGTTTCCGCTCCTCTGCTTCATCTTCGAGGTATTCCAGCCGGTCACGGGCTAGCCTGAGTTTCATCTCCCTGTGATGACCCGGTATCCGTGCGGCGATGGCATTACAGACCATTATACCAATACTGACGAATCCGAAACCGATTAACCCGAGTCCGAGGGCATTAGCGAACACGTCTATCGGTCCATTAATCAATGCCGATATCACCGTCACTCCAGATACAACGGCCATACCACCTATGGCCAATCCCCCGAGGATGAGCATCTTGCCCATGCTGTACAGCGTCTTGTTGCTCTCAATACGCTGCAATTCCTTGATTTCCTGTTTAGTTATCATTCGTTTTTCCTCCCTTACTTCATATATTTCTTAATCTGTTGTTCCATAGTGTTCATGAGCCGCCTGTTTCCCATTTGAGCGAGTGTCTGGTTTACCAGTACACTGAGCGTTTTTTCTGGGGTCACCCCGGCTCTGCTGGATAGTCCTTCGAGAACGGTTGTGCTCTCATCGGTTAATTCAATAGTAATCGTTTTCGGCATAAGCAAGCCTCATAATATCGATACGTATTCATCTGCTGTACAGATGGGCATACCGCGCTCATCGCACGCATTGACAACAACGTGGTATTTACCTCTTAGATAGGATTGCTGAGGGATGGTGAAATTCAGATTGTAAGTGTAGTCCTCGTACTGGGCGAGTTGGAGGTCGGTAAAAATTTTTTCATAGTGGGCGAGGCTCTGGTTATTCTCAACACGGTAGGCGTCGAACGTCACCCGAGCGGTGTTCAGCTCCCGGCTATCAACATTCCTGACTACGATGGTTGCGTTCACCCGCTCGCCGAGCAAGTAGTTACAATCGCCGAGCTGAGACCTGTCCGGCAATATGGTTCCCGTTCCAGTATCAATAGAGAATAAGCTATCAGTGGTTACGTTACCACGCTGCCACTCGTTGAGTTGCGGGTAAATCTGGTATAATGGCGCTGCGACCATCATATGTTTCTCGCCGTGGCCATCGGTCAGTGTAACAGCCATATCGTATTTTACGCCATCATAGTTCGAATTCTGGTATACTATGAGCCCGGCGACGAGTACAGCTATGGCTACATTTACGATGAGGAACCCACTGACAACTTTAGGGATTGTATTAATGTCGTTTTTGTTATTCTCATCATGAGCCTCAGGGAATAATCGGTATATAAAGTCGAGAATCATTTTTGAACCGCCTATATGAATAATTAATAGGGGGGTGTCCCTATCGTCATCATCAGCACTCAGACCAGCATCCCCGACTCTTTCATTTCAGCTCTCACAGAACTGATAATATCCCGAGCGTAACTCTCCGATACCTGACGCTTAGTGCTACGGCAGAACTCTCGTGTTATCGTCTTACTGCTCATGTACTTCCCATTATCCTGTTTGGCGAGCATCTCCGGATTCGAGTAAAGCCAGTCGAATAACTGGTCGCCGGCAGTCGGCTCTCTGCCATCATCGTTTTTCTTTCCCATGTTTCGTTTTTCCTCCATTAACTTCTCAAGCGACATTTGTCTGCATTCGTCGTACATCTCCCTGATTTCTTTAGGGGGGAGTGCTACGAACCCTGTCTCCCAGTCCACACGACCAGTGCGAATGTACTTCTGATAAGCAACCGTTGCACCCTTTTTCTGGTCGAACGGATTAAAGAAGAGTATTACGAAAGTGAATTCACCGAACCCGAGCCTCTTGCAGTAAACATTACGCTTCATGTCCGTCCTGTACTGGGCGAGTCCTCTGACGATAACGTCCAGCATTCCAGCGCGGGGGATTGTGATTATAGTCGCAGTGTTCTGAGTCCTATCGGCGACCATAATCGAGTTAATAGCCCTGTGCATTTCAGTCGCCCATTCCGACCTATCCATGGAAGCGAAAACGTCATCGAGGAGGTTTACCGAGTGTTTTTGCGAGTTCTTGATGAGGTTGTCAATTTCCTCTCGGCCCATGATAGCAATCGTCGACGGGTTGAAGTATTTCCGCCAGTACCGAGGGTCACCATAGAAATGCAGGGCGAGCCTCATCGCCACGTTCCAGCCGAGGTTCAAGGCGAAATACGATTTGCCGGAGCCGACCGGCCCCTGAACGAGGATGACAACTTTCTGGTTATCGAACGCCGTCATCGTGTCCGCTACCATCAGGGACAGGTCGAACAGCTCGTGGTCTTCGACCCACTCGTCGTACTGCCGGTATTCCTCTATGGTTAGGGGGGTGTAACTCCTCGATGCATCAAACCCAAAATCATCGTACTTCGGGTCGTGCTGGATGTATTCACTCGGTAGAGACTCCGCCATCAATTGCGGGCACCTCCCCTTCTACAATATCCTGCTCCTCGTCTCCTGCACTCCGAGCCTCGTCGATTGCACGGCCCTTATTGTTGTACAGGATTGAGTTCAGGTCGAAGTCGACCTCTTTACCGGTGGCTTTATTGATGTATTTTCCATCCTCCGGTAGTTTGGAGAGTGGTATGAACCGTCTTCGGTCATCGCCGAATGGCCCGGCTATCATGACGCCGCGCTTACGAGCCCACCCCCAGCATGAGTCGAAATATTCTTTCACTTTGCCGATACAGCGTACAGCGGCTATACGGTGATTGTTAATCTTTTGTGTATCTGTGATTTTCCCCATGTTCTCGGCCCTGACCTGCTCGTTCAATTCGACTATAAGGTCATCGGCCTCTTGACGGAGTTCGGCTTTAACCCGAGCTTCTGGGATAAAATTGATACACAGGTCGCGCTCGGCGGTTATCTTTCCGATATCATTTGCATCAGCGATTCTATCGCCAGACTTGTCGCAGCGGAGTAATAGCGAGAATATATACTGGGGTTTCCAGTTTTTCTCGGCTCCCCCGGCCATGAGTACGGCGAGCTGATTCTCGGGGGGCTCGTTTTTCGTTTCCATGTTTTCACCTGCATTAAGCGATTTTTACGAGATTCTTACTCATGATGTAGCCCTTGTACTCGTCATACAGCCCGAATCCTCGACGAATCTCATTTCTGCCGATATCCTTCGGTGAGACAACTGTACTGACATCATAGAGATACTGAACAATGCCCTTGAGCAGTTCATCGAGCTTTTTGTCTTCACGGCGGTCGATTTCGAACTTCGGTGCAGTCATTTCGAACAGCACGACAAAGCTCGTGTAAAAATCAGATATGAAAGAGAACCCTAGGGTTTCATACTCAGCTCCGAGAGCCATATCCCGGAGCAATTGTGCCTTTTCGAATGTGGCTTTTTTGAATACTGCCTCTATCTCGTCTCTGAGGTCTACCTGCCGTCCTGATACTGCCTGTTCGTCGAGTTCCATACTATCAACTCCTTAGCATTAGCCATACGGCGGCTGCAAACAGGAATACGAGCAGGAGGACTAGAGCGGGCCAGAACTGAAGGACGAGTCCATATAATTCATCACCGAATGAACGAACCTGCCCGGAGTGACTATCCGGGTTATATGGCGCGTCCTCAGTAGATTTTTGTAAAATGAGGCCAAAAAACACTCCGAGGATTGCCACTATTATTATCAGCATGGCAATGCCAAACAGGGGAACGCCGCCTCGATTATCCTGAGTAAAAAATCCCATAACTAGTTTTGTGCCACGAACCCTAAATAAATCGTATATGGACGAGTCCGCTGCTATACGGTTTATTTAGGGTTCATAGTAATTTTTACTCAGGAAGTGACATCTTAATGTCTTTAGCTCAGTATCTCGCGGTTCGCAAACTGATGAAGAACCAGAAGGGTGACCTGTCCGGCATCGCAACCTCCGTGGTCGCGGTGTTCGTCGCACTGGCCTTCGGTGTCTTCTTCATTGCCATGCTGTACTCGAAGCTGAACCTCAGCGCAGATAATCCGTTTGCTCCGGTCTTTAACCAGATTCCGACAGACTTCGCTGCGGCAATCGGTATCGTCGTACTGCTCATCACTGTCGTACTGCTCATGTACGCGTGGAGAACCTTCACCGGCGGCAACGCAGGGGGCAGGGGCGAGTAACATCGCCCTTAAAAACGGATAGCTTCCCCGCCGGGTATTCCGGCGGGTGCAATGCTTTACTTTTTATAAAAGGTGGCAAAAATGAAAAACGGTCGCTTCCTGCTCTTTCTCATTATTCTAACAGCCGCACTATTACTCGTTATACCGGGAGCGATGGCGGCCACCTCTTACCTTAGTATCGAAAATTCGACGTATTGTGTTGCCGAAAATTCGACACTGAATGTCACAATTCAGCGGTCAGGCGACCTCACAAACCTCGTCGGATGCTCATTCCATACACTGAATGGCTCAGCTTTACAAGGTGACGATTATCTCCCCTCTATCGGCTCAGTGACATTTCTCTCCGGCGATGAAAATAAGACCATCAAGCTTTACATTCTGAATAATTCGACCTATACGGGTAACAGGAGTTTCTATTTTGAGATTAGTCAGCCGGTCGGCGAATCCCTGCTCCTCATCAACAATTCGACTGTAAACATTATTGAAGACCAGAAAATGCCGTTCACCCCTCCTCCGAAAGAGGATAATATGAGCGGCGTCCCGGATACTCTGCTTTATATTTGCATCATCGCGGTATTCGTGTTCCTTATCTTATCGTTCATTGAACTCCCGTTCGCTACTCCAGTCCTGAAACTCTACTTTAGAATTGTTATAGCGGGTCTGGTCATCGCCCTCTCATGGATTGTGAATATCTGGTTAACCTCTGGAGAGGTCGAATACAGTATTGCGGCGGGTTTCCTACTCTGCCGGGCTCCTGAACTCGCATATTTGTTTGTGTTCATCGTCATCTGTGAATTCCTGCTCGTGCTCTATCAGATTGTAAATTTCGCTGTCGATGATGTCATGGGCGGCGGTAAAAGGAAGTTGATGTAAAAATGACCGAAAACGTTACTCCAGTATCGCCGAGGCGTGAGGCTACTGTATCCGTAGCTCCGTCAAACCCTTACAGGCCTACTGAACCGGGCGAGATGCGTCTCCGTCACAAGATGACTGAGCTGACGCCTCGGAACCCTGCTATGCTGCGTAGGTATGTGCTTGCTTCGTCCCTTATGCCTGAGGATAAAGACCGCCTCTGTGCGTTCATAATGGAGGAGGAGGCACCTGAGCGGATTCTCGCTATGTTCAGCAAGGAGGAGGCTGAGCGCCGGGCATGGAACCGTAAATACCGGTTTTTCCTGCTCGAACTCAGCATGGATAAACTGGACACGGCGAACCCTGATTTCCAGTATATTAAGCGAGCTGTAAACGAGAACTGTGATTACATTCTCTCCCGTTGCAATGTTGCTAACGGCCCAAGCGAGCGTATCCTGCAGGATTTGGAGATGACTCAGGATAACGTAACGCAGACAGTCATTAACAGTTCAGCTCCTCAGAAAAAGGGCTGGATGAGTTTCTTTAGTAAAGGTGGTTAAAAACGATGGAAGATATATTTATTTCGCCGTTACTGCTCGCCGGAGTCGCAATCGTACCAGCGGCGCTCAGTGTCGTTGGGACGGCGGCATATTTCTTTAATAAGGTGCCGGAGACGAAATTTTTCCTGATGTTACGGCACATCAAGAAAACTAAACTCATGGTCAGGATTCACTATCAGAATAATTTCGAGGCGTGGGTCGTTGGGTACAAAAAGCCGACAGGCGAGTTGTTCATCTACGATGATAAGGGTGCGGTAATAACCCTTGACCCGAGGCATATTCACCAGTCGAAGAATAGTTTCAGGGCTGGTATTGAAATCGTCGATGTTTATAGTAAGTCGATTTGGCCTGTCGGCGCAACTGAGGCCATAAGGGTCAATGAAATCGACGATTATGTTAATGCTCTGGAGAACAATTGCCCGAGGCTCAAGGCTATGGATGAGCTGACCCGCCATACTGTTCTCGCCTGTCCTCCGGGCCAGCTTCACGAGCGCGTTAAGGGGCTCGTCAGTATAGATGACAATGGTCTAATATCTATCACCGAGGTGGCATCGCTGACAGAGGAGACGTATACTGAACGGCTCCAGAAACATAATCAGGCGGTCGAGGGTGAGGTTAATGCGATTATCGACGAGGTTAACCGGATTCACAAAGGACTAGAGGGCCGGGTAATGTTCGACCGTGTGTTCTCATGGGCTGACGCCGGGCTCGCCCTGAACAGCCAGCTCAAACAGGACACTATCAAGGAGATGGAGTGGTATCTGATTAACATCCATAAGAAGGACAACGACCCCACTGCTCTTATTAAACTGGCAATTATTGCGGCTATTGTCATTGTGGCAATTGGCGGTGTGATATGGTTACTCAAGGGAGGTTAAAAACGTGAGTGGAATTACAACGAGAGCCGATGCTCTAAAACAGAAAAAGAGTATGCTCGCCTATCTTCGGGAGCATAATCCTGAGACGCTGGAGTGCAACGACCTCCATATCGTCAAGGCGATTGATAGCTGGGGCGTCGAGATGCGTCCCAAGAAAAAGAACCGGAGGTGATATAATGGGATTCTTGGACAGGGTAAAACAGGCATACTCCGAGTACGAGGAAAAAGAGAAAAAGAAGGCTGCTGATGTCGAAAAGATACAGGCAGAGAATCTCGTCAAGCATCGAGCCGCTCTCAAGGTCCGTGAGGATGACCTGAAGTGGAGAGAGAAGGAAATCCGGCTCAGGGAGCGGGAGAACCGGCTCACCGAGCGTCAGGCGAAACTCAACACTCGGAGCAAACTCGGTAAGATAAGACGGCTCGGCAATCCGTTCGATGATATGCCGGATAGACTGTAAGGAGATGAGCGAGACGATAGCAGAAAAAAAGGATACACAGAAAAATAATGTCATTAAGGATGACAGCGGTAACGCTTTCCTTATTCTGACGTTCGTTCTGGCTATCGTCCTCCTCGGTCTTGCATGGATTTTCATGTCGCCGTTCATGAACGAAATGTTCGGGATTTATAACGGCTGGGTGGGTCAGGGCTGGGTAAGTCAGGATAGCTACCAGCGGATGACCATCGTCAAATATGGCTGGATGGCCATCCCTGTTCTCGGGATTATTATCCTTGCTGTCATCCTAATCATCCGGAGCTATGTCCGGCACGATGGAGGGTATTAGACTTGATAAAAACGGTTTACATACTGATATCAGGGATAATGGCAGCAGCGATGGAGACCTTGTTTATCACGTTCTTCGCTGACCTGTTCATGATGAAACTCATTGAAGCTATGCCATTACCATCTAACAAGTATGGCATCATCTTCACTTATGATTCACTATCGCCTCTCATCTGGGTACTCTACGCGGTGCCGCTCCTGACAATCGGGCTGACATTCATGTATTGTTACCTCAGGAGTGTTAAACAGGAGAGTGACGCGAATCAGTACGTCTACGGCTAACCCGAATAAGTGGGCGAGGTTGTACGACTGGACGACGAGCGACCGGATTTACACGGCTCTCGCCTACTATTTAGCTTTCATCACCTGTCTGACAATCGGCATTGATGTCCTGCTGAATAATGTTCAGTTCAGGTTCATTGGGTTTGGAACGGCGATTATCGTTGTCCTAATATTCCTGCTTGACTGGCGAAAGGTGACAATAGGCGAGTTTCTCGATAGAATTCAAAAGTAAAAACTGGGGGTAAAAACGAAAAATGGCTCATGAAAACTACATACTGGTAAACGGGTCGTGGGTAGACCCGAATAGCGCACAGGGACAGGCTTATTTGAGGAGTATCGGTCAGGCTCCAGCACCGCAGCCGACTCAGTCGACACAGACTGTACAGCAGACTACGCAGGCTCAGCCGGTACAGCAGACTCAGCCAGTACAGCAGGATGGTACTCCTGCTTTGTTTAGAGGCGCTACAATCCACCGGGTTAGCGATAGTATGGTGAGGGTAACTAAAGCTGATGGTTATACTGTCGATTTGATTTTGAACGACCTCACGTCTGATGAAAGGTCTTACCTGAGCCAGTATAAAGCAGCTCACCCTGAGGTTCTTCCTCCTGAGCCAGTTCTCCCGTTTATACCTCAGTATAGCGGCCCGATATTCGTCGAGAACAGTAAGGGTATAATGGTTCCTGAGGGTAGCGAATGGGATGA
Organism: Methanocella sp. MCL-LM; assembly: GCF_049676595.1. Taxonomy (GTDB): domain Archaea; phylum Halobacteriota; class Methanocellia; order Methanocellales; family Methanocellaceae; genus Methanocella_A. The sequence continues at coordinate 1,971,610 of NZ_CP187259.1, forward strand.
CCGGAAAACCGTTACCCCTGTACCGGAAACTCAGGCTGAGCCAGTGACCGAGAAAAAGTTCCTTGATACCCCTGACTATAATAAAGGATATCTCATCGATTATTCTCCGACAAATACTGGTAAGACGTTCAAGACAGCAGTATTTGGTCCGGATACGATGATTTATCCGTCTAATGGTACTGGTAAAGTTAAACCCTCGACGGATGTCAGTGGTGATAAATGGGGTTATGATGCGATTAATACCGCCGGGCTCCTCGACGGCAGCATCTATTATGACCCGGATGAGGGTAGGTTCGAGAAACTTGGATTGTCGGCACCCTCTCAGGCTCGGTATGTCAGCGACTTCGATAACAACGGCCCGGATATGCCGAACGCTATTGAGAGCAGCCTCAAGGAGAATTATCCCGAGCTGCTCGGCGGCAACAATGGCAGTAATAAGCCTGCTACGACTCCGGGTGATATCTCCAGCCCCGCCAGCTGGTCAGCCACACCGACACCAACAGCCACAACCACTCCGACTCCTGTAAATCACTCGATTCTCGACTCCATATTCCCAAGTGCTCAGGCGTCCCAGATGGATGAAAAGGGTAACCTTGTACCAGAGCCCAATCCGGCTGCATTAGCAGCTAAAGACGCTTTTAATATCACTCAGGGAGGACTCCCCGGTTTCATCTCGGTAATCGGCTCAAAGGTCGATGTCGGTAAGACAATCAAGGATACAGGTAACACTATCGACGGATTACTCGGTTCAAAATTATACTTGAATGATGTTGCGTACCGTGACCCGTTCGGACTCTATGGCTCGTACTTCACGATGGGTCAGGTTAATGAGGATTTCAGGAAGACCAGCAGCGACGTTCGTAATGGTATCAACTCTCATATTGAATCATCCCGGTCTAAAAATGAGCAGTTGATTAACAGCATCCCTGACAACCAGTGGATGTTCGGTAAGACTCAGAAAGACCTCGCATTACTCGGTAACAATCTCGATTTAGGGGTTATCGCCCCGGCATACGTGAATTTCGGGACTGGAGCAGTCGAGGGTGTCGTTACCGGTATCGGTGGTGTCGCTCAGATGGGTGCGGGAGCGGGACTCATCGGAGAGATGTACGTTCAGGACAGGAGTACCGGTAAGACAAACGTCGGCTCTGGTGTACTCCGGGCTATCACCGGCGGTACAGTAGGCGAGAAGACCGTAACTAAGACCGTCGAATACGGCGAGCCGACATCAACTCAGGTAACGAACCCTGACGGCTCTATCACAACAACGACAACGACTCCGTACACCATTCATACTCAGACAAACGAGAAACGGGTTCCCAGCCTTATCGACCAACTCGGCGGCATCGGCTCAGGAGTTGCTGATGATTTCGCTACTGACCCGGCTGGAGCTGTCGGACGTAATGTAATTCCCCTGCTGCTCATGGGAAAAACCGGGGGTAAGGTAGTCGGTAAAGGTAAGGTGGGAGAGGCCGCGGTCTTTGAGGAGGCTGGATTCGTCAAGGGAGGCGATGTCATCAGCGGGCCGATGAGGAATGAGGGTGTGTCAGGTAAGACTACCCCGAGCCAATTTTCGCGGGATGGTTTCGTCGATGAACGGGGCAACGTCATCGGCGCTGACAAGTATAGTAACCTGAAACTCGATTACGATTACGGTAAGACTGATAGTGTCGTTACAAAAAAGGTCAGCCGGGACGCTCCGACCGGTGATTATGTTATCGTGAATAAGAACCTGAAAACCGATAGTTTCGGTATTCGTAACGGCGACGAAATCGGACTCGGCGACTATGGTAACATCGGTAAAACCATTATTAATACTGGCGAGAAAGCAGTCGGTTACGCGAGCATCGGGGTCGGCGCTGGTTACGGTAACGAACTCGTGAGCAAATACGGTGAGACAGTCGATGAGATTGTCGTCGATGATTACACCACCGGTAACAATATCAATGAGATTACCCTGCCCGGCGAGAAGACGATTAACAGTAATAAGACAATCACCGACAACGAGAACATAATTGACAACAGTTTCGGCAACCGTAACGCGTTCATTAGTGATAACTCGAATGTTACTAAGGAGGTTACCAATAACGACAACACGTATGAGCCGTGGTATAGCTACTCTGACAATTACGCGAACGGCAATACATTCGAGAATGGTAATACCTACGAGTATAACAACCGGCATAAAACCTCGACTGAATTCGATAAGTTCCCTGAGTTAAGGCTCGGTGGTTTCGGTTTCCTCGGTGGTCTGGGTAGTGGTGGACATCGTAAAACAGGGCTGACGAGGAGCTGGACATTCGAGAACGACATCGAGGGGCTGAACCCGTTCGGGGGTACAGGTCTGGACCTCGACCTTAAAGACCCGTTCAGCACGAAACCGAAGAAAAAGACTGGTAAGGGTAAGAGTAAGGGTAAAAACAAGGGTGGTAAATCATGGTTACAATAAAAAACGTAGCTGTAACCTCATTTATCACCCTCGTTATTCTCGTAATGGTGAGTACCGCCTCGGCTTTTGCTACATCAGCCTATGTCGGCGAGATGGATAAGAACATCGTCGAAAAGTTCGATATCACCACAAATAGCCTATCCGGTAACATCGCTGTAACTCAGCCATCGAACATGATTCTGAGCCCGAACGGTGATAAAATCTACGTTCTGTCCGAGTACGGTACAGCGAACACGAAGATTAACGTTTACAGTGTGGCATCAGAAAAACTGATAACCTCGCTTACATTCGGGAGCACGACTAACACCGGGTATTCAACAATGAGAATCTCGGCTGACGGTAACACCCTGTATGTCGTCGCTGAACGGACCGTATATAAAATTAGTACAACCTCGATGACGATATCCAGCAGTACCACTATCGGGACGGCTGGAGAAGTTCTCGGATGCGCCGATATCAGCTCGAACGGATTCTATCTTTACATCCCCGGAACTAATCACGTCTACATATACAACCTCGGGATGAATCAGGTAGACGCCACTATCGTAACTCCCCTGACCCCGACCTATGTGTACTATGACAAGAACCGGAATTACATCTATGCATCGACCAACACTGCTGGTAACAGCGTTTATGTTATCGACCCGACCTCCCAGACAGTAACGCGGGCAATAACCCTCGGCTCCGGTAACAATCCGCTCGATATCACGATGACCCCAGACGGCAATTACATAGTTGTCGCCTGTAAGGACTCGAACAAAATCGCATGGATAGACGCGACATCCTATAACTGGACAGCGAACACGACTGTAAACGCTCCCCAGAAATTACTTTACAGTTCTAATACTAACAAAATCTACGCGGTATCAACGACCGTTAATGCCATCTCGGTTATTGACCCGAACGGTAAAACGGTTTCATCTACGATTTACACGACTGGTCAGCCCGGCTGTATAATCGTCCCGAAACTCAGTGACGAGACCGTCAACGTCTACGCTGCACATAACGTCAAGTACACCGTGACCTCGTATTTGAAGAACTACGAGGCTGTCGATGCTGTCGTCTATGATGAAAATCATAAGTATATCAGCAGCGGTAAGACTGACGGTTACGGTGTCGTCGTATTCCAGCTCTACTCGAACAAATTTTATGAAATCGACTTCAACGGCTCAGGCGTCAATAAGACGATGAAGCATTACCCGATTATGAACGGTTATACCGTATTCGTCGAGCCGTGGTCAGGCTGGAATCCCGGTCGGCCCGGTATCGATGATAGTGGTACAGCTATCAAGACATGGATGACGAAAAGCACGAGTGGCGGCGATGGTATAGTCACTGTCTACTATCAAGACGAGCATGACTCGACGATATCCGTTAAGTTCGAGGTACTCAGGCACTTTAACCAGACCAGCAACCTCGTAACTGACTCGTACACGACTAATGTCATCAATTCGGGGTCAGTAAACCACACTTTCAGTATTCCGAACGCGGTCGGTCATGATTACATCATCAGAGTCACCGCCGAATCATCGAGGTATGAGAAACCCATCGTCAGGAGTCAGACTCTCGATTTCCCAAATGCTCGATATGGAGTTCCGGGTCTTCCTGACGTTGTTTATCCGTGGCTGGGATTCGGTATAGCCCTGTTCATCGGGTGCGCTGTCAGCTTGAGAAACCTGAAGGCCGGAGCAGTCGTGTTCTGTGGCTGCTGTTGGGTCTTCTGGGGCGCTGGATGGATGACAGCTCTCGGAGTCGGATACACGCTTATCCTCAGCATTGCCTCGGTATTCGCTGTCCTCTATGTTATCGGACTCAAGGAGGAGGGCAAGTAATGAGCAGTTTAGTCGATTACACGAGCTACGTTCTTACTTTGTTCATCATTATTCTCGGGCTCGTTGCCGGAGTATTTCACGATGCAGGGGTGGGGCCAGGAGTAACACCGCCTCAGACATACTACAATGCGAGCGATGTTATCAATATCACCGATAGCCCGGTCTCCGGAGAGAACCAGCAGGACAATACAGGAACCGGCGTCAGCTCGTTCGGATTCTGGTCAATCATCAACGGATTCAAAGAAATCCTGATTAACTTCTCGGACTGGTGCTCGCAGTTCGGCGTACCGCAAATATTGAGTATCCCCGGACAGGCGCTCATCTGGACTGTCCTCGGTTACGATGCACTACAAATCAAGAAAATCATCTGGGGTTAAACCGATGTTCGAAAAACGAAGAATCGCAGGGTTGCTCGCCCTCGCCATACTCATATCAAGTATATTCACGGCATTCATCCCCTCCGGGGCGATGGCTGCTCCTCCGTCCGGTTACCAGTACATGAAGACTCATACAATAACAGGGTCTACCGGTGGAGCATTATCCAACTATCAGACTAAAGTCGTGATACACTCCGGCAGCGGTACTGATAGCGGTATCCATGTTTACCTGAACGGTCACTCATATTCATCACTGAATGATATCAGGTTTGCGAACTCCGCTGATGGACTGCTCGATTACTGGGTAGAATCGAATGACGGTTCGACCGCTGTTATCTGGGTAGAGATGGACAGTGTACCGGTATCTCCGAACACTTACACGATGAAAATCTACTACGGTAAGAGCGGAGATTCCTCAGCGAGCAACGGCGCTGCCACGTTCCCCCTTTTCGATGACTTCAACGATGGATGGATAGACACCGGAAAATGGACAGTAGCATGTGGTGGTTCCGGTGGAAGCGTTGTAGAATCCGGCGGCGTGATTACATTACAGACCGGAGGTAGCGGAAACGCTCGATTATCCTCGAAAACCAGTTTCAACTACCCTATACAGATTACCACGGGCTTCAAATCCTTTAATACAATAAACTATGAACGTGTCAGATTCTCCGGCTCCAACAGCCTCCAGAACCCCTGTGGTTACGATATCGGTATATTTGAACAAGGCCCGATGCAAGTATACTGGAACGGATTCACTGGGATTACCGTTCCGTGGGATAACTGGTATACGAGCTATGAGACATTCACACCGTCATCAACATACGCATGGTACATACCGGGCGCTTACGGCGGTAATAGCGGTTCAACAACGAAAACATCGCTGACACCCGAATTCGGTGTAGGCGGATTCCCCTCGCAGTCCGGCGGTACTGACTCCGGCGGCATGACAATAGATTACACGTATGTCAGGAAATATGCTGCTCAGGATGTTTCTCATGGCGCATGGAGCACCGAGGCTGCAATCATCCCTACAGCCAGTTTCACCGCATCCCCGGTCAGCGGTCAGAATCCGCTCAGTGTTACGTTCACCGATGCCAGCACTGGCAATAGTCTTAGCGGCTGGAGCTGGAATTTCGGCGACGGTCAGACCTCAACGGAGAGAAACCCTACCCACGTATACCAGAACGCCGGTGCATACACAGTCACCCTGACTGTTACTAACGCCTATGGCGGTTCTAATACGATGACCAGAACGAATTATATCAGCGTTAGTCAACATGCTCCGGTAGCCAGTTTCACATCAAACCCGACAATTGGCCAGAACCCGCTCACCGTACAATTTACGAGCACATCGAACCTGTACGGAACAGCAGCGACATATAGCTGGAATTTCGGCGACGGTCAGGCCTCGACAGCACAGAACCCCAGTCACATATACACAAATGCTGGTACCTACACCGTCACGCTGATTGTTACTAACACCGCCGGTAGCAGCACAACGACAGCAACCATCACGGTAAGTCAGCATCCCCCGGCAGCCAGTTTCACCACATCAGCAACCAGCGGATTGAACCCTCTCACCGTGACTTTTACTGATACATCGAGCCTATACAATGCAGCTGCGACCTATCAGTGGAATTTCGGCGACGGTCAGGCCTCAACAGAGAGAAACCCGACCCACGTATACCAGAACGCCGGTACATACACCGCAAAATTAACTGTGACCACTTCCGGCGGCAGTAACACAGCTCAGACGACGATTACTGTTAACCAGCGTCCCCCGATAGCATCGTTCACCAGCTCAGCGACGACTGGCATGAACCCACTCACCGTGACGTTAACTGACACATCGAGCTTGTATGGAGCAACGGCGACCTATCAGTGGTCATTCGGCGATGGTACTGTAAACAGCACTAGCCAGAGCCCGAGTCATACTTTCCAGTATGCCGGTACATACACAGTCAGATTAACGGTAACGACCTCCGGTGGTAGCAGTTCAACTCAGACGACGATTACTGTTAACCAGCGTCCTCCGGTCGCTGGATTCACCATGAGCAGAGAGTCAGCGGGAGTTCAGACCGATATCACATTTACCGATAATAGCGAAATATATGATGCTCAGTCAGTTACCCTATCATGGAACTTTGGCGACGGTACAACGGCAACCGGCCCAGTAGCTGTTCACAAATACTATTCCGATGGTATATTCATAGTTACACAGACCGTAACGACCCCCGGCGGTACAAGCACAGCACAGCAGACTATAACTTCGTTCTATCTCGCTCCTGTACCGGCATTTCATGGAGATAATATCAATGGTACAGCTCCTCTCGTAACCCAATTCTATGACGACTCGCTGAACGTCCCGACCTCATGGCACTGGGATTTCGGCGATGGCGGCAGCAGTAACGAGAAGAACCCGAAACACACGTTCGTAATGCCGGGCACTTACACCGTTACTCTATATGTTAAGAACCCCGGCACAGCTAAAGACACATGGATAGCAAAAACTGGGTATGTGGCAGTCCTCGCGTACTATGTCAGTACAGTGACTCCGCAGCCTACACTGAAACCGGGCTCGAACATCACCGACAGACCGAAGACTAACCAAACCATCGCACTGCTCGATATGGGACTGTTCAATAAGACCATGAACGACCTGTTCGGTTCCGGTAATACGGATAACATACACCCTGAGGAAGTCAGCAGCGATGCGGTTACTCCATATGTCGATGCTCTCGGCCCCTTATTCTGGGTTATCCTGTTCGGCGCAATCGCGGTCGGCATATACATTAAAACCGAGTCGCTCATGTATCCGGGCATCGCTGTTCTCGCCAGCGGTGGATTGTTCTTCTGGCTTCTCCCATTCGAATGGCAGAACGCTGCATGGTTGTTCGTCATACTCGGCGTGACCCTGATGATTCTCGGTTTCCTCATTCGGAGGAGGTAAAAACGATGACAAAACGAATCAATGTACACAACAAGCAAGGGCGCTACGAGCGCCTCGTCTATCATGGCGACCTCGACGAAGTCGCCCGCTCGCTCAGTGAAAAATTCGACGAAAGTATCGGCCTCGACGAGTTCGAGTGGAACGGGTCTGGGTTTGACCTTAATCTCTCCAGCAGGAAGAAACAGAGGAGATAACCATGGAAGTAAAAAACGGTGACATATGGCAGCTCGGAAGACACAGGCTGATGTGCGGTGACTGTTATTCCCAATCTTCAAGAACGGCATTGCTCGACGGGATAGTACCTGATATGCTTTTATCCGACCCACCATATGGCATAGACTGGAATACTGACTATACACGGTTTTCAGGTGGGGTGAGACCGAGCACGAATCGTTATAAGAAAATTGTCGGGGATGCTTCACCTTTCGACCCTACTCCATTTCTCGGCTTTAAGAACGTCGTTTTATGGGGCGCTAATCACTATGCAGATAAACTGCCGAAGGGGTCATGGTTGGTATGGGATAAACGGTTTAAGAACGGCAAGGCATTTCTGGCCGATGGCGAAGTTGCATGGACGAATCATGGCAGGGGAGTATACATCAAGTCAATAACTAACCAAGGATTCGTTTCGCCAGACGGTCGCCGGTATCATCCTACACAGAAGCCGGTGAAACTCTTCGAATGGTGCATCGAGCGATTAAAACACAAACCCAATATCCTATATGACCCTTTTCTCGGCAGTGGTACAGCGATACTGGCAGCAGAGGCAACCGGGAAAACCTGTTATGGTTTTGAGATAGACCCTCAATATTGTTCTATAATACTCGACCGATATACAGCAGCGACCAGCATCGAGCCGGTACTCCTGAACCATAATGATTTTGGGAACAATGGCCCGGATAGCGCTGCAGCGGCAACAGCATGATACCGGAACTCGCAGCTCTGACCATACTCACGGTTGGAGCTGCATATGACCAGTGGAATCATCGCCATGTGCCGAACTGGATATGGCTACTGGGCTCACTAATAATCGGGGTGCTGGTTGCTGCCGGATATATCTATCTATCACTATGGTCGGTGACATGCGTCATTTTCTGCGGCATCATACTCATCGTCATGTTTAACGTAGCGGGAGACCGGATAGGCGGGGCTGACATCAAAGCCGGTCTCCTGCTCATCGTGGTAAATCCGCTCGCAGGGATAGCGGCATTCGCCGTAGGGGTGGTGCTGGCGGATGCGTACATGCGACGAAAAAAGGTTGATAGTGTAGCCCTGCTGCCGTTCATCTGGGTTGGATATGTTGCTGTTATATCCCTTCTCTTAATCGTCTGCGAAATTTTCTAATAGCTCCCGTTAACTATGGATATAACCATTTCATCCTGTCCTAATACATGTAATCCGAAAAATGCGAGCCATATCACAAGTATCGAGAACAAGATTAAGAGAATTACTTCAGTAGAGCGGATACCACGGAAATATCTGTTATAGAACCAGAGAAAAATCCCTGCAAGTATATCCGCAATAAAGCTGTATATTCGGTGCTTTTTAAACTCGGCAGTGGCTGTCTTACGTTGCTCGTATTTAGCTTTGAATATCTTGTTTTTTCCTATGACCTTAGGTTCGAGTCTGGATAATTCCTTTTCGTAGTCCAACAGTTCCTTATAGTCTGTTAACGAGGCTACGACTATGTAACACGTTAATACCAATCCAACGTCTAGAAATATTGTATTAATAGTCCAGCCCAATCCTGATACTAATGAAGCAATATAAGCCGTGACCAGTATCGTTTCTATCGCTATGTAATAATTGATACGACTCCAGAATAAATCGTGAGAACTGATATATAACTGGAAGAGATAGTCGTATGCCTTCGAGTCGAGTTCATCCTCATCTTTCTTAGCCATCGTAAGTAAGTGGATGAATTATAAAAACTTAAATAGCTATCGTTTGACGCTTCGTTGTTGTATACTTAGACGACCCCCATAAGTGGATATTTAAAAACCTAAAAGTTGTTTTATAGCATAATTTGCCAATTCAATACACATTATCCCTTTTTATTAGATGCTGTATACTGAAGTGGTGATAATTCTCTATCCTGAGTATTCAGATTTGATTGCTCCGTGCTTTTTGTTTCCATATAGTAGGTGTAATAGCCACGAATTATATAGTCAGCAAATCTTTTACCGAATCGTTCTAATCGGCGTCCAAGAATAATTAATATTAAAATGCTCAAACATGTTAGGAATATATCATATTTCGCAAAGAGAAATCCATGTGAATAGGTAATTGAAATTGATATGATACCATATATAATAGTTAAAATCATCATACCTGCAATGAAACTACGAACCATGCCATATTGTGCATTTAATATCTGAGCTTTCTCATCTCTTCCGATTGATTGTAGTTTCGTATAAAATAAATTAAAAATTTGATGAGACTCTTTTGAGGTATATTTCGGGAACTCCAATAAATAACGTTCTTTAACCGCCATTTTTAAAATGTTTTTCACATCTATCGAGTACATCGTATCATCATCTAAAAGAAATCGTTCTGATGGAAAACCATTCCACAATTTAATAAATATGTATTTCTGGATAATTTCACCAAATTCGTGTATAATGACGCCAGAAAAGATAAGCGCGAAGAAGTAGATTGCACCAAGAATAATATCATTACTAATACTTATTGAAACGATATCTCCGAAGAATGTGGACGATACTAAATTAAAGGCATAAAGCCCTAAAAATCCGGGTATTATTATGCCCATCAATTCATAGATTGATAATTTATCAATGATTTCTTTCTCTATCGCCCACACCTCCAAATTATGTTAATCTATTCTGACATCAATAAATGGCCTACTATCATTGTATCCAAGTTTTATCACGATAACACCATCTTTTCTTGTTGTTAAACATTTTCTTTCAATTTGCCCTAAACTTTTGCTATTAACTTTCCAACCCCTTGTTATTGCTCCATACCTATCTGTGGCACTGGTATCGCATTCTTCTCCATCTGAGATGACTGTTATATATGGATTTATATGTTTCATTAGCTCGTTGTAGAAGCCTGAGTCTCTACCATGGTGCGGAGCTAATAGTATATCCGCATTTTTTACTGCATCCATAAACTCCTTATCTTCCATCAATTCTTTCCAAGATGCAACCTCATTGTCACCGGGCAATATTACTGTACTACCAGCGTATCTTAGTACGGTTACGAGACTATGATTGTTAATTTTTTTACTCGAAGTATCTCTCGATGGGCGGAATATATTAATTTCCACTTTGCCGGCATTGTCCGGAACAGTTAAATCGTTACCAGTCTCGACTGGTTGACAATAACTTTCGCAAATTCGTAGATATTCTTTAAATATTTCATTACTTGATTCATCGTCGCTTAGTTTCTCTAAAATTTCTTCTTTTGTAATTGTTTTCGGGCGAGAAAGAACCTTGGGGCTCATTGATTTAAAGTTCAATATATCATCGATATGGTCTTTATCCGGGTGGGTAATAATGACGTGGTCAAGCCCTTCAACATTGTATTTTTCATTTAAGTGCTTAAGAGGGCTGAACTTTTCACCGCTGTTAGCACTATATGACCCAATTCCAAGGTCAACAACTATGTGCTTACCGTTTGGCGTCTTAATATAAGTCGCGCTTCCATGCTGTACATCCCAGAACACTAACTCAAGAACCATGCGATATCCTCATGTCTCACGACCGATTAGGAGACAACCCTAAGTATAAGAATAGATGGTATTTAAAGCAGTTCAATGCTATTTGAAAGTATTATTTGTGTATTAAAAGGATGATGAATATAATGAATGGTATTTCTCATTACTCCTTCGGGTATGTTAATCTCCCTCTTTCGACTCTGCTCGTTCTTTCAGTCTCGCTCCGAGAGTGCCCCGTCTGACGTTCAGCAGCTTTGCAATTTTCCTATCACTAAGGCCCATCAGCTTATACTCGTCGTATCGCTTGAGTGAGACGACCTTCTTATCAGCTCCCCCCTTGCCATCTCGTTCAGTCCTATCCCGCTCGACACCAGCCTTAACCCTGAGCCATAGTTTCGCCTTTTCGTTCGCCGATACCCATGTCTTAACCATCCCGATTAACATGTCCGTGTCGTTGTTATAATCGAAGATTTACCCAGTGCTCGCCATGATGACCTTTTCAGGGCGTCTTCGCATTTGAGAAGTAATTCAAAATGGTGATAGCAGAAGTATATATTATAAAAACGGTTAATGGTGTAGCCCTGCTGCCATCCAACTGGGTTGGATATGTTACCGTTATACTATTGATGATGACAAGCTACGTTTTTCCATAATAACGTAGAATCATCTCGATAATTTCTCTTCCCTGATAAGCTTCCTGTATGCCCCTCTCACATAATTCGAGAGAAGTTTCATCATTACATCCTAACCGTTCTGCTTCGACCCATAGTTCTTTTAATTTTCTATCATTAATTTCCGTTTCTCTTAATTGTTTCAGTTGAGAATCAATCCATGATTTATCAGTATCCGGCAGTTCATCATAATCAACCATTATCTTTAGAATGTTGATTAATGAATCCAACTCCGCATTATTGCTCATGATTCGGAGTATTCGACATATGCTATTTAAGCTATTGTCTTATGTATTCATGGATAATTTTCTGAGTGCTCTTGGATAGTGAATTTAATCAGTTAACCCATAGTTATCTACCATGCTCGAATGTTCCTTTTTAGAATATGGTGGTAAGATACACCTGAAGATTTCTGATGAGGTAGTTCACTCGTTCATACTCGGGTCGGGAAAAGTTCTCTCGTACTCTGTAACAAAGTACAGAGGCGAACCCATCGCTAACAGTACCGCTGAACTCATCGACGTTCAGGAGAAAGATGGAAAGATATCTGGCTTGAGGATACGAACAGAAGTTCTCGATTTCGAGGTACTGCTGAATCGCAACTACGGATTCGATGCGTACAAGTCATACGGGTCAGACAGTACAAAGACTTATAGATAACTGTCTTATTATTAGGGTAGAAGGTTGATGGTTAATGGATAAAGAGGCTATGGCTAAACAACTCGAACATATTAAATTTGTAGAACGAGAAAGTGATAAGTTCCTATTACAGCTACACAAATTATTTAATTCAAAACAGTCTCAAATTCCACTTTTCACTGTCGCACTATCGGCAGGAATAGATAAGCCACTTGCTAATGAGATACTTGAATATCTCATTGGAGAAGGGTATGTAGAACGTGGGTCAGCATCGCATCCAAGTGACGGCCCCTATATTGGCATTACACCCATTGGTTCAAAAAGAGTAAAAGAAATTTTATCTAAAGCCCTTTCCCTTAATACCTCAACTATCCAACCTAAAAATATAGCCATCGCAGAAGCAATGCCCGATTTCTCAAAAATAACATTAGACGAGAAGTACAATAAAATTTTGTCAGAACGTTGGGATGAGGCAATCCGTTGTGCAAATATCGAGGCATACATGGCAGCTTCTGTTATGTTAGGTAGTATCCTTGAGGGAGTCCTTTATGCGATGGCTAATAATAATCAAACAACTGCACAATTATCAAAAGGTGCACCGAAAGATAGGGACATAGGGAAATGGAACCTCAATGATTTAATTAATGTTGCGACTGCTGAAGGATGGATTAAGAGGGATAGACGAGCCTTTGCTGAAGTTGTACGAGATTATCGGAATCTCATTCATCCAAAAGAACAAGTTAAGAAAGAAATCGCTCTTAACAGAAATGATTTCATGGTATCTCTTCATTCGATAAAAGCTGCTATTGAAGACGTTGAATTCGCATTAAAAGGTAACGCATTACCTGATAGGAACCGGGATAAATCGCTACTTGCTAAAAGTAATGAACCGAATAAATCCATTAGCCCAAAGTGTGCAAAAATAATTGTTGACCTCAAGCCCAGTCCCAACGAGTCACATGGTTGTCATAATACTTATATTATAATTTATAATGATGGGGATGTCGACGCTACAAACGTACGTTTATTAATAGAGGGCAAGCCCCCGTCAGACTATCGGGGAGAAAGAGAATGGATTAGCCCAAACGATGATGCCATTGAGATTCCTGCCCATCGAGATTTTAACTATATCGTCTTTGAGAACGATAATATCGTAGCACGGGAATTTAATGTGGATGTCTATTGGGACGATATAACTGCCAGAGATAAGCATATTAAAAAAACGTTTGCAAGAGATTATAAATCGAAATATTTCGTATAATCTTCGTTCCACCATTTTTTGTTGTTTAGATTCTATCTTATAGTAGTCCCGAATTTTGAAATTATCCTTATATAGTGAGTATCCGCCATATAATCGCAAAGACTATAATCTATCACAAATCAATAATGCATATATAAGCAAACGCTTGTTATATTTCGATTAACGGCTGATGAACGATATGGATTGGTTAAGTGAAAAAGACCATGCGGAAATCGATTGTATTATCGAGAATGCTCCAATAGAATTATTAATAAACTTTTGCGAAAGACATAGTCTGTTCGATAATTTGCTACTATCAGGCAGATTCGGCATCATGGGTAACAAAGAGGTTACTCGTAAGGACTGTAAAGATGCGATATACCAAGCGATAAAGTTGGGTCAAATTACCGATGTGTTTTCAAAGAAAATTGTTTTCGATTGGGCGATTGCCAGAAATATCCCACGTACCCCTCAAAATCAATCATCAGGGGGAACTGATAAAACTCCCGTCGTTGTGAATAATGTCAACAACTATGGGCCCTCCTATAATCAACAATATGGCAATGGTAATATCCAGATTAATGCCATGAATATGCAATTAACCGAAAACATCAAGTTTATTCGAGAACTGATAGACCAGCTTAATCTCAATTCGTATAACAAACATAAACTAAGTACGAATATAGATTTCATCGAGAAAGAAGCATCAAAATTGACGCCAGATAAAAGCCTTTTAGAGCTGGCTCTCAAAGAAAGTAAGATTCTTGCAGAGCTGTCAGAAAATGTTAAAATCCTTACAAAAAATGGCCTAACAATCGTCGGTTACCTAAGTATCCTCGCGACTGCATGGAATATCCATCTTTAAACTTCTTTTTGTTCACGTTCTTTCAGTCGTGCAGCAAGAGTATTACGGCTGACATTCATCAGTTTCGCTATTTTTCTGTCGCTGAGTCCCATCAGCTTATATTCGTCGTATCTCTTCAACGAGATGGTCTTCTTCTCGGCCCCCCACGTTCCGCCACGTTCAGCTCTTGCTCGCTCCACACCCGCCTTAACTCGGAGACGCAGCTTTGCCTTTTCGTTCGATGAAACCCATGTTTTAATCATACCCATTAACATATCGGTATCATTGTTATAGTCAAAGACCTGCCCGGTGCTCGCCATGATAACCAGTTTCTTAGCTTCCTTGCATTTCAAGAGCAGGTCGAGACCGCTATTGATGTCCCTGTTCAGCCGGTCGTCGTCGAAACACAAGATGGCGTCATAATCATCATCGTATATGTGGGTGAGCATTTCATTGTACTGAGCCCGACTCTTGCTATCTCCAGATTTGGACTCGTCGATGTACTCTCTTGTTACTTCGCATTTATTCTGTTCAATATACCGTTTGAGTGTCACGTTTTGACTCTCGACCGTCTGCATGTCTGTACTAACACGTCTGTATACAACAACCCTCATGGTATCCACCTATTTTGGGCCAGTGGGGTATGTTGAGCCAGGTTTACCCGGCGAAATTCTCAACTTTCTGGGAGTCAATGGCTCAACATACCCTGTGGCTTAATTGACAGGTGTCATATGAGCCGATTGTATTTATATATCTTACCTAACAAGGAAAGTTTAACATACCACATAACCTAATTCGGCAAATTATTTATATGTCTGTACAAAATGGGCTGGTATGCAATCAATTACAATTGAAACGCTCTCCGAACAGGAGAAGACTACAAAAACAGGACAACTCACTGATGATGAGCTGCTGAGATTAAAACGCAGTATTGGGGCTCGTCACAGCTCCAATGAGACAATTAAAAAACTTGTTATAGAAGCTCTTGCAACAAGACTGGCCGGGGCCACTATGAAGACCCTCCTCGGTATAATCGCTCGAAAACAGAACCGATTCGAAAAAATCGAGATATACGGGGCTGTACACCAGCTTAAGCACGATGGGAAAATCATACGCTACAAGGCTAAAAAATGCCTGCAAGAGCAGGGTTTCATCGATGTTTGGGTTTACCGGCTTTCACAAACACCTGAAGAGGGAATAGCTTGAAAAATATAATTTTTATTATTGCTTGTCCCTGTTGCGGTATTATGAGAGAAATTACAATTAGTATTCAAGATGATGAAAGTCCTACAATAACACCCGAAAATGCTGCCAATACGTACCTATGCTGGGACTGTACCATCCCAATGGTCTATATATCATTTTAGCTATAATTAAGGGAATTGCACAAGCTGCCATGTTAAATCTCAAATTCATTAATACCTTTTAATATATTATCAATTGTATTACAGTACTACTTTCAATCCGCTTACAAAAGAACTATCTATGATATAATCTGTTGGCATATAAGGTGTCATTTGGTATGCTTAATCTACGTGACTTTATCTACATGGATATTGAAAAACTAAAATCTATAATTGCCCAAACTGAAAAGGGAGTTATAGACTCAATAATAGAAACAAAAGGTCAAGTAGAGAAAGTAACTGGGGATACAAAAGGAAATCTACTATTTTTAAGCAGTAAAATTAGTGGTGAGTCCGCATCCCAAAATAATTCAAGCAGTACCAAATATTTACATGACTACCTTTACAACAAAGTAGAAGAGTCGTTATTTAACGAAAAAATGCTCATTAGGATTCCACATGATATTAACGTTCAAAAATTAAAAGAAAGAACATTTGATGGAGAACTAAGCGATACATCCTTTGTATTATTACGAGGTAAAGTTATTATTAATGACTACAAAAAATTAATGCTTCAGCTAAATCATACTAACGAGTTTATAAAATCATTTCAAGCTTCGTCAGAAATCCAAAAATTAAAAGAAAAAGCCGAAACAGAAGGCCATAAAGTATCAAAAAAGAAACTAAAGGAAATAACCGATAATATCGAGAAAAATGGGCGATTCCTTGAAGACTCTTTGATAAAAGGTCTAAATATTACAAATGAATTATTTTTCAGGGATAGGACCATAATTAAAATTGTACCATATGAAGAATATCCAGAATTCCGATTTACTGGAATCTTGGACTCAAACAACTTACGCGATAATATTGATAACATAATTTACAAGTATGGTACAGCTCCTGTTACAGAGTGGAACATATTCGCTCAAATAGCATCTATTCCACCAAAAATTGAACATGAACCTATTAGATTTACTACGGGAAATAGTGTTGAAATTGCATTTAATGACACATTTGATGTGTTGAGGTCGATATCAGCGATTTCAAGTCAATCAGCTACATATCCAGAAATATCTATAACACCTATTGCAATATACCGTGGTTGATTAAGGTAGTTTTTCTTTTTTTAACAGGTTTTACCATGGGTCCAGTATAAAATTATTAAAATGCCTTACCTGTATAAGATTATGCCGTGACTTAAGCCTGCATGAAATCTATAACCAATTTTGACAAACTACAACTTTTGTTTCATGATGGGGTCACAAGTAGAAAAATTATAAAATGTGACTGTGACTCATGAGTTATTTGGTTTTTATTGTACTATCCTAACCAATTGGGATTGAAGGTGACACCACGCTATCGCACAAGCATCGGCCGCGTCGTCGGGCTTCGGCACGCTCATCAGGCCGAACCGATGGCGAACGGCGAGCCCTACCTCTGTTTTATTTGCATTACCCCGGCCAGTAATCGCCAATTTGACCTTGTTAGGGGTATACTCGTAGACCGGGAGCCCATTATAAGCAGCTACGAGCAGGGCGACCCCTCTGGCCTGAGCGACCTGAACGACAGTTGACACGTTACGACTGCTGAACAGTTCCTCGATGGCCATCTCGTCGGGTTCTCCGTGAACGATAATCCGCTGAAGTGAGAAATATATTGTTTGAAGACGCTCGGCGAGAGGTTTGTCCGGCGTTGTTTTGATGACGCCGACATCGAGAACAGTCCATTCCTCGACTATTGCGTATCCCATGGTCGCGAGGCCGGGGTCAATGGCAAGAATCCGTTTTGGCATATAATACTATGCTGCTAAATGGTATATTATAACAGATGCAGGTTTGATGCAGCCTCAGCGTACAGCGAAATTATGTTATACGTTATACTATATAGTGGCAATCGTTACCGTTGCCGATATTTTAATATTTCAAAGAGCGCAGACAGTGTGTAAGAATAAAATTTTATATACTCATAAGGCGTATATGGTTGATGGGTGTGGGGTCGGGAATGCTACTGGGTGGAGTCGGGACCGATACAACTGAGGTGGTCCTGACCTATCCACTATGTTTTGTAAGTGCTTTTGTATTTTCCACTTACCTATTTTGTGAATCTTTACTGTATATATATCTTACTAATTAACCTTATTGGCGCTAAGCGATTTAACGGCTAAATTGTAAACCTGTCATCATTATATAAACCTTTCTGTTACTTATATACTATCAAATTAAAATCGGAATACGTAAAAGGTATTAATTGGTAGGATAGAAATACTTATATACCCAGAAATACAAGGGCTCTCTACACAACTACCTATGTGGTGATTGAATGAAATCGTATGCAAACCTAACGATTGAGGCTCCTGCTCGTGAGCGGTTCGTCGAATTCGAACAAAGGTACAATTTCGGAACACACACCGAGGCGCTTGAATATCTACTCAACCTTTCGGAGTCCGGTGGATTCCACAGCGGTCGTGAGATTGCTCGTAAACTCGGCATGCCTCTGAACAGGGGTGACCAGTGATGTACTACCCTATCAGACGGTACTTCGAGGGGTGGAAAACAATCGAAAACATCCGAGATTGCGAGGGCATCATGTACATCCAGATAGAGCCAGGTCTGACGAATAGCCACCATGAGCCGCGGACTATGGGCTGGCTCGGCACAACCTCCGGCATCGCAGAGGTGGCATGCGGCGAGTACGAAACCATGGAGGAGGCACGCGCGGCATGTGAGAAACTCGGATACACCGAACATCTGGAGGACAACGACGATTATGCCTATGTCCTCCTCGGTTTCGAATTCATGGATGCGGGCATCGTCGAGGCATACACAACGAGGGATGCAATAAAAACCCCCTGTGACGTCGCCGATTTCATGTGTGACGCCCATAATGAGATAACCCCGGAGACGACCGACGATGAGATTCAGCAAATGGCGGACGACGCCAAGGAGTATGCGGATGCAGTCGAGGTATATGTTTACGGAGATATTGTCGAGTATCTGACAGAAATCAGAGATGAAAAGGTCGAGGGGGTTGAGAAAATAGTCGACTGGAGCGAACGGCTCGGGTGCGCCACATGTAATAAGCGTAATCCCGCCTGTATCGAGTTATTCATTAACCTTGCGAATAACAAGAACCAAGAGACTAGCCCAGTTAAACAGCACGTCTGGGAGTGCCAGTATAACGAAGCTATGAAGAAACATAGTGCAGAAAAGGCAGCGAATACGGAGCGCGGCGAACAGAACGAGTAAAGGAAAGGGCCGGACGTTGCTGTTGTGGTGATAAGCAATGGCCGGCAGCGTTACCCGAGGTGGGTTAACATGACTATCAATGAGTTTACGGATTATAAACCTATTGCTGGGCTTGAGGAGTGCTGCTCTAATTGCGGGCACAGTCACCCAGTTCTCGAATCGAACGATAAAATTTATTGCGACCTGTGCAGGAACGATGATGGCAATTACGCTGTTCTGCTGGTCGAAATCACCGACTGTCCGATGTTCGCGGAGGGTACTGTATGAACATCAGCGATATGAGTCTCGCCGATTTTGCATGTGGCTCTGCATCTGTCGCGCCCATTGAACCCGTATACGTGGGGCCATACGTCCGCCCCGAGTGGATGACCGAGGAGCGGACCGCTGAGATTGACCAGCTCGTAAAGGCCGGGCTTCCGGTTAACCTCACTATCCCGGTCGCCGACCTCATCAGGAGTGGTTACACGGAAAAACCAGAGGTTCGCAGAGCAGCGACATCAGACTGGCAGTATCGTCTCAACAGAGAACTCTTTGAGCACCTTCACCGAATACACAATGCAAAATCTGATTATGGGGTTACAATTACTGGGCTCCATAGGAACTCTGTTCCGAGCATCCGTAGTATTCGTCGCATTGAACTTGACGATTACTACAATGATAACAAGGTGGCGGAAGAGGTTTACTACCATTACGGCCATATCCTCGCCGTCGACGAGACTAACACCTCGTCGTACTTTGTGTATGATGAGCAGAACGGCGTATGGGAGCATCACATTACTCATGATGTCGCTATCCGGCTGGTCAGCGAGGTTCTAGACCGCCTAAAGGCCGCAGCACAGGAACTCGACACAGACGACCCAGTACGCAAGGCTCTATACAAATTTGACAACTACGGCCAGAGGGTGAGCATCCTCAAGGCATACCGGACGTTGCCTAATGTCCGCCGTATCACTATCGCCGACTTCGACCGGGATGAGGATATAGACCTCCTCAAGGTCAAAAACGGCATCCTGCACCTCGACACATTCGAGTGGGAGCCTCATAACCCAGAGTACCTACTGATGCGGATGGCACCGGTTGAGTTCAGGCCATGGGAGACCGCTCCAGTGTTCCGGGATATGCTCAACGAGGTTTACCGAGGCGACCAGAGCCTCATCCGATTCGTGCTCCAGAGCTTCGGGCTCGGGCTCACCGGCAGGGTCGATGACAAGGCCGTGTTCATCCACAACAGCGAGCACGGGTACAGTGGGCGGTCGACTATCAAGAGCTGCATTATCAACGTCCTCGGTCGGAGTGACAAAAACGGCTATGTTGCTGAGGTCGACCCATCGACGTTCGAGACCCGTGATGGTGGCAGGGGTGAAATACGAGCCGACCTCATGCAGCTCATCGGCGTTCGTCTCGCATTCAGCAGCGAGCCGACCAGAGGCGGACGGTTCGACGTGCAGCTCCTGAAACGTATCTCTGGCATGGACAACATCACGACGAGGGCTCCGTTCATGAAGAGGATGGTGACATTCATGCCGAAATTTAAACTAATCGTCCAGAGCAACCATATTCCCACCATTGCCGCTGATGACACAGCCATGATTGACCGTCTCAGGATAGTCGACTATACTGCGAGGTTCGTGAGAGAACCTCGGGCCGAGGGCGAATACCCCATCGATAATTCGGTTTTCGATAAACTGGCAGCAGAGGCGAGCGGTATCCTAAACGTTCTGCTCGATGCTCTTCGGGACTACTACGCCGAGAACCTGATTCGGCATCCTCCAGAGGCAGTCATGGCAGGTGTTACTCGCTATCTCGACGGGCTCGGGATGCTCGACTCGTTCGTGCAGGATGCAGTCGAGATTAACCCGAAGGCAGTGACCGCAACGGTTGACCTCTACGAGGCTTATAAGACTTATCTCAAAGTGGAGGGGTATCGTGACCAGTACATCCCTCTCGCCGATAATTTCAGGGGCATGCTGGAACGTTATGCACAGAGGCACGGGTACAACGTTCAATACACGAAATACGCTCGACGGGACTCCTCCGGGTTGCACGGTAAACGCGTCTGGATGGGTATCAGGCTCAGAGGTTCTGAGCCTGAACCTTCCTCGCCATTACCCTCTGGTGAGAGCTGCGGAGAGGTCCTCGACAATCAACTTAAAACACTACTGATGAGATTGGCCTCAGACGATAATGGAGTACCATACGATGAGTTTAAACAACATGCAGCAGACGACCTCGGCATCAATGGCGAGACGTTCGAGAGATTACACAACCGGTTGAGGAATCAGGGCAAGGTTTTCGAACCTGTCGCCGGGTTCTGGAGAGTACCGTAGTCAATACGGCACTCAATCGCATAACAAATCAGTTCAAAGCTATCAAATATCTATTAATCAGCTTTCAGTTTTGCTGCCACTGGGTCCCTGCACGAGGCTAAAGCGGTCCGAAGCTATCAAAACTTCGGGCCGACTTACATTTTTGTATCGGCTAATATTGCGACCTTTCCTTCGCTAATGCAAACATGAATAAGGCAACACCAGCGATTATTACGATAGTAAGGACAAATACAACCACCGTTACGATAAAATTAATTACCGCCATAATACTATTGAAAATAAATGCCGATAGGCCATTTGTTACTATGATACTGATGCTATTTAGGGTATTATCTGGTAACAAGAAGATGAATCCTATACAGCATAATACCGCAATTAATAATGAAGCCTTTTTTAGATTATCAACATTCCATGACCTAAAAAAGTAAATAAATTTTTCAACATTCGTAAGAGTTTTGACTGACCCATCCAATTGGTTTGAGATTATACCATCGTTTATTTCTTCAGCCTTCGTTTGTAGCAATTTCTTAAGAATGAATATCAATAAGTATCCTATAAACAGGGAGCAAACTATTAGTATACTTCCTTTTATAAACGTAATTATTAACCATAGTACTATATTTGTTAGAGATAATGCGGTAGAATTTGGATTAATAAAGTTAATCACCATGGGGGTAATCCAATTTGATACAAGCCCCCCAAATGCTAGATAAAACATACCCAATAGTAATCCGATAATTACTATCCCACCTAAAGCGGTTCCAGCAAACCCCATACCACCATATCCGCTACTAGGTGAGTAGCTACCTGACGAAGTTTTTCTAGAACTAACACTTGATGAAGAAGGCGAAGAAGTTACCCTGGGATAGCCATAGGAACTCATTGACGTTTTAGTATCAGATGTGACAATTCTCCTGTCTGCTAAAATTTTTTCCAATAGGCCTCTGAGGTACTCTGGGCGTTTATAGGTAATATCGGATAGCTGTATCTTAGGGATTTTATTACTACCAGCTAATTTGTGACAATTCGCACAAAGAACTATCAAGTTACTGGAAGAATTATAGTCATATCGTCCATCAGCATCTCTTACCGGTTCAATATGATGTACTTCCAAAACTTCTATGTCGCAGATAGAGCCGCATTTCTCACATTTATGGCCCACTGCTTCTTTTATCTTCCTAACCATCGACGGCGTTAATGCACTTCTTGTACCATACGAAAAATCATCCATCTCTTAACCCAGCAATCTATCAGATATAATAGGATTAGTGATATTAAGCTTACTACATATGAGCATAGATATATGAATAAAAAAATAGGTAAATCATCATAGCATAGTTCTGCTCTTGCTAAGCGTATTTTATGTTTTGCTATGATGCTACAAGTAGCAAAATTGATAAAATCGATATAAGCTGGGCCATAGGCGATTTGATTTTTGTTGTAATAGTCAAGCCAATATCTCGAATTCTGGTTAAAATGTGGGTCTATTTCGACTTCAATTTCGCCTTTGGCTTTTCCTTCCCAATCTTTTTGTTTAGGTCTTTTCCCCCCACTGAAACCAAAGCGTCTTTCGTTCCTTTTAAAGTTGTCACCTCCACATAGCTGTTTTGTCATATATTTCATCATATAAGCAGCTGCATTTCGGACTTCTTGGGTATCCTCAATATGGACGATGTAGCTTTGGCCCTTGTAGCTTTTATCCATTGCTCTTTGATTCTGGAATGCGGAACATAGACGTTTATGGCTATATGGGGGTGCCTTACACCTCGCTTGGTGAATTCTTTTGCCCAGAATGCTTTTAGGCCGTCATTCTCTTTGTTTAGGTTGTCCATTAGCTTCCGAGGTATTGTATGTTATATTCAGCATCTAAATGATTTTTTTACAGTAAAGATTACAGTATTTTATCCGTAAAACACTGACTTTGTTTCACTACCTATATTTCCACTGGAACTTGATGCGACCCACCCGCACCACTTTTTAACAGTTACATTAGGCGATTGCTCAAGTGGTGCGGGTTAACTCTTGTTTTTCGCATTATACATTTGGAAAATGGTACATGTACGATTTTCCAATAAGAAGTTTTCTAGATTACTCCGCACCACTAGAAATTTAGAAGTAAAATAGACTAACGTCAATGCTATCAAAGTGGTACGGGGGTAGGCCGCACCACCCCGCACCACCCGCACCATTTAGAACTAAAAATCAGTATAACATGCAATATAACCGATGCCCAGAGGAACTCATCAGTGATGAATCATGACAAATCCTTTTTGATTCGTCACTACCTCGGGAGCTGTTTTTCTCTCTGCTCGACAGCAGGCCACTCTGGTAGTAACACTAATAGCAAAATTTATATTACAAGTTATCCCTTTATTTTTATAGGTACAGGACAAAACACCTGTCCCCAATAGCATCATAATATTGAAAAAAAGGTCTACGTTGTTGTGTAGCCCATATTCCTTCCTTGAGCAGGATTGAGGGTCCTGTTCCGAAGGGATTCGCGAGTTCAAATCTCGTCCCCCGCACCAGCGTTAACAGTTAATAGCGACCGCTTGCAACTTTATAAAGGTTGACTTTTTATTTGGATATCTATAATTTATAAAAATATATAGATGATAATCGAAGTCGTATGGCCCCTGTTACTGTTAGGTCTTGCAGTCCAGATGTTCAGCGGGTTTTTAACCAGAGTCCCCACCCATACCTGGTTCTCTGCACGGATCCTGATTTCACGATTGTGGACGTGAATGATAGTTATCTGGAGATCACCCGCACAAAGCGCCAGGACCTTATCGGGCGGGCCATGTTTGCCGCTTTTCCCGAGAACCCGTACGATCGCACCGTTATGGGCACGGATGACTTGAGGACATCCCTGGAGCGTGTCCTGCGAGACCGTATCCCGGATGTCATGGGTGTCCAGAAGTACGACATACCACTCCGCGATGAGACCGGCCAGTTCGAGGTGAGGTACTGGAGCCCGGTCAACACACCCATCTTCGGGCCGGACGGGAAGGTGACTCACATCCTCCATCACGTCGAGGACGTCACCGACTTCATCCAGCTGCAGGAGCAATACAGCAAGGAAAAGGGCAAGCGTGTCAAGAAAGTGGAAGCCCGGCCCGAGCGCATTGAGGCGGAGATACTCCGGAGGGCGGTCGAGGTGAAGGAGGCCAACCGGAGACTCAAGACTGCCCTGGAAGAGATGGAAAAGTGCAACATTGAGGTGACGACTAACGCGCAGAAGCTCGAGGCCGCCAGAAACGCATTGGAAGCCTCCAAAAACCAGGCTGACGTCTACATCGACCTTATGGGACACGACATCAACAACCTGAACCAGGTAGCCATGAGCTTCATAGATTTAACCATCGAGTCGTTTGAGCTGAAGAGTGAAGCGCGGAGCATGCTGGATAAGTCAATGAGCGCTCTCGATAGCATCTCCAGGTTGATCGATCACGTCGGCAAGCTCCGGAAAGCGGGGGAGCACGGCCTCTCGTCCCGGATTTTTAACCTCTCGGAGGTTCTCCGGGAGGTGATGGGCCACTATTCCCACATACCCGGCCGGGATATCACCATCAATTTCAGTCCGACACAGCCATGCAAGGTCCTCGCGAACGATCTGATATGGGATGTGTTTTCTAACCTCATCGGCAATTCTGTCAAACACTCCGATCCTGGCTTACCCCTGATCATTAACGTGGGAATGGGGTTGAGGAAAGAGGGCGAAAAAACGTACTGCCTGGTCACAGTCGAGGATAACGGCCCCGGCATCCCGGATGAGCTTAAAGGCAGGCTGTTCGGCAGGTTTGAGCGGGGCCAGACCAAGGTGAGCGGAAAAGGCTTAGGCTTATTCCTGATCAAAACGCTGGTCGAGGACTTCCACGGTAAAGTATGGATCGAGGACCGGGTGCCAGGTGACCACACGAAGGGAGCCAGGTTCGTGGTAATGCTGCCTGCAATAGAAGAATAGCCTGCTTGATAGCTTTACACCTGGCATCTCTCTCCAGAGAAAATAGTTTTAATCTATGACTTTCTATTAGGGCTACGATGGCAGGATCAATCCTTCTATTATCAGACCTACACGCGGACATACTGGCCTTGAACGACATCCTGGAGATCGCCGGCAGCGATGCCTTTTCAAAGCGCTACGGTCCGGTGGAAAAGATCCTCAACCTGGGAGACCTTCTGGAGCGGGGGCACCATCCCCGGGAGGTTGTCGAACGGCTGCAGGAGCTCGACAATGTCGTGTCGATTATCGGTAACCACGAGGAGGCGTTCCTGCTTGGTCGAAAGATCAGCACGCCCGATGCAAAAAGTCTGGCCTCCCACCAGGACTACAAGGCTTCTGGAACCTGCGGGGCCTTTTTCGAAGGCATGCCCCGGACTTACGTAGACCTGCCCAGGCTGCTCTATGCGGCGCACGGAGGGCCTCTTGACCCGGCCTCGCTGATCTCCTCCAGAGAGGCTGATTTCGAGACGGCCTGGCACTATGCCCAGTCCTGGCAGCGCATCTCTGAGACCGGCAGCAGTTACATGGCCCCCGATGGATATCACTATCTGCCTGAGGAGGCATTCGCAGCTGTCAAAGATGTGTTTAAGAGAGGTGGGTTCGTTGTCGTCTGCGGCCACGACCACCGGGAAGTCGTCTACAGGCAGCGGAACGGTGTCATAGAAAATATTCTGGATAAGCTCCCTGAGCAGGTTATTGATCTGCAAGGCAGGCGAATCCGGGAAAAGCAGCTCGAGGTCGCGGAAGATGCCAATTACCTTGTCCGGCTCGGCATCGGCGGCCCTGAAGGCTATCTGCCCAGGGGCTGGGCGGACCGGTCTTACTTTGGGGTTTTAGTGGAAAAGGCAGGCCGCCGTACTATTTACCTGCTAAGTTTCGATCGGCAGCGGCCGGCTCATAGCTAAGCCGCTGTCTCATCTTTTTTATAGTCCTTCTAAATACGGGTCTATATTTTACATAATCTTTGATGAGCGGTGGGGTTGGGCATAAACGATGAAAATTACAGTTTCAGCGATAGGGTATACAGCTGATATAAGCAGGCATGATCAGTATCCCCAAATGATCATAATTCGCTTACCGCCTCCTTAAACCTCTGTACCTCCTAAACCTCCTTTTTTAAACTCCTCCCTGACCTCCATGTACCTCCTTAAACCTGCCTCCTTAAACCTCCAGCGCCTCCTTAATCCTCAAACTTTTCAGGGTCACTTGAACTGGCAGAATGCAGAGGATTAAGGAGGCGCTGGAGGAATGGGGGTAGGTTTAAGGAGGTACGGGGAGGTTTAAGGAGGGCTTTAAAAAGGGAGGTTTAAGGAGGTAAGGAGGTTAAAGGAGACACGCCTGACATTGATAGTTAACAACGATTTTCATACGTAAGGCGTTCCTACATAAAGACGTTACTAGCTATCAGGATATTCTCTAACCGCTCTATAACTCTGACAGGCCATTCTTAAGATAGCGCTTAATTTAATGTTACAATAGTTAATAATCGATGTTTTAATAAGAAAGGCTATAATTGTATACTGTATACAAAACCTCTACTGGTTAAAAATGGAAGGCATACAAGTTTACGAGCAAAACTATTCAGAATCCAGACTTTGGTATAAAATAAATAAATACAGCAAGGTTGTAGGTGCAAGCATTGTCTATCACGCTCTCTTGTTATGGTATATAGCCACAAAAGATAGCACACCAGTGCCAGTAAAACTGTTAATCCTCGGCGGACTGGGATATTTTATTGCACCAATAGAAGCCATTCCTGATTTCCTCGTCGGGATCGGATACGGCGATGATGCAGCGTTGCTAATGGGTATTTTTTCATCGGTGATGATGCATATGGATGATGATTCTAAATCGAAAGCCAAAGTCAGAGTTAAAGAAATCTTCGGGGATGGGGCAGACATCGTGTCGCCCTTCTCGTAATTAGCCTTGTATTACCAAACGCTACCTGTGCTTGGGCGAATGAAATGTAAGGAGATAAAAGGGGGATCATGTACGGAGGCCGGACTGGTGAACTATCTTTCCCCCAAAGATAATGCCTGGCTTAAATCCGGGGCATGACCACTCTTTATCAGGCCGCTACCGGTCACGTAAACTTGATAAACCGTGAATATCGGCCCTATCCTGCCGCTTACCTTTCATAGTATGATTGCCAGGAGCTACTTAGGGGATTGAATTCAAATGGCGTCTGGAACCTATATCGCCTTCCGATGGAGGAGGATTGGGAACATGGATGCCTGGCTGAGAGTACGACGAAGTATTATTAAGGAGATGATGCCGGGCAGCCGGTCTTCCAGCGGTTCAGCCTTTGACGTAGATAGTTTTATTGTCTATACTGAATGTTGAACTAGTATGCATGCGCTTGTAGTCTATTATTCGAGAACTGGCAACACCAGGAAGGTGGGCGAAGAGCTTGCCAGGGTATTGCCAGGTGACGTTGAAGAACTTATAGACACAGTGAACAGGGCGGGACCACTAGGATTTCTATCGGCTGCCGGCGATGCGAGCCAGAGAAAGCTGACGAAGCTTCAGCCGATTATGAAGGACCCGTCTGCGTATGATCTCGTTCTGGTGGGTACTCCCAACTGGAATGCTAACGTGTCGACGCCTGTCAGAACCTATCTCGCGGAGAATAGGGCTAAATTCAAGAGCGTAGCGTTCTTCTGCACCCAGGGCGTCCGGGGAGGCTCGGAAAAGGCTTTTGCAGAGATGGAAGCGGTCGCGGGCAAAAAACCGAAGGCGACACTTACTGTTCCGATGTCTGCTTTAAAGAATGGAAACCATGCGGATATGTTGAAAAAGTTTGCAGCTGAAGTTAATGCATGAATAGTACTGCTTAGATAAAAAAATTGCCAGTTATCCCTACTGGGCCGGCCCTGGCTATTTCCCGTGACGTTTGCCGTTAAACCTTGTGATGCGTCGTTTCGCAGCGGAACATTTTGCCGTCTGGGTTCCATGGCACGACTGCTATCGTGGTTTCGGCCAGATTAGGTATGTCGTGGTATAGGTGGTGGCTGATATGCTCCGAAATCTCATTGCATTGAGTAGTGTTCAGTTCAGAATCTATCGCAATTACCGCCTCAGCTTGTAAGCGGTGGCCGATCCATCTCATCTGTAGGCGCTGAACACTCTTGACGTCGGAATGCTCCGTGATAATGGCCTCTGCCCTCTGGACGATAATCGGGTCGACGGCGTCCATTAGCCTGTACCACATAGACTTCGCAGCGTCTTTCGTGATGAACAGGATAACGATGCCCATGAGAATGCCAATTATTGCATCTACTATCGGATAGCCCAGGAAGGCTCCGATAGCTGCGACTAATACCGCGAGAGAAGTAAGGCCATCGGTCCGGGCGTGAAGGCCGTTTGCTATCATGGCATCCGAACCGATCTTCTTGCCTGTGCGAATCTGGATGATGGCGGCAAGCTCATTACCAGCAAATCCTATGATGGCAGCTGCAGCCACCCATACCAGGTTGTCCAGCGGAACCGGATTAAAGAGCCTCAATACAGACTCGTACAAGATATAAAACGCGCTGAAGCCTATCGAGAGAACTATAAGTACTCCTGCCAGGTCTTCAGCCCGTCCGTACCCATAGGTGTAACGCTTGTTTGCGACTCTGCTCGCCAGCCAGAAGGCGAACAGCAGGGGAATGGAGTTAACAGCATCCCCGAGATTATGGACAGTATCGCCCAGCAGAGCTACGCTACCGCTCATCAGATAGATTACTATTTGGAGGATCGTCGTCAGGCCAAGTAAAGCCACGGCTAAGTAGATGGTGCGGATTCCCAGCTTATTATCTTTAAGGGCTTTATCTCCAGCTAGTTCACCGTGATCGTGGGAATGGCCTCCAATGTGGAAGATTGCGGCAATAGTGCCGATAATTCCATGTCCACCATGGTCATGACCATGGCCTTGATCATGCTTGTGACCATGGTCATGATGCTCGTGTTCGCTACGCGGGTGATCGTGGTCATGCTCTTCGTGACTGTGCTCGATTCCATGAGCATGTTCATACTCGTGTTCGTGACCTTTTATTGCGCTCATGTGGCGACTCCTGTTTTGGGGTTATATCCGAAGTTACTCTGCTGTCGCGCGTATATGGGAAAGTTTAATGGCTATGAACTTTCTCTCTCCTGTTTCGACACCGGTAAAGCCATTTTCTTGTAATTCGGGCGTCAACTTTTCTACCGGTTCAGTATCTATTGCGATGAAATGGCCGCCAGGTTTCAAGACGCGATATATCTCTTTCAACCCTTTCCTTCTCACGTCTTCGGGCATGTGGAATATCATGAAGCTGCACATAACTGCATCGAAGTGATTCTCAGGGAAAGGAATGCTTGCGATGCTCCCTTCCTTGATAGAGATGTCTGCGCCTTTTCGCATAGCCTTCTGGCGGGCCTTCGCGACCATCTCGGGGGCAATGTCGATAGCTGACATTTCACCAGACGGTCCTACTCGTTCTTTCGCGGCCAGAGTCAGTGTCCCGGTGCCGCATCCGATTTCTAGAACCCTGTCGCCAGGCTTAATCTGGCTTATCTCAATTTCAAGTTGCCGGAGCTTTTTCTCTCTGCCGAAGCTAAGAAATACCATGATAAGGTCGTAATATGGTGCGTAGGCTCCCATCTGTCCCGGCTGTTTTTCTTGAATCGTAGTTGTGTTCTCGTTGCTCATCGCGTGTCCATCCAATCATTGTTCTTTTTTGTGACCTTGCGCTCCGTTTTAAATCTGTGTTGTTACTACTAGTTCTTATAGTTACTCACAGTAACGATAATTAATATAAGTATGAACCACTAATGAGATTCATATCTATGCCAAAACTATATCCGGGCTACAAAGATGAAGTCAGGAAGAGAATCATCTTAGTAGCATTCGAGATCTTCCTCGCCAAGGGTTTTGAAAAAACAACGATGGATGAAATAGCTGCCCAGCTAGGCGTGACTAAGCCAGCAATTTACAGGTACTACAAAAATAAGGAAGAACTCTTTCTCGCTTCCGTCGCAGAGTCAATGATGGCGGAGTTCGAGAAGACCTTCGCTAGGTCCTTCGAGTCGGGGGATCTGATGACTGGAGCAGGCCGGTTTTTCGACGAGCTGCTTGAGTTCGACCGCAAGTACGCAGCTCTCGGGAAGGACATGGATAGCATCATCTCCCGGGATGTATCCCTCCGGGAAGGGGCTTCACACCTCCATTCCCAGGGCATGGTACTGATGCGACACTTCTTCTGGGAACACAAAAAGCAGGGAACGATACACACGATCTTAAACGACGACGAACTGACAGTAATTTGTACCGCCCTTGCGAACGGCCTTATCAACAGCGTAGGTCACGGCCTTGACACGGCTGAGGCAAAACGATTATGGCTTCTAGGATTCGCAAAAATCGCCGGTATTGAGAGTAAGAGCAGATAATTTCGACATTTTATATTACCATATATCGATTAATGGTAAAATCTGCCTGTTTTGTCTAAAAATATACGGGCCAGTATGCCACCTTTTAAGTCACTTGTCCAGGCTGGGGCTGCTATAAACACGGGATTATCTTTAACGCATGGCCATCAACAGGTTGAATATGAAGCATAGGAAGCATGCTGCTCAGCGGCTTGATGGTGTCCTCGAGGCCCACCCGCCCGGAGGGGATCAGGAACGGGAGCGCAGGGGCCGGAGGGACTTCGAGGTCGAGAAGGAGCACATGGGCCACGACCGGCACTACCTGAACGACTTTAAATGTAACCGGTGCGGCGCTTGCTGTACGCAGTACCAGTGGGTTCACCTTACTCTCGATGATTTGAAAAAGTTAGCCGACGGCCTGGACTTGCCGGTCTCTACGACCTATGCCCGGTATTGCAGGCGTGTACGCTGGGGCAGCCTTTGGAGTTTTGCCATCAACGTGGAGGGTGGCTGCCCATTCTACAAAGGCGATGCCGGGTGCTCTGTCTACGATGCCCGTTCCGAGATCTGCCGGCGCTACCCCTTCACCTATGTGGAAGCCCAACGTGTCGGAGAAATAAAGCGTTTCGGCACTTGTGCACTGTGCGATATGGACGACGACGCGAGAGTCCCCCACGACTACGAAGCCGCTGCCATATTTGAACAGTGGCGGGCGTTCACCAACGAGTTTTTATCACGGCGCCAGAACTTCACGGACTTACAGTTCAACGAAGCCTACGAGAAAGGCGTCATTATTGTAAATACCCCGGCTTTAAGACAGGCAACCACTACTAGTTTTTATCTCCTTACCCGGCTTCGCATGTCATTTGCTTTTCGTCTCCTGGCTCGAACGTTATTTTTTATTTATGGCATTGGGGGCGCCGCACGTGCCCCGCAATCGAAAGGTGTTCGGGGGTAGGCGCCTGACATACCTACGGCACTCAGAAATTGTGTTAAAGCCGGTATATTGACCTTTATCGGTAAAGCCAGCGAGGGCGTGATCCCGCGGAGTCCATCCCTCTATGTCTCCCCGACAATGGTCGGCTGTGGGACCACAATAGTCTCTCCGTCAGGAGCACTGGGATACGTGGCAGGAACATTAATCACAAACGGTATATCCCAGTTATTAACAATTTAGTAAAAGGAGTTTTTGCATTGGACATCCCACGTATCTTCAATATTACCGAAAGTGCTCACCGCATCCATAACCCGTTCACCCCAGAGAAGCTCGCCACTCTCGGCGCGGCGTTACGCCTGGAACCGGGGACTCGGGTGCTCGACCTCGGCAGCGGTTCGGGCGAGATGCTGTGCACCTGGGCACGCGATTACGGAATCACCGGCGTCGGCATCGACATGAGCCAGCTGTTCACCGGGCAGGCGAAACTACGCGCTGAAGAACTCGGGGTCGCCGATCGAGTCGAGTTCATCCACGGCGACGCTGCCGGCTACGTCGCCGCCGAAAAGGTCGGTGTGGCAGCCTGTCTCGGTGCCACGTGGATCGGCGGGGGAGTCGCAGGCACCATCGAGCTGCTGGCGAAGAGTCTCCGCTCCGATGGAATCATCCTCATCGGCGAGCCCTACTGGCGGCAGTTACCGCCGACGGAAGACGTTGCCAGGGAATGCAATGCCCATTCTATCTCCGACTTTCTCCTGCTTCCGGACCTTCTCGCGTCTTTCGGCGACCTCAGCTACGACGTTGTGGAAATGGTTCTGGCTGACCAGGAAGGCTGGGATAGGTACGAGGCGGCCAAGTGGCTCACCATGCGCCGGTGGCTCGAAGCGAATCCCGACGACGACTTAGCGAAAGAGGTTCGAGCCAAACTGACTTCGGAACCAAAACGCTATGCCGCGTACACGCGTGAATACATTGGATGGGGCGTGTTCGCGCTGATGGCGCGGTGATCTGAGGCAGCAGGGATATTCGGCGGATTGCCAACGGCAGGGGCGGCTGAGATACACTCGGAGGCTCCTCCCGATGATCTGAAGAAAAAAACTTCATGACCCTGAAGGAGATTGAAGAAAAGACCGAACGCAGGGGCTTTGGCCTGTACCTGGTGAGAACGATGATAGAATATTACCATGGTAAAGTCTGGGTGGAGGACCGGGTACCCGGCGACTACTCCAGGGGCGCCAGGTTCGTGGTCATGCTGCCAGCGTTAGACGGGTAACTACCAGGTAATATTGTTCAGTGGCTATTTAAGAAAAGTTTAAAAATATGAGATATTATCTAACCCAAAATGATAATGGTTGACCGTAGTCAATATCAGTAGCTTATTCCTGCCATCGCAATTTCTCTTCTTACACCAGCGACCAGTTATACTTCGACCAGTTACCATACCAGTCCCCGATAATATCTCTATTCTCATTGACATACAGGGTCAGGTTGCCGCCAGTGTACTTGTTCAGCACCGGCCTCTGGTTCCCGTCGGTGATAACGCCTCCCGAGGTCAACTTGATGCACGCTCAAATATTTTTACAACCTATTATATATTAATATTTATTATAATACTTGAGGTCATCAGATTTGTCCGGTACAACTGCCAAGAAACGGGTAAAGAGGCCTGTCTTAGCTCAGATAAATTCTGATGATGTCACCCGGCTTTACCGGTCGAACTGTTATATCCTCGGCCATCCCATCTTTTGGGCCACGAACTACGAGATTTCAAGATCTGCACCTATGGTGATTTCTGATGACAACTGACCCCGGTACGCCCTGCGAACCAGATTTCCGGCGTTTTTTCCAGGGAAGCCCTCACCCTTATCTGGTGCTCTGTACCGACCCTGACTTCACCATCGTCGCGGTCAACGACCGCTATCTCGAAGTCACGGGGACAAAGCGGGAGAAGATTATAGGTCGGGGGCTGTTCGTGGTGTTCCCGGACAATCCTCTCGAGGCTGGCACTACCAGTGTAAGCGACCTTCGGGCTTCTCTGGACCGGGTATTACGTGATCGTACGGTAGATATAATGGGAATTCAGAAGTACGACATCCCTGTTCGGGGACAGCCAGATCGCTTTGAGCTGAAATACTGGAGCCCGGTTAATACGCCTATATTCGGGCCGGAGGGCGATATCGCTTACATACTTCACCACGTCGAAGATATTACTGCTTTCATCAAGAGATTTGAGCTACTATCGGGCAATAAGGCCGAGCCAGGCATGAAAGTGGAAAACGCTACTCAGCGGATGGAAGCTGAGGTGTTACGCAGGGCGACTGAGGTGAAGGATATCAATCGTAAGCTCAAGGCTGCGATGGAGGCACTGGAAGCCCGTACAACAGAGCTGGAGACTGTTAATAGAAAATTAGATCTTGTTATTGGGGAACTGGAGTCTTTCAGCTACTCTGTCTCACACGATTTAAGAGCCCCGTTGAGGGCTTTAGATGGTTTCAGCGAGGCAATCCTGGAAGACTACGGGGATAAACTTGATCCCCCGGGTAAGGATTACCTGAACCGGATCCGGGCGGCTAGCCAGTATATGGGCAGGCTTATCGACGACCTGCTCCACCTGTCCCGGGTTACCCGTAAGGAGCTGAAGCGAGAACCAATCAACCTTAATGTTATTGCAGAATCGATCATCGACGACCTCAAGAGGAGAGACCCTGGTCGAAAAGTAATAATCACCATCAAGCCGGGAATGTTAGTCCACGCTGATCAAGATCTTCTACGTGCGGTTCTTCAGAACTTGCTGGATAATGCCTGGAAGTTCACCAGTAAAAAGCCGGAGGCGATCATAGAGTTCGGGAGTGTTGAAAAGGAGGGTAAAACGGTCTACTATGTCCGTGATAATGGGGCTGGCTTCGATATGGCTTATGCTGGGAAGCTATTCGGGGCCTTCCAGCGGCTGCACAGTACGGAGGAGTTCCCGGGCACGGGTATCGGACTGGCGACAGCTCAGAGGATCATACACAAGCATGGCGGCCAGATCTGGGCTGAGGGAGAGGTCGGAAAAGGTGCCACATTTTACTTTACACTATCATGAAGGTGATCGAATGACGCGTAATGTGCAGGAGGCGAGAAATTGGCGCGGAAGGCCCATATTACTGATTGAAGACAACCCCGACGACGCGATGCTGACGATAAGGGCTTTGAAGAAGAGCAACCTTCTAAACGAGATCATTCACCTGAAAGACGGTGAGGAAGCCTTGGACTATCTTTTCGCCAGAGGGAAATACGCCGGGAGAGATTTAAGCGTACTTCCTGAACTGATTCTTCTGGACCTTAAGCTGCCGAAGGTGGGTGGACTCGAAGTACTGGAAAAACTCAGGCAAGGGGAAGGTACAAAATTTATTCCGGTCGTCATTCTGTCATCGTCCGGGGAAGACAAAGACTTGATTCGAGCATATGAGCTGGGAGCTAACAGCTACGTGACTAAGCCGATCGATTTTAACGAGTTCGGTAAGGCTGTAAAAGACATAGGCCTTTACTGGCTCGTGTTGAACCGTAGCCCGTTTAACCAGGTTTTCAGGAGGCCGTAGAGTGAGTAAAATACCGCTGCAAGTTTTAATCGTTGAGGATTCGATTGATGACGCGTTGCTGGAAGTCAGACATCTGGAAAAATACGGGTACAGTGTTACCTATGATGTCGTCGATGATGCGTTTAAAATGAGGAATGCATTGCAGAAGAATTGGGATGTGATTATTTCTGACTATTCTATGCCTCACTTTAACGGCCTCGATGCTCTGAGGCTTAAAAAAGAGCTGGACCTGGATATCCCATTCATTGTCGTATCCGGTGTGGTGGGCGACGAGCTTGCCGCAGAGACGGTAAAGCAAGGAGCTAATGACTATGTACTAAAAAATAACCTTGCAAGACTGGGTGCGGTCGTGGCAAAAGAATTAAAAGAGCACGCTGCGCGCAGGGAAATGGGCCGATATGAAAAAGAGCTGTTGCTCAGCGAGGCCCGGTTCACTGCCCTGGTCCAGACTAATATTCTGGGTATCTTCACCATGGATTGTAAGGGGGTGGTAAACGAATCGAACGATTACTTCCTGGATCTTATCGGATACTCGGTCGAAGATATCCGCCAGTGTAAGATTAATGAGCGCGATATCACCCCCGGCGGATATGAGTCGATCGATGCATCAGGAACAGGGGAAATGAATGTTAAAGGTTACTGCACACCCTATGAAAAAGAGTACATCAGAAAAGATGATAGTCGCATACCGGTTCTGGTAGGTTTCGGCTTACTCGACGCCTGTGAACAAACGAGGATCGGATATGTAGCGGATCTTAGTACAATCAGGCATGCTGAAAAAGAATCAGCCATGGCAAAGGAGCGGAGTGCATTAGATACAGGACAATTAAATGCCCTCCTGCGGACAATGGCTGATGGTGTTATCATATCTGACCTGAACGGCCAGCTCATCAACATTAGCCCTCTGGCTATGCAGTTCTTTGAAGTGGGGCCGTCGACCAGGTTCCGCAGATTTTGGGCCGATCTGTACGACAGGATCGAAATGAAAGGGCCTGAAGGGAATGTATTATTTCCTGATCAAATGCCTTTCGCGAGAGTCTTGCGCGGTGAAACTTTCGCAAACCTCGAGCTGGAAGTCAGGGAAAAAAGCTCCGGCCGGAAAAAGGTAGGCATTTTTGGGGGAAGCCCGGTATTGAACAGGGCTGGGAACCCTGGGCTGGCCGTAGTTACGCTAAAAGATATTACTGAGCGCAAGGCCAGAGAACTTGATGCCCAGTTGAAGAATATCCAGGTCGAGATATATCTTGATCTTCTTGGACACGACATCAATAATCAGAACCAGGCGGGAATACTGTATCTTGAAATCGCACAAGAAAAACTGGAACTGGGTGCAGAAAATAGGGAGTTAATTGAGAGGCCTTTAGAAGCGTTTAGGGCAAGCTCGAAGATGATTGAAACGGTTAGAAAGCTT
Organism: Methanocella sp. MCL-LM; assembly: GCF_049676595.1. Lineage (GTDB taxonomy): Archaea > Halobacteriota > Methanocellia > Methanocellales > Methanocellaceae > Methanocella_A. The sequence goes on from NZ_CP187259.1 coordinate 2,008,526, forward strand.
GAGTGCCTGCGAGAAAAAACGGCAGGCCATGAAATAATCGATCTAGGTCAGTTACTCGTTGGCGTCTCCTCGGCACAGCCCAGATTGTTCCCGGGCAGGCAAATTACAATTAACTGTGCACCGCCTGCTGGCAATTATATCGTCGGAACCGGGGCGCTGGTGGATATCTTTTCCATTTTGATCAATAACCTCATAAAGCAGACAACGGGGGACGTATCTATCGACATCGGCCTGTCAAAGGATTTACAAGAGGGAAAACAGTACTACAAAGTCACAATTGAAGATGATGGTCCCGGCATACCTGATGACTTGAAAAAGTATCTTTTCACAAGATACAAAAAGGCAGACTCTCGTTTATCATACGTTAATCGTAGATTATATCTTGTTCGGGTACTGGTGGAAAGTTTCGGGGGGAGAGTCTGGGTGGATGACCGAGTTTCGCGGGACTACACAAAGGGGAGTAGATTTGTCGTGCTGCTGCCGCTTGTAGCGGGCTGAAATATGTACTTGCAGTTTAATACTGACGTTCATGATGAAATTTAAGATGATTCTTTAGGTGTGCCATATGGAAGAATGTGATGCTCGGGGCTGCAGGATGGGCATTGCCATCGTAGAGGATGAAAAAGAACTCGTTAAAGCATACCAGATGATCTTTGGTAGAAAGGGCATTCATATATGTTTCATTGCCTATGATGGGCATGAAGCGGTCAAAAAGTTCGTCGAATGTTCACCAAGGCCTCATGTAATTCTTATAGATTACCGTCTTCCCATAATGAATGGCATCGATGCCATGAGGGAGATTAGAAAGATTAATGTCGAGGTCAAATTCATTTTTCTGAGCGCTGACGTTGACCAACAAGAAGAAGCCATGCGCGCCGGGGCCTATATCTTCATTAAGAAACCAAGCAGTATCCTTACTATTGTCAACGCCGTCAGGCAAGCCTTTGGGGCAGGCGATTAAACAAGCTCAAATGCATACTGTCTTATAGTAACACAGCATATTACGCTTAAAATCATTTTATATGAAGCTGATTAATTGACCCAAACTGTTTTTCATTTTAATGGTATTTGAGCTGTTAAGCAGACTACATGTAACTATGTGCAAAAAGCGCCCGACTTAGATAAACCGGGTGCCATATATAAGGTGATTATTATGGGAAACATCAGGCAGACCTACATCAAGAGTACCGCTGACACGCTATTGAGACTTTACCCCGGCGAGTTCGGCACCGATTTCGAAGCGAATAAGCTTGCCGTCACCAGGCTGGCAAAAATCCAGACTAAGGAAGTCCGTAACCACGTCGCCGGCTATGTGACGACCAGATTAACGTCCAAAGGAAGAAAGCGGTATTAACTCCGGGAGAGACTGGAAGTATCAACTTCCCTCGCCCCATAAGCCGACAATGAGCTTTTCGCGGGTTATCTGCCAGATAGCACATAGTGTCGATTGATCAAAAATTAAGGAAAGGATAAGCATGGAAGAAGAAGTAAAAACCAGGGAATTTGAAGTACGGATCAGAGGGAATAAGATCAACAGAGACCCGTTCGTAGAAGTCTTCACCATTGTCGCCAAAGACAAGAGGGACGCCAGAGTACAGGTTAATAAGATTCTGGGAGACCGCTCCCCGAAAAGCATACTATACAAGTACGGAATTTGCGAAGAGCGGTTCGTCTCGGAGATTAATCCTGTAAACTGAGGGGCTATGAGCATATGGGTGATGACATTGAGTACCATAGTGAATAAGTAATGGCCTGCGTAGATCCTTTATACTATTATCATCCTGCTCTATACCAACTTTTACTCCAGTTTACTCCTGCAACTGTAACCAGCCTTTGGCCGCCTGAAACTTTTAATAAGCCAGCCACAGTATTCCACCTATGTTTACCATCAGGCTCGACGGAGTCATCGCCGGGCAGGAGAACCATCGAAAGTCCGGCCATTTCGACAGAATGTCAAAGGGCTCGGCGAAAAGGGATGGGCCTCGGCCTCTATCTGGTCAAGTCACTGGTAGACAGCTATGCCGGCAGGGTGTGGGTGGAGGACCGGGTGCCCGGAGAATGTCCTCAAGGCGCTAAGTTCGTGGTCATGCTGCCAACGGTTGACTAATAGGTGCATGCAGCGAAGTATGGTTTTTCGAATCATGCAATTAATAGTCAAATGTATATATACTCGAATGTATGATATGGGGTGGAGTGAAAAAATGGCATGTACATTACAGGGACCATGTCCCATAATCCCGGAAGCAATGCTGCACACTAGTATTGCGGCGGGCAAGTGCGAGCGCTGTCAGCATAACAGCGGTAATAAGGGCGGTAAGCGAAGGGGAAGACGCTGAACAGCGTTTTCCAGACGATGGTACCCTCTGTATTAATTACCTTTATTACAGAGTAACCATTCGTATTGACTTATTTTTCGGCAGCAGGAAGCTGTATCACGAACCTGGCTCCCTGCGAATAGTCCCCGGGAACCCGGTCTTCGACCCATACTCGGCCATGGTAGCTTTCTATCAGCATTCTGACGAGGTATAATCCGAGTCCCTTACCGTGCGCCTTCGTGGCGCCCCGCTGGAACCTGTGGAAGAGTTTTCCCTTTACTGCGTCCGGTATGCCTGGTCCGTTATCCTCGATCGAACACTGGTAGTATTGCAGATCATTATCGGTAACAGGCTCGACCTTAACGCTTACAGTAAGCGGTTTAGCCTCGTCCGAGTGCTTGACTGCGTTAGAGATCAGGTTGAAGAAGACGTCTTTAAGTAACTCGCTGGCTTCGACAAAATAATGAGGAATAGCTGGTATGTTGATAGTGATGTCTCTGCCATCCGACTGGAAGGCCTCAAGGTCGATACTTTGGAGAATCCCGCTGAGATCCACCGGGCTGGTCTTCACACCCTCGCTCACCAGTCGCTGAAGCTTTCTGACATTATCTATTAATACAGAGCTGCTGTTTAACGCTTTCAGCGGCTTCCCCAGCAGGTCTTTATCGTTGTTACTGAGGTTTCCCTCCTGTTCAAGCGTTTCTAGCGCCAGCTCCAGGTATCCCATCGCTGACTGGTTGAGATTATTGATGTCGTGGCCCATCAAATCAACGTACAGCTCGGCCTGCATCTTTGCGTCTTTCAAGGCTTCCTCTGCCTGCTTGCGCTCGATAACCTCCTTTTCAAGCTCTGCTTTAGATGCCGTCACAGTTTTCAGGTGGGAGGTCATCTGGTTGAACGCCCTCGCGAGCTCGCTGATCTCGTTCCTGCCTCTCACGTCGATGGTGTAATCGAGATTCCCGGAGCCGATGATTTTAGTACCTGTCTGTAGCGATGCTATCGCTTTTAACGTGTGCCTGTATACCAGGAGGTAATTAGCGAGAAGGAACAGCACAAAAGTCCCCATCACGCCGGCAATAAACAGCGTATTTGTTTGTCTTACCCGGTCTTCTTCGTCTCGCAGCATCTGGGACAGGCGGGAGGCATCGAAGATAATCCCCCGGTTCTGGACCGCTATCCTGCTCCACGAGACCTGGATATACCCGGAGTCGATCGTTTTCTTCGGTTCAGTGTTTGAGCTTTCTATGGTCGTTACCACGTCGTCGAATACATTTTTTAGCCGCTGCCGATTTGCTCTCATATTATCAACCAGCACTTGCTGCTCGGGGGTATCCACGTTCAGGTTTGACAGATCGGCAGAGAACGAGGCATATTTAGAATTCCACCGGTCGAGCTGCTGGCTTTCGTGGTACAACAGGTAGTCATTGGATAAATAGCCCAGCTCGCCGGCTGCGATCTCTATGTTGTTAGCTAAGATCTGCTGCTTGTTCAGCCGGTCCAGATGCTGATTGGTCGAAATAACCGATCCTGCGATGATGAGCAAGGCTATGATAAAGATAACAAAGATGATGATCAGCTGGGTACCGATTTTCATTGTTCTCCACACTATACTATGATGTTGACAGACTCCGGTTTTACCGCACCGATGGCGGTGAGGTAGGTGTAGTTCTGGTAGTCGGGGATATTCCTTTCTCCGGTCAGGTTGCTGGCGATCATCCATCGTCCCTCGTCTTCCATCGCGGTGATCAGCGACTGGTCGAGCGAGAGCGAATACTGGGTGTTGTTCCAGGAATCCTCGACGTAGGTTTCGCTCGCATTCAGCCGCCTCTGGGAGATGGCCTTCGCTTCGTCCGGGTGGTATATCGTATACTCGACTGCCCGGTCGATCGCTTTCAGGAAGCGGTACACGGTTTCCGGGTGAGCTTCCGCCCAGTCCTTTTTACAGATGGCATTCCAGTACCCGAGCTGTCCGCTTTGCGCAGGCCAGGCAACAACGTCCTCGCCCAGGTGGTCCCTGGTGATGCCTGCATAGGGCTCCCAGGAGAGTATGGCATCGACGCTCCCGTTTTCTATTGCTTCCGCATACTGCGATGGCCTGACGTCTACCGGGGTTATCTCGGACAGGTTCATGCCATGCAGCTCTAGATATCTGTTGAGGTAGAACTCCCCGGAGGTCCCCCGGGCGTAGCCGATCCTCTTACCCTTCAGATCGGAAACATCCTCGATCCCCCGGTCTTTTCTGCCGATGAGGTAGTGAGACTCATATTTTGCTATACTTGCGATACTGCCGATCTCCTCCTGATCGAAGATTTTTCCCACCATGACAAACTCAGTAGCCACGGCTATGTCGTTTTTACCCTTCAGCATGTCGTCCACGGCGTACAAGCCGGCCTCGTACTCGTGAATGGTCACATCGAGGCCGTTTTCCGCAAAGTAGCCCTTTTCGTCGGCGATGAAGACGAGCGCCGAAGAATCCATCATCGTCGGTATGCCGATCACAACCGGTTCTGGCTTTCCGGCGTAAGGCTTCCGGGAACTCTGGTACAGTTCGATGCCAGCCACGAATAAGGTGATTATGATGCTTATAATGATAATGGCAAAGATTACTTTTTTCATAATATACAAGACGGCCTGATAATTTGATTTTAGTACCAGTATGGTTATTAACCGCACTTTATAATAACTTTTATTGCATCACAGCTTTAAATATCTCCTATAAGATAGTTAAAGGCAGGATGACCACAAACTTGGCACCTTTCGTGTAGTCGCCCGGCACCCGGTCCTCCACCCACACTTTTCCGTGATAACTGTCAACTAGTGATTTTACGAGGTACAGTCCGAGGCCCATGCCCTTCGCCTTGTCAGTGCCTTTCAGCATCCGGTTGAAAATCTTCTTCTTGAAATCCTCGGGAATCCCCGGCCCGTTATCTATGACCCTTACCCGGCAGTACTTTTCGCCATTTTCCTCTACGATGCCGAGATCGATCCTGATGTCTGCCGGACCCCTGGTATGCTTGATCGCATTGCTCACCAGGTTGGCAAAGACCTCGTTCAACAGGTAGTTCGCCCGAACTGTGCAGCATTTAAGCCCATTCAGGTTTAGATCGACGGTCTTGCCAGGTATGGACCCGTATTCCTGTCTGATCTCCTGAAGGACCTGGCAAACATCGACTGGCTCTGTCGGGACCACGATATCCTGTAACTTTTGCAGCGTTCTCACGTTCTGTATAAGCCGGGTACTCCGCTGCAATACCTCGCTAGATTTGTCAAGGGACTCTACATGTTCCCTGTTCTCCTGCGTAGTATTCCTGGCAAGCTCCAGGTAGCCCAGCACGATCATGTTTATGTTGGTGATGTCGTGGCCCATCAGGTCGAGGTACAGCTCGGCTTGCATCCTGGCTTTCTGGATCTCTTCCTCGGCTTCTTTTTGCTTACTCAGCATATTTTGCAGGTGAATATTGCTGTAGCTGAGGCTGTTTATCATGCCGGCCAGCCTCGTGTAGAACTCCATGGCGGTATATACTTTGGCACGGCTCCACCGGGGTACCCTGTCCACGGCACTTAAGTATTCGGCTTCATCGAAGCCATATTTCCTCGCCTGTTCTCGGAAGAACTCGTAATCGGGCACTTCGTCCTCAAAGAAGAACTGGCCTGTGAAGAGGTTAGCGACATGCTTACCCCCAAGAAACAGGGGGGTGGCTATGTCCCACATATTATTTTTACACTTGTAGATCGTGTATTTTCCTTTCACCGGGTTCTGGGTGATGTTAGTATCGCTTTCCACGCAGTTCCTTAGTGTCTCGGGGTGGCAGCGGTGGAATTTCGTACAGATATCCTGCCATCCTGTGGCCACCAGGACATTACCGTTCATATCGGTGATGGCCATGCCAATATGCGTCAGCTCGTAAAAATGGTTCATCATGTCCTGGATCTCAGGGATATTGATTATGCGCTCGAGATCAGTGATATCGACATCATCTATGGAGAATATACGGTTCATCTCTTCGGGCATATTTAATCCGGGGTTTCGAGGGGTTTCTGCATGACTATCTGGACAACAATAAAAATTTAGAGTATTATAATATCTTATTCTTTAAATCTTTTTTTCACCGCATCGGCCTGGGGCTGGCAGCCTTGAACTTTGCGATGGCTTCAGTGCCGTCGAGCGCGATAAAGGCAAGGGGAATGTGCTGGCGCTCGAAGATCATCTGGTAAGTCTTCACCAGCATCTCCTCGTCGTCAACAATTCCTAGGCACCCTTCACCGTTCATCTGCTACGGCCTCCGCTACTGGCAGGTACACGTTAAACCGGGCGCCCAGGGTGTGGTCCCCGGGTATCCGGTCCTCCACTTCGACTTTGCCGTCGAAGCTCTCCACCAGCGTCCTGACAATGTAAAGCCCGAGCCCGGTACCCTTCACCGCTGTCTGCCCGCGCTTGAACCGCAGGAAGATCAGGTCTTTCTTCTCGTCAGGGATTCCTCTGCCGTTGTCCTCTACCGAGACCCGATAATAAGCTATGCCTTTCTGTTCGACTTTATCTACGGCGATACTGATCTGGACCGGGTCCTGGGCATGTTTTACCGCGTTATCCACAAGGTTACTCACGATGTCCTTGATCAGGGGGCTCGCCATTACTCTGTAGCCCGATGAATGGGCGTAGTTTATCGTGACGTTCCTGCCCGGGACTTTGGAATACGTGTTTACAATTTCCTCTATCACGGGCCCGAGGTCCAGCGGCTCCGCCCGGTATTCGCCGGATCTGACTTTCTGGAGCATGCGGACGTTGTGGATAAGGTTGACGCTCCGCTCCAGGGTCTTTAGCGGTATGTCCAGCATATCCCTGTATCTGGCGTCCAGCTTTCCCTCCTCGTCCAGCACGCCGAGAGCCAGCTCCAGCTGCATGAGGATAATCTGGTGCATGTTGGAGATATCGTGGCCCATGAGGTCCAGGTAGAGTTCGGCCTGGGCCTTTGCCGCCTTCAGCTCTTCTTCCGTCCGCATGAGCTCCGAGATGTCCTGGATGATCACCACGCCGCCAATAATCTCGCCCTTCGAGTCCCTGATCGGGGCGCCGGATATGAGCTCGGTGCCGCTGGTGCCGTCGAACCGCTCGATGTCGATGAGGACGTTCTTTCGCGTTTCGCCGTGGGTGATCGCCCGGGCCAGTGGCATGTCTTCTGCCCTGGCGAGCTCTCCCGTGTCGGACCACCAGAACTTATACTGGCCGTAATCCTCGATACTATTCGAGGCCGGGGCTTTGCCACCCCAGATCACACGGGCGATGTCGTTGATCAGGATCACCTTTCCCGTATTATCTGCTATCCATACGCCGACCGGCAGCGAGTCGAGAATGGCTTTCAGGCGGTTGCGCTGCTCATCTATCTCTTGCAGCAGCCTCTCTCGGGCTTCTTCGGCACGTTTCCGCTCGGTAATGTCCTGCACAATGCCCACGGAACGGGTGATGTTGCCCGATCCATCCCTGATGTGCTCGCATTTTTCGTGGACGTAACGAATCTCGCCGCCGCGCATCCTCAGGATCCTGTGGTCGATCTCGTACGCGTTTTTCCCCAGCCTGACCGAGCTACTGTAGGCATCGTCGACGGCCGCCCGATCGTCCGGGTGTATGATGGCCAGGAAAGCCTCATAGGTGGCCCCGAACTCCTGGGGCTTCAGGCCGAAGATCCGGTACGCCTCATCCGACCACGTGAGCCGGTTGTTTTCCAGATCGAGCTCCCAGCTCCCGAGGTTGGCGATCTCCTGGGATTTTTCGAGCGTGGCCTGCAGCCTTATCACAGATTCGTCTGCCTTCTTGCGCTCGGTGATGTCCCGGATGATCTCCACGAACGCCAGCTCGTCTCCTAAGACAACTCTCTGAGTGCTGATCTCGACAGGGAATATATCGCCGTCCCGCCGCTGGTAAGTAGTCTCGAAAACACCCTCTTCCCGGCTCCTGTCCAGGTCTTCGCATACCTTCGGCTTCCCGGAAAGCGGGCGCAGGTCTGACACGTTCATGCGGAGCAGCTCGGTTTTCGTATATCCAGTTGCCTCCGCGATGGCTTTATTGGCGTCGATGATTTGCCCGTCCGGACGAATAATCAGAACGGGGTCCCGGATATTCTCGAAAATGTACCTATAAAAATTATTATCTTTGACCACTTCACGCTCCTGATACACTTTCCTGTCTCCCGGTCTTTCAAGCTCAGTAATCGTGACTGTATTAACCGCCAGATGATTTATCACTGATTATGTATAATAATGATATAGTAGGAAACAACCGTATCGGCACGTTAAATATTTTTCGTACTCAGAACGGCCAGCAGGGCCGGGGCAAAGAATGTAATTACCGTATAAGCTTTTTTACGCTTGTCGCCCCGGCCCGGTTACTATCAAATGGTAGAAGGACTATACACTTATATCGTACTTATATTATGCAAACATATTTTTATTTCATCCCGTATTATTTATGTATATCAGTAATTCTATCCGGAGCGTTTGTTAACGAAGTCGTGTTATGTCGGGCGTGCAGGAGCAACTGGGTGACAATAAGGATATTTACAGAGAGATAGTGGAGAATGTCAACAGCATTATCATCCGCTGGGATACCGGGTGCAGATTAACCTTTATCAATAAGTATGCGCTGCAATTCTTCGGCTACACTAAAGAAGAGGTTCTGGGCAAATGTATCATCGGTACCATCGTACCGGAGACAAGTACTGCCGGCCGGAACCTCGATATCATGATCCGGGATATCCTGAAGTATCCGGAGCGGTACGTTTCGAACGAGAACGAGAACATGCGGAAAAATGGGGAGCGTGTCTGGATCTCGTGGACGAATAAGCCAGTGCTTGACGCCAGCGGTAGCCTGACCGGCATTATTACTGTAGGCAACGATATTACGGCGTTAAAAAAAGCCGGAGAAGAGCTGAGGAAAGCCCGGGCAGAAGTGGAATCCCGGATCGAGGAACGAACGGCCGAGCTCCGCCAGAGCGAGGAGCGGTATCGCGCGTTTTACGAAAACAGCATCGATGCTATCCTTATCACTTTACCGGACGGCCGCATCGAATCCGCTAACCCTGAAGCCTGCCGGATGTTCGGGATGTCCGAAGAAGAGATCAGCCGGGCGGGCCGGGAAGGCCTCGTCGATCCCTCCGATTCCCGGCTCTGGCGGCTGATAGACGAACGGAACAGGGCCGGCAAGGCTAAGGGTGAACTGAACTACCGCCGGAAAGACGGCACTGTCTTTCCCGGGGAAATGTCCTCGGCCGTATACCGAAACAGGTTCGGCGAGATCAGGACGGCCATCATGATCCGGGACATCACCGAGCGAAAGCGGACTCAGGAATCGCTGGAAAAATACCGGCTCATTTCAGAAAACGCCCGCGATATTGTGCTGTTCCTGAGGCGGGACGGACAGATCCTGGAGGTGAACGAGGCGGCGGTCAACGCCTACGGCTACTCCCGGGACGAGCTGCTTTCCATGAGTATTTATAATCTGAGAGCCGCCGATCCGGGGTATAAGGTGGACGAACAACTGGATGTTGCTTTTGATCACGGGATCCTGTTCGAAACCCTGCACCGCCGGAAAGCTGGTGCAGTTTTCCCTGTCGAGGTCAGCTCCCAGGGCCGGATCGTAGGTGGCCAGCGCGTACTGGTCAGCGTCATTCGGGACATCACCGAACGGAAGCGGGCGGAAGGGGAGCTGGCCGAGGCTAAAGAGCAGGCCGAGCTGTACGTAGACCTGATGGGCCACGACATCAACAACCTGAACCAGTCCGCTATGGGCTTCCTGGAGCTTGCCCTGAACCTGCTTGAGACGGAAAACCGGATCGGGCCCGAAGATATGTCTCTGATCGAGATGCCCTTGAAAGCACTGGTAAACAGCTCGAAGCTAATCGACAATATCCGGAAACTGCAGCAGCTGATGAAGGGGGGAGTGAAGACAAAACCTGTCGACCTTTGTGCGCTGTTGAAAGAGATCGACGTAAAGAGCTTCAATTTTGAAGATCGGGACGTAACCATATACTCCAAGCTTAGTCCGCGCTGCATGGTCGAGGCGAACGAGCTGTTGAGGGACGTTTTTATCAACCTGATCACCAACGCTGTCAAGCACTCCGGGAGGGAGTCGCCGCTGGTGATCACCGTGCAGGTTGAGACTGTCCGCCGGAACGGCCAGGACTACTACCAGTGTATCGTGGAAGATAACGGTCCGGGAATTCCCGACAGCCTCAAAGAAAGACTCTTCTACAGGTTCCAGAGGGGAAACACCCGGGCTCACGGAAGAGGCCTGGGGCTTTATCTGGTCAGGACGCTGATCGAAGGCTACCGGGGGGAAGTCTGGGTCGAAGACCGGGTGCGGGGAGACTCTTCGCAGGGGGCAAAATTCGTCGTACTGCTGCCGGCGATGCGAGAGTAGCGGGAAGTTAAGGAAACTCTGTCCGTCATTTGTTAATGAAACTCGTGCCGGGTGTACATTTTAGGATCAGGCAGAGTATAATTTAACCCGTCTATATTTATATCTTAGAATACATAATACACATACTTGGTTGCTTATGCGTAGGCTAAGTGAGCTAGGTAATCTTGCGGCTGATGCTATCGAGGGAGACACAGTAGCCTTTATCAGCTGGTATACCGATGGGCGCCTGCTCACAGCCAGCCAGCCCTTTAGGGTACTGACCGGTTTCACAGTTGACCTGCTGGAATCGATGAAGTGGCCGGACAGCTTCGGTACCCGGGAGACGGTCAGCCTCGTCCGGGAGGCGATGAGGGCGCTGGATAAAGGCGAACCCGCGTACAAGGGGGCCGGCGTCCTTGTAAAACCCGACCGCTCTCTGGTACCAGTGCAGCTGTTCATCCACAAGTATTGTCCGGGCGAAGGCGAGGAACCGTACTATTACTCGTTCATCGTGGACACCACCGAACGCAGGCAAAAGGAGGATACGGACAGGGAGTCCAAAGAGCTGCTGCAGATGGTAATGGATAACGTACCCCAGCGGATCTTCTGGAAGGACCTTAATTCTGTCTACCTCGGCTGCAATAAACACTTTGCAGTGGCTGCGGGTGTGGGCACATCCGAGCGGATAGCCGGCAAGACTGACTATGAACTGGCGTGGACCCGGGAGGAAGCCGATGCTTTCCGGAGGGACGATCGCGAAGTCATGGACAACGACCGGCCGAAGTACCACATCATCGAGCCGCAGCTCCAGGCAGACGGCACCCATTCCTGGCTGGATACCAACAAGATCCCCCTGCACGACGAGCGCGGTAACGTGATCGGTATCCTGGGCACTTACGAGGACATCACCGAGCGGATGCGAACCGAGGAGGCGCTCCGGCAGAGCGAGGAAAAACTGAAGCTCGCGGTGGACGGTTCCCGTATGGGGATGTGGGACTGGGACCTGGTTACAGGTACGCTGACCTGGTCCGACCGGTGTAAAGAGATCTTTGGTATATCCCGGGACGCGGAGATAAGTTATCAGGTCTTCCTCGAGACTCTTCACCCGGAAGATCGGGAACCGGTTGACCGGGATGTCAGGAACGCCCTCGACCATAAGGCTGACTATGACACCGAGATGCGGATTCTGTGGAAGGATGGCACCATACACTGGGCTACCGCCAAAGGCCGCGGGTACTATGATGCAGAAGGCAAAGCAGTCCGGATGTCTGGTATGACCGTGGATATCACCGATCGCAAAAGGGTTGAGCTGGCTCTTAAAAAGCGAGAAGCTGATCTGCTGTTTTCCCAGAGGATCGCCCACATCGGCTCCTGGCGGTGGAACAAGCATACCGGGGAAGATGAGTGGTCGGATGAATTTTTCCGTATCCTGGGCTTCGAGCCGGGAGCAGTCAAGCCCTGCTATAAACTGTTCCTGTCGATGGTCCACCCAGGCGACGTCGAGCTGGTGATGAGGGATGCGAGGGAAGCTTTGGCCGAGAACCGGCCCAGCAGCCTCGACTACCGCATCATCCGGAGGGATGGCGCGCTCAGGTACGTCCACGTAGAGGCTGTCCGGATGGTCGTGGATTCCCGGGGGCGGCCGGTCGGGAACTTCGGCACCATACAGGATATCACTGATCGGAAACAGGTCGAGCTATCCCTGGAGGATGCGAAAGTCCAGGCAGAGATGTACCTGGACCTGATGGGCCACGATATCAACAACCTGAACCAGATAGCGATGGGATTTCTCGAGATCGCTCTCGAGACCCTGCCGCCCGGCAGCCCTGCGGTTGAATACATCTTGAAGCCGCTGGACGCTTTGAAGAACAGCTCCAGCCTGATCCAGCGGGTAAAAAAGTTGCAGCAGACCCGTGAAGGCGGACTGCCCCTGCACCAGCTGAACGTCGGGCAGCTGCTGGCTGAAGTACTGACTATGTACGACGATATTCCGGGCCGGCGCATTACGATCAAAACTGCTATCGATTGTAACTGCATAGTAGTCGCTAACGATCTGCTGCGGGATGTCTTCCAGAACCTGATCGGCAACTCGGTCAAACATTCTACCGGTCCGGTTACTATCCTGGTGTCCGCCGAAAACGTCCGGGAGGGCGACAGGGTCTATTGCCGGGTATCCATCGAAGATAATGGCCCGGGTATACCTGATAAGCTGAAGAAGAGCCTCTTCGACCGGTTCCGGAAAGGCGCCAAAAAAACGAGTGGCAGGGGCCTGGGCTTATACCTGGTAAGCTCTCTCGTGGAGATCTACCGGGGCAAAGTGTGGGTGGAAGACCGGGTGCCTGGAGATTATACCATGGGTGTAAGGTTTGTCGTGCAGCTCCCTATCGTCTCCTGTTAGGCCTTTTTGTCTGGATTTCGAGAATATAAAATATTTATAATATGTAGTGAGGATTGTTTCGAGCCCCTCTGGCAACACGAGATGCCGGGGGATTATGACTCATCTGGTGTCGTATGATCGATGGTGAAAGATCTCCAGGCAGCGAAAAAGACTTTGATCGCTTTACTGATAGCGCTTACCCTGGCAATCCCGAATTACTCAAATTAGAGATCGACACATTAAGATCTGAGCTCCGCCGGAAGCAGGCAGAACTTGATGCCTTAAAGTGGCTGAAGGCTCCTGCAGGCAGCCCCGAACGGATGTTTAAGACGCTCTTCGAAGGTGCCAGCACAGCGATTTTTATAGCGGACACAGAGAGCGGCATCATTCTCGACTGCAATTCCTGTGCCGCCGATCTGATCGGGCGCACCCGGGAGGAGGTCATCGGCATGCACCAGTCGGACATGCACCCGCCGGAGCTGTGTGACTTCTACCGGAACCAGTTCCGCGAACACACGTCCCTTACATCCATAAATAACTGCGACGCAGAGGTCAGGCACACCGACGGCAGAAACGTTCCCGTCATCATCAGCGCGAGGCCCTTTATCCTCGACGGCAGGACGCTGCTGATCGGCTTCTTTATGGACATCACGGAACTCAAAAGGGCTGATGAGGAGCTGAAGGCAGCCAAAGCCCGGGCAGAGCTGTACCTCGACCTGATGGGCCACGACATCAACAACCTGAACCAGATCGCGCTTGGCTACCTGGAACTGATCCGGAGCCAGCTGCCGGAAGGCGACCTCGTGGAGATGTTTTCCCGGCCCGTCGAAGCTGTCACGAACAGCTCTAAACTGATCGACAACGTGCGGAAACTGCAGAAGGTCACCATAGGCAGCGAAAAAATACCGGTATGCACAAGGGATGTAGTGGAGCTTGCCTGCAGCCAGTTCGCAAAGCTTCCGGGGGTCTGCCTCCGCATCGACATTCCCGGATCATGCAGCACTATGGTGCTGGCCGACGAGCTGCTGAACGACGTCTTTACCAACCTGATCGGCAACGCCATCAAGCACAGGGGCGGGCAGGATACTATCGAGCTTAACCTTCGGCTGGTCCCGGTGAGCTGCGATGGTGCGGGCTACTATCGGTTCGAGATCGAAGATAACGGCCCCGGTATACCTGATGATAGGAAAGAGCAAATCTTCGACAGGTTTTCGAGGTCCAGCAGCAAATCTAAGGGCAGCGGCCTCGGCCTGTACCTGGTCAATTCTCTCGTAAAAAGCTACCGCGGCAGCGTCTGGGTCGAAGATCGGGTGCCAGGAGATCACACCCTGGGAGCGAAGTTCGTGGTCATGCTTCCGGCTCTGGATAAGCACCCGCAGTGATTCCCCTTACCCTGAACCTATTCTTACTTATAAAATACGACCAGTATGGTTAATCCCATTGCCAGGACAATTAACACAACTGTCCTCAAAAAGCCGCTGATGTTATCGACAGCCTGATCTGTCTCCAGATCGGCCGTTCCGCCAGCCTGGCTGCCCAGTAAGTCGCCTATTAAGCCGGGTGTTTTTCGGACCTCCGGGAGCAGGCCTTTTCCAGCATTATGCTCCTCGCTTGCCCGGTCAGGTAGGATTTTGTCCTTTTGCTTCACCCAGTTTATACCGGCGTCAGTAAGTCTGACTTTCTGCGTGGGTATTTCCCTGACCCGTTCGAAGCTTGAGCCGGGAAAAACCGTTATGTTTTTCATCTCTGGCTCAATCAGGCCTGAGGACTGCATTTCTGCGCAAAGGTAATCCGTTTCAACTTTGTTGCACCCTATCGACTTGCCTGTCTGGTACCTGTCAGCGTAGCCAGCACTTTTAGTACCACAGGTAACTCCCGTATTGAGCCTTTTCAGGAAGTCCCTCTGCCTTACGGCCACTTCTGACCTGGCTTTCAAAAAAGCCGCACATTCCCTCCCAAAAGGCGTCAACGCATACGTCCCGGTTCCCTCTCTACCTTTCAGGATATTGTAAATAGTAAACTCGTCCACGATGTAATCGATCGCTGGCATGCCCAGGCCCAGCATCTCCGCCATATACTCTTTATCCAGCTGGTATTGCCTGTTGTGGCCGGAGAATAGCATCAGGGCCTTTTCTTCATCTTCCTCGAATTCTATCCGGCCGTCAAGATCTCTTTTCATATGACCACTATTTCAACAAGCAATTGTATTATATAGAAAATATATAAATATATCTTTCAGGTCGGAACGGTAAAAAGCTTCCTGAAAGCGCTTGAAGGGGCGGAGGACTGCCTGGTTAATCCTCCTGCTAAAGCGAGGGCGATTGTGAAAAAGCTGAATTGTACCGCTGCATATATGGCAGCTGTCTGGCCTCGACACCAGTATTTTCTGACAACCATCGAAGATAACGGGTGTGGCATCCCGGACGATCGAAAAACGGCCATTTTCGAGCAGCTGAAGAGGGGCAGGACGAAGGCAAAGGGCAACGGCCTGGGCTTATTCATTGTAAGGACTCTGGTAGAAAGCTTTGGCGGCTCTGTCTATGTCGTGGACCGGGTTCCCGGGGACTACACGAAAGGTAGCAAGTTTATCGTGACTCTGCCAGCGGCCGACGATTAAGTATTTATTGGTAGTAGGCCGGGTGCAGACGATTACACGCAGGCAGCAGGTTTGTAGTACTGCTACCTGCAGTATGAGCTGCCCTCTCAGCCCGCTTTTAGGACTCTGTGCTCTCCCTGGCCGGGCTGATCAGGAGCTACTTTTTGTTTAAACAGTTTTTGCCATGCTACGATAAGCCTTAAATATTCTATAAGCATTATAGCTTGATAAATATAAAATTTATGAGGCATTTCATTGCGCGGATCGAAAAAAACTCTCTGGCCCTTTATAGTCCTTATTGTCGGAATCGTCCTGTCGAGCGTTGCTATGTCCGGGTGCCTTGGAGGCATTCTTCCCGGGGTTTCGGAGGTAACGGCAACGCCTGCTCCGACCGTCGGGCCAACGATAAAGGCATCCATCAATGTTTCTGATGACCCCGATACGCCCGTATGCCCTCCGGGGTATACCGAAGTAACGAGCATAGACGGCACCAGGCACTGTAAAGGGCCGGATGGCTATATCTACGATCTGGCGCTTCCGGGGGAAACTCCCGTCAGGTCAGCCAACCGGTACCAGTGGCTGGGGGACCATCCGCCGGGAGCCACTGCTACGCCCACACCGACTCCGAAACCGATCATCAACATACCCTCCTCGGGGAGCTGGATTAACATGCCCGTGAGCAGCTACGAAACCGTGGAGCCCAGGGCAAGCGCAGATATACCCGCGGCTATCCTGGCAAAAATGCGCCCGCCCAACCTCGACTGGACACCGCCTGCCTATACCTCGACCGCCTTACCCTCTCCCTCGTTAATAATCGAACCCGGCCAGAGCGTATCGTCCGTCAACGACGTAGAGCCGGGCGGACTGGTCATCGTCCGGGGAGATCATTCTACTGAGACGATCACAGTTAAGAAGCCGATGATCCTGAAAGGCGAAGACGGGGCACTCGTCAAGGGCATCGACATCGAGGCTCCGTCCATAGTGACCGGCTTCAGCGTCACAGACAGGGAATGTGGCATCTTCGCCCAGGGAATCTCAGGCACCCCCGAATGCCCGTTCATCATCGAGGGAAACCACTGCTACCGGAACGGCTACGGGCTGAGGCTCTACTACTGCGATAACGCGCTCATCAAGAACAACTACTTCGAGAGCAACAGCGAAGTCGAGCTCCACGTGGAGCACCTGAACAACTGTACCTTCACCGGCAACGACCTGGGTGAAGCCATGTACCACCCTGGCGAAGGCAAAGTCGACGTGGATGGTGCAGCCCTCAGGTATCTCGCCAACTGCATCTTCGAGAAGAACTACATCGGCGAGCACTACTACGGTACCAGGTGGTACTCCAGCAAAGACTGCATCATCCGGGACAACACCTACCGCAACAGCGGGTCCAATATCCGGCTGGGCAAAGACCAGGACAACGGCAACTTCGGCCGGTGCGAACGCATGCAGGTAACCGGCAACGACATCCGGGGCGGCACCGACGGCATCTGGGCCCAGGCCTGCCTCGACAGCACCTTCGATAACAACATCATCCGGGCCAAATACCCGTTCCCCAGCGGCTACGGCCAGGGCGGCACAGGATCAGGAAACGACGTAGAGGTGGTGATACCATCGTACGATTAGGTAATAACCGGGCCGCAAAAGGCGTCTACCACAGAAGTACCGATGCTGGCGGAGCTTACCACCGGGGCACGGGAAGCCTGCCCCGCCGCCACAGCGACAAAGCGGCCAGACGGTTGATTTAAAAGCAGAGTACTAGTAACCACAGAGAGCAAAGAGGCGCACGGAGACTCACAGAGATTTTCTGATATATTGCTGGATGCTCAATCAATCATAAATATCTCTGTGAGTCTCTGTGGTGAAATGCCCATCATATCTTTCATCCAGGCCAGGATCTGATCGGCGGGAAGTCGCCCCTGTGGAACTTGGGTGATTTGCCGAGGGTGCTGACCATGTGGATGACTTCGAGCTGGAGGTACATGCCCAGCGAGTCGTAGGACTCCCAGCCTTCGGCGATCTTGCCGTCTCTGATTCTGTTGATGACGATGCACTCCACATCGATCTTTTTATTCGTGGCCGGGATGTTGGGAAGGTTGCCGGTGTGGGTGCCTTTCATGACCGAGCGGGTGACAACCCTGTCGCCTTCGGCGATCACGTCCTCGATGGCCCGGGTGAGGTCCGGGAACGCGCCTGACATCTGGAGCTCCCGCTTCCGGAAGTCCTGGTAGTCCATCACGTGGTTAAGCACGTCCGGTATATGGTGAACGTACTCCCCGGAAACGAGTTCGTCTATCACCTCGAGGTTTCTGCGATCGTAAAACTCTTCGTAGTACCTGCGTACCAGTTGCTTGTTCTCTTCCGTAGACGTATGGTGACCCCCCGACATGCTGCTTATGCTTATCGCACTACTATGATCTTCTCATCATGATTTACCTGACAGGCAGGAAACCCCGGATTTAGGCCTGTCAGCCGAAACTGCGATGCGATAGCCCCGGGCTATTAATCCCCGGTACGGGAGTAAACTACATCAAGTACCTGCAACTTAATTAGGCCTGGTGAACCTACAATGGACTACCAGATCAGGCCTGTGGTAAATGACGACAAGCAGGGCATCGTGGACATTTTCAACTACTATGTCGAGAATACGATGGCCGCCTATCCCGAGCAGAAAGTGCCTCCAGCCTTCTTCGACATGCTGGCGCAGATGGCGAAGGGCTACCCATTTTACGTGGCGGAAGCTGCCGGGAGTGTCGCTGGTTATGCACTGCTGCGTCCTCACAGCCCGATGCCTGCGTTCAGGCGTTCGGCTGAGCTGACCTGTTTCATATCCCCGGGCTATACCGGTAAAGGGATCGGGACCGCCCTGCTCGACAGGCTTGTCCAGGATGCCAGAGCGCAGGGAATCGACACTATCCTGGCCAGCGTTTCCTCTGCTAACGAAAACAGTATCAACTTTCACCTGAAGCACGGCTTCGTCCGCTGCGGCACGTTTGCCCGGGCTGGCAAGAAGTTCGGCAAAGACTTCGACGAAGTCTGGTTGCAGCGGTTTATATAACCACTTTTTCAACTTACAATGGCTAACGCCTCATGCCAGGCTTAAAATAAAAAAGTCCGGGCAGGAATGCCCGGTTCTAATTATCTTTTCTTTCTTTTACTGCTCTTCCGAGTACGGGTACGGGTATCCGGGGTTCATGTAGCCGGGGTACGGGTAGTAGCCGGGGTACGGGTACACGGGGTATCCATAGCCGGGCTCAACGGGGTACGGGTATCCTGGGTATGGGTAGCCTGGGTACGGGTAGCCGGGGTGCTGGTGGCCGGGGTTGCCCGGGGTCGGCTGCGGAGTCGCGGTTGGCTTGGGGCTCGGCTTGGGCGTAGAGGTCGGCGCAGGCGTGGGCTTCGGGGTGGAAGTCGGGGCTGGCGTCGGCGTCGGGCTCGGTGCCGGGGTGTACTTGCCATCGAGGTAGTCGATAGCGTTGATTATGCTGATCCGGCCGTAGCCGTAATTGTTGTTGGGGATGCCGGAGCCAAGAGGCTTTGCTGTCTTCTCCATGATCTCCTTCACCTGGGCCGGCGTAAGGTCGGCCTTCTTCTCGAGCAGGAGGGCGACTGCACCCGATACCATCGGGCAGGCCATCGAAGTGCCGCTCATGGACAGGTAGTGCTGGTCGATCGCCTTTTCGTTCTGGATGCCTGCTGCCCTGGTGGATACGATGTCCTTGCCCGGAGCAGTTACGTCCGGCTTGACTCTGCCATCCTTGGTCGGGCCTCTGGAGCTGAACGAGGCGATGTTATCGTTCTTGTCGGTAGCGCCGACTGTCAGCGCGTCCGGGGTGTCCGCAGGACAGCCGACCGTCTTAGCGCTCGGGCCGCTGTTGCCGGCTGCGCAGATCACGACTTTACCGTTCTGCACTGCCTTTGTGACAGCGTCGTCTATGGCCTGGGAGTGGTCGTCAGAGCCGAGAGACATGGAGATGATCTGAGCATCGCTCTTCGCCGCATAGTTGATGCCGGCGAGGATGGTGTCCAGGCTGCCCGAACCGTCTTTGCCGAGCACCTTGACGCCTATGAAGGAGACTTCAGGAGCAACGCCCTTGTACTTGCCGCCGGAGGCGTTTCCGTTGCCACCGATGATGCCCGCACAGTGAGTGCCGTGGCCGAAGTCGTCATAAGGAGTGGTCTTGCTAGCGACCAGGTCGTTCCAGCCGACGATCCTGCCCTTCAGGTCAGGATGGGCACCGTCGATGCCTGTGTCGACGACTGCCACTTTCACGCCTTTGCCGGTGTAGCCCAGGTCCCAGACCTGCGGGGCACCGACGATGGGCGATGCCTGCTGTAAGTTCACATGGAAGACTATGTTCTTCTCTACGTATTTCACGTTCTTGAGTGTGCTGAGCTTTTCAGCTGCCTGCTCGCCGGGAACCTTGATGGCGATCCCGTTGATAATGTCATACGTATGAAGGATAGTTGCGTTGTTTTTCGCAGCGAAGGTGGTGACCTGGTCCTCCATGATGCTCGCCAGGTCCTGGCTGTCATTGAAAACGACTATGTAAGTGTCATCGGCACTATTTCCTTTCGGAGTGCCTGGCAGCGATGTGCTGGCAGTGGCGAGAAGCGAGCTCGCGAGGATGGCCAGACATAGAACTGCAATAACTATTGTACGTTTTTTAATGGCTTATTCCTCCAGTTGTTCTATTAGAACACATTGAAGAATAGGATAAATACTTTCCCGATTAATCAATGGGGTTGTAATTACAGTTAATTACTAATAATACTCGTGATATTGCTTTAATTATTGATATACAGCACGTTTCGCCTGTAAACGGATAAAAAAGGCTTGAAAACCAGGCTATTTGTAATAGTATGATGTAGTTGGCGCTACTTGCCGGAAAACTACAATTGACGACTGCTTCAAGCCCGTTACATAAAAGGGGCCTTCCCTTTACGGGAAGGTTTTAAGCTGAACTTACGCGCTTACAGCCTGAATGTCTTTGACCGTAATCATGAAATGCAGGGTTTTTCCTGCCATCCGGTTGTTGAAGTCGATGAACACTGTCGAGTTATTCGGTATGCTGTGGACTCGGACCGGCTGCATGTTATAGTACAGGGTATCGTTTACCTGCGGCGTGATGTTGCTGCTGGTCAGGATGCTCATATTGACCGGCAGGATCAGCTCGGGGTTGTATTCTCCGTAGGCATCCTTCGGCGCCAGGGTAACGTTCTTCGTTTCACCGGCTTTCATGCCGATGGTCGCGTTGTCGAAGCCCGAGATCATGTCTCCGGAGCCGGCTACGAATGACAGCGGGGCATAGTCTCTGTACGGGCTGTAGATGCCTGCATCCTGGGCGACGGAGGCGATGGAAGTGTCGAATATAGAGCCGTTATCGTACGAGCCGATATAGTCGACGCTGACATTATCGCCCACTTTGACGGTATTATTTCCTGTCTGGCCGGTACATCCGGCGATCAGGGTCAGGGATAGTACCAGCAGAATTGCCGGTATCCAGCCTTTTCTAGATATCATGATAAATCACTCACTACCTATAGGGAATACATGGCAGCACATATATTCTTTATCGCCTGATAATCCAACTGCCGTAAGAAGAACAATTATCCGATGAGCAAGTCAGTGGCGGACCGCTTCAGACATGCCAATTAAGTCACCGTATCTCTTTGAGCGTATACTTGCTCGACCCCAGCCCGATGCTCTCCCCGTACTGGATCTGAACCAGGCCTTTGGTCTTTTCCCAGGTGCCCTCGAACTTGTCGTCGCCAGGCTCGAAGTGATCTTTGAGCCGGCTGCCACGTAATCCGATCTGCTGTTTCACCAGGTCAAAGCTCGCCATGTCGATGGCTACCGGGTCAGTGGAGGCCAGGATGCCGATGTCAGGGACTATCGGGGCGTCGCTCCACGGGACGCAATCGCACTCCGGGGTAATGTGGATTAAAAAGTTCATGTACCCGATGCGCCCGTCCTTGCCCTGGACTGCGCCAAGGGCATACTCGGTCATCATCTCCATGAACGGGACGATATCCTTATCCCAGTCGAAGCTGATGGAGCCCACCGGGCAAACGGTCATGCACTCGCCGCAGCCGATGCAGATCTCATCGTCGACGACAGCGATATCCTGTTCCATGTGTACGGCAATTCTGGGGCAGACGGCAGCGCACCGCCCGCAGCCGGCACAACCTTTCTCGTCCACAAGGGGTCGTAATCCCCTGTGCTGGTCCATCTTCCCGGCTGCGGGAGCACAGCCCATACCCAGGTTTTTGATCGCCCCGCCGAACCCTGCCATGCCATGGCCTTTCACGTGGGACAGCACCAGCATGCTCCCGGGCGACAGAATGTCGCTGGCGATTTTCACGCTTTGAAAGTGCTTACCCTTGATCGGCACCTCGCGGTAATTATCGCTGATAAGGCCATCGGCAATGATGCAAGGAGCATTCACGACCGAATAGCTGAACCCATGCTCGACTGCGGTGATCAGGTGCTCGACAGAGTCGTGCCTGCTGCCTGAATACAGCGTGTTTGTATCAGTGAGAAACGGCTTGCCGCCCCTCGCCTTGATCTTATCGACCACCTGCCTGACATAGACGGGTCGCACATACGTATCGTTACCCCGCTCCCCGAAGTGCACCTTCACCGGCACCAGTTCCCCCTCGGCGATGATGTTGCCGAACCCCGCAGCGTCGAAGAGCTTCTGGATCTTGGTGATCGTGTTGACCCTCGTCTTTCCCGTCTTCAGCCTCGCAAAGTAAACCATCGAAGTCATGCGGTGGACCCACCTTAATTAAATAGCACAACGCTCTCGGCTTGCGCAGAGATATTCTACACCACCGCCATCCCCGGCAAAAATACCAGAATAAATCGATGATGACGACCTGCGAAGGCAAATCGCTCAGTATAGTAGCAATCGAACCACGGTGGCACGGCTCTTTATTTCTACATCTACAAAACAAATTATTGAACCACGGCGGCACGGCGACACAAAGACAAAGCGATCCATGATCAGCCGGATGGTAAATCTAACCACGGCGGCACGGCGACACAGAGACAGTGGCGAACTGGTAAAAGGGAACTCTTTTTAGGTCCACGGCGGCACGGAGACAGCGCATTAATTTTAAGATGCTTACTGGCCAATCGTTTCAACCTGGCTTTACGATCAATAGCTGGAACGTTTCAATACCTCGTCGAATCTGGACAGGTTTAGTTGAAATGCTGGAGATACGATTGTCTCGGTGCACTCAACCCACTGTGCCGCCGTGGATCCTTAAAAAAGAGCCTTACTGTTCAGGTATGGTCTGTCTCCGTGTCGCCGTGCCGCCGTGGTTAGACAGTTGATCATGTTATTGTTTCTCGCACTGTCTCCGTGTCGCCGTGCCGCTGTGGTTCAAGTATCTGATTTCCAGTTGTCAGGATAAATAGCCGTGCCGCTGTGGTTCATTTTTTTGTATTATTTGATCGGCCCGGCGGAGGTGGACCGGGCCGGCTGTGGCTGTTTATTCGACGGGTATGCGCTTCATCGGCCCGTCGGGCTGTTCTTCTGGGGTGATCTTCAGCTGCCGCTTGTCGAACATCCGGACGATGGTGAGGGTCGCCTGGGTGCCGATCTTTTCTTCGCTGAGCAGCTTGTGGAGGTCGTCTACGTTGTTGACAGGCTTGTCGTCCAGGCCGATGATGACGTCGCCGGCAACGAGGCCTGTCCTGTCGGCGGGGCTGTCTCTTTCGAGGTTGACCACGAGCACGCCCTGGTTAGAGCTAAGCTTGAGGGACTCGACGATCTCGTCTTTGATGACCACATTCTGGCCTGCCACTCCTATGCGGCCACGCCTGATCCTGCCGTCGGTCATTAGCTTTGAGGCTACGAATCTGGCGATGCTGGAGGGGATGGCGAAGCAGATGCCCTGCGCCGGGAAGATGATGGCGGAGTTGATGCCGATGACTTCTCCGGCCGAGTTTACCAGTGGCCCTCCGGAGTTGCCGGGGTTGAGGGACGCGTCGGTCTGGATGACGTCGTCGATGAGCCGGCCATTGTATGTCCGGAGCGATCTGCCTACTGCGCTGACTACGCCAGACGTTACCGTACACTGGAAACCGTAGGGATTTCCAATCGCTATGACCAGCTGGCCGACTTTAAGGGACTGGGAGTCTCCAATGGTGGCGTGGACCAGGTTCGGTGCTTCAATCTTTACGACGGCGAGGTCTGTGGCAGGGTCGTCGCCGATCACCTGTGCCGGGAATTTTCTGCCGTCCGACAGAATGACGTCGATCTGGGATGCCTCGTGGACGACGTGGCTGTTGGTCAGGATATAGCCGTCAGGAGTGAAGATGAAGCCTGAGCCGCTGCCCGGCACTTCCTGTTCGGCCTGGTTGAAAAACGACTGCCTGACCAGCATCTTGCGCTTGATGTCGATCTTCACGACCGACGGGCTTACTTTTTCGACTACGCTGACCACTGTTCTGGAGTATGCGTCAAGCAGCTCTCCATCGGTGGGCCTCTGAGTATCGTGGGCGACTCTCTGAGCCGCCTCCCCTGTAGCGGAAACTGGTATGACTATCGGGTCCATGTATGTGTACCACTTTTAAAGCAGATGTTTTCACAAGCTGTTCATTGTCCGGAGTAAACCCCCGGACCAGCTAGCTAACTGTTATTTACAAAAAGTAAATACTATATCTATTAATACTTTCTGTATGTAGATATGGTGCTACGCGTACAAGTGATCGGAGAGCTGATTACTGGGAAAATGCCCGGCTGTCCGGTGTACTGCTGTTCGGCACACCGGCCAGGCAAAATATGGGGGTCTTTTCAGCTTATCTAAGCGTAGCTCACCAGTTCCATTGAAGTGGTAATCCGTGTGCCGTCGCTGGTGCCGGCACCGGCAATCTTAATCGGAATCGGCACGCGCTCGTCCATCCATAGCGTGATTCCACTGTCGGTGCTGGTATATTTTTTGGCCGCCGGGAAGACGCCCTTGGGAACTGCGATAAACTCCGTGCCCTCGTCGTAGAACTGGACCTTCGAGGAGATGGTGGCCATATCTGCGTTCCAGTAGGCCGGGTCGTTCTCCGGAATATCCTTCTCGGTCGTTCCGTTGGCCGACATTGTGCTGGCATGGCCGCCCAGTATCCAGTTATTGGCCTGGTTATAGTAAAGGTCAGTGATCGTCGTTATAGCATGGCTTCCTTCGCCGATAATCCTGGTTTCCCTCATGTGCCGCGCATCTGCTACGTTACCATACGGTACAATTTCGTACTCGGCTTTTATCTTGCCCACGCGTACCGAGGATTTACCGTCCGAAGCATAGATGTCGTACTCGAACATGTGAAATTGGCTCATGTTGAAAAGTAGCAGCCCATGGCTGATCTCAGTAGTATTTCCGGGTACCGGCGTCACTGTAACGGTACTGCTGCCCGGCTGAGTGCACCCTGCTGTGAGGGCTGCGGCCGACAGCGTGATGAATAAAAGTAAAACGGCGCTCAATTTTCCTTTCATATGATCTCTACCTTGTGCCCTGTTTAACTTTAAACTCTGTGCTCGGGCTGATTGCTGATACGTTCAAGCCGACTGCTGTCCTTGAACTCTGGTAATAAGTTATTTAGCTGATCACTCTTTACGATCAGTAAATGTGATTTTATGGCCGAAGCGATAGACAGGAAAATGATTCTCGTAATAACGGGCATCGCAGCCTTCATCACGCCTTTTCTGGGCGCTTCCATGAACGTCGCCCTGCCGCAGGTCGGGGCAGAGTTTCAGCCCGACGCCATCCTGCTCGGCTGGGTGGTGACTGCATATCTCCTGTCCACTGCCATCTTCATCGTGCCGTTCGGCAGACTTTCGGATATGTACGGCCGGCGCATCGTCTTCATCGCCGGCATGGCTGCCACAGCCATATTCACGCTGATGTCGGCCGTATCGGATACTATCTGGCTGCTTCTCCTGTCCCGGGTACTCCAGGGTATCGGCAGTGCCATGATCTTCGGCACGAGCGTGGCGATCCTGACATCCTCCTTCCCCCCGAAAGACCGGGGCAAAGTGCTCGGTATCAACGTGGCCCTCGTTTACCTGGGCTTATCGCTTGGCCCTGTCATCGGGGGCATCATCACCCAGCAAGCCGGCTGGCGGTACATTTTCATCCTCAACGGAGTCTTGAGCCTGATCGCTCTCGGCATTACCCTGTGGAAGCTGAAAGAAGACGTCCAGTGCGCCGAAAAAGCTCCGTTCGACATCGGCGGCTGCACAATCTATGGCATCATGCTCTTCGCCCTTATGTACGGATTATCGCTGTTGCCCGACCTATCCGGCGCATACTGGATGGTTGCGGGCCTGGTTGCCCTGGCGGTATTTATCTGGTGGGAGCTGAGGCACAAGGCGCCGGTAGTCAAGCTCTCGCTGTTCGTGAAGAACATCTCGTTCACCTTCTCCAACGCGGCAGCTTTGATCAACTATAGCGCTACCTTCTCTGTATCCTTCCTGCTTAGCCTGTACCTGCAGTACATCAAAGGCATGGACCCGCAGACCGCAGGCCTGATCCTCGTGGCAGCCCCTGTCCTGCAGGCTGTGTTTTCCCCGATCGCCGGCAGGCTGTCGGACCGGATAGAGCCGCAGTATGTGGCATCGGCCGGCATGGCGATCACCACCGTCGGCCTGCTGCTCTTCACGCTGCTCAACTCTGAAACACCGCTGCTGTACATCGTGGGCAGCCTCATGCTCATCGGCTTTGGCTTCGCCCTCTTCTCGTCCCCGAACACGAACGCGATCATGAGCTCTGTCGACCGGTGCGACTACGGCGTCGCTTCAGGCATGGTCAGCACCATGCGGCTCGTCGGCCAGATGCTCAGCCTCGGCATCGCCATGCTGACCTTCTCCGTCTTCATGGGCCGGGTCCAGATCACCCCGGAACAGTACCCGCTGCTAATTACGAGCATCAAGGTAGCGTTCATCATCTCGGCAGTACTCTGCGCCGCCGGTATACTGGCATCCATGGCCCGGGGCAAAATGCGAAAAAATACTCCTGAGCCAGTGGTGCAAAAGGCGTGAACGTACACGAACGCTGTACTGCGCCGGCCACCATTCCTGGAATACTCGCAAACAGTTGCCCGTGAGCCCTTGAACGCTGACGAACGCTGCGCTGTGCCAGATCACAGATTACGACAGATTGCACAGATTGCACAGATTGCACAGATTTCTTTTAAGAATAAGGAATACAGCGAACCATTTCCTTTTTTATCGATCAGTATCTGTGCAATCTGTTTAATCTGTAACAATCTGTGATCTGGCACAGCGCAGCGTTCGTATTGCTGTCTCATGTCATATAAGTAACCAGTAACGCGCAGTGCAGTGTTCGTTTTGCTGAGTCGCCGGGCTTTGAAACATTCAAAAACTAAGAACGGCTCAACTCGTAACGGCTGGTACCATCTTCCGATCCTTCACCAGCGTAAACGAAGCCGTTTTTCTCCAACACCCTGACTGACCGGGCATTGTCGTTAGCGACCTCGGCGATAATGCGATCGACCTCTTTGTGCCCGAAAGCCCACTGTACCAGCGCTACCACTGCTTCTGTTGCATAGCCTTTGCCCTGGTACTGCCTTAATACTGAATAGCCGATGGCTACTGTGCCGTTGACCGGGCGGGAGGTGAAGCCACCGTTGCCTACGAGGGTTCTCTGGCCAGTATTTTGGTCGACATACACCCAGTACCAGTTGAGCCAGCCGGCCATGTCGGGATCGCGCTCGAGGTAAGCCGAGAACAGGCCGACGACGTCGCGGACGTTCTCCGGGGGCCAGGCTTCGTCTTCCTCTTCTCCGGGCACCCGGGCGTGCAGTAACTTTGAAAAGCGGTCTCGATCGGCCATCTCGGCTCTGATCAGCTCGACGGTTGTAGCGATCAGCTCCAGCCTGGGCGTGCGAATCCTGAGCTCGTGCATCTCATTGCCTTCTCTTGAAGACCTCGTCTGCCGCGGTTAATGCATTCAGTGCCGCCGGGAAGCCTGCGTATACGGCCATCTGCATAATGACTTCCACGATCTCCTCTTTCGTCCAGCCCGTATTGAGGGAGGCTTCGATGTGGGACTGCAATTGAGGAAGGTGGCCCATCGCCGTCAGCGCAGCCACTGTGGCCAGCTCTCTGGTCTTTATGTCAAGCCCTGGCCGGCTGTAGATGTCGCCGTACGCGAACTCGAAGACGTATTTATGCATGTCCGGTGCTACGTCTTTGAGCGATTCTACCAGCTTTTCCGCATTATTTGCATTGATGTCCATGAGCAGCGATTTGCCGCGCTCGTACCGGTCGTTCTCCATGCTATTCTCCATGTAGCACCATGCGGTTCAGATCGTATTACAATTCCGGTATCCTAAGGATTAATCCGGGCTATCCAGAACTTATCTAAATCCGCCCGGGCCATATGTATGGAGCGTGTATGTCCTATCCGGTACTACTTCTAAAATATACATCACATCATCTACGATGACGAAGTCAGGATTTTTTTTCGAGTAGTCTTCGTCAGCTGTCCTGGTTATCCAGATCACATAAGCGCTGGCAAGCTTTTTATTATTGTAGTAGATCGGCGCATAACCTTTATACTCTGTATCTTCACCGATGACTCTGGCATGCCAGTACTTCAGTTCGGACACACGTCCGCCACTTATGTCCACCGTGTTGTCATCACGAAAAGTCCGATATATCGTATAAGGCTGACCATCCATGAACTCCGTATCAGTCCATCGCCCGACTGCGCTGATATTCCCGGTCATTGTACCTTCGACGGTCCCGGTCCCGCCTTGCGAGGCGTCCCCACCTGTCATTCCTACCAGCCCGGTATTCTGGTCTCGAGTATCGCCGGAGAATACTATTGCGCCTGCCAGCATACCTGCTGCAAAACACAGCAGGCCAGTAAATGCGATTATAAATAAGACATCATTTTTAATAACCATTGTAAAACCTGCATTAGTATGTTTTATTACAAACGATGATAAAACTACTGTTTGACAGGTTATTAAGAAAAAATTATTGTAGAGCCTGTGAAATCTCCGGCTCTACAATTGCATGTTATCCATCTGCATTTTTAAACTGCTTTATCCTTGTCCCTGATCTCTACCCTGCGGATTTTGCCGCTGATGGTCTTGGGCAGGACGGGGACGAACTCGACGATCCTCGGGTACTTGTAAGGCGCCGTGACTTTCTTCACGTGGTCCTGGAGCTCTTTCTTCAAGGCGTCGCAGGGGTCGTAGCCCTTCTTCAGCACGATCGTTGCCTTTACGACCTGTCCCCTGATTTCGTCCGGCACTGCGGTGATCGCGCATTCGACGACCGCCGGGTGCTGGATCAGGGCGCTCTCGACTTCGAAGGGGCCGATTCTGTAGCCCGAGCTCTTGATGACGTCGTCGGACCTGCCGACGAACCACATGTAGCCGTCTTCATCCACCCAGGCCATGTCGCCGGTATAGTAGAGGCCATTGTTCCATATGGACTTCGTCCGCTCTTCGTCGCGGTAGTAGCCTTTGAACAGGCCTACTGGCATCTCTTTGCCGGTGTCGATGACGATCTCGCCTTCCTCGCCTACCTCGCAGGGTTTACCCAGCGCGTTGAGGAGTATGAAATTGTAGCCCGGGGAGGGCTTTCCCATGGAACCCGGCTTGGGCTCCATCCACGGGTACGTGGCGATCGATACCGTCATCTCGGTCTGCCCATAGCCTTCCATGAGCCTCAGGCCCGTGAGTTTGAGCCACTTGTTGTAGACTTCCGGGTTGAGGGGCTCGCCTGCCACGACACAGTACTTGAGGTGGGAGAAGTCGTACTTCGACATGTCCTCATTGATGAGGAACCTGTAGATCGTGGGAGGTGCGCAGAAGGTGGTGACCTTGTACTTCTGGTTCATGTTCAGCAGGTTTACCGGGTTGAACTGCTCGTAGTCATAGGCGAATACTGCAGTGCCTGCTATCCACTGGCCGTAGATCTTCCCCCATACTGCTTTGGCCCAGCCCGTGTCTGCCACGGTGTAGTGGAGGCCGTTGTCCATGACGTTCTGCCAGTACCTGGCCGTGAGGATATGGCCCAGCGGATAAGCAAAGTCGTGCACGACCATCTTGGGCATGCCGGTGGTTCCAGAGGTGAAGTACAGGATCGAGATATCTTCGTTCTTAGTGGCTTCGGCGCCGGTCGGCCGCTCGAAGTGGTCTCCCGCTTTCTCGACTTCAGTGTCGTAGTCGGTCCAGCCGGGATGGTTTCCGTTTACAACGACCTTGTGCTTGAGTACTTCCGGACACTCTGCCTGGGCCTCATCGACCGCTTTGATCAGGTGCTTGTCCTCGGCTGCCACCATCATCTTGATATCGGCAAGCCCGATTCGGTATACGATGTCTTTTTTGGTGAGCATGTGGGTAGCGGGAATAGCGATAGCGCCGATTCTGTGGAGCGCGAGCATGAGGGGCCACCATTCGTACCTGCCCTTGAGGGCCAGCATGACTGCGTCGCCCTTCCCGATTCCGATGGTCTTAAGCAGGTTAGCTGCCCTGTCGCTCATCAGCTTCATCTCGGAGAAGGTAATGATCTTCTCGCCGCCGAAGTCATCGCACCAGACGAGGGCGATCTTATCAGGGCTTTCCCTGGCGTAAACGTCGACTACGTCATATGCGAAGTTAAAGTTTTCAGGGACCTTGATCTTGAGGTTCTGCTTGAAATCCTCGTAGGATTCGAATTCTGTCCTGTCCAGGAACTTGTGTAACAATGACATTTTTTTACCTCTGTACCTCACATGATGATGGCGAGAAATTTCGCGGGCTTGTTGTTCTGTGCCACCATGGCGTGGTCGCAGCCCGAGTCGAAGTAGATGGAGTCGCCTTCTTCGAGGACGAACTCGTGGTCTTTGATGAATAGCTTAAGGCTTCCCTCAAGAATCAGGTTGAACTCCTGGCCTGGGTGAGAATTAGTATGTACGGGTGTACCCTCAGGTTTAGGCTCTACAGTGACAATGAATGGCTCTGCCTTCTTATTGATGAAATTGGCAGCGAGGTTCTGGTACTTGTACTGCTTCCTGCGCTCCACGCTCACGCCCTGCCCTTTCCGGGTCACGGTGAAGTAGTGCATTCTCGGGGCTTCGCCGGTCAGGAGGATGCTCATCTCTACGCCCAGTTTTCTCGAGATCTCGTAGAGAATGCTGGCTGGAATATCCTCTTCCCCGTTCTCGTACCTGCGATAAGTCTCCTGGCTGATCCGGAGATCGGAGGACATGTTTTCCTGGCTGATGTCCAGGATTTCCCTGAGCTCCTTTACCCGGGCGGCCACTTCCTTGATTCGTTCCTGCATGAGTTTACCTTCTCTTTAACTGGTGACTTGACAGCTGATATTATCTGGTATCGGATAATCTGTATACTTTCACATGATTTAAGGCTGATGCTCTAAACGTTATAATTCATATGAAAGTTTTATCACGATTGTGATAGCTATCGTTATTATATTGCCAGTATGTCATGGTGTGGCAAGCGTCTTAAAATTTGCGAATTACTACGATGACGCTAATCGCTTGCTTGGGACTGCTGCCCTATCAAAAAGAATAAAGTTTAGCGGATTGATCACCCGCTAATTTATCAAAAGGCGCTGCCAGAAAATCTCTGCACCTTTTTGTTTTCGTATGAAAATCGTATCCCGATTGTCTGGCTGCGTCATGCGGGTAGCTCGTATGGCATGAGGCGACAAGACGAACGCTGAGTTGTGCGTTTCTGGTTGCCTCTGTGACGCCAGCACAGCGCAGCGTTCGTCCACGTTCCCGAGCACAGAGATAACATAGTCTAGAGTGCGAGAGTAGTCAGAAGCCAGCGCAGCGCAGCGTTCGTCAGAGTTCATCCACCTATAGCCAGAGATAAAATATACGGTATAGCAACAGGCTGATTTTCATCCTTCATGCCTGACCCCACGGCTCATCAAAGTTTGTGATGATAACCCTATCCGCTAATGTTTAATCCTTCAAAGCCTTAATGTTTAGATAAGAACTCTTCAATATCCCCGATAAATCTCAATGTCTTTGCCTCTATTTGCCGGGTCAGCGACTCCAGATCCCCGAAATCCGGGTTTTCTGCCAGCGTGTGCTCGACAATGGAATCAACGCCCTTTCCCATCGCAGGAATGCGATACTTCTTCCAGCCGCTTTCTTTAAACAATTTCCAGTACTGTGCCTGAACCTGTCTGTTAGAGCCAGCCAGCCAAACCTCAAACCTGCATGTATCGTGAAGAAAAACTATTGCCACTTTAAGTTTGCTGGATTTAAACGATTCTGGAACGATGGAAAAATACGTCATATCCATATAGCCATAATAAATATTCCCTGGTACGGAGTAAGCAGGATATTTTTCGGCAAAATGCGATCTCAGGGCCATGATGTACTCCATCAAGCCTCTGTAAGCCTCTCTGATGTCGCCTTTCCCCATCTGCCTTTTGTATTCCTGCATATACTCCTTGAAGGGGCTTGCTCTTTCAACCGCTGGCATGCTCTCAAACCTTATTCCTTAACTATTTCGGTAACTCTATTAATAATTGTCAGGTTTGGCTTTATGTGAAAAAATCTAAAATGATCTAACAGTATTGTAGAACGGTATGAAAAATAATATGA
The DNA here is from genome assembly GCF_049676595.1 of Methanocella sp. MCL-LM. Taxonomy (GTDB): domain Archaea; phylum Halobacteriota; class Methanocellia; order Methanocellales; family Methanocellaceae; genus Methanocella_A. The sequence goes on from NZ_CP187259.1 coordinate 2,040,808, forward strand.
AGCCTCCGGCGAGATTTGAACTCGCGACCTGCTGATTACAAGTCAGCCGCTATACCGGGCTAAGCCACAGAGGCATTGTGAGTGAAAATAAAATGTCAATTGCTGTATTAATATTTTGCGCGTGGCCAACAAATTAAGTGTTACCATATGACGGCAGACATACCCCATGTCTACCGCCACATGCTGGCTGCCAAATTGCCGATTTTTAGAGGATAATATGGAGCCCCCGGATAGATTTGAACTACCGCACTGCTGATTACACGTCAGCCGCTCTAGCCAACTGAGCCACAGGGGCTTCTACTGACAATACCTTGTTGAGCATACTTTTATAAAACAAATATCATAATATAATTCGGAAATATCGTTATTTTGCCGAATTTTTAGCGCCAACAATATAATTGATTGAGCGACAACCTGTCTGTGTCGTCCGATTTACCATTCTGCCCGATCTAAGATCGTTCTATACAACCTGTATCCCATTACTTAGAGTACAATCGGTGGTCCAGTATTTCGGCCTTGTTTGGGCATGCGCGGGTAGCACAAAGACACAAAACTACTTTTTTAGAGGGACACTAAAACTCGAAGACTCTAAGGTGCACGGCTAAGTCTCGAATTGCCCGAAAGCACAATTAATGCACAGCCGTTCGCAGCTGCATGGATCAGTAATCGTGGCAGAGGAAGGCGAAATGGTTGTTTGTTTTAATTTGGTGTCTTAGTGATTTCGCGGAACTTGTTCGTGTTTTAAGGCCGTGTATTAGTGGCCTTCGAGCTTTAACCGGTGTCTTCGTGCAATTCGTGCTTTAGCCGTGAACTTTGAGCCTTCGTGCATTTAGTGTCCCTCTAAAAAGAATTTTGTGTCTTTGTGCTACCCACGATAGCCCATGCAAGGGCAGAGCACCGGGCAGCTAGCAACCCCGAACCAACGAGCACGGAAATACTGGCTGCTTAAATATTGTGCTCCACTGCTCGGCAGCTATATAGTAAAAGGATGCATAACTGGAACTGTTTATGATCGACGTCGACGGAATTGTCCGCATTGCAGGGGAGCGTAAGGCGAAGACTATCGGGCTCCAGTTTCCCGAAGGCCTGAAAAGACAGGGCCCCGGGATAGCGAAAGACGTGGAGGCCAGGACTGGCGCTCTCGTCATCGTATCGGGCGATCCGTGCTACGGCGCCTGCGACATCGACGACAGCCTGCTGGACATGGTCGACGTCCTGTTCCACTTCGGGCACTCCAGGCTGATGGACGACGACCGCATCGTCTTCATCGAGTACCACCACGAAGTCGAGGTGGATACGGCCATCAGGAACGCTCTGCCGCTGCTCGGGCAGAAAGTAGGCATCGTCACCACTGTCCAGCACATCCACATGTTAAAGCGGATGGAGCAGCTGCTTACTGAAGCGGGTAAAACTCCGGTAATCGGCAAAGGCGACTCCAGGATTACTTACCCGGGCCAGCTGCTGGGCTGCAACTTCAGCGCCACGCCGGCAGGCGTGGATACTGTCCTCTATGTTGGCAGCGGCAATTTCCACCCGATGGGAGCGCAGCTGAGCACCGGAGTTCCCGTCATCGCTGCGGACCCGTTTACCGGTGAGGCCCGAAAGGTCGATGTCGAAAAGATCATGCGGCAGCGGTACGCTTTAATGGCTAAAGCGATGGACGCCAAAAAGTGGGGCATCATCATCGGCACTAAAACAGGGCAGAAGCGGCTCGAGCTCGCCCTGCGGATAAAAGAGACCGCCGGCGATGCTACCTTAATATCCATCCGGGAGATCACCCCCGACCGGCTGTTGTCTTTCAAGGTAGACGCGTACGTGTCCACCGTCTGCCCCAGGGTAGCCATCGACGATGCCGGGCGGTTCGGCGTGCCTGTTTTGACGCCCGTAGAGTTCGACATCGTTAAAGGGCTGCGAAAGTGGGAAGACCTGGCGTTCGACGAGATCAGGGGCGAGTGAGTGAACAGGTTCAATTATCGTCATTCTTGAAACCTCTTTTATGAGTGCCCGAACAATGCCTGAAACGACCTTAATCCCTGCTCAATCTTTTTATATTATGGCCAATAACTAAGGCGCAATGGATAGCATGAAGGGAGCCCTGAAAGGCGATAAAGTGATCTTTGACAGCGAGGCGATAGCCGACCTGTATAACGCCCAGTACTACGGTCGCCTGAAAGGCGAAACGCTGGAGCTGGCACTGGTGGAGGCTGCATACCTGCTGGACAGGGAGCGCATCACCGTGGACCATGAGGGCAGATCGCTTTCTTTCAGGGACTTTTTCATTGCCGCCTCCCAGGCGCAGGAATACTTTGAGCTCAAGTACATCGTATACAGGGATCTCCGGGAGCGGGGCTACTACGTGCAGCCGAGCGTGACAGACTTTCGGGTTTATCCCAGGGGGGGCAAGCCTAACGTTGCGCCCTCGAAGTATTTCGTGCACGTCGTCACCGAGCGCAAGCCGATGCCATTGCAGCAGCTGATCAGCAATCTGCAGGCAGCCCTGAACGTCCGGAAAGAGATGGTCCTCGCTATTGTGGACGAGGAAAGCGACATCACCTACTACGGTGTCAAGTTCAACACCCTGAAAGGTGGGATGGAGCCTGTAAACCTGGCTCCGGTGCCTGGCTCAGCCACTTTCCTGCAAGACCGGGTCGTCATCTGGGACACCGAAGTCTCGACTCGCCTTCACAGGGATGGCTTTTACGGGAACCCGATGGATGAGAGGCGACTGCAGCTTTCGCTGGTCGAGGCTGCCTACCTGATCATGCGTGAAAAACTCGAGGTTACGGATTACGAAGGCCGCATCATGACCCCGGATGACTTTACTGCAAAGGCCTTGCAGATCGAGCCTTCCTTCGTGGGCAAGCTTAAGACGTACACCGATCTCAGGGACAAAGGCCTTGTGGCCAAAACCGGGTTCAAGTTCGGCAGCGATTTCAGAGTCTATGAAAAGATCGAGACCATAGAGAAGATCCCCCACTCGAAATACCTCGTGGGGTACGTGGAAAACGATCACGTCTACCAGATGCAGGATTTGTCGAGATCTATCCGGCTCGCCAACAGCGTCCGCAAGGACATGGTGTTCGCGTTCGACAGGAACGGGATACAATATTTCAGCCTGGGCAGGATAAAACTGTAAAAATAGTCTGGCGGCTTCCTGCTTCATTTAACTGCAGCAGCCGCTGCAGCATTTGCATTTCTCAGTATACTGTAACAGGCAGTGATCTTTAGGCCTGACAACCGAGTATACCTCGACCATGTGATGCGGGTGGTACCGCATTTTCGCCTCTCGCAGCCCGGGGACGCCCATGTCGCTCTCCCGGTTGATGTACGTGTACTCTTTAGCGAGAATGGCAGCCGTTTCTGCATTGATCGCCTTGTAAATACCCTGGTAGTCCTGGAGCCCCTTCTCGAAGTGCACCAGCGCGGTCTCGGTGTTCAGGCGCTCGTACATCGATATCGCTCCGATCGTGTCTTCGACTCTGATGGCCAGGCCGGACAATCCCAGTTCTGCCATGTGATCGAGACCGTACCGCAGCGCCTTTTTCTCGTGGCTGATCAGCTCGCCGTCTTCCGGGTTCCGGGCCTCAAACCACCTGTCCACAAAGTCTTTGACGTGTCCGGCGTTGGCCGGCGTGATCGGCTCCACGCTGTGCTGGTAGTTACGCCTGAACTTGTTGAGGTCCCGGCGAATATATAGGTAGTCTCTGCCCTGCAATCCTGCGAGATCAGCTGCCTGGTAGACATACTCAGACTCGTCCCGGTCCAGGCTCATTTCCATGCCCGGGTAAACGTACGACAGCAGGCTGGCAGCCGTCGGGTCTATCAGGATGATCGGCCGGTCTTCGCCGGTTTCTGCTGCGAGGCTGACCAGGTCTCTGGTGAGGTCAGGATTGTAAGGGCCGATAGGTGGCCGGAATTTCGTTACCCCGTCGATGGTGCTGGCGAGCACGACATTGTCGTCCACTTTCGCATAGCTATAATTAGCATAGTGATTCCAGCAGGTCATATTGGTGAAAGTATTGTCGCTGTGGACCTGCGGGTACCTGGCGTAGTACTGCCTGAAAAAGTCCGCATCTTCCAGCGTGACCGGTTTGAAGTCGTCTAAGGACAGCATTTACTCGCCTCCTTTGTAAAGCATGGGGGTATGTCCTTGCATGGGCTGGAAACCGAGTTCTCTGTAAAACTGCTCAGAGCCAGGCTGGGCGATGAGGCCAATCCAGCCGAGGCCTCTGCTTTTGCCACAGACTACCAGCTCAGAGACGATCCTGCCTCCGATGCCGCTTTTCCTGTATTGTGGGTAGACGACCACGTCCTGGATGTAGCCGTCCGAGACGCCGTCCGATATCAGCCTCCCCATGCCTATTGCCCGGGATGTTTTCCTGTCGATGGCCACGACGAAGGCACAACTGCCCTTGATCAGCGGGGTGATTCCTTCAGCGTCCCAGGCTTCCTGCCACCAGCCGCCCGCCCTGTACAGGTCGGCGATCTCCGAAACGTTCCACGAATTGACCTGGCGGATCTCTATATCGTATGCTAAGCTGGTTTCCGGGCTCATGTTTTAAAATAATAAAAATGAATGTTTAAAGCCCTTCTCTATTGGGTGCGCCTGCCGATGAAGCGTCTGATATTATATCGCTTGCCATCCATCTTCACAGTAACATTAAAGTAAATTAAAGTCGTTATCTGCGTTGTGTATTTTGGGTAAAGCGCCTACCTGACAGCGGCTCAATTTCGCAGTTTTACCCTTTTAAGCTAAACGGAAGATGATGATGAATCAGGATTTTACTGTCACGCCCTGGGACGTGAGCGGAACTATCGATTATAAGAAGCTGATCGAGGACTTCGGCACCGAGCCGATAGACGGCGAGCTGCTCGACCGGTGGAAGCGGCTGACCGGCGACGATCTGCCAATGGCTTTACAGCGGAAAGTCTTCTTCTCTCACCGGGACCTGAAGTGGCTGCTGGACCGGTACGAGGCGGGAGAAAAGTTCGTCCTTTATACGGGCAGAGGCCCGTCCGGCCACACGCATCTGGGCCACCTGATGCCCTGGATGTTTACTAAGTACCTGCAGGACAAGTTCGATGCTCCGCTTTACTTCCAGATGACGGACGACGAGAAGTTCCTGTTCAAGCAGGACCTGTCGATGAAAGAGGCGATGTCCTACACTTATGAGAATGCGCTGGACGTCATCGCGCTGGGCTTCGACCCGAAGAAGACTAAGATCTTCTCGGACCTCGAGTATTCCAAGACGCTGTACCGCATTGCCATGGAAGTGGCGAAGCGTGTCACCTTCAGCACGGCCAGAGCCGTGTTCGGCTTCGACAACAGCACCAACATCGGCATGATCTTCATCACCTCGTTCCAGTCGGCGCCGGCCTTTCTGCCATCCGTGGAGGCGGGCAAGAACATCCCCGTGCTGATTCCGCAGGCCATCGATCAGGACCCGCACTTCAGGGTCACCAGGGATATTGCGCCCAAGCTGGGCTACTATAAGCCCGCAGCCATCCACTGTACTTTCCTGCCGAGCCTGTCCGGCTCGGACAAGATGTCCGCCTCCAAACCGGAATCGACCATCTACACCGTGGACGACCTGAAGGTGGCAAGAAAGAAGGTGCTGAGCGCGTTCACCGGCGGCCGGGTGTCTGTCGAGGAGCAGAAGAAGCTGGGCGGCACGCCGAGCGTCTGCGCCATCTTCCAGTATTACTATTACCTGTTCGAGATGGATCAGGAAAAGCTCGACCAGCGGGAGCAGAAGTGCGTCCGGGGCGAGATCATGTGCGGCGAATGCAAGCAGGAGCTCGCCGACCGGGTCGTCAAGTTCCTGGAGAAGCACCAGGAGAAGAGGGAAGCGGCCAGGGACAAAGTACAGGACTTCATAGTAAGCGACTACAGCGCAGTCTACGATAAGCTGAAGCGGCCGCAGGATAAAAAAGAAGTTGCTAAGCTCATGAAGACCATGAAGGAGTATTGCAGCGTCAAAGAAGGCGAGCAGATCTCCGTCAGGAAAAGTAAAGAGTTCAAGTGATCGGTTCAACCAAGAAAGAGGGTAGTGTAGTTTATGGATCTTTCGATTAACGAGCGGCTGGTCCTCCGGTCGCTTGACCTGAAAGAGGTCACGGCAAAGGAGCTGGCGGCCGCAGCGGGCCTCAAGCCTGAGGCCGCAGTGCAGGGCGCCGCCATGCTGGCCGAGAAAGGGCTGGCGGCTTTGAGGGATGAGGTCGAGGCAGAGTACGTCCTGACCGAGGAAGGCAGGAAATATGTGGCCGAAGGGCTGCCTGAGCGGGTAATTCACGATGCCCTGCCGGCAGATGGTATAACCCTGAACGAGCTCAAGAAGCAGTTCCCGCCCGCAACAGTCAATATTGCCATGGGCTGGCTCCGCCAGAAAGGCTGGGCAAAGTTCGAAAAGAAAGACGGCGACATGCTTCTCGCTCCTCAGAAGGCAGAGGCTTCTGCCGATGAGACGATCCTCGCCGCAATCTCGAAGGGCGAGCCCCAGAAAGGCTTCGACGCTAAGGTGATCAAGGATCTCATTAAGAGAAATCTGATCGAGCTCCGGGAGACCAAGCAGAAGTTCGTGAAGATCACGGATGCCGGGCTGGCTGTCAAGCAAGCCGGTATTGAGATAACCGAAGAGATCGCCCAGCTGACCCCCGAGATGATCGCCACCGGCTCCTGGCAGGGTAAGTCTTTCAGGAAGTTCGACGTCAGCATCCCAGTGCAGACCGAGTACGGCGGCAGAAAGCACATCCTCCGTATGGGTATGGATGCCGTTAAGAGAACCCTGATCGAGATGGGCTTCAAGGAAATGGAAGGGCCCATGGTCGACGCGGAATTCTACGTGAACGACCTCCTGTTCATGCCCCAGGACCACCCCGCAAGGACGCACTGGGATCAGTTCAACCTGAAAGAGCCGAAGTACATTCACCACCTGCCTCCTGATCTGGTTAAGCGGGTTAAGGAAGTCCACCTGAACGGCGGTAAAAGCGGCTCCCTCGGCTGGAACTACGAGTGGGACGAGACCATCGCCAGAAAGCTCGTGCTCAGGGGCCACACTACGTCTCTCACTGCCAGGTACCTGGCCAGGCACGCGAAGCCACCCCAGAAGTACTTCTCGGTGAGCCAGGTCTTCAGAAACGACACAATCGACATCACCCACCTGCTAGAGTTCTGCCAGATCGAGGGGTGGATCATGGACGATAACCTCAGCATGAAAGACCTCATGGGCACGTTCAAAGAGTTCTACTCCCGTATGGGCATCACCGTGCTCAAGTTCAAGCCGACGTACAACCCGTACACCGAGCCCAGCCTGGAAATCTACGGCCGCCACCCGAAGACTAACCGTTGGATCGAAGTAGGCAACTCTGGCATGTTCAGGGAAGAGATGATGGAGCCCTACGGCATCAACAGCACTGTGGTGGCGTGGGGCCTGGCACTGGAGCGGCTCATGATGATCAATTACGGCTATACCGATATCAGGGACCTCCATGGTCCTCTGTGCGACATTAACTTCCTCAGGAGCGTGCCCGTAGTATGGCAACAGTAACACTCAATTATCCAGATCTCGTCAAGCTCATAGGCATCGAGCTCAGCCTGGACAAGGTCCGGGAGGTCATGTTCGAGCTCGGCAGCGAGACCGAAGACATCCAGGGCGACGAAGTCACCTTCGAGGTCACCAGCGACCGGGCGGACCTTCTTTCGGAAGAGGGCATTGCAAGAATGCTCCGGGCTTACTATAGTATCGAGACAGGCTTCAAAATCCCGAAGCTCCAGCCCTCGGGCTACAAGCTGATCGTCAACCGGGAAGTCGAACATGTCCGGCCTTACGTCACGGGCGCTATCGTCCGCAACGTACAGTTCACAGACGAGTCGATCAAGTCGCTGATGCACCTGCAGGAAAAGCTGCACGGCACCTTCGGCCGCAAGCGGAAGAAGGGCGCTGTCGGCGTCCACGACCTGGCGAAGATCAAGGGCATGGAGATTCACTACCGGGCGGTGCCGGCGGACAGTGTCAAGTTTGTGCCATTACAGAGCGACGAGCTGATGACGCTCGGAGACGTTCTCGCCAGGCACCCGAAGGGCATGGAGTTCCGGTATGTGCTGGAAGACAAGAAGCTGATGCCGATCATCGTGGACGACGAGGCGATCTTCTCGTTCCCGCCCATCATCAACTCGAAGCGCACCGAGGTCACTCTGAATACTCATGATCTGCTCATCGAGCTGACCGGAGAGGACCTGCGGACCATCGACTACATGCTCAACATCGTCCTGTACTCTCTCGACCTCAGGGGAGCGACCATCTACAGCCTGGACGTCATGTATCCTGACGAGACGCTGTACAGGCCTAACTTCAGCGTGCGCAACATGGACATCGAGGTCGACTATGTCAACCGTATCCTCGGCCTCGAGCTGACCTCTCCCGACATAAAAGCACTGCTGGAGCGCATGGGCTTCAAAGTGGCCGAAACCGGGAGCGATTACCTGATCGTAGAGGTCCCGCCATACCGGGCTGACATCCTGCACAAGAGGGATGTCGTAGACGACGTGGGCAGAGCTTTCGGCTACAACAACATCACTCCGTCCTACCCGAACACGCCTTCGGTAGGCAAGCTGACAGAGGCTACGAAGCTCGGCGATGCCATCCGGAACACCATGATCGGCTTGGGCTGCCAGGACACCTTCAACTTCATCCTGATCGGCAAAGACGAGGTCTTCGGGAAGATGAACCTCCCGGACGATGGTACGGCCGTAGAGATTTCAAACCCCTACGCAGAGCAGTATAATATCGTCAGGACCTCGCTGATTCCCTCGCTGATGATCGTGCTGTCGAACAACCTGCACAGGGACTACCCGCAAAACATCTTCGAGGTAGGAGCCGTCGCTCATCTGGACGGCGCCGAGAATACCGGTGTCAAAGAAACAGATCACGTAGCCTGTACCCTGTGCTATGCCAAGGCCGGGTTCAACGAGGTCAAGGTGAAGCTGCAGTCGCTGTGCGCGAACTTCGGCAAGATGGACCAGCTCAAGACTGTTGCTGCCGAGCACCCGTCGTTCATCTCCGGCCGGTGCGCCGAGATCCTGATCGGGGACAAGAAAGTCGGCATCATCGGCGAGCTCAGTCCCGTAGTCCTAAAGAGCTGGGGTGTAGAGATGCCTGTTGCGGCCTTTGAAATGGAGATCGCTGCCCTGAAATAGGGGATGGGCAGCACCTTTTTTATACCATAGTCAATTCGTAATGGTTTAGACGAACAGTCCTGATGAATAATCAGTGTAAGCTGCGCTGTGCTGGCTTCTGACTACTCTGGCACTCTAGACTATGTTATCTCTGTGCTCGGGAACGTACACGAACGCTGCGCTGTGCTTGATACAGATTTCTTGGAAAACATTAGAAGTGGTATCTCTGTGCTCGTGAACGTACACGAACGCTGCGCTGTGCCAGGATCACAGATTCCGACAGATGACACAGATTGCACAGATGCTAATCGATAATAATTAAAATGGTTCGCAGTATTCATCTTTTCTAATATGTCATCTGTGTAATCTGTTATATCTGTATCAATCTGTGCTCCTGGCACAGCGCAGCGTTCGTCTTGCATTCTCACGTCACAGGGGCAACCAGAAACTCACAGCGCAGCGTACGCTCTCAGATACAACTGGAAAGATCAAACTTCTTCCAGAATAATTATGGTCAGTAATCATCGAGCTCGCAGTCGTCCATCGGCAGAAAGCGTGCACGAGGGTCTCTGATTGCTGCCTTTTCGTTGGCGGCGTCCATCTCACGCGATCTTCGGACGCTGATCTCGATGGTAGTCCGGGGCTTTTCACGAAAGACTTGCATAGTCGCCTGTTTCAGGCACGCGGATAAGTATGTGTGGGGGCGGGTAAGCGGAAATTATCATTCTGGTTTACGAGTTGGCCGCCTCGCTGATATACTTGTGACGATTCCAGCGGAGAGTTTCACGGATATATCCCGGCTATATTGGCATTTTAGCGGAATCTGCCCGATGTACGCCGTATTTTCCAATGGCGGTCTGAACTGGTGTATGGCGATGGCGCCATGCTTACCCGCTACGTTTACGATCGCTTGAGGGTGACACCGTAAAAATAGCAAAAATAATCCCATTATTCCTAATTTTCCGCACGATATGTGTTTACAATTTTTTTTATGGTCGGGATTAACAGTCTTTCAGGAAATCAGTCAGGAACTTTGAACACTTGTTACCTCAAGTTCACTGCGAAGGAGGAATTCTATGTTCAGAAAACTGATTGTGGCAGGAACAGCAGCAGTTGCAACGGCACTGACGATGCTCCCCGCCGAAGCATGGTGGGGAGGCTGGGGATTCGGCAGAGGCTTAGGCTGGGGTCTGGGTCTTGGCTGGGGCGGTCTTGGCGGTCTTGGCTGGGGCGGTCTTGGCTGGGGCGGTCTTGGCGGTCTTGGCTGGGGCGGTCTTGGCGGCCTCTGCGGCGGCTGTGGCCTCGGCGGCCTGTGGTGGTAAACTATCCACCACTTTCCCTCTTTTTTATGTCTATTTTCTTAAACCGTTTTCCGAAATGCTGTAGCGCTGTTGTACATTGTAAATGTTCATCACTCTGGAGAAACTGTTTACTTCCTCCGGGCTCAGGTCGTCCCTGACTCTGACCAGCCGGGGGAAGCGCAGCGCATAGCCACTGCTGTATATGGGGCTTTTCTGGATTTCCTCAAACTTGACCTCGACTATGATTTCCGGGCGGACGTCCACGATGCGGCCGTGCTCGCCGGTAATGAGCGGCTTCAGCTTTTCCGTCATCTCCAGCAGCTGTTCGTCTGAGAAACCACTGGCCACTCTGCCCAGGATCACATAGTCGCCGGTTTCTTCGTCCAGGCAGGCCACCTCAAACGATGTCAGCCAGCCGGCTTTCCGGCCGTGTCCCCATTCCGCAGAGACAATGGCCAGGTCTAACGTGTCCAGCACGGACTTGATCTTGACCATCTTCTTGCCCCTGACGCCGGGCGTATAAGTAGCGTTTAAATCCTTGCCCATCAAGCCTTCGTTGCCGCTCTTCACCGATTCCTCGAAAAGCTGCTGGGCGGCTTCTTCCTGATCAGTTACCAGTGCCCGGGCAGGCTGGCACAAGCTGTCTGTGGCGACGACGATCTCTTCCAGAATTTTTCTCCTCTCCCGGAGCGGCAGGTCGATGGTACTTATGCCCTGGTTGTACAGCACATCGAACGGCCTGAGGATCAAGGGAAACTGCTTCTGCGTCTCTTCGACTTTGTGGATACGCCTGAGCCTTGTCAGGATGTTCTGGAACGGAATAGGCCTGCCAGTACCTTTATCGATGGCGATGCACTCGCTGTCGAGGATGGCGGTTTCCGATTTGATGCTATCCCGGACGAAGCCCACGATCTCTGGCAGTGCATCGGTAAGGTCTTCCAGCCTGCGAGAGTAGAGCTTCACATCTTTGCCTGACTTATGAATCTGGAGCCGGGCACCGTCGTACTTCATCTCGAACTCTGTTGGCCCGCCCATGGTCTCGATCGCTTCTTTGATGCTGGATACGTTCTGGGCTAGCATCGGCCTCACTGGCCTCATCGGCCTGATCGTGATGGCCTCCAGGCCCGCCGCTCCTTCTGTCTTAGCTATCCGGGCGGTCTCGCCCAGGTCGCTGGTCAGCATGTGCGCCCGGCGCACCTGGTCCAGGGTAGCCCCGAACGCCTGCCCGATAGCGTCCTCCATCACGCCTTCCTTGGCACCCGAAAGCACGTACTCGATGGTCAGGCTGACTATGTAATGAGCCTCCTTCGGGCTGGTGGCCCGGTGCAGGAGGCCGATGAGGATCTTCTGCTTCTTAGTGGACGAGCCTGCGCCGGAAGACCTGGCTATCTCGTAGAAGGTCTCGGCGACTTCTTTGACCGTGATGTCCTCCGGCTCGAAAAACGTAACCTGCCGGCGCTTCTGGAACATCTCCTCGGCGGTAACGCCCAGGTGGCCTGACTTCTTATAGCTCTCGACAACGGCGTCTTCGGGATTGTGGGTAATCGTGGAGATGATCTTGATCATCGACTGGCTGGCAATGCCAATCTTCCGCTGGTCCCACTCGGGAAAGATCCGGCCGGTCAGAAAGGTGACGATAACAGGAAGCTCGTCGACAGGCGCCTGCTGCAAAAACGCTGCGATCATTGCTGTCTTTTCCAGTCTGCTGGAAGTGCTTCTTAAATTCTCATACACGCCCACAAGATCTTTGAACAACATCGCGACCACGTATAAATCCGAGATTAATTGGCGTGCGTCGCTCAAAAAGCTTGCGACTTACTGGAAAACTGCATAAGGGGGTGTTTGTGTGCTGATTGTAGCGCTGCCAGTCGATTGAACTTGCTTCTGTAGTATATTCACAATTTCCAAGCAAGGGCTCACGTTATGCGCTCTTTGTCAGGCCTGCCACGATCCTTTCTTCTTAGTGCGGGTTATCCAAGGCCAACGGCCTTCAACACTAAAATGCTTAAATACCACGACTGTGCTTTATATTATAAGGGATGGATGGACTGGCATGGACGCCGAGAAATCGTTAAAAATCGCTACGCGCAGGTTCCAGAACGGGAACTACTTACTATCGCTGAACAAATTCGGGCAGGCAAGGAAAGAGTTTGAGGTCGCTCTCACGATATACGAGCGAACTGATGCTTACAAAGAAACTGCCGAGACCCTGAACAATATCGGCATCGCTCTGCACCGGGACGGTCAGAACGCTGATGCCCGGGACTTCCTGGAGCGGTCGTACGCTCTCAAGAAGGAGAAAAACACCGCGACCAAAGAGTCGATGTTTAACACTCTCTATAATCTGCTGCACATCTCTGGTGTCCTTACCCCGGACGAGTTCGAGAGCTACTATATCGAGCTCAAGCGGATTGGTGAGGAGCTGGGTGGGGACCACCAGGATATCGTGGAAAAAGAAAAGGCGATATACGACAGCGTGGTCGCTACCCGGGCCATGGATATCCGGAGGAAACAGGAAGAAGAGCAGGCTCGGAGCTCGCCTGCCGGGGCGCTGGAGCACATGCAGGCGTCGGGCATACCCTGTCTCACCAGGGTTGACTTCGAGTTGCACGGCTTCGCCATCGGCCTGAACGAGCCGATCACTTACCTGAACAGGGGTAAGATGGTGAAGATCGAGGGGCTGGTGGCAAGAGAGGAAGGGATTGATTCCACCCTCGGCACTGTGGAGTTCGAGGCTCCCTACCAGAGCATCAGGAGCCTGATCGAGAGTAATGATATCAAGCCTGTCGAAGCCGAAGCCTTCGAGCACCTGAAAAAGTTCATGAGCACACTCGTAGTGGTGCGGGAGGAGATCAACTTCTCGCTGAGAAAATCCCGGTTCTCCATCTCCCGGGTAACCATGAAAAACGCTTTCGGCGACTTCGTAGATCTCTATGCGGGCCAGGAAGCTGCTAAGCATGTGCCCACGGTGCTGAACTCCGAAGACGTCATGCTGGTCAAGATGATGCTTTCCTCAGATCCGTCCATGTACAAGCTGCTCACCCTGAATTCCAGGCGGCTGTACGACGAAGAGCACTTCGCCGTCTCCATCATAGAGTCGATGACCGCGCTCAACGCCTTTTTGAACGTTTTGCTGCGGACCTCGCTCACGGGGGACCACCTGCTTGATTATACTAGTATCCAAAACACTTCGCTCTACAATCGTCTCGACTACCTTAAGCGCCTGCTCTCCGGCATCGAAAAGGGCGAGGCAGAAGGCACGCTGGAAACCTACCTCGGGGAAACAGGCAAAGACCTCGGGGAAGCCATGGTATTCTACGACCGGATCATGTCCGGCGACAAGTCGGGCATAGGGAACGTCGAAGCCGGCAAATCGCTGCGGGCTGTCAGCGCGGCCATCTACGAGCTCAAGTCGCGATACGGTATCTAATTGCCAACGATATAAGCTGTTGCGTGTGCTGCTCCGGCAGATCGGCACACGGACGTATGCCTGCCCTGCAGGCTTACGCGTATGTCTTGCAAGACAGGCATACGCGTAAGCCCGCCCTGCAGGCATACGATCGCCATTATTTTTACTTAGTCTTTTAAACGCGCAGCCTAAATCTCACGGTGAATACCGGGGGTTTTTCATGGCCAGGCTAACCAAGAACGATAGCGTTTGCATTCACTGCCACCGCTGCGAGTCCATCTGCACGTGGGCACACGAGACGGCATTCAACCCTAAGCGGGGCCGGATTATCGTAGATCTGGAGTATCCTGACATACATAAGATCAGAATCTGCATCCAGTGCGGCAGGTGTGCGGACGCATGCCCGATGGACGCCATCTACCAGGATTATAATATCCTTACTACCAGCGAGCAGGGCATCTTTCGCCTGGACGAGGACAAATGTGTGGGGTGCGGCGAATGTGTCCAGGTCTGCCCCACTAACGTGCTTCAATTCTTCCCTGACGTCAGAATGCCGCGGAAGTGCGATTTCTGCCTCGGTGAGCCCCAGTGTGTCAAATATTGTCCGACTCACGCGCTGAGCTGGGCTTTAGGGTGATCGTATGCCTGGCGGCTATACAGGAAAAATTCTCCGGGTAGATTTGACTCAGGACAGGTTCAGCATCGAAAAGCCCGACGAGGCCGTGCTGCGGGATTACATCGGAGGCGAAGGCCTCGGCATCAAGTACCTGTACGACGAAGTGCCGGCAGGCTGCGACCCACTTGAGCCAGAGAACAGACTAATCTTTATGACCGGCCCGGTAACCGGATCGCTGGCCCCTACCTCCGGCAGGCACTGCGTAACGACGAAGTCGCCGCTTACCGGCTGCCAGACGACTTCTCATGCCGGCGGTTACTGGGGCACCCAGCTAAAGCTGGCCGGTTATGACGGTATCATAGTACAGGGACAGAGCCCTGATCCAGTTTATCTGTTTATCGACGACGGCGAGCCAAAGTTGTACGATGCGGGCAGCATATGGGGCAGAGACGTGTTTCAGACAGATCTGCTGGTAAAAGAAGAACTTCACGACCATAAGCTCAGCGTCACAGCCATTGGCCCCGCAGGTGAAAACCTGGTGAAATTCGCCAGCATTCAGAACGATCGCGATAGATCGGCGGCCAGGGGCGGGTCAGGAGCAGTAATGGGCTCTAAGAAGCTCAAAGCTATCGCAGTCAGGGGTACCCAGAGCTTTTTCGCCGCGGACCCGGGTAAGTATAAAGCGTCGATGGACGAGCTGCTGGAGAGCGTATATAACAACGTCATATCCGGAAGCTTGCTCCCAAAAAACGGGGTCACCGGTATCATGGACATGATTAACGATCATGGCGCTCTTCCGACCCGGAACCACCAGTCCGGAACCTTTGAGCACGCACACAATATCTCTGGCCAGAAAATGTCCGAAACTATGCTGACCCGGACGCGGGGCTGTTACTGTTGTAACATTCACTGTACCCGGCTGATCAACATCCCTTACGGGCCATACCACGGTACGAGAGGTAAAGGCCCGGATTACGATGCGACGGTTGCCTTCGGCTCGCAGTGCGGTAACGGTAACCTCGAAGCGGCGGCGAGAGCTAATTTATGGTGCGACCAGTACGGCCTCGATTCCGTCACCACAGGAGAAATGATTGCCTGGGCTATGGAGCTGTACGAGCGGGGCATCATCAACCGCCACGATACGCGGGGGCTCGACCTCAAGTTTGGCAACCATGAGGCAATGGTCGCCATGGTTCCTAAGATCGCCACCCGCATGGAGTTCGGCGCAGTCCTGGCAGACGGCCTGAACGAAGCTGCCCGGAGGATTGGCAAAGGCGCTGAAGAGTACATTATGGCTGTCAAGAACCTGAACCTCCCGGGCTTTGAAGCCAGAGGAAGTAAAGTGATGGGCTTGCAGTATGCCGTCGATAACCGGGGCGGCGATGATCTCCGGCCCTATGGAGCTTTGATCGAGTGCCTGGGCTTCAGGTCAAAAGAGCTTGACATGCCTGAGAGGTTCGACCCGGTATCAGAAGCGGATAAAGTGGAGTGGCTATTGCCCGCCCAGCATTATTCGGTCGCTGTCAACTCGCTGGTATGCTGCATGTTCACTATCATCGGCTATTCGGTGGAGCCCGGGCAGTATGCCCGGCACCTTTCTGCGATTACCGGTTTCAGCTACGACAAAGACAGTCTGCTGCTTGTCGGCGAGAGGATCTGGAATCTCCAGCGGGCCTTCAACGTCCGGGAAGGCTTCACCAGGAAAGACGACCGGCTGCCGGACCGGCTTACCACCGAGCCTGCGCCATCCGGGCCTGCGGCGGGAAGTACCGTCCACCTCGATCGCATGCTGGAAGCTTACTATGAGGCCAGAGGCTGGGATCGTGACGGTATCCCCACCCGGGACAAGCTCCGATCGCTGGGGCTGGAGCACGTCTTCGCAGACCTCGACAGGGCGAGGACAGAGGCAGGTAAGCAGGCGGCGGCCTGAAAGGCCGATGCATGAAAAGCCGCTATCTGCACGAGAATAAGCTATAACATTACGCTCTAAATACAACTGTGAGGTTTTACATGAAGAAAATCAGGATCTACTCTAAGCCGCTGTGCCAGGACTGTAACAGGGCTAAAGCATTCCTGAAGGACAAGGGCATCCAGTTCGAGGATATCGACATCCAGAAGAACAAGCCGGCCCACGAGGAAATGGTGCAGCAGTACGGCGTCGATATTTGCCCCGTCATAGTGATCGACGACCAGGTGATGGTCGGCTTCAACCCACCGAAAATTAATAAGCTCTTATCAAGCCATTAAGCTATAATCAATTTTTACGGTGTGACGGTTGACGCTTGATACAGTAGTGATAGGTGCAGGTCCTGCGGGCATGACCGCAGCCCTCTATGCGAAGAGAAAAGGTCTTACCCTCGCCCTCATAGCCGACTCGGTAGGGGGGCAGATGGGTACGACTGGTAACATCGAAAATTATCCGGGAGTAGAAGGCATTCTGGGTAAACAGCTGGCCCTTAAAATGCACGACCAGCTAAAGAAGCTGGACCTGGAGATCACGATGGACCGGGTTACGGGCGTCGAGCGAATCGGCGACCGTATACGGACTACTACCGGAAACGGTAAAATCTTTGATTCCCGGACTGCTATCATTGCCTCGGGAGCCCACTGGCGGGAGATCGGAGTCCCGGGCGAGAAAGAGTTCGCCAACCGGGGTGTCAGCTACTGCACCACCTGTGATGGCCCGCTGTTCGCAGACACAGACGTAGCCGTGGTGGGCGGGGCTAACGCAGCGGCAGAATCCGTGCTCGAGATGACCCGGTTTGCCACGAAGATCTACATGATAGTCCGCAGCACCCTCAAAGCGGACCAGATCCTCGCAGATCGCATCATGTCTAATCCTAAAGTGACCGTTCTCCAGGGGTACGACGTGGTCAAGATCACGGGCACAGACTTCGTAGAAGGCATCGAAATCAGGTCGAAAGCCGGCGAGCAGAAAACCCTGCCGGTCGGCGGTGTCTTCGTAGAGATCGGCCAGGACCCGAACACGGCGTTCCTCAAGGGGCTGGTCAAGACTAACGAGAAAGGCGAGATCATCATAGACGAATACTGCCGCACCAGTGTCACCGGCATCTACGCCTGCGGCGACGTCACCGACGTCCCCCAGAAACAGGTCATCGTAGCCGCCGGCGAAGGGGCCAAAGCTGCTATGGATGTATACACTTACCTGAGCAAGCTCTAATTAAGTTTTTTTACCACGATGGCGCAGCTGATTGATATAATCCCGGCAATACCCGGGCCATGGGGAACCATGACCGATAGAATGGTTATTTAACCACGGTGGCACTGCTCTTTATCCGTGCAACTGTAGATCAAATATTTTAACCACGGCGGCACGGCGACACCAAGACCGTGGCGAACCGGTATAAGTGAATTCTTTTTTAGTCCACGGCGACACCAAGACAGAGCATTAACCTTAAGCTTACTGTCCAATCGTTTCAGCCAGGCTTTCGATCAATAGCCTGAAGGACGCGAAGCGTAATTGTCTCCGTGCAGTCAGCCTGCCGTGCCGCCGTGGATCAAAAAAGATTGCCCTGCTATTCCGGTACAAGTTGTCTCCGTGCCGCCGTGCCGCCGTGGTTCAAATAACTATCCAGCCATCGCTTCTCGCTCTGTCTCCGTGTCGTTGTGCCGCCGTGGTTCAAATAACCATGCTGGCATATCGTGAGTCGCTCTGTCTTCGTGTCGCCGTGTCGCCGTGGTTTAAATTTCTGATTTCCAGTTGTCTAAACTAACAGCAGTACCGTCGCGATCGGTATTGGATAGTGTTACCAGAAGGTGCCCTTATAGTGGGTGGTCATCGGGCAGCCGAGGCACTGGTTGTGGACATAGTACTGGCACTCAGGACAATTGTAGCCGCAGGGTGATATATCGGTCTTTTCGAAGCCGATCTTCACGGGCATGGTCAAACTCTGGACGGAGGAGATGACGATGCCGAAGTCGACGCTGGTTACGGAAGGGTTGCTGCGGAGGTGGCGGCCGACCAGGGCTTCGATGGTGGCGATGTCTTCGGCGGCAAAAAAGATGCTTAGGTTTTCTTTACCTGAAACGATCAGCCCGTTTAAAAAGTAGGGGCACTGTTTAAAAAGATCAATGACCTTGTTAGAATCTCGGGTGGTGATATCTACCTTGGCGACGTTCATGCCAGCCCTTTTTAGGTCGACGCCTACGCTGGTGGCTAAGGCTCCCGAGTTCTTGAGCTTGATGATCCTGGCTCCGACTGTGGGCTGGGATAGCCCCACGTGCTCTGCGATCTCTGTCTGTGAGATTTCAGGGTTTTGCTCGAATAACGCGATAATTTTGCGGTCCCTGTCATCGAGTTCCAGCCGGTCCATAACTACACCATCAAATAAGCGCCAAGCATCCGATCAAAGATAATACGGCATGCGTCGGCGTTTTACGCTGTTAGCTTTTACGCTGATCTTGCCGGATACTACAATTTTAATAATACCTTAGCCTTTTTGTACTTTTGCTTATAATTTATAGGGGGGGTTGAAACTGAGCCCGCGGAAAAATCCGGCATTGCCGCTATATATCCTTATTTGGGCCGATAATGCCCTGGCAGATAGACCACAGTAAGTTCGGCCATGGTAGTTTCCTCCTGTCGATTGTCCATCCTGCAATCTCTGGCAGTAGTGAGCACCTCTTTCGGGCGGAATTAATATATACGTGGAAAACCTCTATACAGTACGCTTTAGTACGTATGGGGCCATAGGGTAGACTGGTCCATCCTTCAAGACTGGGGGTCTTGAGACCCCGATTCAAATTCGGGTGGCCCCACCAACTAACTAAAGCAACATGATTTCTTTGTTTTCATACTGTTAATACGGTTAGTTACGTCTGATTTTACCAGTATAATCCAAAAATATTCTATACATGTGTTTTTATTGGTGCTGTGGTCAAAGGCTTTAAATAGCACCTTAGTAGATTCATAATTCAGGTTAGTAATTACTAAGTCTGGAGCCGGTTTATGGCGAAGAGCATAAAGGAAGAGCTAAAAGATCTAAGTGACTGGATAGAGATCTTGAGGGAGCGCCTGAAAGAGCGCCTCTCGGATGACATGTCCAACGTGAAACTTTTAGTATTACTGGTTGCGCTGTTCTTCGTCGTCATCGTGGGCGGACTGGTGATAAGCTCCTCGGAGAGCCTGTACGGCCCCATCTTCTCGAAGATTCTTCCGACTTCGCAGCCTACGCCTGTGCCAACCGCATTGCCTGTTACAGCTACGCCCGTCGTTACGCCGACACCCGCCCCGACTCCGACACCGGTGTTAACGCCTGTGCCCATCACGGGCAACGCTTCGACTAATACTACACTGCCGTCTAACGCTTCGATATCGTCTCCTACACCTACTTCCTACCCGAAGCTTGGCTGGGACTACAATGGCGGATTTATCCCTGATGCGCCGTCTCCTGCCAATGGTTCTCAATAAGCAGACTTTTGGGAGCGGTAAGAGGTTAATCTATTCGCAGGCTCAGGGTATCTCGTCCTGCTTTGCGGGACAAAAGTTGCAGATCGAGTACTCGACATCCTTTTCCTTGTCCCTGATCGGGCAGTATGCCGTACCATCCCGTACCTGGACTGCAAATCCTCCCGGGAAGGGCATGCCTACCGGGTGGCCCGGCTCGTCCAGCACGAACATGTAGAACCCGCTGATCAAATAGTAGAACAGGCTGTTGAATGTTGCATCTGCCAGGTCCTCTTCGTCCTGTATCTCTCCTGCGGGGAAGCGTGACTCGATCATCTGGCAAAATTCCCTGAATAGCCGGGCGTCCTTAATATAGCCCTCTATCTGCTCAAGCTCTCCCGAGCTCTGCATAGCCATGATTTTGTTGTACCTGCCAAAGTACTGCTCCAGGAAGTGCGGCCTGATCTTTTCCCTGTACGGGGAAGGCAGGTTTATTATGTCCTTCTCCAGGCTGGCGCTGACGTACTGCAAATCATTGATCGAGAATTTTTGGATTTCGGCTGCCAGTTCCCGGGCAAGCTCATTTTTGCGAGTCAACCTGGCAACTCGTGAAAATATCCGGAAACTTTTCCCGCTCATTTCTGTAGAACCTGCCGGGCTGGAGCCCAGATTATATCGGCGTAGCTGCGTATTTAAATTACGGGTAAACCCGGGTGTAATAAGGCTGATAATCAGGAGTCGATCTTGTACACGAAAAAAGATATGGAAGGGCTGATGCCCTTCGTTACTTTTTATTATTGCCGTTACCGTTGCCTTTGCTGTTATTTTTGCCGTTGCCATTACTGTTGCCGGTATCGGTACTGTTATCGGCGGTGAGGCTCACGCTGCCCTTATCTTTGTTCTTGCCGTTGCCCTTCTCGGTCAGGTTTGTCGGGAAAGGCCAGCTCGGGCTGCCGTTCACGATGATCGGCTGCGGGGCGACGTACCCTTTCTTGGCCAGGCCAGGCGGCACGAAGGTCGAGTTTAACCCGTTCTTGAGGTGGCCGGGCGGCACGAAGTAGGTGGTGTTGTTGTACAGGATGAACGGCCTGCCGTTCTTGATCGTCGTGGTGTTGTTGTACGCGCCGGACAGGCTGTCCCGCAGGTCGGTGGGAATGCTGCCGTTGTCGATCATTCCTTCCAGTACCTGCTGCTGCTCGTCCACAACAGGGCCGACTTCCGAGTACTGCTCTTCATCGACATCTTCCTGTTCCATGGTGGAGTTGATGTCGTTGATCTCGTTGTTGTACTCGTTCAGAGCCATTTCCATTGCAGCTGTATTGTTAGTTTCAGCTGCTGCCATGGCTTCAGAAAGGCGTTCCTGGGCATGGTCCATCTGTTTCTGCAGCTTTGCGCTGTTGCTGCCTGCTAAAGACTCGTCGACGTTCTGGACAAAGAGCTTCAGGCCGTACAGCGGAGAGTCTGCTCCTACCATGCCTTTGTAAGGGCTAATCTTGCCGGACGCTGCCAGTGAGGGGGCAGGGACAGCGGCCAGGAGTACCAGTACTACAAGTACTGTGATCAGGGTTTTCTTAATCATAGATACACCTTCTCAATTTATTTTATCCCGAATTCCCCGATTGATTATTCCCCGAATAATTCTAAGATAATCTTTAAGGCATATATGCTTTTCTCTATTTGAGTAATAATTTGGCACGATATCGAGGTATATTGAAAAATAAGTAATTATTTGGAGTTATACGTGGATAGATTACTGATTGCCTGTAAATAGTCGCCTCTCCTGCTGGCTGGCAACTGGCCTTCTACTCTTTATCCTCACCCGAATCCTAAAAATAATATCCGGCCATATATGGGTTCAAGTCTCCTTACGTGTGGTGGCGAGTGATGCGATGACCGAAGATCAGGATACTACTATCGAAGCATTGAAATCGAGGGTAAAAAGTTTCTGCGAGGCAAGAGACTGGGACCAGTACCACGATGCCAAAGAGCTGGCTATCAGCATCACGATAGAATCTGCAGAGCTGCTAGAGCTGTTCAGGTTTAAGAGCCGGGAAGAAATGCGGCAGATGTTCGAAGTACCGGACAGCAGGGAAGAAATCTGCGACGAGGTCGCCGACGTGCTGTTCGCATTGCTCCGGTTTGCCCAGCTGTACGATATCGATGTGGTAACGGAGTTTAACCGGAAAATGGCGAAGAACGAAGCTAAGTATCCCGTCGAGTTCGCCCGGGGCTCGAATAAAAAGTACGATGAGTTTTGAGCTATATGCCACAAGATTTCCGGCCGGTCTTCTCAAAGTATCGCTGGTGGTACTCTTCGGCTCTGTAGAATCTCCCCGCCGGCTCTATTCTGGTGGCGATTGGCTTGCCGGACGACTTTTGCATGCGTTCCCACGATTCTTCCGCGGTCTTTTGCTGCTCAGCGCTGTGATAGAAGATAACCGACCGATACTGCACGCCGATATCCGGTCCCTGCCGGTTTACCTGGGTGGGATCGTGGATGGTCCAGAAGACCTCGAGCAACTGCTCATACGTAACCCTGTCAGGATCGAAAGTGACCTCTACGACTTCTGTGTGGCCGGTTGTGCCTGTACAGACCTCCTCGTAAGTGGGGTTTTCAGTCTTGCCGCCCATAAAGCCTGATTGCGTTGAGATCACTCCCGGCACTCGCATAAACGCGTCTTCCACGTGCCAGAAACAGCCTGCGCCAAATGTTGCCTTTTCGTGTCTTGCTTCAGTCCTATTTCCAGTAATGTTGATCACCAGCTCGACAATGTCGTTTTTATGAAATGCCGGATCCATCAGCTCAGTATCCTCAAACCCGCCCATACTGTCGCCGGCAAACGGATTCATAGGCATCGGCCAGCGTCTGTCATCCTGATTTTCCCGGGACATGTCTATCAATGATGATTAGTGCTCAGATCTATTAAAGTTGCCCGGAAACTTTTTTCAGGCAGTAGCTTCCTGTGCGCCGGCAGCGCCCTTGTTTTGCTCTCTGAGCGCGGGTAGAACGTCCCTGGTGTAGCTCTTAATAAAGTCCAGCTGCCCCGGCCCTGCAGTGTGTACGTATATGTGAGTGAAGCCCATGTCTATGAACTGCTGGACATACCTGATGTGCTCATCAGGGTCGTTCGATATGCACATCCGCTTCATCAGCGCATCGTCGCCTACCACCGCTCCGTTCATCTCCGACATCGACGGCGTATAGATATTCTGGTTGAACATGGCCGGGATCATCGCACCCGCCCAGTATTTCTTGAAGTCATTCATGACAGCCTGGAGATCGCTCGTATAGATCACGTTCAGCTCGATCATCTTAGACATCGTATCCGGGTCTTTACCCGCCTGTCGGGAGCCTGCCTCAAAATTCTCCAGGATCTGCTTGAGGACGGGTGTCTCGTTCGACACTGTGATAAGGCCGTCTCCCTGCAGACCGGCGAAGGATGCGCTGCCCGGCACCAGCGAGGAAATGATGATGGGTATCTGAGTTTTTGGCGGGGTATACAGTTTGGCCTTGCGGGTGCTGTAAAACGCCCCGTCGAAGGTCACGTAGCCTCCGGCCCACAGCCGCCTGATCAGCTCGATCGCTTCGAAGAGCATCTGTTGTCGATCAGAGTAGTCCGGCCAGACTCCGGTAGCGGCATATTCGTTCAGCGCTTCTCCTGTCCCCAGGCCCAGGTACGTCCTGCCCGGGGCAAAGTTATCAACCGTAGCAGATGCCTGGGCTATGACTGCCGGATGGTAGCGGAGGATCGGGCATGTGACTCCCGGGCCGAGCACAATCCTGTTCGTGCGGGCCGCGGCGGCACCGAGCCAGGTCCAGGTAAAGCAAGCCTGTCCCAGCTCGCTCCACGGGTGAAAGTGATCGCTGACGTCGATGGCGTCGAAACCTGCCTGCTCCGCAGCGACTGCATAGTTCAGCAACTCTACCGGGGGATACTCTTCCGGACCTAACTTGATACCTAACATCACCATACTACATCAGCCTCTGTTCTCCCGCCTGCCGCCGAAGTCCGCGGCAACGCTAAAGGCTTTGCTGTACGCGGGTAAAACGTGTGATGCCGGTTATAACGTACCTTGCCTGCTGCGGTAGTTTTTCACTATGCCGGGCCAATGAACATGCCAGAGCTAAAAACAGTAAACTGCCATAACCCGGGCTTATTTAGCAAGCTTAGCAAGCTATATCTATCAATGGATTGTTACATTATAGTTAGCTATTTTATTCTCCCTCGAGCGATTCGGTGAGACAAATAGCCCGTTACGCCGCAGGGGTTAGGGTGTGACGGTAACTACAATTCAACAGGGTGTAAATGTTATGACTACAATTAACAGACCAGTAAATTTACTTTTATATTGCCTGGTGTGCCTGTCCGTGTTTCTGGCGCTCGCCAGCGGCCTGGCCACAGCGGCAACGGCACCGGCGACAGCCTGGGAAAAGAACTACGGCGGAGCTACTAACAACGATAAGGCCGAGTCAGTATGGCAGACCAGCGACTGTGGCTTCATCATCTGCGGTGAGACGGATAACGGCATAAGCAGCTTGCCCATTATCTTTTTGACGAAGACTGACTGGCAGGGCAACCTGGAGTGGACTCAAACGTACCAGGCCAGAACTGCAAAATCCGTCAAGCAGACCAGCGACGGCGGCTACATTGTGGCCGGTAGCGGCGGGAATGGCGCGTATCTCCTCAAGACTACTGAGACCGGCGCTGAGCAGTGGAGTAAAAATTATCCAAGGGTGGGACAATCCGGCACTGGCGAAGATATTTACTCTGTCCACCAGCTGCCCGATGGCAACTATGTTATGGCTGGGAATGTCCTCCATAACGACGCGCGGGGTATGGAGATGTACCTGGCTAAAGTCGACAGCTCGGGTAACATGATCTGGCAAAAGACGTACGGCGGGTTTTTCGGTGTGGAAAAGAGTGGCGCTGACTATTGTTACTCGGCCTGGCCGACCAGCGACGGCGGCTTCATCTTAGGGGGCTCGACCATGAATAAGACGAGCGGAGCCAAGTACCAGGCTATCATTGTGAAGGTCGATGCGGAGGGCAACCAGCAATGGTTTAAGACTTTTGATCAGATCGAAGGTCGCCAGGACGCGGCCCACAATGGTGTACAGCAGACCCACGATGGCGGCTACATCTGGTCCGGGGGAAACGGTTACCATAAGCAGATAGTCAAGACTGATGCGCAGGGTAACATGCAGTGGTACAAAGTGTACGATAAGCCCTGGGGTAACGTCTTTTCGATCCAGCAGACCTGGGACGATGGCTACGTGTTCACCGGCGGAGACAAAGAGGGCCAGGCGAATGTCACTGTGGTGACCCGCACGGATTCTCAGGGCAATGTACTCTGGGAGAAAGAACTGAAAGGCGTCGGGATATCATACAGTCCGTCTGTTCTGCAGATCGGGAACGGCAGCTACGTGGTAGCCGGGCTTACTAAGGTCAAGGGTGGTGTACCAGACACTTATCTAGCCCAGCTCGACAAGGACTTTACTCCTGTGCCAAACGCCCGGTTCGTGTCGCCGAGAGACGCTTTTGTCATGGACGCGGGCAAATTCTACTACCTGACGCTCGTCAT
The DNA here is from genome assembly GCF_049676595.1 of Methanocella sp. MCL-LM. Taxonomy (GTDB): domain Archaea; phylum Halobacteriota; class Methanocellia; order Methanocellales; family Methanocellaceae; genus Methanocella_A. Next base: position 2,066,299 of record NZ_CP187259.1, read on the forward strand.
GACGAACAACGGTACGATGCCCTGGACGTTCCAGGATGGCACGATCCTGGCACCCTCCAGTGATAGCGAAGACATGAAGTACTTCAACATGACTAACTACACGATCCCAATCGGCACCGTAGTCCGGCCGGGCCAGAGCATCAAGGTTAACTTCACATATACTGCTCCGGCCATGAATGGCACTTACCATCCGGAGGTCAGGATGTTTTGGACTAACCACGGGTACTTCGGCGAGCCTGCGAGGTTTACGTTCTTCGTGGTGAACGGTACCCCGGACACCAGGACGCCGACTGCAATAGTGACAGCAGCGCCCACCAGTGCAGCAACTACCGGGCCTGCCGTGACGACGACCCCTGGTACGACTGAAGCTCCCTCTGCCACGTCGAAGAATACCGGTGGACTGCCCTGCTTATCGTCTGTGGTCTTACCGCTGCTCGTCGTAGGGGCAGTCGGCCTCGGTTTGTACAGGCGGAGAAACAAGGAAGAATAAGGGCCTTATCTGCCAGCCCGGCGTTACAAATGCCTGCTGGCAGAACCTTTTTATTTCAGCTTCGGAACCCGGCTAACTAAAAGATTATTTGCAATAGGGGCGAATACCTCTTCAGGTATTACCATGACTAAGATTGCTATCATCAGGTGCGAAGAGAAGTCTAAGACCTGCCCCGGCACTGCCTGCTTCAAGGCTATCCGGGAGAAAACCGCCGCGTTTGAAAAGTACGACAACATCGAGATTATCGGCTTCGATACCTGCGGCGGCTGCGGCCTGGGCAAGACGGATAAGATCAAGGCCAAGGTAGACACGCTGAAGCAGAAGGGCGCCGAAGTCATTCACATCTCGTCCTGCGTGAAGAGCAACTGCCCCTGGTACGGCAGCTTCATGGAAGAGACGAAAAAACACTCTAAAGTAGACGGAAACACCCACTGAAAGGGCCGATTCAGAAAGTCCCGCGGTAGTAGGCCAGCTGTTTGCTGAAGGGCTTGAAGACCTTGACTACCTTTTCCTGCTCTTCGGCAGACATGGGCTTGAAGCCTCTGCCCATCCTGGCGAGAGTCTGGACTTCTGCAGGGCTGGAGCAGCCCACGATTATGAGCGATACATTCTGGGATAGTGCATATCTCATCAATAGCTCTGGCGTCGCTCCCAGTTCCTCGTAGATGTAATTTGAGGCTCCCAGTACTTTCATACCGATGACGCCGATGCCCTTTTCCACTGCTATCGGCAGCGTCTGAGTCAAAAAGCCTCCAAGTGCTCCCTCAACAGGGTTCACCGGGAGCAGCACCGTATCGACTGGCCAGTTGTCGACACAATAAGAGAGAATCGCGGGGTCATGGTGACCGGTAACCCCTATGTGCTTGATAAGGCCCTGATCTTTGGCCTCTAAAAATGCTTCAAGAGCTCCTCCCGGCCCTTCTATGTCCAGTATGTCTTCCCTGGTCCTGACATCGTGAATCTGCCACAGGTCGAGGTGATCGACACCCATGGTTCTCAAGGTTGTCCTGAGGTCAGCCATCGCGCCTTCGTAGTCTCGTGACGCGGACTTGCTGGTCTGAAAAATCCGGTTTCTGGCCTCTTTATTGTAGGGCCAGTAGGAGCCATAGTAGCCTTCGCTGCCGGCGTAAGCCCTGGCGGAGTCGAAGTACCGGATGCCCTGGGATACTGCTTCGCTGATAACCGTCTTCGCCGGGCCTGTCTTGCCGAACGTACGCAAGACACCTTCTCCGCCGAGGCCGACTATAGTAGTGTTAATACCTGTCTTGCCCAGGGGTCTGGTGCCGATTGTTTCCATCGAGATGGTCTCCGCCATGATCTCCCTTTTTTCGTTGAGCATCTCTGTTTTTTTAAAGGTTGCTACTATCTTTTGTATCTTTTTTAAACGACGGATCACGAGCCGTAGGCTCGTATACTCAACCTTTAACTCTTTTTAGCCGTAGGCTCGTTCTTTATACAAATACAAGCTTCTGGTTTACTCTTTTTTAGTGCCACGAGTTCCTCGGCCAGCCAGGGGAGGAATGTGCCTACGTCGGTAACTATGCCGATCGCCTGGGCGCTGCCCCGGTCCATCAGCTTCGTGACAGTGGACGGGTTGATGTCTACACAGATCGTGCTGACTGAGGACGGCAGGCAGTTACCTACTGCTATTGAGTGCAGCATGGTAGCCATCATGAGCACGATGTCGGCATCTTTGAGCTGTTCCCTTATCATGTCCTGGGCTTTCATGCTGTCCGTGATGACGTCGGGCAGGGGACCGTCGTCCCTTATGGAGCCTGCGAGCACGAAGGGCACGTTGTTTTTCACGCACTCGTACATGATGCCGCCAGTGAGAATGCCTTGCTGTACCGCGTCCTTGATAGATCCGGCACGGGTGATCTCGCTGATGGCGTAGATGTGGTGCTTGTGGCCTTCCGGAGCCAGCTCAACAGTATTCAGGTCCATGCCCAGCGAGGTACCATAGAGGTTGTACTCTATGTCGTGGGCTGCGAGCGCGTTTCCTGCGAGGAGTGCATCGACGTAGCCGTTCCGGATCATCTCTGCCAGCGCAGACTGGCCTCCGGTGTGGATGATAGCAGGGCCACCGACGATGACGATGCGGCCGCCTCTGGCCTTGACTTCCAGCATTTCTTCGGCGATCTGCTTGATCAGCGACTGGGAAGGCCTTTCGGACGACACCTGGCCGCCCATGAACTCGAAGATCGAGTGGCCTCTGGGCCTCTCCGGGGGCACGATCCTGATGCCGTGCTTGCCGATGACCACCTGGTCGCCTTTCTTGATGTGGCCGAGAGTGACGCATGAAGGGACTCCGTCGTTGATCACGATCATCGAGTCCATCTTCTGGTTCAGCACCTGCTTCCACTCGCCGGCTATCTTTACGTAAGTCTGGTGATTGGTAGTAGAGTAGAAACCCTTCGGCACCACTTTATCCTTCTGGGCGGTGGCAACTACCACGTCTTCCGCCTCCGGCAGCTGGGCTCCGAGCCTGTGGAGCTCGCTGATGATGTCTTCCAGGTGTTCGCTATCTCTGCCCTTGATCATTAGCCGGGCATAGCTCGTATCGGTTTTGTTCTTGCCGATTTCGAACTGGAGGATCTCGAATTCCCCTTCCAGGTCCATGACCTTGTCGAAGATCTTGGGCAGGAGGAGGGAGTCGATAATGTGGCCCTTCAGTTCAATCTCTCGCATAGCTTGCATATGTTTCACCAGTTCGAATTTGTGAAAGTTGTCTATCGTTATGTCGCCATAGTATGTATATTATACCGTCTGATTAAGGGGTTGAAATAAAACCGGAAGGTCTTTCCGGGTAAAAACAGGGCTATAAAACAGCAGGCTTGTCAGTTGTTTCTGCGCCTGCTGTAGTACCCTGCAATCGAAAGAGCCGATATAATAGCTATGATTGAAATCCCTGCCTGCACAACGCTACCGGCCGGAGCCGGCGTTGCAGTGGCCTGGGCTGTCGGCGCTGCCGTCGGTGTAGGCGTTTGTACGGGAATGGGTGTAGTAGTCACAATTGTCTTAGGCGCGAAGGTGCCAGCCCTGTTGTCGAACACGTACGCCTTGCCATCGCTGCTGCCCGCTGCAACAGTTTCTCCGCCAGCTGCAATAGCGACACTGTTGATAGCGTTTCCAGCCTGGAACTGGGCAGTTTTCTGACCGTTTGCGTCATAGCCGGATACCACGCCGTCCGAATCCCCGGCGACGATCATGCCATAGTTGGATACTGCAGTGCTTTTTATTGCATTGCCCGTACCTGACTCCCAGAGCTTGCCACCCTGGCTGTCGAAGGCGAAGATGCCTGAGTTTGCAGTGCCTGCAATGATCAGGCCGCCATTGTAGGTCATACTTATTGTATTGACTATGCTGTCGGTACTGCTCTCTTTCAATAGCTTACCACTGCGGTCGAAGAAGTTGACTCGGCCATTTTGCAGCCCGACCGCAATGACGTCACCATTTCTGGAAACGGCAACGGCTGTCGCAGGCGATATGAGCTCGTGTGTCCAGAGCTGGTTGCCCGTTCTGTCCCACGCGGTGATCGCACCGTTCCGGCCGCCCGCTACGATGGTGTTACCGTCTCCGGAAACTGTAACAGTGTTGATCTGCTCCTCAGTTTTCGAGTACCAGGTGCCCGTGCCGAACCTGCTGAGCAGGTAGACGTAGCCGTTCCAGCTGCCGGCGGCGATCTCGTTGCCATTGTCTGATATCGCGATGCCGCTGATGAAGTCGTTGACCGGGTAGTCGCCGAGCTCCGAGCCTTCCCTGTCGAAGGTGACCACGTGGCCTCCCCAGACGTTCGCCGCGATGACCGTTCCGTCTGCGGATATAACGACGTTCAAGGGTATGTCGCTGACTGTTTTCTCCCAGAGCTTAGCCCCGGTACTGTTGAAAGCGATCACTTTATTATCGCCGGTCCCCAGCACGACCAGGTCACCCACAGCGGATACGGCTACTGATTTTACTTCAGTACTGGCCTGGTAAGTCCAGGCCGGCGCCGTAGCTGCCGGAGCGGCCAAAGCCGGGCATGTGAAAAGAAATGCCTGGGTTGCCAGTATAATTGCTGCCAGAGCTACGCATTGAATTGACTTGTTGGGGACACCCTTAGAGATTACCGTGATCATCACCCGCTACCACCACTTGGTAAGCGCTTCATGTATAATCGCCTTTAAAATAAAAAAGGTTTGCCGGCCTGTCAACTTCCAGCATCTATCACGTGCTTGATCTGATTATTAATACAGGCAATGTCATATGGTGGTGGATAGTACACCATATAGGTCGGTAACCCGATTTCTACAGGGGCATGAAGATGAGTAAACTCTCTGAGGCGGCAAACGCCGCCATGAAAGAAGTGTTCGGCCTGCGCGAAGGCGAGGAAGTCCTGATCATCACCAACCCCGGCGGGGACTGGTTCGAGGTATCCCGGGCTTTATACGATGCGACTAAAGAACTGGGCGGCAAGCCCGTTATTATTGTGCAGGATAAGCGGGCCCGGACCGAGTTCACGGAGAGGCTGGTGCTGGAAGCGATCCGGGCCAAGCCGGACATCACCATCTCCTGCGGAGAAGCTCACTATGGCTCCGATCCTTACGGGGTTAACATCGGCTACGTAGCCAGGGATGGCAAGAAGCATGACAACGCTTTCAGGATGCTGATTTACGGCGATCGCCGGATGCGGGGAGTCCTCACCGGGCGGCCGGGTATAAAAGACATCTTCGAGCGGTGTATGAACATTGATTATGTGGCCATGAGGGAAAGGATCAAGGTCCTCTCTGACGTGCTCGACAAAGGCGATGAGATCAGGGTGACATCGCCGGGCGGCACCGACGTAACCTTCTCGATCAAAGGCCGAAAAGCTCACGCCGATGATGGCGATCTACGTCATGCCGGCCTGTTCGGCAACCTGCCCTGCGGCGAGGTATTCCTCTCTCCAGTTGTAGGAAAATGTAATGGCATCATGGTCTTCGACAGCACTATCACACTGGATAACGCCTCCGTCATGCCGGACAAGCCCGTCCAGGTCACTGTCCTGGATGGCTTTGTTACTGAAGTCCAGGGCGGCGAGACTGCCAAGGCTCTGTTAAACGTCATTAAAAAGGGCGAGCAGATGGCCCGGGAAAGGGGCCTTAAAGAGCACGAGAAGAACGCCCGCCACATCGGCGAGCTGGGTATTGGCATGAACCCTATGGCCGGGCCGTCAACGAATTTGCTTGAAGCCGAAAAAGCCATGAAGACCATCCACTTCGCTATCGGCGAAAACTTCGATCATGATGCCCCTGCTCTGATCCACCAGGACTGTCTTATCTTGCGGCCGTCTATGTGGGTGGATGATAAGCAGATCATGAAAAATGGGGATTTACTACTTTAATTAATTATTTTAGTTATTTTTTATTTTATAAGGACTTATCCGGTAATATACAACCTCCTATCAATAGTGTAATTTAATGTGCGTGACGCAACGAATAATAATTGCTATGTGTTAATATATAAACAATATATGATTATCCTTAATGAATTGTACACATAAATATTCTATCTATTTGTAATTTACTGTGGCATACTTTAAATAATCTGGCGCAGCTTTCCGATAAATTTTTAGGTTTTTTTGAAACTCAAAATAATAGATACTTATAATAATTACATATTTTTATTATATTAATAGCAATCGATTGACATATATTTAAGCTATCATGAATTAATCCGTTATTTATTAATCGATAAGTATCCGAGGCTCATATAATGGAAATAAAAATAGTTTCCACAACTTGCCCGTACTGCGGTACGGGGTGTGGATTGAACCTTGTCGTGCGCGACGAAAAAGTCGTCAGTGTAGCTGCATGGCAGCGCCATCCTGTGAACGAAGGAAAGCTCTGTCCGAAGGGACGCTATGCACACGAGTTCATCCACCGGAAAGACCGGCTGACGAAGCCGCTCATAAAGAAAGACGGCAAACTGGTCGAGGCATCCTGGGACGAGGCATACGAGCTGATCGCCAGTAAACTCAAGTCCTATAAACCCGAGGAAATGGCCTGTCTCGCTTCAGCCCGTGTATCCAACGAGGAGAACTATCTGCTGCAAAAATTTGCGCGGACTGTACTTAAGACTCCTCACGTTGACCACTGCGCCCGTCTCTGCCATGCTTCGACGGTCGCGGGCCTTGCGGCTTCTTTCGGGTCCGGCGCAATGACTAACAACATTCACGATATCGCCGAATCGAAGTGTGTTTTCGTCCTGGGCAGCAACACCTTCGAGCAGCACCCGCTCATCGGCCGGAGCATCATCCGGGCGAAGCAGAAGGGTGCCAGGATCATTGTCTTTGACCCAAGGTATACTCCGACGGCAAAACAGGCTGATCTGTACAAATCGTTTTACTCCGGCACGGATGTAGCGATCCTCAACGCCATGATGCAGCACATCATAAAGAACGGCTGGGAGGCGAAGGAGTACATCGAGAAGCGGACTAAGGATTATGAGAAGCTGAAAGCCGTTGTGATGAAGCCCGAGTACGGCCTGGAGAACGTCTCCGGCATCAGCGGCATACCTGCCAAAGATATCGCGATGGCGGCTGAATGGTTTGCGACAGCACCTTCTGCCTGTCTTCTCTACTCGATGGGCATCACTCAGCACACAACCGGCGTGGACAACGTGAAGTCCGTGGCCAACCTGCTGATGCTGACCGGTAATATCGGAAAAGTCGGCGGAGGCGTGAACGCTCTCAGAGGCCAGAACAACGTACAGGGCGCCTGCGACATGGGCTGTCTGCCTAATGTGTACAGCGGGTACCAGAAAGTGATCGATGAGCCGGCTATCAATAAGATGAAGGATGCCTGGGGCTGCGATGTCGCAGGCGGCAAGATCGGCTATACGGTTACCGAGATGATGAACATCCTCACCGAGCAGCCACCAAAGCTCAAGGCTATCTACATCATGGGAGAGAACCCGATGGTCTCGGACCCGGACCTCAAGCACGTAGAGCACGCCCTGAAGAACCTGGAATTCCTCGTGGTACAGGATATTTTCCTGACAGAGACGGCGCAGCTTGCAGACGTCGTTCTTCCCGCGGCCTGCTATGCGGAGAAGGACGGAACGCAGACCAGTACCGAGCGCAGGGTCCAGCGGTGGCATAAGGCCGTAAACCCGCCCGGAGAAGCGAAGGCTGACTGGGAGATCCTCTGTGAGCTCGGGCGCAAGATGGGCTTTGAGAAGCAGTTTAACTTTAAGAGCCCGGAAGAGATCTTCAACGAGGTCGCCAAAGTCACCCCCTCTTATGGCGGAATGAGCTACAAGCGGTTAGAGCCAGAGGGACTTCACTGGCCCTGTCCGACAGCGGACCACCCGGGAACCCCTATTCTTCATACCCAGAAGTTCGCTAACCCCGACGGGCTCGGCGTATTTACTCCCATTGAGTATAAGCTGCCTGCCGAGGTCACGGATGCGGAATATCCGTTCATCCTGACGACCGGGCGGTGCATCTGGCAATGGCACACCGGGTCTATGACCAGGAGGTCGCCGTCGCTGGAGAACGAGGCACCGACGGGATGGATCGAGATCAATACCGATGATGCGAAGGCGCTCGGTATCAAGAACCACGAGATGGTACGGGCGATCACCCGCCGTGGAGAAGTGCAGGTTGCTGCCAGGGTGACCGGTGAGATCAGGAAGAACGTAATGTTCATGCCTTTCCACTATGCAGAGTGCCCCGCAAACGTCCTCACGAATAATGCCCTCGACCCGATCGCCAAGATACCTGAATACAAGGTATGTGCCGTGAGAGTAGAGAAGATCAAGGAGGCGTGATGCAGATGGTTACAAAAGGCGAGTTATTATACACACAGGCAGCGGACAAGGCTATCCAGGAGCGGGGCGAAACAGGTGGCACCGTTACAGCGCTGTTAAAGTATCTTCTGGAGAGCCACCTGGTCGATGCGGTCTATGCGATGAAGAAGGGAGCGGACATATACGATGCCCAGCCTGCCCTCATCACCGACCCGAAAGACGTCATCCAGACTGCCGGTTCCCTGCATTGCGGCACCTTACTGGTTCCCAAGCAGCTCAGCAAAACTGTGCTCAACGCAGACCCCAACATGAAAATTGCAGTCGTAGCGAAGGGCTGCGACACGATGGCTATCTACGAGATGGCGAAAAGGGGCCAGATCAACCTGGACAACATCCTCATGATCGGAGTCAACTGCGGTGGCACAGTCAGGCCTGCCATGGCCCGAAAGATGATCAGCGAAAAGTTCGGGGTCAATCCGGACACCGTAGTCAAGGAAGAGATCGACAAGGGCCAGTTTATTATTTTGACCGCAGATGGCCAGCACAAGGGTATCTCCATCGACGAGCTCGAAGAACAGGGCTACGGCCGCAGGGAAAACTGCCGCCGGTGCAAGACGAAGATCCCGAGACAGGCTGACCTTGCCTGCGGTAACTGGGGCATCATCGGCGACAAGGCCGGAAAAGCCACTTTCGTAGAAGTCTGCAGCGAGAATGGTGCGCAGGCACTGAACAAGGCAGTCGAAGCCGGCGTAATCGAAGCCTCGGCCGCGCCGCAAAAAGGGATCGAAATCCGCGGCAAGGTTGAGCAGGCGATGCTCAAGCTCGCTGACAAGTGGCGGGCAAAGGACTTTGCCAAAGGTGGCAACGGTACCGAGCGCCTGCAGGCAATCATGAAAGAGACTTCCCGGTGTATCAGGTGCTACGCCTGCATCGAGAACTGTCCAATCTGCTACTGTACAGAGTGCAGCACTAAGAAGCCTTACCTGGTCACGCCTGGCGAGGTACCGCCTAACTTCATGTTCCACATGATCCGGTTCATGCACGTCTCCGACTCCTGCATCAACTGCGGCCAGTGCGAGGAACTCTGCCCGATGGACATCGAGAACTCCCGGCTGATGCACTCGATACAGGCTGACCTAGAGGGGATGTTCGGCTATAAGCCCGGCGTCGACATGACGCTGCCCGTGCTGGCTCTGGTAAAGGAGCCCGAGGAGCGGGAGCGGCTGGCAGCCACCGGAACTGACCAGATCTTCAACATCTTCAAGGACTGACGGGCTGGTGCAAACGTGACGACAATTTCACTGGATATCCAGAACAGGACCTGTACTGGTTGCAATAATTGCGTTGTCGCCTGCCCGGTCAATGCGTTGGAGTTGACGGTTGCCAATCCGGTAACCAAAAAGAAGACTTACAATGTCTTGAACGGCAAGGCGGTCGTAATTGACGATGAGGTCTGCAATGGTTGCGGCGTTTGCCTTGAAGTCTGTCCGCAGCGTGCGATCACGCTCACGACAGCGTAGGAGTTATCAGGAGTAAGAAATCATGTTTCCCAGTTATTCGAAGAAAACAGAGAACAATAAGCAGGTAATCGAACAGAAGCTGCTGACTCAGAAGTTAAATCTGACGGTGGATCTGGATCGGTGTACTGGTTGCGGAGTCTGTATTGACGCCTGTCCGGAAGAGGCAGTTACCTATGGGCCGATCGGCGCTGTGAGCCGTGGCAAAGCCAAGGTCTCCAAGGTCGATGTCGACGAGAAGAAGTGCTCTTTCTGCGGCGTATGCAACATCCTTTGCCCGTTCAACGCCATCAAACTCTCGGTAGATGGTACAGAGAAACTACCGATTCTTGAGCAGCAGGGCTTCCCTGTCCTTGAGAAGAAGGCGAAGATCGACGACTCCAAGTGCAGCAGATGCGTCTTGTGTGAAGAGGTCTGCCCGAGGGATGCTATCAAGAGGGATGTAGCGAAGGTCGATCAGGGCCATAAGGCTGCTTCGACCATGAAGTACGCGATCGATTACAAGCTCGACGACCAGAAGTGCACGAAGTGCGGTATCTGTGCTGAGGCTTGCGACGCTTTCAAGATCGAGTATAAGGAGCCGACTCCCCTGACTGTTAAGAGGATTGGCGAGGTTAAGTTTGACGAGAAGAAGTGTGACGCCTGCAAAGTCTGCGTAGAGATCTGTCCTGAGGACGCAATCAGCATCGAGCGCAAGATCATCGAGGAGCCCAAACTCTCGGGTAAGGTCGCTATCGACACTGACGAGTGCGTCACCTGCACCTGGTGTCAGGTCATCTGCCCCAAGGACGCAGCGAAGGTCGAGAAAGTCTTCGAAGGCGAGCTCACCATCAACACCGGCAACTGCCCGGCCGGCTGCTCTACCTGCGTAGACGTATGCCCCTGCAACGCCCTGTACCTGCCTGTAGTTGAGGAGGCTGGTCATAAGCCCGGCAAGCTGGCGTATAACAAGGACTTCTGCATCTACTGCGGCGCCTGCATCAACGCGTGTCCGGCTGACAGCACGATCACGATGAAGAGGAACAAGATCAACGTCTCGGGCGAGAAGACCAACCTGTACAACAAGATCGAGGCCAAACTCTTCGCAGAGAAGACCCCCAAGATCAAGGAGGCCTAACCATGACCGCATTAGAATCACAGGTAATGAACCTCAACAAAGGTTTAGTCAACTTCACTCACGACGTAGAGAAGGCTGGCGGAGAAAACATCTCTGTGTGCTACCAGTGCGGAACCTGCACCGGCAGCTGCCCCCAGGGAAGGCGCAACGCCCTCAGAACCAGGAAGATCATGAGGATGGTCGCTCTCGGCATGAAGGAACAGCTCCTCCGGGATGACAGTATCTGGTATTGCTCGACCTGCTACACGTGTACTGACAGGTGCCCCAGACATGTCAAGCCGACTGACGTCATCATCGCCCTGAGGAACATGGCCACCAGGGAACTCCTGGTGCCGAAGAACTTCGTGCAGAACATGACGTTCATCAGCCAGACCGGCCACGCTGTCCCGAACAACGACGCTAACAGGGCCCTTAGAGTTAAGCTCGGCCTGAAGGCGGAACCCCCAACCACGGCTTCCAACCCCGAGTACATTCCGGGCATCATGAAGATCATGGAAGCTACCGGTCTCATGGCCATCAAGGCTCAACTGGAGGCTAAGAAATGAGTCACTCAGCATCTAACAAGAACTCACTATATTTAGGCTGCATCGCTCCGAACCGTTACCCGGGTATTGAGGCTGCAACCCTGAAGACTGCCAAGAACCTGGGCCTGGAGTTCGCTGACCTCGTCGGCGCTTCCTGCTGTCCCGCTCCCGGCGCCTTCGGCAGCATGGATGTCCTGACCTGGGAAGCCCTGGCTGCCAGGAACATCTGCCTGTCCGAAAAGATGGGCATGGACTGCACCGTCGTATGCAACGGGTGCTACAAGTCCCTGTACGACGTGAACGAGAAGCTGAAGGAGAACCCGGCGGAGAAGGCCAAGGTCAACGAGCTGCTGAAGCTTGCGGACATGGAGTTCCAGGGCACTATCGAGGTCAGACACCTCGCCGAGCAGCTCTACAAGGACGTAGGGATCAAGAAGCTCAAGGACTCGGTTGTAACTCCCCTGAACGGTATCAAGGTCGGTATCCACTACGGTTGCCACATGCTCAAGCCCGCTCGTGAGAGAAGGTTCGGCAGCCCCGCATTCTCTACGGAGAGGCCCACTTTCCTCGATGAGATGGTCGAGGCTCTCGGCGCAACCTCGGTAGATTACAAGGAGAAGATGATGTGCTGCGGAGCCGGCGGCGGTGTCCGTGGTTACAAGAAGGATTACGCATTGGACATGACCAACGAGAAGCTCAGGAACATGCAGGAAGTCGGCGTCGACGTCATCGTCGATGTCTGCCCATTCTGCCACCTGCAGTTCGACCTCGGCCAGGTAGAGATCAAGGAGAAGTTCGGCGACAGCTACGGTATTCCTGTACTGCACTTCTCGCAGTTGTTAGGCCTCGCCCAGGGCATGAGCCCCGAAGAGCTGGGCCTGAGCGCGCACCAGATCAAGGTTGACAAGTTACTCGACAGGATTGTGTGAGGGGATAAGATATGGCAAACGCAAAAGAAAACAGAGTAGGAGTCTTCATCTGTCACTGCGGCACCAACATTGCAGGCACTGTGAATGTGAAGGCTATCGCCGAGTACGCAAAGACGCTTCCGGGAGTCATCGTCGCTGACGAGTACCCGTACATGTGCTCGACCCCCGGCCAGGAAAAGATCAAAGCAGCCGTAAAAGAGCATAAACTAGAAGCTATTGTAGTAGCGGCATGCTCGCCCCGTCTGCATGAGCCGACCTTCAGGAAGGCTACCGAGCTGGCTGGCTTGAACCCGTTCGTGTTCGAGATGGCTAACATTCGTGAGCAGTCCTCGTGGATCCACATGAAGGAACCCGAGAGGGCAACCGAGAAGGCCAAGGACATCGTCCGCATGGCAGTCGCAAAGGCCAGGCTCCTCGAGCCGCTCCAGACTAAATCGGTACCGTGCGAGAAGACCGCAATGGTCATCGGCGCAGGCATTGGTGGTATCGAGGCAGCGATGAAGCTCGCAGACTCCGGTATTCTCACCTACCTGATTGAGAAAGAACCGACGATTGGCGGCTACATGTCCAGGCTGGACAAGACGTTCCCGACCCTCGACTGCTCCCAGTGTATCCTGTCCCCGAAGATGGCAGAAGCTGGCAGGCACCCGAACATCAAACTTCTTTCATACTCCGAAGTGGACAATGTAGAGGGTTTCATCGGCAACTTTAAAGTGACCGTCCGAAGGAAGGCGAGAGGCGTTATCGAGGATGCCTGCAACGGCTGCGGCGACTGCGCAACAGTATGCCCGGTCACCAGGCCCAACGAGTTCGATGTCGGCATGGGCCCCAGGAAGGCCATCTACATCTGCCACCCCCAGGTAGTGCCCTTGAAATTCACGGTCGACTTCGATTCTTGCGTGAAGTGCGAGCTGTGCGTCAAGAAGTGCGGCGACAAGAAGGCCATCGACCTCGAGATGAAAGATACCTTTGTCGAATTAAAGATCGGTTCTATCATCGTGGCAACCGGCTTCGACCTCTATGAAATTGAGAAGAAAGAGGAGTGGGGTTACGGCGTATACGACAACGTCCTCACCGGTATCCACTTCGAGAGGCTCATCAACGCTGCAGGTCCGACCGGCGGCAAGCTGATCAGGCCGTCCGACGGCCAGAAGCCCCACAACGTAGGCTTCGTGCTCTGCGCAGGTTCCAGGGATCAGGACTCGAACAAATATTGCTCCAGAGTATGCTGCATGTACTCGCTCAAGCACGCTCACCAGATCATGGAAAAGATGCCCGGTGTAGTACCTTACCTGTTCTACATGGACATCAGGTCGTTCGGTAAGGCGTACGAAGAGTTCTATTACAGGATCTCGGATGAGGGCGCCAAGTTCATCAGGGGCAGGGTCGCCAAGATCCAGGAGCTCCCGAACAAGAACCTCCTGGTCCAGGCAGAAGACACGCTGCTCGGCACCCCGATCAACGTAGAACTCGAAATGGTCGTCCTCGCCTCCGCCATCGTACCCAGGAAGACGACTGAGGCTCTGAGAAACAAGCTCCTCGTATCCAGGAGCTCGGATTTATTCCTGCTTGAGGCTCACCCCAAGCTGAACCCGTTCTCGACCTCGACCGACGGTATCTTCCTCGCAGGCTGCTGCCAGGGACCGAAAGACATCCCCGACACAGTAGCCCAGGCAGCCGGCGCGGCAGCAGCAGCGGCAGTACCCATCAACCAGGGCAAAGTTACTCTGGAGCCGATCGCTGCCAAGGTCAACGAAGAGATTTGTGCCGGCTGCGGCGTTTGTGAGCGTCAGTGCCCGTACAAGGCGATCAACATGGTCGACCTGGAAGGTGGACGCAGGAAAGCTAATGTGAACGATGCAATGTGCAAGGGCTGCGGTACCTGCGGAGGCTCCTGCCCCGGCGGTGCCATCAAGATGCAGCACTTTACCACACCTCAGCTTATTGCTCAGATCGATGCGCTCCTGCTCGGAGGTGAGCAGTAATGTCCAACAACGATAATACAAACGGTGAGTGGAAGCCCAGGATTCTCGGGCTCGTCTGCAACTGGTGCTCCTACGCGGGCGCAGACCTTGCAGGTACCGCCAGGATTCAGTATCCTTCAGACATCAGGGTAGTTCGGATGATGTGTACCGGCCGGGTAGACCCACTCTTCATAGTAAAAGCATTCATGGATGGCGCGGACGGCGTAATCGTGTCCGGCTGCCACTTCGGCGACTGCCACTATCTCGAAGGGAACTACAAGGCCGCCAAGAGGATGTTCTACATGAAGAGAGTCCTCCGGTCGCTCGGCTTTGACGACCGGCGGGTGAGGATGACCTTCGTCTCGGCATCGGAAGGCGCCAAGTGGGCGGAAGTTGTCACTGACATGATTAAAACCATCAACGAGCTTGGTCCCAGCCCGATAAGCACCCGGGCAACTATCGGAGAAGCCATCAACGCGGGCTCCGGCAGCGACGATCTGGCAGAGATCGCAAAAATCAGCGCTGGCAAGAAAGTCGAAGTCGCCCCATTGCAAAAGATGTAAGGCGGGCATAAGGAGACCCGAAGATGACTAACTCGATAGATGTAAACCTTATTTCAGGCCGGACCGTCTGGCAGGGCGTGGCAATCGAAGGCCACAAGCATGACGACGGTTACATCAAGGCCTGTGGAATATGTGAGCTGGATGTCGCTGACATGAAGAAGCTTCACGTGTTCCCGGGCCAGACTGTAAAGGTGGTTTCACCATACGGTAGCGTACTCGTCAGGGCGGTCAAGGCAACCCAGGGTCCGCACCCTGGGCTGGCCTTTATTCCCATGGGGCCGTGGGCAAACCAGGTCATAAGTCCAGAGACTTATTCGACTGGAATGCCCAGCTTCAAGGGAGTCCAGGTCACGATCGAGCCAGCGCCCGGCGAGACAGTCGAGAACGGCATAAAGCTGCTCCAGAAGATGACGCTTATCCAGAAGCAGGAGGGGTAAACTTTGTTAATACCAGAACAGAATGTGGTGACTACTGAAAGCCGCAACCTGAAGGTAGTCACGGATGTTGTTTGCCCCTTCTGCGGCACGTTGTGCGATGATATCAAGGTGATTATGGACGGCAACCGTGTCGTCGACACGCTCAACGCCTGCGTGATTGGCAACGAGAAGTTCAAGTCTGCCCAGGCAGGCCACAGGATTCACGCTCCCATGGAGAGGGAAGAGAACTCCGCAGAGTTCGCCCCCGTATCCTACGATTACGCGATCGAGAGGGCAGCGCAGATCCTGGCGAACGCGAAGAGGCCGTTAATGTACGGCTGGTCCTCCACCTCCTGCGAAGCACAAGAAGTAGGGAACGAGCTCGCAGAAGTATGCGGCGCAGTCACTGACAACACTGCATCCGTCTGCCACGGTCCTTCCATCCTGGCTATCCAGACTGTGGGCGCACCGTGCTGCACGCTCGGCGAAGTCAAGAACAGGGCAGACCTCATCATCTACTGGGGCTGCAACCCGGTTCACGCCCACCCGAGACACATGAGCCGCTACACGACGTATCCTAGAGGCTTCTTCACAGAGAGAGGCTTCAAAGACCGCACTGTAGTGGTAGTAGATCCGAGGCCGACTGACACTGCGAAGCAGGCAGACATTCACGTCCAGGTCGAACAGGGCAAGGACTACGAATTACTCGATGCGCTCAGGACCGTTACTCGCGGCGAGGACATCCCCGACGTGGTAGGCGGCATCAAGAAAGAGGACATCAAGAAGCTTGCAGATCTGGCTAAATCCAAGAAGTTCGGCCTGCTGTTCTTCGGTATGGGTGTCACCCAGACCATCGGCAAACACAGGAACATCGACATTGCGATTTCCTTCGTAGCCGACATGAACAAGTACACCAAGTTCACCCTCATCGCCATGAGAGGCCACTACAATGTGACTGGCAGCGGCCAGGTCATGTCGTGGCAGAGCGGCTTCCCGTACTCGATGGACTTCTCCAGGGGCTACCCGAGGTACAACCCCGGCGAGACTTCGGCCAATGATCTTCTTCAAAGGCACGAGTGTGATGCTGCCCTCGTGATCGCTTCCGACCCCGGCGCACACTTCCCGGTATCGTCCATGAAGTACTACGCCCAGATCCCCACTATAGCGATAGACCCGCATGAAACTCCGACGACCGGAGTCAGCAAGATCGTCATGCCGTCGACCATCGTAGGTGTCGAGGAGGAAGGCACTGCCTATCGTATGGATAACGTGCCCATCCGCTGCAGAAAGGTCTGCGACGGTCCCGAAGGCATTCTCTCTGATAAAGAAATTTTGGAAAGGATTCTGATCAGGGTGAAGGAGATCAAGGCAGAGAAGAAAGGACAGTGAGGAATAGATCATGTCTGCAAAGCCAACAACTCCGAAAAATGAAGTTTTAATAAAGAACGGGTTTGTTTATGACCCGTTAAATGGCGTTAAGGGCGATGTCAAGGATATCGCTATCCAGAACGGCAAGATCGTTGAGCCCTCCAAGCTGTCCACCAAGGCGAAGGTTATCGATGCTAAGGGCAAAGTTGTTATGCCCGGCGGTGTCGACATCCACACCCACGTAGCAGGCCCCAAGGTCAACGTGGGCAGGATGTACCGGCCCGAGGACAAGCTCCACGACACCATGGAGCACCGCACCGATCTCCTGAGAGCCGGGGGCGGCTTCAGCGTCCCGAGCACTTTCGTTACCGCGTACAGGTACGCCAAGCTCGGCTACACCTTCGTCAATGAAGCGGCTATGCCGCCTCTTCTGGCAAGGCACACCCACGAGGAAATGCACGACACCCCGATCCTGGACCAGTCGGCCTTCACGCTGCTGGGCAACAACTGGCTCGCGATGGAATACATCAAGAAGAACCAGAAAGAAAACCTGGACGCATATCGTCGCGTGGATCCTCAAGGCAACCAGGGGCAGCGCCATCAAGATCGTCAACCCCGGCGGAACGGAAGCCTGGGGCTGGGGTAAGAACTGCACGGACATCGACGACCCCGTACCGTACTTCGAGGTTACTCCGAAGGACATTATCCAGGGCCTGTGCGAGACCAACGAAAGGCTGGGACTCCCGCACTCGATTCACCTGCACGGCAACAACCTCGGCCACCCCGGCAACTACACCACCACGCTCAAGACTCTGGCCCTGACCGAAAATATCAAGACCAACAAGAAGTCCGGCAGGAACCAGAACGTCCACTTAACTCACGCCCAGTTCAACTCCTACGGCGGCACGGCGTGGAAGGACTTCGTGTCCAAGGCTGACGAGATCGCCAACTACGTGAACACTCACGACCACCTGACCATCGACGTAGGCTTCGTCACCTTAGACGAGACCACCACGATGACCGCAGACGGCCCGTTCGAGTATGTCCTCCATTCCACAAACCACCTCAAATGGGCGAACTTAGACGTAGAATTAGAGACTGGTTCCGGCGTAGTGCCGTTCATCTACGACCCGAAGAACCACGTCTTCGGCATCCAGTGGGCCGTAGGCTTAGAGTTAGCCTTACTGGTGAATGATCCCATGAAGTGCTTCCTGACCACGGACCACCCGAACGCAGGTCCGTTCACCAGGTACCCGGTGGTCGCAAGCTGGCTCATGAGCAAGAAGGCCAGGGACGCGAAGATGGCTACCCTCCACAAGTGGGTGCCGGAGCGGACTAAGCTCAAAGACATCAGCAGAGAGATGTCTCTGTATGAGCTTGCCCAGATGACCAGGGCAGGCCCGGCAAAGTCGCTCGGCATGTCCAGGACTAAGGGCCACCTCGGCGCAGGCGCAGATGCAGATATCAGCATTTACGACCTGAACCCGAAGACTACTGACATTACCGGGCAGCCGGATGCCATCGTCAAGGCGTTTGGCGCAGCCGCTTATACCATTAAGGGTGGCGAGATTGTTGTCAAGGATGGGGAAGTTGTGTCGGTCGATGCTCCGAAGTTTACGATCTGGTCGGATGCGGATGGCTTCAATAATAAGGAAGTCATGAATGATATCGTGGAGAAGTTCCTGAAGTACTACTCGGTCACCTTGAATAATTACCCGGTGCAGGATGTTTATGCTCCGCATCAGCAGGTTATTAAGGCGGGGCCGTTGGCAGGGGGCAACTAATCATGGAGAAAGTTACTTTAACGCCTAACGGTGAGAAGTACCTCGTGCTCGAAGCAGAGTGCATCACCCCTGACCAGTTCGCGGGTAAGACTCTGGAAGAGATCGCTGACATGAAGGTGTGGGAGGGTAACACCACCCACCGCCTCGGCAAGTTCTTCGACATCAGCGGCACTACCGCCGCCAGTGCTGCGGAACAGGCTATCGTTATCAACGGCAGCGTGCCCAGAGTCAAGTACATTGGCAGTAAGATGACTGCCGGCGCCATCCTTTGCAAGGGTGACGTGGACATGTACACCGGTGCCTGGATGAAGGGTGGCAGCATCCTCGTCAAGGGCAACGCAGACGCGTTCTGCGGCATCCAGATGGAAGGCGGCGATCTCGTGATAGAGGGTAACGCCGGCAACTACCTGGGCGCAGCGTACCGTGGCGACTGGAGAGGCATGAAAGGCGGCAACATCCTGGTCAAGGGCAACGCCGGTTGCGACATCGGCGAATACATGATCGGCGGCACTATAACGGTGCAAGGCAACGTCACTATCAACGCCGGCATTCACGCCGGCAGAGCAGTCGGCGCAAAAGAGCCCGGCGGCAAGATCGTGATCCACGGCAACGCCGAAAGCAGAGTAGGCGCCCAGATGACCCGCGGCACCATCTACGTCCTCGGAACCATCGGCACCATGATGCCAGGCTTCGCCCTGAAATCAACGGAAGAAGTAGACCTGGATGGCAAAAAGATGCCGTTCAAAGTATACGCCGGTGACCGCGCAGAGGCCGGAAAAGGCACCCTCTACGTGAAAGCATAGAGCGTGGATTGATCGTTGGCGGACATCTTTGTCGTAGATGTCCTGCCCCTTTTTTTTATGACCGGGCCGGGCAGCTGGCGACTGCACGCTACCCATATCCTTAAACCTTCGTGCGGCCTCAGGCCGCACATGAAAAAACTTATAATCTAAACCCGCAATAGCATCACACACCTTCAGGTGAACATTGATGGGCAAGACGCTTGCAGAGAAAATTTTGTCCGCGAAAAGCGGCAAGGATTGTGTCCCGGGAGACATAGTAACTGTCCCCGTAGACTTCGTATTTTCACACGACGGCACGATGCCGCTGGCTATCCAGCAGATGGAGAAAGAACTCGGCACCCGCAAGGTGTTCGACCCGAAGAAAGTGGCGGGCGTATGCGACCACGCTTCTCCGTCTCCCAGCGAGCAGGTCTCCAACGTCCAGATCTTCATGAGGAAGTTCGCGAAGGAGAACAACATGCCGTACTTCTTCGAGAACGGTGACGGTATCTGCCACCAGATCGTGGCCGAGAAGTTCTCCGCCCCGGGCAAGATCATCATCGGCGGCGACAGCCACACCTGCACTCACGGCGCCCTCGCAGCGTTCGGCACGGGCATGGGCTCCACCGACGTCGGCGCCATCATGGCCTATGGCACCACCTGGCTGCGCGTCCCCGAAGCCTTCAAGTTCGACATTAACGGCGAGCTGCCGAAGTACGTCACCTCTAAAGATGTATTCCTGCACATCGTCAAAGAGATCACCGCCGACGGCGCGACGTACATGAGCATGGAGTTCATGGGCGACACCGTCAAGAACATGACTGTCGAGTCCAGGCTGGTCATGTCCAACATGGCCATCGAGGCAGGCGGCAAAGTCGGCCTCTGCGCCGCTGACGAGAAGGCGAGACAGTTCCTGGCAAAGTACGGCCGTGAGAACGAGTACAAGCCCCTCGCCGCAGACAAGGACGCACACTACGCCAACGAGCTGCACGTCGACGCCACCAAACTGGAGCCGCTCATCGCCTACCCCCACAGGGTGGACAACGTGAAGCCGGTATCCGATTTCGCGGGCATGGAGCTCGACCAGGTATGCATAGGCTCCTGCACCAACGGCAGGCTGGAAGACCTCAAGGTCGCAGCCGAAATTCTCAACGGCAAGAAGGTCCACAAGGACACCCGCCTCGTAGTATATGCAGCCAGCAGAGGAGTCATGCTCGAAGCCATGAAAGCAGGCTACATCCAGACACTCGTCGAGGCCGGCGCAGCAGTATGCCCGCCGGGCTGCGGCTTCTGCATAGGGCGGACCGTAGCGCTGGGCGACGGCGAGAAGGTGCTCTCCACCCAGAACCGGAACTTCAAGGGCAGGATGGGCAACAACAAGTCCGAAATTTATCTCTCTAACGTGCCTGTGGCGGCAGTCAGTGCCATCTATGGCAAAGTAACCGACCCGAGGGAGGTGCTCTAAAATGGCTCTCAAGACAATCAGATCTACTGTCCTCAGGATTTACCCTCCTGACACCAACACCGACGAAGTCATCTCGGGCAAGTACAAGTACGACGAGCTCGACCTGAAGAAGCTGGCAGTCCACGCGTTCGAGTCCATCGACCCGACGTTCTACGCCGACTCCCAGAAAGTCAAGAGCCCGATTCTCGTAGCCGCCAACAACTTCGGCTGCGGCTCCTCGAGAGAGCAGGCACCCCAGGTCATCCTGGCCTGCGACGTATCCTGCATCATCGCGGATTCCTACGCGAGGATATTCTACCGGAACGGCTTCAACATCGGGCTTCCGCTGATAGAATGTAAGGGTATCTCGAAAGAGGCGAAGCAGGGCGACGACCTCGAGGTCAACTTCGAGAAAAACGTAGTCATCAACCACACCACTGGCAAGACCCTGCCCATGAAGCCCATTCCAGCGTTCATGCAGGAACTCCTGGAAGCCGGCGGCCTCATGCCCTACCTGAAGAAGCAGCACGAGGGCAAGCAGTAATACGCTTGCCTCATTTTTCATTTTAAGACCTTAAGGTACCTGCATCGGTGTCTACCATGCGTGACGAACCCGAACACCGGCTCGACAGCCGGGCGGTGAACTACTGGCGTTTAGCCGGAGTGATTTCAGCAGTCATCTACTGGGCGGTAGTGGTGTCCTACTGGTACGCCTCAAGCCTCTGGCAGGTGCTGCCAGGGTGGGTTACTGCCGGACTTGCCGTACTGGCTTTGATCGGATCTGCCTATGAAATTTTGATAGTGCCCACAGTACGGTGGAATACCTGGCGATACGAGATCAGCGACATGGAAATCTATCTCCGGCACGGGGTCGTTGTCAAGCACCGGACCTTGATCCCCATGACCCGGGTCCAGCATGTGGATACTGTCAAAGGCCCGCTACTGGGGCTGTTCGGGCTGGCGACTGTGACCATAGCTACGGCGGCCGGAAACCACGAGATACCTGCCCTGTCTGACAGCGATGCGGCGTCGCTGCGGGACCGGATAGCAGAGCTGGCCAGGGTGACTGAAGAAGATGCTGGATAAGCCGAGACGCCTGCATCCCGTAGCCGTCCTCACTCTCCTCATAAAGAATGTCTACGGGCTCATCCAGGCATTTTTACCGATCGCCATCGTCCTGCTCGCCAGAGGAGATCTCACCGCGTGGATCAGTTACCTGATCCCGGTAGTCATCGTGGCTTATTGCGCCTATACGATACTGGCATGGTGGAGGCTCGTCTACTATGTCCGGGGTAGCGAGCTCTACATGGAATCAGGGGTAATCACCACGAAAAAGCGCTCTATTCCTTTCGAGCGCATCCAGGGCGTGCAGATCAGCGAAGGCTTAATCCAGCGGCTCTTCGGCCTGGTCAGCCTCGAAGTTCAGACGGCGGGCAGCGATAAAAAGGCGGAGTTTTCATTATCCGCGCTGACCCGCCAGGATGCTGAAGAGCTCAAAGCTCTGATCGGCAGCGGGCATATCCGGGTGAGCGTTGAGAAACAGGAGAACCTGATCACTGAACGGCTGTCGACAAAGGCTCTCCTGCAGGCAGCCAGCACTTCCAACGGCATCGGCGTGATCTTCTTCGCTATCATTGCGCTACTGTCCCAGATAGGTGACTTCATACCCGGAACAAACATCTACCTGATCATCGGCGAATACCTGGTAAACCAGGCCAGCAGCGGCTGGTTATCGATCATCCTGCTACTCGTTGCCATTCTGGCAGTGTCCTGGATCTTTTCAGTCATAGGCTCGATCATCCGGCTCGGCGGATTTACCCTGACCCGCCTGGATGACCGGATTGTCATAGACCGGGGTATTCTCGACCGAAGGCAGGTTACACTCCCCATTAAGAAGATTCAAGCCATCACCATCACCGAAGGCCTGCTAAGGCAGCCGTTCGGTCTCGCCTCGGTGGAAGTCATCAGCGCAGGCTACGGCAGCAAGGGCAGCGAAGCTAAACTCATTTTCCCGTTAATGCCTAAGAGCCAGGTAAAGCAATTCCTCGACCGGGTACTACCCGAGTTTTCGGAGGACCTTTCTGTGTCCCGGCTACCCTCGAGAGCACTGCCCGGCTACCTGATATCTGGTCTCGTCATTACTGGAATTATTTGCGCAGTAATCTACGTTGTACCATGGGCTTACCTGCTTCTACTGCCGGGCATCCTGATCATGATACTAACAATCTTACAGTACCTGGACGCCGGATACCGCCTAACAGATAAGACCCTGGTAATCCGGTCAAGGCTGCTCGGGAGAAAGACCCATATCATACCAGTTAACCGGATCCAGTGGATTGGGTTGTCGGCTAATCCCTTGCAGGCAAGAGCACATCTGGCTCGCCTGCGCGTAGCTTTGATGTCCCAGATAGCGGGGACTGTCATTGATCTCAAGGGGCTGGGTATTCAGGACGCTACCGTTATCTGGGACCGCCTCAGAAAACGGCCAGCCGATTAGCCGGCAATATTCTTCTACTGGGAAACCGTAAATTCCCAGTCGCTGTATTTTTTGTCGATCACATGTATCAGGTACGAGCCATCCTGCGGCACATCCTCAGTTATCTCGGCCGGACCATCAGTGGTATAGAGACTGCGATCGAAGCTGACAAAGATGCCGGTGGTGGCATCGTAAAGCTGCGCCTTGACCTCGCCTGAGACGCCTTTCAGGGTCACCGTTCCCTGGTTCAGAGTGATGGGGCCCACGACGGTGCTGCCGGTTCCCTTGTAGGTCTTAGGCGTGGTGTCAGGCGTGGCTGCCAGAGGCAGTTTAGTCAGTGTGATCCTGTACGGGCTGGAAGCCTTGATCTTGAGGGGGTTTCCACCCTGGATGTTGGCTGGACTAATGGACAGGTGCCAGCCGTCGGGCCTGGCAGGGAACATGTTTGCGGTTGCCTGAATAAAGTAGTTACCGGCATCCACTTCAACCTCCTCCTTATACAGTATCTCCACGATGTAGCCACCCGTCTCTAGCTGCGGTTCGACTGTGCCGTCCTGAGAGCCGGCAATCGTGATCGTATTTCCGGCCGTGCTGATTGTCGGGGCTCCGGTGACGGCCGTCGCCGGAGTTCCCGGGCTTGTCGAAGCCGGGGTGCTCGTTGGTGTGCTGGTAACTGTACTTGTACCGGTTCCCGGAGTCGGTGTGCTCGTCGTCGTGCATCCGCTGACAGCGCCGACCACCAGGACGATGGCCAGTGCGCTGACTGCCAGTAATAACATTTGTTTACTCATGGGATATCCTCGCATAATTGTAATTTATGATGCCGGGAAGAGATATATATTGGCCAGCAAGCGTCGGCTGTCGGCGCATGGCCGCCTATTTCAAAGTATTCTTTACTCCGGTCACGTACTCGTGAGCCAGCCGGGTCGGCTCGGGAATCCTGTCCGACTTCATGCATTTCTCGACCAGCTCGACGCTGGTATCAAGAGAAATTCTATGTCCGGGCGAGACGTAAACCGGCTTCTTTGAGCGTGAAGAATAGATCAGCTTTCCCGTGCGTTCGGCTCCCTGGTACACGTAACCATCGTCCCTGATATTGCCGCAGAGGAAACTCTTTCCAACTCCTATTGTGGGCATTTCAAGCTGGAGGCCGATCTGGGTGGCGATGCCGCACCGCCTGGGGTGGTTAGTGCCGAAGCCGTCGATCATCAGTACATCCACGTCGCTCTTCAATTTCCTGCAGGCGCTGATCATGGCCTTCGCTTCCCGGTAGGCCAGCAAGCCCGGGATGTACGGGAAATCGAGTTTTAGAATCGTGTGGGCTTTCTCAACAGGCTCCAGCGTATTCAGGTCGATAACAACCGCTCCGCCGATGATCAGGTCGCCATAATATGAACAGTCTATGCCAGCGATGGAATCCAGTTTCCCGAACGCATCGTAGAATACTGCTTTCTTTGCCAGTTGTTCCTGCTCCCGGTACAGTGCATCAACCTTCACGTAAACTGATCTGTCCGGTTCATATATATGCTAATTGCGAATTATATAATATCACACTGATATAATGCTAATAGGGGGCCTTGTATGGACTACCGCCGGCTGAAGAAAGGGCTGGTTGAGATCGCTACCAAAAACAACGTAACTATCCACGAGGTCAGGACAAAAGATGTCCTGGTCAGCGAGTGGGTGCGATGGAAGTGCCAGTTCGGCTGCAAGGGTTATGCGAAGCACCTGAGTTGCCCGCCTTATGTACCCGGGCTTGAGAAGACGCGAGAACTGCTGGCGGAGTATCACAAGGCGTATCTCATCCGGTTCGCGGGTATTCCCGGCATGACGGATACCGATCTGGGCTCCATGCCCAAAAACTGGCACCATTTTCTGAAAGGGCTCATCGTCTGGATACACGAAACAATCTACGAGCTGGAGCAGCATGCTTTCTACCAGGGGTACTATAAAGCCCTCGGCTTCGCCGCATACCCCTGCATCTTCTGCGACGAATGCGCAGCCGAGCAGATGCAGGGAGTAGTAGACCTGTCCGTCAAAAGAAACTGCCCCCACGGCGAGAAAGTCAGGACATCCATGGAAGCGGCAGGCATCGACGTCTTCGCTACCGTGAGAAAAGCCGGGCTGCCGATCAGTGTGGTGCCGTGCAAAAACAATGAGTATGGTATGATTACGACTACGGAGATCAACTCTTATGGGCTGCTGCTAATCGAGTGATAAAAAATGAGTCAGTGCCCGGAGGCACTGATTTTACTCGACGAGCTCAGCCTTAATGCTGGTAAACACCGGCCCGCGGAAGTCGATCTTGTGTTTCTTGCCCTGGATGTACCGGAGCGCAACCGGGTCGACTTTAATGTACACGTCTCCGGGGGCGCGGGACATCTTGACGGTGGTCTCGTATACGCCTTCCTCGATGTTGCGGGCGGCTGCGTTGGCGATCGCGTCGATGTTCCTGATGCCGGTCGGGGCGCCTTTTTGGGCTACTTCGGCGAACTTGGGGTTGTTTAAGGGGATGCCGAGGAGGTCGCCCTTGTAGACGTACGCCTCGTTCATGATGGCGCCGCCGCAGAGCTTTTTGCCTTCCTCTTTCTCTTCGAGGTAGACCTTGATTTTCTTGCCGTTAAGGGTGCCTTCCCAGGCGTCGAACCTGCACGGGCTCGGCGCAGAACCGTTCCTTTCGACAGTGGCGATGATGGCCATGGCGATGTCGTGGCCTTCTTTCGTCTGCGGGTGCTTCTCCATGGAGATCATGTGGGCGATCTCTGCATCGGTCAGGTCCCACTCTTCCTTGAACTGCGGGTAGACCATGTCACGCATGTCCTTCGCCTGGTGAAGAATCATGGCGAGGCGTTCCACGCCGAGGCCGAGATTCATGACGGGATAAGGAATGTCATACTGTGCCAGAGCTGTAGCAGAATATACACCGAAGGTAGCTATCTCTACCCATCCATCCTTGTACTTAGTGTTGCTGCCCTTCAGCGCAGGGTGGTACCCATAGACCTCGATCTGGGTATCTGGTGTATAGTATTTGCTGCGCTTGTCGTCGGGCTTGAACTTGAACTGGGAGAAGCCGAACTGTCTGAGGAGGCCTGCTGCGACGGCTTTGCCATGCTCGACCGTGACTTCGGGGTCCATGATCACGCAGGATGCGGAGTGGTACGCTCTCAGCCTGTCGGCGTTCTCTTCCTGCTCCCGGCGGAACACGAGGTCCACGGAGAACAGCTTGAGCGGCGTCGTGCGGCGGTTGACCATCGAGGCCAGCGAGATGAACCAGCCCGAGGTCATATGGCTCCTGAGAGTTTTACGGGAGGCCACTGGCTCCAGCTTCTTGAACTCGGGGAAGACGTGGTCGATCATGACTGCGATCTTCGAGTCCTGAATCTTCAGGCCGGCCGCCAGGTCTGCGACCAGGTCGTCGCCCTCGATCTCGCCCTTCTTGTACTTGTGCAGGATTTCCCGTATAGTTTCTTTATCCGTATCCGCCAGAGTGCGGCCGAAGATATGCTCGATCTGAGCAAAGCGCTCGTCAGAAATCCCTACGTTGGGCCTGGGGAGGCCGCCGATGTAGTAAACTCTGTCCAGAACGGCCAGCGCCTCGTAGTTGAACTGGCGGAAGATGTCGCTTTCCTCGATGATGATCGGGTTGACCATTTCTTCGAAGCCGAGGTTAAGGTAAGCTTCCCGGAGTTTGTTAAGCGTGTCGTAGACCGGATGAGCCTTACCGGGCTCGTTGTGCATTGTATAATCCCTGTTCGGGTCCGGCTGCGCGACGTACTTGCCGCTGGTACTCCAGGCCCTGTCAAAGTCTTCTTTCGTCTCCAGCTTTACCTGCTCAGGATCGAACTTCATAGAAAATGGCCTCTGTGATATGGTTTTGTATAATGTAAGTAATGCTGATATTATATAGGATTTGTGATAACTGGCCTGCTCTGCTGAACAAAGGCCTTCACGCTGCAAGATTCTGGCGCGGAACACTTTTATGGGGTGCGATACATTAAGAGGCTGTTCATGCGAGACACCGAGCTTTACGCACTGGTCGCAGCAGGCGGGTTTGCTGGAGCTAGCGCACGGTATGTAGTCAACGCCATAGTGCCCTCGATGCCGGGAATATTGATAATCAACGTACTCGGCTGTATCGTACTGGGCTTCCTGCTTTACGAATCGCTTTTTACCGGCATGTTCAGCCCGACCGTCCGGGCCGTCTTCGGCTCTGGCTTCATCGGCGCTTTCACGACCTTCTCGACGTTCAGTCTCCAGACGCTGCAGGCATCTCCTGAGATCGCCGTTCTCAACGTGCTCGGCAACCTGTTCCTCGGGCTCGCAGGAGTCCTGATCGGCCGCCAGGCGGCGATGCTGCTGGCGAGGGGGCCAAAATGGACCCGCTAGTGCTCGTCGGCATCGGTGGTGCCGTTGGCTCGCTGCTTCGCTTTCAGATCTCCCGCATGCAGGCGCCGAGGGGAATACCTCCCGGAACCCTGTTCGTGAATGTCACAGGCAGCTTCCTGATCACTCTCTTAATCGGCCTGGACGTGACGGGAGAGATGTACGATCTCCTCTGCACGGGCATTCTCGGAGGCTATACGACCTTTTCCACCTTCGGGTTCGAAACCTTCCGCCTGATCGAGAGCCGGGACTATAAGACCGCAGGTGCCAATATCCTCTATAATGTGGCCGGAAGCCTGCTGGCAGCCTACCTCGGGTTTAAGGTAGCAGGCCTGATAATGTGACCGATTGGTAATGTTAAATACCTGTAAAGTACAAGGGGATAACTAATGTTTACTAATGGAATGCTACTTCGAATATACGTCTCGGAGACCGCCAGGATCCACGATCAGCCGGCCTACAAGTACCTCGTAGAGTACTTCCGGCAAAAAGGCTTCCCCGGCTGCACAGTCTACCGCGGGCTCATGGGCTTCGGCCACGAAAAAGACATCAAAAGCTTCGACGTCTTCCGCCTGTCCCTCGACCTCCCCGTCGTGGTAGAAGTCGCCGACACAGCCGAGCGGGTCATGGAAGTCCGCGACGAAGTCGACAGCCTCGTCCAGCACGGGCTCGTCATAACCCAGCCGGTGAGCATGTCCCGAAAACTACCATGACAAAAACAGAGGTTCTAACCACGGCGGCACGGCGGCACGGCGATCGGGCGAGACATGATAACAAGAACTATTTTTTGAACCACGGCGGCACGGCGGCACGGGGACAACCGTGTATCGCCATTCCTGGAAAAAATGTTCGAACCACGGCGGCACGGCGGCACGGAGACAAAGCGCACCCGAATGGCAAGGCTCTTTTTATGATCCACGGCGACACCGAGGCCCGAGGGCACGGAGACAATCACCTTTTCCAGTATTATTGTGCTAAGCCTGATAGGATTCAACGGGGCGTTGGAGCTTTCAGACTATTGATCAGATACCCAGGCTGAAATGATTACCTGGTAAGCAGCTTTTGGTTAATGCACTGTCTCCGTGTCGCCGTGGACTGAAAAAGAGTTCACTTTTTACCGGTTCACTACTGTCGCTGTGTCGCTGTGCCGCCGTGGTTTCAATAACCATCCAGCCATCGTTTCTCGTACTGTCGCTGTGTCGCCGTGCCGCCGTGGTTCTAGTCACCATCCGGCTATTTGTGGATCGCACTGTCTCTGTGTCGCTGTGCCGCCGTGGTTTCAGTAACCACTGGCTAATGGTTGATCGTACTACCATTGTATCGCTGTGTTACCGTGGTAAGAATTACAATTGTTTATTTACTATACGGTACCGGCATACTTATTATGCCTTAGGTCTACAACATAACTAAATCTAGGTCAGAGGTAGGGGAATGCAGCCGGAAAAAATCTTGAACGCGGAGTGGAAGCGCCAGGCGCACGGTAAGATCACTCACGTTTACATGACCCCTGACGGCTCGTTTATCGGGGCCGCCTCGGAAGATCACGATGTTTACCTCATGGAGTTCGGTGGTAAGCTTTTATGGGCGAACACCACTGGCGACGAGGTGGCGTTCGTCAAGGTTTCGGACGACGGGGAATATGTCGTCTCTCATTCGAAGGACAGTATCATCTCCTTCTTTAACAAGCGGGGAGAGCAGCTCTGGACGTACCGTGTGGGTAAGCGGCTGAATACGGTAGATATGGATCCGGAAGGCTCGCTGATCGTAGCCGGCTACGATGACTGTTCGGTAAGGTTCCTCGACAGGAAAGGCACTGTAACCTGGAGCAGGACCTTCAGAAAGCCCGTGACGTCCGTTTGTGTTTCCGGCAGCGGCAGCCTGATCGTGGTGGGTACGGCCGAAGGCCGGACTTACATGTTCACCCGGGAGGGGCAGCTCCGGTGGGAGTTCATCACTAACTCGCCTGTCGTATATGTCTTCACTGCGTTCGACGGGGAGTTCAGCTACGTGCTCGAAGTGATGAACAATACTTTGTACTGCCTGAGCGACAGGGGCAACGAACTGGCCAGCAGCACTTATGCGGGCCAGATTAACGACCTCTCTATCACGGATGATGGCCGCTATCTGGCCATCGGCTTCACTAACTCGCAGGTTTACTTCACGGATAAGAACCTGAACATGCTGTGGAAAGCGATCATTCCCGGGCCCGTAGTCCGGGTGAAAATATCCGATGACGGCAGCCTGGTTTTCGCTACGACGGCCTCCAAGGGTGTCTACGTCCTGAACAAGAAAGGTGACCAGCTCCTGATGTACCTCTTCGAAGATGTTGCCCTCGGCCTCGGCTGCAGCGGCGACGGTAACTACTTCGCGACGGGGGCCAGAGATACCACCTACCTGTTTAGCATCAACCGGTATCTCCAGTACCTCGCAAGGGAGCAGGTGAAAGTCTTAAAGCTCATGGAAGCAGACCGGCAGAAAGCACTTCGCGGCAAAGACGGCAAGCCCGTAGACCCGCGGCCTGGAGCACCTGCCGGCCCCGCCAACGTCTGCGTCAGGTGCGGTGCGCCTATTCTTAGCAGCAGAACTTTCTGTAATTACTGCGAGATGATGAACCGGCGTGGGCAGTAGCCTGAAATAAAATCTCTCTTTCTCACGCGCTAAAAAAGTCTGCTCTGCCTGCCCTTCTTCTCCTGCTCTTTCAGCACCCCGTCTAGCTCGTGCATGTTTACGACGAGCCCTTCTCTGCGGTAAAAGATGGAATTGATAAACCATTTCCGCAGGAACGCGTAGAACTGTTCACCTCTCACGTTGGGCAGGTTACACTCCCGGAGAACGTCGGCGCTTAACGGAGGTAAACGCTTGTGGTACTGGCTGTCTTTAATCATTGAAAAGCCATCATCGGTCTCCCGAAAGAGGCCGACATAAGAAGGCAGCCATTTAGGCTCTTTCTGCTTGCTGCCCAGCACGAGCCAGATGTAGTCTGCCAGCATTGCGTAGTGGGGTAACTGCTCTAAGAACCGGTTGACGTCATCGTGGTCGCTCTTGAACTCGATGAGGTGCAGGCCTGCGCTGAGGCGGAGACCAGTAGAGAAAGACTGTTCGGCGCTGATCCGCTTTACAAGATAATCGCACCGGTGCTCTGCGGCGTCGCAGGAGATGTACTTCTTGATGGTCTTACGATCTGCCATCAAGGCGTTCAGCTCTCTTTCGGAAACGACAGTTCCCGCGGACTTATCCCTGAACCCTTCCAGCAGGCAGTGCTCATCGTAGATCGGCTCGAAGTTCGCCAGGAAGTGCTTCTTGCGGTCGGCGCAGGTGCCGTCCAGTAAATACTTGTTACAGGCCCTTACAGCGCTGACCGGGGCGCTTTCAGTCAAGCCTTCAAAAGAAGTCTCTTCAGGCACGTAAACGGCGAGATCGAACATGCCAAAGCGGGCTTCCTCTAAGACGTATGGTGTCTCCTTGAGGAGGATTTCTTTCATTCTGCGCTGCAGCACGTCTTCTTCGGTCATGCTTAAAAGTACCTCTTAAGAGCTATTATGTCTCTCCTGATCTGCTTCGATATAATAGCGATTACAAAAACGATACAAATACTTTATTATAAGGATGATGCCCGTCTACGATCTTAAACTTCTTTTCACACCGGTAAATTTAAGGTGCTATCCAGATATTATAATCGATTATATTTCAAGGGTTACATATGGAAGCAAAATATCTAAAAGCGATTAAGGCGGGTTTGATTTGTGCAGTCATCATCATACTCACAAGGTTTGCATCTCATTTTATCTTTGACTGGGCTCTATCAAAGCCGTCAGTAAGGGAATGGGCCGCACAGCAGTCCTTGAATCCTGTGTACTATCCTCCAGGTACGACCGATATTCCGCCTGAAGTGATGATTGCCGGAATCGCCCTCATCGCTGGGGGTTTAATCATCTTTGCCCTGTATGTGCTGGCAGGTATTCTGGCAGCCTGGTTTACCGCAAAGGCGGCAACGGGTATGGCGGATCTGCTGATCGCAGGAGCAATAGCCGGAGCCGTCTCTCAGGCTGTCAGCGTGCCATTTCAGTTGGGCTTCATCCTACTTTCCAACATGTACTATGGAGGAGTTGGAAGCCTAATGGGCGATATTCAATCCTGGCTCTTAAGCGCCCTTATCGGGGAGTTAATCGTCTACAGCATAATTGCTGCAATACTCGCCGCAATAGCTGCGCTGCTTACTGGTGCTATGATCAAAGCGTTCGGCAAGAAACATAGGGTGGAATAACAGGAAGCGACCCTGTTATTCATTGCTTTTGATGTAATCGTCGATAGCCTGAGCGGCTTCTTTCGCCTGGCCCATCGCGCTGATCACGGTCGCAGAGCCCGAGACTGCGTCGCCGCCGGCGAACACGCCTTCCCTGGAGGTCATAAACGAGTAGCCGTCCACTTCCAGGCCGCCGTGGCCGTTGGTCTTGAGGCCGGGGGTCGTCTTGACGAGCAGCGGGTTCGGTGAGGTGCCGATGGCTATGATGACCGTATCGACGTCGATGACAGTCTCGCTGCCTTTGACCGGTACAGGCTTTCTGCGGCCGGATGCGTCGGGCTCGGTAAGCTCCATGGTGATGACTTCGATGCCTTTGACCCAGCCTTTTTCGTCGCCTACCACTTTCGTCGGGTTGGTGAGCAGCCTGAATTCGATGCCTTCCTCTCTGGCGTGGATGACTTCCTCACGCCTTGCCGGCATCTCTTCTTCGCCCCTGCGGTAAATCAGGTAGACGTGGGCTCCGAGCCTTCTGGCGGTCCTCGCAGCGTCCATGGCTACGTTGCCGCCGCCGACGACTGCGACCTTCTGGCTTTGCTTGATCGGGGTGTCGTGTTCCGGGAACTGGTAGGCCTTCATCAGGTTGACTCTGGTCAGGTACTCGTTGGCCGAGTATACTCCGCAGAGGTTTTCGCCGGGGATTCCCATGAATGTGGGGAGGCCTGCGCCGCTGCCGATGAAGACGGCGTCGTACTCTTTCAACATTTCGTCGATCGTGATGGTCTTGCCCACAATCTGGTTGAGCCTGATCTCGACTCCGAGGCTCTTGACGTAGTCCACTTCTCTGGCCACGATGTCTTTGGGCAGCCTGAACTCGGGGATACCGTAGGTCAAGACTCCGCCTGCGGTGTGCAGCGCTTCGAAGATAACTACTTTGTAGCCCATTTTTGCCAGCTCGCCGGCTGCGGTAAGTCCTGCGGGTCCAGAGCCGATGACTGCGACCTTTTTGCCGTTCCATTCCGGGATGACTGGCTTTTCGCCCTGCTTTTCGTGCTCGGCGGCAAACCTTTCCAGGCGGCCGATGGCCACGGGGGTCCACTTCATGTTCAGGATACAGAGCTTTTCACACTGGGACTCCTGGGGGCAGACCCTGCCGCAGATGGCCGGGAGGTTGTTCTTGTCCTTGATGGTGCGGGCGGCATCTTCGAACTTGCCCTCCTTGATCTCGTCGATGAACTTTCTGATATCAATGCCTACCGGGCAGCCTTCGATGCACATGGGAGTCTTGCACTTGAGGCAGCGTTTGGCTTCTGCAAGAGCCTGTTCTGGCGTGTAGGTGCCTGCGACTTCGTCGAAATTTTTCACTCTTTCAGAGGGGTCCTGCTCCTTAGGTTCGATCCTGTTGCGCCTGTCGATTATCTCCTTGTCAGGCATAGTGGAACTCCGTCTTTTTCATGCTGGTAAGTTTCAACTGATTTTTTCTCTTCGTCAGCGTACATCCGCCCTCTCGCCATCAGGCCCTCGAAATCTACGAGGTGGGCGTCGAACTCCGGGCCGTCGACGCAGGAAAACTTTGTCTGGCCGCCGACGCTGACCCTGCACGACCCGCACATGCCTGTCCCGTCTACCATGATCGGGTTCAGGCTGACGATCGTCTTGATTCCATGAGGCCTGGTGGTATTGGCGATGTTTTTCATCATGATGAGCGGGCCGATGGCGATGACCCTGTCGATCTTTGTGCCGGAGTTGATCAGGTCGGCTAAGGGCATGGTGACAAAGCCTTTGATGCCCTTCGATCCGTCGTCAGTGGCTATGTGCAGCTCATCGCTGACCGCCCCGAGTTTGTCTTCCCAGAAGAGGTGTTCGGCACTTCTGGCGCCTATGATCGAGATAACTCTGTTACCGCGGGCTTTGAATTCTCTCGCTATCGGGTAGATCGGGGCGATGCCGATGCCGCCGCCGATGCAGACGACGATGCCGTTCTCGATCATTTCGCTCGCGTTCCCCAGCGGGCCGGCCACGTCGTGCAGGCTGCTGCCTTCGCAGATAGAACAAATTTTCCCCGTAGAGCTGCCGACTGGCTGGACTACCATGGTGATAGTTCCTTTTTCCCTGTCATAGTCTGCGATAGTGAGGGGTATGCGCTCCCCCTTTTCACCGGCTCTGACTACGACGAACTGTCCGGCTTGCGCTTTTCGGGCGACGTCCGGAGCCTCCACCACCAGCTGAGTGGTAAAGGTGGCGAGCTCTGTTTTAGAGATGATCCTGTACAAGTTAAGCTCCTTCCGGGTCTTTTTTATTCAAGGCAATCAATGCCATGTGTGCCTTAAATATATTTTGGCTCCAGAGTTTTACAACACCGGGAATAACTGTTGCCAGCCTGATATACTTTCTACTGATTACCAGGCACCTGCTATCCATGATACCTAAATTGTCAATATTTTATATAAATGTATCTATATATGCCTGCCGTACTTTGAGCCTGCCTGAAGATAGCTAAGTATTTGTCTAACTACGCATATACAATCAAAAATTGCGCAGGGGTGGTTTCACGGAAAGCCAGGTGACCCAGACAGTTCAGGTGAACGCAAACAAAAGTATGATGCCCATGAGCACATGCGTGCTGATGCATCACGACGGTCAGGTAGAGCGGATAACCGAAAAGTCCCTCGAGGAATACTTGAGCGTGATTCCCACGGCGAGCGTGGCGTGGGTGGACTATACTTCCCACGACCTGGACAAAGACCTCGAAAAAATCATGGCAGTAATGGGCTTTACCCAGATACCGCCCCCCAAGCTGTTGTCAGGCTTCTTCTCGTCCTACGAAGATGCGGATACCGAGCTGGGCATCATGATGCCATCGGTCATGGTCAAAGACTTCGACGTAAAAGTCCGGCCGCTGGTCATCCTCATGAGGGACAACCTCATCATGACAGTCCACGATCAGGACATCGTCCGCCTGATCAAGCTGTTCCGGTACGCGCCGACTTTCATGAAAAAGATCACGGCCGAGTCCAAGGTCGACAAGGTTACCCTGATACTCGAGCGCATCATCGACGAGAACAACGACCGGAACTTTGAGTACCTGCGGGAGATCGAGAAGCACGGTGACGACATCAGCCGGCGGCTGATCGACGAGGAGTATAACAAAAAGCTGATCGCCCGGGAAATCTACGAGATGAAGCACATCCTGATCACCTACATCGATGCGCTCTGGGCTTCCAAGGACGTCATTGAAAACCTGCGCTACGGCGACGCTGACCTGCTTACGGACGATGACAAGCTGCTGGGCAGGATAGGTATACTGTCCGATAACATCGACCGGCACATCGAGCTGTCGGAGCAGATGTCCAACGTGCTCGCTTCCGGCCTGGAAGTCATGCAGAGCATCTATAACAACCAGCTCCAGCAGATGAATAACCGGTTTGCGCTGGTCACCGCCTACCTCACCGTGCTGGGCACCGCTTTCCTGGTGCCGAACACCATCGCCACGGTAGTCAGCAGCCTGAACTGGAACATGACTGATGCTGTGTGGTACCTGCCCTTCCTGCTCGGGTCGACCATCATCGCTACGCTTATCTCCGTCTTCTGGGTCTGGCATGTCTGGAACAGCAAGAGGGACGATGATATCGTGAGAAAATAGCGATATCTTCTCTCCTTAGTATTACGTTCCAATCAAAAAGTATTTAGGCGTAACTATTTAATAAGAGACCCAGCAAGAGTTGATGTTTCCTATGTCTGTAGACTGGGGATTTACCATCCGAAAATTCATCGTGTACGGCGCGTTATTTGCACTGTTCGCAATCGCCATCTTATTCATGGCAGCGATGGGTGTCCAGCCGTGGCTTATAGCTCTCGTATCCGGAGGTTTCCTGTTTGTCCAGTACTTCTTCTCGGACAAGCTCGTCCTGTGGTCTACGGGGGCTCAGATTGTCAACGAGTCCGAAGCGCCGAGGCTACACATGATGATCGAAAGCTTGTGCACCCGGATGAACATTCCTAAGCCCAGGATTGCCATCGTCTCTAACGACATGCCCAATGCTTTCGCGACTGGCAGAAGCCCTAAAAAATCGGTTGTCGCAGTCACCACCGGCATCCTGAACCGCCTGAACGAGCGGGAGCTGGAAGCCGTGCTGGCGCACGAGCTGTCTCACGTCAAGCACAGGGACATGTTCGTAGTCACTTTCGCCAGCTTCATCGTATCGGTCCTGAGCTGGGTGGTATACCTCGCTCTCTCCATGGTTATCCGGGGAGACGAC
The DNA here is from genome assembly GCF_049676595.1 of Methanocella sp. MCL-LM. Classification (GTDB taxonomy): domain Archaea; phylum Halobacteriota; class Methanocellia; order Methanocellales; family Methanocellaceae; genus Methanocella_A. The sequence goes on from NZ_CP187259.1 coordinate 2,102,325, forward strand.
CGGGACAACTTTGCAGCCACCATGGCAGCGTGGATGGTTTCCATGGTCTTCTCCAACACGATCGGCCTCATCATCATCAATACCGTATCCCGGTACAGGGAATATGGGGCTGACGAGGGCGCCGCATACGCGACCGGAAGTCCGGACGGCCTGATCAGCGCCCTGAAAAAGATCTCGGGCGCCAGGTACTCGGGCGACGACGCCAGAGGTCTCGAGTCTGCCAAAGCCCTGTGCATTTCCTCGACTTCCGGCTCGGCGCTGCTGGAGCTATTCTCCACCCATCCGCCGATGGAAAAGCGGATTGCCAGGCTGGAGCAGATCAGGACTAAGATGCGCGGCTACTGAGATCAGTCGATACGTGCCAGGTGCACTCGACCGGTTTCTCTTTTTTCATCCGCTTTGATGGCTGCCAATTGTCATCTGCCGGCAGGCTGTTTACGTTAATACGTTTCCAATGGTTTTTACCGTCGCCAGTACCACATTTTTTAAATGATCGAGGAAATCAGCGGCACAAAATGTGTGGTAGACCCCGGGGGCCGTGTAGTCTGGGCCAGCTATGAGTTCGACAGGTGGTTTTCCAGGGGGAGTAAAAAAGCCGTCGGTAAGTCTATTGAATCACTATTCCCCGGGCTCTACAAGGAGTGCCCGAAAGGAGTCGTGATTCCTCATATCGACTACAAGGGCCTCAAGCACTTTCTCGAAGCCAGGTGCGAAACTACCTACGATGAAAACGGCAAAGAGATCAGCAGCCTGATCTCTTTTAAAGATGTCACGCTTCTCCAGGTACTGCTTAACATTTCTGTGCTTACGATGTCCACCACGACACCAGTAGCGCTGCTCGATCAGGCGATAGGCGCCATCAGCGATACTTTCGGCTACAGGACGATCGCAACCATGCTCTATAAGGACGGTTACCTCGAGCTGGCGGTGAGCAGGGGCTACAGTCCCCGGCTCCAAACCCTTTTCACGAGGCAAAAGGTGAGCTCCGAGGAACGTGGCCTGGCCGGCCGCAGCGCTTATACCTCGACGGTGATCACCAAAGAGATCAAAGAAGGCACGGTATCCCCCAAGTTGCTGGAAGAGTCCCGCCGGCTTGACATCCACTGGGCGACTACCATACCTCTGACGGATCGAAACGGGCTTCTCGGAGTGCTGGCTTTCTCTACCTCCGCGCCCCCCGATACCGATGAGATCGACCTGCTCAAAACCGTCTGCAACCAAATTACTGTCAGCCTGCGAAAGATCATCTTTGAGGAAGCGCTGGTCAACGCCCGCAACGAGCTCGAGCTGTACGTGGATTTGATGTGCCACGACATCACCAATGCCATCCAGATATCCCTGGGTTACATGGAGCTGGTCGAAAGTGATGCCAGCACTACAAATTATGGCTACGTCAACTGCTCGATGAATGCCCTTCATAAGATAAACCGCCTGATAGGTACTGTGAGGACGCTAAGAAATGCACCCAACGTGAAAATCAAGGATGTCAGCCTGAAAAATGCAATCGACAGTGCAGTGAGCGTATTGAAATGCAGCCGCTCGGCTGAAGAGAAAGAGCTGAGTATCATCACTGATAATATCACAGATATTAAAGTCCGGGCCAACACCCTGCTCAAAGATGTCATTTATAACCTTCTCGAATCGACCGTCAGGCGTATTCGCTTTCACGGCTCGATCTGGATCAGGACAGAACAAAAGGATCATGCCTGCTTGCTTATCCTCGAAGACAGCGGTCCGGGCATGATCGAAGCTCCCGGGACTAAACCCCATACGGACGTACCGGCAGTCAGCCTGCACGAGACGCCCAGTATTAACATGTATTTTGTGTTCAGCATCGTCAAAAATTACGGTGGCAGCATGATCATAGAAGATCGGATACCGGGTGAGCTGGAGCACGGCAACCGGGTCATCATCTCTCTGAAGTGCAGTGAGTCGGCGAGCTGACAATTCATTCGGCAACTGTACAATGCTGATGTCAGGGGTGAGAAGGACTTATTCTGGTTCAGTACCCTTCTTGCCTGCCAGGAAACCTGCCATCCTTTGATATCCGGGGGATGGCTCGACTATACCATGGGCTTTTACAATATTTTTCAGCTTATATAAGACAAATCTACTGTTTTTTCTCATATTTTCCACGGTTGTCTGGTAAGCGTTATATACCACTTATTTATAAATAATTAGATTACTGTAAGGATGATTATTTGGGTGTGTTACGTATGGAAAGTGAAGTCGTTACAAATTCGGGAACTGACAGCCTTATCGGGGCCAGGTCCAGCGTTACGGAAATGATCTGCGATGCGTGCGGTTGTAAACTCGAGCGGGGCCTGATGGCAAACAGTAAGCTATGCCCCGCCTGCGGCGGAAACCTCGTCGGCATACGCATCTTCAGAAATGCCCTGACAGGCAAGATTCTCTTCGCCGAGCGTGTGGATTTCTGAGCTTTAAAGTTTAAAAGCTTTAAATGGGACCATTACTATTAAATATTCTTTCTTTCAATAACTCTTCCGGACGCTACCATGACGATGACACTCAAGATCCAGTGCAGGGACTGTGGTAAGATTAAGCAGGCTGAATTCAACTCGCCAATTCTGCCGCTGATCGATGGATCTTGCTGCGCGGGTACTGCCGAGGATTCCAGGAAATGCGAATGCGGCTGCGAAGCATTCTACGTCATCGACATTGTGTAGCCGGCAGGATGAAACGAGCATGAATCTTAAAAGAATTACCTCACGAATTACTGGCAGGTTCGCCCGCTGGCTTAAAACTTACAAGACAAGCATACTGCTGGCAGGTGTCATTTTTTTCATCCTGATGTATCTGGATCTGCCAGGCTTCCGTACAACTGATATGGAGAAAGTCTTCGGCTCGATCGTGCTGGCCCTCGGCCTGATCAACTTCACCTACTGGACACTCATCAACAGGAAGGCCTCGCAGGTTCAGGAAAAAAGAAAGATCAAGGGCAGGCGCAAGTCGTGAAGCCTGCGATGGCATCGAGCACCCTGGTACCATATTTTTCCATTCTCTTTTCTCCGAACCCCTTGATCTGGCCGAGCTCTTCGATCGACGCGGGCTTCCTGCGGACCAGCTCTGACAGCATCCGGTTGTCGTAGATCGCCGGCAGATATTTAATCCCGTTCTCGCTGGCAAGCGTTTTCCGCAGTGTCTTGAGCGATTCCTCGAGCTGCTGCTCTTCTTCGGTCAAATCCGGGCTTACGGGCTCCCGTTTTTCTGGTAGCGGGGTAAACAGGCCTTGAAATGAAATCATCTTCTCAAAAACAATGGAGAGCCGTTCGTTCTTACCTGTTGCCATCAGGCCGATTTTACCCTGGCAGTCGTAGGGTTTGATCTCCGCAGCCCGGTTCATGTAGCAGATCGGGGCGATGCCGGAAGGCCCGTGAACGATCACGCTGTTATCGGGTTTGACCAGGATGATATATTCGCCCTTACGCGCTTTCGTAGCCCTGCCGGTATACTCGATGCTGGCCAGCCCTTCTCCGAGGCAGAAACAGCCTGCCATCATGCAGGACCTGATCGCGCTGAGGGTTCCGATGATGTCCTTTCTCTCATCCTGGTTCTCGTACCTGTCGCTGCCGTACTTTTCCAGGTAGCGGGTGATCAGCTCGTACATCGCCGGGCTGATGCCATGCTCGTCGCAGTCTGCGATCTTTTGCAGGTCAGCTTCGATCTCTTCCATGGGTACGTTGATGCCCATCCGCATCAGGATGTCTTTCATGTTTAACAGTACTTTAAACTGGGTATCATCCATCATACATAGTTCCTGTCTCCGTGTTAGCAAATGGGAGACAATGACTTATTTACATCATTTTGCATATATATCGAACGATAATGTATGGTGAAAGTATTATCACAGCCGTTTAGAATATTATATTAATATTTTGGGTGTTCGGATGGCTAAGAATATCGAGATACTGGGTTTTGCGGGCAGCTTGAGAAAAGGCTCCTACAATAAGGCATTACTTCGGGCAGCTCTTGAACAGGTGCCCCCGGGAGCAGAGCTTGAAGTCTTCGATCTCGAAGGGATTCCTCCGTACAACCAGGACTTAGATGTCCGGATGCCCGATATCGTAAATGCCTTTAAATCCAAGATTAAAGCTGCTGACGCTATCCTGATCGCTACTCCCGAATACAACTATTCTATGCCTGGCGTACTTAAAAATGCCATCGACTGGGCTTCTCGCCCTATTGGTGATAACTCGTTCGACGATAAGCCGGTCGCTATCATGAGCGCGTCCATCGGTATGCTCGCAGGCGCAAGAGCCCAGTACCACCTGAGGCAGACCTTCGTATACATAAATATGCATCCGGTCAACCGTCCCGAAGTCATGGTGCCGTTTGCGGCCGACAAGATCGACAGTACTGGCAATGTGACGGATGAGAAGACGAGGCGGAAAATAAGGGAGTTGCTTGAGAGTCTCGTAGTCTGGACGAAACGCCTGAAAAGCGCTTGAGCCGGATGTGAAAACCAGATGAGGTATCTCAGCCATGCCGGTTAACGAGAATTCAGGAGAGCCTCCTGCGACTGATCCCTACAAGCGGCACACACAGTCTACCAACATTACGAACGAGCTGGTCATCCGCCAGGATAACCTTACCTTTGTCACGCTGGACAACGGTGAAATCCCGATCGGAGGCAACTACGGCTACGGATTGTATTTTAAAGACTGCCGGTTTTTGAGTGGCTACCTTCTGAAGATCATGGGCATGTCACCTACGCCCATCCTCTCTAACGACGAGCGGGGATACCAGTCTCTGGTCGTCATGACCAACCCGGAGTTCCTCGACTGCAAGGGCGACACCATCGATAAGGAAACGATTCTCATCAGCCGGAACACCGTCATCCCGGGCTGCATCCTGGAAACCCTCACCGTCGAGAACTATAACCCGGTGAACGTCACCCTCGACATCCTCATGGAGTTCGACGCCGACTTCACCGACATCTTCACCATCCGGGGAATAACCGGGCCCGCAGGCGGGACTATATTGCCAGTAGGGTACAGCGGAGGCGAGATGCGTTTGTCCTGCGCGGGAAAAGACGGTCACCTCCGGGAAACGATCATCTCTTTCGAGCCGGCTCCTCGCATCGTAAACGGGAAGTCGTGTACTTTCCAGCTGAGCCTCAGGCCTCACGAAACCCGGGCCATCAAGGTGCAGATCTTCGTCAGTGATACTGCGCCCGGGCAGCCGGGCTTGAAAGAACCTGTCGATGTCGGACAGCAGATGAATAAGATATTGCGATCTTATATCGCTGCAGTCGAGTGCTGTAATAACATCCCTACCAGCAACAACATCTTCAACAGTATCATGGAACGCTCTCTGGCAGACCTCACCATGATGCGGATGAGCCAGTATGGCCATACATACCATTCAGCCGGGGTACCCTGGTACGATGCTCTGTTCGGCCGGGACAGCCTGATTTCCGCTCTCCAGCTGCTGCCGTATGGCACTGAACCGGCCCGGAGCACGCTGCTGTTGAACGCGAAGTACCAGGGCCGGAAATATGATGACTGGACCGAAGAAGAGCCGGGGAAAATCCTGCATGAGCTCCGGGTGGGAGAGATGGCTAACCTGAATCTGATTCCCCAGCGACCGTACTATGGCACGGTTGATGCAACCCCTCTGTTTTTGATCTTGCTGGCGGAGTACATCGACTGGACAGGTGATACAGGGATGCTGAAGCGTCTGGAATCCAATGTCGACGCCGCACTCCGCTGGATAGCCGACTGCGGAGACATCGGCGGAAGGGGTTTTACATCCTATGCGGTAAAATCCGATCTGGGCATATATAATCAGGGATGGAAAGATTCCTTCGACTCGGTCAGCCGCTCTGACGGCACCCTGGCAAAAAAGCCGATAGCGCTGGCAGAAGTACAAGGCTACGTATACATGGCTAAAAAGCGGCTTTCTCCATTGTTCAAGTTGATCGACAGGCACGATGATGCTAACCGGCTTAACCGGGAAGCCGATGATCTGAAAGAGCGATTCAACCGCGAGTTCTGGATGGGCGATAGAACTTACTTTGCCCAGGCCCTGGATGCCGAAGGTATCTGCGATGTAATCTCCTCTAACCCTGCACAGTGCCTCTGGACAGGAATACTGGACTCCGGATACGTAAAACCCTTTGTAGCCAGGCTCTTCGAGAGCGACATGTTCACCGAGTGGGGCATCAGGACGCTATCCTCCTCAGAGAAGCGGTATAACCCTCTCGGCTATCACAATGGCACGATCTGGCCTCACGATAATTCCATCATTGCCATGGGCCTGAGAAAGTACGGTTTTGTCAACGAGCTCTCTGTCGTCTTCACCGGTATGTATGAGGCGGCACGAATGTTCACCAACTACCGGCTGCCCGAGTGTTTCGGGGGCTTTCCCCGGTCAAAATACAGCCTGCCTGTCAAGTATCCGGTCGCATGCAGCCCCCAGGCCTGGGCCTCGGGAGCGATACCCCAGATGCTCACGGCATGCCTGGGACTGGTCCCTGATGCGCTCCATAACCGTCTAACGCTAAACAAGCCTCACCTGCCCTCGTGGCTAAATAAAGTACAGTTCAACAATATCCGGGTGGGGGATACCCTGATCAGCCTCGATTTCAGGCGAATCGAAGATAAGACTATGGTCAACGTGGCCAGAAAAGAGGGCGACCTTAATGTATTGATCGAGTATTAGGATTGGATAGCAAAACCGCCCTTTAAAACACGCCGTTTTATAAATCCGTAGTCCTAAAAATCTACCATAGAATGTTGGCGGAGGCCTTGTTATCCCCTCTCACCCTTCGTGGACCTACCTGATGGACGAGAATCAGCTGCCTGAAGCTGTGATGGTGGTAAAATTTCCCTTTGGCATTCCGGTGATGCTGGTGAAAAAACTGGGGACAGTCTACGCTGTATCAAATAAATGCGCCCACATGGGCTGTACGCTTTCCCGGGGTACTTTATGGGGATTTACAGTACAATGCCCTTGCCATGAGTGGTCGTTCGACATACGCACGGGAGAGTTCATTACTGCAGGGGAAATCAAGCTGCCGGTCTATGAGACGAAGGTCGAGGACAACAAGATCTACGTGAAGATATAGGGGGCATCATATGGTCAAAATCTCAATGTACACCTTGAGCACCTGCCCGTTCTGCCGCAAGACCAAGAAATACTTCCGGGACAGGGGCATACCGTTCGATTATGTCGACTACGATACTGCCAACGAAAAAGAGCAGGAGCGGATTGCCGCAGATATGATGAAGCAAACCGATCACATAGCTTTCCCGTTCGTCCGTATAGGCGATACCGTCGTGATAGGTTTCAACCCTGACAGGTACGAGCTGCTGCTCAAAGCGGAAAAGAGTCAGGCAGCGGCCACTTAGGTGGTAAACTTGGACGTCGAGGCCCGAAAGAAAGCTCTGCGCTTTCAGTTCGAGAAAACGGTCGATCAGCTGGGCTACAAGTTTACCCCTGACGAGGATACAGTCGATTTCTGCCTGGAGCAGGAAGTCCGGCTGGAACAAAAATACGGGGTACCCTACTGCCCATGCCAGGGCCTGACCAACGATCACAAGGCGAACATGAAGATCGTCTGTCCATGTATTCCCTATCACAAGGAGCACTTCGACTACATGAAGATGTGCTGGTGCGGCCTGTATGTGCTGAAGGAAGTGACTGATCCTGAGCCTCTAAGGCAGATACCCTACGACGAATTTTTGAAACGTACCGGGAGGGGATAAGGTGTTTAAGGACGTGGCAAAGACCGATGAAATCCTGCCCGGCGGCATGAAAGCATACGAGGTCGAGGGCATCGAAATCGTGTTATGCAACGACAATGGTAAGTTCTACGCTTTCGAGCGGAGGTGCGGGCACATGAATGCCCCTCTGGACATGGGCACCTTAAACGGTTACATCGTGACCTGTCCCTTGCACAGCGTACAGTTCGACGCGGCCACAGGCAAAGCTTTGAGCGGAATTATGCCTTCTTACGGGGGCGAAGAGCCGGTGCCTAAGTCGATGGTAGGCACTTTTGCCTGGCTGGCGAGCCTTATGGAGCACGTGAAAATTCATGACTTGAGGACTTATGTTGTAAGAGTTCAAGATGGTGTTATAAGTGTCGATATTTGAAGGCGCTGATTCTCGCGATTGCACCAGTTAATTTGCCGCAAAACACTTTTATTTGGCTAATTCGTAATTAGTTTTTTCTATTTTCATTTTTGTTCAGATTGTCTGTACAAAGCGGTTGTACTCATATATATACCCCTGATTGCTAAGTAAGTTATTGACGCAGCAGGAAACTGGCAATAAAAGTCGCAAGCTATATACCCCCCCAAACTATTGCTGCTAAGCCAGGTTCCCGCTGCATTAAACTAATATGCTGGTATGCCTATGGAAATACTGAAGACAATTTCGTACGCCGGGACCATGGAAGTCCTCGCATCGGTCGGCAAGGGTCCGAAACGCTTCAGCGACATCATGTTCGAGACCAAGCTGAACCCGGGTATCCTCAACCGCGTCCTCAAGACTCTCATGACTAACGGGATCCTGGAGAAGTGCCAGAACGACGAGGGCTATAAGCTCACCGAGAAGGGCGTCAAAGTCTCGATGTACATCCTCAAGATCCTCGAAGTCTCCAACAACAACAACGAGACCCCGGAGAACCTGAAGCTGATCAAGGCTATGACCCTTAACCTTGAGCACGCCAGGAACTCAATATCCGCTTAAGGTGGGCCGGAAGGCCTACCTGCATCACTTCTCCTTTTCTTTAACACGTTTTTAACGACCCGCTAAAGTAAAATTTTCTGGTAATATCTGTTCAGCGGATGCTCACGGTACGAGCCGAAGGGCTGGATCAGCCTGTATCCCAGCCGCTCGTACAGGCCGAGCGCTTCAGGCTGGTAAATGCCGGTTTTGAGTCGCAGAGCTTTCACACCCTGCTCCCGCGAGTAGTCTTCAATGTGTCGCAGCACCAGCCTGCCCAACCCATGTCCCCGGTACTCTGGCCGGACGTACATCCGCATGAGCTCTCCGTACTCTGTACCGTGGAACCTGACACCTCCGCAGCCCGCAGGCTTGTCATCAGAGCGGATGATAAAGAACACTACGCCCGCCTCGACCATCTCTGCCTGAGTCAGGCCATGCTCTTTATCGTGCGGGTATAAGGGCACTATGTATTTCTCAAGCTCGCCGATTAGCAGGATGGCATCAGCGGTGTCGGGCCTCTCTAGAGCGATTGTTACGGGCATTGTCAATACTCCGGCGTGATTCATATGATGCTGGGCTGTACATTGATAAAATAATTATGATCTCCATCTCCGGGATACTATGGAATCGGCACATGGCGATTATAAAACATTTGTCCGCCGGTCACTAGCGGTTTGTGACAATACGCTTAAATAGGTTTGGCCAAGATTTATATGAGTGCTACATTATGTCAAGAGCTATTATAATTGCATCGATTTCTCTCACGGCAATTATCTGCTTGACATTGCTTTGCGGGTGCGCCATGGAATCTCCCCTCGACAATAATTCAACGTCGACTGATGCTTCAACGATTTCCCGGTCCAACGTGGCCTCGGCCGGCCTGGTTCGCGCTTCCGGTGAAGTATCCCTGGATGGCATACCAGTAACGGGTGCTTCGGTGCTTGCGGCATCCTTCGACGGTACCGACAGGGTATCGACCATCACAGATACCAACGGTAGCTATACACTTTACATAAAGCCCGGGCTATGGTATAATATCACTGCTTCATACCAGGGACTGAAACATACAGTATGGCCGGTGAATCTGTCCGACCATCAGACAGATCCTTATGATATTGCCCTGTCGAGAACGCCCCGATCGACCATTTCCGGCTCTCCGGCCGCAGACTCCGAGTGGAAGGGGCGCGCCGTCTACGTTGAGGCGGCATCGCTGGACGGCTCTGCGCCGCTGATGGCCGTGACGCTGGACGACGGCAGCTTTTCCCTGGACGTCAGGCCGGACATTCGGTATCACTTGACGGGGAACACGTATGCGTACACTTCCATTAAGAACCCTGTGAGCTTCAGCTTCCGCAACGTCCTTTACGGCTATTCAGTCAAGCTAAACTCGAACGAGACCGTCCTGATGGACTACCGGGCGAATAGGCCGGTGCCAGGTTTCGAGCCGACATTGCAATCCCACATGCCTGTCCCATCAGGTATGCTGCCAGAACCCATGAACGTTTCAGGCTGCGTCTACTACGAAGGAAAGCCGGTGAGCGGAGCGCGCGTCGAAGCGGTATCCTCCGATTACAGTGATCGAGAGACCATCATCACCGACGGAACAGGTGGTTTTTTGGTAAATACTCAGCCTGAAGTCCAGTACAATCTTACGGCCTACTACAATGGGACACAGCACACTTACCGGTCAGTATCCCGGGGCACCGGCTATGACTTCAATCTGTCTGTCGTGCCCTATTCAAGCGTAGCCTGGGGCCGGGACTGGGGCCAGCCTGGCGGAACTATGTATCTCGAAGCATGGCCAGCTGACGGCAGTGATCCAGTTGCTACAATGACCAACGATAGTAGCTATTCTCTCCTCCTCCTCAGGCCAGGTGTAGAGTACCGGTTGAACGGGATCAGTTACAGTCCATACGGTGATGAGTTCTCTGTAAGTCTGGCCCGTGATACTGTCAATTTAAGCCCGAACGAGACGCTTCCGACAAGCTATTTTATATTCGCCCATCATCCTTCTAAGAGTTTCAGGCTGAGCTCGATATCCGACGGTGTCTACACTTATCGGGTGCCCTATACCCCGGTGCCAGTATCCGGGTACGTCTACCTGGACGGCAAGCCCCTCGCTGGTGCTACGGTAAAAGCGGTTTCTATCGACGGCGACTACAATGGCTCGGCGGTAACGAACGGCAACGGCTTTTACGTTATCGGCATATACCCGAGGACGCTGCATGAAATCTCTGTGTCTCATCAGGGCTTATATCACTATGTGTTCCCCGCCTTCCGCTGGGAGCTGAACGACTCCGGTCCCTTCCTGCATAACCAGCAGTTCATCAACAATTATCGCTACGATATCAACCTGACCGGTACACCAACCTCTGCGGTCCACGGCACATGGACTGGAGATCGGACTTGGAATGCAAGCAGCTACCAGGTCGAAGCGAGCCCGAGACTCGGTGGCGCTACAGTTACTGCTCCGATCCCGGCCGACCGGAATTTTACCATAAATCTGCGGCCATACACGTATTATAACCTCAGCATCCGGAACCTGACCAGCGGCGAAACGGATAACAACTTCAAAATAATATATCATACTGGTACCGGCCAGTCGAGCTACCTTGTCTATCCGAACGAGACGATACTGGTCGACTACTATCAACAGTTATAATAGTTGAAGCTGTCAACATTTATGCAGGCAATACGATGAGAAAAGATACTGGAATCAAAATTTCCAAAGAGAAAAGGGCCGAAATGGTCACCGCAATAAAGAACTACTACCTGACTGAACGTGACGAAGATATCGGGGACCTGGCTGCTGGCCTGATCTTAGATTTTTTCATCGAGAAGCTGGCGCCGGAATTTTACAACCAGGGTGTTAACGATTCATATTTATACATGGAAAAAATGCTTGAAGACCTGTTGTCGATCCAGAAGTGATCGCTTAGCGCAGTTTTAACGTTACGGTATACAGCGGACCAGGGCAGGAAATTTATGGGTGAAAAAAATCGGGCCGGGAACCCCAACGAGCAAGTCTACATGGCCACGACCGTTTCGGGCATCGAAGATATCGCCGCCTCAGAGATGCAGTCGAAGTACGACGATCTGAAGGTCCTGCGCAAGAAACGGGGAAAGATCTTTTTCCGGTACGAGGGCAGCCCCGGGCAGTTATTCTCCCTCAGGTGCGTGGACAACATTTACCACTTCTTAGGCTCGTTCAGCATCGGCCCGACAAAGAAAGACCTGGCAGAAATTCCCCGGAAACTCAGGGCGATGAACTTGAGCCAGCGCCTTATCGGACTGTATGGGGACCTGAGCGCTAACTCTGTCATCGTCAGCGCCAGCCGCTCCGGCAAGCATACCTACAGCAGGTATCAGGTGGCCGACGCCATACAGGACGCCCTCGTAGAGGTCTTCCACTTCGGGCGGGGCACAGTAGAAAAGCACGACCTGCACTTCAGGGTCGACGTAGAAGACGGCTCTGCCTTTATGCATATCAAGCTGACGCCGGCGACTTTCAGGTACCGGGGCCAAGAAAAGCAGTTTCTCACCGCCGCCCTAAAACCTTCCGTGGCTCATGCGATGGTACTACTATCCTTGCCTGGTGCAAGCGACGTTTTCCTCGACCCCTTCTGCGGCTCAGGCACCATCCTGGCCGAGCGGGCATCCTACGAAGCCCGGGAGATCATCGGAAGCGATATATCGACAGAAAGGCTGGAGATCGCCCGGGAGAACCTGCCGGAAAAGATTAGTCTGCATTGCTGGGACGCCCGGCATATCGAGCTACCGTCGGGCACCGTAGACCGGATTGTTTCTAATCTCCCCTGGGGAAAACAGATAGAGATCGGCGATGTGAGCCAGCTATATACTGAATTTATGATCGAGGCAAAACGGCTGCTGGCTCCCGGAGGCATCATGGTATTGCTAACGGATCAGGAAGTAGAGATCATGCGGGCTGCGGAGCTGGCCGGAGTCAGGATCGAAAAGCGAACCACTCTTAGCCTCCATGGCCTTAACCCGTCGATATTTGTGGCAGGCATGGCAGACGACTTAGGAGTAAAATAAAATCGCAGAATGGTATTGGTGCTGGGACCCGGATTCGAACCGAGGAACCTCTGCAGGAGCAGATCTTGAGTCTGCCGCCGTTGACCGGACTTGGCTATCCCAGCGTTCTGGTACAATAAACCGTATGTGTATTCCTGATATCTAATATAAAAAGATAACCTGTGCTCTCGATGCTTCGATGCTTAAGAGCTACTATTCTCAGCCAATCCTTTTCTCGTAGAACACGCTCAGAGGAGCATCAGGGTAAGGGTCGAAGCGCTGGGTCTTATAATACCCCATCCGCTCGTACAACCCCATCGCCTCGGGCTGATATACGCCAGTCTCCAGCCGCAACATCCGAATGCCGTGCCCGGCCGTATACTCTTCGAGGTATCTCAGCATCAGCTTCCCCAGTCCCATGCCCCGGTACCCGGGCCGGACATACATGCGCTTGATCTCCCCGAAGTCCTCGAAGATCTTCACCCCGCCGCAGGCAGCTGGCTGACCATCGCTGCGCACCACGAAAAAAGCCACGTTTTCACTGATCAGCTTCTCAGGGCTGAACCCAAACTGGTTATCCGCCGGGTACAGCGGCTCAAGGTAAGCTGAAAGCTCGTTGATCAGCGCAAGAGCATCCGGCACATCAGGGCGTTCCTGGGATATCGTCACAGGCATATGTCCGGCTATATTCCCCGTTTATCTATAACAATATTGGTTTACTAAAAATGTACATCTAAAAAATGTCATTGGTATGAAAATCCTACCACCAATATAGTGCGTTTATGATTGCCCATATCGCGTGAGACAACAATACGATCGCTGCGCTGTGACCGACTGGAAGCTGTCCCTTACGTATGGCGTCACAGATTCCACAGATTACGACTGATTACACAGATTTAGACTAAATCCACAGATTGATTCGGTCATGAAAAGGGCGCTTTCAAGTAAATAGCCTATGAAAAATCTTCGGGAGGTCCGAGAGTTCCCGGGAGTATGGGGGGATTTTCAAAGTGGGAGGTAGGAGGGGGTAAGGGTGTCGGAGAGTAGGTCGGAGAGTATGGAACGGTTAGGGAGGATAGTTTCTTCTATGGTGATTTCCGGTTATTCGGAGGGTCAGGTACCGTTTACACGAAGTACACAAGGTACACGAAGTACGCGAAGTTCTACTATAAGATCGGCTTTCAGTCAACCGTTTTATCGTACTTCGTGTACTTCGCGTACTTCGTGTAAACGGTACGGGCACTCCATAACAGGCTTCAGGAATTACCATTGATTTAATCCTCCCCGGCCTCCTCGCTTACCCTCTCAGCACCCCCACACACGAATTTTTCATCGTTTATCCCTGACTCCACTGCTCATTAAAAGTTTGTGTCGTTATGATTGATAAAAAGGCTTCATGCACCTTCAATCATCGTTATAACTATTGCAAGCCCCTGCCGGCAATGCTTTTATACGTAAACGCATATGTAATAAACAAAACTTGATACTGATCAAGTTTAGTTGCGGTGGATGCATGGAAGCCAGTGTAGCCCGGTGGGCGGGTATCTCTTTAGTTCTCTTTATAGTCATGGTCGGCGTGGCCATAGTGGCGACGGCGGTGGGCCCCGCGAACATCAGCCCTGACAAGGTCGTTTTGATCATCCTGTCTAAGGTGCCTGTGGTGCAGGATTATATTGCCCAGACCTGGACGGTAGGTGAAGAGGCAATAGTAATCAATGTCAGGCTTCCGAGAATCCTCCTCGGCTTACTGGTCGGCGCTTCGCTGGCGGTGGCCGGTGTGACAACGCAGGGCATCTTTAAGAATCCCATGGCTGACCCTTACATCCTCGGTGTTTCCTCCGGAGCAGCTTTCGGAGCTTCGGCAGTCATAGTGATCGGCCTCACGATATGGATGCAGTCGGTGAGCATCACGATGGGCGCTATGGCCGGAGCGTTGATTGTGTCCTTTCTCGTCTTCAACATTGCCCGCACACGTAACCGGATTCCTGTCGAGACGCTGCTGCTGTCGGGCATCGCGGTTTCGGCGTTCTTCTCTGCTATCACATCTTTCCTGATGTATGTATCAGGCCACAACCTCAGCCAGATCGTGTTCTGGGTGATGGGGGCGCTGTGGAGCAGCAACTGGAACCACGTCCTGATCCTGATACCCTTCTTTGTGGCCGGCTCGCTCATCATCTATGCTTTCTCCCGGGACATGAATCTCATGCTGCTGGGCGACGACAGTGCCTCGCACCTGGGTTCGGACGTGAACCGGGTAAAGGCTATCCTGGTGGCGGTATCCTCCCTGCTGGCTGCCGCGGCAGTGTCGGTCACCGGCATCATCGGCTTTGTCGGCCTGATCATACCCCACATCATGCGCCTGATCGTCGGTCCCGACCACCGGGTCCTGGTACCTGCATCTGCGCTGGTCGGGGCGATGTTCCTGGTCCTCGCCGACACCTTCGCGAGGATGATCATCCAGCCGACGGAAATGCCCGTAGGCATCGTAACTGCGCTGATCGGCGCACCGTTCTTCGTCTACCTCCTGATCAGGCAGAAGAAGGCCCTGAGGGGAGGGTGATTTACCGTGCTCGACGTTACTGACCTGACCTGTAAATACGGCAACGCAAAGATCCTCGAAAACATCTTTTTCACCACCCGCAAAGGCGAGTGTATCGGCATCATAGGACCTAACGGTTCTGGCAAGTCCACTCTGCTTAAAACCCTGAGCAAGGTTATGAAGCCGGCCTCCGGCTCGATCGTGGTCTGCGGCAAAGAGCTGAAGGATATCTCCATGAACGAGCTCGCCCGCAACATGGCCGTGGTCCCGCAGGATACGAACGTAGATTTCGACTTCAGCTGCCTCGATATCGTGCTTATGGGCCGGCACCCGCACCTGGGCCGGTTTGCCGTCGAAGGCAAGAAGGAGTATGATATCGCCCGCCAGTCCATGGAGCTCACTAATACCTGGCACCTGAAGGACCGCAACATCTCCGAGCTCAGCGGCGGCGAACGACAGCGGGTCATCATCGCCAGAGCGCTGACCCAGGAGCCGTCAGTGCTGCTGCTCGACGAGCCTGTCTCTCACCTGGACATCAATCACCAGATAGAGATCATGGAGCTGATCCAGCACCTGAAGAACGACCGGGGCCTGCTGGTCATCGTCGTCATCCACGACCTGAACCTCGCGGCCCGATACTGCGACCGGCTCATCCTGCTCAACGAAAACACCATCCAGGCCGCCGGCACTCCCGGCGAAGTCCTGACCCGGGAGCACATCCGCAAAGCGTTCCGGGCAGACGTGCTGGTCCGCCGTCACCCGATGACCGGGACCATCTACATCACCCTCCTCAATTCAATAACGACCACAGAGCCCAGCTCCGGAGGCAAGTCAGTCCACCTTGTATGCGGAGCCGGAACCGGAACACAGCTCATGTACCTGCTTTCGGCCGCAGGCTACAATCTCACCGCCGGCGTCCTGAACGTCCTCGACACCGACCACGAGACCGCCCTGCACCTCAACATCACGACTACCGTGGACGCACCCTTCTCGCCCATCACCCCGGAGTCCTACGCTGCCAACCTCGAAGCGCTGAAGGCAGCCGACTACGTAGTCATCAGCGACGTGCCCTTCGGCTGGGGCAACCTCAAAAATCTCGATGCGGTCCTCGAAATAGCCGGCAGCAAGCCAGTTTTCCTGTTAACCGGCTGGCAAAACCGAGACTTCACCGGTGGCAGAGCCGGCGAGCTCATCGAAGCCATCCTGGCAAAAGGTGCTGTCGAGGTATCTAGCGCTGACGAACTGGTAAAAAAACTCACCACGATAAGTTAAGCATTAATCATCAACCATAGCGGCACGGCTCTTTATCCTGACAACTGTAGATCAAATATTTAAACCACAGCGGCACGGCGACACCATGACAGAGCGATCTACGACAAGCCAGTGGTAAATAGAACCACAGCGGCACGGCGACACAAAGACATTGGTGAACCGGTAAGAGTGAACTCTTTTGTAGGTCCACGGCGACACCAAGACAGAGCATTAACCATAAGCTTACTATCCAATCGTTTCAGCCTGACTTTTGATCAATAGCCTGACAGGAGCGAAATATATTTGTCTCCGTGCCGTCAGCCTGCTGTGTTGCATTATTCTTATCTTCATGTTCGCCTTTTGAACGCCTGCAGTCGCAGGCGTTCTCGAGGCGATGCGATGACGATCGCTGCGCTGTGCCAGGATCACAGATTGAAACGGATTGCACTGATTTCACAGATGACCTTAGAATAAAATCGGTAGACGGCAAATCCATTTCTCATCGATTAGAATCTGTGCAATCTGTGGCATCTGTCAGAATCATCAGATTCTGCGTAATCTGTGATCCTGGCACAGCGCAGCGATCGTCTTGCTGAGTCACTCCACCTGCAATAGCTCGGCCCAAAGAAGAGAAAATGAATTATGCAACACAGCACCGTCAGCCCGCCGTGCCGCTGTGGATCTAAAATGAGGGCCTTGCTATTCGGGTACGGTTGTCTCTGTGCCGCTGTGCCGCCGTGGTTCAAATAACTATACTGCTATCGTTTCTCGAATTGTCTCCGTGTCGCCGTGCCGCCGTGGTTAGAACATTAAACTGGTGTTCGTTTCCCGATTTGTCTTTGTGTCGCCGTGTCGCCGTGGTTAGAACATTTATCTTGCAATCATTTCTCGGACTCTTGCCATGTCGCTGTGATTGCTTTTGGGTAATATTTTATGAATGATTCGGCGCGGGATAGCAGTACTGTTAAAGCCATAAAACTCTATAATACCCGCAGGCGTGTGTGGATCATGATTCGGATTGGCATTGCTGGCATCCCGTACGGGGCCAAGGGTAAAGGAACTGAAGCGGGTATCAGGTATCTCCGGTCTCAAGGCCTCGATGCGATGGAAATCCAGTTTGGGAGGAACGTGTACATGACTCCTGAAACCGCGAAGAGCGTTGCGCCGGTAGCCAGGGAAGAAAGGGTAGATCTGTCCGTACATGCACCCTATTACGTGAACCTGTCCAGCAAGACCGAAAAAACGATCGAGAAGAGCAAGGACTGGATTTTGAAGTCTGCGAGAGTGGGAGCGGCACTGAATGCCTCTGTTGTGACGATTCACGCGGCGAGGGAAGAGAATCTTGACCTGGTGATCTCCGGCTTCAAAGAGATTGTTGAGGACCTCAAGAAGGAGAAGATTTCCGTGCCTCTGGGACTTGAGACTATGGGCGATCTCGGGGAGTTCGGCAGCGTGGACGACGTGCTGGAGGTAGTGAGGAAGGTGCCGGGGACCGGCATCGTGATCGACTTTGCTCATATCTACGCCAGGACTGACGGTGGCCTGAACACTGTCGAAGATTTTACTGCCGTGCTGGACCAGGTGGCCGGTGCAGGTATCGACCACTACCACATTCACTTTTCGGGCATTGAACACAAGAACTCCCGGGAGGTCCGGCACCTGCCTCTGGACGGAAAGCCCGATTTTTCGCTGCTGGCCCGGGCGCTGCTAAAATGCAAGGCCGATGCCACGGTCATATGTGAGTCTCCACTGCTCGAGGAAGATGCTCTCAAGATGAAGCAGATTATCGCCGGGCTTGAACCGTGACGGCCTCGCCGGTCACTGATAAGTATAAATAGAAACAAGCCTTTTCTCCCCTTGGAATCGGCGGGGATGACTTGATTGATGCTGGCTTTCTGTTAGCTGTGCTGGCAATGCTGCTGGTCGGCAAAATACTCGGCGACATAGCGAAGCGGATTGGCTTTTCGCCCCTCATCGGCCAGATGCTGGCGGGAATCCTGCTCGGCCCCATGCTCCTCAACCTCGTCCCGATCAACCACGAGATCGAGCTGCTTACCGCCCTGGGCATTCTCTTCATGATGTTTTACATGGGCCTCTCTATTGATATTGAGAAGGTCATGGGTGAGAACGTCTACCGGTTTGTCGTGATCTCAGTGTTCGGCGGTACTTTCACCTTCATCGCTACTGCCACAGTAACGGCATTGCTGGGTTTCTCCATCAATACAGTCTTACTGGTGGGCATCTCTTTCATTTCCACCTCTACCGCAATCGGCTTCATGGTGCTGAACGAGATCGGCGATGTCCGGAGCAAGGTTTACAAAACTGTCATGGCAGTGGGAATATCGGATGACGTCTACGCGATTCTCGCGCTGGCGCTGTTTACTTCGTACCTGACCACCGGGGTAGATATCCGATCAGCGTTCATGCTGTTCCTCCTGGTGCTGGGCTTCATCATCATGGTGCTGGGCTTCGGCAAGTCTATCACGAGCAAGCTCATCAACTTCGCCCGCAAATCGCAGGACGATCAGTCTATCATCGGATTCTCGATCCTGCTGCTGTTCCTCGTGGCTTTCCTGAGCCAGAGCGTAGGTATCGCGTCTGCTACGGGTGCCTTCCTTGCGGGCACGATCCTCTCGAGGTCTCCGCTATCCTTCAAGGTGATCGCCCCTAAGATCGAGGCGATCAGCGAGGGCTTTTTCGTACCCCTGTTCTTCGTCATCACCGGTGTCAGAATCAACATATTTGAAATTCTGTCTTCCGAAAGCATCGACTTGATGATTGCGAGCATACCCATCGATGTAGTTCTCTTCCTCGGGCTGCTGATGGCGGTCATGGCTAGCAAGTACATAGGTACTTTCCTGGCGACGACCTTCATGGGCGGCTATAAAGATACGGATCACAATAAGATGGCGCTGACCATGATGCCGATGGGAGAATATACCCTGATCATCGGGCAGATCGGCCTGGTCACGTACGTCAGCGGAGCACCGATCCTGGATGCGCCGATCTATTCAGTACTTGCCTTAGTCGTGCTGGTCACGTCGATAATAGTGCCTGTCATGCTACGGGCTGCTTATGGGAAGTAATTGTTCTCTTTTCCTTAGACTCGTTTCTTTTTTATTCGGAACTCGCCAGTGCCGAAGGCACACCACTTTTCAAAAAATATAGGTTGGGAACACCGTTTTTACCATTTGCCGCTTATTTGCGGCTGCCTCGTTCGCTCATGGCGGCCTTACCACGCTCGATAAGCTCGCGGACCTTTTGCCCGCCTTTTTTGCCTATTTCTTCGTAGAAGCCTTCTCCGTAGCGTTGTTTGGTAGTAGTTCCACCTTTCTTGCCGCCTATTTTGCCACCTTTTTTGCCTATTTCTTCGTAGAAGCCTTCGCCATAGCGCTCCTTGGTTGTGGATCCGCCTTTGTGGCCGGCTTCTCTAACTGTCATCTCTGTTTTCTTTTCAGCCATATCTAAAAACACCCCACTCTATGCCATATTATCTCTAAAATTTCATACATTTTTAATCTTGTCCGATATAATAACGTATAAAATTGCCAGTTGTGAGATTTATTACATCTATTGGGTAAAATCAGCTGCATATGGCCTAATCAGATGCTTTTCTGCCATTATATGATTTATTTCAACATAAATTTATAATTCATGACTTGATAAATCATATAAAAGTAAAAGGGTCTTTTACAGTCAGCGGGGCTGATGCAATTATTTACGAGTGCTCTTGCCGCGCTCGATCAGTTCCTTGACCTTTTGCCCGCCCTTGTGGCCTATGTCCTCGTAGAAGCCTTCTCCGTACCTCTCTTTCGTAGTTTCGCCACCTCTCCGGCCGCCTTTTCTGCCGATCTCTTCGTAGAAGCCTTCTCCGTATCTTTCCTTGGTTGTT
The DNA here is from genome assembly GCF_049676595.1 of Methanocella sp. MCL-LM. GTDB lineage: Archaea > Halobacteriota > Methanocellia > Methanocellales > Methanocellaceae > Methanocella_A. The sequence goes on from NZ_CP187259.1 coordinate 2,122,736, forward strand.
TCCCCGCCCTTACGGCCGGCTTCGCTAACGCTCATGTCACCTTTTTCCTTGCTCGTCATACACTCACCTCAAAATGTCCTGACTGGCGTAATAAGCCAGCATTATTCGAATACTATGTTTTGGACCTATACCAGTGCTAAAATAAGTTATGATGGCATGGAATTTTTAAGGTTGCTAGCGGATAAAACGAGGGCGCGGGCGCCGTTGTCTATATAACTATAAACAAATGCGAATGAACAACGAACGCTGCGCAGTGATAGCCACCATATCCCTGATACATGCAAACAGTTGTCTCTGTGCCCGTGAACGTGGCACAGCGCAGCGTTCGTATTGCTGTCTCGCTGAATCCGGGCAATCAGATTCGCACAGCGCAGCGATCGTTTCTTATACTTTTTACTTCTCAGCGCGACGTCCGCATGGTCCTGACTCTGCTGTAAGACTTCTGGACGGACCACAGCTTCGGTATTTCTCTCGCGTACCGGCTTCTCTTGAAGAGCCGGTGGATGGCTGCCCGGTTGTACTGGCCGCTCTCAAAGATGTTTCTGAAGTTCCGGTCGAACCGGAGGCTGGACTTGATCTTGATCGGGTCCCCGAGGTAGTCCCTGACCATGCGGTCGTGGCGTTTTCCATCTTTGTCTTTCCATGATGAACGGCTTTTCATATCTTCAGGCCAGTCCTTGTCCTCTGGTTCCCTATACCAGGCCTCGCCTTCCTCATCGAACCAGACGTGGTCGTACTTCAGGATGAGCCCGATCCAGTCTTTGAGCGGGGTCCTGGCGAGGAGTTTCTGGGGGTCGCCCATCTGGCCCTGGCCGACGCCCTGCGGGCGCCAGGCCCATATGATCTCGTAGAAAGCGCCCCTGAAATCGCCCCGGCCTTCCCCGAATTCTCTCCCTGTGGTGTTCTGGTACTCTTCGGCCCTGCCGATGACTTCCAGAGCGGTCATTTCGAGGTCGAAGTCAGCCATGATCATGCAGAGGGCTAGAAATTCTGATGCGGGCATCCCATAAGCCATGTGTCATACTCCTGTTTTCGGGTTAAATAAATGATCACCGGGTGACAGTAGATACTCTGCCATCCGTGATAGTGCTTATTGTAAAGGCTGGAAAATGAAAATGGTTATTTGATCTCTATGAGGTCTTTGGAGAACCCGTAGCTGATCAGAAGGCTTCTGACTCCTTCTTTGTGATCGCCCTGGAGCTCTATCCTGCCATCTTTGATGGTGCCGCCGCAGGCGAACTTGGTCTTCAGCTTTTGCGCCAGTTCTTTGATGTTCACGTTTTTGTTGTCGATCCCATCGATCACCGTGGTCAGTTTCTTGAAACGCCTCGTGTTGGTCGATATATAGATCTTTTGGCCTTCCTTGGCAAGATCTTCGCAGATGCAAATGTCTTGCGGTAATCCACATTTGTTACAAATTTCCATATTGTACTCGCTACCATGTATCAATTATGAGCATATAAATATTTTTAGTACGACTGTGGTCCGTCATAAGATGGTGCTACGTCGTACTCAGGGCTCAGGCATCTTCGAACCGGAACCCGCAGTTCCATCCCGTTTCGGCAGAATAGTCATCGTCGGGGTACCGTTTGCAAATTTCGGGTTTGCGGTCCTGTATGGCGCAGGAATACTTGCCGTCGCCGTTGTCTACCAGGTATTTGCACTGGTTTTTGATCTGGAACTCCACTGTGCGGGCTCTGAAGTCCTTGATGCTGGCCTGCACGTTCTGGTGGCAGTTGATCCACTGCAGATAGTCAGTAAATTCAAAGTCAGTAACATTAGCTATCTGTACATCTATAATGAAGTCCCTGCAGCAGTTTCCGCACTGCCGGCAGCTTCCGGTTCTCTTTTTTCCGCTCATGAACGCTCCCGAGGCGCTTTCTCGTCGCCGCGCGAATAGACTTTCTTCACCAGGTTGAGCCACCTTCGGCCGTCCTGTACTTTGGCTTTCTTCGCCTCTTCCTGGGCTGAAGACCTGGGCTCGTGGGCCCTGTACAGGGTATCCAGAGCTCTGTCTATCCCCAGCGCTGTGCTATACAGGTCTTCGGCTTCCTGCCGGGTCAGATCACTGGTGATAGAAATTTTGCCGACGATCTCCCGCCGTTTTTTCTGCAGCAGAGCTGCGGTCCGGTCAACTTCCGCCTGCTCCTCCGGCGTGAGGTTACCCTTCTTCTTGAAGATGTCAAAGACGTAAGTTCGTAGCCTGATCTTTTTCCCGTCTACGACTATGGTATCAGGTATAGTCGCACCCGTGGATGCGAATTCTTTTTGCAGCCTGATGAGGTAGTTTTCTCTTTCCACTTTTGATAACAGCTTATCCTCTGTCATTATCAGTGCGCGGTATTGTGCTGTTCACGTTAAAAATTTTTGGTAGCCTTATTCAGGCACTATGGCGTTGCCTGCTCTTCGCCGATGATCTTAAAGCCTGTCTTACTTTGCTTCTTGATATCTCCCGCGCCAAGAATCCCTCTTTCACCACAAAGGGGACAGGTTTCTGACCGGGTGAGGCTCAGCTGATCGATGCCAGGCGATCTTGCATTGTAAATCAGGTAGCTGTATTCCGGCCGGCTCCTCTCGGTCATCATATCCGCGAATTCCTGTACCGCCATAGAAGCTACTATCGAGTTCAGCGTCATTACGGCAGGCGCCGGTGTCATGTTAGTACCTCTTACATAGCCAGCCCGGGCCATGATGTTCAATTCCTCCCGGCCGAGCAAGTTTATCGCGGCTTCGTCCCTGTCTATGAGCCCGCCGCATTCGAGGCAGCCTGTTACCGCCGGGACTACTAAGCGTACCTGACCGCCCATTTCCTCTATGTTGCCGTTGGCTACGAAGATCTCTGTGCCGGTATCAATCAAAGGGATGAAATAGCGCAGAGAAATTTCATTAAGGGTAAGGCGAGCCAGATCGTTATCTACGCAGCCAAAGATCACAGTGCAGGACTTCAGCTTGTCCTTAAACTCGCTGACCGGTCCGGGGAAAGTAGTTATCTCCTCATTTTTGTTCACTTTCTTCAGGTGCGCAGCGGCGACTTTGACTTTCTTCTTGCCCACGTCGGTGCTGCCTGCATACGGAAGCCTGCTCAGGTTCGACTCCTCGATAGTATCAGGGTCTACCAGGATGAACTTTTTCACGCCTATCCGGGACAGGATTTGCATAACTATGGCACCGGTTCCGCCCAGGCCTACGATGCCCACAGTGGCTTCGCTGATCCTGCGCTGGTTCTCGCTTCCCCAGAGCCTTATCTGCCTGTCGTAGGCTTCGCCTTCAGGCGTTGTCTCGGTTTGATCTTGCAGCGGCAGTACTTTTTTCAAGCCGTGGCGCGTCAAGACCGTGATCGTAGCTTTTTCGGGAAGCTTCAGCGTGTCAGAGTCGCCGTCGTACTCGAGCACGGACAGGCCTTCTGAGCCCAGCACTACCATGCAAAACTTTATTTTGCACGACTTCAGGAATCGGCCGTTCTCCATCCCGTTCTCGAGGTCTACGGAAGAAAAACTGGGGGCCGGCGCATCCACGTGAGTATGTACTTCAATCACAGCACTATTGCTCTCGCTGGCTTCAGCCAGCACTTTTTCCAGAAATTCTCCCGAAGGCGTCACGCTGACGCTGGAATGCTCGATCAGGTCTCCTTTCTCGGGGATGAAGATCTTTTTCACCAGGTAGGTGTGAGTGTTTTCCGACGGATCGGTTTTCAGCCCGCACAGGGCGATCGCATAGCCTTCGAAGTTCTGTTCCTGCTGTGTTTTAAAATGGCCGGTGATCTTCTCGTACTGGTAGGCCGGAAAAATGATCGTGAACGATTTGTTACTCTTCCGCTGCCTCTTCGAGGTGGCCACGCGGAACTTACGGGTTTCTGGAATCAAAGTGAGCCTCTCCTGCGGACTCGTTTAGCGGGTCGGCCAGCATCATATCCAGGGTCACCAGGAATGTCAGCAGGTCGTCCTTTGCTGAATCCCAGGACATGTGGCCGGTGCAGAACCATGCCCAGGATCGCCCGAACATGTGGCGGGTGAGCGCTTCGTAATAGTTCGGAAGCCGCTGGTCATTATATGCCAGCCCAATATCCATGTACACTCCGAAAATGCTGGCCGGAGGTATGTATGGAAAGCCACTGACGTTAAACAGGATGTCCGTACTGGCCTTATTAAATCCCTCGGGCAGACCGTAGTCCCGGATCAGCACCCAGTTGAGCGCCTTGTCGACTTCTAAGTCGAAAAAGGAGGATAGACGTTCCAGCTCCTTTGTAAGGCGGGAATCGTCCATCGAGCCTTTGGTAAACGATCGTCCGACGACAAACGTCTCTCCTTCGTGCACTTTGATCTCGCCGTGCACAATCTGGTTCGCGCTACCCGTCGACCTCGCCAGTAAGTGGCCCCGGTCCAATCCTACGATAGTGCGAATTTCCCCTGTGCTCGTCGCTTCAGGCACTTTGACTTTCTTGCCGCCGACCGTAATCGTCACCAGATCCTGTGCTTCCGAAATGCGATCACCTCCAGTACCTAAACCTGTTTACAGGCATCTGGGCTTATACAAAATAATATTATTATAGTCAGATGATATATTTATCCCGCCGCAAAGCCGCTATGGTTGTTTCGGTGCCTGAGCGCCTGTTTTTCCACCGGTTGCCCACGTGGAAGGAGTGTTTTACGTGAAAATTATCGTCAAAATTTTTAAATATAAGTAAAGACTATTGCTATGCTATGGCATGGCAAATGTCATGCTATGGCATACCAACGTTAATAACTGTAACAGATCACTCGGTGGTTTAACTATATGGACCAGATTCTGGCATTTATACTGGCAATCGTACCTATCCTGGTAATCTTCATAGGGCTGGTGTTCCTGAAAAAATCGGGAACGCTCATGGGAGTCATCGGCTGGCTGCTGACCGTAGTCCTCGCCGTGGTGTTCTTCAACACGTCTCCGGAGATCGCCATAGAAGCCTCGATTGCAGGCGCTTTAGCCTCGTTCGGAATATCCCTGATGGTACTGTTCACCATCCTCCAGGTGACGATGATGGACGTAACCGGTGCCATCAAGAGCATCACCCAGTTCATCAAGTCGATCGCCGCGGAGCGGTACGAGCAGATCATGATCCTGAACGTCGGCCTTGGCACCTTCCTCGTAGCCATCGGCGCAACGCCGGTAACCATGCTGCCCCCGATAATGATTGCCCTGGGCTTTTCACCGGTAGCTGCAGTGGCTCTACCCTGCCTGGGCTACGACCCGCTAACTTCTTTCTCCCTCCTGGCGGTACCTATCACTCTGCCGGCCCAGGTCTTCGGCTTCGACGTGATGCCTCTGGCCCTGAATATTTCGCTGTTCCTGCCCGTCGTATCCACCGGCCTTGCGCTGGGCATGCTCTGGGTAGCAGACGGCATCCAGGGCTTGAAAAAAGGCATCGTGCCGGCGTTGGTAGCCGGCCTGACCCTCGGCCTGTCGACCATCGTCTTCGTCAGGGTGCTGCCCGACGTCAAGCTGGTGGGCGTTTGTGCCGGTCTCTGCGCCATCGTCATGCTGCTGTTGTTAAGGGTAGTCCAGGGTAAGCCCATCCTTCAAAAGAAGGAAGACCGCAAGAAGATCGCCGCCGACGGCGGCTCTTACATGCCGCTGTGGAAGGCCGTTGCCCCGTGGGCCGTGCTGGTCGTCTTCTGCGTCTTCATCAGCATACCCTTTATAACCACCATCCTTCACGATGCGACCAGTTCCTTCAACGTCATCAACATCGCGGCAGGCAAGCCCGGGGACATGAAGTGGCTGGCCCAGGCCTACACGTGGGTACTCGTCAGCACCGTTCTCACTGCGCCCCTGCTCCTGAAAACGAAGGCAGAGACTGTGAACGTGCTGAAGATCTGGATCAAGCGTGCCTGGAGCCCGACTCTTGCGGCGATGGTCTTCTTCGCAATAGCCTACGTCATGGACTGGTCCGCCCGGGGAGTTATCGACGGTAAGCTCACCGTAGCACCCGACATGAACATGAACGTGGTCATCGGCGCCACTCTGGCCGCCTACCTCGGAGTCATGGCCTTCCCGCTGGTCAGCCCGCTCCTCGGCCTGTTCGGCGGCTTCGTCAGCGGCAGCGAAGCATCCTCCAACGTGATGTTCCACGGCATCCTGAAGAAGTCCACCGAGATGCTGAGCCTCGACTTCCTCCAGGTCTACGCAGCCCACGCCGTCGCAGGCGGCATCGCCTCCGGCATAGCCGTGGCCAAGATCGTCAACGCTGCGGCCGTCATAGACAAGATCGGCATCGAAGGCGAAGTTATACGAAAATCCGCGGCAGTCATCTTCATCCTTGCCATCCTGATAGGCATCATGCTGTCTGCGTGGATCGTGCTCTTCTGAGCACGATTTTCCCTTTTATATTAACTATCCTTGAGAAGTCTTCACCGCATCGAAATGGCTTTGTATTTACCAAGGTGACACGGTGACAACTGGGTATCAGCACTCCATGATCTATTTTTCCAACCACGGCGGCACGGCGACACTGCGACCGGTTGAGTCACGATAACAAGATCTATTTTTCCAACCACGGCGGCACGGCGATGCTGTGTTGCATTATTCTTATCTTCATGTTCGCCTTTTGAACGCCTGCAGTCGCAGGCGTTCTCGAGGCGATGCGATGACGATCGCTGCGCTGTGCCAGGATCACAGATTGAAACGGATTGCACTGATTTCACAGATGTCATTAGAATAAATTCGGTTGATGGCAAATCCATTTCTCATCGATTAGTATCTGCGCAATCTGTGGCGTCTGTCGTAATCTGTGATCCTGGCACAGCGCAGCGATCGTCTTGCTGAGTCACTCCACCTGCAATAGCTCGGCCCAAAGAAGAGAAAATGAATTATGCAACACAGCAGCACGGCGATACGGAGACACATGGGCATACGCTAATAATATCAAATATTTTTACCACGGCGGCACGGCGACACGGAGACAATTCGTACCCGAATAGTAAGGCTTTTTTTATGATCCACGGCGGCACGGAGGGCTGAGCGCACGGAGACAATCACCTTATCCTGTTTCCTTGTGCTAATCCTGACTGAATTCAAAGGATCAGTATAGTATTCTGGCTATAGACCAGGTACATAGGCTGAAACGATTGGCTGGTAAGTAATATTTGGTTAATGTGTGTCGCCGTGTCGCCGTGGACTGAAAAAGAGTACGTTTTTATCGGTTTGCCTCTGTCTCCGTGTCGTTGTGCCGCCGTGGTTTCATTTACCATCCGGCTGGTCGCAGATCGTACTGTCTCCGTGTCGTTGTGCCGCCGTGGTTTCATTTACCATCCGGCTGGTCGCAGATCGTACTGTCTCCGTGTCGTTGTGCCGCCGTGGTTAGAACATCTGATCTCCAGGTGGAATAAGGGGCCGTGCTGCCGTGTTTAGATTATAACCTATTTCTTGGCCTTTTTCTTTTTCAGATACAGAGCGGCACTAACAGCGGCGCAGGCTCCTTCGCCTACGGCTTTGGAGATCTGGTGGATGCCGCCTGTAACATCTCCCGCAGCGAAGACTCCGTTGATCTTGGTGAGCATGTCGGGGCGGGTGACGGCGATGTTGCCTTTTTCGTCGACGTCCAGGCCGATCTCTCTGGCGAGCACCGAGTTGGGTGTGCCGCCTTCGATGAAGACTCCGTCTACCTTCATCGTCACTTCAGGGTCACCTTTTAATGTGTACCGTACACGCTCGACGTACTGACTACCTTCTATCGCTGTAATTTTCGCGTTGAGGACAATTTTGATGTTTGGCATTGAATCGAGTTGTTCCGCGTAAGTTACTGACTCCCGCTCCGGCTTGGGGCTCATAATTATGACCTCTTTGCAAAGTCCGGCCAGATAGATGGCAGACTTGGCCGCCTGGTCACCGTGGCCTACCAGTACGACGGTTTTGCCTTTATAAAACGAACCGTCGCATACCGCGCAGTACGAGACTCCTTTATAGTTGAACTCTTTCTCCCCCGGGATGTTCAGCTGCCTGTAGCGGGAGCCGGTGGCGAGGATGATGCAGCTGGTTTTGAATTCGCCGTTCTCCGTGATCAGGGTGAAAGAGTCGCCCGGTATAATCCTGTTGATAAGAGTCGGCACCTGCATGACGTTGTACCTGCCCAGCTGGCCGTGGAACTTTTCGACCAGCTCTATGCCCTGGATGGAGTCGAAGCCAGGATAGTTTTCCACGTCGCCGGCTTTAGCCAGCTGAGAGTCGAAGATGTTGCCGAAGATGATGGTCGACATATTGGCCCTGCCGCAGTACAGAGCGGCGGTCATGCCCGCCGGGCCCGCGCCAATAACGGCCACGTCATAAGTAGTATCAGTCATGATCAGTCACTTCAAACCGCTAAATAATATAATATTATTATTTCACCCTGATAAGCCTTGCTTTAGATTGCACTACAACTTGTAATAAATATTTATTACCGATCGTGGCTAATACGTTTAAGGTGCATCAATTAATGGAACTTGCAGAACTGGCCCGGCTGCCCCGGCGGAAAGAGGTCGAGGGGGCCGTTATCGTGATCAAAGTCGGCGGTCACGCGATGGTTGACCCGGCGGCCCGGAGCAGCATCATCAAGGATATCGTAGCGTTGAGAGAACTCGGCGCCATGCCCGTGATCGTCCACGGCGGCGGCCCGGAGATCGACGCGATGCTGAAGCGCATGGGTAAGGAGCCCAACTTTATCGCGGGCCTGAGGGTGACGGACGACGAGACGCTGGAGGTCGTGCGCATGGTGCTGTACGGCAACGTCAACCCTGATATTGTCAACCTGATCGTGCGCCACGGCGGTAAAGGCGTGGGCCTGCTCGGTAGCTCGGGCAGCCTGCTCATCGCGAAGAAGAAGCCGCTGGAGAAGGTCAAGGTGGACGGTAAAGAAATGCTGGTGGATTACGGCTGGGTGGGGGACACGGAACATGTCAACACCGGAATTGTGCTGGACCTGCTCGCCAAAGGGTATATTCCTGTTATCTCTCCCATCGGCTACGACCGGGAAGGCCACTGCCTGAACCTGAACGCGGATACGGTGGCTGGCGACGTTGCCTCGGCGCTGAAGGCCGGCAGCCTGGTATCGCTGACCGACGTCAACGGGGTTATGATGGACCCGGCGGACAAGAGTACGCTGCTCTCCCACCTGACAGAGAAAGAGTGCGACGACCTCATCGACAGAGGCATTATCTCAAGGGGTATGATCCCGAAGATCAAGTCCAGTATTTCTGTACTGAGGGCGGGTACTCACAGCGTTCACATCATCAACGGCAACATCGAGCATGCCCTGCTTCTGGAGCTGCTGACCGAAAAGGGCATCGGGACGAGGCTGACGCTGAAATGACCGACGGCTCTGCGAATGGCGTGACATACACTAAAATCCTTGTGCCGACTGACGGATCGGATTATTCGTTCACCGCGGGCAGGCACGCGGTATACCTCGCTAAAAATCTCGGGGCAGAACTTATCGTGCTGAACGTAGTGGATGTTGATATGGCCTTCCACGCGGGCATCCACTACGCCGAGAGTGTCAAAACTCTGGAGCAGTCCGGGCAGGAAGCTATTAGCCGTATCGAGGCACTGGGCCGGGAGAACGGCGTTACCTGCAAGGGCATGGTAGTCCGGGGCGACCCGAAAGATGTGATCCTGAAGCTCGCCTGCGAAGAGCGCATCGACTGCATAGTCATGGGCTCGATCGGTATGTCAGCGATCGAGCGGGTCCTGGTAGGCAGCGTGTCCGAAAAAGTGATGCGCCATGCCTGCTGTCCGGTTCTGCTGGTCAGGAGCTGATTCTGGGTGGCCGTGCCTTCCGATCAGCAGTGGCACGCAATCGAAGCGGATAAGGTTATCGAAGCCATGGGCTCGGCTCAGGACGGGCTTTCGGAAAAAGAGGCTTCCGATCGGTTGATCCAGTACGGCCCCAACGAGCTGAAGCAGCAGCAGAAGACCTCTCTCTTCATAATTTTTCTTAAGCAGTTCAAGAACGTCCTGATCTACGTCCTCATCGTGGCGATGGCCATCTCCTTCTTCCTGGGCGAAGTCCTGGATGCGGAGATCATCGGGGCTATTATTCTGCTGAACGCCTTGCTGGGCACTTACCAGGAGGTCCAGGCGGAGCGTTCGATAGACGCTCTCAAGAAGTACCTGATCCACGAAGCGTACGTTATCCGGGAGGGCAAGAAGGTGAAAGTACCTTCTGCTTCGCTGGTTCCCGGTGACATCATCGAAGTCGACGCAGGCGATTACACGCCGGCTGACGCGAGAATCGTCACGCTTTCAGGCTTGACTGTGGACGAGTCGGCGCTGACCGGAGAGTCCGAGCCCGCTTTAAAGCACGTTGCGCCTGTGCCCGCGGACACTCCCGTGGGGGACCGGGACTGCATGATTTACGCTGGCACAGTCGCAACTGCAGGCAGATGCAGAGCCGTGGTCGTGAACACCGGGATGAACACGGAGATCGGCAGAATTGCCACCCTGGTGGAAACAGGGGTCGATAGGGCGACCCCTGTGCAGATCAGCATCGATCGGCTGGGCAAGCTGTTCGGTATCGCAGCGCTGATCGTCTGCGCGATCATCTTCGTCGCAGGTACGCTGGAAGGCCAGAAGATGTTTGATATGTTCCTGATAGCAGTCAGCCTCGCAGTGGCAGCCATCCCTGAAGGCCTGCCTGCAACGGTGACTATCATCTTTGCGCTGGGAGTCCGGCGCATGGCTGCCAGGAAAGCTATTGTGCGGACGCTGGCATCGGTGGAGACGCTTGGAAGCACAAGTGTCATATGCACCGACAAGACCGGGACATTGACCCAGAACGTCATTACCGTGCGTCGAATTGTCACTGCTTCCGGCAGTGTCGAAGTCACTGGCGAGGGGTACAGTGGTAAAGGCCAGTTCATGGCTGCCGGGGCCGAGCTTGAGCTGGACAAGTCCGGCGAGCTGTGGACGTTGCTGACCATTGGTCTGCTCTGCAATAACGCCACATACGAACGCACGGGCCAGGATTACCGGATGCTGGGTGACTCTACTGAAGTGGCCCTGCTGATCGCCGGCGCAAAGGCTGGACTGGTTAAAGCGGCCATGGAGGCTGACTGTCCCCGGGAACTGGAAGTACCCTTCAGTTCCGATACGATGTTCATGCTGACCGCAAACCGGTGTAAGTCGGGCTATCTGGCTTACATCAAAGGCGCCCCCGAGCGGATACTGGGCCGGTGTACTCATCTGTTGACTAACGAGGGCGTAGTTTTACTGACTCCCGAGGCTCGACAGAGGTTTACTGACGAAAATCAGGCTATGGCCTCGCATGGAATGAGGGTACTGGGGCTGGGCTACAAGCCCATCGACGACCTGGAATCCGAAACGATCGCCGGCGCCGAGACCGGCATGATCTTTGTAGGGCTGACTGGTATGATCGATCCGCCCCGGCCGGAAGTCCGGCGCTCGATCGAGCTCTGCCAGCGGTCAGGCATCAAAGTAGTCATGATTACTGGCGATCAGCTTCTTACGGCTGTGAGTATAGCAAGGGAGCTGGGCATCTACTCTGAGGGCGACGAGGCCATTACCGGAAACGATCTTGCCGCTATGTCTGACAGAGAACTCAGTGACCGGGTGCTGCGGATCAAAGTATACGCGAGGACTTCTCCCGAGCAAAAGCAGCGAATTGTCAAGGCACTGCAGCGGCATGATCTGGTAGTCTCGATGACGGGTGACGGCGTCAACGATGCGCCGGCGCTGAAAAACGCGGACATCGGCGTCTCCATGGGCATCACCGGCACCGAAGTCGCCCGGCAGGCTTCTGATATCGTCCTCGCTGACGACAACTTTGCCACGATCGTGAACGCCGTGGAGGAGGGGCGGACGATCTTCAACAATGTGCGGAAAACGGTTATTTTCCTGTTCTCCAGTAACCTGGGCGAAGTGCTGACTATCTTGATAGGCATACTGTTAGCACTGCCACTACCTCTGCTGGCAATCCAGATCCTGTGGGTAAACCTGATCTCCGACAGCCTGCCCGCCATGGCGTTAGGCATGGATAAGCCGGACCGCGGGGTAATGGACCGGCCTCCGAGGCCGAGGTCGGAAGGCATCATTACCAGAGGGCTGGCGATTGATATAGCGCTTATTGGCGTAGTGATAGGGATAAGTACTCTTGGTATCTTTTACTTCTACCTTGGCTCGGGCGTCGAATACGCCCGCACGATGGCTTTTTCGCTGCTCATCGTGCTGGAAATGTGGGTGGTGCTGATCTGTAAGATCGGGCGTGACCCGCTGCTGGGCCGGAAGACGCTGGATAACCCCTATCTGATCGGGGCAATACTGGTATCCATCGCGTTGCTGATGCTGGTCATATACGTGCCGTTCCTGCAAATCGTCTTTAGTACTGTGACTCTAAGCCTCACCGACGTGGCCGTCATCTTTGGCGTCGTGCTGGCGATAGCAGTTATCGTTGAAATCATAAAGGCATTGCAAAACAGGATAAAGGTATAGGGCAGCGGCAAATGTCAACGTACACTGAAAACGTATAAATATTTTTATTTATATTTATATGATGCTGGTTTTACGCCGGTTGACAGTTATGCAGGGTGCAGCATGATCTCCGACAACAATTTCAGAATTTACAGAGAAGCCGCTGCCGTAATGGAGGCCAATAACGTCCCTTACGTCGTCGGGGGCGGTATCGCCGTCATGGCTTTCGGCAGGCTCAGAGATACCAAGGATATCGACTTCTACATCCTGGCGGATCACCAGGACTTAGCCCTGCACCATCTTGCAAACGCGGGCTACGAAGTCGATCACATGAGGGACGTAGGCTGGCTGGCTAAGGCGTTCAAGGAAGGCCTGACCATCGATTTCATCCTCGAGAACGTGGGGGGCTTGCAGACCGATCAGGAGACCCTGAGCCGGGGAACACGCCGCATGATCGGCAAATACGAGTTCACGATCATGTCCCCGGAGGATCTCATTATCAGAAAAATTATGGCGATGCGCAGCGATCGAAACGACTGGTTCGACTGTATCTCGGTTCTCTCGAGGTCTTATATGTACTTTGACTGGGACTACTATTACCGGCTGGCAAAACGGGTGAACCTGGAGCGAGCGCTTTCCTTTTTACTATACGTCAGAAGCGACCGGGAGCACGTGGTGCCGGTGCCCGACGACGTGATCATCCGGATGTCGAAAAGTCTTCCGTGTCATAAATGACGTATTTTTTATTGTGTACCGGAAGAGCTACGTTACGGACCGGGATGCCTCCCGGAGTCCGCCCTTTTTCAATGCCATTATGCGCGTGGCCATGCAGAACGAGATTGGCCTTAAAAGTATCGATTGGGTCTGACAAGATCGAGCAGCCCAGGAAGGGTATTACCTCGGAATGTTCTCCTATGCAGGTGTCTCGGACCGGCGAATAGTGGTATGCGACTACCTTAAAGTCAGCTTTCATAGCCTTGAGATCCCTGTTTACCCGGTTGGTTTCCCGGTAGGTCTCGTTGATGAACATCTTCAGGATGCGCTCTCCGAAGGGCGCTATCCTGCAGTTTAAAAAACCGCCGCAGAAGCCTTTAGTGCCGGCAAAGCCCACCTTTTTGTCCTCCGTAACATAAGGGCCTCTTTCCAGCATGTGGATGCCTGCATCTTCCAGAATGTCCATGATCTCTTCCTGGTTGTTCGCCTCGTGATCGTGATTGCCCAGCACGGCAACGGCAGGCTTTTCTAGGTTGGACACGGCTTCGGCTATGCCCCTGGCTTCTTCTATGAGCCCGCGAGTGGTCAGGTCACCGCACATGACTACGATATCTGCATCTTTGTTGATCGTTTTGAACAAAGCCCTGTAAAAAATAAGCGAGCCAGTGCCGAAGTGCAGGTCACCCATTGCCCCGATCCTGATGGCTATTCCCCCCTACTGCTTGCTGGAAATGGGTGGGGCCTGCCTTGCGCCAAATCAGTGAGCATATCGTCCATTATGCTTCGAATCCCTCCGGTACTCGCACATCTATCTATATTGACGATATTATATATAATTCTGTTACAACTCAAACAGCTCATCTGCCGGGTTTATACGAATGGGCTGCTTAAGTTATACTGGCGATGTGCATCGCGTTGAAAAATAATATATAGCCATAGCGACAGCTTTGCATGGTACTTATGAAATTTTTCTCAAACAGACACATGACGGTTTTACTATTCGCAGCCTTCGTCTTCCTGGCGGGCCGGGGCTCTCCGGCTCAAGGAGCTGCGAAGGATGGCGGGTCTGACCGCGCAGCTCAATCCGGCGACCGGGTCTGCGTGGACTACATCGGCACATTCCCGGACGGCACTGTCTTCGACACATCCGTGGAGCAGGTGGCGAAAGACAACGGCACTTACAATCCACAGCGGGGCTACGAGCCGCTTTGCTTTACCATTGGAGCCCACCAGGTGGTGCCGGGCTTCGAAAATGCGGCCATAGGAATGAAAGTGGGCGAGACAAAAGACGTTTCACTGCCTCCTGAACAGGCTTACGGAGAGCGAAAGGACGAGCTGGTTGTCCCTGTCCCGATCGCTACCTTCGGCGGTAAGCCCCAGCTGAACGAAGTCTACGGCTTTTCCGACGGCAGGACCGGCCAGATGCTGCCGGGCAGAGTAGACAGGATCGACGAGGCTGCCGGCCAGGTATACGTGGACTTCAACTCTGAGATGGCAGGTAAAACCCTGCGGTTCAACATTACGCTGCGAAACATCGGCTGATGATTTTCGCCCGAAAATGCGTTCTGGCGCGACAGAATTACAATAGTATTGTAATTCTTAAAATTTTTAAGGCAGACCGGTACCATTTACACGAAGTACGCAAGGTACGCGAAGGATAGTCTCTATTGGAACATTTCCGACAAGTTTTAAGCGATGTTATGGGGCGCATGTCCTTGCATATTCTCGCGCAAACGTACACGAACGCTGCGCTGCGCTGACGTCACAGATCCCCAGTATTCCCGTGCCTGAGGTGTAATCGGTGGCCGGTGTTACTGCCTTGTTTGGGCTGTAATCTGTGATCTGGCACAGCGCAGCGTTCGTGTTGCTGTCTCAAGTTATCTGAGCAATCAGTTATGCACAGCGCAGCGTTCGTCTACAGATCGCCTCGAGAACGCCTGCGAACGCAGGCGTTCAAAAGGCGAACACCCAGGCACAGGAACCGTACAAAGTCTTTCAGTAAGGGCTATACATTGTGAACTTTCATCCGGTCGGGCAGGTCGTAGCCCCTGCCATGCTGGGGCTACTGCCTGACTGTATAATACCTTTCAAGAATGACTATATATCCCATATTATTATAATAAATATGGTGACTTATGGAACTTCGCGATGAGGTGGCAAAAGCAGGCGAAGAGCTGGCGGAAAAAATAGGGGCCACAGCTATTATCATTATTTCTCCGGAAGGCCGGCGAATCAGGCAGAGCCTGAAGACCCGGCTGCCGGTGATCATCGCCCGGGTCGACGGGGAGTCGACCAGCATGGGTGATATCAGCGTGGACCTCTATACTCGGATGCCTGCCGACGTCGATCGCGAATCCGTTTTCCTGAAAGTATCCCGTATCGAGCTGATGAGCGAAGCGATCGAAGCCGCCTATATCCAGGGCCTGATTGAGGATAAAATTGTCCTCGGCATCGTTAGCATAGGGGATGTCCACTCGGTCGTGGTCGTAGATATCACAGATATTCCTTTTATTAAAAAAATTGCCGACCTGGCTGCGATCGTGGATTATACGATCATTAAAGCCGTGCTGAACCTCGCCATCGAGATAGGCCGGGAAGGGCGGGAAGGCAAGTCTGTCGGTACCGCGTTTGTAGTTGGCGACACTGACAATGTGCTGGGCAGGTCTCACCAGTTGATCCTGAATCCTTACGAAGGCCATCCAAAAGAGGCCCGCGATATCAGGGACGAGAATAACTGGGAGACCGTCAAAGAGTTTGCTCAGCTTGACGGTATGTTCATCGTGGACGAGCGAGGGTACCTTCAGGCTGCAGGCCGCTATATCGATGCCAGTGCCAGGGGTGTGGAAATGCTCCCGGGCATGGGGGGAAGACACCTTGCAG
The DNA here is from genome assembly GCF_049676595.1 of Methanocella sp. MCL-LM. Classification (GTDB taxonomy): domain Archaea; phylum Halobacteriota; class Methanocellia; order Methanocellales; family Methanocellaceae; genus Methanocella_A. The sequence continues at coordinate 2,138,768 of NZ_CP187259.1, forward strand.
CGGCTGCGATCACCCGGTATACCAAAAGCGTGGCCGTCACCGTATCCGGGTCTGGCGGTATGATCACCGTCTATCAGGGCGGACACGAGGTCTTCAAGCTCAATCCCCGTATCAGTATAACCTAAATACAATGATTTATTACCCGTGGTAATGCAGAGACCGATAAATATTAATGCTTGCTTGGATAATTAATGTCTATCCATTGATATGGGATATATTATGAGCGTGGAGAAACACCTTTTTACGTCCGAGTCGGTCACCGAAGGGCACCCGGATAAGATTGCCGATCAGATATCTGACGCAGTCCTGGATGCTATCCTTGCGAAAGACCCCCTCGGGAGAGTGGCGTGCGAGACGCTGGTCACCACTGGAATGGCCATCGTAGCAGGCGAGATCACGACCAGCACATATGTCGATATTCCCCGCCTGGTCCGGGACACTATCCGCGACATCGGATACACCCGTGCCAAGTACGGCTTCGACGCTGACAACTGTGCTGTCATCACTTCTATCGACGAGCAGTCGCCCGACATCGCAATGGGCGTGGACAATCTCGGCGCAGGCGACCAGGGCATGATGTTCGGCTATGCCTGTAACGAAACTCCCGAACTGATGCCTATGCCCATCTCGCTGGCCCACAAGCTGTCCATGCGACTGGCAGAGGTCCGCAAGGCCGGCGAGCTGACCTGCAAGAGATCTGACGGCAAGGCCGAGAACTACCTCCGGCCGGACGGCAAGACGCAGGTCACCATCGAGTACGTCAACGGTAAGCCCTCGAAGGTGCACACCGTGGTCGTCTCGACCCAGCACAGCCCGGACGTCACCAACGATCAGCTGAGGAAAGAGATCATAGAGCACGTGATCAAGCCAGTGATGCCCGAAGGCTTCTTCGACGAGAAGAAGACCAAGGTCTTCATCAATCCCACCGGCAGGTTCGTCCTCGGCGGCCCGCACGCCGACACCGGCCTTACGGGCAGGAAGATCATCGTCGACACCTACGGTGGCATGGGCAGGCACGGCGGAGGCGCTTTCTCCGGTAAGGACCCCTCCAAGGTGGACCGCTCCGCATGCTATGCGGCCAGGTACGTAGCCAAGAACATCGTAGCTGCCGGGCTTGCAACCAGGTGCGAAATAGAAGTTGCTTACGCAATCGGTGTGGCTGAGCCCGTGTCGATCATGATCGACACCTACGGCACCAACACGATCGCCGAGAAGAAGATCGCCGAGCTGGTCAAGGAGAACTTCGACCTGACCCCGGCCGGGATCATCAAGGGCCTCAAGCTGCGCAGGCCCATCTACAAGAAGACTGCGGCCTACGGCCACTTCGGCCGGAACGACCCGGACTTCACCTGGGAGCGCACCGACAAGGCAGAAATCCTGAGAAAGGAAGCCGGCCTGTAGGCCAGCCAGAGTGTTGGGGACACGGGTGCCGATAGTATCGGCATTCCCGCAGTCTTCCGCTACTTTTTTATTATGTAGAAACGCGCGGGCACAAATCGTCCTACTAGCAGGTGCCAGGTGGTTCCTAATTACCCAAAAGCGATTATATACTTGTTATAAAAGGCTTAAATAGTAACTTCCATAAAGTACAATTGTTGACCGGCGGGCGATATAAAGCGCCTGATGCCGGCGGTCAGCAGATGGTGTAACAAATGGAGGATACGACGTTCGACGCTAAAATCTGCCTTTCTCACGCGGGAGCGGGCAACCTGAACAGCGGCATAGACACGGATGTTGTCGATAAGCTACCGGACCCCTCCAGAATTGCCGGTACGTGGGTCAACAAGGATAATCTAGCCTACGGCCAGCTGCTCCTCAAGATGTTCAGGTTCTACGATCAGGAAGGCGAAGTTGCGATGGATTGCACCATAGGCGAGAATCTGGAACACTTTTTCGGCTTTTACTATGCCTGGCCCAACGACCGGTTCTACTTAGTCCTCCAGAAAGCCGAAAACTGCCTGCAGGAGCACTATATGTTCGTATCTCTCCAAAAGGATGACCAGGATGGGCTGTACCTGATCACTGATATGACCGGCTCCATCCGGTACACCCGTTTATGAAGGCTGCCCTGCGGCTATTCCTTTTACGTAGTTGATCGTCGACTGCAGGTCTCTTTTAAGCCTGTACTTTTTCTCGAAGTGAACCAGCACGTTCTTCACGTCTCTTTCCAGCATCTCGTCCGCCGTTTTTGAGCCTACCGTAACGTACTGAGGCCAGTCGATGATCGTCAGGCCCTCGTCACTTACCATGACGTTATGCTCGGAGAGGTCAGAATGGATTATTCCCAGGTCGTATGCTTTTTTAACCTGTTCCAGGATGCCGTCGAGGTACCATTCAGGCTCTACCAGCGTGGCCTTGACCATCTCCACGCCTTTAACCACACTCATGACCACTGCATGGCGATTTTGATCGATGGGCTCGGGTATGCTGACCGCCGGGTACAGTACTTTCATCACTTCGAATTCCCGCTTTGCGGCAAGCATAGCCGCATATAGCCAGGAGAAGTTTTCGATCTTCTCTACATCGATGAGGTGCTGCCGGGATCTTTTAACGTGCTTAAAGCTGGTCCGGCCTTCCCGGTGAAACTTGATCGCTACTGGTCTGTGGCTCATGGCGGCGAGAACTACCGACTCCTTGCCAACGCCGATCACTTCGCCCAGCGCTCCGATGGTTTCTCTTTTGACGAACCCTTCGATTGCCAGGATATCATAGCCGTCGAACTTTAGCTGGTAGCCGACATAGGACTGGATGTACCTCTCTACAATATTCATCTCGACCAGCCGGTTCAGCCGGTATTCGACTTCTTTCCGGCCCAGGTGGACAAACGCCTCAATGTCCTCTACCGGGACCCATTCATGTCTTTTCATGCCTTCTTCTACGCCTCTGAGGACTTTCTTCTCGTTAGGCAGTAAAGACACATAAACAGCAGCGTGATCTATCATTTTTAAAGCACCATAAAGGGTTTACAGGCGTTATTTCTCTTCGCCTGCAACATCCTTCTTCGCCATTTTCAGGCGCTCTTTTGCCGTGTAGCCGGTAGCTTCTTCCAGAAAGTCCCTGAACTTCTTGTTAGTGTCGAGGATGACGCTCTGGTCTTTCACGCTCATGTCAGACTGGGTCTCGACGAACAGCTTCTTGTCCTCCACCCAGGTCTTCAGCTCTTTTATGGCTCCGTACTGGATGGTTAGCTTGCCACCGTTGTTCTGCGGGTCTACCTGGAAAATTTCAGTCAGCACGTTTTTGATTCGGTCAGACTCAGGCTTGAAGCCGCGCTTGAACTTGTATTCGCTGATACTATCACCATGGATATGTTTGCAGCTGGTGAGGTAAAAGGCTTTCGATGCGACTGATTACAATATATAAATGGACGTCGCCATGGTCTCTACGTTAAAAAGTTTTATATTTTTCCGTGGCATATTATACATGATGCCAGACAGGGCGGAGGAACCGTTTGTTCAGGTCATTGCTGACCGTATAGAGAGTAAAAACCCGATCATCATGGGGGGCTTCCCGGGCATGGGTCTCATCGGCAACATCGTGGCCCAGTACCTCATCGACCAGCTGGATATGAAACCCTGCGGCCGGGTAGACTCAAAGCTGTTCCCGCCCATAGCGATCCTTTACGAAGGCCTTGTCAAAGGGCCCGTCCGCATTTACGAGAGCGCTGAAAAGAACCTGGTCATCATCTTTTCGGACATACCGATCGACCCTATCATCAGCCGGGAAGTTGGCGGCGGAATAGTCAGATGGGCAAAAGAGCTTCAGCCCCGGGAGATGGTCTCCCTGGCAGGGCTGGCGACGACCGGGGAGGAACATAAAGTCTTCGGAGCGGCCACCAGCCAGGAAGGCCTGGAAAAGATAAAAGGCCATATCGAGCTTTTCCAGATGGGCACTATCACCGGCGTGCCCGGGGTAATTATGAACGAGTGCCTGAACCACGGCCTCACAGGGATTTGTATCCTGGGCGAGACCCGGGGGCCGAACCCGGATCCCAGGGCAAGCATCGAAGTGGTCAAAGCTATGAATCGCCTGTACGGCTTCGATCTCGACATCAAGCCCATGGAAGAGCAGGCCGAGGAGATCGAGAGGATGCTTCACCAGCTGTCGGAACAGATCGGCGAAGCCGAGGCAAAGCCTTCGAAAGACCTGACTATGTACGGGTGATGTCATGAAGGTCGCCGCAATCACAGGTTTGACGCAGGAATCGGTCACCGACTTCAGGCGCAGGCGCATCAGGACCTTCGAGATCCGCAGCGCCCATAACCTCCAGGCATTTTCAGAGATAGGCCCCGGAGATAAGGTGTTCATCACAGACGTGGCGCTGCCCGACCTGGTGCCGGGGCTCTGCGGCTGCATAGCTATCGTAAAAGGCGTGGACATCCGCATGCACCGGATGACCTACACCACTCAGGCCAACGTGGAAGAACGCGAAACCCTCTCCGGCCGCATCCAGCTGATCCTGCACTCCACCGGGAAGGTCCGGGAAGTCTACCCCGTCGAAGTGTATAAGCCCATCTACGTAGATGCTATTGAAGTAGCAATGTGCGAAGCGCGATGATAAGACATGTTCAACACAATTTTTGTTTACGGTACGCTGAGAGACCCTGATGTGCTCAGCCGGTTGCTGAGACGAGTACCGCCCATGAAGCCGGCCAAAGTCGAAGGTTACCGCAAGTACTTTGATCAGGACGCAGGGTTCCCCATGGCCATCAAGGAGAAAGGATCGGTCATCGATGGCGCGCTGATGACGGGTATTGGCAGCCGGGACCTGAGCACTCTCGACGATTACGAGGGGATCAGGAAAGGCCTGTACAAGCGAATTACTGTGCAGGTAATGCCAGCGGGCTCAAAGGCGCCCGTAGAAGCCTTCATGTATGTCAAGGGCACCGGCGAGGACATCTAAAAAGTAGAAGGGGCTGAAAGAAGATGCCTTCAGTCCCTATAACCTTTTTTATTCTTTTCTCAGGCAGAGCAGCCCGATAGCAGCCAGAATACCCGCTGCTGACAGCAAGATGACTGACTCGCTACCTGCAGGTGCTGCTGTGGGTGTTGCCGGCAGGCTCGTAGGAGCCGCAGGGGTAGGTGTCACTTCGACCGTAGGAGAGGGGCTAAAAGAAGTCAGATCTACTGCGAAGCTGGTTCCCTCGGTGGGGCTGGTCACATTTTTCGAGATAATGCCCGCCGGCGTCTCAACCGATACTGTCAGGTTTTCCCCGGTAGGAACGTTGGCCATGAACTGCCCGGACATGTCGGTCTTAGCTCTGGTAACCGGCGAAATGTTGACAAACACTCCCGGAAGAGGGCTGTTGTCATGCTTGACCGATCCTACCAGGACGATCGTATCCGGTACGGTGACCGGGGTAGCAGTAACCGGGGCTTCAACTGCTGTAAGGTCGAAGTTATAGGTAGTGTTACTACTTTCACCGCCTGTTTCCACGCTTCTGGTCATGGAAGCCCCTCTGTAACTGACTTTAATCGATACGGCCAGGCCGGGATATGCTGATACTTTGTAATAGCCCCCGTCCCTGGTGGTGAAAGAGCTTCCTTCCATGGTGCCGCCCGGTATGACGACAGAAACACCGTCCTGCGGTTTGCCATTGTAGGTGACTATGCCGGAAACATATGCCCAGTCATTCGGTATCGGGGCCTGGGCCATCTGCAATGCCTGGCACGTCGGCATTAGCAGAATAAAGGTTAAAAATGCAACAAGTAGTAGGATGTATTTCGAACGCATGATAATTCAACCGTTGCTTGAGAGATAGTGACGCGATAATATAACATTTATCTCACAATCTGTATCTAATGGTCGTACTTCCGACTTATGAACGACAGATAAAAAGTGGCCTTATCCGGTTACATAAAAAAGAGGCCGGAGTTATCCGCTCCGGCGATATCTTAAATCTACATTATTTTCTGATCTTGATCAAGCCGATGGCTGCCAGTATACCAACTGCTGCCAGAGCCACCGCAAACTCGCTACCCGCAGGAGCCGCAGTCGGAGTGGGCGTTGCAGGAATGGCTGTAGCAGTAGGCGTAGATACCGGGGTAGCCCCAGGTGTAGCGGTAATCGTGGCAATGGCTGTCGCTGTTGCAGTCGCTACGGGTGTTGCTGTCACAGCGCCTGCCTCCGTGATGTTCAGGTCTACTACTATGGTACCTGAAGCCGGTGTGACGATAGCTTTCGAGTCTGAGCCCGCTGCCGTTACTACCGATACTGTCACGTTGAGATTTCCGGGTACGTTGGCGCTGTAATGTCCTGTATTAGTCGTAGTTACTTTCGTGACGGGAGACACGTTGACTTCAACGCCTGCCAGTGGGCTTCCCTGGTACTTTACAAGTCCGACAATGGTTGCAGTATTCGGGCCGAGAGCCTGGGATGCCGGTGTGGCAGTCGGAAGGGGGGCCAGATCAAAGTTCTGTGTCACTGTGCTGCCGGCTTCTCCAGCCATTACCGTTTTAGTCTCGCTGGCATTGGCAAACGAAGCTCTTACTGATACAGCAATATTTGGCACGACACTCAGGTTATAGTAGCCACCATTCTTCGTCGTATCCGAGGCTCCGCCCACCAGTTCGACTTTCACTCCATCCATGTAGGTGCCCTGGTAGGTAACCCGGCCAGTGATCGTGGAGCTGGTCTGGGCGGACGTGATGGCCGGCAGGACGATCGCAGTCACTATTAGCGATACGAGCAGGATTATCATTAACTTCGATTTTATGCGCATGATGTTCAGCCTTCTCTTTTAAGGGTTTATAAAACCATTATTATTATATCATATTATTTTATTTTAAGAGGTTGCATAGTAATAAAGCTTTGGTTAAAAAGTATCATCTGGTACTCCGGTACGCAGCATTTATATACGAGTACAGACATTTAATCCCCGGGCTGGGCTCGTGGCTTAGTCAGGATATAGCACCGGCCTTCTAAGCCGGGGGTCGTGGGTTCGAATCCCACCGGGCCCGCTAAACATTTTCAAAGCGAAAGTGTTTAAGTTGAACGTTTAACAATCGAAAACGTTTAATAGGGTAAAACGCCTATAACAGTTCGCAGGGGTTGTGGCCAAGCCAGGTATGGCGACGGGCTCCAGCGGTGGAAGGGTCGAAGAGGCCCTCCAGAAATATGATGAGCAACGGGTCACCTGAAGCTACCCGACGGGGCGGCTTATGAGGAACCGTTGGAGCGCTGATTTCAGTGTTCTCTGGTGAAATCCCAGGCATATCGGAGAGACCCGTCGATCAGGAGTTCAAATCTCTTCAACCCCACATACTTTTATTATTCTTAACGTGTTCAGGAGTACCTGCCATGGCTGTCGATTTTGGCCTGCTTGAAAAAGAACTGCAAGCCATGGCGATGGCAGACGGTGCCACCGAGTTTAAGCGCATCCATACCCATGATATAAGTACTGCGCACTGGGTCCGCCAGAAATGCCAGTTCGGATGCCCTAATTATGGGTTGAGGTTATCGTGCCCTCCCTATACCCCGGGCTCTGACGAGACTCGCAAGGTCCTCGACGGATATGCTAACGCGTATATCCTGGGCTACGACGGGTACCTGTACCTCGAATCTAATAACCTGAGCCAGAAAGATGATTGGATCTCCGGATTCGGCGCCCATGTCCGCAAGTCGATGCTAGATCTGGAGCGGCACGCTTTTCTGGAAGGCTACCACAAAGCGCTGACCTACGGTTTCGGCGGTTGCAGGAGATGCGAGACCTGTGCTATCGCACAGGGCAATACTACGTGTAAATTTCCAGCAGAGTTCCGGACTTCCATGGAAGCGGCTGGCATTGATGTGCTTGGAACGCTAAAGACAGCAGGGCTGGAACTGTCTCTCCGGGGGGAGAAAGAGGTTACCCGGAGAGGGCAGGTAGTGTTTCACGTACTGCTACTCTTAGGCTGAACTGGCTCTCAGCCACGACATTGATCGATTATCTATCATACCGCCTTTGCCATGCTTCTACATTCTTTAGCCGTAGCCCGGCAGGCACTGGCGCATTTCACACAGTGTTCCATGGACTTGTGTTTCTCGCACTCGTCGGCGCATACGTCGCATATTTCCGCGCACATCGAGCATGAAGCTTCAGAGACCACGCTGTTTCTGGACATGTACCTCGCAGCCATGACACAGACATCAGAACAGTCCTGGTTAAGCTCGATGCACTGGGTGAGCTTCTTTACGTCCTTTTCGTTGAGGCAGGCATTGGCGCAGGCATCGCATGATTCTGCGCAGTCGTAGCAAAGATCGATACACTTCTGGTATTTATCCTGTTTCAGCATTTGCATCAGTATCACATCCCGAGCGGGAATATATCTGCATTATACCTTAAAATTTGGACCAGAAATAAAAAATCTGGGGTTTGATATGGCGTAGGATACTAAAACTGCGTTATCGGGGAAGAACTGGCTATATGGCCCCTAAAACGTCTTTCTTATTTGAAATTACCCCTCAGAAATCTCAATTTTGTTAAAAAAAGGCTAAATAAGCCTGCTTATGAATATTCATCGTTAAGAATGATCCTCGACTGTGATCATGTTTGAAGATGTTGGATTGAGGTATGTTGTATGGTTTCGGAAAACGGTTCCCCCGGGTTTTTTGGAAGAGGCGAAATTGAGCGCCTTAGAGAAAAAGTCTTTTTCTACGAGCAGATTCTGGACGCGCTTCCCTGGCCCCTCTCGGTCACGGATATGAACATGAACTGGACCTTTATCAACAAGCCAGTCGAAAACATGCTGGGTGTCAAGCGAAAAGATGTGCTGGGAAAACACTGCAGCAACTGGAACGCAGACATCTGCAGGACCGCAAACTGCGGCATCACCAAGCTCCGGCAGGGGCAGCTCTACACCTTCTTCAACCAGAACGGTGGGAACTTCAGAGTAGATACTGCCTACATCACAAACTCCCGCGGCGAAAAGGCCGGCCACGTCGAGATAGTTCAGGACATCTCTGCACTTTCAAAGGTATCCGAGTACCAGAAAGCCGAAGTTAACCGGGTGGCGGAAAACCTCAAAAAGCTGGCAGAAGGAAATCTGAACCTCGACCTGACTGTTACTGAAGCAGATCAGTATACAAGGGAAGTAAGAGACAACTTTGTTATTATCAGCCAGCGTCTCGATCAGGTCAAATCCTCGATTAAGGCGCTGGTCGACGATGTGGAAATGATCACCAAAGCCGGCACAGACGGCAGGCTCGAAGTCAGGGCCGACGTAACACGGCATAAGGGCGACTACAGCCATATTGTAAAAGGTGTCAACGACACGCTGGACTCGGTAACCCGGCCCATCAACGAGGCGATGAGGATCTCCGAAGCGTACTCCAGAGGAGATCTCACAGCCAGGGTCCGGATCACTACCACCGGTGACTTCCGTAAGTTCGGCTCGTACCTCGACCAGACTGGTGTTGGCCTGACTGCTACGGTCAAGGGCATCAATTCCCAGGTCAGCGAGCTTAACTCGGCGATGGAAAACGTGAACGTCAGCATCGAAGAAGTGCTCACCGCCACGAGGAAGATGTCCGAAGGAGCGTCCAATATCGGCGGCAGCATCGCCAGCGGATCTGAAGGAGTGAAGCAGGTGCTCAAATCGATGGAGGACATGTCCCGGGGCATATCCAACATATCGAAGAACACAGAGCTGACTTCGACCCTGTCTGCGAGCGCCAACGAGCAGAGCAAGAAAGGCGCGGACCTGGCCCAGAAAGCCGGCAAGAGCATGGTTGAAGTGACTAACGCTTCGAACGAAGTGGCCAACATCATCGTAGATATCCGCTCCGAGATGGAAAAGATCGGCAAGATCGTCCAGCTCATCCAGAACATTGCCAACCAGACTAACCTGCTTGCACTCAACGCTGCCATAGAGGCAGCCCGTGCCGGAGAAGCAGGCAGAGGCTTTGCCGTAGTGGCATCCGAAGTCAAGGCACTGGCGGAGAACTCCCAAAAATCCGCGGGCAGCATCGCCGAGATGATCGGCACGCTGCAGAGCAAGACCGACAGTGCGGCAAACGCAGTGGAGACATCTACCCGGCAGGTGGCCAACGGTACCGAACAGGTCAACCAGGCGCTTAAAGCGTTTAATGATATCGTCGTATCCGTAGGCGATATCTCCCGGAACATCTCAGATATTGCTGGCGCAACCCAGGGCCAGGCTATCACGGTGGAAAAGATCACGGTGAACATGACTGAAGTCTCCAGCATGCTCGAGAACGTGGCCAACGATTCCCAGCAGTCTGCGGCCTTCACCGAGGAAGTTACCGCCTCCCTGGACGAGATCGGCAAGATCATCGACCACGTCAACAACGTGTCCCGCAACGTTTCCTCTGAGATGAAGAAGTTTAAAGTGGAGGCGTGATTCCGGTGGTAATGGAAGCCCCGTTAAAAGCAGCCATGCCGGCCACAGCTTCGGCGTCCCAGGAGATCCTTGCCGACGAGCTTCAGGTCGTCGAGTTCCAGCTGGCTGAAGAGATCTATGCCATCAACCTGTTCCACGTCAAGGAGATCGTGCAGTACACCAAAGTAACCAGACTACCTAACTCGCCCGGCCACATCCTGGGCATCGTCGATCTCCGGGGAGAGATATGCACGATCTTCGACATCAAGAACAAGCTGAACCTCGGTGACAACGGCCAGCTGAATGCTGAGAACGCCAAGGTCATCGTGCTGGACGACAAGATCATAGGCTACAAGCTTGGCATACTGGTAGACAATGTCCTGAACGTGACGTCAGTAGCTAAAGACCAGATCGACCAGTCCCAGTCATCGAGAGATTACGACTCATCTATCCTGGGCATCATCAAGAAGCCGCTCAGGGTCGACGGGAAAGAGTCCTGCGAGCTTGTCATACTCGTGGATATAAAAAAGATCGTGGGCGATGCCACGATCTGATTTCTATTTTTATCAGCGATACTCTTTCAGTTTAAAAAAACTCTGGCTTCAGATCGGGAACATCTTTCTGAAGCCGTCCATGAACTTGCCATCCGGCCCGGCAAGTATCCTGCTCTTTTGCAGCACGAAGATCGTGATCAAAGCTGCAATTCCGTATGCCGCTCCCGGTACGTTCGGGAAGATCAGCGCCAGCGCTGCAATAAACATCGCTACCCGTTCGATCCTGGTCAGCTTCACCATCCAGAACCCTGTCAGCGCTATTTGCAAGCACAAAATTCCGAGGAACATCGTAGCGATATCGAATATGGCTCCGCCCATCGATAGCGGGCTGGCCCAGTCGATGCCGATTAGTAATATGGCAGGCGAATACACGAAGGCAAATGGCACCATCATCTTGTTCATCGAAATCTTGAACGCTTCAAGGCCGGTCTTGAACTGGTTCGACTTCGCGATGCCCGAGGCAGCGTAAGCGGCCAGCGCTACAGGCGGAGTCACATCGGCCAGCACGCCGTAGTACAGCACGAACAGGTGTATGGCCATCACCGGGATCAGTATGCCCGAGGGCAGGTGCATCGTAGCCAGTGCCGGGGCTGCCATGGTGACCAGTACGATGTATGTAGCGGTTGTCGGCAGGCCCATGCCCAGCACGAGGCAGGCTAACATTGTCAGAATCAGTGCGATGAATAGCGAGCCTCCGGAAATTACCGATACCAGCATGGCGATCTTAAGGCCCAGGCCGGTAAGTGTGGCAACACCGGAGATAATGCCTGCTGTAGCACATGCCAGCGCAACACCCGAGGAACCTTTGGTGCCTTCTTCCAGGGCCAGCCTGAACTTGCCAACGTCCATTCCTTCCAGCTTTTTACCAGTGAAGTGGCAGATTGCTACAAGCACGATAACTGGCGGAAGTATGCTGTAGAATATTGCCATCATGGCCGAGAGGTTGAGGAGGTAAAGGCAAGTTGCAACTAACGCTACATAGGCTATTGCTATTCCTGCGAGGATTGCATACTTACGCTCCTTGTAAGCTCTGGCCAGGTCAGGCACATAGCTGAGAGCGATAATTGATATGATGCTGAAGACACCTGCATAAGGTATCGAGACTTTGGCGATCAGGATGAGGTAGAGCAGCAGGAATACCGAGATGCTTACGTACCCTTTCTCCCGGACGAGCTTTTTCCAGTCCGGCAGGTCCGATTTTGGCACTGACTTCAGGCCGACTCTGTTTGCCTCGAGGTGCGCCATGATCCAGACGCCCGTGAAGAAAGCGATGGCGGGAATGATCGCAGATATGATGATCTCGCTGTACGGGATGCCCGTAAACTCGACCATGATGAAGGCAGCCGCTCCCATGACAGGGGGCATGATCTGGCCGCCCGTGGACGATGCCGCTTCGATTCCACCCGCGAATTCTTTCCGGTAGCCCGCTTTCTTCATCAGCGGAATTGTAAACGATCCGACTGTGACAGCGTTGGCGATCGAGCTGCCCGAGATCATGCCGAAGAAGCCGGAGGCAAGCACCGAAGTTTTCGCAGGGCCGCCCTTTCTCCAGCCGGTGAGCGCGTAGGCCAGGTTGATGAAGAAGTCACCCGCGCCCGAATACTTGAGGAACGCGCCGAAGAGGATGAAGACGATCACGTATATCGCCGATACGTACAGGGGTACGCCGAAGATGCCCTGGTCGGTGTACCACAGGTGGGAGATAATCCGCTCGATGGAATAGCCCCTGTGAGTGAGAATCCCTGGAAGGTATGCGCCGACAAAGGCGTAGATGATGAACAGCCCTGCCAGAATGCTCAGGGCGGGGCCGACAGTCCTGCGGGTAGCTTCAAGTACCAGCATGATGCCGATAGCGCCTATGATCAGATCAAACTGGGATTCCATACCCGAGCGGGAGACGATATCCTGGTAGCAAAAGACCCAGTACAGGCAGACAGCAGCGCTTAGTCCGCCAAGTATCAAATCGTATACCGGTACTTTGTCGAGACCTTTCTTGCCTGTCAGTGCCTTAGACCAGATCGGGTAAATGAAGAACGCCAGGACTATCATGAACATCAGGTGCAGGGACAGGTGCAGCTGATAGTTCGGCATGTATACCGATGCATACAGGTGGTACAGCGAGCTGATAATTGCTATCGCAGATACCAGCAGGATTCCCCAGCGTGTCAGGCTACGTATGTTGGAGTATTTGACCTCCAGGTCGTCTAACTCCGTTTGATCAAGTTTTATGGTCTTATCTTCAGGCACCTTTCTACCCCCTTGTATTTCTGTGTCATGACTTGGCATGGCATTGTTCAATCGGCCATGATCATTTTAGAGGTTAAAGTCCTTCTTGAAAGGTATTATACAGTCGGGCAGGTCACGATCTGCCCGACTGTATGAAACCTTTCACAAAGGACTATAAAACTAATAGTAAAGTAACCAATAGCATATATAACCTTTACGAATCAAAATCGAGGGCTAAAAAATGGTTCTAATCGCACTGGCAATAATTTTTACCGGTGTATTTCGCTCTATCCGGAGTATTAATGGCTTTTCATGCGGGGCTACGCCCGATAACTGGCTAGTTTCTCCGGAGGTTACGATGTAATGCCTGGTAAAATCGAGGGTCATAAAGTTGATCTCATCATAAGTGATACCGATGTTCTCAATGGTAAAATTGCCCTGGCCATCGGTAGTGATATTATAGGACTGATCTGACGGCAGGCCCGCACCCATCGATCCGTAGGTGGTATTTTCAAGCAATAGCTGGCCATCACCGGTGATTGAGAACGTATCGACTACCAGGACTTTCTCTACAGAATGTTTGAAGCCAAGGCTTACTATATCCCCGGGCTGAACGTTTTTCGCATAATAAACATGTCCTGCTTTGTCCATGATTACCAGCGACATGCCGCAGGGCAGGAAAAAGAATAAAAGGATCATCGCTATCCCGAGGATAGCGGCGATCCCGAGTTTTTTCTTCATATGGCACGAATAGTCTTACGGAAGAATATTCTGCTCATCGAAGTACTTCTTGGCACCGGGGTGCAGTTCGATGGACATGCCCTTCAGCGCGTTGGCCTTGGTGATCTGCTTTGCAACCGCGTGGGGGTAGTTGCTGATCGGGCTGCTGGAGTCGTACATTGCCTTCAGCAGGCTGTAGACATCCTCTTCCGGAATATCCTGGTTGACTACGAGCATGGCCATGATGGTCACGGTCTCGGTGTCGTGGTTGACACTTCTGTAGGTGCCTGCAGGCAGAGTCTGGGCTGCGTAGAACGGCGAGCTTGCCATCAGGGCATCCCTCTCGGCGCCGGAGACTGGCACGATGTAGATGTCGTTAGTAGTAGCCAGCTCGGAGATGGCTGCAGTGGGTGCGCCACCGGTCCAGAAGGCTGCGTCAACCTGGTCGTTCTTCATCATTTCAGCTGCCTGGGCGAGCTTGACGGAAGAGGGCTGGACGTCTTCTTCAGTGAGGTTGTATGCCTTCAGGATTTCGAGAGCGTTGAACCAGGAGCCGCTGCCACGGTCGCCCATGACTACACGCTTGCCCTTAAGGTCGCTAACGTTCTTAATGCCGGAGCTGTTGAGGGTGATGATCTGGATGGTCTCCGGGTACAGGCAGGTTACGCCCTTGATCATCGTCAGGTTACCGGAGGTGGCAAAGTCCCGCTGGCCGTTGACTGCCGCGTAGGCTACATCGTTCTGGATGGTAGCAAAGTCGACACTCTTGTTGCTGAGCAGGCGGCAGTTCATGACCGAAGCGCCGGTAGACTCGACCGACATGTTGTACCCGGTGCTGGCGTTGTTCGCAGACTGCGCGATGCCGCTGCCGATCGGGTAATATGTACCGGCTACACCGCCGGTGGCGATCGTGTACTGCTTGACCGGAGTGGTGCACCCGAGGGACACCGCCGAGAGCAGCAGTACTGACAGCACAATTAAAATAGAGAATACTTTCTTATTGTTTGACATTATAATCCTCCCATCATCGAGCACTGGGCTCGAACTAACGTAAGATAATTTAGATGAATAATCGTATGTATTATAAACGTTTGTACGGTAAGCATATGATCTGTCGCTAAAAAATTTTATATAGCTTGCGCCTGCCTATCACATCTATGCTCGACTTGCTGCTGGCCGGCCTGCTTATCGGTGCCACTCATGCTGTTCCCCCCGGGCCCATCACTTTCGAAGTCTTGAGAAGAGGCATTACAGAAGGGTTCGTATCCGCGCTAAAAGTGGATGCTGGCGCAGTACTGGCAGACAGCGTCTTCTTCGTGCTCATTATGTTGGGTCTGCTGCAGATCCTGAATAATCCGGCCGCGAAAATTATCGTGTGGATCTGTGGATGCGCCCTGCTACTGTTCCTGGGCATCCGGGGCATTGTCAAGGCGTTCAAAAACGGCAAAAGAAAGGCTGGCGACGCTGACGATGCTACGTCTAAAAAGGAGACCACCCCCCTTTTAACCGGCTTTTTGATCTGCATCACCAGCCCGTTCGCCATCATCTGGTGGACCGGCGTCTTCGCAGGGTCCGTAGCCATTTCCGGCCAGGGTATGGCCACCATGCTCTGGTTGTTTGCTGGCATAGCGATCGCAGTTTTCGGCTGGTACGGCCTGGTGGGCGCATCGGGCACCTTCGGCAAGAAGCTGCTGCAGGGTAAAATGACTGTGGTCCTGTCTCTGGTCTGCTCTCTCACCATGATCGTGTTTGCTGCCATCCTATTCTACCGGGGTTACGTATCCTTTATCGGCTAACTTGAAGTGAACCTATCCGTTATTCAAGGTACTATTCACGCAACTCCACTCGATATAGCTTTTTTTAAAATTTTTTGTTAAATTTGACGGGATTACTACAATTGTCGTACCAAAGCTTAATATGTAATGAATGATAATGATGGTTTTACATTACTAAGAGGTTGTATCATGACGGAAACCGTGGAAACTCAAAAATCAAGGATCGTATCGACCGTCTACTGTGTAAATACTAACCATGCGTACGTTTACGAACTGTTGAACGGGGACATCGTAAGCTTCAAAAAGGTTGCTGTATCAGCCTAAATTATTTTTTACGATTTTTAACTGCGCTCAGCAGAAATACCTGATTCTGGACCATATTATCTAGCTAGCAATTAATTATATTGCTTTAGTTTCAAAATACATAGAATAAATTAATAAACTATTGCAGCCTATGACAGCAGTTGAGGTCTGTATCATGCAGGAAACAACAATTGTGGGAACACCTGACAAAAAGAACACTATTACCTCCAGGGTCTTTTGCGTCAACACCGGACACACCTATGTGTACGAGCTTTTAAATGGGGAAATAGTCTCGGAAGAGAAAGTCCTCGCATAAGCGCCGGCTACTGGCAAGGCCTGTCAATTTCCTCTTTTCTATCTTCCCCGGCGTCGAAAATAAACGGTTTTTATGTCACGAAAACCTATTTAAGACATAGCCACGTTGGTATCTGAGAATAGCATGGATATCAAGCCGTTACAGCTTCTGGTGTTAACCTCTGCCGTTTTTATATTCACCCTCGGCTTCGGCATTATCATACCCATTATTCCTTACTATACCAGAAGTGTCAACGCGACCGCTTTTGATCTAGGTCTGCTTCTGGCCACTTTCTCTTTTCTCCAGTTTTTCTGCGGGCCGCTATGGGGAAAAATATCAGACCACATCGGCCGTAAGCCCGTTATCGCCTTCAGTCTGCTGGGCTTTACCGTCGCTTTCGCGATCGTAGGCTTATCCAATTATCTGTGGATGATCTTCGTTGCCGTGGCGATCGGCGGCTTTTTCTCTGCAGGCATCTCTCCGGCGGTTCTGGCCTTCATAGCCGATATTTCCCGCCCCTCCGAACGGGCAAGGCTGATGGGCCTGATGGGGGCTGTATCAGGCCTCGGCTTTATCATCGGGCCGTTCGTTTCCAGCTTTTTATCCGTCTTCGGGCTTTCTGTGCCGTTCTTCGCCGCAGCACTGCTTTCCTTTATCACTCTGCTGGGGTGCATGGTACTGATCCCTGAATCGATCTCTTACGGGCAGCTAGTCAAAATACGCGACGCGATCAAGCCGCTATCCATGCTGAAAATGATCGGTGAAACCTTCAAACACATGTTTTTCGCGCTCAAAACCGGAGTCGGCGTCTTTCTTCTGGCCATGCTGGTCATCAGCTTTGCCATATCGGGATTCGAAGGAACCTTCACCTATTTCCTGATGGACCAGATCGGGCTGTCCAGCGTAACTTCGTTCGTCAAGGTCTTCGACAGCGGTATAAACCTCACCGGCCCTGAAGCTATGGGTATCGTTTTTGCCCTTATGGGGGCGGTCAGCGTACTGTGTCAGGGCTTACTTGTCGGCAGAGCTATCGAGCTATTCGGCGAGGAAAAGGTGATCATCTTCGGTCTCATGATCGCTTCTATAGGCATGGTACTACTGCTAACCGCTACTGAGCTCGGTGCAGCCCTGGGATACATTTGTATTATCAGCGTCGGCAGCGGTCTGGTTTTCCCCTGTTTAAACACAGTCATATCCCGCCGTACGGATCACAGAAACCAGGGAGTAGCTATGGGTATAATGAGCTCTTACGGAAGCTTCGGGAGAGTGCTCGGCCCGCCGGTAGCTGGCTACGCATATGTAATCAATATAGCGTTTCCCTACGCCCTTTCAGCGTTATTTATGCTACTCTCCGCAGTCGGCCTGATCGCGTTTATCCTGACAGAGCATAAGAAGAGTAAAGTAGACGATGATATGCTGATGCCGGAGATTCTGATAAAGTCCAGATGATATAAGAATCAGATCTTGACTACATCAATCACTCTGGCGTATTTTAGATCATTAGTGTTAAGATCCGTCTTGGTCTCGAAGATTAGCATACCATCCGTCTTGCAGGACTCAATCTTGGTTTCGTAGATGACCGACTGGTTAAACGAGGCGTACTCCAGCGACGAATCGATGATCTTGCTGCTCAGGATAGACGCTTTATCAAAATTGGTGTTGCGCAGCTCTGACGAGTAGATCTCGACACCTGACAGGTACGAGGATGACAGGTCAGTTCCGAGCACGTTTACTCTGTTAAAGAATGAATTTGATATTTTCGAGCCTGACATTTTACAGAGGTGCATATCCGAGCCTTCGAACCGTGACTTGTAAATGACAGATTCGCCGAAGTCTGCCTGGGACATGTCGGTGTTTTCGAAGGAGCACTTGAAAATTTTCGTCTTGCGCCCTATGACCCGGTTTAGCCTGGCATTTTTAAAACTGCAGTTGATCAACTGGCAGTCGTACAGGTTCAAATTTTCCAGGGTCGCGCCTTCGAAGTTGACATCCACGAGCTGCATGCCATGGAAGTCAGCCCTGCTGAGATCGGCGTGGCTCAGGTCTTTTTCCCGGATGCCCCCGGAAAAGTTAGCTTCTCGTAATTCAAGCAGATATTTCGTTTTTTTCATGAGCGCATTGTCAGGCATAGTCAGGTCACGAATAGCAAGATCATATCCTTTCTGATGGTATATAAATGTGAACATCGGATATATGTCGAAAATATTCCGTGCCTGAGATTGGGCCAGAGTGAATTTTCAAGGAAAGAGTTATTTACAGCATAAAGCAAAATACTGATAAGTATACAATTTTTTATACATAAATAATAAGATATTATTGTGAAATATCTACAAAATATTGTATATGATATTGTATAATTATATTACATTATAGTAAATATCAAATTTTCTAATATGCATTTTTATTATATACATTGTAACACAAATAACCTACGGTAAATGAAAAATGTTTTACATAATTCTTATATTCTTTTTTGTATATGATATAGTATCAGATGAGGTTGAAAATCGATTGGTTTTTGCAATAATTTGTAATTATGTTATCCCTTGAAACTACGGTTACAGCTCATTTTGGGTATGATCTATCTCTTGTCGCAAAATAACTATTTTACGACAAAATGAAGCCTGATTATAGGATTATGGTGGTAACTGTATATCTGGTAGTATTTCATATGCTATAGCTGCTTATCCTGATCTAATCTGATCACGTAAGATGCCTGTCAGCCCGAGAAGTTCACGGACTCAAGCAACTTTTTCTTGGTTTAACTCATAATACTTTTATCTCGATGTCGCTCGTTCCCCTTTTGGGGTGGGATGCTGGATATGTGTAAATCACTATACGGCCGTGATGATCAAGGTGTTTTTTTACTGAAGGCTATGTTTGTACTGGGAATACTCGCAATCATTGTGGTCTTAATCATCGGAGCTGGATTGTACCTGGCTTTAGGCTCAGGCCTGAAAGATGAGATTAAAGAAAAGCTGGGAAGAGACAGCGACGATAAAGTAGCCGTAGTATATCTGGAAGGCAAGATGATAGCCGACAAATCGACGGACCCGGCAGATCAAGGCTCTGCGTTCTCGAGCGACGTTGTAAAAGCTTTGAGAAAAGCGACTGCCGATGATGATATCAAGGCTATAGTGCTACGGGTCAATTCGCCGGGTGGCACTCCTGTGGCAGCAGAAGAGATTATTTCTCAGATTAACAGGACCAGGGCTGAAAAACCCGTGATAGTCTCGATGGGCGATTCAGCCACGTCTGCTGCATACTATGTATCGGCAACAGCTGACAAGATCTATGCCAACCCGGACACGTTTACGGGCAGCATTGGGGTCATCTGGGTTTTCAAGAACAAGACCCGGTACTATAATGAAGAAGGTATCAACTTCTACATTGCTAAATCGGGTAACTTCAAGGATGTCGGCGCAGACTGGCGGGGACTTTCGGAAAACGAAAAGTCGTACATCCAGAGCATCATTAACGAAAGCTACGATCGGTTTGTGACTACAGTCGCTGCCGGCAGGGATCTCCCGGAGGATAAAATCCGGGCGATAGCAGATGGCAGGGTCTTTACAGGCACCAGCGCTAAGAATATGGGGCTGGTAGACGAAATCGGCGGCCTCTACGATGCTGTCGCCTACGCTGCAAAAGCGGGAGGCATCGACGGGGAGACAGAGATCGTGTATATGAACGAGCCAGCAGCGAAAAGCAAATAATGTTCAAGGCGGGCTTTCCCGCCCATAAGTTTTAGAGATATCTATGAGTGAATCAATGTCCTTCGAAGATTTGCGAGACCGGGTTGCTGGTACCAGGATCACTCTGGTTGCCGGCATCAGCGATACAGGTAAGTCTACACTTGTACGCCGGCTGGCCGATGACATACACTCGACAGTCGTAGACTCAGATATAGGCCAGAGCGATATGGGCCCGCCATCGGTCGTATCGCTCGGCTATCGCCGGGAAGGGCGTTTCCATATGACCGACGGCTATTTCGTAGGCTCCGTCACTCCGGCGAGACATTTTTTACAGCTGCTGGCAGGCGTTTCGAGGATGGTAACAAAGTGCGAGCGCTTTCCGCTAATTATTAACACTACCGGACTAGCTACGGGCGGCATTGGCCGAACCCTGCTGACCGAGAAGATCAATTCAGTCTTGCCCGATTTGATCATAACCATATCGACCGATAATGAACTATCGTATCTGGACGCGTTTCAAAAATGCGGTATCGACATTGTCAATCTTAAACCGGGCCCCGATGTCAGGGATAAGAGCAGGGCAGAAAGAAATCTGCTTCGCGCGAGAGCGTTCAAGGAACACTTCGAGGGTTCGGAGGTCCGCAGCATTAAGCTGGAGGATATTGGTATCGAGAGATCTTTGCTTAATAACGGTGACGTGGTGAATCCTGGTGCTGTAAAATCAGAGCTGGGCTTCGATGCAGTCCATGTCGAAATCTCGGGAGATGAGGCGATCGTAGTCTTCAAAGACCGGATACCCGAGCCTGAAACCATAAGTTTAGCTTTCGGCACGAAAGTGATCAGCGCTTACAATACCTCGGATTTTCAGAACCTGCTCGTGGGCATAAACGGGCCGGATGGAAAATTTGGTGGCCTTGGCATCGTTAAATCGATCGATTTCGGGAGAAAAGAGATCGAGGTAATGACGTGTGCTAAGGAATATTCCATAATCCAGTTTGGCACGATGAAACTTGATCCCGTTAGCTTTAACAGCGCAGGCCAGTTCAGGCCGGCCTTCTACCGTGCATAAATATTATGTATGCCCAGAGATAGTTATCCTTGAACCTGTTATGACAATCAAGGCTGAATCTCGTTTAATCATCGCAATGGATGTAACCGATCGGAAAGAAGCGTTAGCTATCGTCGAAAAGCTGGGCGGCGCCGTCGACGCTATCAAGGTGAACTACCCCCTCGTGCTGGCCTGCGGCCTGAGCATCATCGGCGATCTTAAAAAACATGCCAACGTGATCGCGGACTTCAAAGTCGCCGACATCCCGAATACTAACAAGCTCATCTGCGAAGAGACCTTCAAAGCCGGCGCAGACGCCATTATCTGCCAGGGCTTTACCGGCAAGGACAGCGTCCAGGCTTGCGCCGATGCGGCAAAACAGTACGGCAAAGAAGTCTACGTAGTGACAGAAATGAGCCACCCCGGCGCCCTCGATTTCCTCCAGGGCCACGCCTTCGAGCTCGTCGACCTCGCCAGAGCCGCCGGTGCAAACGGTATCATCGCACCCGCCACCCGGCCCGAGCGCCTCGCGCTGATCAGGCAGCGGGCAGGTAACATGAAGATTCTCTCCCCGGGCGTCGGTACCCAGGGCGGCGACGCGGCCTCGGCCATCAAGGCAGGCGCCGACTTCGTGATCGTGGGAAGAAGCATTTATAACGCACCCGATCCATATCAGGCAGCGAAAAACTTCATAGAACAGCTGCGCCGATGATGACAAAAGCTTCTGATTAGTGATGAGCCCTATGAGTCCTGAGGCGCGCGACTCATTCCCTTTCTAATATCTTTTGAAGGAAAACGATCGCTGTACTGTGCTTGATACAGATTTCTCGGATAACATTAAAGGTGTTATCTATGTGCACGTGAACGATGACGAACGCTGCGCTGTGCCAGATACACCGATTGAAACAGATTGCACAGATTGCACAGATGCTAATCGATAATAAAAAAATTGAATGGTTCACAGTATCATCTTATCTAATATAGTCTCTGTGCAATCTGTCGAATCTGTCGTAATCTGTGATCTGGCACAGCGCAGCGTTCGTTTTGCTATCTCACGCTATCTGAACAATCAGAAACGTACAGCGTAGCGTTAGTTTTCGTTCACCTGTTTATAGGCGATAGACTACTACACCAGATATTTTATAACTAAAAGTACGATCATCGCAACGATACCGATGCAAGATAATATGGCATCGATCATCCAGTGATTTTTCTTGGGAATGTTATACTTCGGCTTGGTCAGCTCATGCCTGAAGCTCAGGCCGGAAAAGATGATCAGGACGAGCATCGTAGGCACGTCGAGGGAATAGAGGACGGCCTTCATGGTATCTTCGTCTATCATTAGCTTCAGGCCCAGGTTCTGCACGTAGATAATCGTAGCTACGTACAGGACAAGCATGACTCCAGTCACAAGGCGAGCTAATTCGATGCTCCGGCGGCTAATAATATAAATGCACCATTATATAATAATCGGTTTTACATAAAAATGTTACCCTGCTGCCGCCTGGATATTTTCTGGAAAAGGCTACTCCCCTGAAATGCTAAATGCGGCGAATAAGTATATCGCTTTCCGGCATGTACCGTCATCTGGTGGAAGCTGTGGGTGCCAGTTTAAAACGGTTACTGCTACTGGTTATTCTTCTTGTCGTACTGGGTTCTGTGGGTACTGTCACAAACGTTGACGTTCCTGTCGATGACGTAAATACGCTTTCTCCGTCGAAGGTCGTTTTCCTCGAGCACAGCCTGCTGGCTAATGGTACGGTAGTCAAAGGCGAAGTCCCCTTCAGGGCGGTCAACTTCCCCAACTACTGGTTTAACCAGAACACCCGGCAGCTGAACGGTAACATTGATTTTCCTCTGAACGCTTCGCTGATCGCCATCTACGGGGATATTCTGACCTTGAGAGGAGACTTCGGCGCGGGCACTGGCAACAAGCTCTTCGGAATCTACAATTTCCCCGTTAAAGCTGACCAGGCAACCATAATGTCGATCGACCGATCGGGCACTATCGGGCTCTACGTAAATAACGAGTACGTCTACCTCCGGCCCGGAGACGAATACCGGTTCAACCAGACCGAGACGTTACGTGAAGCTAAGGGTCTGGTCAACGTGGAATATCAGCACCTGTACACGAATCACGGGATAATAAACAAGAACTCGATCAGCACCAGGATGATCTCATAGATGCACATAATATTTTTCTATGAAGGCGCCCCCATAGAACATGATGACCAGACCTGCAAAGGGCCGTTTTTTGCCCATGACGAGAGAGGAGATGAAGGCGCTCGGATGGGACCGCTGTGACATTGTCATTGTCAGCGGTGACGCTTATGTCGATCATCCGTCTTTCGGGGTAGCGATCATTGGCAGGGTGCTGGAGAAAGCCGGCTTTAGGGTCGGTATCATCGCGCAGCCTGACGTATCAGATAAAGCCGCTTTTTCCCGGCTCGGAGAGCCCCGGCTGTGCTTCTGCGTAACGTCGGGCAACGTGGACTCGATGGTCAACAACTACACGGCTAACAAGCGGCTTCGATCGGATGACGATTACAGCCCCGGCAATAAACCCCACATGAGGCCGGACCGGGCGGTGACCGTCTATTGTAACAAGATCCGGGAGAGCTACAAATCGATTCCCGTCATTATTGGAGGCATAGAAGCCAGTCTCCGCAGGTTTGCCCATTACGACTACTGGGATGACAAAGTACGGCAGTCGATTCTGGCCGACGCACCAGCGGATCTAATCGTCTACGGCATGGGCGAGAAAGCCATCGTAGAGGTAACCAGCAGGCTGGACAGAGGTGAGCAGATAGCCGGAATCACGGACGTGAGGGGCACTACGTACAAAACCCGGGATATCAGTGGCCTGACTGGTTTTGTGGAGCTGCCGGACTTCAAGACCGTATCGACTGATAAAAGGGCTTTTGCAAAAGCCTTCAAAGCCTTTTACGATGAGCAGGACCCGTATCACGGACATATTATGGTCCAGCGGCATCCTAAAACGATCATTGTCCAGAACCCGCCGGCGCTTCCGCTGACTACTCCTGAGCTGGATGCCATTTACGATCTGCCTTATACCCGGTACCCTCACCCGTCGTATAAAGAAGAGATTCCTGCGATCAGGACAGTCATGTTTTCGATCACCAGCCACCGGGGCTGTTTCGGGGGCTGCGCATTTTGCGCCATCACCGCCCACCAGGGCCGGATGATCCAGAGCAGGAGCCCGGAGTCAATTATTCGGGAAGTAAAGGCACTGACGAAGTTGCCGGAGTTCAAGGGTACGATCTCTGATATCGGGGGACCCACAGCAGACATGTATATGCTCGGCTGCTCTAAGAGGTCGACCCAGGGCATGTGCAAGGACAAGCTTTGCCTGTTCCCGGAGGCATGCCCGAACCTGAAGAAGGATCACTCACAGCTGATCAGCCTGCTCAACGAAGTGAAGAAAGTGCCTGGCGTCAAGAATGTGTTTATCGGCTCTGGTATCCGCTACGATCTGGCCATGCAGGACGAGCAGTACCTGTACCAGATCTGCAGGCAAAACGTCAGCGGGCAGCTAAAAGTTGCCCCGGAGCACGTGTCGAAAAAAGTCACCGATGCCATGTGTAAGCCCTCGATAGAAGCTTACGATCGGTTCGTGAACAAGTACAGGGACATCAATAAAGAGCTGGGAAAAGACCAGTATATAATACCGTACTTCATCTCCGCCCACCCTGGATGTACCGTAAAGGATGCTGTCCAGCTGGCCGAATACGTCAGAGATATGGGCTATTACGTGGAACAGGTGCAGGACTTTACCCCGACGCCGGCCACGCTGTCGACATGCCTTTATTATACGGGCTATAACCCTTATACTTGTGAAGAAGTCTACGTCCCCCGGAGCGTGGAAGAGCGCAGGATGCACCGGGCGCTGCTGCAGTATAAGAATCCTGAAAATTATGATCTTGTGAAAAAAGCTTTGCTGCTGGCAAACCGGAAAGACCTTATCGGGTATGACAAGAAGTGCCTGATATCGCCGGTAAGGCCGGCCATTGGCCGAAAGCAGGGCGGCCGCAGACACTGATCAGTATAGAAATGCGGCCGAAAATGGAATTAGTTTTTGAGTTTTCTGTTGTCGACCATATCGTACAGGTTATTCCGGTTTCTGTTGATGAGTAGTATCCTGTAGATATACGGCTTAGCACTCTCGTACTCAAACTTACCATAGTTACTGTAGTAGATCGACGTCAGGATCATCGATACCATGTACCGCTCCTTAATCGCGTCTGTATCGTTGATCTTCCAGCCCTGCCTCGCCCGCTGCACGTCGCAGCCCGGCGGCATCTTGGACCTCAGGTACTGGTGGCTGCCGAAGATCGTCGAGGGCATGTACTTACATAACAGCGGCTTGACAAAGTGGATCGAGCACAGGTTATCCTTAAGAAACGGGCAACCGTTTTCTCTCGACAGGTACGCCATCGGCGTGACGCTGCCGCCTATGACCATCTCTTTACAGTATCGCTCGAAAAACTCATCCGGCTGCATGTCGAGAAAATCGGCTATCCGGTAGATGTCATCCAGAGTCAGCGGCAACATGCTGTCTGACCGGCAACAGTTCCCGCATTGCCGGCACTCGAAGTGATCTTTAACAGTCTCTTGCATAAGGCTACCTTAAATAGCTGTATTTATATATTAAGAATGAGATAACAATTATAGCGTGTAGCCCTATTTTCCACGGAAAAGAAAGGTTATGATTGTCAATTGTGCAGGTTTGGTCCTTAAGCGCTTGCTACTTGTCCAGAGAGCATCCGCTTGCTATTTGCCGAGCGGGTGAGTCCGCCCGTACATCTCTTTCAGCTCGTCGACGTTGTAGTGGGTGTAAATCTGCGTCGTGTTCAGCGATGCGTGGCCCAGCAGCTTCTGGATGGCGACGACGTTGCCCCCGTTCTGAAGCATGTGCGTGGCAAAGCTGTGCCGCAGCTTATGGGGTGTGACTGCCTTATTAATACCTGCCCGGCGGGCCAATAGCTTGATGTCCCGCTGGACGGTGCGGGGAGTCAACTCGAAGAGCCGGTCGTCATTGCGAAGCCCGGCCGCATAGTCGAAGATTTCTTTGACAATCGTATCCGGGATCAGTACGATCCGCTCCTTTGCGCCCTTGCCGAATACCTTAATCGTACTCCTCTCGAAATCGATATCCTTCTTGCGGATATTAACCAGCTCGGACACTCGTACCCCGGAGGCATAGAGCATCCTCACGATGATCCGGTCCCTGGGATCGATCGCGGTTTCCAGCAGGTCCTTCATCTCGGAGAAGGTCAGGTAGACCGGCGCTTTCTTGTCCAGTTTGATGTTGTTGATGCCTCTTGTCGGATTTGAGGTGATATAGCCAGTATCGAGCATGAAGGAGTAGAACGATTTGAGGACGCTCAACACGTTAGCTACGGTCGTTTTAGACAGATGTTTTTCAAACATGAGGTGGTTCAGGTAACGCACAATCTCCGGTCTGACGACAGCCTCCGGCTGCTTTCCTGTGTACTTGTAAAACCGGTTCAGGATCATGCCGTACTGCCGGATAGTGCCAGGGCTCGACGATAACCGCTTCTCATCGATAAACACGGCTACGTAATCCATCCTCATCCCCATATTCAAATGCGCTTAAGATAAGAAAAACCTATTGCTGCCCCGGGGCGATATATAAGCTGGCCGTCTTCACAAAATTCTTATAGGATTATACCGATGTAGTTGACAGAAATACTTATTTCGGATGGATGAAATAAGTATCAGAGGACTTTGTTTACAACTTGCAGGGATGGCAGAGCGGCTAATGCGGCAGACTGCAGATCTGTTTTGTGGGTGTTCAACTCACCCTCCCTGCACTACCAGAATTTTTACAGAGTCCAGAGAGATCTGAATAATCTTGTTCCAGGCATCGTCTCCTGGAAAGCAAACTTCATAATCGTACTCGGCGAATGCATTTCCATCAGGGCGTATGGATTTTTATAGGGCATGATCCACGTCGGATATGCGGTATCACCTTCATAGGCATTATCCATGATAGCCCCCAGGTGAGAGTTACGCCACAGCCTTTCTACAATTGTCGTATTATTGATGTACGCCGGGGTGGCGTCAAAATCAATGGTCTGGCTCGACAGGACTACGGGCTTATCCGAGTTCCTCGCGTTAAAGCCGCTGTTATTGATACCTTCGGACTTGTAAAGACCTCTTAGCTCATCCGTGGCAGATATGGCGGCATATGGTGGCAGTGTAATCCGGGTCTGATTCATATCCTGCAGCTGGGTATTATTTAACAGGTTACCCTGGTTCACCATCTCCGGGAAGAACAATGAATTTCCTGAAAACTTTGCCATAGTCACGGGATATGCGGCTACGGATGCACCTAAGCCGACAGGCGGAGCGCCGAAGTTCAGGCAAGGATAGAAGGGCATATTTGCGGCAAAATAGCCAGTACTGGTTGCCAGAACTGCCTGGTCCGTAGTCTGCGCAATGGTAAGGTCGCTGTTCGGGCCCGGGAAAGAGATGCCAAGCGTTTCAGTATCTGCCGTAGACAGAGTCTGCCTGTGGAATAACTCCTGGTACATGCCGCTATTGATCTCATCGATCCCCATGACTATGTTACCTGCTCGCAGCTCGTACTTGCGCTCGTTCGAGGCACCGGCGTCAAGTGATACGGCTGCGAAAAGTACACAGAGAACTAGTAATACGGCAGCAGAGCTGCCCGGCATTCTGCCCAGTACCCTCACAAACCCACCTTACGATTTACTTTATCTTGATATGATACCCGTATAGCCTTGTACAATCGGGCAATAATTATAGATTGACACCATTAGTTTCGGCGGTCGAACGAAAAATACAGAAAAGAATCATCGCATGGTATTCGCATAACCCAGTGCCTGGCTTATGAGCTCCTCGATCACAGAAACCCGGACCAGATTATGGTGGTTTGACTGCAGTTCCGGTTCTGCCCTGACTAGAATTTCCCTGACCCGGTCGATATTGCTCAGGATTGCCGGGACATCGATTTCAGGATCATTCATCAGAAGAAGCTATTCCTTTACTGCTACAAAGTATTCTACCCTAAAACTGAGCGGATAGAATGCCCGGGATAAGAGTTATCCGGAGCCGTGGATAATGGTGTTAACACAATTAAGGTTAAAGTTCACCGATGGGGGTATTTGCAGCAAGCTCCGGACGCTTAATGTATAAGCATCTTCCCCTTAATATCTCTTTTGCATTTTCAAATATCTAATTGCAAAATTGAAACTATAATATTATTAAAATAAGTACAAAACGGGGGTCTTTAGCCCCCGAAGTAAAAATGGCTTATCACGTGGAAGCTTTAGCGTTCCTGAGACTTGCCTCTCTCGATCAGCTCGCGGACCTTCTGTCCACCCTTGTGGCCGATCTCGCGGTAGAAATCCGGGCCGTGCCTCTCCTTGGTGGTGTTTCCGCCTCGTCTTCCAGCTTCCCTTACACTGATTTCACCTTTCGATTCTTTTCTAGCCATAACTATCACTAGAACCAAATCTACCAGCGTGTTTATAATAATATGCCAAAAAAATTATAGAATAAGTAAAAAGTACAAAAGAAATTGGTGCTTTTCAATTTATTTCTTGGAAGGCACTTTGAACATCGACTTGGGGTTCCTTTCGAGCTCACTGTACTCTAAGGTAGCCGTGCCGACTTTTTCTACGTTGGCCTTGTAGATCTTGCCTTTGTTCTCGGCTGCCGCCTTCTTGATCCACTCGGGAGCGTTTGCCGGAGCCGGGACAAGTTCACGCCTGCCCTGGAAGTAATGGAGCTTCTTGGTCCCCTTCTCCCTCAGCACGATGTTGGTAACGCCGCGGTTTGCTGCCTTCAGGGCCGCATCCCTCGGCTGTGCTCCACTGTAGGTTCCCACTTCTTCACCTTTCTCGTTGATCAGACCAAAGTTCTTCTTTTCTCTGGACGAAGTGTCCTGTGTATCATTCTTTGCCGTAGTGATCGGCCTCCTTCAAGCTTATCTATAAAGCTCGAATAATATTTAACAGTTGTTGTCGCCTTCTCACCCTTTATACTGGGATAAGGCGGCAAACACCGGTATGATTCTTAAACTGGCGAAACTCTTATGTCTTGAAATAAACTATTCCTACGGATATAACTACAAAATAATTAAAATTTACTGATGTTTCAGTGATCGCCAAAATCATTCGGGTATGTGGATAATTTTTTATGTCACCGCATCCCGACAATCGGGCAAATATGGCGGATAGACAAGCTATCCTGCGAATGATTTATTAATCGTCAACTGAATCCGCAGAAGAACCCTTCTCTGATCCCGGAAACTCTCCGGTGACCCAGCAGGCATTGTTTTTCCTGAACGCGATCTCTTCCCTGTGCAGTAATCTGCCCAGAGTATCGTCGTCGAACCCGAGACGGCGGTATTCTTTGATGATCTGTTCTTTTCGCCTTTCCCACCGGCGGCTGATGTCCTGGAGATCACCCAGGCCCCTGGCGCAGAATTCTGGAGTATTACAACCATCTGCATCCCTGATGTTGAGCCGGACGAAAATGTTGCTGCCCTTAGCCGGGCGGGGCTTTACAGCCGGTGTCGGTTGCGGTGCTTTAGGCTGCAGAGCTGCGGCAGTCGTTTCCGGGGAAACGTCCCTGGTAAACTCGCCCCCGAGAGCCTTGCACTTTGCCTCCATCTCAGCGAGGAATTCGGCGTTATCCGATTCGATGAACATGGTCATGGGCATGTCGCCCGAGAAAGAGTCACTCAGAATCATGTCCATGATCGCCCGGTCGATGTAGACACCGTCACCTGTTGCCGCACTCACCCAGCCGTTCTTGCCGCTGTCCCAGGACATACCGTATTTCTTGATGATGTTTTTAATTTTGAGCTTGTTCTCCGAGTATATCTTATGCGGGATGGCGACCTTGATCATGTGTACTTACTTTCGTCCGCAACGGTATATATTTTTTCAGGCCTGGTCCATAGAGAGATCAAGATAGCCTCTGATCGTGACTACTTTAACGCCGGGGCTGCGAACAGCCTGGGCCTGCACGTGTGCCACCCATCGATCGTAGAACTGGCCGAAATCTTCCCCGGTCCTTTCGTAGAAAGCGTCTTCAAAGCGAGGGATGGGGCTTTTTAAGATGTCGACGAGTGCTTCGGTACCATATGTCTGCGATAGGTATTTGCACAGGCTGAACGACTGCAGATAGCCGTTCTTGGTCACCGAGTAGTTGTGGCTGTCGACAGCTGCGCCGATCTGCCCCGTACTCATGAAACCTCGGTTGACGATGTACTTGCTGACCTTCACATCGTCGAGGGGTTCCCCTGAGATAACCATACATACGCCCTCTTCCATCCACCGGTACTCCGCCTCATCTTTTTTATCGATCAGATCATTCAGGCCGAGATGGCATATTTCATGCTTGACGACCACGGACAGCGATGCAGGGTCTTTGATGGTATCTCCACGGAGGACAATGGTGCTGGACTGGTGATTCCATGCGGAGAAGGCTTCCACGTGTTTGCCTACATCGTCCATCCGGTCGTTATCTACGACGATGACTTTAATCGAGCCGGGAAGATTGCCAAGATAACTGTTAACAGACCGGTAGGCATTTTCCAGAATTTTGCCAGTGCCGGGCGTCAGGTATTGCATGTCAGCATACCTGATGTTGAAATGATCAGTCCTTTCACCGATACCCGCTGCCATCAGTAGAAAAATGCACACCAGAGCCATCCATCTCATGCATGGGTGGTTATCGCGCCATTTATATAGCGGAAACCGAAAAACAACGCGACGTACAGGCTTATTGGTTTATCACAGAGACTACAGGACAACGCAGGAATACTGATGGGTACAGGATACCAGTCTATTGACCGATAGCAAGTGCCGGATCGGTTAACACGATGGACACAACGTACACAACGGACATAACGGTTTCATAAAATGACTGGCTATACTGATCATATTCGAATAACGTCGTGTCAGTCGTGTTAACCATTCCAGTTTATTGAACCTAAATGGGACAAGACTGATCTATTTTGAGACAAGAAACAGATCTATCGCATCCCGGCTGGGCGCGGTAATATTATCCGGAAGTGAGCGCAGGTCATGCCATTCAAGCTTATAGTGTTTTTGGGGCTCTAAGTTGAGAGGCTCGCCCGATGTTTCGCAGTAATACAGGATGCTGACCCAGTGCTGCTCTTCGAAGACCCTGTCGGAAACGCCGATAAACTTAGCAGAGGTAATATTTAGCCCGACCTCTTCGGCAGTTTCCCGTTTTACGGCGTCCTCCAGCCTCTCGTAAGGCTCGACCATGCCACCGGGTATCGTCCACAGCCCGGCATTATTCCGGCATGCATCAGATCGCAGGAGCATTAACACTCGTCTATCCCTGATAATTAGAGCTCCAACGCCAAGACCTACATAGTCTTTACCCGGAATCATCAGTCGTCATCACGGCCCTAACGCATAAAAGAGTTACGCAGCTATCTAGCCGTAGACTGCCTCGTAGGACTGGTAGAGCACAAAGACGACGGTCGGTAGTTCTGCCTGCTCGATCCGGCCGTTATGGATCAGCCTGGCCCGGACTCCGTTTTCGTACAGCGGCAAAAAGTTGCGGGACATGACCAGATCTAAATACTCGTCCCAGATCTCGATGACGTCCTCTTTGCCTTTGCAGAGGCGCCTGAACTCGAGGAAGGTCGTCACCAGCATGAAGTTCAGCTTCTCGTGAAGCTCCTGCTGCTCATCCTGCCCGATCACGTGGGTGACATCCTCCGACAGGACCGTGACACAGCCATAGCATTCCCCGTGGACATCGTATACCTTACCCACAGTATAGCAGGCGGTATCATTGTTTTTCTGGGCACCGAAGACTGCACAGGCTTCTTTGATCAGGTCTAAGTCGTTGATCAGGCCGGTGATATCTTCCCGGGCTTTCTCGTCGGCGATATGCCCGTCCTTGGCCTCGCAAAAATACGCCTCAAGCGGATGTGTCACTTGAACCTCCAAGCATAATACGCTCCCTAACCTAAATAGTTTCCACTTACCGGAGAAAAACAAACGTTATAAGCCATCGGAGCAATATGAAAATCGTGGATGTACGGCATCTCCTCAACGTGAAAGTAGCCGCAGTTGCACTGTGGGCTATTTTTATCATCGCGGTCATTGCTATCATCGGTCCCGGAAATCTGGCGGCCGGCTATGAAAAATTAAGCCCGGACGGGATTAAAGTATTCGTACTTTCGTTCGGCGCCCTGGCCATTCTCGCATTCCTTGCCATCAGCCTGATCCGCCCGTTCTTTTTCCTGCCCCTGACGCCGTTCACTATAGCCAGCGGGTTCCTCTTCGGTATCGGCTGGGGCCTGACCTGGGCGATGATCGGCTCCACGCTCAGCGCTTTGCTCGTCTTCGGCATTTCGAGGTACCTGTTCCAGGACTACGTAAAGAGGAAAATACTGATCAAGTACCCTGCCATAGATAGCCGGATACAGGAGAACGGGTGGCGATACGTACTATTCCTGCGGCTCATACCGGTCATACCCTACGACGTGGCCGGCTACCTCGCCGGGGCCTCAAGAGTGCGACTCAGGGACTACCTTATTGGCACTATCGGAGGCGAACTTCCCGGGGCCATTATACTGGTGATCTTCGGGTCCTCTCTGGCAGAGCCGGGCTCGCTCATCTTTTACCTCAGCCTCATCCTGGCCTTAAGTTTAATTGTGCTGCCAGAATTAGCCAGGCGCCTGTTACGCAAGAGTGCCTGATCACTTTGCCGGCTCCAAAGTGTTTAATACATTTAAAATCAATTTTCTAAGAACACTCTCATCAATAGTAGAGGTGAGCTTAACGTCCCTCAGGTTTTACAATACGCTATCCCAGACAGTCGAGGAGTTCCAGCCGCTCGAAAACAAAAAGGTGCAGATGTATGTCTGCGGCCCGACAGTCTACGACTACTGCCACATGGGACATGCAAGATCATACATTGTCTTCGATGTCATCCGCAGGCACCTGATCTACCGGGGATACACGGTAAACTACGTCCAGAACTTCACCGACGTGGATGACAAGATCCTGAAGAGGGCTAAAGAGCTCGATGTTAATCCCCTGGAGCTATCGAGAAAATTCGTCACAGCGTACTTTGAGGATATGGACCGCCTCAACGTCATGCGGGCCGATCACTATCCGAGAGTCACCGAATTTATGGAGCCGATCATCGGGATAATTAAAGCCCTGGTGGATAAGGGCTACGCATACGAGTCAGCTGGCAGCGTTTACTTCAGCATCGACCGGATGGTGAGCGAAGTAGGCGTCCTGTCCCACCAGACCTACGATTCGCTGAAGGTCGGCGCCCGCATAGAGGTAGACGAGCGGAAGCGCAACCCGATGGACTTCGTGCTCTGGAAGGCGGCGAAGCCTGGCGAAAGTCTGTCGTGGGACAGCCCCTGGGGTAAAGGACGTCCCGGCTGGCACATCGAGTGCTCAGCCATGTCTGTTAAGTTACTGGGCGAGCAGATAGACATCCACGGCGGAGGCATGGACCTCATCTTCCCCCACCACGAATCCGAAGTCCTGCAGTCCGAAGCCTATACGGGAAAAGTCCCCTTCGCTAAGTACTGGATTCACAACGGCTTTTTACTCGTGGACAAGGAAAAGATGTCCAAATCTCTGGGCAACTTTTTCCTCATCCGGGACATCCTGCAAAAGTTCTCCCCGGAGACAGTCAGGTTCTTCATCCTGAACACCAACTACCAGGGCCCGCTGGACTTCAGCGACGCCGGCCTGGACGAAGCCAGAAAGAGCCTCGCCCGCATCCAGAACACGGTTGCGGAGATCAAAGCCCGGGAGGGTAAGCCCGGCTCTGAAAGTAGCGGCCAGGATATCGCCATCCTCATAGCGAAAAGCAAGGCACAGTTCGACGAGCACATGGACAACAATTTCAGCACCAGAGAAGCCATCGCTGAAATCTTCGAGTTCACCAGGACCGTCAACCGGCTCCTCATGGGCAGCCTGTCCGGCGACGAGGCAAAGCAGATATCAGGCCTCTACGACCACTTCTCAAACATCCTCGGCATCCGCTGGGAAGTATCTGAGAAGAAGGAAGACGTGCTCGCCGACGAGCTGATGAAGCTCATCATCGATATCCGCGCGGCCGTCCGCAAGAAGAAAGACTTCGAAACCTCCGACCTGATAAGGAGCCGGCTCAAAGACATGGGCATCACCCTCGAAGACACAAAAGAAGGCGTCAAAGTCAAGCGCCAGTAAAAGCCAAACACCGTTTGAACCACGGCGGCACGGCGACACCAAGACAATTGCGATTACAACGACCGGGTGGTAATTTGGACCACGACGGCATGGCGACACAAAGACAGGCGAGATACGACAAGCCGGATAGTTATTTGAACCACGGCGGCACGGCGGTGCTGTGTTGCATAATTCATTTTCTCTTCTTTGGGCCGAGCTATTGCAGGTGGAGTGACTCAGCAAGACGATCGCTGCGCTGTGCCAGGATCACAGATTACGCAGAATCTGATGATTCTGACAGATGCCACAGATTGCACAGATTCTAATCGATGAGAAATGGATTTGCCGTCTACCGATTTTATTCTAAGGTCATCTGTGAAATCAGTGCAATCCGTTTCAATCTGTGATCCTGGCACAGCGCAGCGATCGTCATCGCATCGCCTCGAGAACGCCTGCGACTGCAGGCGTTCAAAAGGCGAACATGAAGATAAGAATAATGCAACACAGCATCGTTGTGCCGCCGTGGTTAGTAAACGTTGTGCCGTAGTGCCGTTGTGGTTATTATATTTGATTTTATTATCGTTTCTCAAATTGTCTCCGCGCGGCCGTGCCGACGTGGTGAGAAAGGAGGCTTTTTAAAAAGTTTCGATGCCTTTTAATACTTTTTAAGGGTACATTTGTTAGATGGTCGCCCGTAAGAAGCTGACCCGGCTGGCAAGGATTGGGATTTCTCACAGTGACAAAGCGAAGTCGCTGGCCGCGGCAGGGATGTATAGCGAAGCTCTGTCGGAACTCCGCGTAGCCCTTTTTTCGCTGCGGAGCGAGAACACGGACGGCCGGCTTAACGAGGAGATCGCCGGGGTGCTGCACAGCATCGGGACGCTGAACCTGCTGTTACATAAGTACCAGGATGCGCAGGTGGCTTTTGGGGATGTGGTGGCGATCAGGCGGCCTATGACGAATAGCCCGGAGATAGCCGGTTCGCTGATAGGGTTGGCTGAAGCGTACCGGGGCCTGTGCGAATTCGATCAGTCAGAGGAAGCGCTGCACGAAGCGCTGCACATCTCTCTTTCCCGGAGGAACGATGCACTGGCTTCACGGATAATATCGATGCTGGAGATGCTGGAGCGGACTAAAGATAACCTGCCTGCAGGAGAAGCTGAAGAATCCGGGGATTATTATACTCCGCAGGTATACACAAGTGTCCATGCTATGCTCAGGAATATTGAGCTGAACGTGGCTCCTGACAGAGTAACTCTCGGGCTGGTGATCGGCTTCCCGGGCGTTGATGCAGGTTTGTTGTCCAGAAGCCCGGAAGCCGCGCCTGGCATTGGCATCTTTTTCCCCGATAAGCAGGGAATAGTTCGATCGCTCACTGTAGTAGATGAGGAGGAAGAGGAAGTAGGCTCCGAAATAGTGCCGTTTGAAGGGAACTTCTTCGCTCCCGGCTCCTATCATAAAAACGGGCCTATGCCGATTCCCGCCTGTAAAAAATTTACCTTTACCACTGGTAAGGGATCTCTTCTAAAATGGGGTATATCATCAAACGGCTGGTACAGGGCAGACCTGGAAATTGATTTTCCGGTAATAGAGGACGGTTTCAGGTTAATGCTCGCGTTACCGCAATACCTGCGCCTCAACAAGGTCACAGTTGATGTCAAAAAGCCCCTCGAGTACGGGGTGCTATCCATCGACGAAGGCACTTTCCACGTAACCCGCAGTCCTGATCGGGTCAAGTCAGGTAACCACCTGCCTTACGCGTTCAAGCGACGGCTGTTCAACGGCAGCGCCTTCGGACTTATCGACCTGCAGTCTGACGCTTTGCTTAAGTATGGAATCGTTTCTTTCGAGCTATCCCGGCATGGATAGCCAGGTTGTTGAGAGACAGCAATACGAACGCTGCGCTGTGCTGGCGTCACAGATTCCACAGATTCGTACAGAATCCACAGATTTCGACAGATTGCACAGATGATGATCGATTCCACAGATAAAAAAATAAGTTACAGACTACGCTTCTCGTGCCTGCTCGATCGCTGATGAATGAATCTGTGGCACACCCTTCATCTGTGATATCGAGCCAAAATCTGTGGATTCTGTCGTAATCTGTGAAATCTGTGACGCCAGCACAGCGCAGCGTTACTCCACGTTCACACGAGAATTAGCAAGGACTATACTCCCTACGATTTGATCAGATTCATATCTAAAGCTTTCAAGAATGACTATAATCTTTCAGCATCTTGCAGGAACCCGCCCGCCATATTCACGCCTATCGTTGATAATCTCGGAGATCAAAGACAGTAATTGACGCAGGCATTGATATGGCAGAACAGCAAAAAAGAAGGAAGCAGCCGCCAGGACGGGCACCTGATGAAGGCAGCGATCCATATGTAGCGCCCAGAGATGAGGAGGGAGCCTCTGAAGAAGTAGTCAAATCGGGCAAACTCTATTACGCCCACCATAATGTGCCCAGATGGCCAGCGGCGGATGCCAACAGGCAATTTATCGCCACGCCTGATGAGATGGTCGAAATCCAGCATGGCATAGTAACCTGGGTAGACGCGGCGAATTCTGACAAGAATGAAAACGAGCAGCTGGACAGGGAACACCGGCACGGGCACAGGAGTAGAGACTCAAGGCCGCCCAACTATGAGCTTTAACCAGCAGAAAGGCCGGTCGACAATTTTTGCATGGCTGATCAAGATGGAATGGTGATACTGATGAAGCACGAACCGGAACGCGGACATGTAGAGCCGCAAAAGCGGCGTGAAGAAGAGGAGATGCGTAAGAGGAAAAAAATTAAAGGTAATGTTGAACCTGTGGAAGAGATGGTCCATGGGCAGACTGGAAAAGAAACTTTTGAATTCAAGTAAAACTCAAGCTGGCAAAAGAAAAGTGGTAGCAGTAAATAATTACTGCAACTTCGCCATTATTTTTTCATCGTAAGGAAGTAGAACTCTGCAACGATGCCGAGTACCGCAAATGTCAATATGAGCAGCCATACGAACGGGCTTTCTGACTGTTGAGGGGCCACGGTGCTTCCTGAAATTGTCAACAAGGTTTCAGGGGTTATAGACGAATTAGCCCCGGTTTGTCCGACGCTCGCATTAGCTGCCGGGACATCCAGGCCTTTGCCTGGGCCCAGAGAGATGTGAATTCTATAGAAGGAAATAGTGTTGTTCGCTTCGATGTTCCCCGCATAATCCACGGACCTGTAGCTGACATTGCTGGAGCTGCTCAGTGTAACAGGCCTCGAATAACTTATCCAGGTTCCATTGTTTATACTATACTCAGTATAGTTCACTCCCGATGTACTATCAATTGCAGATAGTGTGAGGATCACATCTGACGTATACACACCCTGCGCGTAAGAGCCTGATAAGGTGGCGTTTGTCACTGGAGCAAGGGTATCGGTCAAGCCAGACACTCCTGGCGATTGAGTTACAGCATACGGAGAAAATGCGACGAGAGCGGCAAGTACTGCCAGAGAGACTATGTTAATCCAAAACCTGGTCATTTTAACATCCCGAGTTATTGTTTAAGGCTGGCTACTGCTGATTAAAACGCTCAAAGTAGCCTAATTAGGCGATAATATAGTATACGATGTATGGACTATAAATATTTGGTTATTATGAAAATAAAGTTTTAATTTTGTAATTATATGGTGTGCGAAGGTACTTTTAGTAAAACTTCCTGCCCGCACAAGGTTTAAGTAATTATACGGCACTAGCTGTCTTTATAATAATCGAGGGTGTTCTGGTGAAGATATCCGCTTTTACTGTCGACGACGTGCCGATGATTCAGAAAGGCGATGACCTGGCTAAGATCGTGGCCGACAGAGTAACGCTTGAGAATGAAGATATCGTCGTATTTGCCTCGACAATCGTTTCCAAGGCAGAGGGCAGAAGGTTTTTACTCGAGGATATCGAGCCTACGGCGGAGGCCAGGGAACTGGCTGTTCTCAACAAAGAAGACCCAAAATTCATCCAGTACGTGCTGGACACCAGCACCAGGGTTCTGATTAAGCATCCTCTTCTCGTGCAGACCGTCTTTGGCAACGTTTGTATCAATGCGGGCATAGACCGCTCCAATACGGAGTCCGGGTACATCTTACTCCTGCCGCTGGATTCTGACCGAAGCGCCAGGGAGATCAGGGATAGGCTGAAAGAGCTCACAGGCAAAACTGTAGCCGTTATCATCACAGATACCAACGGCCGATCATTCAGGGAAGGCCAGATCGGCGTGGCTGTCGGCTGTGCCGGCATCGCCGCACTGCACGACCGCAGGGGAGACGTGGACCTGTTCGGCCACGAGCTCAAGATCACCATTCAGGCGATTACCGACGAAGTGGCCGCTTGTGCTAACATGATCATGGGCGAGGCCGACGAAGGCACCCCAATTGCGATTATCCGGGGCTATAAGTACATCAAAGATGACAGAGGCATCAAAGTATCCTACCGTTCCGACGATACAGACTTGGTAAGGCAGGCGCTGGCCGAGAAGATCGAAAAGGAAGCCTCGAAGACGGCCACGGAAAAAGCGAAGAAGATCAGGTCTGAAGGCTGAAGAAGTCGTCCAGGCAGTTGCGCGGGATTCCGTGCTCGATCTTACTTCTCTCAATTTTTATTTCAGGGCTTAAGCTGGCACATTTGGCAGGTATCTTAGCAGATGCATACTCGCGGTTACGCCGGCTCTCGATAGCCTGAGAATCATAGAAGGCTTCCCATACGGCAATATCCGCATCAGGCACATCTCCGAGAATGCGTGTGGCTTCTTCAGGTGATATTTCCTTATACTGGCCGTCGTAGCCGAGATAGTGGGCGTTGACCAGGTAATAATCACGATGGCACTTGACCACAGATGCCCGATCGGTGACCCGTTTTCCCAGCCATTCGAGGTAGAGATCGACTACGTAGTGCTCGGGGGCGATCTCGACGTACATCAGGTTGCCGGCTGGCCGGGGCCGGGTCATGGCCCGCAGCCGCTCTATTTCCCGCATCACGTCCATCTGGAGGCCGAAAAACTTTTTCGAGAGCTCGTCCTTATGCCCGAGAGCCTGTCCGATATCCGGGTAGTACCCGGCCAGCATCCGCACCAGCTCGTTCGGCACGCATTTCTTGTGCTTGAGCGAGTAGGTGATGTAGGTGTGCAGCGAAGGCTGGCACCGGCCGCCTGCGCGGGGAAGTCGTTCCCTGAGTTTGAGCTTCACAGATACCGGTACCTGCGGGACCATGACCTCTACTTTTTCAAGGATTTCCCCATGGTACTGGGCCAGCTTCTGATCGAGGTCTCTCTGATTTTTGCCGCAGACAAATGTTGCGTTCGGCTCCCGGTTCATGGCGATGGCCGCCCGCAATACGTCCCATACGTTCTTTTTGTAGCCGATGATCATGTGAAAGCTTCCAGATTGGCCTGTACCTTATTACCTACTTTAATGAATGGCCTCGCCCTCTTCAGCACAACACCGATGTTACTGAGCTGGACATAGTTTAGTATCGGACGGCAACGGAGTATCTGGTTTGCCGTCCTCGGCCCGATGCCGGGTACCTTGATCAGGTCATCGTAGGATGCACTGTTCACATCAACCGGAAACAGGTCTTTGTTGAGCCGGGCCATCACCATCTTCGGATCCTCGTCCGGCAGGAAACCGTTATCGTTGAGAACCGGCTCCAGATCTTTACACTTTAGCCCGTAGTCCTTCATCAGGTACGAGGTCTGGTATAGTCGGGCTTCTCTCCAGAGCGGTGACGCCTGCCCGGACGACAGAGGCGTATCCGGCACCGGATCGAAGCTCATGAAGAAAGGGCGCCGCAGGCCGTATTCTCCCATGAAGTGTTCGATGGTTGAGATGATCTCGAGGTCAGGCTCTCCTGACGCACCGACGACGAACTGGGTATCGTTGGAGCCGACGATGCCTTCGCCATACCGGACCTCGGTCCTCCGCCTCTTCACGTTCTCGTACGTCCAGGACATCCGGCGGAGAATATCGTTATCGTAGTCAAAGTTAGGGCAGATCTCCTCGTATCTGGAGCGACAGGTAGTCTCGGCGTTAATCCCGAACTTGTTAGCGTAGAGAGATACTTCCCGGATGATGTCCCGGGGCGTGCCAGGCATCAGGCGGACGTGGATGTACCCCGGAAAGCCGCTGTCTCGCAGCCCTTTGATCACGTCGAGCTGCTTCTGTGCCGTGTGCTCTGGATCGCCGACTATACCGGAGGACAGGAATAAACCTTCGATAGCATTCCTGCGGTAGAAGTCCCAGGTGATCTTTGCGATCTCCTCTGCCGATAGAGAAGCCCTCGTAGCATCCCGGCCGCACCGGTTAGGGCAGTAGAGGCACTCTCCGCTGCACCGGTTTGTCATCAGCGTCTTATATAGCTGAATACACCGGCCGTCGGGAGTAAAAGTATGACAGGTAGTTGTACTGTTACAGCTATCATACTTCGTGCCCGCCGACAGGATTCGCATCCGCTCCTCAAGCGAGAAATACTTCTCTCCCATGCTAGAAACATGAGGGTTGCGGGAATATAACGAAAAGCTTAGAGCGATCTGAAAGTATAGTCTTCCTATAAGGTTTCTGACAGTCAAGTACCGTTTACACGAAGTATAGTAATTCTTAAAACTTTTAGGACAGTCAGGTACCGTTTACACGAAGTACGCAAGGTACGCGAAGTACGCGAAGTTATACTATAAGATCATTTTCCAGCATGCCGTTTTTACCGTACTTTGAGTACTTCGCGTACCTCGCGTACTTCGTGTAAATGGTACGGGCTCGCGTACAATTGGTCTCAAGAATGACTTAACAAGAAAAAATTTCCAGATTTAGGGTTTACTTGTTATACTTTTACGCCCTGAACATTTAATTTAACCAGCGCCAGCGGATCATGCATGCCGAACCCGCCGAAGCCCAGCCCGTTCCCGTAGCCCGGCCCCGAAGGCCCGAACAGCCCGTGCGGTCCGAACAGTCCGTATTGATCGTATATCCCCCAAGGTCCGAAGATGCTAAAACCACCCCAGCTTCCAATACCTGGCATGAGACCACAACCTTCAGGTACTGAGAAATAGTCAGGAACTGGCCAGCGTGAACCCGGTATCGCCCCGGGCACCTGGGCTGCCACTTGCATACTCAAAGATAAGATCGCCAGTATAGCAAGACTAATTAAAATGAGTTTATGCTTGATCATTAAATACCCCCATCGATACTAGTTGTAGAAGTTATGGATAAATATGTAGATAATTTGAATTAGCGAAAAAGTGCTGATGAGGCGTATATTTTCCAATTCCGTAGAGTTCAATTAAGTTCTCTGGCTTAAAAAAAGCTCTCAAGCGTGCCCTGAACACTCCGGCCTTTCAGCGCATCTTCAGTATACCCGAAGTAGCCCAGTATCCTCAAGGCGGTAGGTATCAGCTGTTTATCGACGTAGTAGTCAGCGTCGATCTCGTACGTCCGGTCTTTTGCGTAGAGCTTGTTGTCCTTGAACTGGTGGAACATGTCCACCGGATAAGCGCGCTCGCTCAGAGTACCTGTGCCTTTGACTATCACGTAACTGATCTTGTTGCCGATCTCTGCGGCCATGTCCATTTCCATGGCTCTCTCGGCCGCTTTTACGTGGGCCTGGGCGCTCTCGTACCGGGCGACGCTCTTGGTCAGGGTCTTGTGGATGACCAGAGCGTCCAGAGGTACCTTGCCGGACTTGACTTTCAGGACTGTATCCTTGACGAACTTCGCAGCCTTGTCAGGATTCTCCTCCTCCAGAATGATCCTGATGACTTCCGACTGGAGTTCTTTGGCTATCTCACACCAGTCGCCCCGGCGGACTTCCAGGCCCCGGACGACGATTTCGCCTCGCTCGGTCAGGCCGGCATAGCGTTTCTTGGACTCGGTGAAGAAGATGATTTTATACACGTTGTCTACATCCATGTCCAGCGGCAGCTCTGCCTTGACCCGCTGGATGAACTGGCGGACGATGTCCATGAGTAGCTTCTTACCTTTCAGCTCCACGAAGAGCGAATCTGTATCGCCGTAGAGCACCTGCAGTCCCATATCTAACGCGATGTCGTTGGCTTTCTTGATGAAGTACCGGCCCCACGCGGACGTGGCTTCTGCACATTCCCTGCGGTACCACTTGGCCTGAGCCCAGCCCGTATAACCGTAGAAAGCGTTGGTCAGGATCTTGATCGACTTCTGTCTGAGATCGAGCATGCGGTATTCATTGCTCTTCCTGTCAAGCTGCGCAAGCCGCTTTTTTAGACTGCTTCTATGGGTAACCAGGTTCTTCAGAATCGTAGTAAAGAAGCCTTCCGGCTGCTTCTTGAACCGGTAGCCTACCTCTGGTGCCGGGTCAGAACAGTCCTTATCATCGGCCCCGCATACTGTATCCGGCGAGATGTTATAGGCGATCATGATCGACGGGTACATGGCTGAAAAGTCCAGCGCCGCCACATTTTTATGCAGGCCTTTGACCGGCTCGAAGACGAAGCCGCCTGCATAGGTCTCTACTTCTCCTGCTCTCGACGGGATCAGCTCGCCATGCTCGTAAGCGATGTAGGCCAGGTAGGCTTCAACCTGCCGGCCCCGGCCCATCTTGGACACGTTGTCCAGAGGCTCGTGGACCATGCGAGTGAACTCGTACTGTAACGGGAGCAGCTCTATTGCCAGGCCGTATGTGCTAACGACATCGTCCCTGCTGTAAGCGATCAAGTCTTTGCGCCTTTCCTTGTCGAGCCAGTACTCGTAAACCTCGACCGCGGATAAGTTGACTCGTTCGTCCTTCTTCATCACTCCGAGGTATTCGGCTACGTTATCCAGCGTCTTGATCTTGACACCGTCGACGTCCCTGGCTGCAACCTGGTAGAGATCGACGTTCAGCCGGCCTATGAGCTTGACCTTCTTCTGTAGTCCGCCCCTGCCGTGCATGGGCGTGGTACCGTCCCTGGAGACGGGCAGCTTGATCTTGTGATGCTTGGCCCGCTCGATAATGTATGGCCAGTCGAAAGAGTCCTGGTTGTAGCCCACGATGATGTCCGGGTCGGCTTCGTCGATGAAGCCGACGAAGTCTTTGATGATCTGCTTGTCGTCCTGGTCCGAGGCTTCAAGTATCCTGACCTCATCTCCCGTGCTGATCGAGATCAAAACGATAGGGTCTTCTTTAGGATTTGGCATACCCCGGGGGTTGAACATCTCGCAGTCGAAGGCCATGATCTTTACCGGCGGCTCTCCTTCTCTGACCAGAGCTTTGGGCTGTTCGCATTGCAGACCTGTGTCGACGTAGTCTACCTCAACTGGCTCGCCATCCGCCTCTATACCGCCCATTGGTATCAGTCGTTTATCAATGATGTAGCGTACCCCGAACAGAATATCCGCTTCTCTTACGTCACCGTAGCGTTTGGCAATCTCTCTGAGATAAGGTACGTCCCGCGGGAGGCGGGTAAACAGCCGGTAAGCCTTAACCGGTATCCCGAAGTTCTTCCGATCAACAATATCAACCCTGACAGGCCTGATGATCTCCCCGCCGACTTCGTCTGAGATGTTTTCGAGGGCGGAGATAGGCACGTCACCATAAGGTACTACGTAAAAGTATGGCTCGAAAGTCCTGTCGAAGAGTACCGCGCTGCGCCCCTCGTCGTCTATGCACCACATGCGGATGACCGGCCGATCGTTTTCGACCGTATAGTCTACGTCCAGGAGCCAGCCGTGAAATTTCATTAAAAGAGAATTCTACCGAAAACGTTTAAAAGCTTCTGCGGACATTGAAAGTATTCTTACAATGAATATTTATAAGTCGTAGGACATATTCCCGTAAACCTAC
Source organism: Methanocella sp. MCL-LM (assembly GCF_049676595.1). Lineage (GTDB taxonomy): Archaea > Halobacteriota > Methanocellia > Methanocellales > Methanocellaceae > Methanocella_A. Next base: position 2,182,748 of record NZ_CP187259.1, read on the forward strand.
TGAAAATAGCGGTGAGGCTGTGTACAAGAAAATATTGATCCCCGTATCCCGCACGACCAACATGAAGTACATCATGGAGTTCGTCAACCATTTCCTGCAAGAAGACGGTAAGATCACGTTCCTCCACGTCACAGTCTCAAACGCGATCCCCATCTCTCCGGGCGAATGGAGGAGGGCCTTGAACGCCATCTCCACGACGCACATGCTCAAGGCCGAAGGGGGGATGGAAGTTTACTATGCTGTCAAGAACTCGGCCTCGATCGTAAAGGGTATTCTGGACGAAGTCAAGTCGGAAAACTACGACCTGATCCTTTTCGCCAACTCCACTTACCGGCGGCATTTAAACCACCTGTTCGGCAACAAGATCGATGAAGTGATCTGTAACTCGCCAATCGAGACCGCCGTGATCAGCTACAGGGACGACATGCCCCTGAAATACGAGCGCATTCTGGTCCCTACCTCAGGCTACAAGCATGCCCTCAGAGCGGCAAAGATGGCGGAGCTCCTGTCGAAGAAGTACGGCAGCGAGATCACCGTCATGTACGTCGGCAGCCAGAAGGAAAATCCGAAAGAAGTCGTCAACCCGATCGCTATGGACCTTAAAGAGAACGGCATGAAGCACCGCACCATCTTCCGTACAGGACCGGTTGTCGAAACCATACTGGCCGAAGCGGAAAAAAACTACGACCTGATCGCCATAGGAGCAACGGAGCGGCAGCAGCCCTACAACTTCATCACGGGGTCCACAGCCGATCGGCTAATCAAGAAATCGCCATGTCCGGTGCTGATGGTTAAAACGATTGGCTCCAATCAGTGACTGCGTTTTAAGCTATTTTTACACGAACAGCAGCACCACAATCAGCGATACTATGAACAGCAGCGTCGAGACGACGACCGCGCCTGATGCCAGAGTTTTATCAGCCTTGTACTGCTCTGCTATGACTGCGTTTGTCACCCCGACAGGCGTCGCCGCTTCGAGCAGGGACGTCCTGTAGATCGTACCGTTCACGCCCGAGACGATGCCCATGAGGATGACGATGGCTGGCATAACCGCGAGTTTTAGTATGCTTATCGCTCCCAGCGCTTTCCAGTTTTCCCGGAAGCCGCTGCCCGAGATCATAGCTCCTGTTGCCAGCAATGCCAGTGGCGACGTACTGAAGGTTATCCACTCCATGGGCAGCCTGACGAGATCCGGAATGGCGACGAAGGACAGCGCCAGCCCCAGCACAGTTGCCCATATGATGGGCAGCTTCAACAGGCCGGTCAGCATCTTTTTCAAGCCAGCTCCGGCGTCCTGACTGGCGTGATCGTCCGACTTTTCCCGGGTATAATGCCGGAAGAGATACGCGCCGAAAGTAAAAACGATAACCGTGTAAAACGTGGAAATGAAGGCGGTCAGCCCGAGGGACTCTATGCCCTGCACGCTGGCGTTCAGGGGAAAGCCAATGTAGCCGGTGTTCCCGAAAAAGGCGCAGGTGACGACGACCGGAATCGCCAGCCTGTCGAGCTTCAGCATGTAGGCGGCTGCCAGGGCCAGGACAACGATCAGGGCCATGGGTAGCAGGTTCAACAGATATATCGAAGGGTCGAACAGCAGCCTCTTATCCGTATCGTGCAGGCTCAGGAAAGTGATAACAGTGATGCCGATGTAGTAGACGTAGTCATTGACGAGCCTGACCAGCCATTCAGGAAAAATCCCCACGGCCTTCAGCAGCCACCCGATAAGCATCAGCCCGAAGATGGGCACGACTACGTCGATAAAGCTCATCGAGATCAAATGCTCGAAGTTGTTATAAAAAGATTATCGGTAGAAACTTGTGGAGCCTTCGGCTCCCGATCCAGAGTAAAGAGACATTCAACCTTCGAGAGCGCAGGCAAATATTATATAAATATAATATAAGATAATGATCGTGAGCCTTTCTACAAAGGAGAAAATTGGTCCGGTGCTCTTGCTATTACTTCTGCTCCTGCCCGGAATAGCTGCCTGTGGCTGTTTCGGAGACAGCCCGAACAGTCTCGAGGCTTCGACGCCGGCAGTGCAGCCAACCGGTGGAGTCAGCCCTACGACAGGCCAGGTACTAGCACCTGCTCCCGGGATGACTGCGACCCCAACACCTGCTCCGGCCATCCCCGGGCCTGTCGTGATCAGGACTGACACCGGCTACGTTCTTACAGATGCTCCCGGCGCAGAGGATATAGTGCAGGTACAACTTAAGGCAGGTAAAGCAAACTTTCACCTCAGGCTACCGGATTATGCTATCGGAGACAGCTACACGCTCACTTTAACCAATGCTGAAGGGCCGTTCTCTTATCGCTCCACACATGAGTTCAGCGGCGTCAGCGGAGCCGGGGACATCAGTATCGTTAAGACTATTCCCCGGGATGGCACGTACGAGGTTAGTATAGCTTATGGCTCTGGCTGGAAAATTGAAATTACTCAGTAACTGATTTCCCATTAAACTTTTATCGTTTCAAAGCCTGTTACTCAACTAATGTCATTTAATGTCATACCGGCGATCGACCTGAAGGGCGGCAAGTGCGTCCAGCTTGTCCAGGGGGTGCCGGGCACGGAAATGGTTTCCATCGACGATGCGGTGGAAGTGGCGGCCGGCTGGGTAGGCCAGGGAGCTAAGACCCTGCACATCATCGACCTTGACGGGGCGTTCAGCGGCAGCAGGAAGAACGCTTACATCATGGAAGATATAGTATCCAAGTTCGACGTCGATGTCCAGGTCGGCGGGGGCATCAGGGACTACGAGACAGCGAAATACCTGCTGGGCTTAGGTATCGACCGGGTGATCCTCGGCACTGCAGCGATTAAGAACCCGGACTTAGTCAGGCAGCTGGCGGACGAGTTCGGCAGCGAGTCGGTGATGGTGTCGCTGGACTCCAAACACGGAGAAGTCGTGATCGAGGGCTGGACGGAATCTTCGGGCCAGAGCCCGAACGAGCTGGGCCAGTTCTTTTCGCAGATCGGGGCCGGCAGCATACTTTACACCAACGTCGACGTCGAAGGCCTTCTGAAGGGCGTCAACGAAGACCCGGTAAGGTCGCTGGTCAACAGCGTTACCATTCCGGTCATCGCCTCCGGCGGCGTTACTACGATCGACGACCTCGTCAAGATCAAAAACACCGGCGCTGCTGGCGTAGTTGTGGGGTCGGCACTATACAAAGGTTTATTTACGTTAAGAGAAGCAATAGATAAAGTATCATGAGATCGGCCACCGTGCACCGCCAGACTAAAGAGACGGACATCACTATCGAGATCAACCTCGACGGGAAGGGCATCTCGACTATCGACACGGGCATCGGCTTTTTAGACCACATGCTCGCCTCGTTCGCCAAACACGGGCTGGTAGACCTGATGGTCAAAGCCAGGGGCGATCTCAAAGTCGACGACCACCACACCGTAGAAGACATAGGCATTTCCCTCGGGGAAGCTTACAAGGATGCGCTCAAAGACAAAGCAGGCATCGAGCGGTTCGGCCACGCGCTGGTTCCCATGGACGAGGCGCTGGCAGTCGTCGCAGTAGATATCAGCGGCAGAGGCTACTCGGTCTTTAAGGCAGATTTCAAACACCCGATGATCGGAGAATACTCGACTGCCATGACCCGGCATTTTATAGACTCCTTCGCCAGGTCGGCCGGCATTACCATCAACGTGAAGATCGAGGGCGAAGACGACCACCACATGGTGGAAGCGATGTTTAAGGCACTCGGTATTGCCCTGTCGATGGCAACGGCCAAAAATGAAAAGCGGGGTATGCCCAGTACAAAGGGCGTCCTTTAGGCTCTGGCCCTATCGTCACTAATTTTTCGCCACTCCAGAGACATCGTGGACAGCCGCACAGGCTAAACAAGCCAAGTTTTCGGCCAACGTCAGCCGCGTTGCCATTATCAGTCAACCTGTTCCTGCACCAAGTTTTTATATCGTTAGGCCATACAACCTTACGAGGTATCTTATGCCGGCCAACATGTTCGTCGTTTCGCTGAACGATTTCACAGACCAGATATGTTTTGCACTGGCGAACATGGGATTATCCGACTATACCTTGAATCTTCTAACAGCGGTTTCTATTGTACTGCTATCAGTAATTCTGGCACTTTTTACCAGGCTGGTCCTTAACCGTCTTGCGCCCCGGCTCGTTGCAATGACCAGAGCAAAGCTGGACGACGAGATTGTCGCAGCCTTTAACCGGCCCGTACAGGTGTTTATCCTCGCCGCAGGCACGTATGCTGCACTGAAGCTGCTGCGCGGGCTGCCAGAGATTATTGCAGGTAACCTGGACGCGATTTATCTGACCGTAGTGATCATGATTGCCGCTTACCAGCTGGCAAAGATTGCAGACCTGCTGCTGTGCTGGTATGAGCAAAAAACCGGCACGCAGGACAGCTCGGGTTTGAACACGTCCATGATCTCGTTCGCCCGGAAGTCTGTTAACATCATCATCTACGGCCTGGCGATCGTCACGGTGCTCGCTCAGCTGAACGTCGAGATCACGCCGCTGCTTGCCAGCCTGGGCGTCGCAGGCATCGCAGTAGCCCTCGCTGCTCAGGCACTCCTGTCAAACGTTTTCGGGGCAGTAGCCATCCTGACAGACAGGCCGTATAAAGTCGGAGACCGGATCGAGCTGTCCAGCGGAGAATACGGGGACGTCATCGACATCGGGCTCCGCAGCACGAGAATCCGAACGCTGGACAACCGGATTGTCATCGTGCCTAACGCGGACATTTCGAGCTCCCACATCTACAATTACTCCGAGCCGAACCAGAACCTCCGGTACACGATAAAAATTGGCATATCCTATACCTCGGACGTGGAAAAAGCATCGAATATCCTGGTGGACATAGCATCTGATTTAAGGGGTGCGCTAAAAGACCCTGCGCCCGTCGTTTATGTAGAAGGCTTTGGAGACTACTCCATCAAACTGGTAATGCTTGTGTGGGGAGAAAATTTCCGCAGGGACTGGGACTTACCCGACAGGATTTACCGGCAGGCAATCAAGCGCTTTCCGGAAGAAGGCATCGAAATCCCTTATCCGATAACCTCGATACGCTATCCAGTGGCTGGCACCAGCCAGTATTCCAGTGATCAATGAAATACAATTAACTATATTTTTATAAGTAGAATATTTCTAAGATACTATGCCAATATATCATATACATTTATAAAATCTAATTTTCATACCCGCAATTAGCACTATTTCGGAATAATAACCCAAATTAATAGCCATTCTATTTTCATATTGTTGACCGGTTGTACGATAAAGTATATGATAGCTCAGACAAATGCTTTTTTAGCAACCATTTGAAACTGAAAAACACTAAAGAGAAAGGAGTGATTCTATGGGAAAATTATCTTTAAAACAGATCGAGATCGCCAGAATTCTGGACTGCAGTGACATGGTAAGCCAGTGGAACGACTGGAAATGGCAGATGAAAAACGCCATTCGGGACATCCCCACGTTCGAGAGAGTGACAGGCGCCGAGTTTTCCAAAACTGAGAGAGAAGCTCTTGAGAAAACGATCGAAAAGTTCCCGATGAGTATTACCCCATACTATCTCTCGCTTATAAATTGCAGCGACGTAAAAAACGATCCGGTTTTCAAACAGTGTTTCCCTTCGCCATCCGAACTGATTGTAGAAAAATGCGACATGGAAGACCCGCTGGCAGAAGACCGCGACAGCCCTGTAGAAGGCATTACCCACAGGTACCCTGACAGAGTGCTGTTTTTAATCAGCAACGTATGTGCAATGTATTGCCGCCATTGCACCAGAAAGAGAAAGGTCGGCAATATCGATTTCATACCGGATAAAAACAGGATAAACCAGGGCCTGGACTATATCCGGAATAATACCCAGATACGAGACGTACTGCTGTCGGGCGGAGACCCGCTCATGCTGCCGGACGAATACCTCGACTGGATCCTCTCAGAGCTCCGGAGCATACCTCACGTAGAGGTTATCCGCATCGGAACAAGAGTACCCGTAGTCCTACCATACCGGATCACCGACAGCCTTGCCGCCATTCTGAAGAAGCATCACCCAATCTGGGTCAACACTCACTTTAATCACCCTAAAGAGCTCTCACCGCAGTCCCGGGAAGCCTTGAGAAAGCTGGCAGACGCAGGTATACCCTTAGGTAACCAGTCCGTCCTGCTGGCCGGTGTCAACGACTGCCCGCAAATCATGAAAAGGCTCGTTCAAAAGCTCGTCCAGAACCGCGTTCGCCCCTATTATCTGTTCCAGTGCGACCTCTCCGAAGGCCTGGCGCATTTCCGCACCTCGGTCTCCAAAGGTATCGAGATCATGGAAAATCTCATTGGTCACACTACCGGCTTTGCAGTACCTACCTACGTCGTCGATGCACCGGGAGGCGGAGGCAAGATACCTCTGATGCCCAATTACCTGATCTCCTGCTCGACCAACAAAGTCATCCTGAGAAATTACCAGGGAGTCATCACCACGTATACAGAGCCTGATTCTTACAAAGCCGAGAGATGCGAGGGTAACTGTGGGGATTGTAAGCTTGATCATGAGTTCGACGACCCTTCCGAAGCCGCTACCACAGGCATAGCGAGACTCTTGTCAGACGTAGACGACACGATCTCTATTACTCCTAAAACAACCGGTTACGCAGGGAGGAAATGCGATGTCTGACACTATCGCCCGGATAGGAGATACCATCGTGCAGCAGGGCAGGCACAACGATCGGATATACGTTATGAAGCTTGCTATGCACGACGTGCCCGGTATTATCGATAGGCTAAAAGAGATTGCCCTGGAAAACGGGTACTCAAAGATCTTCATCAAAGCTCCCGAATCGGGGCTTAACCACTTTAAGACCAAAGGCTATACCATCGAAGCAGTAATCCCGGGATTCTACAGAGGTAAAGAAGATGGTTACTTCCTTGCCCGGTATCTGAAGGACAGCCGGAAAAAAGAGCCTAAAAAAGACCAGCTTCAGCAGGTACTTAAAAAAGCGGTAATCCTTGCAGGCTTCCGCAGACCTATCTCGCTTGAGCCTGACCTGTCGTTCCGCATCGCCGGCAAAGACGATGCGGGCGAGCTGGCGAAGTTGTACAAGCAAGTATTTGCCACGTACCCTTTTCCCATATTCGACGAAGCGTACCTGAAGAAAACCATGGAGGAGAATATCAGGTACTTCTGCGTAAGCTGCAAGGACACGATTATCGCAGCCTCGTCCGCAGAGATGGACAGGGAGATGAAAAATGTGGAGATGACCGACTTCGCCACCCACCCGGATTACAGGGGTAAGAAAATATCCGGGTATCTCCTGCACAGGATGGAGGAAGACATGCTAAAAGAGGGCATGAAAATCTCTTACACTATCGCCAGGGCATTTTCGTATCCGATCAACACGGTCTTCTCCCGGGCAGGCTATACATACAGCGGCACGCTTGTGAACAACACCAACATTTGCGGCTCCTTCGAGAGCATGAACGTTTGGTATAAGCCATTAGTAAAGAAGACCCTGTAAGCTTATAGACCACATTTTTCTTTTTGACCAATATCTTAATCTAATTTAAGAGCCTCTGGTCAGAGTACGGCATTTCCACAGGTCTCTTTAAGCCTTGCTGCCGTGCCTGATAAAAATGTTCAACCCAGCTTCACTTCCCAGGATCATCAGCCGCGTTAAAAATGCTCCGTCCGCGAGCCAGACCACTGCTAAGATACTTCTTGTACTGATCATGGTAGTATGGGGCGGCTCGTTTATCGCGTCAAAAGTCGGCCTCGACGGAATGTATCCGATAGAACTGGCTACGCTTCGCTTCGCCATCGCCACTCCGGTTTTACTGCTGATCACCGTCGCCCTCTGCGGCTGGAGATCGCTGATCGTGCAGAAGAAGGATTTCTGGGTCCTGTTTATCATGGCCATGACAGGCATCACCTTACAGTACATCACCCAGCTTGTCGCTATGACCTACACGACGGTGACCAACACTGCACTGCTCATCAACATGGGCACATTCTTCGTCATCATTCCCTCCATATTCCTGCTGAAGGAGAAGTTCAGCTCTGATAACCTGCTAGGCGTCGGCATCGCATTCGCGGGCTTAGTACTGGTAGCGACCAACGGAAAGCTGGAGTTTGCCCCTCACCTGATCGGCGACGGCATCATCCTGATATCTGCGGCGCTGTGGGCGGTCTATATCTTGATCGGTAACAAGCTGGCTGGCAAATACTCCGTGCTCACCCAGCTCAACTACATCTTCGTCATAGGCTTTATCGGGCTGCTGCCCTTCTACTTCCTCACTCCCCGCCACGACATAGCGCAGTTCTCCCCGGTATCCTGGGTTTCGTTACTCTACCTGGCGATCTTCTGCTCGATCATCTGCTATTTCTTCTTCAACGACGCGATCATCAAGATCGGGCCCTCCAAATCGGCCATCTACCAGTACCTCGAGCCGGTGTTTGCCATCATCTTCGCCATCGTCCTGCTCGGCGAGCCTTTGACGGTCTTCATAGCAGCGGGAGCGCTGCTGGCCATCATCGGGATTGCCATGGCGGACAACAACCTCAAGATCATCGGCAGGTTCAGGAAAAAACCGGTGGAGACCCCTGTGGAAGTCCAGCAGGTCCGCCACCAGCAACCTTAAGCCGTTGAATTACGTTTAGCGGTGATCATATGGCTGGCGAAAACCCGCAGCAAAACCATACGCTCATCCTGATAGGGCTATTCATCATCAACGTATTCTGGGGCGGATCGTTCATCGCCAACGCGATAGCCCTGAAGAGCATGGGCCCTATCGAGATCGCTGCCCTGCGGTTCTTTATCGCTGCGCCGCTGCTGGCAATAGTTACGCTGGCATGGAAAGGAAAGGGCATATTCAAGATAGACCTGAAGGACATGGGAGTCCTTATCATTATGGCCCTTACCGGAGTCACCCTGCAATATGTCATTCAGGTCACAGCCCAGAACTATACAACAGCGATTAACGCTTCGCTGTTGATCAACACGTCAGTCTTCTTCATCATGTTCCTCAGCGCCATCTTTCTCGCCGAAAAGCTGAGCATCCACAAAGTTTTGGGAGCAGCCATAGGCTTCGGAGGCGTGGCATTACTGGTCTCCGGAGGCAACCTTTCACTCGATGTCGGGCCGCACATGATCGGAGACGGCATGATCTTGGTATGCGCTCTCCTGTGGTCGGTATATTCAATCTACGGGAAAAAGATCGCCACAAAATATCACCCGCTGACCGTGCTGAACTACCTGTTCATCCTCGGCACCATAGGCATCATCCCCTTCTACCTCTTAACCCCGCACCAGAACCCTGCCAGCCTGCCGCTCGCAGCCATCGGAGCAATCGTCTTCCTGTCCATCTTCTGCTCAATCATCGCCTATCTCATATACAACATAGCCCTCGAAAAAATGGACGCATCCCGGGTGGCGCTCTTCATTTACCTGGTGCCGCTCTCCACGATTGTACTCGCCTGGCTCATCCTCGGCGAAAGCATGACCCTACCCTCCATCCTCGGAGGCATAGCCGTCTGCGCCGGGATGTACATCGCCGAGCGAAGATAGGATAGTTCAATGAGACATATTGAACCACGGCGGCACGGCGACACAAAGACAAGGCGATCCGCTACAAGCCAATGGTTAATAAAACCACGGCGGCACGGCGACACGGAGACATTCGTGAACCGGTAAAAATGAACTCTTTTTATGTCCACGGCGACACAAAGACAGAGCATTAACCAAAAGCTTACTATCCAAACGTTTCAGCCTGACTTTCGATCAATAGCCTGAAGGAAGGAAAAATGGTTGTCTCCATGCCGTCAGCCTGCCGTGCCGCCGTGAAACAATAAAAAAATGGAGCCCTACTATTCGGGTACGGTTGTCTCTGTGTCGCTGTGCCGCCGTGGTTTAAATAACCCTTCTACCATCGTTTCTCGCATTGTCCCCGTGCCGCCGTGCCGCCGTGGTAAGAACATCTGCTCCGCAGTTGTCGGGATAAGGAGCCGTGCCGCCGTGGTAAGAACATTAGATTTTGCTATCATTTCTCTAATTGTCTCTATGTCGCCGAGATAAAAAATTAGATTTTAAGTTCTGGTTTAAAAAAAGTTAAGCGTCTCGCCCGAGGTCGAACGCTTTTAGGTTGACGTTGACGGTCTTGGGCGGGACGGACTTAGCGATGACTTCTTTGAGCGTATCCGGTTTTAGCGGCATGTACTTTGATACTGCGCCGATCATGGCAACGTTTAACGCCTGGGCTGCGCCGGCCTTTTTGGCGATCTCGGTGTAGTTTGCAGCCTTCACATTGGGGGTCACATTTTCCATGATCTCGATGATCTGGTCGAGCTCAGGGTACGGTATCTTCTGGGAGTACACGGTCACCGGGACGATCTGCTGGGTGTTGATGACGGCTACGCCATCCTGCTTGATGTACCTGGCGAAGCGCAGCGCTTCCAGAGGTTCCATGCTCATGAGGCAGTCAGCGCCACCGGCAGGTATTAAGCTGCCATATTTGCACCCTATGCGGACGTGGTTTTCAACCGCGCCGCCACGCTGGGCCATGCCGTGCGTTTCGGAGGCGGTTACCGGCAGGCCTTCGGCTACTGCGGCCTTGCCGATGATGTCGGAAGCGAGGATGGCGCCCTGGCCTCCTACGCCTACGATGACTAAATCGAAGGTTTTCGTCGTGGCCATGTTAATCACTCCTGATCTTGATCGCTCCGAACTGGCACAAATCTGCACAGACACCGCAGCCGGCGCACATCTCGTTGGAGACTGCTTTGCCGTCCTTGAACTCCATCGCCGGGCAGCCGAATTTGACGCACCGGCGGCAGCCTTCACAAAGCTCCGGCACGACTTCGTAGCGTTTGCGCTTGATACCGTCCCGCTTTGCGGTGATAATACAGGGCTGGCGGGCGATGACAACTTTGACGCCTTCGGTGGCGTAAGCTTTCTTAAACGCCGCTTTCGTCGTCTCCATATCAAAGGGATCGACGGTCTGGAGGTATTTGACACCGCAGGCTTTCACGATCGCTTCCAGCGAGACTTCATCGGACGGAGCGCCCGTGATGGTGTGGCCGATGCCCGGGTGGGGCTGGTGGCCGGTCATCGCAGTGGTCCGGTTATCGAGGATAACGACGGTAATGTTCGCCTTGTTATAGACCGCGTTGATCAGGCCTTGAATACCCGTGTGCAGGAAGGTTGAATCGCCGATAGTGCAGGCGACGTGATTGTTGATGCCTGAAATGCTCAGCCCGGACGCAATGGTGATGCTGGCGCCCATACACAGGCACGTGTCTACAGCGCCCATCTGGGTGCCCAGAGTGTAGCAGCCGATGTCGCTGGCGAAGATCGAGTCCTCCTTGAACACGCTCTTCAGGGCGTAGAAGGTAGCCCGGTGGGCGCAGCCCGGACACAAAGCCGGAGGCCGCTGGGGCAGCTCTACGCAGATCTGGGGTACGGGGGGAGTGCACACAGGCAGCGATAAGGTGCTGTTGATGATATTCTTGATGCAGAGCAGATCGAACTCGCCTTCGTGGGGGACTTCTCCGGTCAGCTTGCCCATGACGTTTTTAGCGTACATGCGGGTCTGCTCTTCGACGATCGGCATCAGCTCTTCGAGCACGAGAACTTTTTCTACCCCGGCGGCCAGCCTGATGAGTAGCTCGGGATCGATGGGGTACGCGCCGATTTTCAGGTAAGATACAGGCATGTCGAGGCTGGCAAGGACTTCTTCGACGTAGACGCTGGCGACGCCCGAAGCGATGATACCGAGCTTTGCACCCGGCTTAAGGATCAGCTTGTTCCACGGAGACGAGGCAAGCTCCTTCGCCATGACTTCCTGCTTTGCGTTGAGCTTTTTGAGCAGGGCCCTGGTATGCCTGGGCAGTACGACAAACCGCTCCATGTTCTTAACGAACTTTTTCTCCCTGCGCTCGGAAGGAAGCTCACCCAGGGTCACGTCGGACTTACCGTGAGATACCCGGGTCGTCGGCCTGAGGATAACTGGTATCTGGTGCTTCTCGGAAAACTCGTACGCGAAGCCGATCATCGCCTTGGCTTCCTGCGGGGACGCCGGATCAAAGCATGGCACTTTTGCAAACCGGGCATACATACGGGTATCCTGCTCGTTCTGGGACGAGTGGCAGAACGGGTCGTCTGCAGAAAGCAAGATTAAGCCGCCGACGACGCCTGTGTGAGATAAAGTCATGAAGGGGTCGGCAGCCACGTTCAGCCCGACGTGCTTCATCGTGCATACCGATCTCGCACCAGCCCACGATGCTCCGATCGCTACTTCCAGAGCTACTTTTTCGTTGACCGACCACTCGATGTGAAATTTCCGCTCTCCGGCAGAGGGGGCCAGTGTGGTGAGAATCTCAGAGGAGGGGGTTCCCGGGTAGCCCGTGGCTACATCGATCCCCGCTTCGAGGAGACCGCGGGCGATCGCCTCGTTGCCCAGTAAAAATTCTTTGCTTGACATCTTACCTCATTTTCTACAATACCCTAAAGTATAAATATCTAGCAGAACCCTGCGGGGCAGTTTTCTGCAGAAACAGAAAACCGCGAGGCAGAGATCTGTACAAGCCGGATTCACCGGAGCGGCCTCTATCAGGAAACTTTATATAGCCCATGTTTAATTAATCGTTAAATATGGGTGTTGTGGAAACGGTAGTGGAGCTCTTATACTATCTGGCTCTCATTTTGGGCTCGGTGATGATACTGGCCATAATCGTATCGGTCGTCATCACGGTAATTGTAGCATTACTTCTTGCGTATTCGTTTAAAACGGGCAATGTGCTATTTCCGAACCTGATGATCTCAGGGTTGATGTTCTTCGACAGCCCGGTCAAAACCATTTTCCGCACATTCGGAGTAGGCGAAGGCAAGATCGACAGGATCGGCATTAACCTGAAGAACAGGGCGATATGTCCGGCGTTTCGCAAGACACCCTTCAACAGAAGGGCTATTTTTGTCCCCCAGTGCCTGCGGTCAGTCCGCTGCCCTGCGGCGCTGTCCCCGGAAGGTATCATGTGCAAGGATTGCGGAGCCTGCAATATTTCCGAAGCCAGAAAAAAAGCTCAAACGCTTGGCTATAAGTTTTTCATCGTGCCTGGCTCGAGCTTTATCGTCCGCATGATCAGGCAGTACCAGCCAGAAGCGATCATAGGGGTAGGCTGCCTCTGCGAAGTACGGGAAGGGCTGGACATGATGCACCGCAGCAAGATTCCCGCAATGGGCGTCATAATGGACAGGGCGGGCTGCGTTTCTACGACCTTAAACTGGGATAAGCTGTACGATGTCATGAGCCTCAGCGAAGTACCCCTTGATGGGGGTAATAAGCAGGAAACCACAGGTACAGACACATCTGCAGAGAAATCTACTACTCCTCAGTAAAAAAGAGTACGAGTACTCTCATTTTTTCAGCCGCCAGAATTATAAAATTACCATAGTACTGACCTGGTTATACATATTTCTGGAAATATAGAACAAATATTTCCACCTAAAATTGTAGCTGGCCGACAGTGATATAAAATTTTTTATTGGAGATAGTCGAACAGAAAAATATTCCACTTCAATGCCAGTTTCCTTGAAAAATGTAATATTATTTAATTGTTTTAGAACTCCTGACTCAAAAGCAAAAAAATATATGCGAGTAGTGATCTAAGAAAGCTTACGTTTATTTCAAGTTTAGCTCAAGGTTGAAAAAAATGAGAGAAGCAGAAATTATTGTACTTGATGAGAAAGATGATGAGTATGTCAGGCTGCTGGAAAATTTCGGGCTCAGCAGATCTATGGCAAAGATCATCATCTGTCTTGCACTTCACCAGGAATGTACCAGCAGGCAGATCGAGATCATCACTGGAATCAAGTCTTCGACGGTGAGCATAATTCTAAAAAAGCTGCGGGAAGATAAGATCGTGGCAGGCACTAAAAAGGCCGAAAAGGACGTCGACAGGGAAATCATGCACTACCGGCTGTCCGGCTCTATGGATCACATCCTCGCGATTCTCGAAGAGCGGAAACGGAAGGAAACAACCCAGTACATCGAGAAGATCAAGAAGATCAAGAGCAAGCTGAAATAAGCAGGCAATCTTTATATTTTAGCGGGTTATAAAGTATTTGACTGGAGAATTTGCATGGTCCTGGGAGCTATACTTAGCGCAATTTTCGGTGCCATAGTCGGCTATATCGCAGGATGGATCGTCGAGCTGTTCCCGAATTTTAACAGCGTTCTCACCGGGGGCATAGAGATGCTGACCGGCATCGACGTCACGGGAAAAACCAGGCTGCTGTTTACGGGCCTGGGATTTCTGCTGGGAGTGCTGGCCGGGGTCGTGCAGATCATCGCCAGCAATAAAAAACATTAATCTGAGAGCCCGAGTATATTTTTTAGCCTTTTCATCGCCTCGATATCCCGGGGCGTTCCGCACTTCCCGACCAGGATATCGTCTTCGTGTATCCTTTGCCTGCCTTCATCACCAAGGAAGTGCAGGCGGGTACCTATGATAGTGGCATCGATGACGGAGGCGAATCCCCGGCTGAAACGTGGTACTGTAGTTTTCACGACTTCCCTCCGGATTTCCGTGAGCTTTACCACACCATCAACGTCTGCCCTGAAGTAAGCCCATGCATACGCGTCCTTGATTACGGGTGGCAGGTCCTGCTGCGGAACGTAAAAGCTACTTCCCAGATCTTCGAAGGCCGCGGTGACGAAAATCAAAGGATCTGTGACTATGTTGGCCACCAGGTGTCCGGTCTCCTTGACGTTAGCGAACGTGCGGGTGCCGGGGTACATCCTGATAAAGAGGCTTTCCCCGCGCTTCACGATTCCCATCGGCGCAGCGTTCGGCGTTCCCTCAGCCGATAAGGTCGTCACGATCGTCTCTGTGATGCCTTCCTGGAAGATCTCATCAGCCATATTGTTACACCCTCATTCCCCGTAACAGAGCAATAAAGATGCCAGCGATAATGATGTCGGCAGTTGATCCCGGGTTGATCTTTTCCCGGTAGAGGCGGTTAGACAGCTCGTTGAGCGTCATTCTGCGCTCCTGTACGTCGATCGCCAGGCCCTGGACGTAGATTGCCTTTGCCATGTCATATTTCTTCGAGATGAAGGTATCCGGCTCGTCGGCCAGCAGATCGAGGTACGTCAGGACGACCGCATCGTTGAGGGTGCCGGTGAGCCGGCGTTCGGCGATGAGCTCGGCCGCTTTGAAGGACCGGGAGAAGCCGTTGGTCCATTCCCTGGCCACCATGTCATTTTTGGATGACATCTCCATGATACCGAACAGGGTCAGCCCCCGCTGCCGGATCTCTTCCAGGGACTTCTCGTCGGCGACGTCCAGCTCTTCGGAGCCTTTCATCTTCACCTGGACTTTACCAAACGCCCTGTAAAACTGTACAGCATCATCTACTGTTGTCTCCCTGGCGATATTGATCGCCATATTCTGCAGATCATGGAAGTCAGACGTAGCTGCCTTGATCAGCGGGAACAGCAGGATATAGGCGCCGAAATGCGTGTTGCCGCCGGGCTGCCAGGAAGTGCTTTCCTCGCATGCATCGAGGATCAGCTGTCCGATACCATCGTTGCGGGAGGCGCGTTCCAGCACTGGGTATACGCCGATAGCTGCGGCGATGAAATCCTCGTACTTGGTATCTGAGTAGTCGTGGTCCCTGTCGATGTTACCGGGCTTGGGAGTGCCCGAGACCTCGAGGGCCATGGCCAGCACCGCGCACCGGGCGATAAAAGAAGGGGTCAGCAGGCGTTCCATGTTACGTGACAACCCGGTCTTTGTCGATGTTTTTCATGATCTCGTCGGCCAGCTTTTTCTTAAGCCCGACGTATTCTTTCATATCCAGGGCTTTTTCTTCCATCGAGCCGTCTCTCAGGTAGCAGTGCTTGTTGAACTTGCAGCACCACACCATGCTTCCGAAACACGTCATGCTGCCCCCTTCGAGCTTCGTGGCCTTGCCGAAGCCCATCTTGATCCTGGCGAAAGTATCCGGGGACAGGTTCGCCCTGCGGAGAGCCATGTGAATGGGGCAGTCCTTGACCGGTGGACAGCACCAGGTAAGGCCTCTGAGATCGCCACCCCTGCAGATGTGCGAAGGAGCGTTGTACCAGCCGGACATGCGCTGCTGATCTTCAGTGTAGGTGACCAGGCTCTTGATGATCTTCGGGTTTTCCATGACCGGCCTGGCCAGCGAGATCATATCGCAGCCGGCAGAATATGCAGCCTGTGCAGTTTCATAGCGGGTGATCGAATTGTTGCCTATGATGAAGAGCCCGGTGCCGTCCCGGAGTTTCTTGATGAGGTTCACGTTCGGGCCTCTGGAGCCCATCGTATCGATGTGGACGATGTCGAGCCCCGCCTTTTCCAGCAGGCGCAGCAGTGGCAGCTCGTCGACGATGCCGGCCCGCATCTTCAGCGACAGCACAACTCCCGTCTTTTTCAGCTCAGCCACCATCCGGGACAGCCCTACCCGGTCCTTGAGCAGGACCTCCCCGACGCCGATAGCGGCCATCTCTTCCTGCCTGCAGTGAGCGTTCAGCTCCATCATGGCACCATAGCTTTTTGCCAGTTCGGCGGCTGCGATAAGAGGCTCCAGGCTGGCAGCCCTCACGTTGATCCCGATGGCAACCCCTTTGCCGGAGACTTTTTTAAGGTCGGCCTCGATCAGCTCGAGCGGCCTCTCCGCGATAAACTCTTTCCTGCCCCTTTTCGCCATCTCGCCTGATGCAGCCATGGTCGCCGTATCAAGGCTGTAGCCGCCAAGGATGTACAGCCCTGCATCCGTGCAGCTGTCGAAGAAAGCGCCGTCGGTGATGCCCGCCATAGACGCCACGGCCACCGGATTTTTAAACCGGACGTAGCCAACAGTAAGATCAAAGAGATCGGTCATGTGAAAACACCAGATAATGCAAAAAAATGGCTATATTTTGAAATGTACTTTTTGGTCGAATTTAAGATCCATGCTGTTAAGCAGGTTCCTGTATAGAAGTTAATGCTTTTCGGCCACGGAACTATCGGTGAAGATCGACAGCAGGTGCTTCCGGCCGTTGATCATTACTACGTCAAACGAAGTCTTGCCTTCGGGGTAACTTCCGTCTTTCGCGCGGAACCGGACCTTGGCATTGATGATCCGGCCATATCTGGAGAGCTGCTCAACCAGGATAGCCCGATCCTCAGAGGAGATAATATCTAGCTCTGTAGAAGTTTTTCCGATGAGTTCTTCCCCGGTATACCCGAACACCTCGGAAAAACGCCGGTTTATGTCAACAAACCGGCCCTCATCGAGGGTTGTTATTCCCATTGGCAGAGGATTGTATCTGAAAGCCTGGGAAAACTTATCTTCGCTTTCACGGAGCGCCTGCTCAACCAGCACCTTGTTAGTTATATCCTGAGCAGTGCCGAAAATACGCACGATATTACCCTGCTCATCGCGGATAAACTCAACTTCATCATGCAGGTAGTGTAATTCACCATCCGGCCGAATAATCCGGAAATCGAAGTTAGTAGACTGCATGTCCCGGGTAACCCCTTTAAATATCCTTGCCAGAACCTCCCGGTCTTCAGGGATTATGTAAGATACTATCTGGACTAACTTAAATTCCGATTCTACTGATTCAATCCCAAATAGCTTCTTCGACTGGTCGGACAGCCAGAGGGTATCAGTTACCAGATCCCAGTCCCAGTTACCCATATGAGCCATAGTGAGCGCTTTAGCCAGCTTTGACTCGCTGGCCCGGAAGGCTTCCATAGCCCGGTACTCCTCCGTGGTATCCCTGAAGACGAAGACTACGCCATCGATCTGTCGCTTGCTATTGAAGATCGGGGATAAGGTGCAGTTTACCTGGCACCTGGCACCTGTCCGGCTGATCATTGTCATCATACTTTTAGAGGAGCAGGCGACACCAGTTTCCATGACCTTAGCGATCGGGCACTCGACTTTATTGCCGGTTTCCGTATCGATGATATGAACGATATCGTGAATGTTTTTGCCCTGGGCTTCGGCCACCTTCCACCCAGTAATGGCCTCAACTGCGGAGTTCATGTAGGTGATAAGTAACTGCGAGTTAGTGGAAATCACAGCATCGCTGATACTGTCTAAGGTAGTTTCCAGCAGGTGCCTCGTTTCGTTCAGCTCTGCGTCCATCTTATGCTTGTATAGTGCCATTTCGATGGTCGTCCTCATCTCCCGCTCGTCGAACGGCTTCAGGATGTAGCCGAACGGGCCGGTGAGCTTGGACTTCTGCAGGGTAGTATAGTCCGAGTTTGCGGTCATGTAGACAATAGGAATGTTATGAAGCGCTTTGATCTGGCTTGCGGCCTCGATGCCATCGATCTTACCCTTGAGGCCGATATCCATCAGTACGATATCCGGGCAGTCAGAGCTTACTTTCTTGATAGCTTCTTCTCCGTAAGCAGTCGTGCCAGCGATCTCGTAGCCGAGATTGATCAGACGGTTCTTAATGTCGAGCTGAACGATCGCTTCATCTTCAACGACCAGAACTTTCTCTTTCACCAATATCCCCGATACCCGCTGGTTTAATAAAGTAAACAATAGCTGAAGCTATTATCAATGTTTTCTTATATATTTGAAAGTGCTCTTTAACAGGCATAAATAAGTACAATATTTCGAGGCTGAGTCAGGATATGCAAAAGGCTATAACATTTCTTATCCATGTATACTACTGCAAACCGACGTCGTCATTCCGAGAGGGCAATAGAAGATGACAATTTTACTGGAAACCGCAGAAAAGATCAGGAACATGGAGATCAGGGGAGCCGGCAGGATCGCCAGAGCTGCAGCTCTTGCCCTGAAAGACGAAGCGAAGTCTATAGAGACCGATAGTCTCGACGACTTCAACGGAAAGATGAAAGCGGCATACAAAATGCTGTACCTGACTCGCCCAACAGCAGTATCGCTACCTAACGCCCTGCGTATCGTCATGCGCTACAAGGCAGCAACGGTCGAGGAAGCCCGCAGCCAGATCATCGCCAACGCAGACGCGTTTGTCACCGGATCGGAAAACGCCGTAAAGAGAATCGGAGAGATCGGTGCCAGGCGGATTAAAGACGGCTACACGATAATGACCCACTGTAACTCGTCTGCCGCAGCCCAGATCATCCAGACGGCGTTCAAAACAAAGAAAGATATCAGCGTCATCGCGACCGAAACCCGCCCCAGGATGCAGGGTTACGTTACGGTTGACATCATGCAAAAAGCCGGTATACCGACCACCCTGATCCTCGACTCCGCAGTCCGGTACAACATGAAGAAAGCCGACGCGGTCGTAGTGGGTGCGGATGCGATCACCGTCAACGGGAACCTCATCAACAAAGTAGGCACCTCTCAGCTGGCGCTCGCCGCACACGAAGCCCGGGTACCCTTCATAGTAGCGGCGGAGACCTATAAGTTCAGCCCCAGAACACTGCTCGGAGAACTTGTGGAGATCGAAGAAAGAGATCCTTCGGAAGTGCTGAGCCCCGAGATGCAGAAAAAGTGGCCCAACCTCAAGATCGCAAACCCGGCGTTCGACATAACCCCGCACAGCTACATCGACCTGATCTGCACGGAGATCGGAGCGATACCGCCAGAGATGGCTTACTGGGTGATCACCGAAAAGCTCGGGTGGGAGATCGAAGAAGCCGGCGAAAACGGCATTTAAATGAAGGGATGTAACCGGAGAGACCGACATGAGAATCGAATTCGAGCACCTGCTTGACAACGAGATCAAAGGCATCGAAAACCTGGACGAAACGGTAGAAGTTTGCTATCCTACAGGCTGCGTCGACATGACCAAAAAGGAGATACTCGCCAAGATGTGCGAGATCGAATTCAAGATGACCGGCACCTGGACCCACGAGTTCCTCGACGACCTCGAACAAAAATACCGGCATATGAACGCCTCCCAGCTGGCAAAAGAAATGTGCGACAGACTCCAGGAAATTTTCGACTGGGACGAGACCGTCTATGCCAGAGTGCTGGGATAAATAGCATCACCAGCACGAAGCCTAAATTTCTTTTTTAAGTATAATTCGACGCCAGCCGGATTTTACCATTGTTCCGGATGATCTCAGTATTGGTAAGCTTCACCCTATAGCCGTCTGTCTCTACGTTCTCGGAGTAGACCCTGACCCACCGCTGGCCGGGAGAAAGCCGTATTGAAGAGCCGTTATACCTCAGAAGCACAGTCCCGTCATCGAGCACGTCGTCGATATTAATCCCGTCGGTATTTGCCGGACAGGCTGAGACACCAAGCAAGCGGGTGGAGATACCATATCCTGCATCCTGCATCAGGCTCTGGGTAGTACCAACCAGTAGTTTAAGCGAGCTGTTGATCCGGGAATTATCTACGCAGGTAAGAACAGAGTTTTCCGCATCGTAGACATATTCTTCCCCGGAGATCGTTTTACCGGTATAGTTCCCGTATACGAGCTGCCCCCGGGTATTGTTTTTATGCTCGATGAACACGATCGAATCTTCACCGGAGAGGCTTAGCTGATCTAAGCTTATACATGCCAGAGGTATAGCTATGCCAACTGCCAGGATTATTATTGCCAGCTTCCATTTCTGCATGCGAACCCTTCCCACAGGCTGTTCTACGGCTGCTTTCTAACCAGCCGCGCTGCTGCGATAAGAGTAATAAGAGAAATAAAAGCTGTCATGCCGGGCACTGAAACTGGCGCACCACTTTTCGGCGTCTTTAGCTCGTCCTTGATGCCAACGGCCCGGAACTTGATCTCCCACGCATAGTCTGCAGGAGCGCTGCTCACGTTCCTGAACCGAATGGTCGTCCTGCCGTCGATTTTCTCTACAGATACGGGCTTGTCCAGGGCATGATTATAGTCCAGGTAAGTAAAATTTTTCAGGGGCAGGATAACCGTCGAGATCCGCTCGACTTTATTGATATCGACGCCGGGCCGGTAGCCGATACTGTAAACGCCTTTCCCTTCGTCTACGATGCGGTTGTGGTTATCGTATTCGACAGCAAAGGTGTACCCCGTGAAGTAAGGGCGATCGAAGTGAACAGTATACGCATCTGCGGTTTCAAGCTCTTTCAGGTCGTACTTCAACGGCTTGCCCGTAGCATAGTCGTATACTGACACGTTCTCCGGCCGGAACTGCTTCTGGAGTTCGAACCTGGCGCTGGTTACCCCATCCCTGCTCGATGGCATGGTCTGCACAATCTTATAATGCAGAGCACCAGTCTCTTTTATCTCCAGCGTCATGTTAAAAACAGGAATACTCTCCTGGCAATAACCCGCAGCTGAGAACAGGGCAACAGCTACTATAAACATGAATAAGGCAAACAATCCTGTTCTCGGCAAGTGCATATACCATAAATCTGCGTTATGGTTTAAAAAGGCTGCTGCTTGATTTATTGGCCATAAAATTCCAAATGGCGGCAATATTATTATGCGATTGTATATATATGCTTTGAAAAATAAGTTGTTGGTGAGTAAGCCACTATCAGGCTTACTCAAGCACAGTGTGCCTCTGCTTCAGGAACGACTCGTCCACGCCCTTGATCACCATCATCTTGGCGATGAAGGCATCGAGGAAGACCGCAGCCGTAAGCTCGAACAAAGTGCCGAGAGGAGTCAGGGATTTGTGGTTGCCCCGCAGCTGCCGTTCCATATATTCCTTACCAGGGTTCGGCTTCTGCTTGTTGTCGAGAATTACCACGAGGTCAGACATCCTGCCCAGAGTGGAGTCTTTGTTGGTGGTAACCGTGACCAGCTTCACCTTGAGCTTTTTGCAGATGTCGCCGAACTCGGAGATGGTGCGGGTGTTGCCCGAGCCCGAGATGGCTACGACTACGTCGCCGGCGGTGACTGCAGGGGTGACGATTTCGCCTACTACGTACACCTGGAAGCCTATGTGCATCAGGCGCATGGCAAACGACTTCGCGACCAGACCGGAACGGCCTGCTCCCATGACATAGATGCGGTTAGCCGAGATCAGCAGGTTCGCGAACTCGTCGAGGCTGGAAGCATCGATACAATCGGCAACGTCGATCAGGCTATCGGCGATGGAGATCATAGTATCCGTGACAACCTGGTTGGTGTTAGCGTTTAACGTAGCTTCAGTGCGAGGTGATTTTACTTCCATATCGTGCGGCTCCTCAAAGGGCTTAAATGGTTGTGTGCCTTATTCGGTGAACTACTTAATAAAGGTTTTCCGGCACAGGCGGTTGGAAGGCATCGAAGCACTCCGTTTTTATACAAATAGTATTTTAATTGCCGGCCAGGGAGAATTGGGAAAATTAAGTAGAATTAAGCTTCCTTGTTGGCCTCTATAACCTGCAGCCGCCAGCTGGCGCTGTCGCCTAAAACCTCGTACAACTGGTTAATCTTTGACGGGTTACCGTCCCAGAGGATGGGCATGTCGACGTCGGCGACCTTGAGGCGCTCGATCAGGTTTAACGCAAGTCTCCGTAGCGCTTTCCTGCGGGAGAACGGGACGTTGAAGATGGTCTTGTAGGCTTCGTCCGCCTTGGAATAGGAGATGACGATGTAGTCATCCTGCCGGTAGCTGTTGATAGCGTCGTAAGGGCACAGGGCCTCGAACTCGTAGACCACGGTGGAGTCCACTTCGGAGAGCGAGATTAGAATCAACGCGAGGATATCCTTATCGATCCCCTGCTTCATGCTGATCATGACTTTACCGGTGGTACAGGTGATGCGTGCGCTTTTATCCTGCCGCTCTATGATGTAGAGAGTCGTGTCGGTCTTTTCTATGATGTCTGCAGAAATGGCGATACCCCCGGGCTTATTTAGTCATCGTTTGCCGTTCCGGCAGAGCGGCGAGCTTCCTGCGGGTTTCCACTGAAATACCTGAAGGGTTATAGATGCCCGTGCCACCGATGATGCCGACCTTAATGAGGTCGGTGCCGACTTTCACCACGCTGCCCCACCTCACTTATGATAAAAACTGCCAGCGATCGCTGCCTGCAGAGCGGATCTTACCCCGGTACTCCATCTCGCACATGATCTCGTGCATGCGCCCCGGCTGGCTGATCTCGAAATAGGTGGGCTCGATCTGGTGATACTTCTTCAGGCAGGCCTTGATATCAGTGACAGTGAATACCTTCAGCTTTTCCTTGTTCGCCACCTGGCAGGTCAGATCGCACATGTCTTCCATGAAGTTCCACGGGAAAACGACCCACGCCCACTCGTCGAGGACTTCCCCGACATAGTCGGCCTTGAACTGGGAACAATTCAAGTGCTGCAAGGTCGCAGTCTTGACAGAGGCCGGCTCGTATCTGGAGATGTATTCCCTGGCGGTCAGCAGACTTTTACCGGTATCGGTGATGTCGTCGACGATGAGCACGTTCTTGCCTTTGACAGACGCGCCGTCGAACAGATACCGGACTTTTGGCCCCTCGGAAACGTTCGCAGTACCAGTGTAGTGCTCGATCTTCAGGCTCGTCAGATCGTTCAGGTTCAAAAAGTCGCAGAGCACCCTGCCGGCAAACCAGCCGCCCCGGGCCAGCGCCACGATCACGTCGGGATGGTACTCGGATTTTCGCACGTCTTTAGAGATGTTCCTGCAAAGCCCGTAGATATAATCCCAGTTCGTGATGACACACTTAAAGTACTCCGGTAACGCCATACTACCACCTATAGCCCAAGATGTTTTCTGTTGTATGTGAGTGATAGGGTTAAAGCTTTTCTATGGCTGGAGAAACAGATGAGGGACAACAGAATTTTTTGTTTATAAGCCCTAATGCAGGGTAATCGAACTACAAAACGAACGCTGCGCTGTGCATAACTGATTGCTCAGATAACGTGAGACAGCAAGACGAACGCTGCGCTGTGCATAACTGATTGCTCAGATGACGTGAAACAGCAAGACGAACGCTGCGCTGTGCCAGATCACAGATTACGACAGATTGTACAGATTTCACAGATACTGATCGATAATCCAAAAGAAATTGGCTCACATTATTCTTTTTATCCAAAATCGTCATCTGTGCAATCTGTTAAATCTGTAACAATCTGTGATCATGGCACAGCGCAGCGTTCGTCCACGCTCACGAGCCCAAAAAGAGAGGGCGAATAACTCGCCCTGAAAGGTTTATCTTACTTTGGTGCCCGGCTCGGAGGGCTTTTCGACTGTAAGCAGTGTAGCACCGTTCGAGTCTGCGGCCAGGATCATGCCGTTGGATTCGACGCCCATGATCTTGGTCGGCTTGAGGTTGGCGATGACGATGACGGTCTTGCCTACCAGCTCTTCGGGGGTGTAGACTTCGGCGATGCCTGAAACGATCTGTCTGGGCTTGTCCTCACCGAGGTCGATCTGGTTCTTGAGCAGCTTTTTGCTGCCTTTAATCTTTTCGCTGGCTACTACCTTACCAACTTTCAGCTCCATCTTCGAGAAGTCGTCTATAGTGATAGGCGGAAGCTGGGGTGCCAGCTCTTCCTGGATCTTGCTGCCGTTGAGCTTTGCCTCGGCTGCCTTTACGCGTTCGTCCATGATCTTTGTCATCTCCGCAATCTTCTTGTCTTCGAGCTTGGTGAACAGGATGGCGGGCTTCGGCCTCGGGCGGTTCTCGTAAGGTACCAGCGCATCATCGATGCGGGTGGTGGCCAGTGTTGCCGGGTCGTAGCCGAGCATGCCCCAGATTTCCTTCGCCTTCTCGGGCACGGTGGGCTCGGACAGGATGGCCAGGGCTTTCACGATCTGCACGCAGTTGTACAGCACATTCTCGCAGGCTGCAGGGTTCTCCTTGATCAGCTTCCACGGCTCGTGGCCCTGGAAGTAGGTGTTGCCGACGTCCGAGAGAGTGATGATGGAGTCGCAGATCTTCTTGAACTCATAGTTGGCGATCTCGGTCTTGACTGTATCCATCGCCGTTTTAATGGCTTCGGCGATCTTCGGATCGATCGTGCCCTTGACATCGACGCCCTTGGAGTCGATAAATGTCAGGACACGGTTCACGAAGTTGCCGTAGCTGCCGACGAGCTCTTTGTTGATCTTGGTCTGGAACTCGGTCCAGGAGAAGTTAATGTCTTTGGTATGAGAGGTGTAGCTGAGGATGTAATAGCGCAGCAGATCCGGGTGGAACCCGTGAGCGAGGTAGTCGTCCTCGACCCACACGATGTAGCCTCTGCTTTTACTGAATTTTTTGTCGTTCACTTTGATCATGCCCGAAGCGACGACTCCCCAGGGCAGCGTGTAGCCGGCGCCCTTGAGCATCGCGGGCCAGAAGATGCAATGGTGGTAGATGATGTCCCCGCCGATGAAGTGGATGATGCGGCTGTCGCCCTTCCACAGGTCTTCCCAGTTCTTGCCGGCGGCATTCGCGTACTCCTCAGTGAATGCGATGTAGCCGATAGGCGCATCAACCCAGACATACACGACAAGGTCGTCGTGGCCCGGGTACTTGACGCCCCAGTCCAGGTTCCTGGTGATGCACCAGTCTTTCAGCTCTTTCGCCCATTCCATGGCGTAGTTGACCGCATTAGGAGTGGCGTGGACCGTGTTCAGGTACTGCTGCAGGAACTCTCCGAACTCCGAAAGCTTGAAGAAGAAGTGCTCCTGGGTCCTGACCTCTGCCTTAGAGCCGCAAACCTTGCACCTGGGGTCGAGGATTTCTCCCGGCTCGAGGTGCCGCTGGCAGCCGATGTCGCACTCGTCGCCCCGGGCGATCGAGCTGCAGTACGGGCAAACCCCTTCCACGTACCGGTCCGGCAGGCCGCGCTGGCACTGCGGGCAGTAGGCTACCTTGATCTCTTTTGAGAAGATGTGCCCGTTCTTCTGCAGCTCCGTCACTATAGACTTCGTGCGGGCGTGGTTCGTGGGGTCATCGGTATTGCCGTACCTGTCGAAGATAACTCCGCACTTCTTGAAGACGGAGTCGAACTGAACGTGATACTTGTCAACCAGCTGGCGAGGAGTGATCTTCTGCTCCTCGGCGTTGACGATGATGGGAGTGCCGTGGGCATCCGAACCGCAGACAAAGACGGTTTCCTGGCCCATCATTCTCAGGGTCCTCACGAACATATCCGCGGGTATATACGTCCTGAGGTGGCCGATGTGGGCGGAGCCGTTAGCGTAGGGCAGGCCGCAGGTCACCAGTACCGGTTTGTCGCATGGGAACTCTGACATAATTTAATCTCCAGATTACCTGTAAGGTAACAATTTTACTATACGTTGGTAATGAATCACCTTTTACAATAAAAGATTTTGCCTGACGCTCACTGGTCAGATAATTTGAACCGGACTCACTGGCATACAGGCATTTCAACTCATCACTTATCTGAATATTTCAGGATCGTATAGTTCCCGAAGTAAAGGGTCTCTTCCGGCGGGTAAGCCGTGACTACGCGGTTTAAAGGCGGATATAGCTCTGAGTCGTTGTTGATCACGACTGCATAGCTCTTCGGCAGGGTCCACCACCAGCGTTCGGAGCTGAGCCAGATGTTTTCCATCCACCCCTTAGGAACAGGGCGGCTGTAGCCAGGCGGGGCTTCGCGGATCAAGCGTAGCTTTACCCGGTCGTTCGATAAATACGTCAGCAGGTTAGCATCGTCGTAGCCAGAATAACCAACTGTGATGTTGTTATCCTCGAGGAAATCTATAACCTGGTAGTGCTGCTCGTTCGGTTTGTAGCTTAATGCAGCGATGCTCGACAGGCTGGCAGGCACAGTTGCCAGTAAGAGTAGTAAAATCGCTCCCAGGTAGATCAGGTTACGCTTGTCCTCAGTTTCATTTTCCCTGAACGCCAGCGCGATGACCGCGAAGATCGAGACGGCGCTGAGGATGAGGAACCTGGCCGAGATGTCGTCTGTGGCGTAAGTGGTAAAGACGTATGATATAAACATGAGCCCGAAAGAGCTCAGGAACATGATGTTCAGGTAATTCGCCTTTGGGTCATACCGGATGATCGCATAGCCCAGCACCAGGAGGAACAGGATGGCGATAGCAATGGCTGTTATGGAAAGCGGGTTAGTCAGGAGGCTGAAGAGGTCCCGGCTCACGAGCATCGTGATCGACTGGAAATACAGCACCAGACGGTCGACGATCGTGGAATCCAGGCTCAGCAGCTCTCCGGGCTTCCGCAGGAAGCGGGGCAGCACCGTGGGCAATATCGTGGGCTGGTACCTCTTGTAGAGATAGATGAAGACGGATATTATCCCCATCAGAAGTAAGATGCCGGTGACTTTCTTACCTTCGGAAGCCCTTTCGGCAGCCTGTTTTCTGCCAGCCTTGCTGGTGCCGTCAGACTTGTAGAACTTGTAGCGTACGAGGTAATAGATGAGGTATGGGACGAGGAAATACGCGATGATTAAGTTATCCGAGAGCACGACCAGGCCCAATATGAACAGGTATAGAGCTAGCAGCTTATTGCTGGCAGTCTTGATGGTCTCAGGATTGAACAGCAGGATGAGCAACCCGGTTGCCAGCAGTGTACCCACGTGGTACTCCGGGCTCAAGAAGTAATAGTAGGAAGACTGGCTGACGTTCGCGAGCAGCGCCGTGAAGATTAAGGCGCTGATCAGCCCGGCATACCGGTAAACGAGGTATGAGAAGGTAGCCAGGACCAGCACGAAGACCAGAAAGCCGGTCAGCTTCAAGGCCAGCGGGCTGAAGCCCGTCAGGATCTGCGGGATGAGATAGAAGGTGTAGATATCGGTGAATAAATACGGGTCCTCTGCCGGATAGTCGTACTGGATGTTGCCGTTTTTAAACAGCTCCATGGCCACCAGCCCGGGCACGACGTGATCGCTGGTAAGCTCGAGGTTTACGGCGTAGAGTAACCCTGATACCAATCCATATGCAATAAATATAATCAGTAAAACGATTATGAAAGGCCTATATTTCATGTACTCGTTGAATAAGAGAAAATGGTATAAATAAATTTTTGCCCAGCATGATCATCGTTGGGGAAAATAGCATACTATTGCCTGTACGATTTACACAACGTAAAAGAAATATAGTAATTATTAAAATTTTTGGGACTTTCAGGTACCGTTTACACGAAGTACACAAGGTACGCAAAGTACTCAAAGTACGGTAAAAACGGCATGCTGGAAAATGATTTATCGTATAACTTCGCGTACTTCGCGTACCTTGCGTACTTCGTGTAAAAGGTACGGGCACTCGTACAAAAAGTTTCAGTAGCGACTATGCTTCATGTAAACGGTACCTGACAATCAAAAAGTTGTTGGGATGACCATACAATCTATAAGCTTTACCGGTGCCGCCTCGGGTAGACTCTGGCCACCCCTTCGGATCGATCGATCTCGCCGCTCACGGTGGACCGCAGTACAAGGAATCCGAGCACACATACGACTGCCAGCAAGCCTAAGATGAACCACATGAAGGCTATACTCTCCGAGAAAACGTCCATCAGGAAGCCTCCGATAAATGGCCCGATGGCAAAGCCGACGTTGCCCAGGACGCCGGATATGCTCATATAGCGCCCCCGGTTCTCGGGGCTGGCCATGCGGGCGACGATGTTCATGGACGGCGGAGTGAAGACAAGCTCTCCCATAGATATGACGAACATACACAGGAACAGCGGCCAGAAGCCGGTACACAGCCCCACTATACCGAACCCGGCCGCGTACAAAAGCGAGCCGGCGATCAGGGAGGTGGTCAGCTTGAACCGCTCGAGGAAGACGGCTATCGGGTACTGCAGGAAGACCACCATGAAGCCGTTGAGCGAGAAGAGCAGCCCGATCATGGTCTCGTTGATCTGGCCGTAGCTGCCCGAATAGGTGCCGAAGGTGCTGAGCATCTGGGAGTAGACGAGCGAGATGGCTGCCGAGACGATGCAGAACCACAGGAACGGGTGGTCGGCCAGGATGTTTGCGGGGCCCTTCGCCATGGTGACTCCGCATTTCTCCGGCCGGGTATCCCTCATCAGGAAGATGGTGATCAGCAGGAAGATGGTGCTGGTGATCATCGTGACAGCAAACATGTACGCATACGAGTAGGTAGCCAGGACTCCCCCCACGATGGGGCCGAGGGCAAACCCGAGGTTACCTCCGATGCGCAGCAGGCTGAACGCCCCGTTTCGATCGCCGGGGGCAGCCACGTCAGATACCATAACGGTAGGCACATTCCGGTACAGGCCGCCTGCGATCTCCCGCAGGCACAGCAACGCCAGAAACACGAAGTAGTTTGCCTGGAAGAGGATAGCCGCAGTCAGCAGGCCGAAGGCGACAGCATTCAGCGCGAGGCCAATGCCCATGACAGCCTTCCTGCCAATCCGGTCGCACAGCTCGCCACCGATAAGCTGGCCTCCAAGGCCTATGACCGCAGCGATCAGCAAAGCCATACCTATGTCGGTCATCGGTATGCCGCGGTACTTGAAGAGGTAGAGCGAAATAAAAGGATAGGCTATCGAAAAGCCGAAGCTGTTGATCAGAGAGCCTCCGGTAAGGATCCAGATCTGCTTATCGTAGCGCTTGAAAATTCCTTCGCTCACAGGCCTCACCAATGACTCCCCTTGTTAACGACTCGAGTATATCAGAATTTCGGCGTGCTGCATGATAGCATACGAAATGCCGGAGTAGAGGGAGTGCCCGGAGGTCTGGAGGAAAGGTCAGGGAGGTACTGGAGGTTAAGGAGGAAATTCAAACTGGGAGGTCAGAGAGGTATAGAGGTCTGGGAGGACGATTAAATCGACATGAGAACTATCATATCCTGTATTCCATGAAATGTAAAGATAATAGTCGGCGCCAGGCAGGTATTCTCAAACTTTTTATATACCATACCCGCAAACTCAATACCAATGAAAGCCCCCGTGATGGAGCAGATTATCCGCCTCGGCCAGCTGCGGTGGTGGCAGGGCCGGGTAGCGAAAGAGCGCCAGGAGCACCGGCTGAATTACCTGTTCTGGGAGTGCACTCACGCGTGTAATCTAAGGTGCAGGCATTGCGGTAGCGACTGCGGTCCTCGCCTTTCAGAAGAACTGAGCACCGAAGAGATTATGGCCACGTTCAAGTCGGTAGCCGAAGACTTCGATGCCAGGAGAATTATGCTGGCGATCACTGGCGGGGAACCCCTGCTCCGGAAAGACCTGTTCGAGGTGATGAAGTATGCCCGAAGCCTCGGTTTCAGGTGGGGAATGGTGACGAACGGGACGCTGATCGACGACACGACGATTAATAATTGTCGGGAAGCCGGCATGAGCACGGTGACGGTCAGCATTGACGGGCTGCGGGAAACGCACGATCATATCCGGCGGCTGGAAGGCTCATTTGATACGGCAGTGAATGCGCTGAAACTTTTCAAGGCATCCGGTTACTTTGCCGTGGTACAGGCTACCACCTGCGTCAGCGACTAT
Organism: Methanocella sp. MCL-LM; assembly: GCF_049676595.1. Classification (GTDB taxonomy): domain Archaea; phylum Halobacteriota; class Methanocellia; order Methanocellales; family Methanocellaceae; genus Methanocella_A. Next base: position 2,213,038 of record NZ_CP187259.1, read on the forward strand.
AACTTCGGCGAATTGCGGCAGCTCTATGATGTATTTTCTGCGGCGGGAGTAGACGAGTGGCGGCTGCTTACGGTTAACCCTATCGGCAGAGCTAAAGATGATCCCCGCTTCAGGTTAAGCGCAGAGCAGCTTGTAGGGCTGCTTGACTTCATCATCGAAGCCCGGAAGAAAAAAGGACTGAGAGTTACTTTTGAGGAAGAGGGTTTCCTGGGGCCGGACTACGAGGGCCGGGTTAGAGACAACCTCTTTTACTGCCCCGCCGGGATCAACATTGCCAGCATATTATACGATGGGAGCATCAGCGCATGCCCGAACCTCCCTAGATCGCTGATCCAGGGCAACGTCAGAAAAGACCGGTTCAAACATATATGGGATAACCAGTATAAGCAGTTCCGGGACTCTTCGTGGAAGAAGACCGGCGAATGTAAAGACTGCGAGTGGTGGCCGGTTTGCATGGGCAACAGCTTACACCTGTGGGACATGGAAACCGGGAAACCTGTGATCTGCCACCTGCAAGCGATAAAAGAAGGCAGCACAGCCGTTAAATAGAGCCAGCGATAGAAGGGAATATTATGTCTATCATCGACTTCTGTAAAAAATACCTCCTGTTCGGCCTGATCAGCCAAGTAATAGTCACGGGAATTGCAGGAGTCGTCGCTATGATCGAAGGTGTCATCGCTTTTATCCTGGCCGTCATCATCATATCCCCCGGAGGCAAATATGGTCCCCCACCTGACCCGGATATGCCTGTTGTAAAATACGGTGCGCCGGTAGACCCAACGACAGGTGCCGGCCAGTTCGACCCTTCCTCGCTGGTTACCATGGACAACGTCATCGCAGGAGTCGTCATCCTCGCATCTCTCGTACTCTACGCCTGGGCCTTCCTCGGCTGGATCTTCTGGGGCAGCATACTCTACCTCAAAGCCAAAGGAAAATAACACTAATTAAATATTTGAACCACGGCGGCACGGCGACACAAAGACAGGGCGATCCACTACAAGCCAGTGGTAAATAAAACCACAGCGGCACGGCGACACCAAGACAGTGGTGAACCGGTAAAAGTGAACTCTTTTTATGTCCACGGCGACACCAAGACAGAGCATTAACCATACCCTTACTGTCCAATGGTTTCAGCCTGACTTTCGATCGATAGCCTGAAGGAATCGAAACATATTTGTCTCCGTGCCGTCAGCCCGCCGTGCCGCCGTGGAACTAAAAAGAGGGCCTTGCTATTCGGGTAAGGTTGTCTCTGTGTCGCCGTGCCGCCGTGGTTCAACTAACCATCATGCTATCGTTTCTCGATTTGTCTCTGTGTCGCCGTGCCGCCGTGGTTAGAACACCTGCCCTCCAGTAGTCAGGATAAAGAGCCGTGCCGCCGTGGTTCAATCATTTGATATCCAGTTGTCAGAATAATGAACTGTGCCGCCATGGTGAAAAATTTCCTCGTAAGAGGATTATTTAATCTTCTGCTCGAAGCTCCCCATCGCCTGCTTGAGGTCTTTGATCTGCAGGGCGTTGGTGATCTCGCCGCGGGTGCGCTCGATTAAGGATCGGGCTACATCGGTCTTTTTCCGCAGGCCGTGGGTGATGGCATCGGGATAGTCGAAGGACATCAGTTCTGTGTATAGCTCATCCATCAGGTCGAGGTATTGTTCACCTTCTTCAGGCCGGCCGGTGCGGATCTGGTCGAGGATGTGCCTGCGTAGCTCTCCGATTGTGTCCCCCACCCCGTTCAGGTAGGCGGCATAGTCTACGTTGAGCTGATCGGGAGAAGGGATGTTTTCGCCATGCAGCACAGCGTTGAGTATAGATACTTCTGCATACTCAGTCTGCGCGTTACCGACGTAGCCTGAGTAATAGATGTCAGGAAAGTCCCTGAGGATCTCGTTGACCTGTAATACCAGCGCCCGGGTTTCGTCGATCAGTCTGGCCGACTGCTCCCACTCTTCCCTGTGAATGGCTTTAATGGCGTCTCCAGAGTTTCTCGTGATCTTCCTGGACAGTGCCAGAGACTGTTCTCTTGCCTTATCCATGGAGTCAAATCTGACACGGATCGTATCGCAGATGTCCTTGATGCCGTGATGCTGCATACCAGCTTATTGTCTTGCAGCCTAATGAAACATGCAGGTAAAAAGGATGGCCGGCTCTTAAGCCGGCCATTGAATATTTTTATATTGTATATGCGAGGGGCCGCAATACGATGACCTATTCAGGCATTATCGCATCTGCTGGCCGCCGGCCATTGATGTCTGGTTACCGGGGGTCTTCTGCATGCCAGGCTGCTGCATACCGGGCTGCTGCATACCTGCCTGCTGAGCACCAGGCTGCATCATTCCCGGCTGCTGCATCATACCGGGCTGCTGCATACCCTGCTGCATACCCGGCTGTATACCCTGCTGCATACCCTGCTGCATACCCGGCTGCTGCGCAGCGGCTTTACCCAGCTGCATAGCCTGCTGTCCATTGATCATGTTGCCCATCGAGTCAGTCCAGACAGTCTGTGGTACACCGGGCGATTTGGCTTTTTCCAGAATCTGTTTGGCGGAGGCCGACTGTCCGGCCATACTGGGCTGCTGCATACCGGGCTGCTGCATACCCTGCTGCATACCTGCCTGCTGACCCTGCTGCTTGCCTTGCTGCATGTCCTGCATGCCCTTCTGCTGCATTCTAGTCTTCTGCATGCCAGGCTGCTGCGCACTCTGCTGCATCATACCGGGCTGCTGCATGCTCTGCTGCATCCCAGCTTGCTGGGCACCCTGCTGCATGCCAGGCTGCTGCTGGCCCTGCTGCATGCCCTGCTTGGCCGTAAAGTCGAACTGCTTCAGGAACTGCTTACCTTCGCTGGTCTGGAAGAACTGCGTGGTCTGCATCTGGTGCTGCTGGATATCACTCATGCTTTTAGCCTGCAGCTGCCTGATCAGTGCCGCATCCTGAGCGTTGATCATACCGGCTGCCTGAGATGGGTCCGCTATGCCGTTGATCTGCAAGCCAGCGTTCCTGACGTTCATCGAGACCATCTGCTGTGGCGTGGTACCCGCTGGTAGCACGGTCACCATAACATTTGCCGAACTGTAGCCGTGAAGTGTGCAGTGAGCGATGGCCTTCAGGTTCATATCCTTGGTGGCCGGTATCACAGCCGCTTCAGTGTAGATTTCGTTCGGGTTTGCGTTGGCTTCCGTGTACTTCCATTCCTTGATCAGGTTCGTACCGTCGAAGAGGTAGACATGATCAACATAGTGCGTTGCAGGCACCATGGTGTCTCTGTGCGATACTACTACTTTGACGAGCCCTTCTCCTCCCTGCACAGGCACGTTTGGTGCCGGCGGCGGAGGGGGAGCGTTGAGAGCAACGCCCGGTACGTTTGCGAGCGCAATACCAGTTACCGTTGCTACGAACAGTACAGACATTAGCACGGACAACAATAGTCCGATTATCAGTCTTCGGGTTCTCATTCTAAACCATCCCCTTTAACAACAGAAATCCGTCGCATTTATAAAAAAATTTTAACGGGTGTTGACGCTGGATGTGGAGGATGAAGTGAGAATAAAACTGCCCGGGGTATTCCGGTTATTGATAACTGGGACAAGATACCGGCATATCAGCGCACTACTCGAGCCGGCTGGCTATCCCGTCTTTGCTCAATAGTACAACCCTGCTGAGCTCCACGTCCATCGCTATTTTATAGCCGCAAGCTTCCGCAACGTCTCTGGCAAACTCGATAACTTCGGCGTGGCCGGGCATCGCTTCCCGGGGGAGCCGGTACCGGCTGTAACCCACGTGCATGTAGGCTTTGACTTCCACGTAGTCAGGCTTTGCAAGGGAGATCTGCCTGGCATAGCCTGCCGGGTCTTTCATGTTCAGGCCTTTGACCAGCGTGATGCGTAGCGCCCTGCGCTGTTCGGGCCGGGACCCCAGTACTTCGAGGGATTCTTCTACCCGGCCCCACAGGTCTCCAACCGGATTGCACGCTGCAAGATAAGTCTCGTGATCGGGAGCGTCCAGCGACATGTACAGCTGGCTGGGGCTTATCTGCTCCAGCACTTCGGGCCTGGTGCCGTTGGTGACGATGAAGGTGGACATGTCTTTGCTTTTGAACAGCTCGACCAGCTCGTTTAAGTAGGGGTATAAAGTCGGCTCGCCCACAAGTGAGATAGCTGCATGTTTTGGCTTGAAAGCTTCTTTCCAGATGGCCTTGTCTGCAGATTCGGTGCCGCCATAACCGGATACGAACCGGAGCTGTTCGGCCAGCGCCTGCTCTGCGATGAGTTCAGGCTTATCCCAGGTTTCGACCGTGTAGGGCTCTTCTACAGGCCTCCAGCAGTGGAGACAGCGCTGATTACAGGCAACGCAAGGCGTCATCTGGACGCACCGGTGAGAACTGATCCCGTAGAATTGTGCCTTGTAGCAGGAACCCTTCGCCTTGATCGAGCGGTTCAGCCACATGCAAGGCTTGATGGCGCTGTGCCTGCCGAGGATATGGTACCCCTGCTTTCGTAAAAGATCTATGAGATTTGCCGTTGTCACTGTCGCTCCTGCTTATGCTGCTGGTTTCTTGATCAACCTGCGGAAAAAGTCCACGACTTCCCGGGTGGTGAGGATGATCACCAGTGTTTCAGCGATCATTAACGTATAAAAATTTAGTCCTATGCTGAAGGACAGGGCGAGTAACAGTGAAACTATCACCAGGATGGCCACGCTGATACCGAAGGCTATGACTATAGCTTCGGGCAGGTTGTACCCCTTTTTCTTTACCCAGCCCGTCGTCCGGAGGATGTTGGCGCCCGGAAGCATGAGTAAGTACAAGAATGCGAGGATAAATGCAATCCAGTTGAACAGCGAGATTTCCATCTTATCACCCTATGGTCGGTTTACCTGATATATTTTTACGCCTTCCTCGTTGTATACCACAGTGAAGCCCGAGTTGTTTTTCAGCGTCTCGGCGAACGAGTACCCACTTTCCCTGGACCCTACAAACACGTAGTCAACGTCCTCGGCTACCAGCTTGTTGTAGAGCGCTTCCTTATCGGTCATGTACAAAATGGCTTCCATTTCCCGCTGCTTGTCCACGTTATGGTATTGTAGCGTGTAGATTTCTCCGGCGTAGGCATCGTTCCGGCCGGTCATGACAGGAAGCCTGACAAAGTGCGTGGGCTCCTCGTAGAAGACCGCGTCCTTCGGAGTATTGGCCTTTATCCACTGGAACGCTTTCACGTCTCCGGTCGGCGCATGCACGTACGACGAGTCGTTGTAGAACATGATGATGGTGATCGTCGAAGGCACCAGGGCGAGGATGACCAGGGCAGCTGCCAGGATCTTCAACTTCGAGGCAGAGAACAGCCACTTTGACAGTGCCAGCCCAGCGAACAGCGATAATGGCAGGGCCAGGTAAACGATGAACCGGTAAGTGTTCTGAGTCATCTGCATCACGAAGATGTTGAGGAAGACAAAGTTCAGCCCGGCAAACAACATCAGGAGCACGGCATAAAGGTTATCCCTTGCCTGATACATGCCCCACAGGGCGAAGGGGATGAGAGGCCCGAGAGTGACCAGGAGCGTCAGATAGATGTCGGGGTGGTGACCCAGGGCAATCTGCGAGCCCGCGTTGGAGGACATCAGCAGAATCTCGTAAATGGTCGCAACCGCTGCCAGGACCAGAGGAATTGCCGCTACGGCGACTGTGTGTAGATCTCTCTTCTCGATGATCTGTTTATGCTCCCGGTACATTACGTAGAGGAAAAACAGGCCAAGCGCCAGAAACACTGGGAACGCGGTAATCACGTGGTACATGACCAGCGAAGCCAGTGCAACTCCGGTGACGATTGCCCATGCCAGCGATTTTTTACTCACCGTCTGGATATACAAGTACAGACCGAAGATCATGGCCAGGAGGCCGAAGGTCTGAGTCTGGGGTAATAGCATGTACAGGGATGGCGAGTCGTATTTCAGCCTGATGAACCCGGCCCATTCGTAGATGATGACCCGGAAGATGTCGATCGGAAGGCCGGACAAGGTCAGGTAGGCGAGGTACAGCCAGGATAGCCCGGAGCTGGCCACGTAGATAATTCCGGCCAGCAGCGAGGCTTTCAGGTCTTCGTTGAAGATGGCCCGGGCCAGCAGATAAGCGTCGAGGAAGATGAGGGCGGAGACGAAAGTGATCAGCACTTTGAAGACTTCGAACAATCCCACCCCTGTCAACAGGGTCAGCTCTCCGAACACGACCTGCATGAACCAGTTGTAGACGATCTCGTAACCCGGCAGGTACGGGTCCTGCGGAGGCAGCTGCGGATCTTCGACATAGCGCTGGGCGATCGACAGGTGCCAGTTCAGGTCGGCGGCATGCGTGGTCGCCAGTTCAAGACCCTCGGCAGTGATCACAAAGGTCTTCATCGTGATGATGAGCACGATGAGGAAGATGAGTGTGGCGACGACCTGCACTTGCCAGTCAGAGGTATCGACGGTGACGGTTTTCCGCTTCCAGAAACCGTAGAGACCCGCAAGAATGACCATCACCCCGAGCAGAACGCCTGCGTACCGCACGGATACCGGCGAGATGAACAGGATGGCGAGAGGTAAAAACAGAATGGAGAGCGTACCGGAGACACCTATCAGCTCGGACAGAGTCACTTTATCTTTAAGCAGAAGCAGGATAGCCAGCCCCGGCAGAACTAGCAGCAGCACCAATGTGAGCCAGCTGAGCGGCAGCATCATCAGCACGCCTGCGACAGAAAGCCCGAGCCAGAACTCTCTTCTCATTCCTGTTTCTCCAGCATGACGTCGAAATCGATCAGCGAGAGCAGCCAGTAGATGCCGAACGCGGCGATGATGAGGGCTACCTCGGTGAAGTAGGTATAGAACCGGCTTTGCATTGTGGAGAGGTTAAACGCGCTGATGTGGGTTAGCGCCGATAGCCACAGGCCCCACATTTCGTTTTTAAACAGGATTACAGTCGCAGCGATCCAGGAAAGTATCAGGAGCTTCGCATCGACTGAGATGTTCAGATGATAGCTCTTCCGGGCTTTCTTATCCGCTTTAGCGGGCTCTTTCCGAGCACCGGCAGCCTTTTTGGAATCGTTCTCGAGGAAGATGCAGACCAGGCCCGGGATAAAGAACAGGAGCACGAACAGCCCTGTCTGGATGATCGTGGACGCCGTTACGGGCCAGGCTTCATGATAGGTAATTTGAGCTATGTTAAGGATGTTCAGGCTGCCCATCGTCAGCATCTGCCACACCGCGTAGGTGAGGACCAACGATAGCATGGAGATCGTCACCATTGCCGGCTTTTTAAAGTCCTTCGTCTTGACGGCCGCGTACACGAACTGGAATACCATATACAGGCCCATGATGCCGACCAGCGTAAACATCGACTGCTGGTGGGTCAGAGCCATGGTGACAGACATGAGGATGGCCATCGGCCAGTCTTCCCGGAGCAGGAAGTATAGTGCCAGCGGGAGGATGAACAGCCCCATGAGCTGGGGGAAAGGCCGGACAGTATTGAGCGTGATGTCGGGCGAGAGCAGGAAGAAGAACGCTGCGAAGAGGCCGACGAACTTGTTGGCGCCGCTGAGCCGGTAGGCGACTGCGTAGACTGCCAGCAGGCCGAACACTCCGAGCACCGGCACGATAAGGGCAGACATGACCATCACGTCGATGCCGGTGGCGATAGCCAGCGCGGCTACGAGGAGCCGGAAGCCTGGCACGTAGAAGTTGGGGAATCCCCCGCCGTACGACAGCTCAGTCGTCGGGTAGTGCTGGGTCTCGATCATTTCCCGCTCGATGCCCACGTGGTACATCGTGTTACCCCAGGTGGGAATCAGGAAGTTGCCGAGGATTGAAGCCCGGTATAGTAAGGCGATGAGGACTATCAGCAATAGTGCCCCGTAATACCAGTAGCGCTTGATGAAATCTTCGATGCTGATGCTCACGGTAACACCCGGTAGATAGTGACGTCATTATTATAGTAAACAGGCTGGAAGTACCTGGTATCGTTGAATTTCTCCCCGTATCCGGGACCGTCGTAGGCGCCTGCCCAGACGTTCCTCTTCGGAGAGACCAGATAAGTAGCGTTCATGCCGACCGCCAGATCATGGGCTCTTTTCGGGTCGGACGTACTGTAGATTTCCGAATTATCGTACATGTCCTGTACCGCATGCGGAGCGTTGGCCCAGTCGCCCCCTACTGTAGAAACTCTAGTTGTCATACCCATGACCAGTTCCGCCCCGGGAATGTCGTTGACGAACTTGTCAGTGTCCGCAGTATTCTGCTTGATCCACTCGGTGGCCTCGAGCTCGCCTCGCAGCACCTGTACCCCCATCCAGCACTGGGAATACCAGGGGACCTCCGGGAAGAAAATGTACGTGCCCTGCTCGACGGGGACAATATAGCGGGGAAGCGTATCCTGAGGAATCAGAATATAATCCTTATCGAAGCCATGCCAGCTATAAGAAGCGTACGCCATCGCTGCAAACATGATCAGGACAAAGATGGACTTAACGACACTATCCCCTTTGCTCATAGTACGATCTAAATTCCTGTCATTCATTCATATAGTTTACTGCCAGTTGAAATCAAAACCCGCCGGTGGGGGCAGCCTCAAAAGGTTTAAGAGCGATGCCCTTTTACTAGCAGCCGTGTTCTTATTCGGACTGGTTGCGCTCGCGTTCTTCACGCTGACGATTATCGCCGGGTATGCAATAGCAATCCGCTTCAGGGGTCACCTGTCCTGGATGGAGGCGGCTGCCGCTTCGCCTGTGATCGGCATCATTCTTGCCACCTGGGTAGCACTGGTCATATACCTGCTGACAGGCAGCCTTGATATCAGTATCCTCTTGACTGCATTGCTGATGTTCATCGCCATCGCTTTCGTGAAGCCGTGGACCGAGAAGCCAGCCCCCGAGAATAAACACCTGCCCGCGCTGCTACTCATCCTCGTCACGGCGTCGGTACTCATGTACCAGGGCCTGCTTACGTTCTACAACGGGGAGTACCACATCGCATTCCCCTTCTTCGGTGATGCGGCTTTCCACACTTCCATCATCACTTCGTTCTCGCAGGGCAGCAATTACCTGCCCCAGTACCCGATCATGTCAGACCACCTGCTGCGGTACACGTTCCTGATCGACTACTACTCGGCACTGCTCGACAGGCTGGGGATGGGCATACAATGGAGCGTAGTACTACCCGGGATTGCCCTGATGACATCGCTGTTCTACCTGCTCTATTCCCTGGGCTGCAGGTTCACGGGAAGACTTGCCGGCGGACTTATCACCGCCTCGCTGGTCGCCTTCAGCGGCGGACTGCAATTTATCCAGGCGTTCAAAGACTGGAGCGTATCAGGCCAGCCGATAACGACGTTCCTGCTGACCCGCAACCTCAACTACACCTGTATCTTCGATCTGCACTACGTCTTCACCAACTTCACAGACATTATCATGGCCCAGCGAGCCGCCCTGACGGGATTTGTTGCCGGAGCGCTTATCATCCTCATCTCTTACACGCTATACGTAGACAGAGACTACGATGGCAAAGCGGCAAAAAAGACCCTCCTGGCTGTCGGTGTACTGGCCGGGCTGCTGCCGTTGTTCCACACATATACGTATGCCTGCGTCATGATCTCCATGGTTTTCCTGTTCATCCTGTACCAGGAAAAACGGTGGCACTACTTTATGATTCCGGCAATCGGCCTCGCCCTGCCCCAGGCCTTATACATTGCAGGACAGGGAGCCTCATCGATGATCCGGGTACAGCTGGGCTGGATGGCCGGATCTCTCACAGACATACCGGGCTTCTGGGTAATGAACATGGGCCTGGAACTTTTCCTGCTAATCGCAGGGCTATTAATTGTAAGCACTAAAAAAGCCAGGTTTTACCTGCCTTACCTGGCCATCTTCATCGTCGCCAACATCATCGTATTCCAGACGTGGGATTACGACAACCATAAGATGTTCAGCTTCTGGCTGATGCCGTCCTCACTGTTCATGGCGGCTGCGCTCCTCTACGTGTACGACATCCGCTCGATCGGTAAGCCACTTTTCGCCATAATATTTACCCTGACCATACTCACCGGCGCCCTGGTAGCCTTTTTCACCATATCCCAGCCCTATGTTGAGTTTTCCAAAAATGACATCTACGTGGCGGACTGGGTCAAAGAAAATACGCCCGGAAACGCCGTCTTTTTAACCGGCGACGCACCCACCCACCCGGTGATAGCGCTTGCGGGACGACTGTCCTACTTAGGCTACTATCCATGGATGTACACCCACGGCGTCAATACCGACGACAGAGTTCAGACCGTGAGAAGCATTTACAACGCTGAGAACATGCACACGATGATCCAGCTGCTCAGGGAAAATAACATCAGCTACGTACATTTAGGACCCCAGGAGCTCCGATCCCAGACCTACGACGTCAACCAGTCCTTGTTCGAAAACTGGGAGCCCGTCTTCGACTGGACGGCCCCTGACGGGGAAAGGTACAGGATCTACCGCGTAGATTGAATAACCACCAGTAACTGATAAAAAAGTTAGCGTATGCGAGGCTTTCCGTTTCTGGTTGCTCGTATGGCGTGGGACAGCAATACGAACGCTGCGCTGTGCCAGAAACACAGATTCCTACAGATTGCGCAGATTGCACAGATTTCTTTTAGAATAAGGGATAGATCGAGCCCTTTCCTTTTTTGTTACCGATTAGCATCTGTGCAATCTGTACTATCTGTCGTAATCTGTGATCTGGCACAGCGCAGCGTTCGTGTACGTTCACGGGCACATGGATAGCATGGTTTAGATTACCTGAAAAATCTGTAGCTGGCACAGCGTAGCGTTCGTCAAATCGCTCACCCGGCGATAGTGCAATTATTGGCCGAACGGGCCAGGATATTTTAACCAGCCGAAACCTTAAAATACAATTGTTCGCATACGATAGAACGTTCGTTGTATTACGAACATTAATGTTACCGGAGACTAAAAGCATGAAAGCGGTTGAAATTTCAAGTGGCGTTTACTGGGTCGGAGCAATTGACTGGAACCTGCGAGATTACCATGGCTACACTTTGCCTGGCACAACTTACAACGCATACCTGATCGTCGGCGAGAAGGTAGCGCTGATCGACAATACGTATCCGGGCCACGAGAAGCAGATGATCGAGAGGATCAAGTCCATCGTCGACCCGAAGAATATCGACTACATCATCATGAACCACGTAGAGAAGGATCACTCCGGAGCGCTACCGCTACTGCAGAAGATGCTCCCGAACGCCCCCATCTACTGTACTGAGAACGCTGTCAAGGGCTTCGGCAAACACTACGATACCACCGGCTGGAACTTCAAGACTGTCAAGAGTCTCGAATCCCTGAGCCTCGGCAACGGCAAGACACTGGTCTTCCTTGAGGCGCCTATGCTCCACTGGCCTGACAGCATGTTCACCTACCTGGCTGAAGAGAAAATTCTGTTCCCCAACGACGCCTTCGGCCAGCACATCGCCTGCTCCGAGAGGTTCGACGACCAGCTGGGCAAAGAGGAGTCCTTCAAGCACGCTCAGAAGTTCTTCGCTAACCTGATAGTCTCGCTGGCCCCGAGGGTGCTGAAGAAGTTCCAGCAGGTCACGGACCTGAAGATCGAGATCAAGATGATCGCTCCCAGCCACGGCATCATATGGAGATCATACGCTGGGGACATCGTCAACGCTTACGCTAACTGGAGCCTTGGCAAGTCCAGGGACAAAGTCACCATAGTCTACGACACCATGCACGGCTCGACCGATGCCATGGCAAAGATGCTCGCGGAGGGAGTCATGGCCGAAGGCGTGGAAGTCAAAGTCCACATCCTGAAGGACGGCAAGCACGAGGGCACCCACCGCAGCAATGTCGTTACCGACGTGCTCGACTCCAAAGCCATACTCGTCGGTTCGCCCACGCTGCAGAACCAGATGTACCCGACTGTGGCCGACTTCCTGTGCTACCTGAAAGGCGTGGAGCCCGGCAAGCTGGCGCAGAAAAAGATCGGCTGCGCCTTCGGATCCCACGGCGGCCACGGCGGCACCATCAGGCAGATCAGCGACGAGCTGAAAGCTGCTGGCATCGAGGTAATCAACGACGGGTACGAAGTCTACTACAAGCCTGACGAGGCCGAGCTCCAGAAGTGCTACGAGATCGGCAGAGACATCGCCCGCCGCATCAAGGCGATGTGAGCCGGCTGAAGATTATCGAAACACCAGTAAGTATGAATCCCTAACTTAAAGCCAGAGCGTTACCGCCTGCCCGGCAAGCTCAGAAGAACGACGAATCGGTTTGCATAATAGCTGCAGGGCCGGCGGTAAGCTCTAAAACGTTTTTCTATTTCTCGACACCCCAAACTCTTGCTCACCCCAAAACCGGGTTCGCTCGATAGCCTGAATACGAATTTAAATATAAGCTCAAATCTCGCTACAGGGATCTCTGTGGCTCAGAAGGTGGAGCAAAAGGGTAAAATGACCGTAGAAGAGGCGGGCAGGAAAGGCGGGCAGAGAGTCAGGGAACTGATCAGGAAAGGTGAAGAGGCCCGGAAGCGGATGGCTTTAAAGAAGTAAGCATTATTTACTGTAGCTTTTATCCTTCACGGACCCTGTCAAATGGAGCTATTGAACGCAAATTTTAAATACCATAAATGACTTGTATGTGTCGCACAACAGTGATGCTCCGATAGTGTAGACCGGCCAATCATGACGGACTCTCACTCCGTCGACTGGGGTTCAAATCCCCATCGGAGCACTGATAAAAAGGCCCAAATCTCCGTACTGGCGATTTGGGCTTTTTGTTTTTATAGGATGATGAAGTAGGGCTAACTATGTCGGTTCTTCCGCTGCGGGCAGCGATACGATGAACTTAGCGCCCTTCGAGTAGTCGCCAGGCACCCGATCGGCGACTGTGACGTCTCCGCCGGCGTTCTCGACCAGGCTCTTGACAATGAAGAGGCCCAGGCCCCTGCCATGGGCTTTTGTATCTCCCCTCTCGAACCTGTTGAAGATCTTTTCTTTGAGGCTGTCGGGGATACCAGGGCCGTTGTCTGCCACTGAGATCTGGTAAAATTTCCGGCCCGCTATCTGGACCTCGACTACGGCGATGTCGATGACGATGCTATCACCGGAATGCTTGATCGAGTTGTTGATGAGGTTGCAGAAGACCTCCGCCATCAGCGAAGTGCCTTTTATCACGAGGCCGTTTCTGGGCGCGTAGTTGATCGCGACTGATTTGCCATCTGGCCGGGGCGCTCCTTCGATGCACTGCCGGATCATCTGGTCGAGATCTTCCGGCTGGTAGGTAATTTTTTCCTCGTTAATGGCCTGTATCTTGCGCACGCTGTCGATTATGCTGGCGCTGCCTGTCGAAGATTTAATGGCATCGGTGATGATCTCTTTCTGGTCCGGGGTCAGATTATCGTCATCTTTTATCAGTTCCAGGTTCCCGATAGTGACCTGGTTGAGGTTGTTGATGTCATGGCCCATGATGTCGAGGTACAGTTCGGCCCGGTTCTTCTCATCCAGGATCTTTTCCCGGTCTGCCCCGATTGTCCGCCCCATGTTCAGAAACGACCGGGCGAGCACTCCGATCTCGTCCTGGCGATCGACGGGCAGAGACTTTTCGTATTCGGTCAGATCCTTTTCCGGTATACTTTTCGTCGCTTCGGATATGGCCACAATAGGCCGGGACAAGTAATTGCCGATGTAGAGCGAGAGGGGAACTGCCAGGATTAGCAAAGCCAACACGATGATGAGGAAGGCCCATGAGGATCTCTCGACAGGCGCATAGGCTACGTGAACAGGTAGAGAAACTACAACTCCCCACCCGTAATCATTCACTGGAGAATAGGCTGCCAGTCGCTGGTCGTTTTCATACGTGAACCGGTTTTCCATGACGCCCTCGTTACCTGCCAGGACTTCCCGGACCACGGGAAGGGATGAAAAATCAGTCATCCGGGACATATAACTTTCATTATTATGCATCATGACGTGGCCAGTCCGGTTTACGAGGTAGATGTACTGGGCGTCTTTGACGGTAGCTCCCTTGACTACATTTGAATAGTTCTGGAGTGACCAGCCCCCCACGAGCACGCCGATAGTTGTGCCATTATCTACAACCGGGGCACCAATATAGATGGTAGGATGTCCTGTGACATCGCCCTTGATACCATCGCTGACATAGGGCGTCGAAGTATTCAGCACGTTACCTACGAATGGACGGCCCCGAAGGTTCTGCCCGACGTATTCAGTATGAGGATAATAGGAGATGACATTGCCCTCGGCATCGGTGAAATAGGCTGAGTCGAACTCTGCTAATTCGGAGATATATGCAGCGTTTTCAGCTAAAAAGGTAGTATTCCTTTCATTTATGGCCTGGATGACCAGCGGCCGGTCAGAGATGGTTGTAAGGTACGATATACCGAAGTTTATGTAGCTCCTGGTCAGGGCTGCCACTACTTTTGCTTCTGAAAGATGGTACTCCTGGATGTCCTGCTTGATGATATCCCGGTAGTACAGTATGCCAAGGCTGCCTACGATTATGACAGGAATAATCATTGCCAGAGCGAGCCCGATGATGGTCTGGCGTTTTATAGAGGTAACTTAGAATCCCCTGTAAAAATTCTGAATTAACGTATTAATATATTAGTGAAGTTTTTTCCCGATCAGCTCCGGCAAACGAAGAGTTCAAACACTGATGCACTAAGATGCTGCAGGCAGCACGATCACAAACCTGGCGCCCTGGCGATAGTCGCCGGGTACCCGGTCTTCCACCCACATTTTACCCCCGTATTCTTCGACCAGGGTTCTGGCAATGTGGAGCCCGAGGCCTTTGCCGTGGGCTTTTGTGTCCCCCCGCTGAAACCGCATGTAAATCTTGTCCTTCATCCAGTTGGAGATGCCGGGCCCATTGTCCTCGACTTCGCACCGGATGTAAGTCATTGCTTTCTCCCGGGTGCGGGCCACCCGGATGTTGATGACCAGGGGCTTTTTGGGGTCGGAGTGTTTCAGGGAGTTATTCAGCAGGTTGGAAAAGACATCGGTTACCAGATCATTTGCTTTTACCATGCAGGACGGTATCGTTTGCAGATTGACCGTGACATCCCGGCCGTCGGCAACTGAGTAGGTCAACTTCAGGCGGGTGAGGATTTCACACAGGTCTATCTGCCTGGTCTCTGTGATCTTCTCAGTATTCTGGAGTTGTCGGACGTTGTCTATGATCTGGGAGGTATCTCGCATGGACTCGAGAGACTTTGCCATCAGCTCTTTAGCTTCCCCGAGATCGTCGCTGTCAGTTGCAAGTTCGAGGTAGCCTATGCCGATCTGCATCAGGTTCCGGATATCGTGGCCAAGCAGATCGAGGTACAGCTCGACCTGTGCTTTGGCATCCTTCAGCTCCTCCTCGGATTTCTTCCTCGCCGTGATATCGGTGTACATGGATATAGAGCCTGCATAGTTACCATCCTCATCCAGAATGGGCGCTGCGTTTGCGATCGCCAGTAATCTGGTTCCGTCCTTCTTAAGCAAGGCACAATCGTACGACTCTTTGATCCCTTGTTTTCTCCGTTCCATCATGGTTCGCTGGACGGGGATATAGTCGCTCTCCACGAAGTCGTACATCAGCCTGCCTAACATTTCTTCCGGAGTGTAGCCCAGCATCTCGGCACACCGGGGGTTGACAAACTTGATAACGCCGGTTTTGTTCACCGTCCAGATGCCCTCTTGCGCAAGCTCGACGATCTGGCGGTACTTTCGCTCGCTTTCCCTCAGGGCATACTCAGCTTTCTTCCTCTCGGAGACTTCGGCCCGGAGAGACTCATAAGCTTTGAGCAGATCCTTACTGCGGTTTTTGGCCTCGGCTTCCAGCCTCTCCTTCGCGGTGCTCAGTTCTTCTTCGTACTGGAAGTGCCAGGTAACGTCCCTTATCGAAACCAGAAAGGAAGGTTGGCCCTTCCACTGGACCTCTACTACCCGCATTTCAGCAGCTACAAACTTGCGGAACTCCCGCAGAATATACACTTCCACAGGCTCGGTAAGGAGGATGGGAAAGCCGAACGTTTTGCCGATCATATCTTTCTCCGCCAGGTTAAAAAGCGATTCTGCAGCGGGATTTATGAACTGGATAATGCCACTCTGATCCAGGACAACCATAGCATCTGCGTTCTTGGTGACAATTGCGCGAATATCCTCGGCCGCTCGTTTTTGCATCGTCTCGACCTGCTTCCGCCGGACGATCTCCTCGATCAGGGTCCGGAGTTCGAGAAACTGGGTTTTAAGATCACCGCTGAGCGGCAAGACAAATTCGGCGCCGGCTTTCATAGCTTTGATCGTGTTTTGCTCTCTTGCCCGGCGGGTGTATAGTACGACCGGTATACCAAGTTCTTCACCCTTGATCCGGTCCAGAAGAGCAATCCAGTCTATCTCGGGCACTTCATAATTACCAACCAGGATATCGGTCGTTCTCTGTTTTACCACGCTTACTGCTTCTTCTGCAGTACCTGCGGAACGAACTGTGATAGTATTGCCACTGGACAGATAGCCTGCAGTATCCCTAATGAAATCCGGATTATCATCGACGATTAGGACTGATATCATGGATTCACTTGAAGACATGTGATAATTATATAATACATTTGTTATTTCTTTGGTTTAATGTCTAATCCCACCAGCACTTTTTCAGTAGCTGACATATCACCGATCAGCTTCTTGAGCGGCTCCGGCAATTTTCTTACAACTGTAGGCACTGCAAAGATCTGCTCTTCAGCCGCAAGCTGGGGATGTTTCAGCAGATCGATGACTTCGATGGTATATCTTCCTTTCAGGTATTCTTCGCATACTTTGCGTAAATTTGCTATCGCATCCCGGGATTTGGGGGTTTCTCCTGCTACGTAGATTCTCAGATCCCACTCTATTGCCGCCTCGTCCTGGATATTTTTACCGGTCATCAGATCTACCCCCTTTAGTCACGTCCCATTTTCGCTCGCGGGACATGACCTCACGGTCCTTAAGCATAATTTCAAGATCCTGCTCCAGCTGTTCGATTTTTTTCTTCAGCCCGCTCTCCTCCACGGTTAGCTGCGCGTTCATGGATTCCTGCCGGGCATTATATTCTCGGCGCTTCTCCTCGAGGATCGCCTTCATATTCTCGATCTCCCGCCGCATGTTAGTGACCTGGGCAAGGTCTCTGGCCTCCTGGCCGATCTTGGCACTGCCCATGAATACTCCTGACGGGCCGATGTACGGGTTGATGAGATCGATGCCTTTATTGGTGAACCGGAATTCCCGTACCTGGTTAGAATGAGACATGCCACGGGATTTGACGATAGCTAAACCACGACTCCGTTCGCCGTTGTACTCGATGTTTCGGAGTAGTATCCACGTATCGATCATCGAGGATATATAGACCTCGGAAGTCCGGGGGTTGATGTCACCGGTGATTAGATCAGTATAGACACACGTGATCTGCCGGGATTTCATCATATCCTGCAGCCTCGTTAGCAGCGACTTGACCTCTTTGCCGCCCCCGATGGCAGTAAAATCTGACAAAGGGTCCATGATTACATTCATGGGCTTGAACCGGTCAAGTATATCCTGTATTAGGACGAGGTGCATCTCGATGCCGTACAACCATGGCCTGGAGATATAGAATTTTAACAGCCCGGTCTTCACCCATTGCCCGAGGTCTATTCCGATCGACCCCAGGTCCCGGATAATCTGGTCCTCAGTCTCCTCCATGGCGATAAACAGGCAACGCTCCCCCCTCCTGCAGGCAGCATCGACGTAGGTCCCTGCAAAATTGGTTTTACCAGTGCCCGATGTACCGGTATATAAGATGGCGCTCCCGCGGTAGAACCCTTTATGACCAAGCATCGCATCAAGCTGAGGTATCCCGGAAGAGACTACCTCCCGAGATAGCTTATAATCGGTCCTGATAGAGGTAATCGGGAAAATAATAATCCCGTCTCTTGCGATCAGGAACGGGTATTCATCCATACCGTGAGTACTGCCCCGGTACTTGATAATCCGCAGACGCCTCGTGACTATCTGCTCGGTGACCCGGCTGTCCAGGAAGATCACGCAGTCTGCGATGTACTCTTCCAGGCCGTATCTTGTCAACTGTCGCTCTCCTTTCTCGCCCGTAACAATAGCAGTGATACCCCGGTCCTTAAGCCACCGGAACAGGCGGACCAGTTCGGAGCGCAGCAAAGCATGGTTACTCAGCCCTGCAAAGAGCACTTCGATCGTATCCAGAGCCACCCGCTTTGCCCCGATGCTATCGATGGCATAGCCGAGCCGGATAAATAAAGCGTCCAGATCGTACTCCCCGGTTTCGTGGATGAGGCTGCGATCTAGAAAGACGTGATCAATAGACATTTTTTTCTCTGCGCACAGCTTATCAAGATCGTACCCGAGCGAGGCAAAGTTCTTCTTCAGGTCGTCGACATTCTCCTCGAAGGTCACGAAGACGCCCGGCTCGCCGAAGTCCATGGCGCCGTGGACGATAAATTCCATGGCAAACATCGTTTTGCCGCTACCTGCTGAACCGGCTACAAGAGTGGGCCTGCCCCGGGGAAGCCCGCCAAAGGTGATCTCGTCGAATCCTTTGATGCCGGTGAGGGCTTTTTCGATAGTTTTCAGCCCGCCGGAGAGATTACCAGAATTGTCTTGACGTTCCTTGCTGCTTTTTCTACGTCCAGTTTTACCGCCAGCCACGAGAAACCCCTCGCCCCCATAATAGGATTGATAAACAGTGTTAATATTATATTATTAAATAATTATATCTCCCATATAGCTTTTTAAACATAAATACGGAGTAAGACCCGCAGGGCAAGCATTTGGTTACAATTACACTTAAGCGATTAACAGATGAGTTACACCTGAGAGGATTAAAAACCAAAAAAATATACGTGAGGGAAAGGATTACCTGAGATTACCCCTGCACGTGATAATCATATTAAGGTTATCTTTTGATACCGGTCGATTATCGATGCTGATGAGGCGGTTACACCGAAGGCTTTCAAACTGCACGGTATCGTAGGTAAAACCTGATAAACACTGCCCTTTCCGGGAATAATCCGTGAGCGGACAGGAATTACACGACACGCCCCATTTGACTGTTGCAGTAGTATCATATTTCTCGAAATATCCTGATGCAGCCCTTTTTTCAAAAGGCTCTTTTGGTGCCGGACGGCTAAGCAACTGTCCGACAAGCGCTTTTACTTCTACCATTGTTCAGGCCCCCCATTTATTATCATATTACCTGAACATCCACCGTATGATCGATTCCCTGCCGCAAGCCCGGATACCCGGCCGAAAGCATATGTCGATACTTTCAGCCAATTATTATATTATACGCAATAATATGCATCCAGATAGAATATTAACCTATCGGTTGGCTTACAAAGAACTGCACATCAATACAGGTCATTGCCGTTAGCAGGCATCAGGTTTTCCTGCAGCCCATTAAATAGTATCCAAAAGATAATATCCCTGCACTACAACCAATTATGTATGGAGAATACACCCCGGATCGCAGACTGGGACTTTAGCAAAGTGAGCACGTGCTTTCACTGCAGAAAAAATGTTGCCCAGAATATCAAAATCACGCCGAACGACAGCATAGTGACATGTGCGAACTGCGGAGCGGAAAGACACTACATCATCCGATCGTTCTCTGTCGCCGACAGCAAGCCCGACTTTGAGGCGGCCGCCGTCAGAAGGAAGTACGACGTCTGGAAATTTACGAAGCAGGCAAAGTGCTTCAACTGCGCAAAGGAAACTGGCCAGGAGATCACGATGGACGAGCATATAGGCGCTGTCGTATGCCCTTCGTGCCTGTTCACCAGAATCTACAAGTTCAGCGTCTACTCGAGGCCGGAATTAAAGTAGAAGTAGCGCATCTTCTGTAGCGATGGAACAACCAGATCCTGCCAACCCCGAGAGCCTGAAAGCCTTCTACAGGCAAGTGATAGAGTACTATGGCCAGGAATCGCAATCAGACGCCATTATCGAAGAAGCCGCCGAGCTGATCCACGCCATCTGCAAATACCGGCACGCTGTTCGCAAAGGTGAAGATACCGCCGGGGTCCGTGAACAGGTCGTCGAGGAGATCGTCGACCTGCAGATCGCTCTCGATCAGGCCAGGCTTATATTCTCCGGAGATTCCCCGGCTGCCGAAAAGTATTACGAGGAATGCAGGCAGAAGAAACTTGCCAGGCTGGCCGAATATGTAGATATTCCGCGAAACAGGTAAGCAAGTCCAGCCCTTATTGTCGGCGCCAGCCGACAGAAAGTATGATATACTTCGAGGCCACTTATAGAGCCAGATAAGTACAGATCATATCGCTCTTGTTAAAGTTGATAGCGGCTTCAGAAGTTATCTTTTAAGCCCCAATAGATTTTCGCAGACGAGTTTTGGCTTATGAAAGCTGGATTTCCGCACCATGATGACCACAGTTTCATCAGCAGGCCATCCGGCTTTACTTATGTAAAAGGATTGATGAAATGAGTTCATTTGAAAGTTTAAAGCTGAGCGAGCCGGTTATGAAGGCTCTGGCCAGCATGGGCTTCGAAGAGTCCACCCAGATCCAGGATTATACTATTCCCCTTGCATTAGCCGGGAAAGACGTAATCGGCCAGGCGCCCACAGGTACCGGAAAAACAGCAGCCTTCGGCATACCGATGATCGAGATCTGCGACGACAGCCCCAGTATACAGGCAATAGTCATCACCCCGACCAGAGAGCTCGCGATTCAGGTCTCTGAAGAGCTGAACAAGATCGGCCAGTTCAAAGGTATCCGGGCGCTGCCGATCTACGGCGGGCAGGAGTACAAGTGGCAGATGAAGGGCCTTAGAGAAAAGCCCCAGATCATCGTGGCCACTCCGGGACGGCTGATGGATCACCTGATCAAGCAGAAGAGCATCAAGGGTAGCGACGTCAAAATGCTCGTGCTGGACGAGGCCGACGAGATGCTGGATATGGGCTTTATCGACGACATCTATACAGTCATGGAGAAACTGCCGGCCGAACGCCAGACGCTGCTCTTCTCCGCCACCATGTCGCCGCAGATCAAGAAGATCGCCGTCGAGCTGATGAACAAGCCGCATATCGTAGGCCAGGAAGCGAAAAAGGTAAAAGCCCCCGCGATCTCCCAGCACTACGTGGAAGTGCATGAATACGACAAGTTCGACGCCCTGTGCAGGATTCTGGACACCCAGGGACCGGAACTGTCCATCGTTTTCGTGAGGACAAAGATCAGAGTCGATGAGCTCCAGGAAGGCCTGGTCAGGCGAGGATATTCTGCCGTAGGACTGCATGGCGACATGGACCAGCAGAAGCGCACCAATATCATAAAACAGTTCAAGAACGGCAATACCCAGGTGCTCGTTGCCACGGACGTAGCGGCAAGAGGCCTCGACATCAGCGACGTCACCCACGTCTTCAACTTCGACATACCCCGGGACCCGGAAAGCTACGTCCACCGCATCGGCAGGACAGGCAGAGCAGGGAAAAGTGGTATGTCCATCACCTTTGTGACATACCGAGAGATCAAGCTGTTCAAGCTCATCGAGCAGGTATCCGGTAAAAGGATGGAGCGGATGGAAGTGCCGACGCTCGAAGAGGCGGTCGAAGAGCAGCAGCGGCAGGTTATCGACAGCATACGAGAGGTCGCCTACGGTGAAGATGCCTTAAAATACAGCCGTCTGGCCGAGATACTGCTGAACGACAACGACTCCGTCACGATCGTCTCAGCCGTGCTGAAGCTGCTGATCAAAGAGCCCGACAAGACGCCCGTTGTCCTGACAGAGGATAAGAAAGGCGGAAAGAAAGGCGGCTTCAGAAGACCGCGAAAGTAAAGATAACCCAGGATGTCCCTCAGGAGAATTCTTCGGAGGTACATCAAACCTTTTTTAAACATCTGTCTGGTACCGAAATACCGTCAGGTAACTTCTACCCCCCGGGCAAATTAGAAAGAAGCTGTTTAATATTCTTACAATATAACCAAAAATTAGCTAAACCATAGTTAATTTGTCTGTGCGGTAAAATTAATACGTTAAACAGGATACGATTATAGTTAATAGTATTATGGGGGAACGTTTATAGCACAGGATATTGAGCACATAAGGTTATATGTCGGTGCAAGTTATACCGGAACGATCAAAAATGCAGTCAATCTAGATGACTACCTGTATAATAACCCTTTACAGGTGATGCCGGAGTTCAGGAATTTCTACAAGAGCTTTTTGTCTTTGTATCTGGCCACGAATAATCTCCTGCTGAATTCCAGGCAGGTGATCGGTAAAAGAAAGATCGATGAAAACGAGTTTAAAGATCTCTTCAATTCCATAGAGCAGTGGATCGGCGATGTCAAGGTCAAGCTTTTCAACGTCCGGAAACAGCCGGCAGAACCAGGTAAAGCGCAGCCGGCGAATAAAATAAAATTTGCAGACTCCGACTACGAGCTGATGCAGGAAGGCATAGTGCTTTTTAACGACTATTGTAACTACCTGATTAAGTATAACATAATCAGGATAGAGGAATAGGCTTACCGTTTTATTTCCGGCGCTTCAGGAGGTACTTTGCCAGTTTCCGCAGTACCTTCTGCCTCAAGGTTTTCAGATGTCTGCCCGGCCTCGCCGGCAGCAGCCTTTTTTCTGCCGTAGATATCAAAGGCCACATAAGCGATGACAAGGATAGCCATCCCGATGATCAAATAGATCATATTGCTCCCTATGAACGGCAGGTCCGTCAGGATGGTCTCCACGGACAGCGGGCGGTAAAGTCCGGTAGCTTCGGGTATAAGACCGATAAGATCGGCCAGCAGGTAACCCCCGATTATGATAACTACAAGACAGACAACCGCTATGATCGCAAGCTTTACCAAATCGATGACACCGTTGAAGACGTTGTTCAAGATCCCCATAACACGAGAGTTACAATGTGTTAACTAATAGTCCTATCGCTTGACCAGCTTCAGCATATCAACAGCTAGTTTTGAGGCAGCCAACCTGCTGGCAGCGGCATGCCCAATAAGCGCACAGTCGGCAGAATAGTGATATATCTTTTTTTCACCGCCACCCGGCAAACGATTCGAAATGCGGATATTATGCAAGCTTCTTAAACAGTATGTTATAAATAGTAAAAGGTAAGAAACGTACTTCCTTGGTAAAGTATGTATATGTAGGAAAGAAGCTTCCTTCCTATAACTGGCGTTTGGATGATACCGGTCTGCCAGGCACATGCTTTTAGGAAAAGCTGCCACTGCACTGCTTTCAGCGGTTAGATAAGGGCAGCTTCGATTCCCGCAGGGATAAAAGTCGTTTAACGTGGTGATACCATACCTATCAATTCCGGAGATACTGCCTGGATTCTGGCTTCGACAGCGCTGGTCATGATCATGACGCCCGGCGTAGGCTTCTTCTACGGAGGCCTGGTGCGGAGGAAGAACATCGTGTCGATGATCGCAATGTCCTTCGTGGCCTTCGTCATCATCAGCCTCATGTGGGTAGCCTTCGGCTACAGCATAGCCTTCGGGCCAAGTATCCACGGCATCATCGGTGGCCTGGACTTCGTAGGCCTGAAGGGCCTCGGTTTCGAGCCGACCGGTACGCTGACAATACCACCGATTACCTTCGCGCTCTTCCAGATGATGTTTGCCACCGTCACGCTGGCGATCCTTACGTCGGTATTCGCCGAGCGGGTCAAACTGTCATCGTTCATTGTCCTGGGAGTTCTCTGGGTAGCACTGGTCTACTGCCCGGTCGCTCACTGGCTATGGGGTGGAGGCTGGCTTGCCCAGATGGGCGCCCTCGACTTCGCAGGCGGAGCCGTCGTGCACATAACTGCCGGGTTTTCAGCATTAACGATCGCCCTGGTGATCGGGCAGAGGATCGGCTTCGGCAAGGAGCTGATGGTCCCGGGTAATATTCCCCTTACCCTGCTCGGAGCGGCCATGCTCTGGTTCGGCTGGTTCGGGTTCAACGGGGGCAGCGCGCTCGCAGCCAACGGGCTCGCTACCAACGCCATCATAGTAACTAATACGGCAGCAGCTGCCGGTGCAGCCGTCTGGATGGTCCTCAGCTGGAAGGATGGCAGGCCCGCATCGATCGGCATCGTAAGCGGCGCCCTGTCCGGGCTTGCGGCAATCACACCTGCAGCAGGCTACGTAGGCGTCTTCGAAGCGATCGTGATCGGTGTAGTCGCCTCGGTGATCTGCTATGCCTCGCTGCTCTACCGCCTGAAGAAAGGGCTCGACGAAAGCCTCGATGCCTGGTCAATCCACGGCATGGGCGGGCTCTGGGGCGTCATCGCTACAGGTATCTTTGCTGCCGCAGCAATCAATGGCTACTCGGGCCTGATCGAAGGTAACCTGCACTTCTTCCTGGTTCAGGTGCTCGCTGCCGGAGTAGTCATGGTTTACTCGGTAGGTGTTACATACGTGATCGCGAAAGGCATCGACGCGACGCTGGGCCTCAGGGTCAAGGAAGAAGAAGAATACGTAGGGCTCGACATCTCCCAGCACGGAGAGCGGGCATACCACTGAGGTGAGAAGGACTATGAAGATGGTACAGGCAATCATAAGGCCCGAAAGGCTGGACCTGGTAATGAAAGCTCTTGAGGTCAAGGGCTTCTATGCCATGTCGATCACAGAGGTGGACGGCAGAGGCGAGCAGAAGGGCATCGCCCTGGAATACAGGGGCAAAAAGATCGAAGTAGACACCCTCCCCAAGACCAAGATCGAGATCGTCGTCGCCGACGAAGACGTCGAGCCAGTCATCGCCACGATCCGGGAAGCAGGCCGCACCGGCAAGTTCGGGGACGGCAAGATCTTCGTGCTCCCGGTCGAAATGATGGCCAGAGTAAGGACAGACGAAGTCTGGAAGTGAGCTGGCTCACGAGAGCTAGCTCTAAATTTTTACTTTTCTATAACCGGCGACTCAGCAACACGATCGCTGCGCTGTGCCAGATCACAGATTCTGACAGATTGCACGGATTGCACAGATGGCGTTAGAATAAAAGTGATAGGCAGAGAAGACATTCACCTTCGATTCGTATCTGTGTAATCTGTGCAATCTGTCGCTATCTGTGACCCTGGCACAGCGCAGCGATCGTACTGTTAGATCACTCCTTATATCAGGGCTCGATTCAAAGAAGAGATTCCACGGATATTAACGGTTAGCAGGTACTGGTTCGACTTCCTGCTTATCAGTGGCTGCATCCTTAATGATAACTCTAAGCTTAGAGTAATCCTCTTTGATGAGGGCGTTGAACCCCATGCCTGCGAAGGTCTCTTCCAGGAATTCCCGGATGAAGCGCCGCTGGGTACCGGGGCCTGTAAGTAAGGTATATTCCTTTGGGGCATTGCTTGAAGTCGTGATCTTGAAGAAGTTGCAAGTTTCCAGCCTTCTGAGCAACGCATCCGGTGTCGTCACCTTTTTGCCCAGCTGTTCTGCGTGCGACCGGGCGATCTCTCTGTGAGTGTTCCAGAACTCTGCCTGGCCGGCCGAACTTTCCACCATTTTGAGGAACAGCAGCCAGTGATCGACGTCCAGGATCACGTGCTCCCCTTCGGAAAGCATGTCTATGTATTCCTGGGTCTTCTCCCGGTTACCGTTACCAAGCGTTATCCTGTTCTCATAATAGAACTTGATGGCTCTTCGGATCAGCTCGCTCTGGGAAACTTTGAGGTCAGTTTTCAGGTTCTCAAAGTTATCGAAGGATTCCTCGTCAAAGGATATGGTAACCCGGATAGGCGACTTCATTGGAAGTATATTGCCTTTTTCATTTATATAAAGTTAACTGCATTGTGTACAAACTCCATATAGGACTTGAAAGATCATACAAATTCATAACTGTTAAGTGATTTTATGAACAACATTATGTAGAAAACTATAAATACTTGTTATAGGAATAGCATATCCTACGGTGATACTTGTGATCGCTATGAAGGCTCATGAAGTTGCCAGAAGAAGGCTCAGTGAGCAGCTTCTGGTAGTATTACTATCAACCTACGTATCGGAGAATACGACAGGTATCGCCATAACTGTCAGACAAGACTCTATGAGGTTCTAAAATGGTACTTGATACAGGAGATACAGCATGGCTGCTCATCTCGACGGCACTGGTTATGCTGATGACCCCGGGAGTAGGCTTCTTCTACGGCGGCCTGGTAAGAAGGAAGAACATAGTAAACATGATCACCCTGTCACTGGTCGCCTTCGCACTGGTCAGCCTCCAGTGGGTGCTCTTCGGCTACAGCCTGGCCTTTGCACCCGACCTCAACGGGATGGGAATCATCGGCGGCCTCGACTACCTCGGGCTGAAGGGCGTCGGCCTGGAACCCGGCTCGGAGACAGCGACCTATCCGGCGCTCGCCTTCATGATCTTCCAGCTGGTCTTCGCAGCCGTAACGCTGGCGATCATAACGTCGGTGTTTGCGGAGAGAGTCAAGCTTAGCGCCTTCATCATCTTCGGGCTGCTCTGGACCACGCTAGTATACGATCCTCTCGCCCACTGGGTGTGGGGCGGCGGCTGGCTAATGACGCTCGGTGCCCTCGACTTTGCAGGCGGCACGGTCGTCCACATTAGCGCAGGCTTCTCGGCCCTCGCCATAGCCCTGGTCATCCGAAAGAGAGTAGGGTTCGGTAAGGATCTCATGGAGCCCAGCAACATTCCTCTGGCCCTGCTCGGAGCCTCGCTGCTCTGGTTCGGCTGGTTCGGGTTCAACGCAGGCAGCGCCCTGACAGCCAATGGGCTCGCAGCCAGCGCGTTCGTCGTGACCAACACGGCCACGGCAGCCGCAGCCCTCACCTGGATGGTGCTGAGCTGGATCAAGGGCAGGCCAGCAGCGCTCGGCTTCGCCAGCGGTGCGGTCGCAGGCCTCGTGGCCATCACCCCTGCAGCCGGCTTCGTCGACATCTTCGGCGCCATCGTCATCGGCATAGTGGCCTCGATCATCTGCTACGCAGCCATGCTCTTCAGGATCAAGAAAGGCCTGGACGAGAGCTGCGACTGCTGGTCGGTCCACGGCATGGGCGGCCTCTGGGGCGCCATCGCCACGGGTATCTTTGCCACAACTGCCATACAGGCAAACTACAGCGGCCTGCTATACGGCAACGTCCAGCAGTTCGTCAACCAGATCATCGCCGCTGGCGTATCGGTAGGCTACGCGTTCGTCGTGACGTTCATCCTGGTGTTCATCCTGGATAAGACGATCGGCATGACGGTCAAGGAAGAGGAAGAATATGTCGGCCTGGACCTCTCGCAGCACGGAGAGCGGGCCTTCAACTAAGTTGAAGCTTTAACTAAGGTGACAGCATGAAGATGATTCAAGCCATAATCCGGCCCGAGAAGCTGGACAGCGTGAAAAAAGCCCTGGACGAAAAGGGCTTCATCGCGATGACCATCATCGACGTCAAGGGCAGAGGAGAACAGAAGGGAATCACCCTGGAATACAGGGGCAAGAAAATTGAAGTCGACTCCCTCCCGAAAGTCAAGATCGAGATGGTAGTGGAGGACAAGGATGTTGAAACTATCATATCGATCATCCGGGAGTCCGGCAGAACCGGCAAGTTCGGAGACGGCAAAATCTTCGTCCTGCCCATCGACATGGTGGCCAAAGTCAGGACCGACGAAGTCTGGAAATAAGAGGACAAAGAGAGATAGATAGGGGAGGGCCGATGCGGCTATCCCCTGTCATTATTTTTCAGCCCGTAGAAACACGAATGAAAAAGATATACGTCATTACTTTGATTATTAGTGATACTTATGAGCGGCGATAAAAAAGGAACCAGAAAACCTGCCGGCAGCAAGGGCAAAATCAACCGGGACACCGCCCGGACCGGACTTTCGTCAGGACTGATCATAACGATCTTAATCGCAGGACTATACTCAGTATTCCTGGTAGATACCAGGCTTGACACAAGCCTGCTAACCCTGATGCTATCAGCGTTCCTCGTGGCCGCTTTCCTGGTATTCGTCTTCACGGTAAGAAGCGGAAACCACAGGCTGAAACAACAATTCAGCTCGCTGCTGTATGTGTTCGTCGGCCTCTCGCTGCTTACCCTGCTATGGGAGCTGCTGGCATACTTAAAAATAGTCGATGTCACGACGATGAGCCCTGCGATCTGGATCGCAACTGTGGGCCTAGTCAACGGCATCGCGTCGATCATTATCATCGCAGCCATCGCAGCCCTGGAAAAGCTGAAGGCCAAAGACCTTTACCTGACCGCCGGCGATGCGAAAGTCATCCCCTTCGCGGCCGTTGCCTTTGGGCTCTGCGCCATACTGGGCGCTGGATCCACTTACTACCTGTTCGGAGGCGCTGCGCTGGGCATGGATAAGCTCGCCCCAATTGCCTTAGCTGTGCTGGTATTCGCAGCTCTGGCCAGCGTTGCAGAAGAGCTGTGGTTCCGGGGGCTGATGCTGTCGAAGATTATCCCCATACTGGGCGAATCGCGCGGCAACATATACCAGGCGTTAGTCTTCGGGGTTTTTGAGGCGGTCATGTTCTACACGCTGACCGGAGAGCTGAGCTTCATGCCGGCCATGTTCATCATCGGGGCGATGACCGGATACTACTGGGGCAGGGCGACCTTGAGAAGCAAGAGCCTGATCAGCCCGATGGTGCTTCACGCGGGCTTTTACCTGCTGATCCTGTTACCGATCATGACAGGCCTCGCAGCTTAAGTAAAAGATCTTGTAACCGGCTAAGACAACAACCCTGTGGATTTTTGGTCCCGCCCCCGGTGCGGGACCTGTAAAACTAATGAGAAACCCGGTTCAGTTGATGAACTAAATCATATTATCAGTACAATCAACAATTTAAGGTATATTATTAAAGCAACGAGCGTTTTAGGAATTTATTCTAATTATCATAGCATCGACAGGGTTTTTATATTCTTCTTTATTTTTAGGACAGCTATGACACATTTTCGCAGGATACATTCATTAACATACATATTAAAACGTGTGATGGTGATACCTATGGCTAGAAGAGAAGAACGTGGAGAAATGACTGTCAGAGAGGCCGGACGGAAAGGTGGAGAAACCACGAAGAAGACGCACGGCCACGACTTCTATGTCCAGATCGGCCACAAGGGTGGACAGAAGGTCAGGGACCTGATCAACAGGGGCAGACAGCAGGAGTAATCTGCGGACTAAAAAAGTCCGGCAGACTTGAGAAGTCCGTCCACGGGAGGTCCAGCCGGGGCCCCCGGACATCTTTTTAATTACAATCGGATACCACTGTTCGTTTGAGCCCAATACAAGCCATAGTTGTACATTAATAATCATGCAGCCACTGTCAACCGTTATCACATGTCATGGGTTTGCAGCACAAGCATTTCGGTAACTATATATAAATGAAGAATCCTTTTTGGTGCTACCCCGGAGCCATTTGAGGGCAGATGGTATTACTTTCACCATAGTATTACTTTGCATTCATATGGTTCCAGATAGTATGCAGACTAACGCTAAATAGCACCAAACGCATGATATCAATGATCAATAAAATAAGCAAGTTCAAATTACCTTCATATAACAGCCAGGTATGGATACTCTTTGCCGGCACCATTGTAGCGACCATAGGATCCAACATGGTCATGCCCTTCCTGTCGATCTACATGTACGAGCAGATGGGCGTATCGATGACAATGATTGGCCTGGCGTTCTTCATCTCCACGGTTATGGGAGCAGTTGCCTCCTACATCGGCGGCTCGCTCGCAGACAGGGTAGGTCGTAAACCCCTGCTGATCGCAGGCCTGATTCTGCAGGTTGTAGCATATATCCTGATCGGAGCTGCCCTGAGCTTCAACGTCTCGTACTGGATAATAGTGGCCGTTTTGTCCGTGGCGTTCTTCATAGACGGGCTCTACAGGCCTGTGCCTGACGTAATGATAGCGGATATTACCGAGCCTGAAAAGCGAGTGGAAGTATACGGCCTGATCAGGGTGGCCTTTAACATCGGAGTGGTGGTCGGCCCGGTAATGGGAGGTGTCCTGGCACTGGTTTACATGTCCTATTCCAGCATGTTTATCATCGCAGCCATAGGTACTGCAGGATACCTGCTGATAGCACTGCTGATGCTGAAAGACACGAAACCTGCGGAAGCTTCGGAAGCGCTCCGGCTGACAGACATCATCGATGTGGCAATGGATAAGCCCTTCCTGATGTTTGCGCTGTTGAACTGCCTGCTCCTCATCCCCTACTCCCAGATGTACACATTGCTGTCAGTATACTCGTCTGCATACTTAGGCTTCAACACGGTAGCGATCGGAGGTATCTTCGCGGTCAGCGGCCTGATGGTAGCGCTGTTCCAGTTCCCGATATCCGCGGCCATCAAAAAGTACAGGATGACCTCGATGCTGGCACTGTGCTCGGTTATCTTTGCCATCGGGTTCGGCATGATCGCCGGCATCTCAAGCGTAGCTATGATCTACCTGAGCATGGTGATCATCACGCTTGCCGAAATGCTCTGGGCGCCTTCCAGCGCCGCCCTGCAGGCCAACATGTCCCCGGAAAACCGCAGGGGAAGGTATTTCGGGTTCGGCAACCTGGCAGGTTCTCTCGGATTTGCCATAGGCCCCCTCTTCGGCGGGCTCCTGAAAGATGGTATGGGTGAAAACGTCCCCGCGATGTGGCTGGTAATCGCCGGCATGTTCCTCGTCATCATGGGAGGCTTTTTCCTGCTCGGCAAAGTAGTACCCAGGGCAGCCAACCAGCCGTCGGAAAAGAAGGTGGCAATGATAGAGGTAGCGGAAACAGCCGTTTAAAGAGGTGCAAGAATGAACATGATATCCAGAATTAAAAAATCCATCACGTATTTCGACAGGCAGATATGGACGCTTTTCGTAGCGGACATCATAAACGTGCTGGGCACCTCGCTGGTCAACACCTTCCTGGCCATCTACATGTACACGCACATGGGCATATCCATGACTGAGGTTGGCATCGGCTTCTTCGTGGCAGCTATCATAGGGGCCGTCGCATCGTACGTCGGCGGCTCGCTGGCCGACTCGATCGGCCGAAAAAAAATCCTCATCGCAGGCCTGGCCTGTCAGGTAGGCGTATACCTGTTGTTCAGCTACGCGCTCGATGCACAACTCTCCTTCACATACATGGTCATAGTGATGGCCATCAACGCGCTGGTAGGCAGCTTATACCGACCGATACCGGACGTCATGGTAGCTGACGTAGTCGAGCCTTCAAAGCGAGTGGAAGCTTACGGCCTGCTTCGCATAGGTGCAAACCTCGGCTGGGTCATCGGCCCCGTCCTGGGTGGCTTTTTGCTACTCTTCATGCCGTATTCCAGCGTCTTCTATATCACGGCCCTGACCACGTTTATCTACCTGCTCATCGCCGTGTTCCTGCTGAGAGATACTAAGCCTACTGCTGTGAAACAAAAGTTGAACCTGCGGGACATCAGGTACATCCTGAGCGACAGGGTATTCCTGTTCTACTGCATACTCTGGGCGCTCATGCTGGTCCCGTACCAGCAGATGTACACGCTGCTCTCGGTGTACTCGTCCTCCTACGTAGGCTTAAACGAGTTCTGGGTGGGCGTGATCTTCGCGGAGAGCGGGATCATAGTCGTGCTAACCCAGTTCGCAGTCTCGGCGCAGGTTAAAAAGTTCAGGATGACGACGGCACTGGTGGTCTGTTGCCTGGTCTTCGCCGCAGGCTTCGGGCTGCTGGCCACTTCGAACCTGATATTCCTGCCGTTCATCGCCGTGGCGATCCTGACTGTCGCGGAGATGATCTGGTCTCCCGCTGCAGCCACATTACAGGCTAACCTGGCACCGGAAGAGCGAAGAGGAGGCTACTTCGGCTTCAGCAGCCTGTTCACCCAGATCGGCTATGCGATCGGCCCACTGTTCGGCGGAGTTCTGAAGGATTCCATGAATAACAATGTGCCTTCAATGTGGCTGGTCGTGGGGGCCATGTTTATTGTCTGCAGCTTCGGCTTCCTGCTGCTTGCCCGCATAGTGCCGGCTAAAGCGAACGGCAACCCGGTGAAGCTCTGGAAAAAGAAAGCAGAGCCGGTCTTGCAGGCGCAGAGGAAATAATAAAACGGAAGCACTCTGAGGTGCTTCTAATATTTATCAGCCCATTGAGATGTCATCCACGCCGTGGACAGTGTCCGACATGATGGTCGTTTTTGCCGGCTTGATGCTTTCGGGTTCGGAACGGTCCAGCCGGTTACCTTTGTTCGACCAGGACATGAGGCCGCCTTTAAGCACGGTCACGTTCTTGAAGCCCAGTTGCATCAGCTTCATAGCGGCATCGCCTTCCAGCCTGCTTTCCATCTTAGGCGATTCCTGGGCCTGGCCGGGACCGTATACGATGATATTGGCGTTCTTGTCCAGATTCCTGGCAATGGCGTTCATCTCTCCATCGTATAACGAACATGCCCCCGGGATATGTCCTTTATAGTACTCAGTTAACTCTCTGGCATCCACTATGACATACCCACGCTCTCTGCGCCTCATCTGGTTTTGCAGGTCGTCTACGCTGATTTCCCTGATCTGCTGTGCGTACAAGTTAATCACCAGAGCAGCGTACAAGGGTGGTTTATATAAAAATAACTATGAGAAAGGAAGATCATTTTTTGGCGGATTGAGAATATTATCGGAATAAGCCACCCGTCATATATGGTAGCACTACTCCGGCGCTACTGCCTCAGCCTGGCCTTCAAGCGAAATCCAGCTTCACGTCACTTATTACTCTCCAGAGGATTACCCTGCTCCTGCCATTCCTGAATGCCGCCTTTGTAATCCCATACGTTCCTGAAGCCTTTCCTTAGAAATGCCTTGGCTGCTGCTGTACTGGCAGTGCACTGGTAGCTGCCGCAGTACGTGATGACATCAAGATCCCGGCTGTAGTTGTCCGCCAGCTGATCGACCTCCTCTGCAGGGATCGGTATAGCTCCGGGAATGTGCGACGAATCGTAAGAATCTGCGCCCCGCGCATCCGCAAGGATGAAGGGCTTCTCCTGCTTCATCCGGCTTTTCAGCTCATCTATTGACATCCGCCTGACCTCAAGTTCCTGCATTTTAGATCACAGATAGAACCACTCCCCGGATTTTTAATAAGATTACGTCCACATTCCGCAAGGTTCGTTGATAATTGCCGGTCCAATCAGGCTACAGTATTTTATTACGCCGTGTATTTATATATTAAAAGATTGATTCTAATTCAGTATTGGTCGGGTGAAATGATGTTCGTCGAAAACAGCCAGGATAATAAAGACATTTGTATGCAGTACTGCGGCTCGTGCCCGAGCTTCAACAAGGAAGGAGGTAAGCTGCTTTTTTGCTCCAGAGGTAACATCGCAAAGAACATCGAGAGAAAGGGATGCAAGTGTGGTATGTGCCCGGTAGCCATCCAGCATAAGCTCGACGGAGGCTACTACTGTATCCACGGCAACCTGGATACGCTGATCGATTGAGCCTAAAGGCTAAAGGCCCTGCTCGCAGGCGATTCCTGCTTCAGAGCACAGCCTGAATATTTTTTCCTTAACCTTATGATACCAGAGGGTATCCGCACATGTTACTCCGCACGTACGGCCTGTCAACCCGGATAGCTCCTTCAATGGTGCCTGCATAGCCTCACTTAATCCCGGCTTCAGGCGAAGCGGATCGATAAGAATGCGTGAGCTTCCCGCAGCCTTGATCGCTTCGACCGTTTCGAGGATATTATCTTCAGTGATAATGCCAGGGATGATCGGCCCTATAAATGCCCATGTCGGGACACCGTTTTCCGATAGTTCTCTCATTGCCCTGAGCCGTTCACTGGCAACTGTAGCCCCCGGCTCCAGCACCCGGGAGATTCGGTCATCATTGGTAGTAATAGTAAAGCCCACTTCTTTCTTCCGGAACTGCGAGATCAGGTCAAGGTCCCGCAGTACAAGAGCAGACTTCGTCTGAATGCATACCGGAAAGTTCTTAGCGAGCAACACTTCGAGACAGCTTCTGGTCAACCGCAGTTTCTTTTCCAGCGGCTGGTAGGGATCGGTGACCGTGCTGATGCCGACGGTGCCCGGCTGGAACTTCCGGGCCTCTTTCTCCAGAACGACCGGTATGTTAATTTTCGCCTGCACGAAAGAACCCCAGGGCTCGGTACCACCATAGTGCAACGTCGAGGGGGCATAGCAATAGCTGCAGGCATGCTCACAGCCAGTATACGGATTTAAGGAATAGTCCAGCCCCGGCAGCGAGGACTTGCTTAGAGCGGTTTTACAGTTGATCTCTCCGTACTTCATGGCAATCCCTCAGAAATCGGTCAGCCTCCGCTGGAACCTGGAGTCTTTCAGCACGTAGCTGTTCAGCGTCCACCGGCTCATAGGTATGTCAAATCTGGTCTGAATATACGTGAGTGCCTCAGTTAAGGTGTTAAACTTAGAGCACGGCCCCTTCAGGGCATTTCGGACGTTCTCCCGGACGTTCCAGACTCCCACGGGCATGACGTAGCCGGAATGTGCTTCTCTCAGGATGACCACTTTTGCCTGCCGGCCTTCTTTGACAAGGTACTCGCAGGTAGCCAGTCTTGCGGCATAGTAGCAACCACCGATGCTGGCATAGGTGGTTCTACCCTCAAAGCGCTCCGCATCGGAGATGATCATGATCTCCCGGCCCGCCGGGTTCCAGATAGTATCTGGGTACCAGGCTTCTACCAGCTCGTAGCTCCAGGGCTCGGGAATCATCAGCACGATGAACCGGTTATCCAGCTGCCAGCTCTCGAATACCCGGTACTCGTTGATCAGGGGCAAATCCTTGACCTGCCCCATCAGAGTCTCTCCGAGAATGCTGTCAACCGCAGTTATACTCTGCCGGGTGGGCACTATCCTGCGGGATTTCTTTACTCCGAAGGCTCCCATGCTAAACGCCCGCTGGATGCGGGTGACCATGGTGTCGTCTTTATAGAGCTCCAGCACAGCATCCCGGGCCAGTAGATCGCCATCGTAGTGTGCCTTTTCGATCCGCTGGTCGAGCTTGAAGTTGCCAATCTCAGCCTTCTTCAGTGGTGCAGACGGCCCAAATGGCTGAACTTCGTCGTCCAGCTCAATTCTGCCCGTCGGCTTACGGAAAAATTCAGCGGCGGTATCCACAGGGTTGCTGGCCATGGACAGTAACGTCATGTCCTCGACAATCTTGCCGCACTGTTCAGGCTTCCTCACGTTTACTTTATAGAGGCCCCTGACCAGCGAGCTGCGGAACCCGACTATATCATCGATAGTCTTGCCTATCCACCGCTCGGGCGTGTCCATCTCAGAAGTATCCCCTATCACTGGAGGAACAAGCGGGCCGATCGATACCAGCGGATAACCGTACTTACCTACAAAAACACCCGGCGCTGAACCGAATATAGAGGTGCTGTCAATCTGCGGAGCGTTCTTCAGCTTCGCGTAGTGCTTGATCATGATCGGGCAGCGCGACTTAGAGCAGAGCATCTTCGTCCCCTTGCAGGCCACACACAGCGACGGCTCAGGCTGAGCAAAAAAGCCTTTGCGGTTCGTAGTTTTAAAAGGATCCTGGGTGGGGATAGTGGTATCCATATATCAACTGGATAATGGCGATCTGAGGAGATAAATACGTGTTATGTGGGGTGAAAGTAATAGCTGTATTGATGTGCGAGGCAGCACGACGATCGCTGCGCTGTGCCAAGAACACAGATTGAAACAGATTGCACAGATTACACAGATGGCAATTGGTAAAATATGGGTTATCTCAATAGTACTTATCGATTAAAATCTGTGTAATCCAGTATTCCCGTGCCTGAGGTGTAATCGGTGGCCTGTGTTACGGCCTTGTTTTGTCTATCGTGGGTAGCACGAATACACTAAACTACTTTTTTAGAGGGACACAAAAACCCTAATACGCTAAGGTACACGGCTAAAACACGAACTGCCCGAAGAGCACTATTAATCGACAAAAGCCACGAAGTACACGGCCTTAAAACACAAACAAGTGGCGCGAATGCTCGAAGACACCAAACTAAAACACAGTTGAACAAGCGGTTGCCATCGTTACCAGGGCCCGGGATTATTGTGCAGCCGCATCGCTACAGTTGTCGTGGCAGGTGTAAGGCGATATGGTTGTTTGTTTTAACTTGGTGTCTTAGGGTTTTCGCGGAACTTGTTCGTGTTTTTAGACCGTGTATTAGTGGCCTTCGAGCTTTAACCGGTGTCTTAGTGCAATTCGAGGTTTAGCCGTGAACTTTGGGCTTTCGGGCACTTTGTGTCCCTCTAAAAACAATTTTTGTGTCTTTGTGCTACCCACGAAAGCCCATACAAGGGCAGAACACCTGGCAGCTCAACAACCACAAGCCAAACAAGCACGTGAATACTGGGAATCTGTGCAATCTGTCCGAATCTCTGATCTGGCACAGCGCAGCGATCGTGTATGTTCGCACCTTATGCGATAGCGCCTTTCATGGCCTTAGCTACATGGGGGTCTTTGAGAATAGAAGCCGCTTCTTCGGCATTCAGTTCCAGGCCGGCTTTGAGGCCGTCGAGGATGTCGGTCTTGCTGAATGTCCCTGCCTGTTTCTTGATCTTGATCAGCCGCAGGGCGTACTTGACCTTGTGGTCCCGCTCCCGGTTCTGGTAAGCCCGGATGGCGCGGTAGAAGTCGATCTTGCGGAACTCGGGCCAGTATGGGGCCGAGATGTATATGGCACATTCGTTGCCGCTCGCCTGCCAGGGCAGGAAGTTGGACGTGCGCTCGTCTCCGCCGGTGCGGATGATCAGGTCTACGCTGGATTTTTGTTTGTTGTCTGTATAGAGGTATTCGTCCAGGGTATTCTCGGTGATCTCTTCCGGGGACATTTCGCCGGCTTTGATTTTCTCCGCGATTCTGGCAGCGCCGTCGACGATCTCTTTGCGGCCGCCGTAAGCCAGGGCCACGTTGAGGAAAAAGTTATCGTACTTACCTGTGGCATTGTGGGTTTCCCGGATCTCCTCCCGCATGTCGTCAGGCAGCATGTCCATGTCGCCGATGCAGTTGATCCGAATCTTGTACTTGTGCGTTTCCGGGCTTTCCCGGGATTTCCTCAGCTTGGCCTTGATCAGGTCGAAAATAGCCTTCTTCTCGTGTTCTGCCCGCTTGAAGTTTTCCGTAGAAAACGAGTAAAGAGTCAGCTGGCGAACTCTGAGCTGTTCGCACCACTGGATGACTCTTTCCGTGGTGTCGGCGCCGAGCATATGGCCTTTTTCGACTACATCGCCTATACGCTTAGCATAGCGGCGGTTACCGTCCATGATGATGGCGATGTGCTGGGGGATCGGGCCTTTCATGATCTCCCGCTTCATGGACAGCTCATACCACTTGTAAAGAACAGGTATGTGCTCGTACCACCTGGAAAAGAGCAGGTTGCGTATGATGCTTTTAAATGGCATACTCACGCGTTCTCAGTCTCTCGGAGCGCCTCTTTCACGAGGTGCTTATATTTTTCCTTAATAGAGTACATGTTGTGGTCACCGGTGACGTCCACGCTGAGGATGCCCGTCTTGGAGCCCATCAGGCCTACCATAGCAGGGGTACCCTTGTTCTTGACGTCGAAGTTCTTCTCCCGGAGCCTGTCGTCGATGTCTTTCGTCTCGTACGGCCCGTTCTCAAGGAACATCTCCAGAACTGCACGGCGACGGCCGTCCTTATCCCGGCTCAGGTAATCCTTGATCCTTGCGAGCACCAGTTCGTCTTCCGCACTATTCAGAGTGACCACTCCCGGATGATGAGATAATGAAATCAATAGACTGTAAATTGTCATCAATCATAAAGGTACCTGCCTTGCTCATGTCGTGAATCCCATGCCAAATCTGTCTATTCTCACCATGAATCACGAACGTCATAAAGGTATTCTCTCCACGACCAGCCCGTCTTTCAGGGGATACCTTTCGACAATGGACTTCTCAAAACCGGCCAGCTCCTCGGTGATGTCATCGAGGATCCACCAGGCAATTTCAATCCGTTCTTTGCCGATGCAGGCGTACATGTCCTGCGGAATGCCCAGTTTCTGCATAGCCGTCTGGGCTTTTGCGAGGTCGCCCCGGATCTCCCCGTAAACGATAGTACCATCGTCGGTGATCTCATCGAACGATCTTGCCATCCTCGACGCCGTCCGCTTCAGCCTTTGCCGCAGCTGAATTGCATCCTTAAAACGCGAGGAACAATACCTAATATTTGCACTGCTATTTAAAACTATCTCGTGCGCCAGAGTTTCAGAGCCCTGGACTGCATTGGATACCTCATCACGGAGCCGGTATCCATGCCGCTTCATGCCCGCGCTGTTGGTGTCCGAAAACTCGAGCTCGTTCAGGTTCAGGAACGCTCCGGCTTCTGCGATCGCCCGCTCGATCTCGGGCACTTTAGCGATCGCAGGTATCTCGATGCCGGCGCTCAGGCCGAGTTCTATAGCCTGCTTAAGTGAATCGTGATATTTTGAGCCGTGAAAGTGATCCCACAGGTCCACTGGCGGGTGCATTCTCAGCTCGTCCAGGCCAGCGTCCTTCAGCTGGGCCAGGACTTCCCGGGACGGCGCAGTACAGGTATAGAGATGGATATGATGCTCCTGCCCGAATTCCGCTTTCAGCAGCCGGATATAGTGCAGGGTGCGCTCCAGCCTCAGCAGAGGCTCGCCGCCGGTGAGGCCGGTGCCGAGAGCATCCATCCCGCGGGCTTCTTCCAGCACGTCCTCGTCGGACTCAACCTTCCGCTCGTTGGCGTAAGTAGAATCAACGTTCTTTCTCTCGGAGGAGATGGGACAGTAAAAGCAGTCTCTGCCGCAGACGCCGGTGATGAAGAGCACCATTTTGGCGCCCTCGTGGCAGAACCTGCAGCCATCGCAGAGGCTATAGTGCATGGAGCCTGTATCGTCTGTGGCGAGTTGCTTTTCCATATCTGCGACCATTTCCTGACCTGACCAAATCTTGATATTGCTGGTTTACACTTGTAAATAAATAGTTTCAGATCTCCGGCCTCAGATCTTCGCTCTCTCGAACTTGTCGCTCGCCTTCAGTGGCTTGGTCGCGTCGATACCCATCTTGGAGGTCACGTTGTCCTCGCAGACCGGGTCCAGCGAGCTGCCCCGGACGTTAGAGATAATCATGACGTCCTTGTCGGCCTTGACCCTGGTGGCGATCGCGTACTCGACGTCCATCGGGTCGAAGATATTGATATCGGTGTCCACGATGACCACGTGCTTGAGGCTGGTGTGGGCGGCAAATGCGGCCATGATAGCGTTCATGCCGTCGCCTTCGGTCTGCTTCTCGATCTGCACGATGGCGTGCAGGTAGCAGCACCCGCCCTCGGTGAGGACGACGTTTTTCACCTTGGTGACGCCGCCGACTGCCTTGTAGATGAGCGGCTCGTAAGGCACTCCCATAAGCAGCTTGTGCTCGGCGCCGCCGGGCAGAATGCCGTGGTAGATCGGGTCTTTCCGGGAGTACATCTTCTTCATGTGGATGATGGGCTCCGGGCGAATGTGATCGTACGAGCCGGTGATGTCCACGAAGGGACCTTCCTTGACCTTCTCTGCCGGGTCGATCTCCCCTTCGAGGACGATCTCGCCGTGAGGCACTTCCACGCCGTTGTCAAGCGTGACCAGCTCTAGCGGCTCTCCCTTAAGCGCTGCGGCGTAGTTCCACTCCATGCCTTCGGGCACCCTGGTGGAGGCTGCGAAAACAGTCACCGGATCGACGCCGATGACGATGCCGACCTGCAAAGGCTCGTTGTGCTTGGCGGCTTCCTTGTGGAGCACGTAGGTATGGCGGGGCGGGACCAGCCGGGCTGCCAGCGTGGTGTCATTGACGACCATCAGGCGGTGGATGGAGGCATTCATCTGGTCTTTATACTTAGAAACGACAATGCCTGCAGTAATATAAGCGCCACCATCTTTCTTGAAGTGCTTCATGATGGGCAGAGTGCTCAAATTCGCTTTAGACTTGACCTCGAACATCGGGGAATCGTCGACCCGCCTGATCTTGCCGTCGTAGCCAGTGCTGCTCAGCTTGTTGATGATCTGGTCCTGGCTGACGCCCAGCGCCCTGGCGAACTGCTCTCGCGAGTTCATCACATTCATGGCAGCCTTGCGGCCGAAACAGTCGTGGAAGACGATGCAGCGCTTATCGTTGTACGCCATGCGCGGCGCGTCGAACACCGGTGATACAGTCTTCGTCACGTCCAGCACGTTACCTTCCTTTCGCTGCATTTCGATGAATTCTCTGAATCCTATGGTCATACCAGAGCCTCTGCTTACCGTGCCTCGCCCGGGATTCCGGGTAGAACTCCTGACAGGCACTGCACTTTTTATTATACCGAGGCCGGGAGATAATAAATTTATTGGTAGCAGTTCCCTCGATCCCGCAGAATATAGATAATTTATATGGCCATATTTCTCGGCATTATCAATTTACGTGTTGAAACAATCCATAAAAAAGCAAAGTTATTTTACCATAGACTACTATACATTAGACTTTAGCTGTGGTGGGGGATGGAAGGCATGCATGTATGCGAACCATCTTGGCGGTACTGGTGGCTCTAGCCCTCGGGCTAATCGCAGTTACTGATGTGGCAACTGGAGAATACTACGGGATTCCGCAGCAGATCTTCAAGCTGGATATCAAAGAGGTAGCCCTGGACTTCGGGCTCAGCCACAATGAAAAAGTACTGGCCGTCAACCTGAGCCCGGTCACCACGCTAAATCCGTCGCTTGTCCTGATGGGCTCCGGTGTCGACAGGTACGAGCGGGCCTGGTTTGAAAACTATACTTATACAAACCCTGTGTACCCCAAGTATATACTGAAAGATGACGCCAGGAGCATAGGCGGGTCAAGCATAGACGAATTTGACCTGCTCGTCGTCGGAGGCCCAAAGCACAACGCGTATGCAAAAGAGCTGCTGGACAGGGGCGTGATTCACAACGTTACCCCCGGGGAAAAGATGCCGGCCGTAGTCATCCAGTCTGCCACTACTCAGAAGGGGCACCAAATTGTTGTTGTAGGTAGCGTCGCCGGCTACCCGGGCTATGTTGACGAGGAACCGCCAGCCCAGGCTAAACCTGACGATACCCTGCCCCTCGCAGTTGTCACCACGGGCACGATCCTGAGCATCCTCGGAGTTTACCTCTCGCAACTGTACAGCCAGGTATTCTCCTTTATCTATGGGTATGTCACCACACTGGCGGGAGAAGTAGCGAGCGAAAAAGAAGCCGAGATCCGGCACCTCAAAGCCCACAAGGTAAAAAAAGCCCTGCTGTTCGGGTGGTCCTGGCAGGAGCTAACCATCGCCACATCCTGTATCATACTTTTTGCCATCGCCTACATCATTGCCGACCGCATGGCCATGCTTCCCGAAAACATCGCCATCTACATAATCGTGGCCGGCTTCGTAGTCATCGCCCACGATGTCGGCCACAGGATTGTGGCCTTTCTGCTGAAAGTCGACGCCGAATTTCAGTTCTGGGGACTGGGAGCTATCACCATGCTCCTGACCTCCTGGCTCTTCAGCATGGTCTTCGCCCAGCCGAGCAGGGTCCTGATCGAGAAAGAAGAGCACAACGCGAACGAAATAGCCTCGATAATGCTTGCCGGACCTGCAGTCAGCCTGTTTCTATCCCTCGCCTTCCTGCTTCTCATGATGGTTGGCGGCGCCGTAGCAGAACTGGGGGCTCTTGGGTTCACCATGAACATGGTGACCGTCGTGTACAGCCTCATGCCGTTCAACCCCATGGACGGTAAGAGCATCTACGAGTGGAACCGAAGATACTGGGCGATTTTGTTTATCCCCATTTCGATATTGTTTATAGTAGTAACATGGTTCGGGATCTTTACCTGGGGCTAAAACGAAATCACCCGGCCAATCGGGCGGGCAAATAGAATAGTAAAGTCTTCGCTCCAAAGAATTAAAAATAGAAAAGGAGAGCCAACGTCCGGAGTCGAACCGGATTGAAAACGCTCTGCAGGCGTTTGCATGACCGCTCTGCCACGTTGGCGCATTGAAGCAAATCCAATAGGCACTTTTTGATATATAAAATTTACCAGTGAGATTGCGCATTAATGAATTTCTGGGCAATGAATATTAACAATAAAGTACGACTTAATACTGATGCAGCCGCTTGCCTTGACAGACTACGATCTACGCCGCTACAACCGCCAGATGCTCATGCGAGGCTTCGGGGAAGCGGGGCAGGAGAAGCTTAAGAAGACCAGAGTATTCATCGCCGGGTGCGGCGGCCTGGGCAGCCCCATCGCCACATATATGGCTGTCGCAGGATTCGGCTCTCTGGTCATTGCTGATATGGACGTGGTCGATCTTTCAAACCTGAACAGGCAGATTTTGCACTGGGATAAAAACGTGGGCGAGGACAAGGTAAAGAGCGGCTACGAAAAGCTGGCCCAGATCAACCCGTCGATCAACATCGAGCCCTTCAACGGCCGCATCGACGAGAACAACGTATTAGAGCTCACCAAGGGCTGCGACCTGATCATGGACGCCATGGACAATTTCGAGACAAGATACCTGCTTAACCGGGCTTCGCTTTACCATAATATACCGCTCATTCACGGCTCTGTCTGGGGCCTGGAGGGCAGGATCACCACCCTCATACCGGGGAAAACGCCCTGTCTCGAGTGTATCTTCCCGAAGGCGCCGCCTAAAGAGGTATTCCCGGTACTGGGAGCCACGCCGGGCGTTATCGGAACTCTGCAGGTGACAGAAGCGGTAAAGGTAATCCTCGGAATAGGAGAGCCTCTCGCCGGACGGCTGCTGGTCTACGACGGAGAGTACATGGAGTTTCACGAGCTGAAGATAGAGCGCAATCCGGCCTGCGCTGCTTGCGGAA
Source organism: Methanocella sp. MCL-LM (assembly GCF_049676595.1). Classification (GTDB taxonomy): domain Archaea; phylum Halobacteriota; class Methanocellia; order Methanocellales; family Methanocellaceae; genus Methanocella_A. Next base: position 2,255,862 of record NZ_CP187259.1, read on the forward strand.
AAGTAAAAGAATAAATGGATAGATAGCTGCCAGACGATATCAGGCAGCCTATTGTTTCCCTTTTCTTAGCTTAGTCGACGAAGTCGGCAGAGTGCTCTTTTTCTTCTCCGGCTCCCCCCACCGCTGGAAGATGTCGTTGTCGATGCCAGCCTGATCGAGGATTCTTCCTACCACGTTATCGACGAGGTCGTCGATCGTCTGCGGCCGGTTGTAGAAGCCGGGGCAGGCGGGCATGACGACGGCGCCGGCCTGCTTGACCTTGACCATGTTCTCCAGGTGGACCAGGTTGAGCGGCATCTCCCGGGGCACGATGATGAGCCTGCGGCTCTCCTTCAGGGTCACGTCTGCCGCCCGGCTGATGAGCGTGTCGGCAAAGCCGGTGGCGATGGAGGACAGGGTTTTCATGGTGCACGGCACGATGACCATCGAGTCCCACCGGTAGGAGCCGCTGGCCACCGGGGCCATAAAGTCTCCGTCGTCGTGGTAAAAGGTCGCTTTTTTAATGACTTGGTCGACGGGCGTATCCGTCTCGTACTCGATGATTTCTCTACCCTGCTCCGAGATGATCAGGTGAGTCTCGACGTGCCCGTTGAGCACGTCCAGCAGCCGGATGGCATACTGAACGCCACTCGCGCCGGTGATTCCGATGACTATTCTGCGGTTCGTAGCACTACCTCCATCTCTGAGATAAGTGAATTACTCATGATCATCACGTCTTTGATCTCCTGGGGAGTTATCTCGTCATAGTGTACCCCGACAACGACGGCGCAGTTACAGTCGAACTTTTTGGCCAGAAGTTCGGCCGCATCTTTCGCAATCCGGTCGTCCCGGTGGCCGGGCATGGTGATGACCGAAGAGCTGGCCAGGCCAGAACAGGTATTTCCTGCCCCGACAGCACCGATGTGGGCCTCGCCACCGGTAATAACGATTAACAAATCATTACCTATGCGCCTTGCGGTTAGTTTCAGAGTAAGCCGACCCTTTGTTATTTCCCGGCATACCTCAGAATTCGCTGTCAAGCGAACGCCGGCACGGTCCGAAGCTCTTGTTGCCATCAGGCAACCTCTAACTTACTCTGCTTCGGTACCTTCTCCACGTTGAAGTAGTCCTTCGCGATCTGGCCCACCTTCTCCCGGTATTCCGGCAGCGTGTAGACGCCCATACGCCAGTCGTCGGTGTACGAGTTCTCCATGATCCGGGCCAGGTTGGAGACACTGTCGAGGTACTTCAGCTGATCGTTCTCTGTGAGCACTTTCATGTTGCGCTCCTTGAACTCCGGCACCCGGGGGATGTCGACGAGGACGTAGCCCCTGTCGATACCCGCGAGCCTGGCGATTTCCACCTCTGCATCCCGGTGCACGTTGGTGTACCGCACGATGCTCCGGTCGACGGATTCGAAGCCTACGTACAGGGCCCGCTTGAACAGCTCGCGCTGGTTCAGCCGGCGGATGATCTCTCCCGGGTAGCCGGCCATGCTTCGCATCTTGACATTGAGCTCGTAGTCGTCCATGAGCTGCAGCTCGAAGGGGTTGATCAACCCCGAATCGATGGCTGTTTCGAGCGCGTTGACGAACATGGCACCTGCGATGCGCCCTACATGGTGATTATAGACCGAGGGATACATGAGGAACCGGGACATGAGCAGAGCTTCGGCCGATTTCAGCCCGCGCTGGTACAGCACCAGCGAATTATCCCTGAAGCCCAGGTGGCGGAGCAGGTGCTCGACGTCGACGATACCGTAGGATACCCCGGTGTAGTATGCATCCCGGAGGATGTAGTCCATCCGGTCCACGTCCAGCGTCCCGTTCACGATCTGGCTGATCCGGGTCTCGCCTTTGATGTGAGAGGCGATGGTAGCCGGTTTCATGCCCTGCTCTTCCAGGATGGAGGCGATCTCCGGCCGGTCCAGCAGGAACTTGACGTCTGCGTGATCCCGCCGGGTATACCGCTCGAGTACGTTCTCGCAGTCGTGAGAATACGGGCCGTGCCCCACGTCATGCAGCAGGGCGGCGACTTCGATCTCAGCCTTCTCCTGCTCGTCGAGATCTGCGGCGAGCCTGCCGGCCAGGTAGTACGTGCCGAGCGAGTGCTCGAACCTCGTGTGGTTGGCACCCGGATACGCCAGGTTAGTCCATCCGAGCTGTTTGACGTCACGCAGGCGCTGGACGATCTTCGTGTCCAGCAGCTTCTCGATGGAAGGCAGTATCTCTATATAACCGTGGATCGGGTCACGTATTGGGCTCACATGCTAAAATTGACGCTGATAGTATATATTGATTTCAAGCCAGAGAGCACATATTTCGAGACTACCATGCATCATCAGACAACTGTTGCAGGATATAGTATTATTACCCTTGCCACCAATTAACAAGCAATGTTCACGGTTTTATCAGGTGGTACTGGCACCCCCAAGCTGCTCCGGGGCTTCAAGGACAGCGAAGATCTGGCCGTCGTCGTCAACACGGCTGAAGATATCTACGCTTCGGGCAATAAAATCACCCCGGACATCGACTCGGTCATCTACACCATCGCCGGTGTGATCGATGATGAGAAGTGGTGGGGTATTCGGGGAGATACTTTCAACACCTACAATGCCCTCAAGGCAATGGGGCACTATGAAGAGCTGATGATCGGCGATAAGGACAGAGCTACACACATCATCAGAACCGAGCTGCTGCGGTACGGGAGCACCCTGACCGAGGCAACTCTGGAGTTGTGCGACGAGTTCGAGATCAAGACCAGAGTACTGCCCATGAGCGAGGAAGACGTGACCACAGTCGTTTCCACGCCCGAAGGAGACATGCACTTCCAGGACTTCTGGATCACCTTCAGGGGAGAGCCTGAAGTAAAGGATGTCAGGCTGCTGGGCGCACTGAAGCCCACAGACGAAGTCATGGACGTGCTGGGCATGTCGGAAAACATCATCATCGGCCCAAGCAACCCGATCACCAGCATCGGCCCAATTCTTGCCCTCGAGGGTGTCAAGGATGCACTGCAGGTCAAGTTTGTGGTAGCCGTCAGCCCGTTCATAGGGGACAAGCCCATCAGCGGCCCCGCTGCCAAGCTGATGAAGGCTAAAGGCTTCGAGCCGTCCACCCGGGGTGTAGCGGAGTGCTACAAGGACGTCGTAGATGTGTTCATCATGGACCAGCGGGACAATACGGACCTGTCAGGCTACGACTTCGAGGTAGACAAGTTCGACACCTTGATGACTAATACAGAGAAGAGCAAGGCGCTTGCGGATTTTGTGCTGAGCAAGTGCGTCTGATTGAATAGATAAGCTCGACGCCAGGCAGCCTTGTATGTAATTCGCAAAGGCGCAAGAACGCAGAGACGCAAAGTAATAACAGGAAAAACTTTGCGCCTTTGCGTCTCTGCGTCCTTGCGCCTTAAAATCGAGGCCTCCCGGGGCCGAGAATCAGTTACGTTTTCGCTCTGCATGCCCTGCTATCCGTCAAACTTTTTATACTATCCTGCCCATCTCAAAATCATGCCTAAGTATGCCGTAGTGATATGTCCTGCCTGCAGAAACCCGTTCATCATCGAGCCCGGGCCGAAGACAGTTTCATGTCGCTACTGTAACAAGAAGCACGAGACTAAGGGCCTCAGAGTCTTTTTGGCCACTGACGACTTTAAGCAGGCGCAGACCATGAGGGGTTCTATCAACGCCCACATCTGCGGCGATCCGACCTTCGACGAAGGGGTATCATGCGGAGCATTTGACAAAGAAGTCGCTGCGGATATTGAGGATGAGCGGTTTATCGAGGATAAGCGCCTGGTCGAAGAGAAAATGAGGGAAGAGGCTAAGCAGACCCGGACAAAGGGGCAGCAGGCTATCCTGACTGATACGTTCGGTGAACTCGGAGCCGGCGGAGACGTCTCGATCGACGAGTACTGGACGATCGTATCCGCCCAGGGCATCACCCGGAAAAAGTTTGATACGTGGATCGAGAAGATGCTGGAAACCGGTGTTGCCTACTCGCCCCGCCACGGGTACCTGAGAAAAGGCTGAAAGAAAAAATCAGTACAGGGCACCGATTTTTCTCTCAGTGCCCGACAGTTGCAATATATCTGACAGCCCGTTAAACCGTAGCATTGGCTGGTTTAGACGGACCCTTGCTCATCATTTTATAGGCCTGGGTCATCGCGATCGGAGTAATTACTGTCGTGACCACGACCATCAGCACGACGGCTGAGAACACGTCGTTCGAGAAAATCCCGGACGAAGCGCCGATACCCGCGATGATCAGACCGACTTCGCCTCTCGACATCATGCCAAGGCCGACGATGACAGCTTCTCTTGGGTTCCGGGTCATGATCCAGACCGGGAGACCGCAGCCTACGATTTTACCGACCATTGCCAGGACAATCAGGATGGCTGCGAAGATCAGAGAATCCTTAGTCAGGCCGGTCAGGTTGACCAGGGTGCCTGTCACTACGAAGAACAGCGGCGCCATGATGAAGTTCATCTTCTCCGCGACTTCCTGGATGGTGTCGAGGATCTTGGTCTCTGCAACCGACATGCCGGCAGCAAAAGCGCCGAGGATCGGAGCAAGGCCAGCCATACCGGCTACGTATGCGAACCCGAAGCACATGGCGAGAGCCGAAACTTCCTGCGTACCATCGCACCGGATGGCGCAGTGCTTACCTGGCTTGTGAGGGGTCCGGAGCTTGCCTTCTTCATTGTATACCTCGCAGTTTTTCCTCGGGCATAACTTGTCGATGATCTTTGCGATGACGAATACGCCGAAGAGAGTCATGCCGAGCCAGAAGCCGATGGAAAGGCCGGCAGTCCATACGATGGACATGATATCCAGGGAGCCGCTTCTCACCAGGCCGAGGACAATGGCGAGGACGATCAGGCCGAGCACGTCATCGATGACGGCAGCGCTGATCAGGACGTTGCTTTCCCGGGTCTTCATCTTGCCGATGTCTTTCAGGACTTTGACGGTGATCGCAATACTGGTTGCAGTTAGCGCAGCACCGACAAGCAGGGCTTCCTGCTGGGGGTATCCCCAGTAGATGACCAGTCCGTAGCCCAGGACGAAAGGTACGACAACGCCGCCGATGGCTACGATCGTCGCCAGCACCCCGCTTTTTCGGAAGTCGGCGAACCGGGTTTCGAGGCCTACCAGGAAGAGAAGCATCACTGCCCCGAGCTCGGCAAACACGTATACTACTTCGTTGATTACTATCAGGTGCGTGCCAAAAAGGACAAATCCGCCCAGCAGCGTCGGTGCCAGCAGTACGCCGGCCAGCAGTTCGCCGACAACGGCAGCTACATTGAACCGCCTGGCGATTTCCCCTCCGATTTTAGCCCCAATTAACAATAGGCACAGACTAAGTAAGGTCTCAAGGACTACGATTTCTCCTTCCATCCTCTCTTCCACCGAATATTTTGTTAAATGCTTGCTTATTGTCATATTTAAACATTGCCCACGTGGCCGGGTAGTCAGTTACCCGGGCGCCTGCCGGGCTGATTTTCATGACAGCCCCGGATTTGGCGTTAACGGTATGATCGGCACGTTTTTATAGGATTATTATAAAACACCCATACCATCACGGACGATCTGCCTGGAAGCCCCTAAAACGGCATACCTCGATTATCCCCAATCGCTTACCAGAACGATGTCGCCTATGAATGGTGAAACGAATGGATATAACACCCGCGATTCTCGCTGTCGGACTACTCGTGTTTCTCGCCCACCTGTTCACAGGCATCTTTAGCAGGACCCGTATCCCGGACGTGCTGCTGCTCATGCTTATCGGGCTTGCGATAGGCCCGCTGCTCAACCTCGCGACACCTGCAGAATTCGGGGTGCTGGGACCGCTGTTCACCACGATCACGCTGGTCGTAATACTGTTCCAGGGCGGCTTAGACCTCAAGCTGGACGTACTTTACAGATCCCTTCGAGGTTCAGTGTTCCTCACGGTGGCCAACTTCGTCGTCACCATGGTTGTCGTTGGGCTGCTCTCGATGGTTATGGCGGGGATGGACGTTTTAAGCGCTTTTACCCTTGGTGCCATACTGGGAGGCACGTCCTCTGCGGTCGTCATACCGATGGTCCGGCAGCTCGCCATGAAAGAGGAGAGCAAAACCATCCTGTTCCTGGAGTCCGCCCTGAGCGACGTGCTGTGTATAGTCGTGGCTATCGCGCTGATGGAATCGCTGAAGTACGGCATGTTCAACCCGACGCAGATCGGCGTCGAGATCGTCGCCTCTTTCCTGATCGCATCCTTGCTCGGCATGATCGGAGCCTTAGGCTGGTCGCTCCTGCTAAACCGCATCCGCGCGCTGGAAAATTCTATCTTCCTCACACCGGCGTTCGTCTTCGTCATCTATGGTATTGCCGAAATCCTGGGGTACAGCGGAGCAATTGCAGCGCTGGCTTTCGGCATCGTGCTGGGGAACGCTGACATGTTCAGCCGCGCCTTTGCCGGAGCACACCTGAGGATTATGCCTGTTTCCCTGAACAACACGGAGAAAATTTTCTTTTCCGAAGTGGTCTTTCTCCTGAAGACGTTTTTCTTTGTCTACATAGGCCTGTCGATCATTCTTTCGAACGTGACACTGATGGTCGTAGGACTGATACTTACCCTGATCATCTTCTACATACGCGTACCTACGGTGTGGATTTCCCTGCCCAGGAAAACTCCGGCGGCCGACGCCGCCATATCCGCGGTGATGGTCCCGAAAGGGCTGGCAGCAGCAGTCCTGGCCTCGATCCCCCTGCAGATGGGCCTGGCATCCGGCGAGCTGATCCAGTGTATCACATATGCGGTGATATTGTTCAGCATCGTGCTCAACTCGATCCTGGTATTCCTGCTTGAAAAAACGCCCCTGGCAAACTTTTACGGCTGGGTGTTCTCCGGCTTCGGAAAAGAGAAAAGCGAACCTGAAGAGGCCTCTCAAGCCACTGTTGCCGGCGGATAAGGCGAACCTATACTTTGAACCCTTTGAACAGGTACCGCAAGAGCAGTACGACAGGGATGATCTCAAGCCGGCCAAGCCACATGTTAGTCATCAGCAGTATCTTCCCTAAGCTGCCCATAGCCGGGTTGATCAGGTCGTTCTGAATGCCGACGTTGCCCTGAGCCGAGCATACGGCAAAGACAACCTGACTTAGACCATACTTCGGGTCCACGAAGTGAGAAAGTACCATAATGCTGATCAAGATGGCGATCAGGTACAGCAGGGAGATTAAGGCAGCTTCGGACAGCTCTTTGGTGACCACGTCGTCTTCAATCCGCTTGTTGCCGATCTTGATCGTGACGATAGCGTTCCTCGGGAGCAGGGTCCGCTTCATCCACAGCCTGATCTCGGTTGCCAGAAACATGGCTCTGGACACCTTCAGCCCGCCTGAAGTTGACCCGGCACAGCCACCTATGATCGCTATTAAAGACATGATTAGCAGGGATGTATAGGACCAGTCCGACAGGTTACTTGTCTGTAAGCCGGTGGTCGTCAGGCAGGAGGTGAACAGAAAAATGCTGTGGCGGAAGGTGGTGAAAAATTCGCCCATGTGATAATAATTTTCTACTGTGACTAGAATTACTCCGACGATAATAATGAGGAAATAGGTTTTGACTTCCGCATCGAGGTTCAGCAAGCTTTTCGGGCTCTTGACAGACTTATAGATAAAGACAAAGGGAAGGCCACCCAGGATCATCACGATCATCGTGGCGATTTCGATGGGGAAGCTATCATAGTGGGCGATGCTGTCCGAGTAAACGGAAAAGCCGCCCGTGCCGATCGAGGTCATGCTGTGGTTGATCGAGTCCCAGAGAGGCATTCCTGCCAGCATCATCAGGAAGACCCCGCCTGCGGTCAGGGCGAAGTAGAGGAACCAGATCATGTTGATCGTTGACCTGATGCTGGGCTTGATCTTGTCTTTTCTTGCCTCCGACTGGTACATGAGGTAAGTGCTGGTGCCCGGCCTGATGAGTATGGTGACTACAAGCAGGATGACACCGATGCCGCCGATCCACTCGGTGACGCTGCGGAAGAGCTGGATCGAGTGGCTTGAGTGTTCAGGGTAAGGTATCATGCTCATACCGGTGCAGGTCCAGCCCGAGATCGACTCGAAGCAGGCGTCGATCAGCGTCATATGCTCGATCATGAGGAAAGGAAAAACACTGATAGCCGGCACCGCGAGGTAGGCAATAGCTGCGACCAGCATGGCGTGCCGGAGCTCCAGCTCTTCCGACCTGGGAAAGATGATTTTTAAGACGATTGTCAAAGCTCCGCTAACTATGAAGGCTAATGAAAATCCAGGTACTGCATAACCCTCGCCCAGGAGGGCCGCGATGACGACCATCATCGCCATCAGGATAGAGGTAACTGCGAAGAGTCCGGTCAGGTTGCTCAGGATAATGCTGATATGCCTCCGGGACACCAGCCGATTTTCAGTTAATCCCCGCTGAGAATTTATACCGGATGCGAGCGACAAGGTTACTCCTCACCACAGTATATGGAATCGAGGTCGAAATTGGCTAAACCGTCAACCCCAGTATTGTTACTGGTTTAATTAGCATATACTGGCATTTTTACCTTGCAGGCTACACGTATAAATACTAATGGGCGGTAGTGATTGTCCTTATATTTAAATGTGGCGATCGATAGTATTATCAAACGCTGAACAGATAAGGTTTTACCGCAAAATGTCAGGTAAGTAGAAAAATTATACTTTAAAGCCTTTTAACAGAGCCCTCAGGAGCAGCAGGACAGGGATAATCTCGAGCCGGCCAAGCCACATGTTAATCATCAGCAGAACTTTACCGATGCTGCTCATCGCCGGGTTGATCAGGTCGTTCTGAATGCCGACGTTACCCTGGGCAGAGCAGACTGAGAAGATGATCTGGCAGAGATCGTATTTCGCCGGGTCAACTAAGTGAGACAGGATCATCACGCTGATCAGAATGGCGATCAGGTAAAGGAACAAGATTAGTGCCGACTCGGACAGCTCCTTGGTGATCACGTCATCCTCGAGCCGCTTGTTGCCGATCTTGATCGTGACGATCGCGTTTCTCGGCAGCAGGGTCCGCTTCAGCCACAGCCTGAACTGCGTATACAGGAACATAGCCCGGGCCACTTTGAGGCCGCCGGTTGTGGAACCGGCACAGCCGCCGATGATGGCTGCGATAGACATGATCAGGAGGGACGTGTAAGACCAGCCGGTCAGGTTTGACGTTTGCAGGCCGCCGGTCGTCAGGCAGGATACGAAGAGATATACACTGTGCCTGAAGGTGCCCATCAAATTGCCGAAATGCAGGAAATTTTCCGCCGTCACAAGCACTGCCCCAATAAAGAGGATAAAGAAGTATGCCTTTACTTCCGAATCGAAGTTTAAGACACTTTTCGGGTCTTTTATGATTTTAAAGATGAAGATGAAAGGCAGAGCGCCGATGATCATCAAAACCATCGTCACGATCTCGATCGGGAAACTGTTGTAGTGGGCGATGCCGTCCGAATAGATGGAGAAGCCACCCGTGCCGATAGCGGTCATGCTGTGGTTGATCGAGTCCCAGATAGGCATCCCCGCAAACAGCAGCAGGATAACGCCGGCGACGGTGAGGATTAGGTACAGGAACCAGATCATCTTTAAGGTTGACTGGATGCTCGGCATGATACGGTCTTTTCTAGTCTCGGACCTGTACATCAGATAGGTGCTTGTACCAGGGCGGATGAGGATGGTCACCATGAGCAGAATGACGCCGATGCCGCCGATCCACTCCATAATGCTCCGGTAAAGCTGGATCGTGTGAGAAGAGTTTTCCGGGTAAGATATCATGGTCATGCCGGTGCAGGTCCAGCCGGAAACCGATTCGAAAACTGCGTCGACCAGCGGCATCTGCTCAACCATCAGGAAGGGGAAAACACTGACTGCGGGCACCGCAAGGTAAGCAATGGCTGCCACCAGCATGGCGTGCCGGAGCTCCAGCTCCTCGGCGTGCGGGAAGAGGATCTTCAAGACAAGCGCGAGGCCTCCGCTAAGTACGAGTGTAACGATGAACCCCGGCGCCGCATAGGCCTCGTTGAGGACCAGGCAGACGACAATCATAAGGGCCATCACGGCCGCCGTGATGGCGAAGAGCCCCGTCAGGTTGCTCAGGATGATACGGAGGTGCTTATGTGACTCCAGCTTATTTCCCGAGCGTTCCCACTGAGAATAAATGGAAGATACGATCGACAAGGTTTCTCCTCACGAACACATACACCGAATCGCCCTCAGTGATCATAGTGCCACCCTCGGGGATAATGACATCATCTCCCCGCTCGATGGCGATGACAAGAACGTTTGGCGGCAAGCCGAGGTCTTTGATGGCTTTTCCGGCAGCGTGAGATTTTTCTTTGATGATGATCTCGAGAATCTCTGCCTTACCGCCGGCCAGGCTCACGAAATCGTTGATCGTCGGACGGAGCATCGTGTTATAGATATCTTCTGCCACGACGGCATCCGGATTCTTCTGAATAGTAATACCTATTCGCTTGAAAATATCGATGTGCTCGGGCTCATTGACGATAGTAGTCAGATGCTTGACGCCGCGCTCCTTCGCCTGCATCATCACCATCAGGTTCACCGCATCGCTACCGGTCGTACAGATAACACTATCAGCCTCGCCGATACCCGCCTCTTCAAGAATAGAGGCAGAAGTAGCATCTCCCGGGATACTGATCAAGTCAAACTTAGCCGCGATATCCTTGCAGCGCTCATGATCTACATCGATGACCACTACATTATGTTTTTCTGTCACTGCAATTCGGGCAAGGTTCTGACCAATCCCACCAAGGCCCACAATGATGATATACAACACTCACACCAACCGTAAACGGCTTTTACGTAATAGCAGCATTAACCTATAAATACTCTGGGGCAGAAGAGATAATAGTCATATAAAAAGATGGCGGTAGCAAGCAAAAGTGCGCTGTTTTCAAATGCTATTACGGCTCCGCCATGACGCCAGGTCTAGAATACTCCTACAGATCAATAATAGACCGGTTCCGTCCGAGATTCTGGCTATTGCCGGGTCAGGCCGAATATTGGGCATATCTGATCCCGCTGCCGCTTATTAGCCAGCACGGTGATGACATCGTTGACCTCCAGAACCGTGTTTCCGCGGGGTATGATGACTTCATTGCCCCTTTTCACAGTAGTGATAAGGACGCCATCAGGCAGGTCGAGGTCCATGACAGCTTTGCCTGCAGCCGCAGAGTCTTCGAGGATATCGATCTCGAGAAATTCGCTGTTCATGTCTCCGACGTGAACCTGCTCCCGGGCGCAGGCGAGGACAGCTACGTCAGGCTCTTCGAGTTTAAGCAGCCTCGCTATGTACGGTATGCTCGCACCTTGCAGGAGCACGGATACGACTACGATGAAGAACACCAGGTTGAAAATGGTGTGGCCATTATCGATTCCGGCGATCAGGGGGAACGTGGCAAGGATAATTGGCACGGAGCCCCGCAGCCCTACCCAGGATATTAACAGCTTCTCTTTGAAGCCGAACTTCGACAGGATCATGGTCAGGAAGACACTGACAGGCCGGGCTATGAGCATCAGGAACAGCGAGATGATGATACCCGCCGGCAGGATTGGGATCAGCTGTGCCGGGAAAACTAACAAACCCATAGTGAGGAACATGACGATCTGCATGATCCAGGCCAGGCCGTCGTGGAAATACCTGAGGCTGGTCTTGTGGATGAACTTGCTGTTACCGTAGATCAGCCCGAGAAGGTATACCGCCAGGATACCGCTTCCGCCGAGCAGCGCTGTTAATCCGTAGGTGAGCAGGACAGTGGAGACGGTGAAGGCCGGGTAGAGGCCTTCGTACTCCAGCCTCAGCCGGTTGATCAGCCCAAGGCTGACCCTGGCCATTCCGTATCCAACAAAAGCGCCGATGATCAGCTGGCTGAAAAAGATCGGGATCACGTTGATTAGCGAAGACTGTGGGGTTGCGATGAGGTAGATGATGCTGATGGTCAAGAAAACAGCCATAGGGTCGTTGCTGCCCGACTCGAGCTCGAGCAAAGGCTTCAGCCGGCCCTTCAGCGAAACTTTCTTAGACCTGAGAACGGCGAACACAGCCGCCGCATCTGTCGAAGATACGATGGCGCCCAGGAGGAGTCCGTATAGTAGTGGCAGCTTCAGCACGTATGCTGCAAAGATGCCCAGGATTATGGCGGTCAGGAGTACTCCCAGAGTAGCTAGCAGGGCCCCGTCTTCGATGACAGACCGCACGTTCTTCCATTTAGTGCTTATCCCGCCGTCGAAAAGGATAAATGCCAGCGCCACGATGCCGATAGACTGGGCCAGCCACGCATCATCGAAATAGATGAGGTTCAGCCCGTCCGAGCCTGCAACTATGCCAATCAGCAGGAAAAGCAATAGCACAGGTACCCCGAGCTTCTCCGAGGTCTTGCTCGCCAGGATACCCAGGAGCAGGAGAATTGCAGCGCCGAACAGGATAGTTTCAATCGCCAGCATCAGAGTAGCCCCAATCATTAGTAAGATAGGTCTGGCGATATATTTGCGTTTTAGACGGAGAGCACGGACAAAAGATGACTACCGGGATGCAAATTACCAGAGTACCTCAGTGCAGATAGCCAAAATTCGGCAGGCAGGACAAGAAAATAAACTACTGTTTTGGCGGTACCTGCAGCTCGCTACTAACCCTGGCACTTTCGGAGCTTTGTTCGCTGAATAAGCCGGTCGCTCCTGCCAGCCGGTCATGGCTGCCGAACAGGAATACTGTGTCGCCGTCGAGCAGAGTTGTATCAGCGCCCGGATTGTAAATTGTTTCCAGGCCCCTCTGGATCAATACTATCGTTACACCGTATTTTTTCCTGAGTTCGATATCCTTGATGCTCTGATTGCAGACGGGTGTGTCCGCTTTGATCACTATGGTGGAAATCTCAACCTCAGGCACGTTCGTGCCAAGATCTTCCAGCGTATAAGTCTTAGACTTGTTCCTGAACATCTCGTAGTTCTCGGATCTGACATCGGTGGTCAGCCGGTCGATGTCCGACTTCGGCACGAGGTACTTCTTCAGGACCCGGGCGAAGATCTCGACCGAAGTCTCGAATTCTTCGGGTATGACTTCGTTCGCCCCAAGCTCGTAGAGAGACTTCATCTCTTTAAGGTACCTGGTCCGGACGATGATGTGAAGTCTCGGGTTCTTACTCCGCAGGACGTGGACAATCCTCCGGGTGGCAATGGAATCGGATATAGCGATAACTGCGGTTCTGGCTTCGGCCACCCGGGCGTGTTCGAGGACCATATCGTTGGTTGCGTCACCATAGAAGATCAGCTCGCCCTTGGCTTTTTCCACGACCACGGTATCGGGGTTCATTTCGATGATGACATAAGGTATCCGGGATGCCCTGGCCGCCCGGGACAGGTTTCTGCCGTTAAGGCCGTAACCTATGATGACCAGGTGGTCCTTCATGGTGAACGCTTCTTCCTTAACCGGGCAGTTGTTCGCCTTTAGCCGGGTAGGCAAAGGCAAGCTGCAGATAAAGTCCGAAGTCTTCGGGGAGAGGTTCAAAATGAATGGCGTGGCACCCATCGTCAGGATCGATGCAGCCAGGAAGAACTGATACTGGTCTGCGGTAAGCAAGCCGCTGTCGGCGCCGATCTTGGACAGGATGAACGAAAATTCACCCACCTGCGACAGCGCCAGTCCTACGATGACGATAGTCCGCATCGGGTATCCCAGGGCCAGTGTAGCCGCGCCCCCCATCAGTGCTTTGATCAGGATAATACCGATGACAGCGGCGACGATAATGGCAGGATGGCTGAGGAAGAAGCTGATGTCCAGCATCATGCCGATAGATACGAAAAAGATGCTGGTAAACACGTACCTGAAGGGGAGTATACCTCCGAGCGCCTGGTGGCTGAACTGAGATTCGGAAATGATCAGCCCCGCCAGGAAAGCGCCCAGCGCCAGCGACAGGCCGATGCTCTGGGTCAGCCACGCCATGGCGAGACAAAGCACGACGACGCTGAGCAGGAAAAGTTCCTGGCTCCTCGTCTGCGCCACTCTCTGGAGGACTTTAGGCACGATCCACACGGTACATACGATGACCAGGAAGATGACGGCGACCACTTCGATCATCATCAAGGGTATCGTACTCAGAATATCCCCCGACTTTCCAGTCAGCAATGGGATTAGCAGCATCATGGGCACAGCGACTATGTCCTGGAAGATCAGGATACCGAGAATGATCCGGCCGTGCGGAGTCTCGAGCTCATCCCGGTCCTGCAGTAGCCTGAGCACGATAGCGGTGCTGCTGAGCGAGATGAGGAAACCTATCAGGACGGACGTATTGAAAGAGAGGCCAAGCATACTGGCGACGACAAACGACACCAGAAACGTGAAGAGCACCTGCGCCACTCCGCCGATGAGCAGCTCCTTTTTAAGCTCGATCAGCTTCTTGAAGGAGAACTCCATGCCGATAGTGAACAACAGCAGGACTACACCGATCTCTGCGAAGTAATCGATGTCGTGGGTATTGCTGATGATGCCGAACACGTGGGGCCCGGCCAGGACGCCCGTCACCAGAAAGCCGATGATCTCAGGGATTTTAAACCGGTAGCAGATCAAGAGCACTAAGATCGAGAAGGCAAGTAAAATGCTGATGCTGCCCAGGAATGAAAAATCCATCTGTATACCCCTGCTACTCCCTGATTAAGCTAAATACAACACCGTGTGATCATATAAAACGGTATCGTTTTTATCCTGCCAGCTGATTTCTGCCCTATTTGTGAGAAATCGTAGCCATGACAATCAAAAGAAAAATTACGCCTGCCAGAGCCAGGAAGAACCATTTGAACACGCTGACAAAACCCAGCCCCTGCACTTTAGACAGGTACTCGCTGGCCACAAACAGAGCAAGACAAATAAGTATGCCAATAATCCCTTTGTAGTGAAACTGGTCGATGTCAAATCCTGCCATAAATCCTTCCGGCCTGACTATTGACAGAGAAAGAAAAACTGGCATTCGCCGGCTTTCCCTGCAGCATGAAGCTTAAATAATACTAAAGCTCAGCGCCAATGATGGTCTTAGTGGAGGTGACCCCTTCGATCTCCCTGACCGTATCGACCGCCTTGTTGATGTCAGTGAGGCCGTTTACATCGATGATCGCGATGAAATCGTACTCGCCGAACACGTGGAAGACTTCCCGGACGCCGTCGATTTTAGTCAAATCGTTGTAGACAGAGCGCTCCTCGCCCGGCACCACGTTGATCATGGTCACGCCTATTACCATTGTAACTTACACCGAAGAATAATGGGCACCACATTATATAAGCATTATCGACAGCAAGCCCACCCAAAACTAACAATAACCACGCCGGCATAGCCCCTTATCCCGACAACTGGAAAGCAGATGTTCTAACCACGGCGACCCGGAGACACGGAGACAACGCGGGAAACGATGGCAGGATGGTTATTTGAACCACGGCGGCACGGCGGCACGGAGACAACTCGTACCCGAATAGCAAGGCCCTCTTTTTTATTGATCCACGGCGGCACGGCGGACTGACGGCACGGGGACAAATATGTTTTCCTTCCTTCATGTTATAGATCGAAAGTCAGGCTGAAACGATTGGATAGTAAGCATATGGTTAATGCTCTGTCTTGGTGTCGCCGTGGACTAAAAAAGGAGTTTACTTATACCGGTTCACCACTGTCTTGGTGTCGCCGTGCCGCCGTGGTTTTATTTACCACTGGCTCGTCGTGGATCGCCTTGTCTTTGTGTCGCCGTGCCGCCGTGGTTCAAATATTTGATCTACAGTTGCCAGGATAAAGAGCCGTGCCGCCGTGGTTCAAATATTTGATCTACAGTTGCCAGGATAAAGAGCCGTGCCGCCGTAGTTCAAACACCTGATTCCTCGTTGTCAGGATAAGGAGCAGTGTCGCCGTAGTTTACTACGCAGGAAAAAATTAGCGCCGCTCTTCCCGCCGGACGGCTTTGCCGGGCATGTCGACCATCAGGATTTCAGCGTCGGCCATGGCTTCCAGGCGTATTAGCGGCTCCCCCTCGATCCTGGCTGCGGCGAAGGGTGGTATCTCCCGGCCGTTGAGGAGGACCGGCCCGCCTTCGATCATGTAGAAGTAAGCGTTGCGGGCTTTGAACTGGTAGAGCAGCGGGGTTTCCTTTTTCAGGTAAGCTGCAAAAACGGATACGTCCTGGTGTATCTTGAGCGAGCCCGGATGGTGGTTAGATACGATCGGATAAAACCGGTTGGTGCGGGCTTCCCGCCCTACTTCCTTCATCGCCATACCAGGGGTTAAACCCATAGAGGAGGGGGGAAACCACATCTGGATGACCCGGGCAGGCATGTCCTTCCGCACGTTGATCTCCCGGTAGTGCAGCCCTTTACCCATGGTCACGACCTGCGCGTGGCCTTTTTTTAGCGTATTGTAGTTGCCGTCGTCATCGTCGACAAACTGGTATTCTCCGGTAGCGCAGTAGGAGACCATCTCGAAGTCCCGGCGGAACTGGCCGGTATAGGCTGCGCCGGGCGACAGGAAATTATCGTTAAAAGCTTTCAGCGGGCCGAAGCCCATCCGGTTCGGGTCGTAGTAGTTGTCAAAGGAATAGTGCCATTTACCGTTGAAAGACCCGTCGTCCACATGGGCACTGACCTGGTAGACGTCCTTCGCCAGCCTGACATTAATCGCCACGACAACAACCTAAGGTAATAACACGCCTGCTTACATATAATTTATTCCCTGTGCCCGGCTTTGCCGGGCAAGTAATCAGGTACGGTTAAGCTAGTGGCCTGACGGCCACGGGAACATCGACGAGCAGTAACTCAGAATCTTTCTCAGCCGTAACTACAACTGCCTCCGGCCCGACGATCTCTGCCGACGAACCGGCTGGCAATACATGCCCGGCTATAGTCACAGGCCCCCCGCTCAGGACGTAGAGATAAGCGCCCCGACCCTCATTCAGGTCGTAGGGAAGGCTTTTACCTGCCTGCAGGAAAGAAGAGAAGATTTCGGCATCCTGGTGAATCCGGAGCGCCCCTGGCCGACGGTTGGAGACTAACGGAAACAGGCGATCGGTACGATCGGCCTTACCCGCGCTCTTCTGCTCCACAGACGGTTGCAGCATCGGCTCATCGGGCTTGAACCACATCTGGATGAACCGCATGGGCTTATCCCAGCTCGCGTTGATCTCCGAGTGTACCATACCCGTCCCGACAGTCGTGTGCTGGACCCCGCCTGCCCGCAGGAGGCCGCCTTCGCCCCGCTGATCGGCGTGCCGGAAGATACCATCGACACAATAGGTCACTACCTCGATCTCTTTGTGGGGGTGAAGCGGCCACACGGCGCCCGGCGACAGCGTATCGTCGTTAAACACCCGCAGAGGCCCGAAACCCATGTGCTTCGGATCCTTGTAGCTCCCGAAGGTAAAGTGCCATTTGCCGGTAAAAGTACCGTTCTCGATCTGACCCCTCGCCTGGTAAATCTCGTGTGGCATCCTGACCATGATCATACAAATTAACCATATCAATTATGTAATTACCATCTATTGTGCTTTTCGGTGGCTTTAAGAAGTAAGGAATGGGGCTTAAAAATGCTGCTCAGGAGCCCGTGAACGTACACAAACGCTGCGCTGTGCCAGATCACTGATTTCGACAGATGGCACAGATTACACAGATACGACTTGATCAGCAATTGATAGTCATCCTCGCATTTTGATCTCAATCGTACTCTGTGTAATCTGTGGCATCTGTCGCAATCTGTGTTTCTGGCACAGCGCAGCGTTCGTCTTGCTATCTCCCGCCAGCATTAGCAGCAGGGAAGTTTGTTCACGGTAAACTATAATATTAGAAAGCCTATTATGGCTGATAGTGCGAGGATGAATGCATGGAAGAAGAGTCTAAGTCTCTACCATCCAAAGATAATTTTAGCGAATGGTACAACGAATTGCTGATGACAGCGCAGATCATGGACGTGCGCTACCCGATCAAGGGCGTCTACGTGTGGTACCCGTTCGGGTTCTCCATACGGAAGAAGGTCTACAACATGCTGCGCAACCTCCTGGACGTAGACCACCAGGAGACTTACTTCCCGATGCTCATCCCGAAGCCCGAACTCCTGAAAGAATCGGAGCACATCAAGGGCTTCGAAGACGAAGTCTACTGGGTTACCCACGGCGGCTTATCAGAATTAGAGGTGCCCCTGGCGCTGAGGCCTACCAGTGAGACTGCCATTTACCCGATGTACAAGCTCTGGATCAGGTCTCATGCGGACCTGCCGCTGAAGCTGTACCAGATCGTCAACACGTTCAGGTACGAGACCAAGCACACCAGGCCTTTAATCAGGTTAAGGGAGATCACCTCCTTCAAGGAAGCCCACACCGCCCATGAGACCTGGGACGACGCCGAGAAGCAGGTACACGAAGCGATGGACCTGTACAGCGAGTTCTTCACTAAGCTCGCGGTGCCCTTCATCGTCCACAGGAGGCCCGAGTGGGACAAGTTCCCTGGCGCAGACTATACGATGGCCTTCGACGCGATGATGCCAGACGGCAAATCGCTGCAGATCGGTACTGTCCACCACCTCGGCACCAAGTTCGCGAAGACCTACGACATCACGTACGAGGACGACAAGGGCGAAAGGCAGTACGTCAACCAGACCTGCTATGGTATCTCCGAGCGGTGTATCGCCGCAGTCATCGGCATCCACGGCGACAACAAGGGACTTGTGCTGCCGCCCAACGCATCCCAGACTCAGATCGTCATCATCCCCATCGTCTTCAAGAAGGACGAAGGCGGAGTCAAGGATGCCTGCCAGAAGGTCAAGGAACTCCTGCGGGCTAACGACATAATAGCAGTCATCGATGATGCAGACGAGCGCCCCGGTGCCAAGTACTACAAGTGGGAAATGAAAGGCACGCCCTTCCGCATAGAGATCGGCCCCCGCGACTTAAAGAACAACTCAGTCATGCTGGTCAGGAGAGACGGCAAAAAGGAATCCATTTCCATGGACGGCCTGCCCGAAACCGTCAGAAACAAGCTGATGGACTTCCAGACCGAGCTTCTCAATGTCGCCAGGGACAGCATGATGTCCCGGGTCAAGTCCTGCGAGACTCTGGACGAGGCAAAGCAGCAGATCGAAAACGGCTGGGCCACCATGCCCTGGTGCGGCGACAAAGCCTGCGGCCTCGAAATGGAGAACGTGGTCAACTGCAAATTGCTCGGCGAAGCCCACACCATCAAAGGCGCCGGCAAATGCCCCGTCTGCGGCAAGGCCACAGATCGCATTATAACAATGGCCAGATCTTACTGATCCGGCCTATCTTTTTTCGATTGCCATACTGGCATTTTATACTACGGCGGCACAGCTCCTTATCCTGGCAACCGGAAATCAAATACTAAAACCACAGCGACACTGCGGCACGGAGACAGTGCGAAGCAGTACAACTGGATGGAGATTCTAACCACGGCGGCACAGCGACACGGAGACAGAGCGCAGCCGAATGGCAGGCACTTTTTTATGATCCACGGCGACACGGAGGGCCGAGGGCACAGAGCCAACCACTATATCCAGTATCATTGTGCTAAACCTGATAGGATTCAACGGAGCGTAGGAGCTTTCAGACTAGTGATCAGATACTCAAACTGAAATGATTACCTGGTAAGCAGCTTTTGGTTAATACACTGTCTCCGTGTCGCCGTGTACTGAATAAGAGTTCACTTTTTACCGGTTTACCACTGTCGCTGTGTCGCTGTGCCGCCGTGGTTCAAATAACCATCCGGCTTGTCGTGGATCGTACTGTCGCTGTGTCGCTGTGCCGCCGTGGTTAGATCATCTGCTCTCCAGTTGTCAAGATAAAGAGCTGTGCCACCGTGGTTTATGTCTTTACTACCGGGGTCGCCAGTGGTTCTACTTTCTGTTTTTCGGCTCTCATCAATACTGCCATGATGGCGGCGGCGATGAACCCGAGGATGCCCGATACGAAGTACGGCAATGCGATGTGAACTGCGTACATCAGCCCTCCTGCTGGCGGACCAATAACTCTGCCCAGACTGTTGAAGGATCCCATGACGCCGAGCATTTCGCCCTGGTGATCGGGGTCCGTGCGCTTTGATACTAACGTGTTGAGGCTGGGAAAGACGAGGCCGAACCCGACTTCGATGAGGCAGGTGAAGAGGGCGAGGGTGGCGATGCCCGCCGAGAAGTAGATGGCGATGATGCCTGCGCCGTAGATGATTAGACCGGCAATGATGGTCTTCTGTTCTCCAAGGGTGTTGATCGCTTTTCCTACCAGCAGGCCCTGGCAGACGACGCCGGTGATGCCCATGAAGGTGAAGACGACGCCCATCACGCCCGGGCCGGTTAACTGCATGGTCCAGAAGAGTACTGGAACTGGAGCAGGCTGGTCGGAGAGGCCGAACTTACCCATCAGGAAATAGCCGAAGGTGCCGTCGATCATGGCGGCGGCGAAGCTGATCAGCATAGTGAGCATAAATATGAAGCCCAGCGAGGTCTTCATCGCAGCGAGCATCGAGGTCTTCTTTGTCTTTTCAGACACCTGTCCTGGTACCCGGGACTCGGGCAGGACCACGTACGTAAGCACTGCCATTAGGAACCCGATACCAGCCGCTGCGAAGAACGGCAAGGTCAGGCCCCAGGTGGTCAGGAACCCCGAGATCGCAGGCCCTGCAATAACACCCAGCCCCGAAGCAGCGCCCATCTGGCCCATGAGGGGACCTCTCTCTTCAGGCTTCGTGATGTCGGCGATGAATGCCAGAGTAGCAGGCCAGATGCCCGAGGACAGCGTTCCCCCGATCACCTCGGAGATGAACAGGACGCCGATATGTGGCGACAAACCGGTCCAGTGGCCAATCACTTCAGAGATAGCAAGCGCCGCAGGCTCTGATGACAGACCGGTCACCGTGAATGCCAGCCCGAAACCTGTCAGCCCGATCATCATCACCGGCTTCCGGCCTATCCTGTCGGAAATAGCACCCCAGACCGGAGCACAGACGAACTGCATAGCCGAGAAAGTCGCCATCAGCAGGCCAAGGTCCAGTGCCGTAGCCCCGAGATTGTTTGCATAATAGGGCATGACAGGGATGATGACTCCGAAGCCAAGAGTGAATATAAACATGCCCACCGCGAGCACGATCACCTGCCGGGTCTTGATTTTACTGTCCATGCCTGCCGCCTGCCTGGTAAATTGCCAGCCATATAGAATGAAATCGGGATATAAGTAGCTATTGTAGCGGCGGCCTGAAGGTAACGAGGGACGATATGTCCGACCTTATCTTTTTCACATTTTCAACATCCGGGCGTTGATCGCCACGATCACGGTACTCAGGCTCATGAGAATGGCGCCTGCTGCCGGAGAGAGAAAGATCCCGTAGGCGAACAGGATACCTGCAGCGAGCGGGATGGCGAAAGCGTTGTACCCGGTGGCCCAGAGCAGGTTCTCCACCATCTTCCGGTAAGTCTTTTTCGAGAGGCTCACGATTTTCACCACGTCACGCGGGTCGTTTTTCACCAGGATGACGTCGGCGCTCTCGATAGCCACGTCGGTCCCCGCCCCGATGGCGATGCCGACATTTGCCTGGGTCAGCGCAGGCGCGTCGTTTACCCCGTCGCCCACCATGCCAGTGACGTATTTACGCTGGACTTCCTTTACTTTCTCTACCTTCTGGTCGGGCAGCACCTCGGCGAAATAGTCGTCGAGACCCAGATCTCCTGCCACCCACCGGGCCACGTAGCGGTTATCGCCGGTCAGCATCAGGCACTTGATGCCCATATCTTTTAGCCTGGCGATGGCCTCTTTCGACTCGGGGCGGACGATGTCGGCGAGGGCGATGGCTCCGACCGGCTGGCCTTCTTCCAGCAGGAAGACCACAGTTTTTCCCTGCTGCTTAACTTTCTCCACCCGATCGCTATCGATGGCAAGTCCCTTTTCTTCGAGATAGCCCGGGCTGACTACCCTGTTCATTATGCCGTCGATGAGGCCTTCCACACCTTTGCCCGGGATGGATTTGAAACCTGTCACGGTTTTCAGGTCGAGGCCTTTATCCCGGGCACTTCCGGTAATACCAGTCGCTATCGGATGCTCCGAGCGAGATTCCAGCGAGGCGGTGCGACTAAGTAATTCGTCCTCGCCGTAGTGGTCTGCCAGCGGTATGACTTCCGTTACCCCGAAGGTACCCAGGGTCAGCGTACCGGTCTTGTCGAAGATGATCGCCTGCAAGCCCCGGGCCTTCTCGAAGGCGATCCGGTTCCGGATAAGCAGGCCGGACTTTGCCGCCAGCGCGGTCGAAACCGCTATCACCAGCGGAACCGCCAGCCCCAGAGCGTGGGGGCAGGTGATCACCATAACAGTAGCCGCCCGCTCTACCGCAAAGTTCAGGGTCTGCCCGAAGTAGAGCCAGGCGACAAACGTCAGGGTGCCGATGCTCAGAGCGATAAGCGTCAGTATAAAAGCGGCCCGGTTCGCCAGGTCTTGCGCCCGGGATTTGCTTTCCTGGGCCTGCTTAACCAGTTCGACGACCTGGTTCAGATAGGTATCCTTGCCGGTCTTTTTTACCTCTGCCTTGATGGAGCCTTCGCCATTGACAGAGCCGCCGATGACCTTATCGCCCACTGTTTTAGACACTGGCTTCGACTCGCCGGTAAGCATGGCTTCGTTAACGCTGGTATCGCCTTCGATCACTTCTCCGTCCACGGGTATTTTTTCCCCGGGCTTGACCAGTACCCGGTCACCTGCCTTCAGGTCTTCCACGCTGACGTCGTGGACCATACCGTCCATCACCATGTGGGCTTCCGAAGGCATGATCTTGACCAGCTCCTCGAGTGCCCGGGACGCCCCCATTACTGACCTCATCTCGATCCAGTGGCCCAGCAGCATGATGTCGATCAGCGTAGCCAGCTCCCAGAAGAAGGTCATGCCAGACAGCCCGAACACGACGGCGCTGCTATAAACGTAAGCTACAGTGATCGCCACAGCGATGAGCGTCATCATGCCCGGCGTGCGTTTTCCGAGTTCCTCGAAGAGGCCCTTGAGGAACGGGTAGCCGCCGTAGAAGTACACGATCGACGACAGGATAAACTGGAGGTAGATGGAACCGGGAAAATCGAGGCTGTAGCCCAGGATGCCCTGGATTGTGGGTGATAAGATAACGATGGGAATAGTCAGAATTGCCGAGACGATGAACCGCTTCTTGAAGTCCTCGAGCATCATTTTGTGATGATCGGCGTGGCCTTCGTGCTTCATCCCCGGCGTCATCTCGTGGGCGGGCATTTTGTGGCCTTTGGGAGTTTCAACTTCGGCCGCGTCTTTCAAGTCGTGCTGCTTCAGCCCGGCATCTTTTTCTCCGCCAGGCTCTTCCTGTTCTGGCATTTTATGATGCTCGCGGTCCATGTGAACTCCTTATTACACCATTAAATTGTAAATAAAAATAAAACAGGATGGTAATACGCGATTTTTCGCCCTTGTGGATGAGAAAAGCTGATCTACAGGCAGGATAGATAATGATGCTTCCTTTTTGGAGATTTACCTGGTAAGCGTATTCGCGTACGCAGAATAGCAGTTCAGGTACGCTACTGTTCGTACTTATCCGTCACCGTAAGCCGATTTTGCGCATAGCCTTATATACTGGCAGGCCTTATTTTCACCTGATGAGACTTGGATTGCTGGGCCCGGAGGGAACGTTCTCGGAGATAGCGGCGAAGAAGTGGCGGAAGGATGCCGAGCTGGTGTTTTTCGACGACATGGAGCTGGCGGCGATGGCCGTAGACGAGGGCAGGGTCGATGAGAGCATCGTGGCGATCGAGAACTCGGTGGAAGGGCCTGTGGGAGTTATTCATGACAGGCTGCTGGACATCAAATCCCCGATCATCGGAGAGGTCGTCATCCCGATCAGGCAGTGCCTGATGGCGAGGCCTGATGCTTCAGAGATCAAGGTAATCCTGTCTCACCCCCAGGGCTTGGGGCAGTGCAGGAGCTACATCAGAGAACATTACCCGCATGCTGAGATCCGCTCGACAGGCAGTACGGCTCACGCGGCCAAGCTGGCCCAGGAGTTCCCGGAGATGGCGGCGATTGGGTGCTCTGCTTCTGCGGAGAAGTACCACCTGAAAGTCCTGGCGGAAGGCATCCAGGACCGGACGGCGAACTATACCCGGTTTCTGGTCATCGGCAAAAAAACTCCGGCCCCTACAGGGCATGATAAGACTTCGCTGGCGGTCTATCTCGATCGTGACAGGCCCGGGGCCTTGTATGAGTTCCTCGGGGAATTTGCGGCAAGAAGCATTAATATGACGAGGATAGAGTCGAGGCCGTCCAAGCTGACGCTCGGGGACTACTGGTTCTTTATCGACGTAGAAGGCCACTGCCAGGATAAAAATATGAGTGATGCGCTGCGGTCACTTAAGGACAGGACCAGCAAGCTTAAAATACTGGGATCGTATCCTGTAGCAGACAAGGTATGATCAGTGAAATTCTCATCGTCCTCATTTTTCTGCTGACGTATTTCCTGATCATGGTCAGACCCTGGAAGTTCAACGAGACGACCGGGGCTCTGCTGGGCGCGCTGCTGATGCTGGTCTTTCTGCAGCCTCACCACATCCTGGAAGCGCTGGGCTTCGCAACGCCGTTTGCCACTCCGCAGGTCACGACCTGGAACGTGATCATCATCCTGATCGAGCTGATGGTGATCAGCACGTTTCTGGACGACTACGGGTTTTTCGAGTGGTGCGCGGTCAAGGCGATGCAGATGGCTAAGGGCAATGCCTGGAAGCTATTTACCTACACCTATGCCGTAACCTGCCTGATCACCGCGTTTACCTCTAATGATATCGCTATCCTCACGCTGACGCCGATCATCCTCAAGTTCTGCCACCGGGCCAACCTCGATGCCAAGCCGTTCATGTACTCGTTCTTCTTCGCGGCTAACATAGCGTCCATGTTCCTGCTTATCGGCAACCTTACGAACATCATGATCGCCGACGCCTTCCACCTGGGATACGTGGATTTCGCAGCGTACATGTTTCTGCCCACAATGGCTGCCCTGGTAGTCAACTACCTGATCTTCCGGTACATGTTCAGGAACTCGATCACAGCCAGTTATCAGCCGCCTGAGCACGTGAACTCGAAAGAGCTGATCAAAAGTATGCCCATGGTAACCGTGGGCCTTGTAGTGCTGGTCTTCGTCCTGATAGGATGCGGGTTCGCCAGCGCCATAGCCATCCCGCTGTCAGTAATAACGACGATCGGTATAATCGCTATATATCTGGCCGAGCGCAAGCCGATGCTCAGGACTAAGAGAATTTCGTGGCGGGTGGTCGTCTTCGTGATCTCGCTGTTCATAGTAGTCAAGGGCCTCGAAGTAAGCGGAGTCAACGCTCTGGCTGGCAGTGCCATATTATCTATAGTGGGGCAAAACCCGATCGTGGCGACGTTCTTCATGTCGCTGGCCTCCGCGTTCCTGTGCAACGTGGTAAACAACATCCCGATGACTGCCATGATGGTTCCGGTATCCCTCGCCATTGCCCACACGCCTGACATGGCCCTTGCCATGGCCTATTCCCTCGTGATCGGCAGCAACCTGGGGGCAAATATCACTATTACGGGAGCGCTGGCAGGTATTCTCTGGATCGAGTGTGCCAGAGCCGAAAAATGGACTACCGGAATTATCGAGTTTATTAAAACAGGGCTGACAGTGACACCCTTGGTCATCTTAGCCTCAGCCGCAGTCCTCGCCCTGGAGATTGTTTTATTTTAGGGTTCCTGCGATCAGATCAGGCGGGAATAGCGCCAGTAGCCTTTTTGACCGTGTCAACGATGTCCTTCAGGCTGGCGGGCTTTTTCAGGAAAGCGTACGCTCCGGCGCTTATCGCTTCATCCCGCACGGCTACGTCGGCACTTAAAAAAATAATCCTGGCTTCAGGGTCAAGTTTCAGAATTTCTCTGCTGGCGTCGATACCGTTCATGATCGGCAGGCGGTAATCCATCAGGATCGCGTGTGGCCGGGGAGTACACTCAATATATTTTTTTACCGCTTCTATGCCATCGTAAGCGATGAAGCAAATCTGAATCCCTTTCCGGGAAAATGCCTTTTCGTATACTTTGACGAGCTCTTTTTCGTCTTCCACGATGGCGATACCTACCCTGCATGCAGGACTACATTCGTTCATTAGTCTTCTCCACAGGCTGGCGAGGACGAAGGATTAATGCCCCAGGTTCTGTTCAGATACGGTTTTACGATCTCAGGATATAGCAAGCATAAGTACCCCGATATCCCGCAAATAAGAATATTTTTACATATTTATTATATTTATTTAATTCTAACCCGCCCAAGAATTCATCTGGAAGTTAGCGCCTCAGCTCTCGCCCGGATTGCCTCTGCCCGCCTGGTGATCTCTGCGGCATCACGGAGTTTTTCCGCCAGGCGGTCGGTTGCTTCACGCCATGGCCGCTCTTCGAACGAGTCGTGCTGCGCGAAGTATTGTTTTGTGTGCTCGAACTGGATATCCCTGGCTGCAAGTAACTCGAGGTCTGCAGCCAGCGGCAGATCCACGTCAGGCATCTTCAGGATGGCGCACGTCGGAATGGCGTTGACGTGCTTTTTCAGGTCCCGGACCGGCAGAAGGGACGATTCGGGAAACACCCAGCAGCCGATAGGCTTTACCAGGTGGATGCCGCAGAGCGCGTTCTTTAGAAACGGGCAGCCGTCAGGCGCCAGGATGACAGAATACCTAAATCCCCCGGGCGTTGTTACGACATCGCAGTACTGGCGGAAAAATTCTTCTGGCCGCAATCCCAGCCCCATGCTGATATTTCGGATGTCGAGCAAAGATACGGCGTAATACGGGTCTCTGCGACAGCAGAGTCCGCAGCACTCGCACTCGAATTTTGGTTCGTTTCGGGCTTCTGGCATGACTGATTAAATATCTACTGCATGCCAGATAAAGGCTTTGTGAGTCACCATTTGAACTATAAGGGGCCCCAAATAATTCTCTGCCTGTACATTATTGTGCCATATATTTTATATAAATGTCTAAATAATATGTTAACGGGAGTGTGCCATGTCAATATCCGATGATGATATGATCAAGGTCATTGAGAAAGTAGGGCCATCTGTAGTCAACATCAACACAGTACGCCTGGTTCACGATTATTACATGAACATCGTGCCGCTGAGGGGCATGGGTTCGGGAGTCATTTTCGATGGTAATAATGGCTACATACTGACCAACAACCACATTATCGAAGGAGCCGAAACTATCGAGGTTACGCTCTTCGACGGCAGAAAGTACAAAGGAAAGCTCGTCGGTACCGACCCTACAAGCGATATTGCGGTGGTAAACATAAAGGGAGACAATCTTCCGGAGGCAAAGCTTGGCATTTCCGAAACGGTCAGGGTCGGCCAGACAGCGATTGCGTTTGGCAACCCGTTCGGGTTCCTGCTCCGAGGGCCGACCGTAACTGTCGGAGTCATCAGCGCCCTGCATCGGACCATACAGGCCGAGCAGGGGGTGTTCGAAGATCTGATGCAGACGGACGCCCACATCAACCCGGGCAACAGCGGCGGGCCGCTGGTCAATTCCACCGGCGAGATCATTGGTGTCAACTCGGCCAACATCCCGTTCGCCCAGGGCATCGGCTTCTCTATACCGGTGGACGTAGCCCGACGCATCGCCCAGGAGCTGATCCAGCACGGGAGAATAGTCCGACCATGGCTGGGTATCCTGGGCGTGGGCGTCAACCCCCAGATTTCCCAGTACTACGATCTGCCCTCGGACAAAGGTATCCTGGTCACCCGGGTTTTCAACAACAGCCCGGCAGAGGAAGCTGGAATATCAGCGGGAGACCTGATCTTGTCCACAAATCAGAAGGATGTAAGCGATATGGACCAGCTGACCAAAGAAGTGCGGGCTAAAAAGGTGGGCGACCACGTTACCATGGTCGTCCAGAGAGGCCCTGTCAGGCAGGAAGTGGACCTCACGCTGGCTGAGATACCTTCGCAGTAAATCGTCAAACGCCGATGAAAGATAAATCCAGCTCTTAGCGCCCGGACGCTAAAAAAAAATATTCCCGTCTCCTCTCGCCCCTGTACAACGCAGGAAAAATATTAAATAACAATATCTGGCCAATAGAGAGCTCAGAGGTTCACAGGGAGCACGAAATCAATAATATGATAGGATGCGGAATTATTGTTTATCCGTGCCCCCTATGCCCTCTGTGCACTCTACAGGCACAAATTTAATGATTTTTAGCTCTCACCGGTACTCCTCGTACTTCAGCGGGTTCCAGATGAGCTTCCGGTTATCGATCTTGCCGTCGGACATGCTTTCGTAGACGACCTTTGCGACTTCCAGCTCCTTTTCAGCCTCAGCCTTGCTCTGGAACATTTTGTTATCAGCGTTCGGATCGGCAGACCGGACTTTCTCGTCCAGCGCTTTGATCAGGCTGAGCTGCCGTTCCCGGGTGTACTCGGCCACTTCTGCTTTCCACTGCGGAGTCAGGTCCCTGCGTACGTCCATGTTATACTCGACGTCGCTGGCGATATCCCGGAGGATCCGGTCAGCGTTTTCCCGGACATCCATGAGCGCCCGCTCGACGTCCTCGATGGTGAGATCCTCCCAGGACAGGGGCTTCTCTCTGAGCTGCCCCCCGAGGCGCTTGGCCACGAGGTAGAACGGGAACATCTTCTTGATGATGGAGCCTACCGGGTAGATCGAACCGCCATTTTCATCGAGGCCCTTGGGCTGGATACCCTGCATGCCGATCCTCGATACTTCCGGCCGGGATACCTCTTTGGGTGGCAGGTACCCATACCTCATGAGCTCGCGGATACCGGTACCACTGATGTTGATCCGGTACTGCTTGCCGTGCGGGCAGGTATTTTCAGTTGCGGTGGTGCCGCAGCGGCAGCAGTAGAAGACTTCGCTGAACGCCATCAGCTCGATGCCCAGCTCCTTCGAGCCGCCGTCGTACAGGCGGTCGAAGATCGACTGGCATTCGTAGTCACCGTAGTAACTTCCCACACCTGCGTGGTCCCTGCCGATGGCAAAGTGGGTGGCGCCGAAGTTCCGGGATACAAGGGCATGAAGGATCGCTTCTCTTGGCCCGGCGAAGATGTAGGTGACCCGAAGCGGGCTCATCAGGACCCTGTCTTTCGGGTAGTACTTGTTGATGAGCGTCTCGTATGCCTGGATGCGGTGCTCGGAGCGGATGTACTCTGGCTTAGCCAGCTGGACCAGCGGCTGAATGAGCAGCATGTCGTTGTTTTCCAGCGCGACGCGGTGGATGTGCTCGTGGCCCCGGTGGACGGGGTTTGCACCCGTGATGAAACCTACGACAGTCCGGGCTCCCTTCTTCTTGTAGAAGTAGTCGAAGCTCTCCGCAGGAGTCATCCGGTACTTCTCGAAGGCACCCCAGTAGGCCCGGTTCAGCAGCTCCACCTTACCCGCAAGCGACCTCTCGCCCATGCGCTCGTAGATGCTGCGGACACCCGGGTGGCGTTTATCGGTCGTGCCGAAGACGCACTGGGCACGCTCCTCCCGGTCGTACTCGAAGACTTCTTCAGTGTGGATTCTGGCCACAGGCTGCTTGTCCCGGTTGATCAGAGTTACTACATCGCCATTTTTCAGGTTTCTCAGGACTTCCTGGTTCTTCTCGCCGGACATGGCAAACGATAGCGGAGTAGGCCACGGCGTACCGTCTGCGAGCCGTCCGGTATGGAGGACAGATGAATAGTCATCCCGGTTCATGAAGCCATTACACGGGCTCAGCGCACCGGTGGCGATCATCTCTACTGTGATCCAGGCCTCCTCGTCGATCATGATGGTGTTCTGATTCCTTGACAGGTTCTCATTCGCCTCTTCAAGGGCAACTTCACGCACAGGACCATCCAGGACCGTGTTGACCAGTTTCACCTGTTGTATGCTCATTGTTGGCCTCCACATAGGTTTTTTAAAACTGACTATAATATATAATCATTATAGACTGTTTCCCTGTGATAAATTAAACTGCTTATAGATAAAGATATTGCTAGTCAATTGACGTAAATCAAAGAATATAGCCGTGGTCAAAGATATATACTCATTAAACTATATAAAATTTTTCGGAGTACGCCGACAGCATTATGCAAATTCGTTATGGAATATGTAACAATTTATAACTATTATTCATGAGGTATACAGGAGATGATACCGCGGAAAATTCAGCATCCACATTTCTATCAAAATTTAACTCCATTGTCACCACATCGTTAGATAAAGGTAAAATAGCCCTAGCTAGTCTATATTAACCTGTTACTATGTAATCGTGCTTGAGCACGAGGATTGTGGTAAGCATGAAGCTTAGAATCATGATCATAACGGCGCTACTCGCGCTATTGCTTGTCGCGCCTGCATATGCCGCAGACAGGATCTATTATGCCGAACCAGCCAAACTGGTCGACGACAACGGCATCGAAATCCAGATCAAGGACGTCAAAGTTTCGGATATGCCCACTGGGTACTCGATCTTCAACTACCCGCCATCCCAGTACCAGTTCTATACTATATCTTACTGGATTGCCAACCCGACCGACGAGCGGATCAAGTACCAGTTCAAGATTAACTTTGTCGACGAGAAGGGCAGAGTTTACACGTCGGAAGAGTTCAACCTGGCAGGGAACATCGACCCGAACAAGAAACTCCTCGACATGATGCAGTACCCGCCGACTCAGAAGGAATTTGCAGTGTACCGCAATGCTACCGGTGTTTACCTGCAGTGGGAGCACATCGACAGGTACCTGAACGAGATGAAAATAACTAACATCTCCCTGGTTCAGGAAGCTGCGCCGACGGCGACCGTCACCCCGGTACCCACCGCCACTGCAGCGCCGGCCGCGACGCCTACTGCCACACCCGTGCCCACGGCTACACCCGGATCGCAGCCCTGCCTGCCCTTCCTGCCGATGGCCTTAATCGCAGGCGGCTTTGGTACTGTGGGACTGATCTATAACCGCATGGGCCGGCGGTAAGATGGATGTCACGATCATCTGCATCGGCGACGAGCTTCTGACAGGCGACGTGGAAGACCTCAACTCGACGTGGCTCGCCCGCCAGCTGGCGGAAACCGGAGCCCTGCTGAAGCGCATCGTCACGATACCGGACGACGTAGATGTCATTGTGTCGGAGATTAAGCAGGCAGCCACAGAGAAAGTGATCATCACGGGAGGCCTCGGGCCAACCCACGATGACATTACCCGGTATGCAGTGGCAAAAGCGGCCGGTGTTAGCCTGTACCGGGATCCGGATGCCGTGAAGATCGTAGAGAAGAAGCGCGGCAGGCTGGTAGAGGCTGCCTACGTTATGGCAGACATACCGGAAAAAGCCGCCGTCATCGACAACCCCGTAGGCACAGCACCCGGGTTCATCATCGCCGGCCGCATTTACGTGCTCCCCGGAGTGCCGTCGGAGATGAAGGCCATGTTCAACCTGGTCAGAGACCAGTTCAAAGGCCCCCGGCTTACCGTCGACTGGGTGATCACACAGCGGCCCGAATCGGATATCGTCCCCACCCTCAACGAAGCGGTAAAAAAGTTCCCCACCATCGCCTTCGGATCTTACCCTTCCGGCGTCGTGAAGATCAAGATGAAGTCGTACGATGCCGAAGCCGTGAGACAGGCTAAAGGGTGGCTCACCAACCACCTCTGAGAGTCATTTTTTATAAACCACGGCGGCACAGCCCCATATACCGACAACTGGGACGCAGAGGTTCTAACCACGGCGGCACGGCTCCTTATCCCGACAACTGGGACGCAGAGGTTCTAACCACGGCGGCACAACGACACGGCGACAATTCGAGAAACGATGACAGAATGGTTATTTGAACCACGGCGACACAGAGACAACCGTACCCGAATAGTAGGGCTCCATTTTTTATTGATCCACGGCGACACGGCAGGCTGAAGGCACGGAGACGATCCTTCTTTTGTTAATATACGGGACAAACCAGGAATCACTATATAAAATTGTTTACCGGTCACGTGATCATAAGGACATATTGAAACGCCTGGCCAGTAAACCGTATTTGGTTAATGCGCTGTCTCTGTGTCGCCGTGGACTTAAAAAGAGTAACCTGTTAAGGCATCGCAGTTGCCTCCGTGTCGCCGTGCCGCCGTGGTTCAAATAACCAACTGGTTGTAGTAGTTCGCCATTGTCTCCGTGTCGCCGTGCCGCCGTGGTTCAAATAGTTGATCTTGTTATCGTATCTCAACCTGCCGCCGTGCCGCCATGGTTCAGACAATCGGCAGATATTTCAGGCCTCTGCGGCCTTGGCCCGGCGGGGGAAGGTGCGGGGGAACTGCTGTTTCCACTGGGGCGGGACGACGAGATCAATGACGTCGTCTACGATGACTACTCCCAGGAGGCTGTCTTTGTCGTCGACCACGGGCACGGCGAGCAGGTCGTACTTTGCCATTACGCTGGCGATTTCTTCGATGGGCTTGTCGACGGTGACTTTGGCCGTTTCTTCAGACATGATGCCTGTCACGGACTCGGTGCGGCGGGCGAGTAGCAGGTCTTTCATAGATATGTAGCCCTGCAGCCGGTTTTCTTTGTCGACCACGTAAATATAGTACACTGACCAGACTTCTTCGCTGAGCTTCCGCACTTCCTCCACAGCATCACCGACTGTTCTATCCACGCCTACGGTGACGTAGTCAGGTGTCATCATGCCGCCCGCCGAACGGACAGGATACTTTAAGAGGCCGGATACTTCCTGGGCTTCTTCCCGGTTCATCAGGGATAATAGCTCCGCCGACTTCTCCTCGGGCAGCATGCCGAGTAGATCGGCCGCTTCTTCGGGAGACATATTCTCGAGGATGTGGGCCATCCGGACTTTGTTCATGCACCCGGCCACCTTGACCTGGACATCGATGTCGGATTCCTCTAGCGTTTCTGCTGCCACCTCGTCGTCCATAGACTTCAGAAGGGCTACCCGCTGCCGGTTGTTCAGCTCTTCGACAATGTCGGCGATGTCCGCCGGGTGAAGCTCGGATATCCCGTGGCGGGGGATCTTCAGGTGCAGAGAAAGGAGTTCCGGCTGCAAGGGCTGCATGTAAGACCAGGGAATCACATGATCCTGCAGGTCAGCCCCGAACCTGCCGACAAAGCCCAGGATACCGAGCCTGCGCAACAGGCTTTTCATGCCGGTATCCACCCCGATCACGGACAGGACATTGTTGAACCGGGCGAGCAGCACATCGTTGACCCGCACCACTTTCAGGCCGCTGGTATCCACTATCTGCTTGTCGAGCACGGTATCTTTCAGCGACAGGTCAGCGGACTCCTTCTCGCCGGGAGGTATTCGCTCCCGCGGTAAGGCAAGTCGAATCCTGCCGCCGACTTCTTCTACCTGGTGCCAGGGCACGATATAATGGCGCTGCGGAAAAGTAGAGAAGACAATGCTGGATACGTCGAGAAACCGCTCCCCGGGCTTGACGATCAAATCTTCGAGCCTTCCCAGCCTGGTTCCCTTGTTGTCGTAAACGGACAGGCCAATCAGCTGGCTAAAGAAAGCGACGTCTGACACCCCCATCTTTTTCAGCTCTTCCGCCCAGACCGGCGGCTGCCCTTTCCAGCCTGCGACGACGTCGGACAGGCGGTTAACTGTCAGCCTCATGATCCCTCACACTTGTTCATTAGACAATGTCCATGACACGTTTATATGGTTTAACGAGCCTGACGGCGGCATAAAGAATCAGTACATCTTTCAAGCCGGCGGCGAACCTGTCAAGCATGAAGGATATCGGGCCGGACATCAGGAGAAGCGCGGCAGCGGCAATCAGAGACTGCCTCAACGTGTCCCTGGAGGATAGAGTACTGGTAGTGACTGATACAGTGAGAAAGGACATCGGCATACCAATCCATCAGGCGGCCCTCGATGCGGGGTGCGACGCGCTGCTGATGGAGATGAAGCCCCGGGTCCGCAGCGGCGAGGAGCCGCCCCGGGCTGTCGAGCATGCCCTGTTGCATACCGACGTATTCGTAATGGCTACGACGGTCTCCCTGTCGCACACCCAGGCCCGGAAAGAGGCCTGTAAAGCCGGGGCCAGAGGTGCGTCCATACCAATCCAGAATACTGATCAGGACCTGGTGTTGAGGACGTTTGCCAGAGGAGGTATGACAGCAGATTATCCCGCGATGAGCAAGAACATCGATCGGATTATGGATGCCTTGAAACATATTCACGAAGCCCGGATAACAACCGCCAAAGGCACCGACATTACTTTTACTTTCGAGCACAGGAAATGGCACGCCGACACAGGTATCGTAGCTCATCCCGGCGAGTTTACCAATCTCCCGGGCGGAGAAGTCTTCGTCGCCCCGTTCAGCGCCGAGGGCACCGCGGTTATCGATGGCACCTTCGGAGATTTCGGAATATTATCCAGGCCGCTCAAGCTGACGATTAAAGATGGCTATGTAGTGACTGCGGAAGGAGGCCATGCAGACGAGCTGCACAAAGTTTTCGATCACCTCGGCAGGAACTCCAGAAACATCGCCGAGCTCGGCATCGGCATGAACCCCAAGTCGAAGCTGTGCGGTATTCTGCTGGAGGATGAAAAAGTCGGCAATACCGTGCACATTGCCCTCGGCGACAACACCGGCTTCGGCGGGGAAGTAAGCGTACCGTTCCACTTCGATGGCATCATCACCGGGCCAAGGCTTTACATAGATGGGGAGGAGATGGATCTCAAAGAGTACGTTTTCGGAGCGATGAAGACCACGGCATAGCCTTGCATTTTTTACTACCCGCGTAAAAATCGTACACTGATATACGCCATATCAACCATATAAATGTATAATTTGTCAGTACACGCAAGTTATACGTTTATAAATAGTTATAATTACTAATTACTATTTGTAGTAGTAAGGCGAGAGATAGCTTAATAAAGCAGAAAGAGCCAGTTATAATAAGAAATAACGCTTCTCTTGCCTTTTACGGCATTCATCGACCCGATACAAGCGAACAAACACATATGGTATATGTGTAGCGTATAAAGTGGAGGAAATGAGATGGAAATATTAAAGACCCTGTCTTACGTGGGGACGATGGACGTACTGTTCACCATCTGCAAAGGTAAAACCAAGTTTACCGACATAATGTTCGAAACCGAGCTGAACCCGGGCATCCTGAACCGCCTGCTGAAGACGCTTCTGACGGCCGGCATCCTCAACAAGGACCGGGACGGGTACCACCTGTCGGAGAGAGGCGCGAAGATCGTGCTCTATACGTTAAAGATCCTCGACACGGAGAGCGAAATGCCCAACCAGGACTACAAGGCTCTTATCCAGGTCCTGAGTGCTCAGGTCGACCAGCAGGTCAAAGCGGTATAAGAAATTTAAAAGTATGGTTTGCGGGGGTGCCTGCAAACTCTCTATCTCCTTTTATTGCAGTCGTCACCTTAAGGTACGATAACGTCAGCGTACGCTACCGATGTTACATGAAGTAAAAAAGATCAGGAATGACCTTAGGGAGGCCCTTTCAGGCTGCCGGTAAAAGTTTTCGATCTGCCTGTCCAGCCATCAGGCCGGATCTACGACCGGGTTCTGCGCATCAGTACTTCTGGAGTACAGGACTACGACGTTACCGCAGATCGGGCACACGATGGACGAGTGGATGACATTGCCCTCGAGATCGGTCTCCACGTCAGTCACAACGGCTTCCGAGAAGTATAGTACGTTGAGACACCTGTCGCACTGCTTTTCTATGGTGAACTGGGGATCGTTTAATGCCACGTTCTTGATATTGACCATCTGATCACCGTCTGTCAGGAGTATTTTTCAATAGATCATTCACCATTATTGACTTAAAGGAATTGTTATTAAACCATAATTATCAGAAAGAAAGAGTTTTCAGGGAATTGCAGGGCATCCGTCACCAGGGCGGACGAGAATTCAGGGCGATGGGCACAAAGCTGGTTCTGCTGTCAAGTAAGTATAAAATCTCCGGCAACTGAAAACTACGTTGAGACCTATGCCAGGCATAGTAACGATCACTACCGATTTCGGGGATATCTACCCGGGCATAATGAAGGGCGTCATTGCCTCCGTATCCAGCCACATCAGGACCGTCGACATCACTAACTCTATCCCTCAGGGGGATATCAGCCAGGGTGCTTTTATCCTGCAATACGCTAGCGCCAGCTTTCCAAAAGGTACTGTCCACCTTGCCGTGGTTGACCCTGGCGTAGGAAGCGGCCGCAGGGCGCTGGTCATCCTCGGAGAAAAATACTGGTTCGTGGGGCCGGATAATGGTCTGTTGCTGCCGGCTGCCCGGGCCCAGGGACAGTTCAGGGCTTACGAGATCACCGATCTGAAATTCTTTGAAAAGTCGGTGAGCCCGGTCTTCCACGGCAGAGACGTGTTTGCGCCGGCGGCCGCCATGGTAGCGGCAGGAGACAGTGTTCCCGGGCTGGAGGAAATCTTCGACCCGGTCGACCTGGACTTCGGGGTGCCGGTGCTGGAAGAAGATGGCATCCACGGGCAAGTCATTTTTGTGGACCCCTTCGGCAACGTGATCACCAACATCGGCGGAACTGCGCTGGGAGGACTGCTGTTCCTCGGCGACACGGTAGAGATAAACGGCACTGCCGCAACCTATGTTACCACATATCATGACGGCGGGGCAGGAGACCTGCTACTGCTGACTGGCAGCCACGGCATGGTGGAGATCGCCATCAACGGAGACAGGGCTTCTGAATACACGGGGCTCGGGCGGGGCGACGAGGTCGTGATCAGCGTCCGGGAAAGACAGTCCGACGGCCGGTAAAGAGATATATCAGCGGCGCCTTTTAGATCAGAGGTTTGATGCTATGAGGCGGCCGTACGTGGAAGTCATATCGGAGATGACCGTAGATGGCAAGCTCACGCTAAAGCGGGGCCTGTCCAGCAAGATCATCATGGGCCTGATGGACGAGCATAGCCACTATTTCTTACACAAAAAACGATCAGAGTTCGACGCGATCATGGTAGGCAGCAACACCATAAAGATCGACAACTCTATCCTGACTAACCGGCTCGCCCCCGGCAAAAGCCCGATCCGCGTCATACCTTGCTCTGACGGCTCCATACCGCTGACAGCAAACGTGCTCAATAAAGATGCTCCCACGCTGATCTGCGTCTCGGAAAAAGCCGATGCCTGCCAGGTAGAGGCAATCAGGAATGCCGGCGTGGAAATCGCGGTCTGCGGCCGGGACAGGATTGACATCGACCTGCTAATGGATACCCTCTACGCCCGGGGAATCCGGCGGCTGATGGTGGAAGGCGGACCGACGCTGATATGGCAGCTGATCAGCCGCCAGATGATCGACCACATCACTCTGATCCAGATCCCGTATATCATAGGCGGAGACAGTACGCCTTCCCTGGTAGGCGGTCCCGGCGTCGACAGCATCGACAGCGTAGTGCAAGTAGACCTGACAGCGTTCTACAAAGTAGGAAACCACCTGATCACAGAGTACGATCTGCACTACAATGGTCAAAATGAGTGATTAAGCCCTGGGCAGGTACTTCTGCACTTCTGCGGTCAGTTTCGCCATACTGAAAGGCTTTTCCAGGATGCCGGCAAAAAGCGCCGGGTCGATCTCGGACGGGGATAGAATACGCCCGGAGATTAGAACAATCGGAGCAGTATTTGTCTGCCCGGACCCCTTGATCTTTTTAGCGAAGTCCATACCGTCCATGTCTGGCAGTGTCAGGTCAAGCAACACGAGATCGGGTGAGTACTCATTGTATAGCTTGATACCACCCACGCCGGTAGTAGCGTAGCGGACTTCGTGGCCTTTGTGGGTTAAAGCCATCTGGATAAGCTCGCAAATTCCGATCTCATCGTCTACGACCAGTACTTTTGCCAATTTCAACACCTGCAGTACAGCTCCGCTACAGGGGCTGCCGAGTTACACTTACGTGATATATTATTCCATTATAGATAAAACTTCACATAAGCAAAATATATATGTGAGATTGGCACAGTTTTTAGAAAATAAAACGAACATTATTCCTTTTACTGGTGGCAACGATGGACATTGAAGGCTACGCGAAGAGAGGTCTGGCGAAGCGAGACCCTGATCTGCTGGAAAAGTTGACCGACCGTATTCTCGAGATCAAGAGCATCTCGAGGGATAGCGCCGAAAGGCTGGCTGGTGCCGTAATCACCGAAGCAAAGGCGACGCTTGACGTCAAGGACGATATCATCGCGATGCAGCCTTGCGGCGTAACCATGGGAGAGTTCGGCGT
The DNA here is from genome assembly GCF_049676595.1 of Methanocella sp. MCL-LM. Lineage (GTDB taxonomy): Archaea > Halobacteriota > Methanocellia > Methanocellales > Methanocellaceae > Methanocella_A. Next base: position 2,294,134 of record NZ_CP187259.1, read on the forward strand.
GGGCTCCCGCGGGCGCGGAGACTTCTACGCCCACAAAAAAATCGCCGAGGTCATCGGCAAGACCGACGCAGTGTGCGACTCGGGCCAGATGGACGACTCCGGCGTAGTCAAAGCGGGCGGCAAGTTTGTGGTGGTCACGGTAGACGGAATGCATTCGAGGCTCTCGGACTTCCCCTTCCTGGCCGGCTTCCACGTGACCAGGGCATCGCTCCGGGATCTGTACGTCATGGGCGCAAAGCCCGTTGCCCTATTATCTGATATCCACGTGGCCGACGATGGTGACGTGTCGAAGATCTTCGACTACACCGCAGGCATTACCACTGTATCGGACCTCATCGGCGTACCGCTGATCACAGGAAGCACGCTGCGCATCGGCGGAGACATGGTCATCGGCGAGCGCATGACCGGCTGCGTAGGCGCCGTCGGTGTGGCAGAAGAGCTTACCGCCCGCATTCAGTCCAGGCCGGGCGACGTCGTCATGGTCAGCGAAGGCGCAGGCGGAGGCACGGTCTCTACGACAGCGCTATACTTCGGCATGCATGACGTGGTCGAGAAAACCCTGAACGTCAAGTTCCTCGAAGCATGCAAGGCACTCTTCGACCACAACCTGATCGGCAAAATCCACGCCATGACCGACGTGACCAACGGCGGCATCAGGGGAGACGCGTACGAGATCGCCGGCACGGCAAACGTCAAGCTGGTCTTCCGGGAGGAGAAACTCCGGAAGCTGGTCGAGCCCACGGTACTGCAGATGCTGGAGACCCTCAAGATCGACTACCTGGGCGTATCGCTGGACGCACTGCTGATCATCGCCCCAAGGGAGAACGCTGAAGAGATCATGAGCGCGGTCCGCAGCAGAGGAGTCGCCATCGACATCGTCGGCGAGGTAAAGGAAGGCAGCGGCGCCTATATCGTGATCAACGGCGAGGAAAAGGACTTCACCCCCAGGTTCAGAGAGTCGGCATATACACCTGTAAAGAAGGTAGTAGGCGAAGAAACCCCCATGACTTTCGAGGAGATGCAGCAAAAGGTCGACAAGGCCGCCATCAACGCCATTCGCAAGAAAGAGCGGATGCTGGAGCGCATCAGGAAGAACACAGGTGAAAGTGCCGTTGTAGCGGGCAGCCACCAGATGCCTGTCAATAAGATCAAGTCGGAGTAAGAAGCTAACGCTTCTACTCCCGCACCCATTTTTAAGCTATTTTTTCCTGGTCAACAGGACTATTGCTACGATGACAATTGCCAGCACGATCGCCAGCCCGCCAATCCAGAGAACCTGCTTGCTGCTGTCCCCGGACGGGGTCGGAGCCGGAGCCGGAGTTGCAGTAGCGGCTGCAGTCGGCGACGGCACAGCCGTAGGCGTAGCAGCCGGAGTCGGAGTAGCGATGGTATACCCGGCTATCGTGACGTTCACCGGCTGGCCGGAACCGTCGAGCGTGTAGTTGATACCGGAAGCCTGATCGGCAAAGCTGGCTTCGAGATAGTAAGTATCATAAGGTATCTTAGCCAGGCTGAACGAGCCCGGTAGGCCTGTCGCATTACTGGCCGAATACGTGGGGTTGCCTGCCACCGGGTAGATCTGCATCGTGCCGTTCACCGGCTGGTACAGAGTAACTTTTGCAACCGGCACAGGCTCTCCCGCAGAATCCAGGACAATGCCGGTAATATTACCAGTATTGACTATCGTGTAGTTTTTTGATACCCTGGTCCCAGTCCGCTTGTCCAGCAGGATAGCGGTCACCATCGCCGTACCCGGCTTTACCTGGTCATAAGTCAGGTTATAAATTGCCGTGCCGTTCTGGTTCGTCGCGACCATGGCGGAATCGGGGATATCCAGGACGGATGAGTTGTTGGATACCAGATAGATGCCTATGCTGCCTCTGGGATAATCGCCGCCGTCCAGCAGAACCTGCATTACGAGGCTGTAGTTCTGGCCCGCCGGGATGCTCGTTTCAGTGTCGGCAAACCGGATGCCGTCCGGGAACGGGCTCTGCGCCCAGCCCGGGGCTACACTACAGTAGAACAATGCAGTCAACAGAATCAGCGCTAAAGTAACAGGGCGTACAGATAGCAAGGCTAACACTCCGATAGATAATAATGTAATGGCAAGCCGGAGATAAAGATTTTGTCACGGCTGAAAGCTGGCATCCGCAAACCCCATATCCCAAGGATATCCCGGGCCAATGCAAATCAGGCTATTATTTGGCAACTGCCAGGAGCACAAAGGATAAGAATATAATCAGTTTATATTTCTTTTGGGGATGGAAAATGGTCAATGTTCTAAGTTATATCTTAGGTAACCATAACTCTGGCAATAATAGTCTTTCCACAGCCCAGCTCGAGCTGCTGCTGTGTCTTTCTCGCCAGCGCGTGGACATTACGATGGAACAGGCATGGACTCCGGTTGCCGGGCCTCTGGAGCACAACATAGCGAGGTTTATCAGCGAAGGGCTGCTGGAAGAGGCATCGCTGGAAGAAAAGATAGACTCCAGGTATAAAGCGGCTGAAATAAAGCAGATGCTGGAAGACAGGGGCATTAAGGCAAAGGGTAAAAAACAGGAAATGATCACGACCCTGATAAATTCCACGACTCAGGCGCAAGCCGAGCTGCTGGTCCCGGAAGTCCGCATGTTCCGCCTCACGGAGCAGGGAAACCGCAAGATCAGCGAATACCGGGCTGCCATGGAAAAAGCAAAGGCAGAGATGGAGGCAGAAACGATCACACAGCTCACCAGAGGTGACGTGAGAAAAGCCTGGGCCCGCATCGCACGCTACTACGAAAGCCAGCTGACCTGCGATCCACGGTGGACGAAACCAGTACCGGACATTATGGCCTGCGAAGCCACGCACCTGCTAAAGATGCCGTACGATGACCTGCCACTGACGGTAACACAGCGGAAAGAACTGGGAGCGCATCTGGCGTTATCCGTACTGCTGGGCGAGCCTTTTGAGGACGCCGGCAATCGTATGATGAAGTACACGGGCGGAGTGTTTGATTGGACCCAGGTGCTCGCCTTTCACAGGCCTAACCCCTGTGGAGTAAACAGTCAGCCCGAGGATGCAGAAGCTCTGGCGGTACTCTACGCCACCACGAGGATCCACGAAGCGCTGACAGCCTGCGAGCTGACAAGCCTCAAGGCTTCCAGGCTCGGCAAAGGTATCAAAGTCCTGCCGGTACACGGGAACGACTGCCACGTCTGCCACAGCGGTAAATTTGCGTACGCCTGGTCGGAGCTGGAGCAGCTGCCCCGGCTGCCCCGCCAGATCGGCTGTCACTGCACCTATGCAGCGTGGCTTTAAAAAGGGAAACAGCAGGAGAGCGGGGCATCGCCCTCCACCACTATTTTTAAAAGAGCCCGGTCAGCCCGAATTCCACCCGGGCAGCCCGGGTTATTCGAGCTTTCATCCGTCCGATGCGGCGCTAAAAAAACTGATGGCTAGTAATGTTCGCGCCCAAAACAGCCCTTCAAGTTTAGGATATGCGTGCTGAATACCTGTACAGTGGTGATTGTTGTGTCAAGAAAGCTGTTGGTGCTGGGAATCTTACTCATTCTCGGAGGAGTGCTCCTCTCAGGGTGTTTATGCTGCTGTAGCACGCCTGATGGCGGAGTTTACGCGCCGCCGTCCATACCCAAAATCAGGGGGACCGCAACGCCGATCGTGGTGGAAAAGCCAGTAGTGGTAACTCCCAATGTCACAGTCGTTCCAAGCCCGACGGTCGTTGTGACTGTGCAGCCTACTCCAGTATAACCGGGCCCGAGTTATCCCACCATTTTTATTTCTGCTTCAAGCCGGGCAACTTCTGATTCATGATATGTGATCCGGCGCTGGAGGTCGCTATCTCCGGGGTTGCTTTTCAACTGCTCCCGGTAATAGTTCAGCTTCGCCTTCTCCAGGGCCAGCTCGTTCTGTAGGGTCTCATCTTTCTGGTATTTCTGGTCCAGCGCCTGGATCTCTGGCGGATAGATGTTCTCCATGATTGTCAACCTGTTAATTACTGATAATAATTAGAATTACTCATAAAAGAATTTGACGCAGGCAAAGCAGCCTGCGAACTTAGCGATTATATACGAACTGGTTGGCTGCCCCGGACTGTACCAGGCGGTTGTTATCGTACCAGCTGTGGGAAGGTGCGTTAAGCAGCCTGTTGAGCAGCATTACTAATTTATTAAACATGGGCCGCTAATAATACAAGCTCAGTATATTAAAGTTGCGTGATAAGGCTTAGCTAGTGACCTATGTCAACGACTATCAGGCAGCAGACTAATTTTTTTATTGATTTTCCGGAAAAGTATAAAGGGTATACCACGATGGATATGTAGCAGCTCAGACGCCAGGATGACCACAGATATGCTCGAAGAACTCATTTTCACCCTTTTTGCGGCAGCAGGCACGATTGCCTTCGCCATATCAGGCTCGCTTAAGGGGATACGCTATAACCTGGATATATTGGGCATCGCTGTCCTGGGGTTCGTGACGGCGCTGGCCGGAGGGCTGATCAGGGACGCCCTGCTACACCAGACGCCGGTGGCGTTTATCGACCTCATGCCATCGGTGTACGCAGCGATCGGGTGCTTAATAGCCATGCTCTCCGTCAGGATATCGTTGAAGATCGTGGCACCGCTGACCCATCCCGAAAGCAGGACGTTCCTCGTCATCGACGCCATCGGCCTCGCCGCCTTTACTGTGCTCGGCGCCAGAATGGGAGCCTACGCGGGACTGAACCTCTTCGGCATCGTATTGTTAGCGGCGATCACCGGAGTCGGAGGAGGCGTGCTGAGAGACGTCCTGGTAGCTGAAGTACCGCTGATCTTAAAAGCGGACTTTTACGCGACGGCAACCATTATCGGTGCCATTGTCTTCGCGCTGCTGTACTGGCAATCGTGGGGCCTCCCCGAGATCATGCTCGCCACCTTCACAGTTACGCTGGTGCTGCGGCTCCTCGCAATATGGCGCCACTGGCAGCTGCCGAAACTACAATGATTACTCGGGCCGGTGTTCCGGGAAGAAAGGGTAAGTATATGGTTTTAAAGGCCATTCTATGAATGATATCTGACAGACGGCGGTGCCGGTACATGAAATCGACCATATATTACTTTTCAGGGACGGGTAACTCGCTCTATGTAGCCAGACGGCTAAACAACGTTATTCCGGGCGGTACTCTGGCGAACATGGCATCGCTCGCGAAAATGCCCGAAATTAAAGAATCAGGCGACGTGATAGGTCTTGTATTCCCGGTCTACTTCTGGGATATGCCGGCATTTGTAGCCGAATTCATCACAAAGCTCAAGATCACGGGGCAGCCGTACATATTTGGCATCGCCACGTGCGGCGGAGGGCCGGGCAATACTTTACATACCCTCAAACGTATGATAAAGGGGAAAGGCCAGAAGCTCTCGGCCGGATTTATCCTGGACATGCCCAGCAACGCTTATGTCGGATTCGACCTGATGACGCCGAAGGCAGAGTGGAAGCAGATGCTGGAGACATCTGAGAAAAGGCTCGCAGAGGCCTCCGAAGTTATTGCTAAGCGTGAAATTTCACCGGTACCCGGCAGGAGATCCGCGATTGTGAGCGCGGTGACAAGGGTAATGCAAGCCGGAGCCACTAAAGGCTACAACCTGCCCCGGCATTATAAGACTAACGAGCGTTGTAACGGCTGCGGTATCTGCGAGAGGATATGCCCTACAGCCAATATTAAAGTCACAGATAAAAATGTATCCTGGGGAGATAACTGCGCCTATTGCCAGGCCTGCTTCCACTGGTGCCCGCTTCAGGCCATTCAGCTGAACAGGAAGACAGAGAAAGTGCCCAGGTACCAGCACCCCCAAATTGTTGTAAAAGATATGCTGATGAGATAAGCCCGAGGAATCGTTCCTACTTTTTTCCCTCTGCTATCTCTTCCAGAGTTCGCCCGGTCAGCACCGAATCCGGCTCGGTCTGCTCGAGGTCGACGCCCGGTTTTGCATACTCATCCTTCATCTTGAAAAACAGCCAGCCTTTGCCCTGTAAGCCGGTGCGGATCAGCGCGTAGTTCCCTTTGAGCTTTTTTCCGTCCAGCTTAATCTCTATCTTGCCATCGCTGACGGCTTTTTCCATCGTAGCCTGCCCGCCGGCAGGCTTCGCTTCCCGCAGGTTACTGTACGTCCCGATATCCCAGACCATTACAGTCCCCGCCCCATAGTTACCTTCAGGGATCGTGCCCTCGAAGCGGGCGTAGTCCACCGGGTGATCTTCGGTAGGCATCGCCAGTCTCTTGACCGTAGGGTCGGACGAAGGGCCTTTGGGGATAGCCCAGGATTTCAGGACTCCGCCTACCTCCAGCCTGAAATCGTAGTGGAGGTGGGACGCGTCGTGCTTCTGGACGACAAAAACCGGCTGGCTGCCAGGACGTTCCTCCTGGCCGTAAGGCTCCGGCGTGCGAGTAAACTCGCGTTTTTCCCGGTAGGGCTCGAGATCCTTATTCGCAGGCATGATCAGACCTACAAGAATCTAAGGTTGATCAGGATAAAATCGTTTCCGCGAGTTTTCACTCGCCCGAAGCCGGCTCTGAAAAACGTGGTAAGCCTGTCCGGAGCCGGATAACCTCACAGTCCCGGCCCCGGATAGCTTAGATGGGGGTATAGTAATAATTGTGATAGGGAGCCGGCAGCTGGATGTTTGCCGGCCCTTTCCACTTTAGCTCAGATGTTGGTGTTGTCCACGGTTTCGTGGAATATTTTGTTAATCGCGAGGTATGCAAGGTTGAGCTCGGTCTTCGACTGCTGCAGCTGCTCAAGGCCCAGCCGGTAGTTATCGCGGGTTTCGGCCTGGCCATCGATGCTCTGGAAAGATTGCGCCGCGCTGTCTGAATAGAGGCTTGCGTTCAGCAGGTGCTCCCGGCAGTCGGTCAGGTACTGCTTAGCGATCACCCGATCGGCGTCGCCGAGGTTCATCCGGTCGAGCCGTTCGCTGAGCGCCAGTGATGCGTTGAGCGCTTCGCTGATCCGGTAGTCGAGCTCGTTGCAGGCAAGCAAGCCCATGTTCCGCTGAATGTCGGCTTCCATCAGCGACATGCCGGACTCAGTATCACCCAGGAGACCTTGAGCGGAATTTACATCGTCTGTAGCCACGATTTCTGCGGCTTTGCCGCTCAGCCACCTGGCGTTCTTGTCCGCCTCGGCCAGCAGCCGCAGCTTCTGATCAGCGGTTAAGCTGCTCGTATTCTGGGTGTAAGCCTGAACTGTACCAACCTTTTCCAGCATGGCCGCAATACGTGCCTGAGCGGTTCCCTTTGCCTTATCGATATGGTCGCCCGATAGGTTGCCGTATACCTTGCTGGCGCCGGATTGTGTGTCAGGACGGTTGCCCTGACCGTTCACTGCAGAGCTGTTCAGGTCGATTGCCCGGGGTGTATCGAGGTGCCCGGTCCACGAGGTGTAGAGCTGGTCGTCTCTGGTCAGGTTGTTCAAACTGCCATCGGTAGAATTCAGCCAGTGCGGGTTTTGCTTTATACCCGGAGAACTGTCCGATTTGCCCTCTGATGACTTAGTGGTATTGTCAATAATATTTACAGGTTCACGCTGGCCAGAGCTGTTCTCTGCCTTCCCGGAGTTACCGTACTTTTTTTGCCCGCCATCATCGAGAGCCGGGATTGCGGGCAGGGAAGGCGCTGCACCGGTGAAGGCGTCCGGGGAAATGCGGACGGGATCAATGTTACGTGGCACCCCGGGGGGTATTACAGGTAGTACATATTGAGGTGGTTTGTTGGGTTTGGTGGTATTTCCTGTATGGGTGCCATCGCCATAGTAAAATAATCCTTGAGACTTGTCTGCCGAAGTGTTTCCCGACGCAGAGGGTTCGGCCATGACAGGTACAGCCAGGCTGGCTGATGTTACCAGTATAAGGACTAGTATACAGATTATACCCTTTACTCCTGTCACTTAATCACGCTCGCAAGTATTACTTTACTACGGCTGATAGAAGAACGGGTTATTTTAAAACAATTCTTATTTTGTAGATGCAGGCATACTTTATTCCACTTTCTGTAACAACGGGATTATTTGACCAATCAAGAAATTCAAAACTTTACCAGAGATTGTTTCACTTAAGATAAGTAAGTATATATCCAATATTGCTGAATTAACGATCGTATGCCAGAGTTAACCATATTTGGGAAAAAAAGGCTCGGCATATGGTTATTTTCCTTTAGCTTGCTACTGCTGGCCCTGGCGATGATAGCAACTCCTCAGGCGCTGGCAGAGTCCACGGTATATGGCAAGGTGTACGACTGGTCGACCTTCGACGTGATCAACCACAGCGTGGTAATGATAGACACTGTGCCAGTGCAGAAAGTCGTTTCGACCAACGGCAGCTATTCGCTCAAAATCCCGGAGGGCAATTATACGATCTCGGCCACATCCGGATATGGCTCAAAAGCGCTGTATGGATACGAGAACATTACAGTTTCCGGCTCGGGAGAGTACAAGATCGACCTGCTGCTGTTTCCCGACAGCAACCTGACCGCACTGGAGATTTTCGGGCAGCACCTGCCGTCGCCGACGCCAGATGCTCCCCCGGTCACCGATAATCAGCCGCCTGGCAACGCTGCTCCGGAAACACCCGGCATACTTCAGGACAGCTTACTTCCGGCCGCCATCGCAGGGTTCGTGCTTGTCGCCATCATAGTATCTGCGATAGCCGGCTATGTGCTGGCAAAAAGAAGAAAGCCTGCAGAGAGATCGAGTAAGCCGGATACGAGTAGCAAACTTAATGAGCTACTGTCTGATACCGGAACAGTTCCAGCGCCGGAGCCGGACGAACCTGCAGTAAACGTGGAAGCCGAGGCAAAACAGGAACAAGTCATACAGCCTGTCGACCAGCCTCATGCGAAGCCCTCTTGGGAACGCGTACTACGCCCGGACTGTAAAAGCGTGATAGCGACCATCGAGAAGAACGGCGGCAGAATCACTCAGCTGGACCTGAGAAAATCGCTGCCGTACTCCGAGGCCAAGATCAGCCTGATCATCTCCGAGCTGGAAGACGCTGGTTATTTGAAAAAGATCAAGAGAGGCCGGGGTAACGTGCTCATCCTGACCTGCCCGGATGGTTTCGGTGCCGATCGACAGCAAGGGTAATTAAAAATCTGTGTATGCTGCGCATGGTTTCTGGTTGCTCATGCGGGGCGAGATAGCAAAACGATCGCTGCGCTGTGCCAGGATCACAGATTACGACAGATGCCACCGATTTCACAGATGACTTTATAGACCAGCAATCAATTTACCATCGATTAGCATCTGTGCAATCCGTGCAATCTGTCAGAATCTGTGATCCTGGCACAGCGCAGCGTTAGTCCGCGTTCCCGGGCACAGAGATAACTATCTTATCAGTATCTTGGAAATGGTGGGCAGCATAGCGCAGGGTACGGGATGGACCCATATTCTGATCATGCCCTGCCTGCTATGACCCTGAAGCATCAGGACGACAGCTTATCTGCCAGGAAGGCCTCGAACTTCTGCATATCTTCCACGGTATTGAACCCCGCGTTAGCGAATGCGGGCTTGCCTCCGCCCTTGCCGTTGAAAGCGGCCAGGTGCTCTTTCATGAGCTTGCCGCAATCGATCGAATATTTCTCGCTGCGGGCGAACAGGAGCCGCTTCTCGGGGACAGACGCCAGGATCATGATGAAGTCTCCCGCCTGCAGCAGGTATTTCGAGAGCGACATCAGGTCGTTGAAGCTCTTGTCCTCGTAGGTTTTCCGGATGACCGGAGACGTCGCAGACCGGGCGAGATCGCCGGCTTCGACCTTCAGCAGCTTCTCCTTCAGGTCAGTCAGCTCTTTCCAGTGCGCCTTAGCCTCGGCATCATGGGCTTCGATGCGGGCCAGGAGCTTACCCTGGTCTGCCTTGAACATCTGAGACAGCTTCGTGATAATTTCCTGCTTGGCCTGGTAGTCCCTGAGAGCCCGCCCGCCGCACTTGAAGAACAGGCGCATCTCGTTCTTCATTTTCTGGGTGCCGGTGATCTTGATCATGCCAATCTCACCCGTCCGGGCGACGTGGGTACCACAGCAGGGAGAGAAGTCGTGGGTGCTGATCTCGACGATGCGGATGGTACCCGCCGTGGGAGGGATCTTACGGTTGGGGAACTTTTTCGCCTCTTCCGGGGTTACGATGTGAGTCTTGATCTCCAGATCTCTGGTCACCACGTCGTTCGCCGCCGCTTCGATCTCCTTCAGGGCCTCCGGGGTGACATCAGGCGTCTGCACGTCGATCGACAGCTCATCCTCACCCATGTGCAGGCTGCCAGTTTCCCACCCGTACTTGTTGAACATCACGGCGGAGAGCAGATGCTGGCCGGTGTGCTGCTGCATCAGGTCGAACCTGCGGGCGAAGTCAAGCTTGCAGGCGACTATCTTATCAGCCGGAGCGGAAGGCAGGACATGGTATACTTCCCCGACCTGCTCGTATACGTGCTCTACTGGAATGCCTGCGATCGTGCCTCTGTCAGCCGGCTGGCCGCCGCCCTCGGGGTAAAAGTTAGTCTCAGCCAGTACCACGTGGTACTTGCCTTCTTTGTTGAGAACGTTGACGACTTCGGTCTGCCACTCCGCTGTGCGGGGCGACTCGTAGTAAAGCAGGCGTGCCATAAAATTACCGTCAGGTAATTCAGAGGCAAAATATAAGGAGTTTTCTTTCAGGCAAACAGTTCCCTGTCGATGAAATATTCCCTGCCGTTCCAGAGCAGCCGCACTTCACCGTCTTTGACCGCTACGAAGGCTCCGTCCAGATAGTTGATCCAGTCAGCATCGCCGAACTTCTGGCCGGTAAAATAGCTTATGAAGGGCGCCAGTACGGCATCATGGGTGATGTACAGGTTCCGGGTATTTTCCCCGGACAGATCGGCGAGTAGGTCTTTCATGATCCGGACGCTCCCCTCCTTCAGGGGCATAAAGCCACTCATCCTGCCCTTTGCGATGAATTTCCGAATGACTACGGAAACATCGGAGGTCAGGAAATAGGTGAATACGACCAGAGGGTTGACAATATAGGAGCCCGGCTCCCCCAGAGTGGGCCGGGTCGTGATGTTCAGGTGATTGAGGCTCGCGCCCCGGCGAATTCCCTCGCAAGTCTGCTGGCACCTGTGGACGGGGCTGGAAAACAATCCTGTGAGGTTCTGGCCCTGCAGCCGCTTTCCGAGCTTGAAGGAGTCCTGCAGACCTTTTTCTGTAATAGGGGTATCGTTGCGAAAGTTGAGCACGGTAAAGTTCGGGCGCTCTGCGTGCCGGATAAGCAGGGCATAGGAGGTACCCGGTGACAGGAAAGCCATATTTCTGGACAGCACGTCGGCCGCCCGGGAATCCGGTTCCAGGCTATCCCGGTACTGGCCCGCAATTTCCGAGGTAGCCCTCTGCCTGACCTGGCGCCCCTGATTTAACATGTAATAACCCGAACGTATTACAACGTGACAGTTTATCAATTTTGTCGGAGGCCTTAAGGCGAAAGGCAGGCCTTCAACCGGCCGGCCGATTTTCGTCCAGATCGTCGGTAAGGTTCTTGACGCGGCAAAATGACTGATAAAAGGGATATTCCGTGAAGACCATTGGCGTCGTAACCAGCGGAGGGGATGCGCCCGGCATGAACGCGGCTATCCGGGCAGTAGTCCGCATAGCCCAGGTACACGGCATAGCCGTGATCGGCTTTGAGCGGGGCTGGGAAGGCCTGATCTACAATAACACTGTGCAGCTGACGCCCAGGTCGGTAAGCGGGATCGTTCAGCAGGGAGGCACCATTTTACGGACGTCCCGCAACAGAGAGTTTACCACGGACGAAGGGATGAGAAAAGCCCAGGTTACCCTTGCCAACAACAACGTCGACGGCCTGATCGTCATCGGCGGAGACGGCTCTTTCCGGGCTGCGCACGAGTTCAGCAAGTATACGGATACAAGGATAGCAGGAATACCGGCCACGATAGATAACGACGTGTTTGGCACGGACGAGACGATCGGCTTCGATACGGCAGTAAACACAGGAGTATCTGAAATTGACAAGATAAGAGATACAGCGACATCGCTGGACAGAGTCTTCATCGTCGAAGTCATGGGCCGGACCAGAGGCTTCCTCGCGGCCATGATTGGCCTGACAGTAGGCGCCGAGATCATCCTTGTGCCGGAGGTAAAGTTCCACCCCGAGGACGTCTGCGATGCCATTATCAAAAACAGCGCCGCCGGAAAGAAGTCCGGCATCATCGTAGCCGCGGAAGGTATCGGTGACACTCACGCCCTGGCCAAGGAGATACAGGAGCATACCATGATCGAAACCCGGCTTAGCGTCCTGGGATATGCCCAGAGAGGCGGCCACCCGACCGCGCGGAGCAGATTCCTGGCCAGCATCTTCGGTAAAGCGGCGGTTGAGTTCCTGGCGGACGGCAAAGAAAACCTGATCGCAGCGTGGCAGCAGGGAAAAATTACCGGCGTCCGCTTCGACGAGACCTGCTGCAAGGCGAAAGAGCTGGACCTCAGGCTGCTGAAGCTGGCGGAAGAGCTGGCAAAATAAGCCTAATAGTCACTACAAGAACTTTTTGTGTACGTATCCGATCAATTCCTAAGAGGTTTAGCCCTTGCATATGCTCATATAGATGTACACGAACGCTGCGCTGTGCGTTTCGGATTACTCAGATAGCGTGTGATAGCAATAGGAACGCTGCGCTGTGCCAGAACACAGATTGCTCAGATTTCACAGATTGACACAGACATTCTCCTAAATCAAAAGAGTACGGGTCCCTTGCCCGGTGATTATCGAGGATCCTCTGTGCTCCATAAAAAATTGTTGGTCCGGGAGGTGTTGAGAGGTCGGGGAGGAGGTTGGAGAGGTGCCGGGAGTTTAGAGAGGACACGTTCAAGCTGGGAGGTCAGGGAGGTCAGGAGGTCTGAGAGGGAGGTTATGTGAGGCACCCGGAGGTCCGAGAGGATAGATTTAAGAAAATCCTCTCTGACCTTTCCACACTCCCTATCCTCCTCTCTGACCTCTGTGACCGACACGGAGGTGTCCCTTGCCGATCTCTAACCTCCCAGCTTGAAAATCCTCCCCGACCTCCCGGAAACTCCCCAACCTCCAGGAGTTTTTCATCTGCCCGACACGAAAACCGGTTTTCCCGAGCCGAGTCAATCTGTGGCCTCTGTGCAATCTGTGATCCTGTATACAAGGGACTGCTTCCAGTCGGTCACAGCGCAGCGATCGTCTACGAATCGCCTCTTGAACGCCTGCGAATGCAGGCGTTCAAGAGGCGAACATCCCGGCGCAAGAATTGTACAAAAGGTTTAAAAAATGACTATAAAAAGGGTTAGTATTCTTTGAATACTTTGTAAATCGCCGAAAAGTCCTCACCCTCGATACCCATGGGGTAAGTCATCCCGTAGATCTCTTTGACGGCGCTGCCCGTGAACAGCGGCTTTTTCAGGGATCTCGCGAGATCCTGCAGGTAATGGAGGTCCTTGTAGATGAGCGAAGACGAGAACTGGGTCTGGAAGTCTTCGTTGATCAGCATGTTTTTCTTGCCGTTGAGGACCGCGGAGTTGCCTGCGCCAGCCAGCAGAATGTTGACCACAGTTGCCCTGTCGACGCCAACAGCCTCTCCGAAGGTGACTGCTTCAGCGCACGTAGCCATCAGCGTGCCCAGCACGAGGTTGTTGACTAGCTTCATCCGGGTGGCCATGGATTCTTCTTTGAGGTAGAAGATCGTCTTGCCGAACTTCTCCAGCAGGGGCCGAACCTGGTTATAGGCATCTTCATCCCCGCTCACCAGCACAGTTAGCGCGCCCTGGGACGCAGGTACGACGCTGCCAAGTACCGGCGCTTCGAGGTACGTGGCACCGTGCTGCCTCGCCGCACCGTAGAAAGCCCCGACCCGGTCGAAGTGATTAGTAGTCGTATCTACGATCACTTTCCCGGCACAGTTGCCGGCTAATAGCCCGTCGGGGCCATGCAATACCGCAGCTACGGCATCGCTGTCGAACAGGTTGAGGAAGACGATGTCGACTCCGAAGATCAGGGCTGCCGGAGTATCTGCAACCCGAACTCCGAGTCCTTCAGCCTTTTCTCTGGTCCTGTTCCACACTGTCAGCTCCACGCCTTCGCTGATCAGCCTCTTAGCGATAGTTTTACCCAGGTGGCCGAGCCCGATGAATCCTGCCTTCACTTATTGACCTCCGCGTCCAAAATAGATTTATGAGATGAGATATGACCGCTTATACACATATTAATTACTGAAAAACAGAACGCCCTGAAGTTGAGCCTATGACAATCGACTGGATCACCCTGGTAGTAATTCTGGCCATCCTGCTTGTGATCGTAGCTGTAGTCATCTCTGCAGCCAGCTTCTTAATCAGGCAGTATCTCAGGCTCATGAAGATGATCATCAATACGGCGATCGCGCTGACAGCCATTATCGTGATAGTGATCATCACCATAGTCGCCTGGATTGTATTTATAAGATAATATCACGAGGTAAAGGAAAATTTTCAATAGCGGTTACTGTCTGCAGGGCCAGAGTTATCCCTTAAGCCAGCGAAGCTAATGATGAATTTTGTGCCCATAGTGCTGTCAAGTTCGATCGTGCCCTCGAGCTGAGTGACCAGGGTACTAACCAGCTGCATACCCAGCGATCCGGTATTCCGGAAATCGATCTCCGGGGGGAACCCGATGCCGTTGTCGCCGACAGCGAGAATATAGCGATCACCTGTCCGGGTCAGCGTGATGGAGACTTCGCCCTTCCGGCCATCTGGAAAGGCGTGCTTGAGCGAGTTGGAGACGAGCTCGTTGACGATCAGGCCGCAGGGTATAGCCATGTCGATGTCCATAGTGATCTTCTCGACTCGTATGTCCAGGCTGACGGTATCAGGGCAGACGTTGTAAGAACGGAAGAGGTAGGTCGACAGGTTGCTGATGTACTCCGAAAAGTTCACCCTGGACAGGTCCTCCGACTGGTACAGCTTTTCGTGGATGAGGGCCATCGACTTCACCCGCTGCTGGCTCTCCTTGAAGCAGTCGAGGGCGATCTGGTCGGTAACATACGATGCCTGGATGTTGAGCAGGCTGGATACGATCTGCAGGTTATTTTTCACCCTGTGATGGATTTCTTTGAGGAGGATCTTCTTCTCTTCCAGCGAGGCTTTGATCTGCTGCTCTGCGATCGTGCGTTCGGTGATATCTTCGGCAGATACTACATAGCCGGAAATCGTCCCGCTGGACAAGTAGGTTGGATACAGCTTCACGGATAGATACAACTTTCCGTCATGACTTTTTACCACAGGTATAGCGACAGTTTCCCCCTGATGGAGCCGGGCCAGCTCATACCCGGGTACATTCAGGCGCAGAGTATCGTCGAAGATATTGGCTTTTCCTGTGACATCCTGGCGGCTCACTCCGAAGAATTTGACAAACGCATCGTTCACGATGACCGCGGTGCCCTCAATATCGCTTATGCAGATAGCATCGGGTGACTGCGCGATGACGTCGTTCATCAGACGTTGAGTGTCCTGGAGGGTTTCCTTGACCTCCTCCACCGTTACCGGGCTGATGTCTACGGAAGAGTAAAGCAGCAGCGCGACGCTGATGAAAAATTCGGCGAGGGCGAAAACTACCATCGATAAGGGAGTACTGTAATTGATATCGACTGCCACTTTGAAGGTCAGGAAAGCGTAAAAGTTGAGGATATCCGATAAGAAGTTGAGCAGGAAGAAAACGAAGAGAATGCCAAAAAAGTACCTGTATAGGTTAGGCATGTTGATGAGCATTAGCTTGGAGAGGATTGTCAGCAGTAGAATATCGAAAATCACGTACCCTGCGAAGACCATGATGTTAAAGCCGTTCAGGGCAAGAGACTGGTGCTGTGCCACGATGCTGTAACCGATCAGCAAAGCTGCTGTTATACATACGATAGACAGGATAACATCTATCTTACCAGCAAGTTTTTTCCGCTGCTGTCTCAGGCGATAGTATAGTGGAATAATTAAGGTCACGTAGGCGCCGAACCACAGCAGCTGTCCGGCCGGAGTAAGCCAGGGCCAATCGAAGGTAAAGGGCAATACGTACAGCAGTATACCGCTCACGACAATGATAATAATAAACCCTACAAGGCCCAGAGTTAAGCCCTTGAAGCCGGTATCGGTGTTAGAGCGATGGATGACGATAGACATGGGCAGGCACACGAAGAAAAATATGGCGCTCGCCATGGCAGTCATCATCGTGAAGGTGCCGTGTAAAAAGTCGACCATCAGAGTAGAGATGAAGTATACGAGCACCGCGATCCACAGAGCGATCAGCAACAGCTGTATCAGGTTGAATCCTTTTACTCTCGTGGCGCGGGTGAGCATAGTATCAGCCAGGGACCGATAAAGACTGCCTGTACGATCATAGCAGCATAGCACAGGCCATAGAACGACTGACCATACACACGGCCAGTAATTGTATATGTTTCTAATATGAGCAACTTGTGAAATACCTTTTGTTAATAAACCGGATTTATATGACTTATATTTCAAATTGATATGCTGAACGCGGGTTATTCGTGTAACATTCTTATGAACGCTGCTCTTCATGTTTATGGTGATAATGATGAAAGAAGTGCAACCAGGCGAAGCGCTGGATGACCTGATCAAGCCATACACAATCGTTACTTCTTCAGACGGCAGGCAAAGCGACGCGATGACCACAGTATGGGCGTCCCAGGTGTCTTTCGACCCGCCCATGGTCATGATAAGCGTGGGCAAGAAGAGGAAGACTCACGAGTTGATCGAGAACTCGGGAGAGTTTGTGGTGAACACGCTCAAGGAGAGCCAGAAAAAAGTCGCCGACTACTGTGGCCACGCATCGCTGAAGAGCCAGGATAAGCTCAAGGAGCAGGACATCCAGGTGCAGAAAGCAAGTAAAGTAATGGCACCGCTGCTGAAGGACAGCCCCTCGAGCCTGGAGTGCAAAGTGTTCTCGAGACAGGACTGTGGGGACCACACAGTATTTATCGGCGAGGTGGTAGCGGCCCACAAAGAAGAAGGCACACCGGTCGGGTTGTTTAAGAATGACTTAGTCACGCCGGGAAAATAACAGCCATAGCCGGCCAGCCCGATAGTAGCATGCCACAGGCTGCTATCCCACTTTTTTATTCCCGGAACCGGATGGTAAACTTAGTCCCGATAGTCCGATCTACTTCCATAGTGCCCTCTACCTGGTTGACCAGAGAAGCGACCAGTTGAAGGCCCAGGGTGGGGGCTGTGCTAACATCAATGCCAGGGGGTAGACCGACCCCGGTATCTGAGACCTGCAGACAGATCTCGCCGGAGCCCGGGGAAAACATCTTCACCGACAGTATGCCGGTCTGATCGCCCGGAAAGGCATACTTAAAACAATTCGTGACCAGCTCGGTCACGATCAGCCCGCAGGAGATGGCTGTGTCCAGCTTAACAGGGATGCGCTCGATCGCCATCTCGAGCATTATTTTATCCGATCTTACCATACAAGAGGAGTACAAGTAGGATATCAGGCTGCGGAAATAGTCCTCAATATCCAGCGCTGCCATGTCATTGGACCTATACAGCTTTTCGTGGACCAGCGCCATAGACCGGATTCTCTGCTGGCTTTCTTTGAAGAGCTTGATCATATCAGGGTCGGTGATAGCGGAATACTGAAGGCTCAACAGGCTGGAGATGATCTGCATATTATTCTTGACCCGGTGGTGGACCTCTTTGAGTAGCACCTCCTTTTCCCGCAGCGATGCCAGTATACGGTCCTCGGCGGCCTTTAGATCGCTGATGTCGACCAGGTTACCAAGCGTGGCAGGCATGCCCCCATACTCAATCTTGATGCTGCTGTAATATACCCAGCATAATTTTCCGGCCCGGGTAAGCAGCCGGAGCTCGATCGAATCCCCGATCGGGCTCTCTGAAAAGTGGAAGCCCCCTGACTGCACGACCTCTCCACCATTATCCGGAGAGACTATATCGCTGAATCGCATAGACAGCCCCTGAGCAATGGTATAGCCCGTTATCCGCTCAAACGCGGGGTTCAGGTAAACGAACCGATCATCCCGGAGGATAAAAATTACTACAGGGGAGGACTCAGCCAGTGCCCTGAACTTGATCTCCGACTCGCGCAGGGCATTTTCTACGGCTTTCCGCTCCGAGACATAAGTAGAAACCAGCCAGTATAACAGTAGAGCAGTCACCGTGACATAGAGGATGCCCTTGATTATGCTGAATAAGGTAAACAGTGGAGGGGTGGCCGATATGATCGAGATGACCATGTCCGACATCAAGATCCACAGTGCCCCGACAAGGGCGTAGATAACCACAATCCTGAAGGCAGTCAGCTTGAACATTCCATCTCCCCAGTTTTTGCCAGGTTGCTTGAACGAGCCATATCACCCGTTAACAGCGGCCTGGTATAATATTTCGATAATTAAAGATATACGATATCATATTATTTATATGTAAGCGATTGCTGAATTTTAACAATTAAAAGCTAGAGCAGAGGATAAGCCCGCTATCACTGGCACTCGCAGGCTCATTGGAACGTCGTGCCGTCGATGGTAAGCCTTTCAATATACATGATCTCACAACCGCCTATGCCTGTATCATCCCGCAAGAGGCTGGTATTTATCCAGTATCGCATCATTCCGGACTTCCAGCCTATATCTACAAGGTAGCCTGCCATAGATACCTGACTGTCGATACGAATTTGTCGCATCCCTTCAGCGATCTGCTCGTTTGCGGGCACCGCATGGGCGTTCGTGGAGTGAGTCCTTACATAATACTCGTCGGCTGGACAGCCAGTATATGAAAACTGGTACTGCCGGTCAGACTGCGAATAGTTGATACAATGTATAAGGGCAGGCTCTGTCAACTTCCCCCACGTAAGCACTAGATCGTAAGGCATGATCCACCCGAACTGCCCGTCAGAATAGGGTTTGACACCCTTGACGACAGCGTCTATGCTGAACGTGGCACGAGGAGTAAGCTCGAAGGTTACATCGCTTATTATCCTGGTGATAACAGGTCCCTCGTAAGGCTGCTGAATAAAGACGGGGCCCCCTGTCGCCGCATAAGCCCCGGCAGCGGACACGATAGTCAGCAGGATAACCATAGTAACGATCTGTGCGCCAGACTGGTTAGACATCAGCTTATACCTGCCCCCGGTCTTCTCGGGCTTTACGACTCCAGCGTAACTTTGACCGGCGTCGGGTTTGTCACGATATCGAAGACCGGCGACCGCTTCTGCGCCAGCTCGACCAGCTCCTGCAGCTTTTCCCTGGGCGCATCCGACTTGATCCTGAACGTCACCCGGATATTATCGTAGCCCCTGCGGACTTCTTCAGTCATCCCCAGGAAACCCCGGACGTCCAGGTCTCCCTCCAGCTTCGACTCTACGGCGTCGAGCTTGACCCCCCTGGCCGCTGCGTGCGCAACGAGACTTGTAGTCAGGCATCCCGATAGTGCTACGAGGACATACTCTACAGGGTTAGCCCCCGCATCTTTCCCGAGCAGTACGTCCGGCTCGTCCTCGTCGAAAACATACGGTTCTGCGTGGGCGAAGTCTTGCCCGGCGCCAAAGAAGTCCTTCACGCTTGCCTGGTTGTGAGTGCCGTTCACCCACCTGTTCGTCGCCCTGAACCGGAACTTTGCTATGCCCGGATCTTTTTTGATAGTGTCTACCGTGCTAAACAAACGGGTGACGTTGATGCCGTTAACTGTTTTCTCCTGGTCCGCCATTTTCAAGATCAACACCGGGGAAATCTCGACCTGCGGCTTGTTAATGATTTGGGGTAAAACAACTGATCTGAAGTAAGGCCGTGACTCTGGCCAGGCCGGGACTAAAGGAGAGATATCTGTCTAAAAAGGGCTCAAGAATTTGTATGCCTACCGAAGAGACAGGCAATAGTAGCCGGGTATAAACTTAAATATGAATTAGATCAATAATCCGACCCATTAAGGCTTCGAAATGGAAAGTAACAGCTACAGGCAGAGGTATCTCGGAAGAAAAGGCTTAATCGTTTTACTGGCGCTGCTCAGCGCCTTCGTGCCTCTCTCCATGGATATGTACCTCCCGGCGCTGCCGGGCATGGCCACCGTCTTCGACGTCCCGGTGAACCTCGTCAACCTAACGCTGATCTTATTCTTCGTCTTCTTCGCCGCCGGCATCCTGATCTGGGGGCCGCTCAGCGACAAGTACGGGCGGAAGCCGATCCTGCTCGCAGGACTGATGATATACCTGGCAGCGAGTATTATGTGCGCCCTGTCCACGGATATATACCAGCTGATCACATTCCGCATCCTCCAGGCCGTCGGCGGCAGCGCATCCAGCGTGGTGGCAACCGCAATCGTGAAGGACGTTTACCACAGCAGAGACCGGGAAAAAGTCCTGGCCATCGTCCAGTCTATGGTGATGATAGCTCCTGCGGTAGCGCCGGTGATCGGAGCTTTCATCCTGTCGTTCACCACCTGGAGAGGCGTATTCTGGATGCTTGCCAGCATTGGATTCGTCGCCTTCGCAGGCAGCATCGCCTACACAGAAACAATCCCGAGGCGCAGCGACGTATCTGTACCAGGCTCCCTTGGCCGCCTCGGGGTCGTGCTTAAAAACCCGGGCTTCACCTCGCTGCTGGCCTTATTTTCCCTGACAAGTATCTCCACTATGGCTTTCGTAGCCTCGTCATCCTACGTCTACCAGATAGAGTTCGGCACCACCGAGCAGGTATACAGCTATTACTTCGCGCTGAACGGCATAGGCCTGATCATGGGGCCCATGATCTACGTCCGGCTATCGGCCCGGTTTGATCGAAACGCCATCATAAAAGCCTGTTTTGCCCTGATAGCCATAAGCGGAGTACTGGTATTTTTCCTCGGCCCGATAAGCCCGATAGTCTTCGCTCTCTGCGTCCTGCCTGCAACTGTTGCGGGCGTCTGCTCCCGGCCCCCCGGCACCAGCCTGATGCTGGAGCAGCAGACGGAGGACACTGGCTCTGCTTCTTCTCTTATGGGCTGTGCCCAGACCGTCATGGGCGCCACAGGAATGCTACTGATCTCTCACGACTGGGGCACTGGCATCGTGCACGCGCTGGGGATCATCATAGTGATGACAGGAATAGTGACCAGCGCAGGGTGGCTGTACCTGTCGGGCCGGAAGTTTATCAAAATGACCGAATGACTGAAGTTATTTAAAGAGCATGTCGACGTAAGCTCCCTCGATCAGCTGGCCGGGAGCAATCCCCAGCTTCTTCATCAGATCTCTGGCCTCGGCTTCGCCGTTCTCAAGCGGCTCATCGTCGGACAGGACGACCTCCAGCTCCATGAAATGCCCAAGGCCTTCTACTCGATCGAGGTGGATGCGGGTCCTGCCGGCGAGGTATAAGGTACGGTGCTTACGGACCCGGCCGGCCTGGCCGTACGCCTGCGATAATAAATCTCGAAGAGTGTCCGGCGTCGAAGTCGGAGCTATGATGTAGGAGCACTCCTTCGGCCCTTCCTGATCCGGGCGGACGTAGAAGATGAGCTGACCTTCGGCCGGAGAGAAAGCGCGGAGCTTCAGCCTGCCGTTCGGGCAGTTGAAGAAGGTGTCGTCCTGGAAAATTTCGATGGGTCTGCCATCTGCGATCATCGCTGCTTTTTGAGTTAAAGCCTCAAAGTCCCCTACACGAGCTTTTATTTCTACATTCCTGGCCACTCCGACTCACAACCCCATACAATAGCATTATTCGATAAGAACCAGCCCGAACCGGTTCATCCGGTCATTGTAGTCTTTCACTACTTCAATAGTATATCCATTGTTCCTCGCTGTGCTGAACACATCGATGCCGCAGCTTTCCATGTTTCCAGAATAACTACGATTCAAAACAGTCCTGATGCTCGATCGCTTCTCCTCATATTTCTACTATCTTTTCGCCGCCCTGGCCCGTTCTGCGCTAACCTGCCGGGCACGTTCGACCTGGTGCCTGCGCTCCGTGGGGGTGAGGTTGTCAGCATCGGCGAGAGCATCGAGCCGCAGGAGATAGCTGAACAGCTCGTCGTCCGTGAGGCCGTGCAGGGACTTGATTCGCTCCATTTCGATGATGTCTTCGTCGCGTATGGTTAGCTTAAGATTCTTTTCCATCGTTATCAATAAGCATTTCTTCAGCACGATATTAAAGGTGGGCAAGAATTTCCACGAAGCCTGTTCCCGGTTATTCAGGGGATGCTCATCGCTTTCTGGTAATCCCTGTCCCGGTCATCATCGGCGTCCGGGACAAGCTCAGGCGGATAAGGTGCGAACAGCGTCTGATCAACGATCTGCCAGTCAGACATCCTGACGGCGAACAGCTCGAGCGTTTCCAGCAGCACATCCCGGCTGACCTTGTTTTTCTGGAACTTAGTGATCAGTTCATAGAACCATCCTGTTTCTCTGGAAGATAACTGGTTCTCGTATCTCTTGTAGATGAGCTCTGCCATACTGGCGATACCGCTGGCCTTCCGGGGATTAGCCAGCAGACGCCTCAGTTCGTCGAAGTATGCCAGCGGATTACCCATCGCCAGTGCCCTGCCGAGCTTTGCCTCTCCATCCATATTGTAGCTGGCGAACAGGTACTTGTTACACTCGTGGAAATCCTTCAGCGCGCCCGGGTCTCCAGTTTCTGCCGCCTCTCTGAAGCCGGCGAAAATAAAGATCTTCGTGAGGAATTCGTCCCGGATTTTCCGGTTCAGTATCCGCTTGTCGTCTTCGATTGGATAGCCCCAGTAATGGCGTAGTATCTTTTGGGCAAAGATGCCGCTGGTACGGCCAACTACTCCTGCGCCCACGGGATGATCGTACACCTTGATGTTATAAAAGCCGATAGTCGGGGAGCCGGACTTGAAAAGAAAGCCGTCCAGAGGCGGCAGCGAAGCTATGAACCGGTCTGCGAACGCGTCCACCTGGTCGGTGACGTCCCGCCCGGTCCGGGGCTGTATCAGGCGCTCTCTGCCCCCTACGTTGACGATCCGCAGCGCATCCCGGGGCACGCCCAGGCCGACCTCGCATTCGGGGCAAACCTTGATGAAGTCGACAAAGGGCATCAGCTCTTTCACGACCAGACACGGTACTGTTCTCCCGTCGTACCGCACTTTCTCGAATTCGAGACAGGCGCTGACCAGCAGCCTTGGCCTCGGAAATCTCCGCATACAAAATCATCAGTGCTCGTTTCTATATGGTTAAAGCACTGTAAACACGGCTCAGGACGTATTAAATAGTCTTGCGCAGTGTTATTTCTAATATTAAGTACTTACTCTGCAGTAATCCAAAAATATTTAGTTTATCCAGTATCATTCGTAGCTATACAAGAAATTGATGCGCGGGAAATTTGGGTATTCACGGAGGTTTTGCCGGTTATACTCACCGTTCAAACTATATTGCAACTGGAGTGGGGAGCTCAAAAACGATCAGCAGGCCGCCGGAAATGAAGAGGATAACGCCAGACATGAGACAGAGCACTACTGGTGAAGTAATGGCGGGTAAACAAACATAAGCTGGGTGTTTATGAAACTTTTTGTGAAGACGCTGATGATCATATGCGTAACGATCATAGCCTTGACAGCTGTCACATATTTCTTCTCTCAAAATTTATTGGTACAGAGCAGTATTGTATCTGATGATGCCAGCGCCAAAGCCAGCATGTCGCTGGCAAGAAGCATGATTAACGAAAGCACCGAGGAACTCGGTTTTTTGGTAAAAAGCTACTCGATCTGGGATGATACCTACGAGTTTATGGGAGATAGTGAAGAAACTGCCCGGATAGACTATATAAACGTTAACATGAACTTGACCGCCCTGCAGACCGAGGATACAGACCTCAGAGTATTGATCGATGACAGGGGCAAGATAAAATATGGCACTATATATTATAACGAAAGTGGGACTACCGGCAATGTGCCTGCGGACATCGATGCTTATCTGCGACCTGACAGCGAGCTGATCTTCCCCGCTGATGCCGATAGTTCAGATATTGTCAGCGGAACTATTGTACTCGATAATCAATCGTACCTGATTTCAGCGGCGCCCATTTTTCCCACCAACGCGAGCGGTCCTGCACGCGGGACACTGCTGTTCGGGAAACGAGTGGATCAGGACATGATCGATCAGCTGAAGATTAGCACAAATATTGATCTCGCCATCGCCAGCTTCGGAAAGGACCTCCCCCCGGAAGATTTTCTTGATGCTGGAAAAGTAATAAACTCGACAGCCGGTACGGCGATCTTAGAGCGTAATGACAGCTGGCTGGGAGCATATAGCCTGATTGAGGACATCAACGGTGCCCCGGCGTTCATGATCCGGACACAGGTCCACCGTACCATGTACCACCAGGCCCGGGAGGCCAGCATCGGCTTAGTTATTTTACAGGCAGGCGCTTCCCTGTTCATTTGCACCGCCATACTCATCCTCCTCGATCGTACGGTGCTCCGCCGGCTGAACAAAATGGGCCGGGAACTGCTCCAGATCGGCAAGAAGGGTGAAATTAATACCAGCATACCCCTTGAGGGAAACGACGAGCTCCAGGCCCTCGCAGCGAATATCAACGATATGCTCGGGTCGCTCCGAGATTCCCAGCAGCAGTTGCTAAAGAGCGAAAGCAAATACCGATCGCTCTTTGATAACATGCCGGGAGGCTGTGCCTATATCAAGATATTGCGCAGTGCCGACAGCGAGCCGATCGATTTTGTCATTCGGGATTTGAATGACCGGGTAGAAGAGATCCTGGGCAAGCCTAAGATCGAGTTGATCGGCAAAAAGTTCAGAGAGGTTACCAGAATCCGGGTAGACGGGATGTTCAAGGAACTCGGAGACCACACCCGGGATCTGACAAACAGCACAGGCTTTACCTGGGACGTATATGACGAAATGCATGATAAGTGGCTCAACATCAAGCTCTTCCCGGCAGACGCAGACAACTACGTGCTGATTTTCGACGATATCACCGAGCGGAAGCGCAGGGAGTACGCCCAGAGAGAGAACGAAAAGCGCATCGCCTCGCTCGCTGACGAAATGGGATATATTGTCTGGCGGCTCGACGACAAAGGAACTATTCAGTCCGTAGACCACGCCGGCTCGAAAAGCATTGGATATGAGCCTGACAGCCTGACTGGCCAGTTTATCTTCGATTACATGCACCCGGACGATCGGCTGGCGACGATGATCGCCTGCGGTAGAGTGATCAGCAGCGGCAAGGAGAGCGAACGAGAGTTCAGGCTGCGGTGCCTGAATGGGGAGTACCGCTGGATGCAGGCAGTCATCAGCCCGGCCTGGGACGCTAAGGGTAATGCCACGGGGACCACGATCCAGGGGAGGGATATCACCGAAAAGAAAAGATCTCAGGAATTGCTCCGGGAGAGCGAAGAAAAATTCCGCAACGTAGTCGAGCAATCCCTGGAGGGCTTCATGCTGATCGATGAGACCGGCACGATTATCGAGTATAACCGGGCGCTTGAAAAGATTTACGGGTATCCCCCCGAAGAGGTCGTCGGTAAAAAGCTGTGGGAAAACGTGTACCAGATGCTGCCAGAGGAGGCCGCCAAAAACGTCACCCTGGACATTATGCGAAAAGGCATTGAAAAGATGTTGAAGACTGGTAAGATACCCGCCAGTAAGAAAGGACACCGCGAGATCAGGATCAGGTGTAAAGACGGTACCTGCCGGTACATCCACAGCATCGATTTTCCGATCAGCACTACCAGGGGTTTCATGATCGGCAACATGATCAGGGACGTAACAGAATGGAAGCTGGCCGAGGATGCTCTCCGGGCAAACGAAGCCGATCTGGCGCTGGCGCAGAGCATTGCTCACCTGGGTAGCTGCCACATAGACACCGAGTCTAATCGCATCAATATTTCGGAAGAGTTCTCCAGGATCTTCGGTCTCGACCCGAAGAAGGGCGAGGGATCTTATGATAAGTTCATCGAAATCGTCCACCCGGAGGATCGGGCAGCGATCGAACAGCTCGACGGTATGCTGTTCCAGCAGGGAGGGACGGCAAGTACGGAGTTCAAAATCGTACGGCCGGACGGGACCTTACGCACGATCTACTGCGTGAGCAGGGTAACGAAAAACGAAAAAGGACAGCCTACCCAGTTCTTCCGGATAGTCCAGGACATCACTGAGCGTAAGAACGCCGAAGCAAGGGTCCTCGCATCGCTGAAGGAAAAGGAGATCCTCCTGAAGGAGATCCACCACCGGGTGAAGAATAACCTGCAGATCATTTCCAGCCTGCTCAGCCTCCAGTCGAGCTACCTAAAGGATAATGAAATGGTTCACGTATTCAACGAGAGCCGGGACAGAGTCCGCTCGATGGCGTTCATCCACGAAATGCTGTACAAGTCCCAGGACTTTAACAGGATCGAATTCTTAAAATACGCCGCAACCCTTACTGGTAGCCTGTTTGCATCTTATAACCAGCACCAGGGCAGAGTAACATACCGGATCGAGGGCGAGAATGCCGACCTGACCATTGAAGAAGGTGTCCCTTGCGGCCTGATCATCAACGAGCTAATCTCTAACTCGCTCAAGTATGCCTTCCCTGGCGACAGCAGGGGCGAGATCGTCATCGATATCCGGCAGGAAAAGAAAAATTTCACTTTGACAGTTTCCGACAACGGAGTAGGCCTGCCCCCAGACTTTGACCTGTCTAAGTCGAACACCCTGGGACTGCAGCTGGTAACCATGCTGGTCGATCAGCTGGAAGGTACACTCCAGATCGACCGGGGCTCCGGTACGAAATATACTATAAAGTTTACAAGAAAGTAAAATATATGGGTAAAAATGCTGACAATAAGCTAGATCATGAAAAAAGATAATGCAGCCCAGCCACCAGAAACCGGACCCTGGAAAGAGTACTTCGCCGATGGTACTGTAGCCATCGAAGGACAGTATGCCGACGGCAAAAAGACCGGAACGTGGAAGTATTATTATCTGCGCAACGGTCAAGTGAAAGCGACGGGCAAGTTTGTGGACGACGAGTTCTCCGGGCCCTGGCAGTGGTACCGGGAAAACGGCGAGCTGATGCAGACCGGCGAATTCGACAGAAACGTTAAAACCGGGGAGTGGAAACGGTATCACCCAAACGGTCAGCTGTGGGATGTGGGATCGTATGCTAACGGCAAGAAAACCGGGGAATGGAAGGTATACGATCAGGATGGGACACTGAAGAGCATAAAGAAACACAAATGAATAAGATCGTGTAAATTATTATTTGTAGAACTCAATATCCTTTGGAAAATTTTAATATCCATTTGCATGACCGGGCAAGATTGTCCGGATCCTGGGGCTGACCAGATTTAGGTAGATGAATAATGCGGTGACAAAGGCGGGCTGTGCAGTTCCTACTTTTTTGCGAGTATCAGGTAGAACCTGTCGGAAAAGTCCTCAACAGATACTATGTTGAAGTTTGCTTCCTCGATGAGCTGCGACGCCTCTTTTTCGCTGAGTCTATTTCCTGGACGGGATCCGCCATCCTTCCCCGCGTTCTTCCCGTCGAGATCGGCAAGAACTCCGCCAGGCTTAAGCATCCGCCAGGCATTGTCCAGCACTTTCTCCGGCTCGGTGAAGTCGTGGAGGCTTATGCCGAAGAACACAATGTCAGCACAGCCTTCGCAGGCCACAGTCTGCCCGGCATCGCCTCGCAGTGCATTTATGTTCAGGCCAGCATCCGAGGCCTTTAGACTTAGCAGGTCGAGCGCCTCTGCGTCGATGTCAATACCGTAGACACGGCCCTCCGGCCCGGCAATGCGGGCGGCCGGAAGGGCAAAAAAGCCCTGGCCGCAGCCGACATCCACGAGGGTCATTCCAGGCTTCAGGCCGATCTTAGGTAAAATGACGTGGGGATCCATCATTTTTCTCCGGTCGCTGTCGCATATACCCTTGTATCCTGGTCCATGCCCTTCTTTATGCTTATGCCCGCAGTGTTTATGTTCGTGCATTGCTGATGCTCCAGTGGCCATGACAGGGAATTTTTACATACCCCATTTTACTATTAGTTCCTTGCCGATAGATCTGAAATTGTATCCTTCTTCGTGCAGCAGCGGATCGATTTTTTCCAGTCCACCCTCTTCTGCCTGAGCGTGAACAATTTTTCCGACCATAAGCACATGTGATCCGCCGAATTCGAGGAACGTGGTAACTTTGCACTCTAACGACGCAGTCGATTGTTTTATTCTGGGGACCTGGACTTCTTTTGAGTTCTCGATCTGCAGGCCATTTTTTTCCCAGAGCTTATCTCCGGGTTGATGGGGCAGGCAGCAGTTGATTGCTCGTTGACCAATACTTGTTGGGATAACGCAAATTGCAAATTCTCCGCTTCTTTTGGCATTTATATAAGTTTGTTTTTCCTTGCTGCCGATGGCTACCCCTACCATGGGCGGATTGTAGCTGAGAGGATAAATCCACGAATATGGGGAGGAGTTTAGTTCGCCTCTGGCATCTAAAGTGTTTACTAAGACAGTCAATCGTGGGGAAATGAGACTAACTGCTTTTGAAACTGGTATCTCGATCATAAGCTCACCTGTTAGGTCTGTTCCATTGCTTACGATAATTTAATAACCTTTAACTACTTATATACCCCAGAAGTACAATGGTAACATTGTTTCCAAAAAGTATGTATTGAGAGATATCGCATGAAAGACGAAAATAATTCCAGATGCGGCATGGATAAGGCCCTGAAGATAATTGGCTACAAATGGAACCTGGTTATAATATGGTCCCTTAAGGATAAGACACTAAGATATACCGAACTCCAGAAGAGCCTGGGCGATGTCAATTCAAAGACCATCACGAAACACCTCAGAATGCTCGAGGAAGGTAACATCGTCACAAGATCAGTCTATCCGGAAGTCCCGCCGCGCGTCGAATATTCGCTAACCCAGTATGGCCGGGCGTTTCTGCCCATCTTCGAGGAAATTCACGAGTGGGGCGACACATTACCTTAAAACAATAGCCTTGAGCAACTGGAATTTAAGGGGATAAGGCTAAAATAATCATAATTAGTTTTGATGAAAAGAGCCGCCGGAGGGAGTTGAACCCTCGACCTGCTGATTACGAATCAGCCGCTATGCCGGGCTAAGCCACGGCGGCATTTGCATGAAAGCATACCTTAAATGTAAAACCCGGTATTTAAAATTTGCGACTCTGCGAACCGAATTCCAGCAGCTTACAGACAGATTCCAACGGCTTCCGGAGTATGCCGATATGTCAGATATCTGAGAGGGTACAGACGCCGAGACAATTTTCTACCCGAGATATTAGATTTCAATTTTTAAAAAATTCAGCCCTCCCAAACCTCCTAACCTCCCCGACCTCCCAGCTTGAAAGTCCTCTCAGACCTCCTCATACCTCCTCCCCCTCAACCTCTCGTTACCTCCCGGACCCGTTAGTTTCGGTAGCATTGAAATATAACTTGCAGCCGCTTGTCAATTTATTTGAGTAGTTTTTGAAGCAACTACGTGAGCAAGTATATAAACACCAAGCCCTATTATATAATTATATTCAGTAGCCGATAATCTCCGGGCATCAACCCGCAGGCTGACTGAGCTTAGTATCCAGGTGATTCATCATGGCAAAGCAGATTATTAAAGCCAAACAGACCGAGAAAACGGTCGACCAGAAGCTGTTCAGTAAAATGGTAGACGAGGCGATCGCTGCCCAGAACGCGGACGTCTCAGCCATTAAGGCCCATCGTGGAGGCAAGTTTGAGATCGCTCACGCGAAGCCCTATGTAGAGGCAGTCAACGCGATGAAGCCGGCCGGCTCCCAGAGCAAAGAGGTCTTTGCGCTGCACGTGGACTCGGTGAACGCCCACTACGACATCCTGAAAAAGATGGCAAAGACAGTAAGGCCGGAGGACGACCCGATGGTGGAGCACTACCAGACTCCGCCCATTATGGAGATCCTGTACGAGGAAGACCCTGCCTTCAGGAAGTCCGCGGACAAGTTCATCAAGGCGATCGGCAAGGCCGAGGCCCTGATCAGCCGGGAATCCATCCGCCGCTACGGAGGGTTCTACGGCCCGACGTGCGTGGTGGACTTCGCATTTGTGCCGGGCAGCACGAGCAATGTGGTGAATGAGATACTCAAGACTGTGGACATCCCAGTGGAGCACAAGCGGGCTATTCTCAGCGCCAAATCCTGGGGCATGAATACCTCCTACGGCATCGGCGGCCGGTTCCAGGCTGCCATCGAGGCCGGTAAGACCGCGGCCGAAGCGGCGAAGGAAGAGGTCAAGATGCTCCAGCTCGTCTACGATCAGCCGGCGGAAGCCCAGGCGATCCTCATGGATGAGGCGGGAGTCACGTCATTTGACATCCGCAAGTACATGAAGGACTACAAAGCCAGAATGAAGCCCACGGTCAAGGCGGCGATGGACGCCGGCGTGTTCTACGGCAACATCCTGACAGTACCCGCCTATTGTGTCGGAGACATTGCGCACCACATCTCCCAGTCCATGTTCAACATGACCAAGGACGACGTGGTCATGGGTATTATTGAGGCGGTATCGGGTGTCATGGAGAGCTCACTCAACCAGGCTAAAGGCAAGTTCAAGGACGAGTACGCAGTACTTAGCCTGGCCACCGGCTCCACGGCGGCAGCCACTGCAAAGATACTCGGGATGGACGGGTTTACCGCCACGATGGTCACCGATCTTCTGACGAAGAGGTTCCACAACTACGTGCTGAACAACCCCGGCAGGGGCGGTGCAGCAGAGTTGCACAACGTAGACTTCATGGACATGATCGCCAGAGGCGAGCGCATTATCGACCATCGGCCCCGCGGCTCCGGCTGCACGGTTGGCGGCCTCGCTGTGGACCTCAGCCCGATCGAGCGGACCGAGGCAGTGATGAACCCGCAGTGGTACACGTACCCCGCCTGTGCCATAACGGTAAGATTCTCGGCGCTCATGAGGCTGGCCGACTTCCCGTGCCTGCTCACCAGCGAGCCCGTGACGGCCACGCTCATGACCAACATCATCGCCCTGCACCCTGAAAGGCCTAATTCGCCGGCCAGGACGTGCAAGTTCTGCGCGGCCAACCAGATCGACTACAAATGCGGGTACTGTAACTGGAAAGAGGCAGTTGAGGGGGCTTAAGCCCCCATTAGAGGTATGATTCTTATGGTAGAATTTAGCTTGTTCAAACGCTCTCTCGCAGAGCTTATCGGTACATACGTCCTGGTCTTTCTGGGCACCGGGGCGGTGGCCACCGCAGTATTACTTCTGCAGGGCCAGGCGCTGATCCCTGGTAACGAGTTTAATGTCGGCCTGGACATCGCAGCCTGGCTGGCGATCGGCCTGGCCTTCGGCTTGGCGATCACAGCGATGATCTACGTCTTTGGGCACATCTCAGGTACGCACATCAATCCCGCAGTTAGCATTGCCCTCTGGGCCACAAAGCGGCTGCCTACAAAAGACCTGATCGCCTACATGATTGCACAGTTCACTGGCGCAGCACTGGCATCTTTCTCCGTCTACCTCATCTGGGGCGCCCGTTCGCTGGCCACCGGCCTGGGAGCTACATCCATGTTCGCAGGCGTCAGCTACTGGCAGGCTATCCTGTGCGAGGCTGTGGCCACATTCTTCCTGATGCTGGCGATCATGGGCACAGCGGTTGACAAACGCTCACCCCATGGCTGGGCTGGCCTCATCATCGGCCTGGTCGTCGCTATGGACATAGTAGTGATCGGTAACATCACCGGCTCTTCGCTCAACCCGGCGCGTACCTTCGGCCCATACCTGGCGGACTTCCTGCTGGGAGGCGCTAACCTATGGTGGCAGTTCCCGATCTACATTGTAGGACCAGTAGCCGGAGCATTGGCGGCAGCTGTACTGTATGGCTACATCAGCACGGCAGATGCCG
The DNA here is from genome assembly GCF_049676595.1 of Methanocella sp. MCL-LM. Lineage (GTDB taxonomy): Archaea > Halobacteriota > Methanocellia > Methanocellales > Methanocellaceae > Methanocella_A. Next base: position 2,326,001 of record NZ_CP187259.1, read on the forward strand.
AAAAAGCGGAGAAAGCAACAATAGACAGTCCGGGCGCTAAGCACGTGTAAACGCGTGTTCAGCCCCAGTTTTCTCTTTTTCTCAACCCTGACCGATATGCTTGTGAATGCTAAACCCGGTATCGGAAGTTCCTGATTGCTCGTTTGGCGTGAGACAGTAACACGAACGCTGCGCTATGCTTGATACTGATACTCGGATAGCATGAAAGGCGTTATCTCTGTACACGTGAACGATGACGATCGCTGCGCTGTGCCAGGATCACAGATTGTTACAGATTACGCGGATTGCACAGATGCTAATTGATAATAAAAATGGAATGGCCCGCAGCATTTATTTTATCTAATATAATCGTCTGTGCAATCTGTCGAATCTGTAACAATCTGTGATCTGGCACAGCGCAGCGATCGTGTTGCTGTCTCACTGAATCCGAGCAATCTGGTACGCATAGCGCAGCGCTCGTCTTGCTGTCGCACGTCATATAAGCAATCTGAAACGCACAGCGCAGCGTTCGTGTACATTCACGGGCTGATACAGATATGGATGGATTTAACCAGCTGTTCAGGCCTCGAAGTTCTCCTGTTTACCTGTGATTCTTATATCCAGCACGATGTTGTACTCGTGCGGCGAGTACGATCGCACGATACGCTTGTTGACTATCTCGATCAGGCACCCGCTCTTACCGGCTTTATCCCGGATCATCGAGATCACGGAATCGAAGATCTCGTTTTCCGGCCGGATGTCGTAGTAGTGGATGATTCCGCCGGTCCTGACGAGCTCGAACGCTTTGTCTAAAAACTCGTGCGCAGAATGAGGTAAATTCATGATCGCCCGGTCGGCCTGCTGGGGGAGCTTGATCTCCCGGACGTCGGCGCAGACAGCCTCGATGTTGGTGATGTGGTTGATCTGGATGTTTCTCTTCATGTACTCCACGGCATGCGGATTTTTATCTACCGCTACCACGTACATGGCCCTCTTTGCGATGGGGATGGCGAACGGCCCGATGCCGGCGAACATGTCGACGACCAGTTCCAGGTCGGTGATCTGGTCGAAGATGCGCTTGCGCTCGGTTGAAAGCCTGGGGCTGAAATAGACTTTGGCGATGTCCATCTCGTAGGTGAAGCCGTGCTCTTTATAGGTCGTCGTGGTGCGCTCTTCCCCGCAGAGCACTTTGAATTCCCTTACCCTGAACTCGCCGGTGACGCCGGTGGTCGGCTCCAGCACGGTCTTGACGTTCTTGTGCACCGCCATGATCGCTTCGCCCACGCTCCGGTCGTAGCTCTGGGCAGTAACTACGATGTCGCCGATGATCTCGTACGAGGGGGCGAACCCGATCAGGTCTTCGACGGTCTTGCGCTTCTCGGTTTCCTCGAACTCGCAGCTCGAGAGCGATAGTCCTGGCACAACCGTTCGCAGGATCGCATCTGAAACGTCAGGCACTACCGGGAGATAGAGAAACTGATGATCAGAGCGGATCTTAAAGCCCCCGTCCAGCAGCTCAGCTTCCATGAGCGCCCTCCGGGTCTTTTCGCCTTCCTGTTTCGGCACGATAACGCATGGGTGTCGGACTGTCACAGGTTTTAATGGTAGCTCTATCGTATTTAATCCATCGATAGCTTTAATTGTCGATGAGAAAAGAAAGTAAAGAAAGGATGGTCGCCCATACTGGGCGAGCTTCACTTGGACTTGAGCAGGCGCTTCAGTGTGACCTGTACAGGCTTTTCAGGCATGTCGCCCGAAGATCCCCCAGAGTTTGGATTCTGCTGCGGGCTTTCGAGTACCTGCACGGTGAAGGTGTCGGCGGCACTTCTGGTCATGGTCTGGCCAAGCATGCTTGCTTCGGCGTCTGCGTTACACTTCAGCTTGTAAGTTCCCGGCTCCGCGTCAGAGGGGACTGTGATCTTGCCGCTGCCGGACTTCGTGTAGGTCTTGCCGTTCTCCATCAGCATCGGGTCCACCGTCGTAGTCTGTCTGGCAGAGGCGATCTCGCTGCCACCCTCGAGCAGGCGAAGATAAGTAGTGACATAGATGGGTGGCGACCTGATTTTTATGCCGCTGTAGGTAAGCGTGGCAATTGCGTCGACAGTGATCTCCTGGCCGGGCTGTACCTCGATTACGCTGGTTGCCGGATCGTCTATCGGGCTGCTGCCTTTCAGCTTGTAATCACCTGTGATAGAAGGCATGCTTAAAGCAACTGATTGAGCCGATGACGAGATGATGAGGACCAGTGCAAGTAGTAATACTATAGAACATACCCTTAGTCTCATAAGCGCATAGTTATTTTTGATTGTTATAAATTTGACTGATATAAATTACTAATTATAATTTACCAATCTGTAATTATAGCGAATAAATACGAAAGTATTGGTTTAGAGTCGTATACTGTAAAATAGGTTGCTTAGCTACTGGCTGTCAAGCAATATACGGTAGATTTCCTTAAGGTCTGCATAGGCCAGAGTCAGCTGCTTTTCAGCCTGTTGCAGCTCACCGAATCCTGCGTCGAAGTGCTGATCAGCATCGGCTGCGGAGGTGATGCGGTCAAAGCTCGCTTTTGCAGCACCGGAGTGCTGCGCTGCAGTATCTACATGAGCATCATAATCAGCGAGGAGCTGGTTCAGTTTTAAAGACTCGTTTGCATCAGTGTCGGCCGTTGCGATTTTTTGTCCGGCAAGTGCAGACACATCGCGGGCAGTAGCGATTTTCCTGTCGATGTCGTCGCAGGTAAGCAAGCCTGCGTCTCTCTTCAGGTCCGCCCGGAGTAGTTCGGTTTGCCTGTCGATGTCTGTAGCCATACCCTGAACAGTGCCACCATCAGATGTTGCCTGGAGGTCCCGGCCCATCTGCCTGTACCAGGCCATGTTTTCGTTCGCGTCCCCGATCAGGAGCGCTTTGTCGCCATCTGAGAGCCTGCTGTGGTTCACCATCTTTACGTAGATGTCAAGCTGAGTGAGGGCTACTTTGATCTTCCCGTCGGCCGCAGCTTTATCAGCCCGGGCTTTTTCTGCCTGCTGCTTCCCGTCGCCCGCAGGCACGGCACTAACTATTGCCGGAGCTGTTACTGTAGTGTTTTCACCGGGGCCGGATTTTACAGGCTTGTGAAGGTTGCCAATTTTGATCTTGCCGCTGTTTCCGGCGGTGCTGATCGGAGGAACCGGAGTGATCGTAGGAGTGGCTGCCGTCGAACTATTATTAGACTGAGTATCGGCGTCAGACTTTTTATCAGAGGAATTACCTGAGCCCTTATTTTCATTTGAAGCAGGCTTCTCTGATGCTGCCGGGCCATCGTCAGATTTCTTATCGTCGGCCTTGTCGCTGGCATTTGAGTCGTTCTTGTTATTGCCGCCTTTATCGGCGAAGACAGGGGCAGCCATGCCAGCCAGTAAAATAGTCAACATTATCGCAAGCGTCAGCATCTTACGGGTCATCATGCGAACCATATCCCGGCAAATTTTTTCCAGTCATATACCTTATTATCCAACGTATATATAATCATTCTACTTCAGTTGGCACCTCATGTAAAAGTGGCATAATTTGACCCATCTGGCTTCATAAAACTTTATCCGGGGCTTATTCACATTGAAAAAAAGTATTTATGCGTTTACGCTTATATGTCAAATGTATGTCGAGGGTTGGTATAGGCGCAGCTTCAGCCAGGATTTTTTACCTGCTTACCATCTGTGCCACCCTTGGTTTGCTTGCCCTGCCGGCTGTCGCAATCGCCAGTTCCACGGTTCATGGGGAGGTATATGACTGGGCTACGTTTGACACGATGAATAACGCGGTCGTAGAAGTTTATTCGATGCCTGGTCAGACTTTTATCGAGCGTACGGTAGTAAAAACCGGCAACTACAGCTTTGACCTTCCCGCAGGTAACTACCTGATCTATGCAAAAGCAGGTACACCCGGCACTATCAGCGAGCTGTTAGTGACAGAAAACATCACGGTAACAGATAGCGGCGACTATACGATCGATCTTATCCTGTTTCCGCCGACAGGCCTGGAGTATCTGGAGGCGCTGAACGAGTCGGATATGAACTCGACCTCTTCCGGCCAGGTTGTCCAGCCGTCGGCTTCACCGCAGCCCGGCCCGACAGATAGCCTCCTGTACCCGGGAATAATCGCAGCCATTATTGTTGTGGCGGCTCTTGTCGGAGGCGCTTACCTGTACTCATCAAGGGCAAGGAAGAATCCGACTCAGGAGGCCATCGTGGCCCCGGGTGCGCCGCAGGCTGCCATGAAACAGGAAAAAATACCTCCCCGGGAAGAGGCCGCCGAGGAGGTAGATCTGCCAGAGGAAACCCACGTGCTGGAGACCCACCAGCAATTGCAGGGTGGACATATCTACGATCCGTTGCTCCCTCCCGACTGCCGGGACGTCATTGTGATCCTGGAGAAAAATGGCGGCCGCATAACTCAGCTGGACCTGAGGAAGCTTTTGCCGTATTCCGAGGCTAAAGTGAGCCTGATTGTCTCGGACCTGGAAAACAGAGGCCTTATCAAGAAGATCAAGAAAGGCAGAGGAAATGTCCTCATCCTTAACAGGCCCGGGGAACATCCCCCGGAAAAATGATATATAGTCCCGGGTGCATCAGATGATCGGTGCCACCTTATGCTTACTTTTATCGGGCTTGGCCTGTACGACCAGAAAGACATTTCACTGAAAGGACTTGAGGCGATCCGGGAAGCCGACGTCGTCTACGCCGAGTTTTACACCTCCCGCCTGATGGGCGCTACGCTGGAGGACATGCAGGAGATCTATGGCAAACCTGTGAAAGTCCTGTTAAGAGAGGATGTAGAGCAGCACCCCAAGGATACTGTTCTCGCCGATGCCGTGGATAAGAAAGTTGTATTTCTCACAGGCGGTGATGCCATGGTCGCCACTACGCACGTCGATCTCAGGCTCAGGGCCAGAAAGATGGGCATCGAGACCAGGCTGATTCACGGCGCCTCGATCCAGTCGGCGGTCTGCGGCCTCACGGGCTTGCAGAACTACAGGTTCGGAAAATCGGCTACGATCGCTTTCCCGTATAAGGACATCATATCCGACACCCCCTACGACACCATTACCATGAACAAGAAAAACGGCCTGCACACGCTGCTTTTCCTGGACATAGACAGGGAAAAGGGCTACATGACCGTGAACCGGGGCATAGAGCTGCTGCTGAAAGCTGAGGAACGCCGGAAAGAAGGCATAGTAGCTGGCGCCCTCTGCGTCGGCATAGCCAGGGCAGGTTCCCCCTCGCCTTGTGTGATGGCCGGAAAGATAGAGGATCTTAAAGCCTGTGATTTCGGGGGACCCCTGCATATCATGGTGATGCCTGCGGACCTGCACTTCCTTGAGGAAGAGGCGCTACAGGACCTGGCCGGGCTAAAGCTAGGCTGAAGCCCGGCTTCTTAAGGCTTACGAGCCGGACTTCCCGAGGATGCTCCCCATCAGACTAGACATGTCTTGCCATGCCTGACCGCTGGTCGTGCCGGAACTGCCGACGTCCCCGGTGGACGTCGGTGTAGACTGTTGCTGGGACGATTGCAGGTCATCGGAAGTCGGCAGCATTTCCAGGGCTGTCCTGATGAAGGACCGTTTAGTCTTGACGTAGACATCCATATACATGCTCTTGAACTTGACAACCTCGGAAACGCTGCCCGTGAAGCCCTGGTAACTGGCGTCTACCCGGATGGTATCCCCGACCTGGACGCCGGGCACTTTAAACATGTAAAGGTCACCGGCAGTTGTTTTGCCCATGTACTTCTCGTTTAAGTATATGCTTACCTCGGCACCGCTCACCGGTATTTTGTCCAGGTACACGTTGCCCGACACCGAGAGCGTAAACGGGCCGTCGGATGCCTGGGCTGCATCCTGGGGCGACACCAGAGTGGTCTGGGGTCGCAGGCTATTGACCATCGGCATGCTGAACAGGTTCGGGAAAGAGAACGCCGCCGTTCCGGCGGACGCCGTTCCGGCGGACGCCGTTCCGGCGACGAGCGTCACCAATAGGAAAGCGCTTGCTAGTAAATGTATCAGTTTCATAACATACCCACCTCGATCCGCTGATGGCTGGAGCGAAGTATTACCTCACAAATAAATATAATATTATTAATTATATAAATATATCTTAAACTATGCGTAGAGAGACTGGTTTTTCACCTCTCGGGTGGTATCTGCCAGCCATACTGGCAGCCCCAGTACAAGTGCCCTGAAACTAAAAGGATTATATAACGTGGGAACTCTATTACTGTTAATGATAGGCTCGGTAGGGGTAATATTTGGAGAAACCGGGTCCCATGAGTTCAAGTTCGCAGTCAGCGATCCGGCAGGTGTGCGCCGCACGGACTACGTAAAGGTCTGGCACGCAACCGATGGCTGGGTGCTTGGCCAGGTCCTGTCCATGACACGATCATCCGATGGCTTCGGGCTGGCAGAGGCGATTAGCGAAGGGACCGGCCACAGCGTGCAGAAGAACGCAGACAGGATAGTAGCGAAAGCCATCGTCATCGGTGCCAGAGACGCACAGGGATTACTCAGGACGCCCAAAACGCCCTTCTGCCCGGGGGACCGGGTGTACCCGGCGGACAGCGAACTGATCATCGGTACTCTGGGGCTCACCCAGGGCGGCGCTTACATAGGCTTTCTGGATGGTACGAACCTCCAGGTGATGGTCGACCGGAACAAGCTAGTCCAGAAGCACTGCAGTATCCTGGCCATGACCGGCAGCGGAAAATCGTATACCGCCGCAGTGATCATGGAAGAGATGCTCGAGAAAGAAATTCCGCTGCTCATCATCGATCCCCACGGGGAGTACGCCTCGCTCAAGCAGGCGAACGACGACTGCGATATAGCCGACCTGTGCCAGAGGTTCGGAGTCGAGGCCAGGGGCTACGATAATGTAACGATCTACACCCCGGCGAACCTGAAGATCAACGATTACGCGGATAAAACCCTCCGCCTCAACGGCAGGAACCTGAAGCCCGGCGAGATCATCGATTATATGGGCGGCGACCTGAACGGCTCGGAGATCGGCCTGATCTACGAGGCGGTCGGAGAGATCAAAAACGACCGCATGAATTACACGCTGGCCGATATCCTGCGCGAAGTCGGATCGATGAAGAGCAACATGAAGTGGTCGGTCATCAACAAGCTGGAGCCGCTGGTGGCGGCAGAGTTCCTGGCTGACAAACCCACGCCTCTGGAGGAGCTTTTCACGAAAGGCAGGGCGGCCATCATCGACATGAAAGGCGTCAACCCCGACGTTCAGCAGGTAATAGTAGCCAGGCTGCTCTCGATGCTGTTCGAAGCGAGAAAGGCAGGCACTGTACCGGCAGGCATCGTCGTCGTCGAAGAAGCCCACAACTTCTGCCCGGAGAGAGGATTCCTGAAAACGACCAGCAGCGACGTGCTCAGGACCATCGCTTCCGAAGGCCGAAAGTTCGGCATGGGTCTGCTCATCGTCTCCCAGCGCCCTGCCAAAGTAGACAAAAACGTGCTCTCCCAGTGCAGCACCCAGGTGATCATGAGAGTCACCAACCCTAACGACCTGAAGGCAATCACCAAGAGCCTGGAAGGAATCAGCTCTGAGCTGGAAGAAGAGATCAAGAGGCTTCCACCCGGCGTTGCACTGCTGGTCAACCCCGACATCCCTATGCCGGTCATGGTGCAGGTCCGGGTCAGGCGAAGCAGGCACGGAGGGCTGTCGGCAGAAGTTTCCGAGGACGAAGTCGATGTGCCTATAGAGGAGCCGGTAGAAGCGAAGCCAGTCCCGGTGGCGGCGGAACAGCCGAAAAAAGGCATTACAGAAAGCCTGTTCCACAGGATGTTCGGAAGGCGTTAGCATGGCTGCAGATCTGGCGGAAAAAGTGGCGAGATACCAGAAGCTGCTCCGGGCAGCTCTCGACGATGTGAAGAAGACGACGCCTGAAGGCACTCACCTGAACAGGGTGGCTGATGACTATCTCAACATGGCCCAATGTTACTATGACGACGGCAGCAATTTCATTAAAGAGAACGACCCGGTCAACGCCCTCGTCTGCTTCAGCTACGGGCACGCGTGGCTGGATGCAGGCGTTCGCCTCGGAGTATTTGCGGTGACCAACAGAGAGCTGTTCGCTGCGTAGGTCCCGGAATAATTAAATACCTCGACCTTATTTCTATATCCCCGGTCAAGATCGGAATGCGATGTATTAAATCATCGGAAAGCGTACATCTCATATCTAACGGATAATCGAGAATAGGCGCCCGTCTTTTTCATGCGAGACTGGTAGGAAGAAAATACGAGGTAGTTAATAATGCCAAATTATAAAGTAGTACTTGAGGCGGCCTGGATTGTCAAGGAAGCCAAATCGGTAGACGATGCGATGAGCGTGGCCATTTCAGAGGCCGGTAAGAGGCTGAACGCTGCAAAGATGGACTATGTCGAAGTAGAGGTAGGAGGCACTTTCTGCCCCTTCTGCGGAGAACCCTTCGACAGCGTGTTTGTAGTGGCCGGTACGGGCATAATCGGACTACTCCTGGAGATGAAGGTGTTCAACGCCGAAACCAAGGAGCATGCAGAGCGTATCGCCCGCAAAGGTATCGGCAAAGCGCTCAAAGACGTGCCGCTGAAGGTCGTCGACATCACCGAAGCAGAGTAGAGTAGAGTAGAGTAGTTTAAGCAGGAGCGATTCTAGTACGGCCAACGGATACTTTTCACGGTCTGCCATCGCCCAGAGGGTCATGCGGCTCAGGCGAAAGAAAAAGCGCCGAAAGGGCATGGAAGAGCAGCTGGCAAGCTATGCTGACTATATCTTCGAAGCCCCCGACTGGAAACTATCCCTCGCAGTTATAGTCATCCTGGCCGTAGTCGTCGGAGCGGTTTCATTCCCCGGATCCTGGAAGTCGGACGTTTTCCAGGGTATCATGCTCCTCGGAGTACCGGCAGTTCTGGCAGCGATCGTGACCAAACCGGTATCCCAGATTTTCGGCAGGAACATGACCTATAACAGGTCTATGTTGATAGCCCTCTTTTCCCTGGTCATAGTCTGCATAGCCAGCCTGATCATGGGCCTGTACTCGTACATCACCAACACACCCTATAATTACACAGGCTTAGCGCTCAGCCTGTCGCTGATCTTCGCGCTGCGGATGCTGATCCTGCTGGGGATCTCCGTCAACAGCCTGCCGAAGGTCCTGATACCCGCCTCCATCCAGACTCTGCTTGGCGGACTCTTACTGGTCTACTATGCCAGGAATTTCGAGGTTGCCTTCGATCTGATCGTATCAAGTACCATTTTCGTATTCGCTGCAGTAGTTTTCGTCAAGTACGTAGACTACCCGATGGTCAAGTCCTTTGGAGTAAGCAGCTTCGACTTCGTCCAGGACTTCATTGCCCACATCACTGAAGGTTCCCAGGACATGGAAGACTTTTTCGAGAAGATCGGGGAATCCATAGATGCGCCTGTCAGCGTGGTAGCATTCAAGCGGCCTGACGAGTCTGTCAAGGCCATCATCATCACACCGTATGTTCATCCGGGCCCGATGGGTGAAATCGGCGGAGGTAACCTGCCGGCGGTTATCGCAGCCGCCTTTCCGGGAAATACAGTGCTCGTGCCCCACGGGACTGCCTCCCACGACTTCAACCCGGTAACGGCCGACGAGTCGATTAAGGTGATCGAGGCCGCCAAAAAGGCGCTGGCCCGCATCAGGTACGGTGAAACTGCCACAAAGTCGATCAGGAAGAACGTCGGCGACAGCAAAGTCCTGGGCCAGCGGTTCGGGGACTCGGTCTTCCTCGTATCGACTCGCGCCCCTACGACAACGGACGACATCGAGTTCTCCGTCGGCTTCACCGCGATGGCCGAAGCCAGGGTAGCCGGCTCCAGATATGCCACCATCATTGATGCCCACAACTGTATGGAGCCCCTGGCGACACCGATCGAGCCAGGTTCCCGGGATTCGTACAACATCATCCGGGCAGCGGCCAACACTTCAAAGCATCTGCTGTCCTTAGAGGCGGATAAGCTCCTGGTCGGAGTGGCGAGCTCGCCCCCGATCTGCACGAGGCTGGAGGGTATGGGAGACCTGGGTATCTGTGTGGCTGTCGTCGAAACTCAGGGCCAGCGGACCGCTTACATCGTCATAGACGGCAACAACATGATCACGGGATTGCGGGAAAAGATCGTGGAAAGGCTGCCTGTGGACGAGGCAGAGGTCATGACAACTGATACCCACGTAGTCAATACTCTGTCGGGCGTGAACTACGTAGGCCAGAACCTCGACTGCGACGTGCTGATCGCTAAGATCGCCGAGCTGGTCGACAGGGCGATAACAGACCTCGAGCCAGTCAGCGTGGGCATGGAAATCGAGATAGCCGAGAACATTCGCGTGTTCGGCTCTCACAAGATCGCCAAGCTTGCCAGTACGGCTAACGCCATGGTAGCCATGGCAGGGGCCTTTGCCGCTGCTGTGATCGTAGCCGCGCTCTCGCTGACCATTTTAATCCTCACCTTCGTGAGGTTTTAGGTACAGGATTTAAACCCGGGAGAGTAACAGACATGGGGGAAGACATGGACCGGATGACCGAGATCTTATGCAAGATCGACGACGTGCTCAGATGCCCGAGATGCGACCTGTCCCTCTCCAGGACTAACGTCGTTATCGGCTCGGGGCCGCTCGACGCTAAAATCATGCTGATCGGCGAAGCGCCGGGCAGAAACGAAGATAAACAGGGTAAGCCCTTCGTAGGCGCGGCCGGCCGGGTTCTGAACACAGTCCTGGAAGGCGCCGGCATCCGCCGGGAAGACGTATACATCGCCAACGTGGTCAAATGCAGGCCGCCGGAGAACCGGGTCCCGAAGAAGGACGAGATCGAGGCATGCAGTGTCTACCTGAAAAAGCAGCTCGAAGTAATCTCTCCCGCTTTCGTCGTCCTGCTCGGCAAGACAGCCGCCGAATCGTTCCTCGGCCGCAAAGTAGCCATGGCCCAGGAGCACGGCAAACCCTTCAAGCATAACGACAGAATGGTGATGATCACCTACCACCCGGCCGCAATTATATACAATAGAAAACTTAAAGAGGCCATCGAATCTGATTTTGAAGGCATCATAGCCAGTATGCCGTGAAGTACCAATCACGATATTTAATATTAGCGTATCATCTGAAAGGGACTGATCGGCTGCTGTTGCATACCGGTGTCGGGCTGCCGGGCGCCTTTGATGAGGACGTTCTGTATTGGGTACGGAATCTCGATGCCCTCAGCTTCGAACTGTTTGAGTATCTGACGGTAAATTTTGTCTGGTATTACCCAGCTTAGCGTATAGCTTTTGACTGGAACCAGCATCAGGAGCTTTACTGAGTAATCGCCCAGCGCTGTCACGTGTACTGTCGGGCCGGGTTCGGCGAGAACGCCATCTGTGGCAAGGGCGATCTCTCTCATGATACGGGCTGCCTTGTTGACGTCGGAATTATAGGAAACGTCTACTTTGATGTCGAAAATGACTTCAGTGTTAGGCATGGAGTAGTTCAGGATTCGCGAGCTGGCAATTTTAGTGTTAGGCACGATGATGTACCGGTTATCGAGGGTCTTTAACCGGGTGCTGCGAAGGCCGATTTCAACGACATCGCCGGAGTCGGTGCCCTGGATGCTCACCCGGTCGCCCACTTTATAGGGCCGGTCTGAAAGGATGGCTACGGAGCCGAAAAAGTTGGAGAGCAGCTCTTTGGCCGCGAGGGCGACTGCTATGCCGACTATGCCCAGCCCGGTAATGAGCGGGGTGATCTCGATGATCTGAAGCTGTTCCAGCGATACGAGCAGCGAGAGGACGACGATGACTGCCCATGCCACTTTTTGCAGGAACGGGATGAACGAGTCGTCCAGATCCGATTCAGTTTTAGGGGCGATGTCGTTTCTGTACCAGTTGAGCAGTGCATTGACGATGTTGGCCAGCAGGTAAGCGGCTATGAAGATGACGGCTACGAGCAACAGCCTGTTGATCCAGAAGTTAAAGGAGCCGGACAGGGATTCTATAGTGAGGATAGCAATGTACAAGCCCATCACTACGATGAAAATTTGCAGGGGACCGTTGACGGCGTTGAGAAGTTCGTCATCCAGCGAGGTCTGAGTCCGGGAAACGAGATGAGGAGCGACGACTGTAATGAAGTACTTGACTGCTTTAGCCAGCACGACCGACGCGAGTAGCAATATTACTGCCAGCAGTATATCTGAAGCAAACTTGCCCAGCCCGGTGGCCAGCATAATTTGCTGCTCGATGCCAGTTATATATGAAATGCTTGACAGCGCCGAGGAGTTACCGCTCATCGCGTTATAGGATAGGTGTACTGGTATAAAAAGCTGGTGTAAATGGAAAAAACAGATAGCAGTAATAGGATGTTATCAGGCTGACACCCATCGTCGTACTTCCGGATATGACAAAGATTGCCAGGATAGACGCGGACTATCAGTAACTATTCTAGTACGATCAATAGTATCGCGGGTGATAACTCTGGCACGAGTAAATGACAAATCCCCTTAATAAATTCCCGATTTTACTTACAGAAAAATATTCACAAAGGATAAAGAGATCTGACGTATTTTAAAGCGACTAAGTAAAATCGCATGACAATTAAAGCTTTAAATCAAATTCCGGGTCAAGCTTGTGGCAAGTATACTTTTATATTCTCCTCTCGTTCACTCAATCGTAGGGCAGCTGAATGTAGAACAGGAATGCCATAATCTAACCACCCCTGGCATGCCCCCTACATCCTCACCCGACAAATCGAAAAATCTAACCAGGTGATCATATGAAAACAGGCAGCACAACAAAAAAGGTCATAATCAGCCTGACAATCGTCGCCATCATGCTGGCTGCGATCATGTCACCAGCTTATGCAGAGCCCTCGGCGAAAAGCCAGGGCAAAGGCAACCAGGCAGGATCGGTTACGGGAGAAGTAGCCCTTGCCACCCAGAACCAGGAAATGGCAACCGTATCTGCCCAGGGAGTCCCGTCCCTGGAAGTCAGGTACGCGCTGGTCGAGTCGAAAGTCAGCCTGATGATCGGCGTCATGAACGCCCTCATACCGGTCATACCTGAGGCATACGCGGCACAGGCCAGCGAGCTGACCTCGCTGATTACAAAGCTGAGCGACGATCTGGCTACCTTAAATACGTACGTCGTTGCTAACGATTCCGCAGGCTTCAACGCGTACATCAAAGAGACGCTGCACCCGGATATGTTGAACGCCAGCAAAGTTATCAAGAGCGATACACAGCAGTTTAAGGACTGGGGCGTCACCAAAGAGCAGGTAAAGCAGCTCAAAAACAACGCGAAGGAACTCCGGGACGAGTATAATGTCGGAGCCCACGTGAGCGCAGTAGCCAAGGCCAAGAATGCCAAGAGCGAAGATACTCAGGCTTACCTGAACAAGGCGGGCATTAAGGCGCAGGTACAGGCATCCGAAGAGGCAGGCAAGCCGGACAAGTCCCAGGGACAGAACAACGGCAACAAGAACAACGGAAAATCTGGAGACGGTGACACGTAAATCCGTGTCACCCCCATGATGGATACCGGAGAATTACATGATCAAGAAGCTTGTCATTCTGCTCGGGATCGCCGGCATAGTCCTGATGTCCGGCTGTACTGGCACGGATCAGAGTACCGGAGTTCAGCTGACCGCAACTCCAGCAGGTACCGTAAGCCCTGCACCCGTAAATGATACGCTGTCAGACAACGAGACGATGCCGGAGCTGGACCTTCCGCTGCCGCCCGACCTGACAGACCTGTAAACTTTTTTAAATATGGCCGGCAAAGCCGGATACGGCCTGCCGACGTAGTATTTTCAGCTTATCGCCGGCGCCTCCAGCTTATTCTCTGCCAGCGCTTTTACACCCGGCAGCTGCTTGCCGGAAATGAATTCAAGGGTAGCACCTCCGCCCGTAGAGACGTGGGTCATCTGATCGGCCACGCCCAGCTTAGTCACGGCTTCCACGGTAGAGCCGCCGCCGACCACCTTGACAGCGTCGAGCTTCGAGATCGCACTGGCGACTTCTCTGGTACCCATGGCAAACTGAGATACTTCGAAGACTCCCATAGGCCCGTTCCAGAAGACTGTTTTACAGCCTTTGATCGCCCCGGTGTAGTCAGCGATCGTCTGCGGGCCGATATCGGCGATTAACCAGCCATCCGGGATGTCCTTCACCGACACGGTCCGGGTCTCGGATGTCCCGTCCAGAGTGGGAGAGACGACCACATCTGCCGGCAGGAGCAGCCGGACATCGTGGGACTTCGCCTGCTCTGACAGGTCCCTGACGTACTGGATCTTGTCATCTTCCACCACCGACTTTCCGACACGGTTGCCCTGGCTCTTCAAAAATGTAGCCGACATGCCTCCGCCGATGATCAGCACATCCACGCTCGGCACGATGTTGTCGAGCACATCCAGCTTATCGCTCACTTTCGCCCCTCCGATCACCGCCGCGAAAGGCTTTTCCGGCTTTTCCAGAAGCCCGCCGAGAGAAGTTACTTCCTTTTCCATCAGGAATCCGGCTACTGATGGGAGATAATTAGTAACTCCTACGACTGAAGCATGGGCTCTGTGGCTCGCGCCGAACGCGTCGTTGACGAACACGTGTGCCAGCTTAGCCAGGCCTCGGGCAAACTCAGAATCGTTCTTCTCCTCTCCCGGGTAGAACCGCAGATTTTCAAGGAGCACGATATCGCCGTCGTTCATGGCGGATACAGTCTTTTCAACCTCTTGGCCGACGCACTCTTTCAGGGACTTGACAGGCTGGCCAAGTAGCTCAGATAATCGTTTGGCAACAGGTGCCATCCTCAACGTTTCATCGATCTTACCCTTAGGCCGGCCCAGATGAGAGCAGCAGATGATTTTGGCACGGTGCTCGAGCAGGTACCTGATAGTCGGCAGGCAAACCCGGATGCGCGTGTCATCCCTGATGCCTCCTCCGCTTTTTTCCATAGGCACGTTAAAGTCTACTCTCAAGAGCACTCTTTTTGAAGTGACATCGACGTCTTTCACGGTCTTAATCGGCATTTCAATCCCATGGACGGTTTCGATGAGCCGAATATTCAAAGTTACAGACGCAAAGCGCAGTAAAGAGGGCATAGGGCTTCGATCATGATAACAGATGCAGCGCAGTAAGGCCTTTTGCCAGATACCATTGCATGCGCTGCTGAAAAATGGAACTGCAGGGTAAAAATGTTCACTCACCATTGTACAGCTATATCAAAGCGCTGGCAGATGCTACCATGGGGATATGTAGTGCGGTTTTTGCACTGGTTCGTAGCCGGCGCGTTCATCGGCATCCTGAACATCCTGTCGTACGCAGTCAGGAAACCACTGGGAGTGTCCACGTCCTACCTGACTGCAGACGTGCTCGGCATGAAAGCTGCCCATTGTCCCGCTGTAGAGGAAAACGTGTACCTGAGGAAACACTCGAAGGTAGACTATCAGCTGATCATGGTGGTGTTCATGATGATAGGGGGCCTGGTATCTGCCCTTCTCTTCGGCCGCAGCAGAAGCAAGCCCATCCGATCTCCCGCCGCTGCGCTCGTGCAGCTCATCGGAGGATTCCTCATGCTGTTCGGAGCCCGGATTGGCAAAGGATGCACCAGCGGTAACATCCTGAGCGGCCTAGCCCAGATGTCGGTGAGCAGCCTGCTGTTCACAAAAGCGACTTTCCTGGCGGGAGCGATAGTAGCGATGCTGAAAGGGGGTCGATAGCCATGGCAGAATCGGGCGACGGGGTCATGGCAGCGATAATCGGATTCTTCTTCGGTTTTGTCCTGCAAAGGTCCGGTGCATCAGACTATAACAAGCTGGCAGGCATGCTAAACCTGAGAGAGCTGGACCTGCTCAAGATGATGCTAACCGGGATAGGTGTGGCAGCCATGGGCATGTACGCGCTGAGCGCCAAAGGCATCAAACATTTCACGGTGAAGCCTTTGAAAGTGCTGGCCATGACAATCGGTGGCATCATCTTCGGCGCCGGGTTCGCGTTGAACGGCTATTGCCCGGGAACCGGCCTGGTAGGCCTGGTAGAAGGTAAAAAAGACGCGCTGCTGGCTGTCATCGGCGGTATGCTGGGGTCTCTGGCATACGCGTACTCTAAGCCTGTGCTCGACAGGCACCTGGAGGCGCCGGATTACGGCGACGTCACGATTGACAGGGTCATAAAGGCCGATCCGCTGCCAACCGCGATTGTCTTCGGAGTTTCCATGATAGTCTTAGCGTTTATCCTGGATACCGGGGAACGCCTGATACATAGAAGGCTTTAGGGGGACTTCACCTCAGTCTTTGCGACGGGATACTTTTTCTGCTTCCAGGCGGTAAAGCCCCCCAGCACATTATAGACATCCTTGAAGCCCGCCCGCTTGAGGATGCTGGCGCCGGTACTTCCTCGGTGGCCCACCGAGCACATGGATGCGACAGGCTTGTCTCTCGGCACTTCGTCCAGCTTCTGCTCCAGATCTCCCACGTACAGCATTTTAGCGCCCGGCACCGTACCTTCCTGCCACTCCCTGGGCTCCCGGACATCCAGAAGCAAGACCTCCCCGCTATCTATCATCGCCTTTAGCTTATCTGCAGAGACTTCCCCGGTATACTCAATAGGTAAGCCTGCATTTTGCCATTTCTCGAACCCGCCGCATAAAAAGCCGGTAACATTGTCGTAGCCTATCCTGCACAGGTACCGGTCAGCAGTATATGCATCTTCATTTCTGTACGGCAGCAGTACTATCTCGGTATGAGGCTTGAACAGCCACCCCGGGAAGAGTGCCATGCCATCGAGCCAGATACTGTATGAGCCCGGGATGTGCCCACCTCCGAAGGCCTGCGGAAGCCGGGTATCTACGAGCACAGTACCATCCTTATCCATTGCATTTTTGAACTCTTTAAGCTCCAGCCGGTGGAGCGATTTGCGTCCGGCCAGGGATGGCGGGCCGTTCAGGTTATAGTCTTCCATCGTCCGGAAGTAAGGCGGCTGTATGAACTTTTCATTCACCTTGGCCTCGACGAATTCAGCTTTACTCAGCTGCAGGTGAGGATTGGTCAGCTTTTCATAGCCCAGCGTGCTCCAGTCCCGGTCACCCATGCCTGCTCCGCACACCGAGCCCGCGCCGTGCGCGGGGCACAGCATGGTTTGGTCGCCTAATGGCAGAAGCTTATCGTGGATCGATTCATAGAGCAGCCGGGCGTTCTCCGCTTTACTCCCGGGGGCAAGATCAACCCGGCCCGTGCTTCCGACAAACAGGACATCCCCGGTAAATACCGCTAACGCAACGTCAGGGTTCAGGCCATCGTAAAGCGCATACGAAAGGGTTTCCGGCGTGTGCCCCGGGGTCTCCAGCGCCCGCAGCTTCATCCGGCCGAAAGAGACCTCGTCCCCCTCCCCCATAGGGTCGCCATACTTGAACGGCAGCTTACTCCCGTGACGGATAGCAGCGTCAGTCCGGGTGGCAATCTCTTTCGACCCGTGGACAAAGTCCTCGTTACGGTGAGTCTCAAGAATGTACTTAATCTCGGAGCAGTCGTCCCTGGCCAGCGCCAGAATTTCCTCTACGTCCCCCGTCACCCGCCGGGGATCGATGATGACGGCTTCGCCTTGTGAACTCAAATAATAGGTATTGTGGGCCAGCCCGCTGGCCTTCAGTCTTCGGAGGATCATGATAAAGAATATTAATTACATATTATATAAGTCTAATATATGCAATAGGTATCCAGTGGAGACCGATGATCGAGATGCCAGAAGCGGCTGATGGGCTAAAAAGGGTAACATGCCCGGCACATTTTAAACTCTTTACCCAATAGCATACCATATATCGGACATGTTCTTGAACCTATTCTTGGGCATCCGTTCCAGGGCCTGGACGACTTCCGCGGTAGCGTCGTGCTGTTGCGCCCATTTGACGCACTGCTGCTTGTCCGCCGGGAAGCACATCCCTTTCATCGCCCTGGATACATCCTTCACGAATACCATAGTAGTACATCCTGCATTTTTAATGATGATAAAATTCGGCAATCAGATCCGTCGCTTTCGTGTAGGGACCCTGCGGGAAATGCGAGAAACCAGAATATTCATAGAATAATTAGCGGGCTTATAAACTCGCCCGTTATAAAGACGCCATATAGAGCTAACTCCAGTTATAAATCCAGCCTATCAATTATCGAGCGTAGAGCGACAGACTGCCCGCCAAAGGATACGCTAAGATTAAGCAGGCACCTGATCCTCTCGAACCCTCCCGACTCCGGAATGGCCGCCAGATACCTCTCCTGCAAAACCCGGGCCTCGCGGGCAGTCTCGGGCGCTAGCCGGACTAACGTACCATATCCGCAACCCTTTCTGCGAGCCAGCGCCTGCATCAGCCGGGCTTTCTCAACAGGCCGCCGGTTAAGAATCTGCAATACCAGGTTCTCGCTAAAGCCCTCTCTTTCATCCTTGAGAATGTCCCCGACGTCATCGTGCACCTGGAGGACCATGCCGACGTTCCAGAAAGCCGCCTCGACGGCCTTCGCCTTATCCACAGGGACCTCGTGGATCACATTGAACAGCTCAGCCGTCGCCCGGCAAATTTCCCCGGCAGTGGCCTCCCTTATAAAAAGAGCTCCGGCGAGGTCGGAAGCCCCGGATTTCTTGAACTTAGCCATTGCCCCCAGCATGGTAAAAGTAGATGCGCTGATCGTCCGCTTCAGCTTCTTCTGGACCTGCGGGTCAAACTGCCTGACCGACTCGAACAGCTCTTTCCTCCTCTCCCACAGCTCGTCTCCTTTTTTAAAGCGAAGAGTAGTGGGCCTGTCATCGATATCGTCGAGGTAGTCGTCCATCGTGTTCAGGAAGCCGATATAGTTCTTCACAACAGTGATCGAGGCAGGGTTTAAGTCCTTCCGATTCAGGCCCACGGTCAGGAGCCACATATCAGTGATGGCGTTCAGCATGAGCCCATACCCAAGCTTCGTGTGGATGGGCAGGTGAGGCTTGAGAGCCAGATAGTTCCACCGGAGCGGGAGTTCGATCACATATCCGACCATGTCAAAAGCGGTCGACAGATACGGCACCAGTGTTAAAAACATTCCGGATGCCCGGACAACGACAGGTTGCCCGGTCGTGGTACTATCCCCGCCTGACTGTAAGACCGGTTCGACAGTGGTACCCCGCATCACATTACCCGGATGGGATATTGCCTTGTAGACTAACTATTTGTCGGTGGGCGCTGCGCGCCCGGAGAGCAGGAAAAGAGATCCAGCTTTAATAGATAATAGAACCCCTTGGTGGGATCCCGATAGTTCTATGATTCCACGAAGCAGATGATCGGAGGGACTAAGATGATTACAGCAGGGCAGATCAAGGAAAAACTGGTGGAGGAAAAGGACCCAATCAAATACATAGACGCAGAAATAGACCAGTGTCTCGGCGTGTGGGAGAGCCAGTTCGATAAGATAAAGGAAACGATCTCAGCCTACCGCAACAGGCCCGACGAAAGCCTGCCCTTCGACCTGAAGGACGTCAAGGAGGATTTTCGACAGATAGGCGAGATGTACGGTGAAATCAGCGCGTATCTGAAAGTGAGGAAGGCGGAGCTTAAGCGCCTTAAGCAAGCTGAAAATGTGAGGAAGGCACAGCTTAAGCGCCAGGAGTGGCTGGAAAAGAGAGATAAGAAGGGCCCCGAGAGATAGAGCCTATTGAAAAGAAAAAATATCTTGAAAGCCGTTCAAGAGGCAGGTATCCTGCCATCTGACAGGACTATCCCCTTTTATAATATAGTCCCAACCGGATTCGAACCGGTGTCGCCGGATCCAAAGTCCAGCAGGATTGACCACTACCCCATGGGACTGTTCTGAGATTTGCCAGAGGGCACTTATTCGTGCCGTTTTATGCCTTTCTGATTATTTAAAGCTTTTCGAGATAATGAAGTACATTGCATTAAGTATAGTCATTCTCAAATTTGTTAGGACAGTCAGGTACCGTTTACACGAAGTACGCGAGGTACGCGAAGTACGCGAAGTTTTACGATAAGATCATCTTACAGCATGCCATTACCGTACTTTGAGTACTTCGCGTACCTCGCGTACCTCGTGTAAACGGTACGGGCACTCATACAAAACGATTCAGTAACGACTATACTGTGTAGCAAATTTGTAGATGATACAATTACGCTATGCAAGCGGCCATGATACAACCAATTAAATTCCGATAGACAAATTATACAGCGTTTTATCAAGAATAGATTTAAGTACTACTACTTATTAATACAAATTAAGGCAATTTTGCCTTAGAATTAGCTATGAAGACATATTAATCCTCGGGGGGTTGAGTAGCACCAGTAGTAGCCAATCTGACATGTGGTGAACGTATGGGAATCCTCGACAGCATCCTCGGCAAAGGCTCCGGCAGGCAATTGCAATCGCAGGAGCCAGAGAAGACAATTCTCAGCATAGCTGTTTTATCGAAGTTCCGCATCAGCAATTCTTACGCTCTTTTGCAGCAGATCATCGAGGAGCAGTGCTCTCAAGGGTACCGTATCGACGAGGACGTTACTACCCACATCATACCGGTCGGCACGTCGGTGCATGACCCGGACTACGACAAGGCGAGGATTGCCCGGCTCTTTCCGGATAGTGACCCTGATGAAATTTTCAGCAGGTCGGTAGAGAAGCCCTTCCAGGCCGCGGACGGGAACTTCGGGAAGTACTACATTATCTTTAAAAACAGCGCCCGGTAAACTTCATTTTTGCCAAGGCAGCGAAGCGATTTTTTAATATTTGAAAAGGTACCTATTAGCCTGCAATTTTATCGTGATACGGTGAGGGTTATGCACTACGAGGAGCTATTAGTCTACCTTCAAAATCTGAACATCAAGATTGTTCCCACAGAAGAAGCCCGGGTCCGGGGCTATGATCTTCAAGCTTACAAAAAGCTGGCAAAGCGTACCGAAACGATCGACTACGACTGCGATTTCCACAACGGCACCTGTAAGGGTATGCTGCTGGGAGGTGGCGGGTGCTGTCACCAGTGCGCGGTCGGTTTCGGCTACTGGCGAAAGGAGGGCCCGGCGCTGGACGAGGCTTCGGTACGGGCGATGGCGGAGTACTTTGACGCTAAGACGGGTTTCATGCGGGCGGGCGTCGGGTGCATATTGCCGAGAGAGCTGCGCAGCCCGACCTGCTTGTACGTCTTCTGCTCAGAGGATGAGATGTCGGGAGAAGACCGGGAGATCCTGTACAGAATACAGTTCGGGGCGAGCTGGTCTCAAGGCAAAGTCTGATCATAAACTATATATAGAACTCTTAACCTAGAACAGTTAGGAGTTTAGTAAATTATAATATTAATTTATACTTTTTAACTGGTACTTCTAATCGGTACTTTTTAATCGGTATTACCAGTAAAGGAGGTTTTAAATTTGGCACAACAACAAGGCAATCCCCAGTACGTAATTATGAGGGAAGGCTCCAGCAGGACCAGGGGCCGGGACGCACAGGGAATGAATCTTATGGCCGCGAGGGCGGTTGCTGAGGCAGTCAGGACCACTCTTGGCCCGAAGGGCATGGACAAGATGCTCGTCGACTCGACGGGCGACGTCATCATCACGAACGACGGCGTTACTATCCTGAAGGAAATGGACATCGAGCACCCGGCTGCAAAGATGATCGTAGAGATCGCCAAGACCCAGGACAACGAGGTCGGCGATGGCACAACCACCGCAGTCATAATCGCCGGCGAGCTGCTCAAGAATGCTGAAAACCTGTTAGACCTGGACATCCACCCGACGGTCATCGCGACGGGTTACAGGCAGGCAGCGACTAAGGCAGTAGAAATTCTGAGCTCACTGGCATACCCTGTGACCATTAAAGATGAAGAGCTGCTCAAGAAATTCGCTATCACAGCTATGACCGGTAAGAGCCCGGAGTTTGTAGGCGAGAAGCTGGCAGACCTCGTAGTCAAGTCGGTGAAGGCAGTCATAGACGAGAACGGCAAGGTCAACGTAGACGACATCAAGGTCGAGAAGAAAGTCGGCGGTGCCATCGGCGACTCCGAATTAATTCAGGGCCTGGTCATCGATAAGGAAAGGATGCACCAGAATATGCCGAAGACCGTCAAGAACGCGAAGATCGCGCTCCTCGACACAGCGCTCGAGATCCAGAAGACCGAAATTGACGCCAAGATCGGCATCAGCAGCCCGGACCAGCTCCAGAGCTTCCTCGACCAGGAAGAGAAGATGCTCAAGGACATGGTTACCAAGGTTCAGAAGACCGGAGCCAACGTTGTCTTCTGCCAGAAGGGCGTGGACGACCTGGTCCAGCACTACCTCGCCAAGGCTGGTATCATGGCAGCCCGCAGGGTTAAGGAATCTGACCTCAAGCTGCTCGCCAAGGCAACCGGTGCAAAAGTCAGCACCAGCCTGGACGAGCTGACCAAGGACGACCTCGGCGCAGCCGGCCTCGTGGAAGAGCGCAAGATCGGCGACGAGGGCATGATCTTCGTCGAGAAGTGCAAGAACCCCAAGGCGGTCTCCTTTATCCTGAAGGGCGCAACGACGCACGTTGTTGACGAGCTCGACAGGGCAATCCACGATGCTCTCCGCGTCGTAGGCGTCGTAGTCGAGGACAAGAAGTACGTCACGGGCGGCGGCTCGACCGAAGTTGAGCTGGCGCTGCGCCTGAAGGAATACGCGTCCACAGTCGGTGGCAGAGAACAGCTCGCCATCGAGGCATTTGCCGAGGCTATGCAGGTCATTCCGAGGACCCTCGCAGAGAACGCCGGCCTTGATCCGATTGATGTACTCGTCAGCCTGCGCAGCAAGCACGAGGGCAAGAGCGCAATGAAGACTGCGGGCATCAACGTCTTCACCGGCGAAGCCGTAGACATGAAGAAGGAAGGCGTTATCGAGCCTTTACGCGTCAAGACCCAGGGCATCAGCGGCGCCGCAGAGGTAGCCGTCATGATCATGAGGATCGACGACGTCCTCGCAGCCTCCAAGCTCTCCGGCGGCGCACCGGGCGGCGGCATGCCCCCCGGAATGCCCCCCGGAATGGGCGGCATGGGAATGTAAGGCCAGACCTTACATTCTTATACCTTTTTTCTTATTTTTCTAAAACTCGTCTCTACCGAGGGACGACTCGGCGGCTAATACGTTTCCAGTGCTATCTCTGAGCCTGTGACAGAAATACGATCGCTGCGCTGTACCAGCCATCAGTTCCAGAAGATTCACAAGCAGTTGCCCCTGTGCTCGTGAACGTACACGATCGCTGCGCTGTGCCAGATCACAGATTGTTACAGATTTAACAGATTGCCAGTGTCCCCGTGTTTGTGGTGTTTGTGGTTGGGTTGTTGTGGGTTGTGGGGGTGGAGGAATAAGAGGTATTTGATGGGGGGCGGGGTTCCTTCGTTTTAGGTGTTATTGGTATGAGGGAACCGTGTCCGCCCCTGGATTTGAATCTTAAGTGTGTTGGGTTAAAGTCTTTCTCGAAGTTCTTTGACGCTTGTTTCCA
Organism: Methanocella sp. MCL-LM; assembly: GCF_049676595.1. Taxonomy (GTDB): domain Archaea; phylum Halobacteriota; class Methanocellia; order Methanocellales; family Methanocellaceae; genus Methanocella_A. Next base: position 2,349,465 of record NZ_CP187259.1, read on the forward strand.
GTTCTCAAGAGCAGGAGCATACTTCCTATTGTTGGTCAAGTGTACCCTGATGAATCGTAGTATGGAGGCTGTGTGCCGAAAGACATTCAATAGTAGTGACCGGTTGTTCTACTACCTGGGGAGGATGACTGTCGATCAGATAACGTGGTGCTGTAACCGGTTACTTCATCGTAGTTTCCAGTTGTTGTGGCGGGACAGGTGGCATCATCATCCTGTACTATTGGCGATCGATACGACTGATCAAGTGTATTACGGGGAGAAGACGGATTACGTGAGCAGTACCGTTAAGACCAGGGGGAGGAAGACGAACGAGGTTAAAGTCCTCAGTTTTGCCACTATCAGCATAGTGGCCAGGAGGTTCAAATTCACTCTCGCTGTATTCCCGATACGTAACAGTGAGAGCAAGGCACAGCTCGTGGAGAAACTCCTATGGAGCATACCTGGAGAATTACGAGTGCACGCTATTCTCATGGATAAGGGATTCTACCTCTCGGAAGTCATGCAAACCGTAGACAGGCTTGGGTACACGTACATTATACCATGTAAGCAGTACCAGGATTTAGACCACCTGTACACGTTTTTAGAGGTCTCTGGCGAGAAGCATTGGAGGTATACGATGCATCGGGGAAGGCCTAAAGAGTACACGTTCGACGTGTACCTGGATGACCAGGGTATACAACGGTATATTGGGTTCGCCACAAACATGGATATGGCCAACCGTGATTTCGATACCCTCGCAACAGTGTACAGGTCCAGGTGGAATATAGAGAACGGGTATAAAGAGGCGAAAGAATTCAGGATAAAGACTAATAGCAGGAATCACGGGTACCGCGTACTAGTATTTGCAATAAGCCATCTCATGATGAACTTGTATACCCTTACTAAGAGAGCGAATAAAAGGGCAGTGATCACTTTAACAGACATGAAAGACGCCCTGGAGCACATACTCGAATTTTTAATGCCCGTAGTCAGGCCTGCTCCCGATCGGCTATCAAAACACTTGGTAATCGTCTGGTAGCCAACAATCCGATTAGCGTATGCTATCAACAAAACCGCCTGGAAACCCTGAGCCACCCAGAAAAACACGACCAGAATCCCAGCAAAACAACCTCAAACCACCACAGCCCGCCCCCAAACCTCAAGATCCAAGCCCACCCCCCACAATCACACCAACCCCAACCACTAACAGCGACCCACGTGAATACTGGATTGCACAGATGACGGCTTTAGATATAAGGAATTGTGTGAGCCCGTTTCTTTTTGATTATCGATTAGCATCTGTGAAATCTGTCGAATCTGTCGTAATCTGTGATCTGGCACAGCGCAGCGTTAGTCCACGTTCGCGAGCACAGAGACAACACTATGAATGCTATCCGAGAAATCAGTATCAAGCACAGCGCAGCGTTCGTATTGCTGCCTCACTGAATCTGAGCAATCAGGTATGCACAGCGCAGCGATCATTATCCTTCTCGCCAGACATATGCAGTAGAAATTCCGCTCGACACAGATACCGAAAGGTACACAGTTCAGAAAACTAAAAAATTTAGAAAACGATGAGTGGGCCCGATGAGATTCGAACTCATGGCCTCCGCCATGTCAAGGCGACGTCATAACCAGCTAGACCACGGGCCCATCGCTATATCCAATAACACTATGCGTTCGTTTTGTGCGTACGCATTGTGCGACCTATACTATACCCATATCACATATAAAGGTTTCGAGCGAGTCGAATTTTCATTTATAAAGCCCGCCGTGCCCCATATACGCCCGTATGTTAGTTTCGGTGCGCTCACTACAAAAGCTATAAAACAGGATGGTATTTAGTGTTATGAGGTACCGCATACGAACGACAGGCTCACTGATATCGCCGGCCGGCTGAAGTCGAGGGAAGAGGCCCGGAGAGAGTACGAGGTCATAGCTGAGGCTGACGATGCGCCCGATGATGGCTTTATGCCTTCGTGGCTGTACGATGACGATTTCGAGCGGGGCCTGGAAGTCAAGAATAAGTTCCTCGACCTCTACAAAGCCAAATCCCTTGAAGAGGCGATTCCGGGCAAGCCCGTGTCGAACTCGTTCGGGGAATGTTATGCGATCAGCAGTAAGACAGAGTACCGCCAGGCCCGCATCGGCGGAGACGACGCGAGGCAGGCACTGCTGGCCCAGTTGAGGCTGCTGCACGGGATCGGGCCCGAGAAAGAGGCTAAGCTGAAGGCTGATGGGTACCGGACTATCGAGGACCTGATTGCCCACCCCCGGTGGGGTAAAAAGGCGAAGGAATTTGTCGATCTTATCGATGCCGGCGATCCGGCGTCGATCCAGCAGGAGATCTGGAAGTGGCTGCCGAAGTCTCACCCGCTGAACCTGTACGTCAGTGCCTACGCGGACATGGAGAGGCTCACAGTGATAGATATCGAAACTCTGGGACTGTTCTCCCGGCCGATCATCCTGTTTGGTGCAGCATATGTGCAGGATAATCAGATTCACACGGTGCAATATCTTGCCCGCAACATCGAAGAGGAGGCTGCGGCCATAGAGGAGTTCTGCACCAAGGTTTCGGACGGGCCCATCCTGTCATACAACGGCCGGTCGTTCGACGTTCCCTACGTGAACCAGCGCCGGTGGTTCTACGACATGCCGGGCGAGATGGAGAACATTCACTTTGACATGCTGCACTTTTCCAGGCGTGCCTTCAAGGACAAGGTGCCCGATGCCCGCCTTGTGACCATCGAAAAGCATCTGTACGGTAAAGACAGACAGGATGATGTGCCGGGCGCCATGGTGCCCGAGTTCTACGAGGCGTACCTGAATAAGAACAATCCGGGACCGCTGGTGCCGATTGTGGAGCACAATAAACAGGATATGATTACGCTGGCCAACATTTTCACCCACATCTGCGACGAGGAGTGCAACTGCCACCATGTCCGCCGTTGACGAATTTATCAGAGAGATCAGAGCTTCCGACGACTATGAAGGACAGATTGTCCACCTGGAGGAGATCGACGCCCGGGAGCCCCAGTATGACGACGTCAACCACATCCTGGACGACAAGCTTCGGGCGTATCTCGACGGGGAAAAGATCAGGCTGTATACCCACCAGGCAAGGGCTATCGACCTTGCGCTCGACGGCAAAAATGTGATCGTCAGCACGCCCACGGCCTCGGGCAAGACGCTGGCGTTCAACATCCCGGTCTTTCAGGCGCTGCTCGAGGATAAAAAGGCGACCGCGCTCTATTTGTACCCGATGAAGGCGCTGTCCAACGACCAGCTCAAGACGCTGCGGCGCATGGACGAAGCACTGAGTACCAGAGCCCTGCCGGCAACCTACGACGGCGACACACCTCAGTCTGCCCGGACAACGATCAGGGACAAGTCCCGCATCATCGTCAGTAACCCATATGCAATTCACCGCTATTTAGCCTGGAACGACCGGTGGCGAAAGTTTTTCTCCGGCCTGAAATACATCATCATCGACGAGGCCCATATGTACCGTGGCGTGTTCGGCTCCAGCGTAGCCATGCTGCTCCGCCGGCTGCTGCGCGTCCTGAAAAGGTACGGCTCCGATCCTCAGTTTATATTATCGTCGGCGACGATAGCCAACCCGGAAGAGCATTCGAAGAAGCTCACCGGCAAGGACTTCACAGTCGTTTCCAGAGACGGCTCCGGCAGGGGTAAAAAGCATTTCCTGTTCTGGAACCCGCCCATCTTCGGCAGCCAGCGGGCGTCTACCCACCAGGAAACGGCCGGGCTCATCACGAAACAGCTTGACCACGGCTTGCAGACGCTGTGTTTTACGAAGTCCAGGCGCATGGCCGAGCTGATCGCCATGTGGGCGAGGGACCGGGAGAACGGCCTCTACCGTAATGAAATCATGCCCTACCGGGCCGGCTACCTGCCCGAAGACCGGCGCAAGATCGAGGATGACCTCAAGAACGGCCGGCTGCGGGCGGTCACCTCGACTAACGCTCTCGAAGTAGGCATAGACATAGGCTCGCTGGACTCGGTGATCATCTCAGGCTACCCTGGCACCAGGATCTCGACCTGGCAGCAGGCAGGCCGGGCAGGCCGTGGCAGGGATGACGCGCTTGTCACCCTCGTGGCGTTCGACGATCCGATCGACCAGTTCTACATGAAGCACCCGGAGAGATTTTTCGGGGCCAGGAGCGAAGAGGCCATTATCGACCTGCATAACCCGTACATCCTCATGGGCCACCTCATGTGTGCTTCGGCGGAAATGCCGCTGACCGCAAACGATTCGCTTTACTTCGGCGACGTATCGGGCATCATCGAAGCGATGGCATCTTCCGGCCTGCTCAGGAATACGCCGAGAGGCTACGTGTACGGTGGGGCCAAGAGCCCGTCAGAGATCGTGAGCCTCAACAACATTTCCAGCCGGGGAGTCAATGTGATCTGCGAAGGCAGAGTGATCGAGACGCTGGAAGTAGCTAGGGCATGCTCCGAAGCCCACGAAGGCGCTGTCCTGCTCCACCAGGGCGAGACATATCTGATCGATAGCCTCGATCTAAACCTTGGAGTTGCAAAGGCAAAGCGACAGAACGTCGACTACTACACTGAAGCCCTGAAGCAGTCGGACGTGCGGATAAAATCCGAGCGGAGCCACAAGACGGTCAGCGGCATCACGGTTTCGGTCGGAGACGTCACTGTCACTGAACAGTACTATGAGTACGCCGTCAGGCGATACGAGAAGCTGGTCGGCTACTTCCCGCTGGACCTGCCACCCCAGGTCTTCGAATCGGTGGCCGTGTGGTTCACGCTGTCGCCCGACTACCAGGAGCAATTGCTGGAGCAGGGGCACGACTTCAACGGTGGCATCCACGCGGTAGAGCATGGCATGATCGCCATGGCACCAGTCCATGCGTTGTGCGATCGATGGGACCTCGGCGGGCTATCTACGCCGCTCCATCCCGATACAGGCGTGCCCACGATCTTCGTCTACGACGGGTACGAGGGCGGCATAGGGATAGCTGAAAAGTGTTACGAGATCTTCCCGGAGCTGGCGAAAGCCACACTTGAGATGATCAAGGACTGCGAGTGCGAAGATGGCTGCCCGGCCTGTATCTACTCGCCAAAGTGCGGGAATAAGAATGCTCCTCTGGATAAGGAAACGGCTCTAACGATACTTAGAGCCCTGACTGGCCAGGAAAGCAGTAAAAATGAATGAGTATTTGAGCTATTTCTTCTTCCTGTTCGCCCAGTACTCTTCGGCCTCGGCCTCCAGTTTTTCCAGCCGCTCGTAGTAGTCCGGGAACTCGTTCAGATGGGCCCATGCGATCTTGCCCGTGGTCAGAGGATCATCGTTCGTCACGTTGGTCCTCGGATCTCTCTTCCCGTGCTCCAGCTCCACGTCCATGCCGAACCTGAACTGCTCGACGTCGAACTCGTCCCATTTTATGCCCAGCTGCTCGCCGATCATTTTGGCCTGCTCTGCGGTAAAGTATCTCTTTTCAGTCATCGTGATCAACAGATGGTTGGATAGCGGACGAGATATAATTTATCGAGTACTGTAGCAGCGCTTCTTAGCAAAGCACCATAGAATATTTAATCTCGGAGCAAATGCATATATAATAAGGCTCCGTTGTGGGGCATCAGAATTTGGTGGATGAGTTATGTCAAGGTATTCTTTAGATCAGTTCCTTCAGGAGACCGCCCAGAAAGATAAAGGCGAGGGCCTTTTCGAGCTTGAAAACGCCCGTACACTGGAGATCAACCTGAATGGCCTCGTGTGGATGAAGATGGGTTCCATGATCGCCTATAAGGGCAACGTGAAGTTCGAGCGTGAGGGCATGATGGAGCACGGCTTCGACAAGTTCCTGAAAAAGGCGCTGACAGGCGAAGGCACGACTCTGATGAAAGCAGCCGGTGTCGGCAAGGTGTACATCGCAGACCAGGGCAAGCGGATCACTATCCTGCACCTCGAGAACCAGGCAATTTACGTCAACGGCAATGATGTGCTGGCTTTTGAGCCGGGCATCAAGTGGGACATTACCATGATGCGCAGGATCGCCACGATGGCTGCCGGCGGACTGTTCAACATGAAGCTGGAAGGTACCGGCATGATCGCCATCACCACTGAAGGCGAGCCCCTGACGCTCCGCGTCACCCCGGATCAGCCCGTAATCACGGACCCGAACGCAACTGTCGCATGGTCCCAGAACCTCAATCCTGAGCTCACCGCCAACATCACTTTCAGGTCGCTCATGGGCAGGGGCAGCGGCGAGACTTATCAGCTTGTCTTCCGCGGCGACGGCTTCGTCGTAGTCCAGCCTTACGAGGAAGTCTACTACAATACCACCAGCAGCTCTTAAACCATTAGCGTCAGCCGGATTATCGTCCGGCCGGCTTTTTCTTTTTACAGATAACTATTTGTAGAATACTTTCACCATGCTTGCTCAACGGTTATTATACTTCTGAGGCATTTTATGCACGTGAGCGAACTGACAGGGTACCCGGGGATTGGGGAAAAGATAGCGGCAAAACTGGTCGAGCATTTCGGCTCCGAAGAGCAGGCACTGGAAGTCCTGAACAAGCGGGACGTGGCCAGCCTGGCGGAAGTTCCGGGCATCAGCGAAAAGTATGCGGTCTCGATCATACACCAGATCATAGCCCACCAGGACGGCGTATCGATCGATGATTTTCTGCAGACCCCGGAAGCGATGAACGTTTACGAGCGGGTCATCGGCCTCATCCGGTCTTACTCTCATACCCAGTACTCTCGCTCGAGGATCAGCACCTATATCCCCTTTCCGTCGGCTAAAGCCGAGAAGATCAAGGCTACCCAGGTTTTACTGAAAGACTATGTCACGCTGGCGTCCAGGCTCTCCAGAGAAGCAGCCCTGGATCTCTCGCTGAAGAAGATCAGGTACCTGAAAAGGCCCGTCAACGCCCAGAAGTCCAGAGACAGGGCAGTTTTTGTCGATAACAAGAAGGATTACGAGAAAATTTTGAGCCTCCAGATCGACCGGTACATGGAGGTCAACCAGGTATCCAACCCCGGAGAGCTCGTCGACCTTGCCCGGGGCTACGCTCAGGTGCTGGTTGTCGGGAGCAAGCTGACCGGCGCTGACTATCCGGAAGAGCTCAGCCTGGAGTTCGCAGACAATCCCGGCGACCTGTGGTGGCTGGTGCCGGAGATTACCATCGGCTACTTCGCTGTCAACAAGGAGCCCATAGAAGCGGCAATAGAATTGATCAGGCTGATCAGGAGCAAATCTGATTTCCCCCTGTGCCAGTATGCCGACGATGCGAAGCTCTCCGAGCTCTCGACAGAGCTCGCCAACATCAGCCCCGACGGCGAGCTGGCGCTGGGAGTAGACCAGGAACTGGATAGGCTGAAAGATATCCTCAAGAGATTCAACGAGGTACTTCAGGCCACTCTAAAAAAGGCTAACGCAGACCTGAGCGAACGTATGGAGAAAAACACGGTCACCCTCAAGGGCTCCCAGCTCCTGAACATGTTCGGCAGCAACACGGAAAGCCTGAAGAGCATGCTCGAAAAAGAAGTGGCAAAGAACTATGCGGAAGTCGTAGCTGAAGCCAAGGAGAGCATGAAAAACGAGCTGCAGCTCAAGCCCTTCGAGATGCAGCACGTCGATCTCATCTTCAAGGATGAAATTGTCTACCCGATCGAGATCAACTACCGGGGAACGGAAAGCTTCAGAAACGCCATTAACAGGCAATTAATAAAGCGCAGCCTCGACATGAAACGGGCGAGCGCGAAGCGCCTGGCAAAGTACGAGACAGTCTGCAAAGACATGATCAGAGACGTCCTCGAGTTCGACACCTACTATGCGATCGGCTTATTCTCTGCCGACTATGCGCTCAAGATGCCGAAGATGACGAAGAAGGCGGGTATCACAATCACCGGAGGCCGCAACATCTTCCTCGGAGCACAGAAGGCCGAGCCGGTCTCCTATGCGGTCGGCACCAAGACACCCGAGACCAAAGGCGAGCGGATAGTGCTATTAAGCGGTGTGAATTCGGGCGGTAAAACCACCATGCTCGACATGCTCGCCCAGATCATCGTGCTGTCCCACATGGGCTTCCCGGTGCCTGCGGACTCCGCGGAGATCGGACTGACCGACCAGCTCCTGTACTTCAGCAAGTCCAAAGGAACCCTGACCGCCGGCGCCTTCGAGACCACTATCAAGGACTTCGCCAGAGTCATATCCGACAGCAACAAAGTAGTGCTCGTAGACGAACTTGAGTCCATCACCGAGCCCGGAGCGTCCGCAAAGATCATCGCCGGCATCCTCGAAACCTTACACGACAACGACGGCAGCATAGCAGTCTTCGTCAGCCACCTCGCGGAGCAGATCCTGGAGAACACCCAGTGTGCAGTGCGCGTCGACGGCATCGAAGCCAAAGGCCTGGACCAGAACCTCAACCTCATCGTCGACAGGACGCCGAGGTACAACTATCTCGCCAAGAGCACGCCAGAGCTGATCGTCGAGCGTCTCACCCGTACCTCGGACGGAGGGCAAAAGGAGTTCTACAGCCGGCTGCTGCAAAAGTTCAAAGGCAAGAAATAGTCACATACACTTTCGGCCCCGAGCGGCCTTATTTTTAAATCGCTAAGACGCAGAGGCGCAAGGGCGCAAAGTACAATATTTTAATCTTTGCGTCTTTGCACCCTTGCGCCTTTGCGAACTAAGAACAAGGCGGCTTGTCGCCGGACGATTGTTTTTTAAACTTAGTTCTGAGCGGAGCGAAGACAGAGCAAGCTTTTTATGTTACCGGTGACATTATCTCGAAAGGTATTAATAGATATAGATATACAATATTGTACAATCATATACATTGGAGGCCTGTCGTGAGCTCGTACCTATCAAATGTAACCGGTCATTCTGCTTATGCTGTATCGGATAGCCTCCGGATGCCTCGCAAGGATCTGGAAGAGCTTCAGTCGAGAAGACTGCGGGCAGTGGTCAGGCGGGTCTACGACAACAATACTTTTTACAGGCGGAAGTTCGACGAGATAGGCCTCAAGCCGTCGGACATCAGGGGCATCGAAGATATTCGCAAGCTTCCGATGACGGATAAGTCGGACATTCGCGATAATTACCCATATGGCCTCCTTTCAGTGCCAAGAAGCGAGATTGTACGGATGCACGCCTCGTCCGGCACTACCGGCAAGCCTACTGCCGTCTTTTACACCAAGAACGACGTTCAGACCTGGGCCAGCATGTTCGCCCGGTGCCTGGAAGTCACTGGCGTAACAAAAGAGGACGTCATGCAAGTGACTCCAGGCTATGGTCTGTTCACAGGTGGCCTGGGCTTCCACTACGGCGGGGAAGAGCTGGGCTGCATGGTCATACCTATCGGCCCCGGCGATACCCGTAAACAGATCGAGATGATGAAGGACTTCGGGACGACGGTCCTCGGCGGCACAGTTACTTATTCGCTGCGGATTGCAGAGGTCTGCCAGGAGATGAACATGGACCCGAGGGACCTGGGCTTGCGCATAGGAGTCTTTGGTGCCGAGCACTGGTCCAACGCGATGCGGAAGACGATCGAGAACACCTTCGGCTTCGACGCGTTCGACATCTACGGCCTGTCCGAGATGTGCGGCCCCGGCGTGGGCATCGACTGTAAGCAGCATGAGGGCATCCACATCTGGGAAGACCACTTTATCCTGGAGATCCTGGACAAGAACGGCGAGCCCTGCGACGAAGGCGAGAGAGGCGAAGTTGTGCTTACCCCGCTCACCAAGGAAGGGATGCCCCTAATCAGGTACCGGACCAGGGACCTGAGCAAGCTGATCGGCGAGTGCTCCTGTGGCATGACCCACAGGCTGATCGACCGGGTGCACGGCCGGACGGATGACATGGTCATCGTCAGAGGCGTCAATGTCTTCCCCGGGCAGATCGAGTCAGTGCTCATGAAGCACCCGGACATCAACAACGAATGGTATGCCTATGCCAGGCGCAACGATGCCGGCTCCATGGATTCGCTGTACATAAAAGTAGAGACAGATAAGCCGACAAGAGAGATGGCGGTCATGCTCACCAGAGAGCTCACCTCAGTCCTTATGGGCCTTAAGCCTGAACTGGAGTTCGTGCCTGTGGGAACGTTGCCCCGGCAGGAAAAGAAGACCAGACGGCTCATAGACGAGCGGAAATATTAAAGATAAAAAGCTGCCGGGAGAAACGTCCGGGCAGCGGCTTGTTTTCAGATAGCCGGCATATCAGAGTCGCTGACATCATCAGTTTCTGCGTTGCCGCCTTCGACTTTATGCAAGGTCAGCTCGTACGTAGTAATGTAATCACTGGTCGTCTCATAGCTCAGCAGGTCCTCGAAACGCTCGCTGGTCTCCGAGCGGGTGAACTTGTTAGCGTTGACGTCCCAGTCCATCCCTATCCGGTCGTAGACGATGTAGTTGCCATCCGGGATTCCTGTGACAGTGAAGCTGTCTCCTGCCCTGATGTATACGCCGATGAGAGCCTTCACGGGAAAGGCCTCTGCGGCCAGCAGGACGACCGCGTCCTCGCTCAAGCCATTCTCTATGGAAAGCTCACCTTCGCCGCTGCTGACACTTCTGGCAATGTACGTGCCCGTCGGGAGCCGGGAGATTTCTGGAACAGGTGTCGGCTTTTGGGCAGGAGTATTAGCGATGACAGGTGTTGGCGTAATTATCGGTGTAGATGTGGCCGGAGCAGCAGTTGCCGATGGAATAACAGTAGCCTTTGAAGTAGCTGTCTGGACAGGCGTAGGTGTATTATCCTGCCATCCTGATCCCGGCATAGCACAGCATATGCACCCGCTGGTTGCGAGCGCCGGGATAAAAAGCAAGAGACATACAGTGATAGTTGGTACGATAGCCTTGTTTCTGATTGATATACCCCCAATCGATTATATGTCAGAGGTTGAAGATACTGGGTTATAAAGGTTATGTAATAAAAAAGGTAAAATAGGGCCTTTGACAGCCCTATGGTCTTACAGCTTATCTTTCAGCTCAATATTCGACTTCGGGACCAGGCCGAAGTTAGACACAGTGAGTGTAGTCATCAGATTATTGCCCTGTGTCGTAAGCTCAGCTTTCTCTCCTGGCATCAGGTCTTTCTGCGTGCCGTTGAGCATAATGGAGATCCGGCCGTCAGCACCTGTGAAGACGATCGGAATGTTATCGTACGGGACGCTGCCGACGTTGTAATCGAACAGGTACGTACTGTCCCGGTCATCCTGCCTGGTGTAGCCGACGATGATCTTAGCGCCGTTAACGTCCACGCCGCCCTTATTCTTCAGGAGTAGCTTCTTGTTCTTGTCGTCGAACTGGTAGTTCATCGTGACGTTCGGAACTTTGAAGCCCTGGCTGGAAGCGTCTACGAATACGATGTTCTTCGAGATCTCGATGAAGATTACCTGATCAGCGGGTACGTCCTGGGAAACGCTGGTAAACGTATTCACCGGAGTAGGCGTGGGCGTCGGGTTAGCAGCCTGCTGCACCTGCTCAGGAGAAGGAAGCTGTGACATCAGTTGCATGATGGGCACCATGTCTGACGCAGGAATACCCAGCCCGCTGCTGCCCGGGGACTGAGAGGTCGCCCGGGAAGGCTGGAAGAACTGCATGTTATTCAAGCCCCAGCTACTACTGCCGAACGGAGTCGAAGGAGTCGACACCTGCGTGTTAGTCACGGGCAGGCTCGCGGAACCCAGGTTCGAGGACATTACGGGTGAGCTCAGCTGCGGCAGGCTCATCGATGACAGCGCTGACGGAAACGAGATCGCGCTTGCCGACGCGATCATCAGCCCGGCTATCACAAGTGACATAGTGATGACTATTGCTTTTCTCACGGTACCACCCTCATCTCAATACGTTGTAGCTGTTATTGGTCCTTCGGACCAATAACAGCAAGCCACCGAAATGTCGGTGGAAGCCGCCGAAGGCGGCGGAAATAAGTCTAATTACCTGAGCCTTCGGCTCATGCTTATACTACGCTAAAGCCAGCATCGTACTACCTAAGATAGATTATCAGTATCAGCTACGGCTCTGGCTTCGACAATAATATCACCAGAGCCGGGCGTTTGATGATCGGCAGCGTTTTTCAGGAAACTTTATATCATCCCTGCCCAATATGCCGGACTGTCATGGCCTCGCCACAAACTATAGAATTTGTCTGCAAGCAGTGCGGCGACTGCTGCCGTAAACACGCGCTATATCCGGTCACCTCGAGCGATCTGGTCATGCTCGCCCAGGGCCTGGGGATCACTATTGACGAGGCTCTGCGGGAATACTGCGTTATAACAACCCACGATGGCCGTAGAGGCATGTTTTTGAGGGGGCTGGCAGGCGAGTGCCCCTTCCTGAAGGACGACCGCTGTATAGTCCACTCTTTTAAGCCTGCGGTGTGCAGCATCTTTCCCGACCCGGACGGGTTTATCACCACCGACCGGCTGAAAGCGTGCCTAAGAGATACTGCAATCAGCGGCAAAGGGCTGTCGAGATGCGGTGTATGGGACCTGCCAGACGGTGGCATTCTGGCCCCGAACCTGGAAGAGACGATCAGGTTCCGCATCAGGGAAGATACCGATCGGCAGTACTTCATGTCCCACGAGGAAATCGATGCAGACAAGGTAGAATTTCTAGCTCGCCTGGCAGAATACCGGCAAGGCGATCTTCCGCTCTACCTCTCCATCGGAAAGAAGTACGGGGCCTTACGCCAGTTCCATACCGGAGGACAATCGGATATGACGGCGCTTGTCAGTGCCGAGAGGGACATCCTGTACAGGTACCTGGTAACGTATATTGAATCCTGCACAATGGCTGAAAAGGTCCTGAAGAGCAACGGTGTCAGGGCTACGTTCGTAGCAGGCGAGCCGGGCATAATGGTCCTGTGCGAAGGATTCCCTGAGACTGCTGACGATGCCCAGTTCTTGTGGGCAAAGTACGGGGAAACCGGAATATTTGCAGTATCCATAGAGTCCGATCAGACCGCTTACCTGGCCGCCTTCACTATCGAAACTCCATGCCTTGGCGACATCGTCAGAGACCACCGGTTGCCTGTAATGTTGAACGATGGTCATAGAAAGCTGATTGTCAAGTGCAGTGAAGGCATCTTATAGTCGGGAAAATGTTACATCTGAGCCCGTGAATGCAGACGAACGCTGCGCTGTGCTTGATACAGATTTCTCGGAAAACATTAGAAGTGGTATCTCTGTGCTCGTGAACGTACACGAACGCTGCGCTGTGCTTGATACAGATTTCTCGGAAAACATTAGAAGTGGTATCTCTGTGCTCGTGAACGTACACGAACGCTGCGCTGTGCCAGATCACAGATTACGCAGAATCTGATGATTCTGACAGATATAACAGATTGCACAGATGCTAATCGATAACAAAAAAGGAAATGGTTCGCTGTACTTCTTATTTTAAAAGAAATCTCTGCAATCTGTGGCATCTGTCCTAATCTGTGATCTGGCACAGCGCAGCGTTAGTATTGCTTAGTCTAAAAAAGAAGGGCCGCATAAGGCGGCATTATATTTTGCTGATCTCTTCGTCGGAGACCAGGCGTACTTTTGCCGCCTTGAGCACACGCTGTGCTGCGGGTATGTCATCAACTCTTAAAATCAGCAGTGCCAGATCTGATCTGGTGACGAAGGCGTAGGCGTAGTCGATGTTGACGCCGCCGCTGCCGAGCGAGTCGGCGATCTCGTGCAGGCCGCCGGGGATGTCTTTCATCTCTACGGCGATGACGTCGGTTTCGGACACGGCGAAGCCCTGCCCCTGAAGGTTTTTATAAGCTTTGTCAGGGTCGTCGACGACCATCCGGATGACTCCGAAGTCGCCGGCCTCTGCGATGGTGAACGCCCGGATGTTGATCTCAGCCTTGCTCAGCGATTCTGCGATCTTCGCCAGCCTGCCCGGCTTGTTCTCTGCAAAGAGAGATATCTGCTTGATCGTCCCCTTCATAATAGATACTCCTATTTGTAAATATTATATCTTTCTTCTGTCGATGACCTTCTGGGATTTGCCCTGCGATCTCGGCAGCGTGCCCGTTTCTACAAGTTCGACTTTTGTGGAGATGTTGAGCACTTTCTGCAGCTCGTACCCGACCTTCTGCTCCAGCTTCATGAGGTCTGCCAGCTTGTCGCTGAAAGCGGTCCTGGTGACTTCTACCCTGACCGTGAGCTCGTCCAGCTCGCCTTTCCTGTCTGCGATGATCTGGAAGTGCTCGCCTACCTCGGGGATAGTCATGAGCACAGACTCTATCTGGCTGGGGAAGACGTTGATGCCCCGGATGATCAGCATGTCGTCAGTGCGGCCCATAATGCGCATGATCCTCGGATGGGTGCGGCCACACTCGCATACCTCGTTGTTGAGTATAGTCGTATCTCCGACCCGGTAGCGGATGAGCGGCAGCGCTTCTTTGGAGAGCGTGGTCACGACTAACTCGCCTTTCTTGCCCTCGGGCACCGGGTCACCGTTCTTGTCGATGACTTCGAGCAGGAAGTGATCTGCCCAGACGTGGATGCCGTCCTGGCATTTGCACTCGGTGAACAGCGGGCCGGAAAGCTCGGAGGTACCGTAGATGTCGTAGGCTTTGATGCCCAGAGCCTTCTCGATCCTGCCCCGGGTTTCCAGCGACCAGGGCTCAGCGCCGAGGAAGGCCATCCTGAGGTCGGTGTCCTTCTTGATGCTGATGCCCATCGACTTCGCGGTCTCGTTCATGTGCAGCAGGTAAGAGGGAGTGCAGGCAATCGCTGTGGCGTGCAGGTCCTGCATCAGCTCGATCTGGCGCTGGGTGTTGCCCACGCCCATCGGGATGACGCTGGCGCCGACTTCCTCTGCGCCGTAGTGAGCGCCCAGGCCGCCCGTGAACAGGCCGTAGCCGTAACTGACGATTAAGACATCGCCGTGGCCCAGGCCGCACGAGGTGAAAGCCCTGGCCAGGGATGTGCTCCAGCATTCGATGTCGCCACGGGTGTAGCCGACGACGGTCGGTTTGCCGGTGGTGCCGGACGAGGCGTGGTACCTGACGACCTGGCTCAGCGGGGCCGAGAACATCTTCGTCGGGTAGTTGTCACGCAGGTCTTTTTTGTAGGTGAAGGGTAACTTGACGATGTCGTCGAGGCTCTTGATCATCTCAGGCTTCACGCCTGCCTCGTCGAACCTCTGCCGGTAAAAAGCGGAGTTCCTGTATACGTTGTCTACCAGCGATTTTAATTTCCTGAGCTGTAGTTCCCGCAGCTCTTCAAGCGGAGCCCTCTCGATACGGGAGTCCCAGAAATCCAGCGTTGACGCCATTTATGAACCTCTCTTTAATAGAATGATTGCCTGATATTTATAAACGTGTTACGTGGTTGTCCGTATCTCGGTTGAGCAGGCATTATATGCTGGTTCTAAGGTCTACCACTTTCTTGCTCTTGCCTTCGACCCTCGGCAGCGTACCGCGATCTACTAAGACAACCTTCGTCCGCAGGTTGAGCGTCTCCTTCAGCTTCCTGGCTACGGAGCCGGTGACTTTTTGCAGATCGCCCAGCTCTCCAGAGAAGGCTTTGTCGCTCATCTCGACTTTCACGGTCATTTCGTCCATGTGGTTGACTCTCTCCAGGACTACCTGGAAGTATTCGCCTACCTCTGGCATGTCCATGAGGATGTGCTCGATCTGGCTGGGGAACACGTTCAGGCCCCGGATGATCAGCATATCGTCGACTCTGCCGAAGAACTTGGAAATTTTCACAGCAGTCCTGCCGCAGGTGCACTCGTCTTCCATGATCGTGGTGATGTCGCCGGTCCTGTACCGGATCAGGGGCAGTGCCTCTTTGCACAGAGTCGTCAAGACCAGTTCGCCCTTCTCGCCAGGGGCACACTGTTCGCCGTTCTTGTCCAGGACTTCCACGATGAAGGCATCTTCCCAGATGTGCAGGCCATTTTGTTCCTTGCATTCGAAGGCGACGCCCGGACCCATCATCTCGGAGAGGCCGTAGGAGTCGTAAGCCTTAATGCCGAAGGCCTTTTCCAGCTCCCTGCGGGTGTTGGCCGACCAGGGCTCTGCACCGAACAGCCCGATCCTCAGAGGCAGGGTGCCTGGCTCGATACCCATCTGCTTGCAGGTCTCCGCTATGTACAGGGCATACGAAGGGGTGCAGTGCATGGCTTTGACCCCGAAGTCCCGGATCATCTCGATCTGCTTGTGCGTGCTTCCGGTGCCGCTTGGTACCACCGAGCAGCCCAGCCTCTCCGCGCCGGCGTGGATGCCCAGGCCTCCGGTGAACAGGCCGTAGTTTGCGGCGTTCTGGAAAGTGTCCCCGGGGCGGACGCCGACCATGTAGAAGCACCGGGCCATCAGGTCGGCCCATACCTCGAGGTCTTTCTTAGTGTACCCGACCACGGTGGACTTGCCGCTGGTGCCCGAAGAAGCGTGAATACGGTTGATCTGACTCATCGGCACCGCGAACAGGCCGAAAGGATAGTTTTCACGAAGATCTTTTTTATAGGTGAAAGGTAGCCTGGCCAGATCGTCGAGGCTCTTGATCATCTCCGGCTTCACGCCGGCGTCGGCAAAGCGCTGCCTATAAGTTGGAACGTTGTTGTAGACTGCCTTTGCGGTCTTTTTAAGCCGCTTCAGCTGTAACTCTTGTAAATCCTTGCGTGGCATTGTTTCGATTTTCGGCTGCCAGTATTCCATAAACTAACCCCAGTATCACTAACTGTGTCGTATGCTATCCTATAACACATCGTAGCATATAAAGATATGCTATTGAAGCGAGCGGTAAAAGAAGAAGCGCAGCTTAAGAGTTTCCGCCTGCATCCCCGGGGGTCTTCTGCATGCCGGAAACCGGTTCGCTGATTAAGCTCTGTGCCGTCTGTTCCGGCTTCGGCGGCAGATTAATGAGATTGATGATGCCGTGGCCGTGGGTCAGCTCGAAGAGCTCGATGTAGTCCAGCGGGGTCAGGCTAAGGTCTTTCCCGTCTGCGATCGACTGGATTTCGAACAGGGCGCTGTTAAGATTTTCGACCTTCGCGTCCTCTTTGTAGATGAGCACCATTTCCTTGTAGGGCGCATATGCGATGACACGGTCGCCCAGCCGGGCTTTCAGCTCGTCCAGCAGCGCTTTGATGAAGGCCGGGTGGGTCATGATGTCGCAGGCGTGCTTGCTCAGCACTCCCACGATGATGTCGTCCCCAAACTTGCCTGCGTGGGCCTCTATGTTCAGCCTCAGAACATCGAGCTCCTCTTCGAACAGGTCGTCCAGGGCGTCACGCTCGACCAGCCAGGAGGCCAGATCAGTGCGCATGACAGGGTTCGTGTGCTCTGTGCAGGAAATGTAGTATAGGATAGCCGCGTTCTCACGCTCGTCGAACACGTAGTTGAACGAGTTAGGCGTGGTCTTGAACCACGAGGCCGGCTCGATCGACTTGTAGACGAAGCAGTCCCGGCCGCACTTGCAGACCGGGTGGAAGCGCTCGTTCTTGCAGAGCGCCTCGCGCAGCCGTGAGATGATGATTTTTGTGCCGCCCTTGGGCAGCGGGGCGTAAATGTTGATCCGCTCGGAAAGGCCGTTGTACGGATTGGTGATCTCCAGGAAGTCCCCGTCTACGTGGTACTGGTAGGTAGGCATGTCCTTCCGGATATCTTTGAGGACACTCTCTGCCTGGTGGATCCGGGTCAGCGCCGCCTCGATCTTCGCATCGATGACGTCGTGGAAACTCTTGCCGGTATAAACCGCTTCCCTGGCGAGGTCTTTGACCGAGAGCACGGCCTTGAAAGGCTTGCTGGCAATAGTGACTGTATCACCCTGGACCGTGAATTCGACAGCATCCCGGGTAAGCATCTTCTTGATCAGCGCCAGCACCCTGGCTAAATCAATGATAGCGGCCGCATCGATGTGGCCGGCGTTGATCTCGCCTGCGTAGTCCGGCATCCAATCCTGGAACGTATCCTCCAGCTTCAGCCCCTCTTCTCTGGCCATATCAGTAAAGCGGATTACCTGGCCTGATTCCCCTGGCCAGACAGGTCCCGCAATCTCCCGCATGTTCACCCGGGCGCGGGGGCTGTCGACCGGTATGGCGATGATCGTGTAGCCCTTTTCCACGTTGTAGAGCTTAATGCTCCGGGTCTGGAGCGCCGAGCTGAGCATGTGCTTCCAGCACTCCTTGATGCTCAGGACCCGCCCGAAGGTGTCGTACATGTACTTGAAGTCCGGGGTCTGCCTGATCAGTTCCCGGTCGCCCGAAATATCCATCCGGTAGAAAGACACGAACTCGCTTCCGGCCGTCACTTCCGCCTGGAAATCCAGCTGTGTCTCCGGGAAGAAATGGCTATACTGGGCGATGATAAGATTATTGGAAGTCAGCCTGGTACCGCATACGCAGGCGTGAGTCTCGAACCGGTAGCTGGAGACAGCCTGCATGAAAGAGTCCATCGTCAGGTTGTGAAGTAGCAGAGGCTTGACAAGAGTATTATTGTGGCCGCACCGAGGACAATAAAATGTCAGGACGACGCCATCGTAGTGCTTTTTCTCGTTGATAGCGTAGAGCCTTGTCTCGATGAGCTTGCCCACGTACTTCGGGTTCAGCTCAACCTTTTCACTGCCCTTGTCCCCACCCAGGAATGACATATAGATGGTTATTGCGTAATCATAGATTATAGATTTATCGCTTTCAGAGCCCCCAAATGACTTTATTTCAAGAAAGGCGGCCTGAAAGGCCGGAATGATTTATGCGCCTTTGCCCTGTGGCCATCAGGCCCCATAGTAGCAACCCCACAGGTTGTTCATCGCGTCCACGTACTTGTTCCACTGCTTCAGCATCGTGAACATCAGATTTTTCCCTGCGGGAGTAATGTGGTAACGGCCGTCTTTTTGCTCCAGGTAGCCCTGGCGTGTGAGATCATCCATCTCCCGGGCCAGCTTTTTCTCGTCGGTGATCATAATCCCGGCAGTGAACGTGGCGATGTTGTCGCAGGCTTCGGCTGCAGTGGCCGCTCCGCCTCGCCGGACGACGGCGAGCGCAGCAAGAGTCAGACCGGTTTCGCAGTAGCATTTGAAGATATGCTCTATCTGTTCCGGAGTTTCATCGTGGCCATGGCTCATAGAGCAATGTACGACGGGTTTATAGAAAGTCGTTTACAGACGATGAGGCGAAAAAACGGTATATAAGGGCTTAAGAATTGTTGTAAAAAAGGGGAAGTGCGCACCGGCGCACTTCTTTATCGTCGAATTTATTCGACAATATCGATGATGGTATCGAGAGGCTTGCCGGCCTTGCGGCCGCCGGTGGTGCCCGGAGACCTTCTGTAGCGGTTGGTGTCGTCCGACATCTCGGATGCGCCAGCCCTCTGGCCGCTCTTGCCCATGACCTGCGGCGACTGAATGCCGGTCATGATGGCGAGCACTCTGACCTTGCCTTCGTAGTCCTTCTGGATTCTGGCGCCCCAGATTACATTGGCGTGGGAATCCATCTCGTAAGTGAGCGACTCTGCGATGTTCTCTGCCTCACGCAGGGTGAGGTCCGGGCCGCCGGTGATGTGCACCAGAGCGCCGGTTGCGCCGCGGTAATCTACGTCCAGCAGCGGGTGGTTGAGTGCTTCCCTTACTACGTTCTCGGACTTGTCCTGGCTCTTGGTCTCGCCCACGAGCATGACTGCGATGCCGCCGGCGTTCATGATGGCCTTAACATCGGCGAAGTCGAGGTTGATGAGCGAAGGCCTCGTGATCGTTTCAGAGATACCTTTGACGGTCTGAGAGATCAGCTGGTCCATGACGGAGAAGGCCTGCTCCAGCGGGAGGTTCGGCACCATTTCGAGCAGCCTGTTGTTGTCCAGCACGATGACTGTGTCTGCTGCTGCCCTGAGGTCGGCGATACCCTCTTCTGCCTTGACCATCCTGGCGCGCTCTACCTTGAACGGCGTGGAAACCATGCCTACGACGATTGCGCCCTGTTCTTTGGCGACCTGTGCGACGATGGGTGCCGTGCCGGTACCCGTTCCGCCTCCCATGCCTGCCGTGATGAATACGAGGTCAGTGTCCTTCAGGACTTCCTGTAGGGTGCTTCTTGCGAGTTCTGCGGCTCTCTTACCGATTTCGGGGAAACCGCCTGCGCCGAGACCCCTGGTGAGAGACTTGCCTACCAGGATTTTTTTGTCTGCCTTGATGACGTCGAGGTGCTGCTTGTCGGTGTTGACTGCGATCGTTTCTGCGCCGTCTACGCCGATGTTGTACAGCCTGTTGATGGTGTTGTTACCTGCGCCACCACAGCCGACGATCTTGATCTGCGGGAGACCGAAGTCTTCAAAGTCTGCACCTGCGGTGTTTTCTCCCTTTTCGTTCCTGTACTCGCGTTCCATTTCAGTGTATTTGAGTGCTTCCTGCACAATAGATTGCATAATATCCCATCCCCATTGATGTAGGTTTTATCCCTCGGGCTTCACGGCAAGCCGTTCGTGGTCTGAAAGCGCGCGACCCTCGCTCGCAGGCGCTCGTGAACCCGACGTTTTTGTATTATGCCTTATAGTCCCTGGCCGTCCCGGTTAGATATCGGACGATTTTAATGGGCTGCAGTCACAACCCCGACAGGAAAGGCAGGCGATAGCCAGAGCTATTCATCCGTCAAAGTTAGACAGAGCTCGAAAGCTACGCGTATGTCGATCAAATTGAGCTTAAGTCAACTGATCCAATCCAAATCCCAAGCTTAGTATACGCTTACGAATATTTAAGCTTAGTGTTCTTTTTATTATAATTGCAAAATGGGAAGTAGAAGTGCGTCCCCATCCGTGAACTTGCTGAATAACGGCAGACAGTGTCAAATATATCTAAATACCTGAAATTATCCCAATTTATCCCCTTACAAGGAAAGTATTTAAAAAATTCAGCCCCCTATCGGAGCAATGACAATATCAGCCACAATCTGGGCCACTGTGCGTAAAACAATCTGCGCCAGTGTCCGGATGAGCATTTTCACTGCCTGAAGAGCGTATTCGGCGAATGCCCGAAAATACATTGTATAAATTCTGTAATACTCTTGTTGAAAAAGTGCAAATTTTTCAAAATTTAACTATAAAGTATTTATAGCAAAAATAATAATTGTTCGGTATCACGTTGCTAAAGGTGTACAGGCAACGCCTTGAACAATCTGGAGGGAAAAACATTAAGCTAAAAACCGTGCTGGGCATTGCAGCGATTCTCATAATGCTTGTGTCACTCACTGCAGTGGCAATCGCCGCAGTCCCACCCCTGAAGAGCTCACAACCTACCGGGCCCGATGGCTACTCTACTTATATCGTAGCCTTCGAGGACAAGCCGGGAACGGCCTCTGTCGCCGATGAAAAGTTTACGAGCCTCATCAACTCCTACAATGGCAGGATCATTCACAGGTACAGTATCATCAACGGCATGGCTGTAACCATCCCTGACAGTAAGGTAGACGAGCTCAAAGCGATGGAGAACGTCAAGTATGTCGAGAAGGATCAGCAGGTTCACGTCCTCCTGGACAAGGCAGTACCGCAGATCGGCGCTGACCAGGCCTGGAACTCCGGGTACACCGGCAAAGGCGTCAAAGTAGCCGTCATCGACACGGGCATCGACGGCAGTCACCCCGACCTGAACGGCAACAAGATCGTCGGCTGGGTAGACTACACCCAGGGCAAGACGACGCCTTACGATGATCACGGCCACGGCACCCACGTAGCCGGCACCATTGCAGGCACGGGGGCCGCAGACAGCGGCAAGTACAAGGGCGTAGCTCCCGAAGCCAGCGTCATGGGCATCAAAGTGCTCGGCAAGGACGGCTCCGGCAGCAACTCCAACATCCTCAAGGGTATCGACTGGGCAGTCCAGAACAACGCCGACATCATCTCCATGTCCCTCGGCAGCTCCAGCCACTCCCAGGCCAGCGATGACGCCATCAAGAGAGCAGTAGACGCAGGCGTCACAGTCATTGTGGCAGCGGGCAACAGCGGCCCCAACGCCAAGACAGTAGCGTGCCCCGGCGACAGCCCGTACGCAATCACGGTCGGCGCAACGGACCGCAACGACCAGATCGCTTCGTTCAGCTCCAGAGGCCCGACCTACGACGGCAGGACCAAGCCGGACGTCACCAACATGGGCGTCGGCCTCGTCGCAGCCAAAGCCACGGGAGTCGCCTCCTCCAAGCCTGTCGGACAGTACTACCAGGCTATGAGCGGCACCTCGATGGCCACTCCGATGACCTCGGGCGTAGCGGCACTGCTCTTGCAGGCCAAGCCGGACCTCACACCGGCCCAGATGAAAGACGCGCTGACCAAGACGGCAAAGCCCCTGGGCAGCGGCGTACCTAACAATAACTACGGCTATGGCCGGGTAGACGCAACGGCGGCGCTGAAATACGTACTCAGCGGCCAGTTGCCGACCCCCAGCCCAACCCCAACCCCGACACCGGGACCGAGCCCCACCCCGACACCGACACCTGGGCCGAACCCGACACCCACCCCGACACCGACGCCCGCACCGGGCAACTATGCGGTCGGACTGGTATCGATGTTCGCCTACTACAACGGCCAGATGGGTAGCATGGAAAGGTTCCAGGTCACCCCGGGCACCACGGTGAGCCAGGGCATGATGATCGTCAACACTGGCAGCGCCAGCGACGCTTACAGCGTGTCGGTCAACGGCATTCCCAGAGACTGGGTCCGCATATCGGGCTACGCTGGTGGCGTAATCAACCCAAGCGCAGCGGGCTCAATGCAGGTACTGGTGACCCCGGGCACAGAGGCGACGGCTGGCAGCCACCAGTTCACCGTGACGGTAAGGTCCGGCTCGGACAGCACCGTCAGCAGTTCCAGGACGTATACCCTCAACGTGGCCGGAGGCAGGACAACCCCGACACCCACAGCGGTGCCAACCCCGAACCCTACCTCCACTCCTGTGCCCACTCCGGTGCCTGAACCCGGCACCGCATTCACGGGCACGGTCAACAACGGCGGCGACTACTACACCTACATAACGCCGGCCCAGGCAGGCCAGATCACCGCAAAGGTAACCTGGCAGGGCACCTCCAACGACCTGGACATGTACCTCTACGACCCGGCAGGCAAGCTTGTCGCCCAGTCCCAGCAGCGGTACACCACCTCGGAGGCCATACAGTACAACGCCCCCCAGGATGGCTACTACCTCCTCAGGGTACACGCCCAGCGGGCTTACCAGCCTGTGACGATCAAGGGCGAGGCAACTCCGGCAATTGTGCCAGCCTACAAGAAGACCGGCTCGATCACGAACGGGCAGGCAGCTTCCTACAGCCTTACGACCGGCGGCCAGGACGTTAACGCCAGGCTATCGTGGAACTGGGGCTTCAACAAGCTGACCCTGGCCCTGTACGACGCCAGCGGCAACAAGGTAGCAAGCGCGGGCGCAGGCCAGAACACTATGGCGCCCTCCACCCAGATCGACTACCAGAACCCGAACCCGGGCACCTACACCCTCAAAGTCGAGGGCACCCAGGTCGGCGGGACGGCCAACTACGTGCTGATCACCCCGTATCAGCTGTAAGTTCCCGGCCTCCCATTTTTTCTTTTTTACTTTTCATTCACAGTGCATAAGCGCTCTCCGGCATCCGGCAATAGCGGGGCCGTCCATATAGCCGATTTCCCGGCATACGTGATCTTGTGCCAGATAGAACCTTATTTTCACCATAATTTGGTCAACCGTTATAAACATCACATTCATGTTCAGTCATGGTGATAACATGGGTGGAATCGAGAAACAGGTAAAGGGCACTGCCAAGGAAGCGGTGGGCAAGACTAAGGAAGAAGCTGGAGAAGCCATGGGCAGGCCGGGCATGGAAGCTAAGGGCAGAGCCGAGAAAATGGAAGGGAGAGCTACAAAAAAGATGGGCGAGGTCGAGAAAAAGCTCGACTAAATACACCTTATTTTTTATCCGCTGCAGCCTTCATCGCAGAGAGCCCTTCTTCGACGCCCCGCACCTTCATCAGCGCGTTCAGCTTAGCCGAACTGAGCGAAGTATCCCGGGGGACCAGCACGGTCAGTTTTAGGTCTGCCATGCTGACAGGCACGATCAGATCCTGGCTGAACCCGAAAGCCTCTGCGATCTTTTTCCCGAACTCGTAGTGGCTCAGCCTTTCGGGCCCTCCCACATGGTAGAAGCCAGTCATAGCATTCAGGGTAAGCTCCTTGATCGCTCTCACCGCATCGTCGATGTGGATCGGGGAGAAATACATGTCTGTGGCCAGCTCCACTTTTTCGCCGTACTTCAGGTTTTCCGCTACCTGACTCGCGAAGTTATCCGGGTAATCGCCGTAGATTTCGCCCATCCTGACGATCAGGAAGTCCTTAGTCCGGTCGACCGTCGTTTCGCCCATCAGCTTCGTCTCCGCGTAGACGTTCAGAGGATTTGCGTGGTCCTCCTCGGTGTACATGCCTCCGGGCTTGCGGCCGTCGAAGACCATGGCGCTGGACCTGAAGACCACCCTCGAGCCGAGGTTCTGCGCCGCTTCGGAGAAGTACCGCTGCGCCCGGGTGTTATAGTACATGGCGTCCATGCGGTTCTGCTCGCAGTACTCCACGTTATCGATCTCTTCGGTGAGAACAATGATCTTCGGCTTCTCCACATCGACGATACGGGCGATATCCTGCTCTTTCTGGAAGTCGTAGGTCATGAAGCCTCTCGGGACTTCGGGATTGCTCTCATCACATGCGCCTTTGGCAGGCTGATCTTCCATCGCCTTCACCAGGCCAGCGCCCAGCGGCCCGCAGCCGGTAATCAGAATCATAAGTATAACTGCTCCCGTATAGTGTATTGAAAGGTATAATAGTAAACCTACCTCAAATAGTTGTCAGGTGAGCGCTAAGATCTGCTGTAGAAGCCCATGCTGGCTAAACGGTCCAGGGCCAGCCGGAAGCCTTTGCCGTCATCCCGGAAGCCGTCGTCGATCTCGGGCACTGCGACTAGATCGAAAGCTTTCGTCGCAGAGGTTAGCCACCCCCAGTCGATCTCACCTTCGCCGATCTGCAGGCCTTCGCCGGCTTCACCGAGGGCGTCGGAAACGTGGAGGTGTCTGGCATACGGCAGAAGTGCCTCGAGATACTGATGAAAGTTTACGCCATAGACAGTACAGTAAAGCTTCGCGTGACAGACATCCAGGCATAAGCCAGTGCCTGTCCGGTCTAGCACTGCCATAATTTCTTCTGCTCTGGCCAGCAGGCACGGGTGCCAGAGCTCGCCCCGGGTACGGTAGTAGCCCGGCATGTTCTCCAGTAATAATTCGACTCGGTCTCCCGCGTAAGCCTTTAGCCCGGCCATTGTTCTAATCAGGCTCTCCGGTGAAACAGCTCTGTTCTCCCGGAACACGCCGCCAGGGTGACAGATTAGCGTTTCCGCTTTTAGCCGGACCGAGAGATCGATCGTCCTCTCGAGCACTTCCACAGCCCGGGCCCGTTGGACCTCATCCTCGGCGCCTGCATCGAGGATGGTCCCATCGGCATGCTTTTCCGGCGCATGGACGATGACAGGGCCTGTAAAGTCGATACGATCTACCCATTCGCCGCCCAGGTCACCGTGAAACAGCGCAAACTCGAGCGCGTCGGGGCGCAGGTACAATAGCCTATCGACATCCGTGTGGTGAACTTTCAGGCCGAACTTCATCGATAGGTAATTGGAGTGCAGGTACTTAACAGCTGTTGAGGATGGAAAAAGTAAAACGCTGCGCCTGCTACCGTGCGCAGCGTCACTTATGGTTTTGGGACTGACTTTGGATGATCTCTACGGTATCGCAACCTTTTCGCCGGAACACATTTTTATGCCTTCGCTGCCCGGCATGTACTGCTGGCTGCACATCAGCTGCCGGTTGCCCCGGAGCTTCTCGATGGATATACTGAAGTGCCGCTCGTCGGCCTCCTCGTGGGAACGCAGGTCGATCACGCAGTCTGCGAGGTACTTTTCCACGTCCAGCAGCTTTTGATCCGAGGCTTCTGCGGTCAATAGTACTGTACAGCCCATCCGGGTGAGCCAGGCGCTCATCAGCAGGATGTCTTTCCGCATGGCTACCTCGCTATCGTACAGCATGGAAAGAGTGGTGATAGGGTCGATGATCAGGTGTTGTATGCCCTTGCTGTTCACCATGTCCCGGATCTCCTCCATCAGCGAGCTGACGTCGTTGAAGTAGATGCCGGTGACGATGCCCATGGATGACTCGACGAACTCCACGAAGCCCGAGTGGTTTCGGTCTTTCTTGCCGGGCATGCCACTGTAGCCTGTGCGGACGAGAGATTCGTCGAAGAAGGACAGGTTACCCGCGAACTGGCGGATTTTAAAGACAGGCTCGCTGGTGCTCACATAGAGAACTTTATCGCCCCGCTGGGCCTGGTAAAAGGCGTACTGGAGTGCCAGCAGAGTCTTTCCCGAGCCATAGCTGCCCGATATGAGGATGGTCGAGCCCTTGACGAAGCCTCCGCTGAGGAGATTGTCCAGACCGCCTATGCCTGTTTTCACCTGTTCAAGAGTAATGTGGATCCCTCGATGAACGAACTATCGCGATATAACCGCTCTTTGTACGGGCATTTAAAAGCCTGCGATAGAATAATACGGACTTCGGGCTCTTGAGCCGCGGAAAGATGAGAAACAAGCGATGTTACAATAGTATAAAACGCTTATTTTAAAAAAAATTAAAGAAAAAGGGAAGTTTGGCTGTTTTAGCCAAACAGAGCGCCGAGGCCTTCCATGCCGGATGCCTCTTCCTCTTCCTTCTTCTTCTCGTCTTCTACGGGGGCTGCGGCTGCTGCGCCTGCTGCCGGGGCTGCTGCGGCTGCTGCCGGAGCTGCTGCGAATGCTGCCTTGGAGATAGCCTCGTCGATGTTGACGCCTTCCAGGGCTGCAACCAGGGCCTTGACACGGGCCTCGTTTACCTCGACTCCCGCTGCCTTCAGAACGGAAGCGACTCCTGCCTCATCCACGGCCTTACCAGCCTTGTGTAGTAAAAGTGCTGCGTATACGTATTCCATTGTTGACACCTCTTTGTTAAAGTTATTTCACTCTTGCACTGAGTTCTTCATCAAGTGCGTTTTCTTTGCCGGCTACCATCTTGGCGACTGCCAGCATCTCCATCTCAGCCTTGGACATGATTAAGTCCATGACGTCCTTCTCGAATATGGGGGCATTCACTGCGAGTGCCTTGGACTCCCTGACCGCCTTCTGGATGAGCGGCTCGATGGTGTCCTTGGTGGTGATACCTGCCTCGATGCTCAGGTTGAACGCGTGTGCCGAGGCCTGTGCGAACATGCCACGGAGTACTTCCTCGTCCATACCAAGGTCTTCGGGCATGTAGAGCATGTGACCTTCGACTGCCGCCTTGAGATTCAGGCCCACATCCATGGGGGTAATCTCTAACCGGGTGAGCGCCTCTGCCAGCTTGGCGGAGATCTTCTCGCCCTTCTTGACGACGGTCTTCGTGTCCTTGATGACTACTTTGCCACCCTCGATGCCTGCCGGGATGCCGACCTGCTGGAATTCTCCAACAAGTGGGCCGGGCTTGAACGAGGTCGGTCCCTTGGGAACCACTATGTCGCCGGGGGCAATGTCGCCGCCCTTGGCTGCACGCTTGGACTTGGTAGCGTTCAGGGTCTTGTAGAGCTTGAACGGATTGTCGTTAGTGTAGACAATCACCATCTGGCCATCAACATACTTGGCCAGTTCCTTTGCCTTCTCGCCCTCGGGGAGCGAGTCGAAAGCGATGGTCGAGAGAGTGTTGCGCACCATGCGCATCTCGACTTTGCCCTGCAGGTTCCGCCGCATCTTCTGCAGCGAGTCGGCGGGTACGCCGCGTACGTCGACGATGCCGACTACCTTGTGGGAGTGCACGCCATCCACGATCTTCTTGATCTCGTCCTTTTTCCACTGGGGAATGTGAACGCTGTGGTGTACCTCTGCTTCGGCGTGCATGTTTACATCACCTTCACAGCGGGACCCATCGTCGTCTTGACGTAGATCGCGTGGATGTTCTGCTTGCCCTTTTCGAGCTTCGTCTCGAGCCTCTTGATGATAGTGTCGATGTTCTCGGCGATCTCTTCGGGGGTCATCGTCTCAGTGCCGATGGTGGCATGGAACGTGAGCCTGTCCTTGGATCTGACCTTAATCGACTTTTTCTGCCTGGTGATCAGCGCGGTGACATCGGCCTGCGGCGGCAGCGGAGCGGGCATTTTGCCCCTCGGGCCGAGCACAGTACCGAGCCTCTTACCGATCGTAGGCATGTAGGCTGTTTCAGCAATGAAGAAGTTGACCTCTCCGGCTAATTTCTTAGCCCGGGGCTTGTCAGCACCCAGCTTGTCAATCTCTTCCGGTGGGAAGACATAGTCTGCGCCGGCCTTCTCGGCGTTGACGGCGACCTCACCCTTGGCGAACACGGCGACCTTGATGGTCTTACCGAGCCCGCTCGGGAGGATGATATCCTCGTCAACCCTGTTCTTGGGCTGGCTCATGTCTATGTTTTTGAGATTGATAGCAAGATCAACGCTTTCGGAAAAGTTCCTTTTTGGCCGACCTGCAAGTGCTTTCTTGACAGCTTCGACCGTTTCTTTTCTTGCCATTAAATTCCTCCGTAGTCCACGACCTTACGGTCTACTACGACAGTTAAAATGTCGTAACGACACAGCAGGTGTCACAGACACCCATATGTGTCGCCATTATTGTTACTGCGACAGTTTATCGTCGTATTTTCCCGCATTTACTTCTGCGATAAATTCCTTCGGTTTCTTGCCCTCTAACGTGACACCCATGCTGACACAGGTACCTGCAACTTCCTTGACGGCGTTCTTCAGGGTGTAGCTGAGCATCGCATCTCTCTTCATCTGGGCAACTTTGATCGCTTGTTCGATGGTCAGGTCGCCAACAAAGTTAGTGTTGGGGGTACCCGAGCCCTTCTCAAGCTTCAATTCCGAAAGAACTAATGCAGATGTCGGTGGCGTTCCAACTTCTACCGTAAAGTTACGGCTTGCGTCGACGATGATCTTGACTGGAACGGTCATCCCGTTATAGTCTTTGGTCTTATTGTTGATCTCATCGACCACTTTCTTGATGTTGATTCCGAGCGGACCAAGCGACGGACCCAACGGGGGTCCTGGATTCGCCCTTCCTCCGGGAACCAGTACTTCAACTACATCTGCCATGGTTATTCACCTGGAATTGTGATATGCATAATACAGATATATTATTTAAACGTTACTGTGTTTGCCTCCCAGAAAAAGCCGACACTCCCACGGGATAGTGCGGACAGAGGGAATGATAATTTTATATTTAACACCGCCCTGGCGGCGATAGCTAGCGCACGCAGCGGGCAAGTTTACCCTAAAAAAGATACTGAAAGGGCACACCAGTGCCCTTATCTCTTCACGCCGGTCTCTTCCTTGCTCAGCACCCGGACGATGTCGCCCCGGACTGTAACAGGGATAGGTACCATTGCTTCGGACAGCTCGACCGTAATCTCTTCCTTGGCCTCGTCGATCCTCT
Source organism: Methanocella sp. MCL-LM (assembly GCF_049676595.1). Classification (GTDB taxonomy): domain Archaea; phylum Halobacteriota; class Methanocellia; order Methanocellales; family Methanocellaceae; genus Methanocella_A. The sequence continues at coordinate 2,378,911 of NZ_CP187259.1, forward strand.
TGACCCGGGCCTTCTCGCCCTTGAACGGGCCGGCGGTGAGCTCGACTATGTCGCCCTCGGATATGCCGGTGACAGTCGGCTTGGGCGCCAGGAAGTGCTGAACCTCGGTGATCGAGGATGCGCCGCGGACTACGGCCTTGGCGTGAGGGATGTTCTTGATGCAGTCCTCGACGATCTCCGCCATGGGAGACTCTACCAGTACGTAGCCTTTCAGTTCTTCGGGCACGAGCACCGAGCGTATGTCCAGGTTCTCCTTACGGGTAACCATGGCGATCAGGTTCGCCACCGACCGCTCCTGGTTGGCGGTCGTCTTCACGGCGAAGATCGCCGACTTGGGAATTACCTGCTGGGTTGCTTCGTCTGCCATCTGTATCCCCGTTAGCCAAATATCTTCGGCACCTGTACCATGAGCAGGTAGATTGCGAAACCGATGACTCCGATCAGCAGAATGCCCGCGCCTGCCACCTTGGCGATGGTCAAGAATTCCTCGTTGCTCGGCTTGCGCGTCAGCTGAATGATCCTGTAATACTGCTTTAAACCGCCGGTGATGTTTTCCAGCGATATCTGGTTTTGGGTTGCCTTCTCTGCCACAATAATCTCCGTCCTTCAAATGAATTTTAAAGAAAAGACGAATTAGATAATAATGTCCTAACGGATAAAGTTTTCGGGCATAGAATTCAGGATATGAAGTCTATGCCGAACTTTTGCGTCCGAACGTTCTTGCCGGCCTGGGCCATGGGGTCCACCTTGCCCAGGATCTGGTCGGACTTCACGCCGGTGATGATGACCATGGTCCGGATAGCGTCCTCTAAGTCGGGGTCGACGTGAGCGCCCCAGATGATCCTCGCCTCGGGGTCGATCTTGTTAGAGACCTGCTCTACGATGCTCTCTGCCTCGCTGATGCTCATGTCTTCGCCGCCGGTCACGTTGACGATGGCCGCCGTCGCAGTGGAGATGTTGACGTCCAGCAGCGGGCTTTCCAGCGCCGCGTTGATCGAGTCGATGGCCCGGCTCTCGCCCCTGGCTTCTCCTAAGCCGATCATGGCCACGCCGCCGTTGGACATGACGGTGCGGATATCGGCGAAGTCGAGGTTCACCAGGCCCGGCTTGGTGACCAGCTCGGTGATGCCCTTGACCGCGTGGGTCAGCACAGCATCAGCCACTCTGAAGGCCTTCTGGACCGGCAGGTCCGGCACGACTTCCAGCAGCTTGTCATTCGGGACCACGATGACCGTGTCCGCAGCTTCCCTGAGCTTCGCCAGGCCCCAGTCCGCGTTCCGCTTTCTGATGGCGCCCTCGGCCTTGAAAGGCGTGGTGACGACCGCTATGGTCAGCGCTCCGGCTTCTTTGGCCGCCTGGGCCACGACCGGCGCAGAGCCGGTACCGGTGCCGCCGCCGAGGCCGCAGGTGATGAATACCATATCCGACTTGATCAGCGCCGCCTTGATCTCGTTCAGGCTTTCCTTGGCCGCCCCCTCGCCGACTTCCGGCAGGCTGCCTGCCCCGAAGCCCCTGGTGAGCTTTTTGCCTATGAGGAACTTTTTGTCTGCCTGGGTGTGCAGGAGGTGCTGAGCATCCGTGTTAGCCGCAAAGAGCCGGGCTCCCGAGATGCCTTCCCGGGCCATGCGGGCGATGGAGTTAGAACCGCCTCCGCCGCAGCCTACGACCACGACGTTGGTCTTCATGTCCTTCATCATCTGCATGATCTCTTCGTCGGAGATGCCGATATCGGTCGGCGCGGCTATCTGGCCTTCGCCGTCGATGATCTGTGCCTGATGCTCTTCGCTGTCGATGATCTCTCCCTTGCCATCGATCTGTTTTGCCGATTTAGAAGTTGTATTAAAGATATTGGGTTCCAATGCCCCATCCCCACTACCAGTATTGTAGGAATAGTTATTTAATTTTATTCGTGTGACGCTTTCGGAAACAACTTGATCGGGGGTAATCACGGAGCCCTTTAGCCGCACACTCTCGCCCCGGGCAAGCCTGCCGAAATCTGGTCCGGGCTCGACGCCAAGCGATTTCGCCTTTTCCGGGTCGAACTTTCGCTCGGCGATGTACAGCATCTCCTCGATACAGTCGTATTTGACAGTATAGCGCGTCTTCAGGATGGCTATGCAGCTGTCGGTAATCGTCTTTACGGCCAGATCCAGCGCTTTCTTATCCAGCCCCACCAGGAGAGGCGCCGGGCAGCCGCCATCGGTAAAGTAGATGGCAGGCTGGGAGTGGAAAACCTTTTTGACGCTTTCTCCGTCGACTTTACACGCCAGCGAGAGCAGGTCTTGGTTCAGCTCTGCGATAATCCCGAAGGGACAAGAGGCACACTTATGCGGGCCGCATACGGGCATGATCGACCGGAAGCTCTCCGGCACCTGCGGTTTCGAGAGCCCCTTTGCCGTTGCCAGGTCCCACAGGCGCTGGCACTTCAGGACCGGGTTCAGGGCTACGTCCCGGATATGGGACTCAGTGTGTGCTTCGAAGCCGTGCGCTGCCATCAGCTCGTCTATCTTTTTCCGGCTCTCCGCCGGGAGGGACTTACGATCGACGTAGGCAAGCCTGGTGCCCGACCGCTCGAAAGCCTGGGCAAAGGTCTTACCGGTCAGTAAGGAAACGTTATGATCAGCTACAATGTGGCCAAAAGCGATGTTAGCCTCCAGTGCCAGGGCAGTCTCCCGGGGGGCATAGTGATTGCCCCCGATGCCGACGTAGACCGGCGCGTCCGGGTCTTCTGCCAGGCCCATGATCGCCCTGGCGACGACCTCCCCCGCTTTTTCGTCCTTCCACTCTGCCTCGGTGCTTCCAATTTCAGCGTAGACCGACGGAGTCAGGAGATCCGACGGCCCGTGGTGAGTGGCCTCGTAGGAAACGTTATAGCCGGTGACTGAAGCCTTGAGGCTCTTGAGTATTGAAAGAGCTGCGCGCGGCGCCGCGGTGGCGAGCTCCTGCGGCCGGCCGCCGAACTTCGCCTCGCCGAAGTTGCCGGTATTGTGGACTGTCAGAGTCTTCCGCCCGTCCTTGCTCCGGTGCTTGGAGGCGAAGACGATGGTCTCCGGCTTGTGCCCTGCCGCTTCCAGCGCCCGGTCCACCCCGTCCTGAAAGACGTGGTAGTCGTCGATTTCGACCAGCTCGAAACTGCCCTGCCGGCAGATCCTGAACCGGCTGTCGGCGTGTACCTTTTCCCAGAACCCGAGCTTGAGCAGGCTGTCCCGGATTGTGACGCTGGCAAAATCCGCAGTGGACACGATGATCGTATAGCGCGCCATTGGAACATCCATTCTCGCCGCTCCTAATAAAACTTTATATGCGGCGCTGGATAAGTCACCGCCTCCTGCCGTGGCAATATTTATTATCAGGCAAGAGAAAATATCGGTTATTACCATGGCTGTAGAAAATCCAGATCACGCGATCAGGATGATCATGTACCTGACCACGCAGTCCGACTATGTGACCATCCACGACATTCACAAAGACCCGTTGTCAGGGTTTGAAAGCCACGAGGAGATCAAGCCCGCGCTTAAGCTGATCTGCGACGTGCTGGAAGTGAAGATGGAGAACGACGAGCAGTCCTTGTACCGGCTGCCCCGGACTTTCGACGGCTACAGGGACGTCTTTTCGATGGTTGCGAACTCCGAGCACGTATACAGCTTCCTGTCATCCAACTACTCCCAGTCGATTCTGACCCCGGAGTTCATCAGGGAAGCGCTGGTCCGGGTCACCCAGACACCTTACTTCAGCAGCCTCGCCTCGAAGTACCCCGAGAAGGCGAAGCCAGGGGATACGCTGCTCCAGATGCTGGCCCAGAACCCCGGCTATCCGGCCATCGCAGCGATGTTCGGGGTCTCCCCCGCCGTGGCTACCAAGCTGCTATTCCCGGAGACCATGTCCAAGTACGAGCTGACCCACCCCAAGATATGCCTCGACCTCACCTTCGCCGCAGACATGGTCAAGCGCGCCCCGCCCGGCACCGTGCTCTCCGTAAAATACGAGATCGTCGCCCAGGGCATGATCAACATGCAAACCAGCGGCGGCACGGGAATACCCTAATATTTTTTTCAACCGCAAAGACACTTAAGTTAACTTAACTATGGCAGCACGGCTCCTTAATCTGACAACTGGAAATCAAAGGATTGAACCACGGCGACACAACGACACGGAGACAATGGCGTACTACTACCACCAGATGGTAAATTGAACCACGGCGACACGGCGGCACAGAGACAACTGCAACGCCGTAACAGAGTACTACTTTTTAGTCCACGGCGACACGGAGACAACCCCTTAACCAAAAACCGTTTACTGGCCAGGTGTTTCAGTATATCCTTATGATCAGATGACCGGTAAACTACTTTGTATAGTGTTTTTTTGTTTCTCTATTATGGTAACAATAGTAGGATTGTCTCCATGCCGTCCACCCGCCGTGCCGCCGTGGATCAATAAAAAAGAGAGCCTTGCTATTCGGATACGATTGTCTCAGTGCCGCCGTGCCGCCGTGGTTAGACCCTCTGCTCTCCAGTTGTCAAGATAAGGAGCAGTGCCGCCGTGGTTCGAAAAGTAAACCGGCATTCAGGGCTCTTTTTTCCACTCGGCGGCTAGCCTGCGGAGGTTTTTGGCGCCATCCAGCAGGGCCTGTGCATCGCCCTTTTTGCCGGCGAGCATGGCGTCGCAGGCGGCTTCCAGGTCTTTGGCGCCCTGGCGGAACTGCTTGCACTCGGTGAGCCTGGTGCGGGCATTCTGGATGTGGGTGGTTTCCTGGTCTTCGACCATGGCGAGGACTTCCCGGAACTTGCGGGAGGCTTCGTCGGTGCTGCGGGTCGCGGAGATGAATTCCTCGGCCGCCTCGACGTAGGCGCCGTGATCGTAGATGTCGAAGCCGCTCTTGATGGAGTCGACGGCGTTTTCCAGGTGCTCGATGCCGTCTTCGTAGATCGGCTTCATGAAAGACTCCATAAACTTGCCGTCGTCGAAAGGTATCGGGGTCGCATTGACCTGTCTGGCCTCGATGTGCCGGTTTTTGGGGTTCAGCAGCCAGAGGACGATGGCCAGTGCTATCAGAATGAGCAGTATTAGTAAAACCATGGCTCCAAGTCCGGATATATCTACCATGTATAAACCCGCCAGAAAAAGAGCGGCGATCATATAAAAGGATTAGTACCTGACATGGTCACGTCGTGAATGTTTCAGCCGGGGATCGTAAACTGGATGCATCCTTAAGAGGCGAAACCGCCTGCCCTTAAGTTACTTGACGAGCACGCAGAACGCTTCCTTGACCCGGTTGCCGGGGTCGCTGATCACCTGATCGACGACTACGCCGGGCGCATTCGTATTCACGATGATTTTTGTTTCGTAGCTGTAGTATTCGCTCTGGTCGACGTGCTCGGCTACGTACCCCATGGTTGAAAGGCTCTGGATAATGGTGTCGACGTAAAAGTTTTTAAGCTTCCCGAGGTCGGTGAACTCTGCTTCCGGCACCAGTTCTACAATCCGCATCATGGTGATCTCATGCACCCATGATTCAAATGTACAAATATTTCAGCCAGTTGATCGTGCGGAAAAATGCTACCCGGACTGCGGACATCACGCCAGACACTAGTATTCCGCCGCGCAACGAGCGGTTAAGGCCCTACGGCTACCGCCGGCCTGACAAAAAATATATCTGGCATCAATCCCAAGGCTTATATTAAACAGGGGAAGGAGAACATCTAATTATGGAACGGATTCACTATCATTTTCCGTCGCAGACAGACTTTGAGCGCAGCTATGGATACGGTGCGGACCTGAAGTTCCTGATCAAGGCGATAGCCGGCATTCATGGTAAAACGGGTTCCGCGGAGTTTGAGACCACGGGGCCGGGAGTCAGGACCCACCAGGACACAGTTAGGGCGAAGAGGGAAGTGTACGTGGATATTGCCGAAAAGCGCGTGGACTTTCTCCCGCTGACGCCGCAAAACCTGGCGACGGTATTACCGACAATCTCACACGACGGCATGGTCGATTTCCGGTTCACGGTCAAGTACTCGTACCTTGATAAGAACTTTAACAAGGGACTGCTCCAGAACGACGTGTTTCTCGTCCGCGCTACGGTCGACGGCAACCTGAACCTGCAAGTAGCGGTACGGGATGGGCAGGGCAGGACACTGCCCGAGGAGATCGCCAACACGATCGAAACCCAGCTCAGGCATTTCAAAGGCTGAAGAGGGGTATTTTGGCAAAACGAGAAAGCCGACAGCTACTGATAAGACTGTCATCATTTATTCTAATCGCTTGCATATTAATCTCGGCTTACGGACTATCGACGCTTCAAGCCGGTGCCCAGTCACTTACCGGAACGGTTATAGTAGGCGGATCTGTGAGCTCACGTTCTCACGTTACCCTGACTGACACGTTCAACGGCTATAACCTGGACTGTACGGCGATCAATGGCGGTAAAATCGTTTACTTTGCGCCGGTTTACCGGTCGGACAGCATCAACGGCTTCTCTCAGACGATCAGCAATTTCCGGATTACCCCGGGGCAGACGCCTACGTCGGTTTCGGACGAGCTGACAGATTCTTTCGGAAATCACTATAAAAAATATGAGTGGAGCCTGGACGGGTTTAAAGGCGATAAAACGATCACGATAACTACTGAATTTGATGTCACCAGCACCGGCAATCCCGCCCCGGAAACCTTCAGCGACCCGTTCCCGGTCAGCGCATCAGGAATGGGCCAGTACCTGCAAAGCACAGACCTGGCCCAGTCGTCGAACGGCGATATTAAAAACAAGGCGAGAGAGCTTACTTCGGGGGCTACGACAGAAGCGGAAGCAGTAGACAGGATCATCAACTTCGTCCGGATGAAGATACCAAATCAGGCATCACCCGAGTCTAAAGATGCTGTCTGGTCGTTGAATCACGACTATGGTACCTGCGTCAACCGGGCGAACCTCGCGCTGGCGCTGCTCAGGGCCGAAAACATCCCGGCCCGCTACGTGAACGGCGTGGTCAGCGACGAGCAGATCAAGGCGCCTTTCTCGTTCTCCGGGACCAGCGGCTACGCCACGTTCCGGTGGGGAAAGGAACTGCACGCCTGGATAGAAGTCTACTATCCCCAGAAAGGCTGGGTTGCCTACGATCCCTGGATGAATAAAGGCTTCATCGATCACCGGCACGTCAAAACAGGAACTGCGATAGACTCGGGCAGGCTGGACTCAGGCACCGGCGGAGCGATAGAGATGTTCAAGACGGAGAACGTAAACGAAGGCTCCACAGGTTCCATCAGTACGAGCATCACGTTCTCGGGCACCAGCGATTCAGGCGACTATACGATCAGAGGCTACAGCTCCAGCCCATCCTCGGCACTGATGATCGGCAGGGACATGGTCAATATCCCCACCCCGACACCGGTAGCGACCCCCACCCCGACAGCGACACCGGCGGTAAGCCCCACCATCACCCCAACCCCGAATGCCACAGCCACAGTAACGCCGGTTCCGGCGACGAATGTCACAGCGACGCCCACACCAACTGCAGGCCCGTCGCTAACCGCCACCCCGACGTCCGACCCGACCGACACAGGCTACAACCCGACCATCGATAGCGACACAGCCGGAAATTCACTGCCATATTACATTACCGGCATGGTCATCGACGATAAAACCGGGGTAAGCATAGACAACGCGGCCGTCACGATAGACGGCCAACAGGTGGATGTCGACACCGTCGGAGCATTCACGGCTAACGTCGCAGCAGGCGCCCACACTATCGGAGTCAGCGCCCCGGGATATGGCAACGGTAGCCTCGAAGTCACTGTCACTGACAAAGACGTGCCGGTCGTCCTGAAAATGCAAAAAGCTGGAACTGGTTCCGGCGGTAATACACTATTCGGGATGCAGGTGCCAGGGTTCGGGCTGCTCCTGGCCCTCGCGGGCATCCTGCTAGCGGGGCTCTGTAGATATGGACGAACTTAAGCTAGTCGTTGCACAGGCTTTCAAAGTAAGGGGAAAGGCCAGGCTCACCAGAGCCGAGCTTGCCTTTGCCCTTTCCCTCGACCTCAAGTGGTTCAGCCCCGAGGAGAGCAAGAGTGTTATCAACGCGGGATTAAAGGCAGGGCTGCTCACCGAGGAAGATGGCAGACTAACGCCCGCCTTCGACTACAAGGCGGTAGACGTTCCCCCCGGCTTCCGTCCCGGCAAAGAGATATTTACCAAGTCGCTGCTGGAGCGCCTCGAAGTCCTCCTCGTGAACTCGGGCATCGAAGCGACCTCGGTAAGAGGGCTCATAGATAAAAAGCAGGCAGAGCTCTGCCAGCTGGTCACCCCCGAAGTCGCGGGGCTCATCATCGCCAGAGAGAGGGACCTCGAGATAACTGATTTTATCGATGAGGCACTCGGGCAGTTAATGAAAGGATGAGAAGCACAGTCGAACGCTGCGCTGTACGTTTCAGATTACTCTGAGGACATGAGACAGCAACACGAACGCTGCGCTGTGCCAGATCACAGATTACGACAGATTTAACAGATTGCACAGATTTTAATCGATAATAAAAATTGAATGGTTCGCAGTATATCTTATCTAAAATCGTCATCTGTGCAATCTGAGCAATCTGTTAGAATCTGTGATCCTGGCACAGCGCAGCGTTAGTCCACGTTCGCGAGCACAGAGACAACACTATTAATGCTATCCGAGAAATCAGTAACAAGCACAGCGCAGCGTTAGTCCACGTTCACGAGCACAGAGACAACACTATTAATGCTATCCGAGAAATCAGTAACAAGCACAGCGCAGCGTTAGTATTTCATCTCCAAATGTTACTGCCGCCCGTACAGCCCGACAATCTCCGCTTCCCCCAAGATATGGCCTTTCATGGCGCCGAGCACGGCACTTTTCGAGACGCCGGAGGGCATGTCGAGCATGGTGTTCAGAGCATATAGATGAAACCTGTACCTGTGGGGCTTGCCCGGCGGAGGGCAGGGTCCTCCATAGCCGGCCTGGCCGAAGTCGTTCTTGCCCTGCGACGCGCCGGCTTTTACGAGCTCGACGGCAGAGATGCCCTCTTCCAGCATGGTTGTGGAAGCCGGCAGATTGTAGAGTACCCAGTGGGTAAAGACTTTACCAGGCGCATCGGGGTCGTCGACGATCAGGGCGAGCGAATCGGTGCCGGCGGGCACCTGGCCCCAGGTTAGCTCCGGTGAGATATCGTCGCCGTCGCAGGTGTACTTTTTAGGGATATAACTGCCGGACTCGAAGGCGCTGCTAGTAAGGGTCATCTTAGTGGTAACGTTCATCATAGGCTCACTCCCTGCGAGGATAAGATCGTCGGGTAAAATCAGGTTACTGGTCCCTGCTTTTATAGAGTGCCCGGCGCAAACGTGGTGCTATTATCAAATTTTTATTACTGATCGGCAATTTTTGCATTTTTTAAAGTAGAAAAGCCCGGGCCTACGGCCCGGCATGCCCATTTAGAGTTACTTTGAGCGCGCAGCGCCTTGCATTTTAAAGTGAGCCAGCAGTGCCTCGATCTGGATCCGCTCGCTGGCACCTTCGGTGAGCCGGAAGTCTGCCTCCCCGATGCGGTCGACAAGCGCTACCAGCACGTCTTCGTCCAGCCCGAGGTCGAACATGCTGCGGTAGATCTGTTCGATGATGTCCGAGCCCGACAGCCCGTAAGTGATCAGCAGCTCGTCCAGCTTACTTCTCGAGTCCATGAACTGCCCGTTGAGGGCAAGCTTGAGCATGTCTTCGATCTCTTTCGGCTTTGCGGTGCTGGTGGTCTGGTAGATCACGTCGGCGGTGATGTCTTTAGCGATGGTGGCCGCAGACTGGAGAGCGTTAATCGCCCTGCGCATGTCGCCACGGGCGACGTAGATCAACGCATCCATGCCGTCCCTCTCGATCTTGAGGTGCTCTTTCTCGGCTATGCGGTGGATACCCAGAGTAACGTCGTTGGCGGTCAGCGGCCCGAACCGGTATACCGCGCAGCGGGACTGGATCGGCTCGATGATCTTGGAAGAGTAGTTGCAGGAGATGACAAACCTGCAGGTCGCGGCGTACCGCTCCATCGTCCGGCGCAGCGCCGACTGTGCATCCGAGGTCAGGGCGTCGGCTTCGTCCAGGAAGATGATCTTGAACTTCGCTTCTCCCAGCGGGGCTGTGCGGGCGAAGTTTTTGATGTTGTTGCGCACCACATCGATACCACGTTCGTCGGAAGCGTTTAGCTCGATGAAGTTACTCTGCCAGGTCTCCCCGTACATCTCCCGGGCGAGGGCAACAGCACACGCAGTCTTGCCGACTCCCGGGGGCCCTGAGAACAGCAGGTGAGGAAGATTACCAGACTTAACGTAAGAGATAAGCCTCCGGGTGATCTGCTGGTGGCCTATAACATCCTCAAGCCTTCGCGGCCTGTATTTTTCCGTCCAGATTTCATCCTCTGCCATAAGCGGTACTTCCTCCCCCATATATGCTAGTCATGACCAATAATCTTTCTATCAGTGGCCTATGCCAAGCAGGCTACATACCACTACGATCAAGGCTCCGAGGCCAACCATGCGCACCACGGATTTAAGGTAGCTCTGGCTCGAAACCTTTCCTGAATATAGGCCCAGCACTACCAGTGCCGCCAGCGAAAGCCCGACGGATGATGCCGTCGCCGCGAAGCCTCGGAGAACCAGGAAAGGCAGAATCGGCACGATAGAGCCGCAGAGGCTCGCGCCGCCGTGGATGATCGAATCCCGCACGATCTTCCGGCGGGCCATCTTTTCGATGCGGGTATTCCGCAGATCTTCAAGCATCGCCTTCTCTACGCTTGATATACGGCTGTACTCGACGGCAGTCTCGGCGAGGTACGATCCGATACCGTTCGTCAGGCACAGCGCAATGCCGCCGCCCAGTGCGGCTTTGAGGATAATGCCGGCGTCCTGAGTGGTCGTGGCAAGCCCCACGATAATGCCCAGAATAGCCAGCAACCCGTCTATGCTGCCCAGGATCAAGTACCTGCCAACATCGTTTCCATTAGCCATTGAAATAATGTTAGTTAAAACAGTTAAAGCAGGTTATTCGCGGGCTTAGCGGTCTTGCAGCGTTTCGACGTTTTCCACGAGCTTGCTGCCAGCCGCAACTTCGTCGATACTGTGGATGACTGCGCCCATGTCTTCGATTACCTGCTCCAGTTCTTCAAAATCGATATTGTTGCCCTCGACAGTAATCTTGATGGTCTCCGTCTCCGTGTCGACCTCCTGAATGCCGAGGTTGACGCCAGTGATGTGGTTAAGCTTACAGATCGCCTTGGCCATCTCCAGAATGGAGGGCTTGTGCGGTTTCAGGACGTCGAGAACAAGTCTTTTTATTCCGGTCATATTTATCTAATTTCCAATTATTCAATTATTGTCACAGAATATAGATTTTTAGTATATCAGTCTTGCGATACACCCGGCTTATGCCGGATTTCCTGCGGCAGGATACCGCATTGGCACGTAGCCCAGGGCGAGTTGACCGATCATACGGGAAAGGTTATATCGTTTTTATCAACATTAATAATACACAGGCGATGGAATGAAAAAGATCTGGCTGGCGGCTATTGTAGCGCTACTTCTGGTCCTGGCCGCTGCACCGGCAGAGGCCCAGTATTACGATAACATCAAGATGCAGGCATCTCAGTCGTACCTGCGGATGGGCATGAACGACACCATCACTCTGAGTGTCCAGCTGTACGACAATAGCAACCCCACCGGAGCGGCAAACGTGCCGGTCGTCTTAAACTTCCTCAGCGCCGGCGATTACATGATCTTTGACAGGCAGCTGATCGTTACCGACGAGAAGGGAACGGGGTCAACCACGATCCGCATAAACCCGGATAACCCCCCGGAACGATATAGGCTACCGGTCCTGGTACAGATCGAGGCTGCCACCGAATTCCACCGGGCCAGTATTAACGTGTACATAACTGGCACAGCCCCGGTTTCCGGATACGTAGTCAACGACGAGATGAGCATCATCACCGGAGCGGACATTACCGTAAAAGGCCCTGACGGAAAGCCTGCCACGTACCTGACCTACCCGATCTATTCCAGCGACGGCTCAGGCGGCAGCCCGATGGGCTACTACCGGATAGACGGGCTACCCACAGACGTCGGCAAATACGAGATAACCGCCACGAAAGGCGGCCTGAACGGGACGATCAGGGCAGAAGCCGGCTACGAAGGCGCACGCAACGACGTCACAATCAAAAACTACAGGGATGTGGTCAACGTCTCTCAGATAGTGGCCAACAACCAGAACCCGTCCGCCACAGCCGCAGCCATCACGCCGAGCCCCGGGCCGACCGCCGAGCCTGCCAAGCCCACTTCGATGACCACCACGATTATTGTTGCAATCATACTGATAGCGCTCGTGTATATCGGACTCAAAGCATACCGCCGGATGTTCTGACTTAATAACATAAACCATCAATGTTCTAACCACAGCGACACAGCGACACGGAGACATTACGAGAAACGATAGCAGGACGGTTATTTAAACCACAGCGACACAGCGACACGGCGACAACCGTACCCGAATAACAATGCATTCTTTTTTAGATCCACGGCGACACGGCGGGCTGACGACACGGAGACAATCCGTCTATTGCTACTATACTGGAGAACCCAGGTATCACTACAGAAAGTAGTTTACCGATCATGAGATCATAAGGATATACTAAACACCTGGCCAGTAAACCGTTTTTGGTTAATCGGCTGTCTCTGTGTCGCCGTGGACTGAAAAAGAAGTCTCGTTACGGCGTCGCAGTTGTCTTCGTGTCGCTGTGCCGCCGTGGTTCCAGTCACCGTTCGGTTGTTGTAGGTCGCACTGTCTCCGTGCCGCCGTGCTGCTGTGTTGCATTATTCTTATCTTCATGTTCGCCTTTTGAACGCCTGCAGTCGCAGGCGTTCTCGAGGCGATGCGATGACGATCGCTGCGCTGTGCCAGGATCACAGATTGAAACGGATTGCACTGATTTCACAGATGACCTTAGAATAAAATCGGTAGACGGCAAATCCATTTCTCATCGATTAGAATCTGTGCAATCTGTGGCATCTGTCAGAATCATCAGATTCTGCGTAATCTGTGATCCTGGCACAGCGCAGCGATCGTCTTGCTGAGTCACTCCACCTGCAATAGCTCGGCCCAAAGAAGAGAAAATGAATTATGCAACACAGCACCGCCGTGCCGCCGTGGTTCAAATACCTGATTTCAGGTTGCCAGGATAAGGAACCGTGCCGTCGTGGTAAGAATTTGGGAGCCGGGGAGCTCAGGTCAGCTCGCCGTCTCTCATTATATATTCCCCGGTCTCTATGACCATTATGGAAGGCTTCTTGAACAGGAAGTCGCGGTGGGTGGCGCTCATGTTCTGGCCGCCGGGCATGTCGGAGTTGTGGCCGAAGGCGATGTGGAGGGTGCCGTAGACTTTTTCGTCTTCCAGCAGGAGGCCGGTGAGCCGGGCTTTGGGGTTCAGGCCGATGCCGAACTCGCCGCAGAGGGCCGCCTCGTCATCCACGTCGATCAGCTCGTTAACCTTGTGAACCAGTTCTTTATCCTCGGACGAGAGTTTGGTCACGTAGCCGTCTTCCACGCACATGACCAGCGGTGCTTTGACCTGGCCGAGGTCGCCGATGCTGCCGTCGCACACGATGGTGCCGTTCATGCTGTGCTCCACGGGTGCGCACCACATTTCTCCAGCCGGCAGGTTGCCCATGTGGCCGGGCAGGATGGTGATGTCGTCGGCGAAGTCCCTGCCCTTGATGCTGAAGGCGATGTCGGTGCCGCCGGGGGCTGTGACTCTCAAATTGATGACGCCTTCGAACCGCTTTTTGAGCTTGTCGGCGTTCGCCTTGATCGCCTTGAAATCCGCCGTCATCGGGTATTCGATCATGCCCATGTTGATGTCCGGGGAATGGCCCACCCGGGCCCCGTACATGGACTCGTCGTGGTGCAGCTGGATACGGAAAGGCGTCTCTTCTCCGATGCCTTTGAGCTGGTTGAAGAACAGGCTCGGCTTCAGCTTCTCAATCAGCGCCTGCAGCTCCTTCGGAGCTTCCTTGAGCGGGCGCCTGTCCTCGGGCACCTGGTACGTGTGCACCGTGATGCCTTCGATCTCGAGGGCTTTTCTGGTGACCTCCATGACCTGACGTGCGTACTCGTCGTGGATGATGAGGGCGACTTCGCCCTTTTTGATACCCATGATCTCTTTTAAGGAATAGTGTAGCTTGTGAGCGATATCCATGTTAATACCTCAATACCTCAATACCTCAGGTTTCTCTCCAGCTCCCGGACGAGCAGGGTTTCATCAATACCATAGTAGCCCATGTTGCGGGCGATCTTTACACCGTCGTACTTCTGGCCGGTGCTCCACAGATTACGGAGATAGTCACCGGCTGCTCTCACGTTCCACCAGCTGGTTCCGAACTCGTCGTTCAGCATGGTCCTGATCTGTACTTCCAGCATCCACGCCCTCAGGTAGCATGCGGAGTAAAATTCGGAGTCAAGGTCGTACAGGTACCGCTTTTCGGGGTGCTGGAACTTGAGCGCGTCGCCCAGTATCCGGGCGTACAGCTTGTCCGGGTCTGCCATCCCGCTGTGTAGCTCGATCTCGTATAACAGTTTGGCCGCATAGCGCCGCAGCATATACAAGGTCTGGAAGGACTGGAAATGGGTAAGCCGGGACACGTCGTTCTCGGTCATGTCGAACTGCTGCTCCAGCCAGTGCTTGTTACCGGTGAGGTGTTCGAGCAGCATCGCGTAAGCCTCGGTCACAGAGTTGTCGCCCATATACTTGAACTCCATGGCCATGTCGGGGGCGACGTTGCCGAAGTGCTGGGCGTGGCCCATCTCGTGAAGGAGGGACCGGTAGTCATCCATGCCCCCCTTGGGCATGATGCAGAGCACGACGTCAGCCGGTACTTTGATGGGGCAGCAGAAGGCCCGGGGAGTCTTCTTCTCTCTCGCCTCGGTGTCCATGTGAATGTTGGAGCCTTCCCGGATCTGCATGTTCATGCCAGACAGAGTATTGTCCAGCACAGGGAGCATTTTATCCTGGGCGAAGAAACGGTCGAACTCTTTGACCCTGAACAGGTAGCCTATATCACCGGCACGGACCTCAGAGAGGCTGAGGCCGAGAATATCTTTGCAAATGTTCCGGAAATGCCTCGTATACAGGCGGTCTGTCCTGTGCAGCACGTTCTGCATCTGGAACTTTAAGGCATGCAGGTCGATGCCGCTCATGTCCGCGCACATCGAGACGTAGTTATCGTAGCCGAAGGACCTGGCGATCTCGTAGGACCTGTCCAGCCGCTCCCGCAGCATCGGGTTGAGCACGTCGTAGACGCCTTCCCGGGCGGAATCTATGGCTATTCGCTTTTCGTGGTCAGGCTCGTTAGCCTGGATCACCGCTGAGTACCTGAAAGATACCTTTTTACCGTCGATCTCAATCTCAGATCGGGCCTCTGTGGCGCTGATCTTGTCTCCGAGGTCAGTGTTTTTCCGCCCGATGAAACTGGAGAGAAGATATGCGTACAGGTAGCTCATCCGCAGCTTTTCGGTGCCGAAGGCCTTCTCCCTCTTAGCCTTGACCTCGTAGATGAGGTCTTCGCTGTCGAAAATGCTGGCATACCGGGCGTAGATGCTCGCCGTGTCAGGTTCGTCTTTCAGCCCCGCGCGGCTCTCATATTCTTCCCTCATCAGAGCTTCGTTGAACCGCTCCAGGTCCGTCCTGATCGAGTCCATGTCTGTCATCAGCATGACCGCCTATGATAGGTACTGTTGCCGTTGAAAACGGCAGTGCCACAAATCTATGAGCCCGATACGCTTAAGTGTTTCGATAAAACCGGACGATAAGCGCTATTGGAGATCATGAGGGCGTGGCAGCTCATCTCAGCTGCAAAACAAGCAACCCTCACTTACTCCACGTCATCGGATATCCTTGCCATGGGGGGTTTGGTAAGGAATGATGTACAAGCTTAAGATACATATGGTTATATTTATAATAATATCTGTATAATCGTTATAACTGGGCCTCCTGGCCCTCGATAATAAGGGATATCCAGCCCGGCCGTCGCGTTTTTTACGGAATCCCGGTGCCGTCACAAAAGGTATATCATGGCTGGCATGCCTAATTGTAACCGATGGTCGACGCTATCGTGATAGGCGGCGGGATCACCGGAGCAGGAGTAGCCCGGGACCTGGCCCTCAGAGGATTATCTGTCACGCTGCTGGAGAAAAGCTACCCTGCCGCGGGAGCTACGGGGCGGTGTCACGGGCTGCTGCACTCGGGAGCCCGGTATGCTGTAAAAGATCCACGGGCTGCAGCCGAATGTGCTGCCGAAAACAGAGTTGTGAAGAACATGGCTCCCCACTGCGTCGAAGATACCGGGGGCGTATTCCTGGCAATAGACGAGGCTGATGCAGGGTACGGAGACCGGCTGGTGTCCGGATGTAAAGCGGCAGGAGTACCTGTCGAAGAGTTGTCAGTCGCTGACTCTCCAAATCCGGCAGCCCTGAGGTGCATCGGCACAAAGGATGCCGCAGTTGATCCGTTTCTTCTCACGCTGGCCAACCTCTACGATGCGTACATGGCAGGCGCAGAGATCGTGACAGGCTGCGGGGTAAAGCGGATAGGAGATGGCTTTGTCGAGACTGAAGATGGCAGGACGATCAAAGGGGAGGTTATCATCAACGCTGCCGGCTGCGAATGTGCAGAGCTGTTACAGGCGTCGGGGAGATCTGCCCCGGCCGTACAAGCTGATCATGGCACACTTCTTGTGACGGAGCGCAAGGTCTGCGATCTGGTCGTCAACCGGATGCGCATGCCGGGTGATGGCGACATCATAGTTCCCGGCCACACTACGTCCATCATAGGCACTACCTCGGAAAAGTCGGCCAGTACGATACCCCTGAGAACGGAGTACCACAAGCTGGTCAGAGAAGCTGTGGCACTGCTCCCCTCGATGAAAGGCGTCCGCATCACCCGGGCCTTCGCTGGCATCAGGCCGCTGCTGGGCAGCGGAGACGGGCGCAGCCTGTCGAGAGACTATAAAATTTTCGAAGAGCAGGGGCTCATCACCATAGCCGGAGGAAAACTGACCACCTACCGCCTCGTCGCAGAGCATGCCTCAGATGCCGTAATGCGCATGCTGGGGGAGAACGGGCGGTGCCGCACGATGTCGGAAGCTTTGCCGGACGTCAGGCGGGAGGAGCAGGGAGAGATCGAGTGTCGCTGCGAAAGCGCAGGGCGCAGGATTATCGAGATGCCGTTCCTGAAAAATACCGACACGTCCAGGTATAACCGCCTCGGCTTCGGGGCTTGCCAGGGAATGCGCTGTGCCCGGTTTTCGAACTCGCCAGAGGAGTTCCTGCAAGAGCGCTGGAAAGGCGTGAGGCCGATCATCGACGAAGGCCAGCTACAGCAGGCATATGTCGCCTGGGCTTCGTACAAAACCCGCCTCGGCGACCGGTGGCCGGGCGACAGGATAGTGCTACCCCGGGATAGAGAGCCAATGAATTATTAATATAAGAGAACCATATCCACTGCGTATGAGAAAGTCTCAGGTGATTGTGGCTCTCAGCATAGTATTCATCCTGTTACTACTCAGCACTTTCTCGTACATGTCTGGCCGGGCGTGTAAGCCGGCAGTCCCGGACGAGGGTTTAAACCTCCCCCCGTCCACAGCTTCTGTAAGGATCACCTGCAGCGATGGCAGTTGCCAGGTCTTTGAGGTGGAGATCGCCGACACGTCCGAAGAGCATGCCACGGGCCTGATGAACCGTACTGTACTGGCGGCAAATTCTGGCATGCTGTTCATTTTCAGCGATTACTCGGCCCATAACTTCTGGATGGACAATACCCTGATACCGCTGGACATGATATTCATCGACGAGGAGGGAAAAATCCTGAACATCCATAAAAACGCCACGCCACTCAGCAAGGAGATCATCCGGTCTGCGGGACCCTGTAAGTACGTACTCGAGGTTAACGGCGGCGTATGCGGAAAAGAGAACATCCGTACCGGAGACTCTGTTTTAATAATACAATAGGGGAGTCGCCACATCCCGCCCACAATCTTGCTTTAACTATGTGATAAGCTCTCTGCTCGCCGGCTCACGAAAAAGTATATGAGGTTCTCAAAGTGATGATGGTATTAATGGGTATTATACCGTCTGTCACAGGCAGATTGACAGAGCGGGTATCACTGAGGATAACAGGCATTTTTCACGGGTATACAAAATATGGAGAGCAGGGAAGAGCCACTTAGCAACCTTGACAGCAGCATCGTGGATAGTGTACGAATGGTCCTGATTGCCGTAGATCGGGATTTGAATATCACCCGCTGGAACAGGTTTAGCGAAAAGATCTACGGAATTAGCCAGGCAAGTGCGCTGGGCAAGAATATTCTGGAAGTGTTACCGGTCTTCGCCAGAGAGCACCTCGAGCAGTACATCACCTATGTGCTGAACACAGGAAACGACTATACCGCTTCCAACTTCGAGCACATCTCCAAAAAATCTTACAATATTTATATCACGCTGAAGATCGTCCCGATCAAGCACGAAGGCAAAGTATCGGGAGCCGTGGTCTTCGTCGACAACATCACCGCCCGCAAGCTGGCTGAAGAAGCGCTGCGCCAGAAAAACCGGGAGCTCGGCATCATCAACTCGATCACCTCCACGATAAACCGCACGAAAAACATGGACGAGATACTTGGCCGGGTGCTGGGCGAATCGCTGGAGCTGTTAGACATGGATGCGGGCGCGGTGTACCTGCTCAAAGGAGAGGGCTCCGCCGAGATGACGGTCAGGAAAGTCGAAGTGCGGACTCCGGCCGGACGCTCGATAATACCGAAAGCTTCCGTCGCCCTGATGGCTGGCATTGAGATCGACAGGGTATATTGCAGTCAAGACGGCGACATGACGTTCTTGGACGGCATATTTGCCAACGATAAACATACCGTCTGCCTGCCCATCTCAGTGAAAAATAAGCTGCTCGGCATCATGGCCATGGGCTCCCAAAACGAGAACAGCTCTTGCGGAGAAAAAGCTTCCCTGCTCCTGGGCATAGGCTCCCAGCTGGGCTTCGCCATCGAAAACTTCTACCTGTTCGACAGGATAGCAGAGACGAACAGCTACCTGACGGACATCATCAACGAATCGCCCGACGCTATGCTGACAGTAGACCTGAACGGCAAGATCCTGACCTTCAACCGCAGCGCATCCCGGCTCCTGAAGTTCGAGGCGGCGGACGTAGTCGGCAAACACATTTCTATCATCCTGCCGGTCGGCGACAGGATAGACATCATGGATAACAAGAGCTACGTCAGGGAATTCAGGACCAGAACAGACTCCTTGATCATGCTGAACATCTCTACGTCGAGGATATACAAGGAAAACCTCAACAGCGACTACATCGTCACGCTGAAAAACCTCTCGGAAATCCATGGCCTGAGGATCACGCCAATCCTCGAAAAAGCGGAAAACTCCGCCCCGTCGTACCACCTGGACCCGGGACTTATCTATATTTACGACAAGAACAACGATCCCGAGAAGCACATGGCGATCTTCGCCGACCTGGTAAAGCACAACATTCAGGGGCTGTGCGTCACCAGACACCACCCGCACAAGGTCCGGAGCCAGTACCAGCTGGAAAAGACCCCCATTATCTGGCTGATGGGTGGCGAGTGCGCCATCGGGGAAAACTGCATTAAGCCCGATAACCTGTCAGGCCTGGGCTCGACGATCTACAAGTTCCTCGCAGAAGCTAACGATGGCGTCGTATTGCTGGACGGCATGGAGTACCTGCTGAGCCGGAACGGCTTCGACTCGATGCTCAAGTTCCTCCAGTACATGAACGACAAGGTCATGCAGAGCAACAGCAGGGTCATCTTGTGCCTGGACAGCCTCACCCTGGAGAAAAAACAGTACCACCAGCTGGCCAGCGAAGTGCAGGAAATAGAGATCGGCTAAAGGGTCTCAAAGACGTTCCGCTCGTCGGCCTGATCATTTTTGTAGAGGTACACGCAGTACTCGTCGGACATGTAGTCGCACCGGAGAGCCACTCTCCGGGACAGCGTCCGGCAAAACTTGAGCATATCCTCGGGAACAGGCCTCCAGTAGGCATCCTGCTCGCTATACGTTGGCAGTAAAAAGTCGGCGGCCACGCCCCGGCGGGACACTTTCAGCATCTTTTGCAGCATACCCTTCGCGAAAGCCTCGTTATCGCTGATCTTGATGGTGAAAATGCCGGCTGCAAAAGCCCAGTCGTACTCTTCCTGAAGGAGGCCGTCATCGAAATCCCCGGCGAAAAACCGGGCTTCAGGATACGCTTTTCTGGCGATCTCTACGAACTGCGGGTGGATATCGATGCCTGTATAATCAATTTTCAAGCCCTTGTTTACCAGGAACCCGTACAGGTCTCCGAAACCGCAGCCGACGTCGAGGATGCTGCACCCGTCGAGGTCGCCGATCTCCGACAGTGCCGTAAACCGGGCTTTGCGGCCCCCCGGAATCCAGCCGAGGCTCCGGGTGTCGTGGCCGAATTGCTCCAGCTTGCTGCCATAATAATTTGAAAGGATATCCCGGTCCGACTGCTTCAAAGTGATCTATATGGGTGCACAGGGCGGGCATAAATGCTTCGCCCTCAAAGCTTCTTCTTGCAGAGGTACCATGTAGTGCACTCGTAGCCTTCCTTCATCCGATCTTCCGCCCCATGCTGGGTGTGCGGCGGCTCGATCAGGACAGGTTCTCCCGGCTGCCAGTTGGCCGGTGTATCCACCCGGTACTTATCGACAACAAAGAGGGCATCGAGCGTCCTGACCAGCTCGTCGATGTTCCGCCCTACGCCGGTCGGGTAGAAGATGACCATCTTCACGATCATTTTAGGATCGAGGATGAACACGGACCGGATCGGCATGATGTGGCTGATCTGAGGATGAATCATGCCGTAGAGGCGGGCTACTTTCGTATCGAGGTCTGCTATGATCGGGAAAGGCACGTGTACCCCGGTGTGCTCTTCGATGTCCCTCACCCAGGCGATGTGAGAGTTCAATCCGTCCACGCTCAAACCCAGCAGCTTAACTCCCCGCTTCTCGAACTCGTCGAACCGCCTGGAGAACTCTACGAACTCAGTCGTGCAGACCGGAGTAAAGTCCGCCGGATGGGAGAATAGAATGACCCAGCTGCCTTTATAGTCGGACAGTTTTACTTTACCATGGGTTGTTATAGCCTCGAAGTCCGGGGCCATCATGCCGATAGTGATACGGCCGCACTGATCGCCGCCCGTTAGCTGTTCACCGCTGATCATAGTTACCACTAATATATGTATAGTATTATATTATAAATGCTCTTCAACAGTAATAAGTGATCGTCCTTGAACCAGGATACTTTCACCCCGGAGTGAAAAAGATTATTTAAGCCCGACGCTATTAACTCCCGATGATCCACCTCGCGTTCGACAAGGGCACCATTCTGGTCCGGGGCAACGTCAGAGTTCCCGGGTCCTCCTGGGATTCCCGTTCCGGAGCCTACCGGGCGCTGGGCCTTTTCTACAAAGATATCAAAGCTTACCTCGATGCGTCGGGGTTCGAGTACAGGGACGATGTCATGGACCTGGTCCCGTGCCCTGCCATAAAGGCAAAAACGGTCCTGCGAGAGTACCAGGAGAAAGCAGTAGCAGCCTGGCAGCGAGCAGATATGTGGGGTGTAGTCGTGCTGCCGACAGGTGCAGGTAAGACGCTCGTAGCACTGAAAGCGATCGCCATGGTGCACCCGGCCATCGTGATTGTGCCTACACTGGATTTGCTGGACCAGTGGAAGACGAGGATCGAGGAAGAGTTCGGCTTCGAGCCGGGCGTCTACAGTGGGGACGAACACCGCCTTGGGCCAGTCACGGTCGCCACTTACGACACCGCCTACATCAGAGCTTCCGAGCTGGGCAACAAGTTCCGCCTGGTGGTGTTCGACGAAGTCCACCACCTGCCTTCGCCGGCCTATACGACTATTGCAGAAATGCTGGCCTGCCCCTGCAGGCTGGGTCTGACGGCGACCTACGAGCGGGAGGACGGCAAGGAAAAAGACCTGCCCAGGCTGACAGGCGGCAAGGTCTTCGAGATGAGCGTCGATAACCTGGAAGGGATCCACCTCGCGACCTACGACCTCAAGCGGATAAAAGTCGACCTGTTGCCCGAGGAAGAGGCCAGCTACAGGCAGGACTATGATCTTTATAGAAAATACCTCTCAGATAACCACATTATTCTGAGGTCGCCCCGTGACTTCGAGCGCCTCGTCATGCGCAGCGGCCGGGATAAAGGGGCGAGGGAAGCAATTCTGGCAAGACACCGGGCGAGGACGACAGCCCTGAACTCCCGGGCCAAGCTGCTGGAGCTGGAGAAAGTATTACTGCGACATAGTGGCCCGGACGATCGCATTATCATCTTCACAGAGCACAACGAGCTCGTTTACGCGATCTCGAAAGAGTTCCTCATACCCTTCATCACCTACACGACTTCCAAAGACGAGAGGGCGGAAAACCTCTCGAAGTTCAGGACCGGGGAGTACCGGGCGATCGTGACCTCCAAGGTGCTGGACGAAGGCGTGGACGTCCCTGACGCCAACGTCGGCATCATCCTCAGCGGCAGCGGCAGCCGCCGGGAATTCGTCCAGCGCCTCGGCCGCATCCTGCGGAAGAAGGGCGACAAGAAGGCCGTGCTCTACGAAATCGTGGCGCAGGGGACCATGGAAGAAGGCTCGTCTCAGAAACGCCGGAGGGAAGCCTGATGCTGTCGAGCGATCTGCTGGTAGCCAGGGTCAGGGGCGACACGATTACCCCCGCGTTCATTCCCCCGGAAGGTGATCACCTGGAACTGGCCGGCGACATCATCAGCATCTTCGAGGACCACACAGGGAAAAAACTAGGAGAGCTGTACGGCATCCTGGAAGAGATGGAGGAACAGGGCTTCGACTACCGGCTGGTCCGGGGAATGGTCGCGCTGCTGGAGCGGCGGTGCGACTTTAGCATCGATGCAGCGGTCGAGCCAGCCGTAGCCCGGCGGTCTGCTTTCGAGGCGGCCGCTAACGCTTTCCCGGTGATCGGCAGCGAGAACAGGAAAGCGCTGCTCGGACAAGTTGCCAGTAAGCTCGGCATCAGCCCGGCCGACATGGAGCGGTCGCTGTACGCCGACCTGGAAGACGAGATGCTGATCAAGGCCTTCAGACAGCCGACGCCCGAGGTACTGATCCAGCAGTACAATATGGGCCTGGCCCAGGCGCTGCTTTTCAAAGCCACCCAGCTCCGGTTCCGGACCGCATCAGGTCACAAGGAGATCCTGCGGAAGCTCAAGTGGCTCGGGCTGATGTACGATGCCGAGGCCAGAGATGGCCGGGTAGACATCACCATCGACGGACCCACCTCGGCGATCAAGATGACTGAGCGTTACGGCACATCTCTGGCGAAGCTGCTGCCACAGATAGTCAGCGCACCGGGCTGGTCTGTAGAGGCGACCGTCCTGAGAAAAGACTTTGCCGGCAACCCGAAGCTCTACACGTTCTCGCTGTCGGAGGATAAACACGGCGGCCTCTTCAGGCCCGGCCTTCAAAAGGAGATCGAGTTTGACAGCTCTGCCGAAGAAATATTCTACACCTCGTTCGCCAACGCTGCCACTGGCTGGGCCATATCCCGGGAACCCGAGCCCCTGATCACCGGCAAATACCTGTTCATCCCGGACTTCCTGCTGGAAAAGAACGGCCTCCAAGTTTACGTCGAAATCGCCGGCTTCTGGACCGCTGAGTACCTGAAGAGAAAAGTAGCGAAGCTCAAGGAGATCAAAGATAAAAATCTACTCGTACTGGCCAGCGACCAGATGTCCTGCGAGGCTTTCAGAGA
The DNA here is from genome assembly GCF_049676595.1 of Methanocella sp. MCL-LM. GTDB lineage: Archaea > Halobacteriota > Methanocellia > Methanocellales > Methanocellaceae > Methanocella_A. The sequence goes on from NZ_CP187259.1 coordinate 2,402,785, forward strand.
AATCCCCGGCGTTATCTTCTTCGGTCGCAAGATGCCGATGAAACCTGTCCTCGATAGACTCAAGAAGCTTGAAAAGGCCAACGCAGACGCCGGCGCCGACAGGATCGGCAACATGGGACTGACACTCGAAGGAGAGGTCGTCCAGATCGCCAGCCTTGCAGAGACCGCCGGAGAAAGCACGGACGCCGTAAAAGCCTACCTCGAAGACCATCCACCCGAAGGCTACCTGGTCACTAAAGAAGAGCTGATCAACAATAATGTGCTCGCCGATCTTCGGGCAGCGTTACCGAACAGCATGCAATATGGAGAGGCGGTAGCTGCCATCAGGCAGCGAGGCATCATCTCAGTCGACGCTGTCATCCAGGCACTCGGGTACTCAGTCAAGTGGAGCGGCCTCGATCCGGACAGCGCCACAGTATTCAGGGCAAAATAATATAGTCATTCCCGTAACTTTTTGGATAGTCAGGTACCATTTACACGAAGTACGCAAGGTACGCGAAGTACGCGAAATTTTACGATAAGATCAGTTGCAATCACCCGTTTTTGTCGTACTTTTAGTACTTCGCGTACTTCTCGTACTTCGCGTAAACGGTACCAGTATTCGTATAAAACGGATCAAGAAGGATAGCTGCAGCAGCTCGATATTCAACCGTCAGTACTTAGAAACTTCTAATCGAAATACCCGGAGTTTTTGATGATCTCCCCGGCAGACAGGAAGGTCGCCTCTACCGGCGTTTTCCCCGTTTTCTGCAGGTAGGCCTGGACGAACTCGTACCCGATCTTGTAGCCGGTAAAGGCGGGGATGCCCGTGGGCTTTGCCGCTTTTCCGGGGGCCCGATCGCCGTAAAGGTAGTTTCTGACTTCTCCGAAGCCCTTTTTATCCAGGGAATCTTTGATCAGTTTCCGGGCTTCGCCGAGCTGATCAGCCGGGAATTCGGATATGTAGTACCCGATCTTGTCTTCCCCGTAAAGCCACGTGCCGAAGGATTCGGCGAGCCCTTCGAGGATGATGTAGTCTTCTACGGTGATGTTCACAGGGTCCCAGGGCATGACCGAGAGCCGGATGTTATGGTGCACTTCGTGGGCTAAAGCTGCCTGGAGCCGAGGCAGGTTGTACTCGCTCAGCTCGCCATAGGTCATCATTACGTAGCCGGGGATGCCGCCGTAGCCGGAGTACCCGTGATCGACGGGGTCCATCTTTCCCCCGTCCAGCAGGAATATACCGGCGATTGTGTGCTTAAGTGGTATCTTGCTCTCGAAGGGCTTGAAGACTTCAATCGCCCTGGCGATCGTCTTCGACATCAGGCCTTGCGCGTCAAATTTTTCCAGGATTTCCAGCTGCTCAAGAGTGTGCTGGTCCAGCCTCTCCGGCATGACGAACTTCCAGATGTCCAGCATTTTTAATGCATCCAGCTTGCCTCGCTGCGGGTTCAGCGATGCCCCGAAGGCGTTGAACATGCCTTCGTAGGGCTGCATGAGATCGTTCTTGAACATCTCCCGCCTCTTCCGCTTGTTTTTCTCTGCGATGATCGAACGGTAGACGGAGATAGTATCCTGGACAGTGAATTCCATTTAAGCCACTCTGTGGTTAGTAAATGCTACATAAAACGTAATGAGTCTTTTGGGCGTCACAGATTGCACGGATTGTACAGATTGCACAGAAGCCTCTCAAGTTCACGTCAGCTTCTCGCGCACGAGATCATAGAACTTGTCGTGGAACTTGACGAACAGCGCCGGGTTCTCGCACCTGGTGAAGGTCAGGACATCCTTCGTGGTGACGCTGGTCATGTACTGGCCGTCGACGACGACCATGGATTCTTTGTCTTCCCGCAGCAGCTCAAGTTTGATGGTGCTTCTGGCAGGAACCACCCAGGGGCGGGCGGAGAGCTTGTACGGGGCCAGGGGCACGATGATGATGCCGTCGACGCCCGGATCGACGATGGGACCGCCGGCGCTCATGGCGTATGCAGTGGAGCCCGTCGGCGTGGCGAAGACGATGCCGTCCGCCCTGAACTCTTCCATGAACTTACCGTCCACGTAAACGCGGAACTGGGAGATCTTCGCAGGCCTGGACGTGATGACAACCGCCTCGTTCATGGCACACGGGAGCTCGTACTCGTTGAGCTTCACCGCCATCCGCTGGCGCTCGACCACCTCGAAGTTTGAGATGATGTCGTCGATCATGTAGATGGCACTCTCAGGGTCGATAACCGTGAGGAAGCCCACTTCGCCCATGTTGATGCCCATGATCGGGGTCGGCTTGGGTAAAAGCTGAAGAGAACGCAGAATTGTCCCATCGCCCCCGAAAACGAGGACCAGGTCGGCGTACATCTCGTCGATCTCGGTGGCTTCTTTGCTGTTGCAGAGACCGGCAGTAACGGGGTCGATGTACAGCTTGACTTTGTAGGAAAGATGCTTGACAAACGCAGGGATGATACTCTTAGGGTCCTTGACATCGAGCCTCGAAATGATACCTACAGATTTTGCCTGCATGGATAGACTATCCTGCTCAATAGTAAGCGCATATCGGATATAAGATATTTGGGGAAAGGATTTAGTAGACATGCAATTGAATAAGCCCCTTGCGCTATCCATACGACCTGCATTATGCTTAATCCTGCCCACGCTAGCGCCCGGACTTGGATTAAGTATTTATACCCGATTATGACTATTATAGGCTAATACCCGGCTTTGATTATTATAAATTGCATATCAGGGCCTTTTAAGTTTCATCAAAAAAATCCACTGGAGTGAAGTATCTTGAAGCAGCAGTCTGAAGTAAAATCGCTGAAAGAAGGAAAATTCGTAATCATCGATGACGAGCCCTGCCAGATCGTCTCTGTGCAGCACTCTAAGCCCGGTAAGCACGGCGCAGCCAAGGCTCGTGTGGATGCCATCGGCCTGTTCGACGGCTCGAAGAGGTCCATCGTACAGCCGGTCGACGCCAAGATCTACGTCCCCATCGTCGAGAGGAAGAACGCCCAGGTAATCTCCATCGCAGGCAACATGGCCCAGCTGATGGACACCGCAGACTACTCGACCTTCGAGCTGGCTATCCCGGACGAACTGCAGGGCAAGATCAACCAGGGCGAAGAAGTCCAGTACATGGCCGCCATGGGCAAGCTCAAGTTCTCCTTCAGGCAGTAAGCTGCCAGGTAAACCTGGAACATGAATTACAATATTTTTGCGGAAGGTGACGCGTCCTTCGAGGACGCCACTTTCGTCATCTACGGCGTTCCTTTTGATAACACTTCGTCGTTCAGGGCAGGCTCCAGGTGGGCGCCCGACGAGATGCGGAAGATGTCGTACAACTTCGAGACGTACAACCCGGACCTGGAAGTGGACCTGGCCGAAGTGCCCATCCACGACATGGGCAACTGCGATACCTACGCCAGCGTAGAGGAGACGCTCGAAGAAGTCTACATGACCTCTAAACAGATTGTCGACGCCGGCAAAATCCCCATCATGATGGGCGGAGAGCACTCGCTCACCTACCCGTGCGTCAAGTCTCTCGGCAAGAACGTCGGCTTTGTGGTCATGGACGCCCACTGCGACCTGAGGACAGAATACAGGGGCATCGAGCACAACCACGCTTGCGTTTCCCGCCACATTATCGAGGACCTGTCCGACAAGTACGTCACGATCGGCGTCCGCAGCGGCCCGAAAGAAGAGTGGGACTACATCCGGGACAACAAGAACATCAGGGCGTATACCAATGAAGACGTCCACAGCAGAGGTATCAAAGCGATTCTCAAAGACGCTGACGAGTACCTGCAGGGCTGTGACAAAATCTACCTGTCGCTGGACATGGATGCAATTGACCCGGCCTACGCCCCGGGCCTCGGCACTCCCGAGCCTTTCGGCATGACACCCCGGGAAGTCCGCACGGTGATCAGGCACTTTGCGCCGATAACGGCCGCTTTCGACCTGGTCGAGATTTCGCCGGACTACGACGCCGGCGGCATCACTTCCGGGCTCGGCGCCAAGCTGATCCGCGATTTCATCGCGGCAAAGTGGAAAGCCCTGGGCCACTAAAGCCTGAGGCTTCCAATTTCTACTTTTCGAAGATATTATCAAGGGATCTGCAAACGATCGCTGCGCCGTGCCCGCTTCGGATAACTCTTGTACTCTATACCGTGTCGTATCTGTGCCCGGGAACCTACACGAACGCTGCGCTGTGACCGACTGGAAGCAGTCTCTTGTATACAGGATCACAGATTGAAACAGATTACACCGATTTCACAGATGGCATTAGAATTAAAGCTGTTGACGGTAAATCCGTTTATCATCGATTATTATCTGTGCAATCTGTTAAATCTGTAGTAATCTGTGATCTGGCACAGCGCAGCGTTCGTCTTGCTGTCTCACGCCACCCGAGCAACCAGAGTCGCAAGCCGTATCCCCATACCACCAAGTTTTCAAACACGGCCTGCCCTGAAGGTGATAAACCTGAGACGGAGGCATAGTTCTATGGACATCTTCGACATCATCGGCCCTGTGATGACCGGGCCTTCCAGCTCGCATACGGCGGGGGCAGTCAGGCTGGGCAGGCTGGCGGCATCGATTCTCGGGACGGAGGTGTCTGAAGCAGTGATGGGGCTGCACGGATCTTTCGCTTGTACTGGAGAGGGGCACGGGACGGATCGGGCGCTGGTGTCCGGGCTCATGGGGTGGACAGACGACGACCCCAGGATTGCACAGCCCTTTGAAGCTGCCGAGGCGGCGGGAATTCGCTACTCCTTTGAAAACGTGGACCTCGGCGAACTCGCTCACCCTAACTCAGTGCGCTTTTCGCTCCTGGGCAGGAAGGGCGAGAGCTGTACGATTACAGGCAGCTCTGTGGGCGGGGGCCGGGTACTCATCACCGCCATCGACGACATCCGGCTGGAGATCACCGGGGAGATGCCCACGCTGTTCGTGTTACACGGCGACCGCCCGGGAGTGATTGCCGGCGTCACCCGAATCCTGGCCGAACGGCAGATCAACGTGGCCCGGATGAGCATGTTCAGGAAGAAAAAAGGCGATCTGGCAGCCATGGTTGTTGAAACAGACCAGCCTGTAACTGGCGGCGATCTGGAGCGGATCGGGTGGCTGGAGAACATAATCAAAGTACGCAACGTCAGGCGATAGGCAGGTACAGAGATGGAGAGCAAGCTTTCTTTGCAAAGGTGGATTGATGAGGCAGCAAGGCAGAGCATGAGCTTTGGCGACTACTGCCTGAAGGCTCAGGCTGAAGAGCTCGAAATCCCTGCCGGAGCAATCCTGGACCGAATGGAGAAAGCCCTGGAAGTGATGGCCGAGGCAGTAAAACACGGCCTTGAAGGAAAGCGTTCCCGCAGCGGCCTGGCAGGAGGAGCCGGGAGTAAGATGCAGGCCCTGATGGAAGTAAAACCAGATGGTTTCATACTTGGCCGCACGATGTCCCGCGCGGTCATGACAGCGCTGGCGGCCTCAGAATCAAACGCCTGTATGGGCAGGATAGTGGCTGCGCCTACCGCCGGCTCGAGCGGAGTGCTGCCGGGAGTACTTTTCTCAGTAGGGGATTTGTACTGCTTCGACCGCAGACACCTCACAAAGGGTCTGGTCGTTGCCGGATGTATCGGCAGAGTGATCGCTTCCAGGGCTTCGCTCTCAGGGGCGGAAGGAGGCTGTCAGGCAGAGTGTGGATCTGCCGCTGCGATGGCCGCCGGTGCGACAGTCGAGATCTGCGGAGGGACCCCGGGGCAGGTAGGAGATGCGGCGGCAATCGCTTTGAAAAACATGCTCGGCCTGGTATGTGATCCGGTAGCCGGGCTGGTGGAAGTGCCTTGCGTGAAAAGAAATGCCGGTGCAGCAGCCCAGGCGCTTGTCGCCGCAGAAATGGCCTTGTGTGGCATTTCTAGCGCTATACCAGTTGACGAAGTGATCGATGCCATGGCTTCGATAGGCCATAGCATACCTCAAACTCTTAAGGAAACAGCTCTCGGAGGCCTTGCAACGACTCCTACAGGCCTGAGAATAGCCGGGAACAATTCCCGGAGCTACCACTCCTGCCCTAAGAAAGAATAAAATAATTTGCGGCCCTGGCGGGCCGTGGCGGCCTGACCGACCGCGGTAACTTTACTTTTCAGATTCCTTCCCTTTTTCGATGAGATCTTTTACCTTCTGGCCGCCCTTTTCGCCGCCCTTGTGGCCAATCTCCTCGTAGAACTCGTGACCATGCGTCTTAGCAGTTCTCTCGCCGCCCTTGTGGCCAATCTCCTCGTAGAACTCGTGGCCGTGGGTTTCCGCCGTCTTTTCGCCGCCCTTATGCCCGGCTTCCTTGACACTCATGTCACCTTTTTTCTCCTTCTCAGCCATACTAATCACCGAAAAAAACTCTTTTCGTATATGTATCAAGGTATCTTGAGGAAAATGACGGAGTATGCCGGGTATGTCGTATTATGAGCAAACAAGGGGTGGGGATAAATCGGACTACGTCGACCTCGAGTTTCTAAGGCTCGACATTTGTTGCCGGCTGGCTGATGCCCTGCAGATAGGTTTAAGATATCAGAAGCCCGACAGTAAATAGCTCGCGGATATACTCCACGCTGCTTGTGCCGGGCAAAAATTATATAAGCAAAGCCACAAAGTTAAGGTACAGCTTCGCCACTGTACAGTAGAATACAGTAAACTAATCAAATTACACTGATCAAGAGGATTTTTAATGGCTAAGATGCATACTCGCAGAAAGGGTCGCTCCAGGTCCACCAGGCCGGTCAGGAAGACCCCCCCGGCATGGTTCACCATGAGCAAGGATGAAGTAGAGAAGCTCGTCGTCAAGACCTACGGGCAGAACGTAACCACCAGCCAGGTCGGCATCGTCCTCAGGGACAAGTATGGCGTACCTGACATCACCCAGGTTACCGGCAAGAAGGTATCCGCAATCCTGAAGGACAACGGTACCGGACCCAAGCTCCCGGAAGACCTCGTCAACCTGATCAAGAAGGCCATCCGCCTGCACAAGCACCTCAATGAGAACCACAAGGACCTCCACAACAAGAGGGCCCTGCAGCTCACCGAGTCCAAAGTAAGGCGCCTGGTC